>NZ_JBFFNS010000007.1:0-114724 GCF_041563035.1 Sulfurimonas sp. | reverse complement strand
TATGAAGTAAGTATGAGTGGTTTTATGTCTGAGAATCCACTTGTTAAGTTCAAGTTTAAAGGTAAAAAAGGTGACAAAATTACTTTTACTACAATAGATAACGAAGAAAAAACGGAAACGGGTACTCAAAAAATTAAATAAGGATACTTATGAAAATTAAAATAATTATTTTATTATCGATAGTGCTATTTGTTGTATCTATGCCATTTATCTTTAATAAAAGCGTTACAATCACAGATCCGCATAAGCTTGATGCAGATGATAACTTTATCCTTTATGAGTGGGTTGAACCACGTACAGGTACAAATAAAGAGTGGGATTATAACTTAAAGCCAGTACAAGTTAGTGACAGAGTATGGTGTTTTTTCGGTGCGATGGAAATGCCAACTAAAGAAAATGCAGGTGATATGTCTAATAGTTGTTACATTAAAGGTAATGATAGTTGGATAGCATGGGACAGTGGACCATCTTATATATTTGCTAAACAAGCTCATGCAGCTATGAAGAAAATTGCTGATTTGCCTGTTAAAACAGTTATTGTAAGTCATGAACATGATGATCACTGGTTAGGTAACAACTACTATAAAGAGACTCAAGGTGCTGTTGTGTATGGTCCAAAGTCTGTTAATGTAAATTACCTTGGTTATGATGAGCATACTGGAAAGCCAAATGAAAATACTAGAGAGATTCCACCTCAAACTAGAATGATTAGAGCTCTTTACCAAAATGCTATTAGAGGAACTAAACTAGCATCAGTTGATGAATCTTTTGAAGAAACAACAGAACTTACACTTCATGGTATTAAAATGGAGTATGTAAAAGTTGGTTATGCACACTCTGAAGAGGACTGGTTCTTATATCTTCCAGAGGATAAAGTTGTTCTTGTTGCAGATGTTGTAATGAACGGTAGGGTGACTTCAAATCGTGATGGTATTGTTGTTGGCCAGTTAAAGGCACTTAAAGCTATTAAATCTAGAGATTGGAACCACTTAGTTCCGGGTCATGGTTTTATAACTGACAAAACAGCAGCTGATGAGGCTGTTCAATACTTTGCTCTTTTAAAAGATAGAGTTCTTGAAGGTATTGAAGAAGAGATACATCCGGATTTTATTACTAAACATGTAACTCTTGAAGAATTTAGAAATAAAGAGTTATATTATCTTCTAAGCCCAGGTAATGTTTTTAGATCTTACGAAGAGCTAGAAATGTATGAAGGCGATGATGATGAAGAGGAAGAAGAGGAAAAAGAAGAAGAATAATCTATATATCAGATTAGAATTCTTTTTTAGTCCTCTCTATCCTAAGCATTAGTAGTGCTTCATGTCAATCTAGATACAAGCTTAAAAATGCAGAGAAATCACATAAAGATATGTTGATTTTTCTGCATATAACATGCTGTACATACCGTGAAAGTATGATTGAATTTACGCTACTTTATGAAAAAATCAAAAAAACTTTGTTTTTGTTAACGATAGATTTTAATATAAGAGAGTAGTACTATATGTCATTAGTTCAAGCCGGAAAAATTTTAGAACTATTTTATTCTACAAACAACGGTAGAGTAAATACAACTGAGTTGGCTCTTGATGACAAGGGTGTTATAGAAGATAAATATTACAACAAAGACATACAAAGATCGGTTTTAATAACTTCATATGAGAGTTATAAACTAGCTGCTAGTCACGGTATAGATGCACCATATAGTGCATTAGGGGAAAACATACTCATAGATTATAATCCTTACCATTTAAGACCAGGAGCTAGACTGACAATCGGTGATCTAGAGCTGGAAATCAGTCAAAATTGTACACTTTGTAAAAGTTTAGCAAAAGTAGATGCAAGACTACCAAAATTACTTAAAAATGATAGAGGTGTTTTTGCAAAAGTTATTAGTAGTGGAACTATCCGCAAGGGTGATAATATTTATCTTCTAAAATAGATAGTTTAAACTCACAACATTAAAAAAGGGAAAAAATGAAATCAATGATCAAAAGTTTAGTTGCAGCATTTATGCTAGTGACTGGAGTTGCGGCTAATGCTGCACAAGATATTCAGATATATACAGCAGATAACTCAAAAGGTAAAATTACAGGAGCTTCTATAGAGAAAGCTTTCGCAGATGCAGGATTTTCAATCTCTGGAAACAATGACATGAATGTTGCATTTAAATCAAAGTTTCAAAAAACAAATCATAAGATGTATCATCTTTTTACTCTTTATAAAAAAGATTTAGTTTTAGAGCTTGTAAAAGTGTCTCCTAAAGCTGCACTATTTGCACCTCTTAGTATGTCAATATATATGAATAAAGGCTCAAATGATATCTCTATTTCATCTCTGGCAATTGACGGTATGTCAAAGGTTACTGGTATTCCTGTTTCTAACAAACATATGATAGAGTACAGTAAACTAGTTCGTGATACTCTAGCTAAAGCATTACCGAATGGTCATTTTGAAAAAACATCATATAAAATAGCAACACCTAAGGGTGAATTAATCACTTCGTTTACTGGTGAGATGGAAGCTCAAGGTGATGATGTTGAAGATGAGTTAGAAGGTTTTCAGACTGAGCTTGAAGGTTCACTTGAAACTGCTGGATTTGTAATTGCAGGTTACAATAAACTAGGTGATGAATTTAGTGCTGCTGGTTATGATAAATATGACTTTTTTGATGCTTATTCTATCTGTAAATTACCAGTTATATTTGAAGTAGCAAAAACTCATCCAGAAGCTGGTGCATTTGCTCCTTGTACATTATATATGTATAAAGAAAAAGGTTCTACGGTAGTAGAAATGGCATATCCATCAGTGTATAACTGGATAAGTTCTTTAGATATTGAAGACAAACCATCAATAAAAGTATTAGAAGATGCTCAAAAACGCATGGTAAAAGTAATTAACGAAGTAACAGAGTAGCAAAACATAATTTAAAGAGAGGGTGTCCAAATGGCTATATCAAGAAGAAAAGCTTTACAATTTTCAGGCGTTATTGCAGCAACGGCTGCAATAAGTGGATGTAGCAAAGCGGAGAACCTAAAACCAGAACAAATAATTAAGCCTAAAACTACTTTTAAAGCACCTATAGCTGATGCAAAAGGTCCTAGGGTAGTTGTAGTTGGTGGTGGGTGGTCTGGACTCTCTATTGCAAAATATACAAAAATTTTTGCTCCAAATGCAGATGTTGTATTAGTTGAGCAGAGACATGAGTTTGTTTCGTGTCCCCTTAGTAATCTATGGCTGGTAGATAAGATAGAGTTAGAGTTTTTAACTCATGATTATCTTCAAGCTGCAAGAGAAAATAACTATACATACTTTCATGCAACTGCAATTGGTCTAGACAGAGAAAATCGCATTTTAGAGACCAGTGATGGTGATCTTGCTTTTGACTATTTAGTTTTTGCACCAGGTATTGATTATGATTATTCTAGATGGACAAATGATATAGCATTTGAGACAAGACTTAGACAAGAGTATCCGGCAGGTTTTATACCTGGGTCTGAACACATTACTCTACGAAATAAAGTTCTTAATTTCAAAGGTGGAAATTTTATTCTAACAGTTCCAAGTGGAAACTATAGATGTCTTCCTGGACCTTATGAGAGAGCATGTGTTATCGCAGATTATTTTAAACAGAAGAAGCTAAAAGCTAAGGTTGTAATACTAGATGAAAACAATGCTATAACTATCAAAAAAGACGGCTTTCAATCTGCTTTTGAAAAACTTTATAGTGATTATATTGAATATATACCTAACTCAGTTATCAAAAAAATTGATCTAGACAATAAAATAGTCGAGACAGAATTTGATGAAATCAGTTTTGAAGAAGCTGCATTCTATCCGCACGTTAGAGGTGCTAAGATTTTAGAGAGAGTGGGTATAGCAAAAGATGCTAAAAATATGCTAGAAGGTGATATCAACACTCTTACATATGAAGTTAATGGCGAAAAAGATATATTTATTACAGGTGACTCCAGACCAATGGGCTTTTCTAAATCAGGAAATACTTCTAATTCAGAAGGACACCATGTAGCTAGATTAATAGCTCAAAAGATAAATAAAACAAAAATATTAAAGTGGGAGTCTCCAACTACTACTTGTTTCTCTGCTGTTTCTATAGCACCCGAGAGAGCAATATATATATACACACAATATGCTTACAACAAGACGGACTCAACATTTAATTTTGCTTCAACAAGCAGTAGTGAAGACTGGTTAAAAGATGGAGAGGTTAATGCAAACTCTATCTATGATTGGGTAACTGCTCTATATGCAGATATGTTTAAGAAATAAAGCAACTCTTTTTTTTGTGATAACTTAGTTACATTTTTACACAAAGTCATAAAGAATGTGATAAAGAGTGTTATTTTTAAAATATTACTTTTTTTATATCACATTATATAGTGAAGTTATAATACTACTATAATCACAAACAATAATACTCTTTGTTTATATTATTTATATTAATAGATTATTATTGTTTGATTTACTACCAATTTTTGCAATTATTCATTTCCTGTTCCCTTTTACTTTAAAACTCAGATAAAGCCTACTTCTCTATAATGAGAATATAAAGCAGTTTATCTGTTTTTATGATAATTAAGTTAAGGAAAAAAATGAATATTATAAAAAATATTTTAAGCATTATTGGTGCTGTTATAATTATAGGTATGCTTGTTGCATTTGTTAAGTTTGATTTAGGTGACAAAATAAGTAAAGCCTCAAAACTAGATCCTAAAGCTATGGGTGCGTATATGACAATGTTTGATGCTGTACTTACTACTGGTAAATCTGCAGATGCAATGGTAAGACGTGTTAAAATAAATCCGGATGTTAGTACTGAGGACGTTATTGAATCTATGAAAAGTATAGCCGGTGATGCAAATATGCTTCAAGTTGGTGATTCAAGAATGGCTGATGAGTATGACCACGCAGGTAAAAGACAAAGGTACATCAGAATACTTCACTATTGTGCTCCAAATATTGCTAAAACATTTATTGACTACTCAGTAGCATATGGCGCATTTATGCCTTGTAGAATCCTCATAGTTGAAGATGATAAAGGTGATAGATGGCTTGTAACTATGGCAATGGAGTTAATGCTTTTTGGTGGGCATACACTACCTCCTGAAATGATGAAAAAAGCTGAGCATGTAAGAGATACAATGTATAAGATGATGGATTTGGCTGCTAAGGGAGACTTTTAGCGATATAAATTCACTATATTGAGTAAAAGCTGAAAATTTGTTGTGACGAAATGTAACAGCGACAAATTGGATACAAACTCTGGATAAACTGTAAAACTTCTGTTTTTATAAAAAAATAAATATCAGAAGTTTTAGGTATATTAAAATAATATTACTCATGTCAAACTTCTTAAAGAATCAGCATCTCTTACAAAATCTATAAATACTAAAATACTCCCTAAATAGCAAACTTATATAACTATTGAAACCAATAAGATAACATATTTTTTTCTAAAATACGTACAGCCACTTAAATAAATAAATAGTTGATATTATTTAAGCTAAAAAGAGCGCTTTTCATAATATAGGCTTATTTGACAAATAACAATGTTTGCTTTATTGTGCCTTTTGCAAAAAGTGACAATTTTGTGCCTTAATTGGGAAATAAGATATCAAAGCATATAATTTCCATGTAATTCCATAAAATATATCACATTTTTGTAAATTTTTATCACAATTATGAGAGTTATTCACGGTATAAAACAAAAATTAAGGAGCACGTATGAGAAAAATGCTAAAAATATTAGCTTTAACGGCAACATTGACTTTCACACCTTTAATGGTTGCTGATGAGTATGTTGACAAAAACATTCTTATAGATGCTGAAGATGCAATAAAGTTAATTGGCAAAGAAAATGTAATGTTTGTTTCAGGAGATAATGCTGATGTATATAAATTAGGACATATAAAAGGTTCTGTTGAAATGTATGCACATCATTTACATCACTCTGACATTACAGGAGAAATGCATTGTGCACCACTTTATCGTTGTTTAGACGATGCAGAGGCTTATATAGGTTCTAAAGGTATTTCCAATGATACTATGATAATCGCTTATGATGATTTTAAAGGGCCAAATGCAACCGGTGTATATTCATTCTTTCAGAGTTATGGACATAAAAATCTGAAAGTTTTAAATGGTGGTAGAGCTGCCATCATGAAAATTGATCCTGAACAGATAATATATGATGAAATTAAAGAAAAAGCAAAAGCTGACAAAAAAGCTGCTAAGCCGGCTGCTAAGAAGTTAAAAGAAGCAAAAAAAGGTAAGATAAAACTTACTGAAGCACAAGTTGCTGAGTTAACAGCAATTGTAAAGAAGAGTAAAGCTAAACAAAAAGAGTACAAAGCTCAAATGAAAGCTCAAGAGAAAAATCTTCTTGTAATCAAGGGTGATGAACATGTTGAAGCTAAGACTTATAAAATTAATAAAGATAACCTTGATTTTACGCACATAGCAGCTAAAGATGAAGTTAAGCATGCAATGGAAGATATACTTAAAAATGGTAAAGATTCTAAGTATGTAATTATTGATTCTCGTTCAATGATTGAAATCATAGGTGAGAGAAAAATGGATAATGTAGCTCGTGGAGGACATATTCCAGGTTCTACTTTTATGGAGTGGAGTAAAATTTCAGATATGAAAAATAAGAAATCTTTCAAATCGGCAAAAGATTTAAAAGATGCTTATGCAAAATATGGAATTTCAAAAGATAAAACTATCTACGCTTACTGTATGGTTGGTGCGGGTCGTGGTTCAGAGCATATTACTGCTCTAAAACTTCTAGGTTACAAAAATATTAAAGTGTTTACCGGTAGCTGGGATGTTTGGGGTAATGATATGAATTTACCACTAAAAAGATAAGGGAGAGGTTTAAATATGACAAAAACTATGAATAATAAGCGTAGAAATTTCCTGAAAGTTTCAGGAATGACTGCCGCACTAGTTGCTTCTCAAGGCAGCCTTTTCGCTAAAACTGAAGCAATGTCAGTTGAAAATGGAAAAAGTAATTATCCAAACACAAACTATACAGAAGAGATGTATAGAAATGAGTTCTCTTTTACTTATGGTAAAAAAGAAGAGCACGGTTTTGCATACCACTGTGTAAACTGTCAAGGTAACTGTGCTTGGGAAGTCTGGTCACACAATGGTGTTATCACTCGTGAAAACCAATCTGCAAGATACCCAGTTATCAATGCTAAAATACCTGACTTTAACCCTCGTGGTTGTAACAAAGGTGTTCAACACTCACAAGTAATGTATCAAAAAGATAGAATCCTTTATCCTATGATCCGCACAGGTGAGCGTGGTGAAGGTAAATGGAAACGTGCATCTTGGGATGAAGCTGCTGAGAAAATCTGTCAAAATATTTTCGATACTCTGACTGATCCCGAGCGTGGTCCAGATAAGTTGATGGTACATGCCGGTACTGGTCTTCTTACTGAAGGTCGTCGTGGTTCAGTTTTACGTTTCTCAACTCAGTTAGGTGCTAACCGTATCTATCCATCATCTTACCTGGGAGATATGTTCTCCGGTGCTGCTATCGCTTACGGTGAGGGTAACCTTGGTTGTACTTGGGACTTTATGTATACTGTAGATACTGCAGTTATGTGGGGTGGAAATCCATCAGTTTCTCGTATACCAGATGCTCACTTCGTATGGGAAGGTAAATATAATGGCGCTAAAGTTGTTGTAATTACTCCTGAGTTCAATGCGACTGCTAAATCAGCTGACCTTTGGATTCCTATCAAAGCAGGTTCTGATAATATCTTGGCTATGAGCGTTATCAATGTAATCCTTGATCAGAAGATGTATAAGCCGGAATTTGCTAAACTCTATACTGACCTTTCATTCTTAGTTGACACAAAAACTAAAAAAATGATTCGTCGCAATGATTTAGAGCATACTGAAAATAAAGAAGACCATCATGCATGGGATGAGCAATTCTACTGTATGAACGAAACTTCCAAACAGCCTTTCTTAATGCCTGGAACAGAGGGTCATAAAGAGCGTACTCTTCGTTTGCCTGCTGATGTTAAACCTGCTTTAGAGGGTACATTTACTATAAAAGATGTTCATGGTCATGAGCGTGAAGTAACTACAGTATTTGAGATGCTAAAAGCTTCAGCTGCTAAGTTCTCTCCAGAAGCGACTAAAGAGATTACCGGTGTTCACCCTGATACTGTTGTTCAACTAGCTAAAGATATTGCTTTACCAAAAGTTGTAGAGATCACTACCGGTTTCTCATTGAACAAATACTTCAATGGTATGATGACTATTTGGAATGTTGCTTCAATCTGTGGTCTTACAGGTAGAATGGGACCATACGGTGGCCTAAATACTGAGAATGAGTTCCAACTTTCAGGTCTTGGCGCATTATCAGGATTCTCTGGTAAATATGCTCCTCGTTTTGGTTCTGGTTTTGTTGGTGAGTTCATGAACGGAAACGGAATGAAAACATTCGATGAGTATTTTGAAGATGAAGATGTTAAACGCGCACAAAACGGTATGAGTAAGAAAGAGTACATGACTGTACTTAGTGAGATGCTAGAAGCCGGTAAACATGGTAAAGCTAATGCAGAAAGTAAGCATGGTAATGTTGCCAAACCTTGGTGGTTACCGACTACTGCTCTAATCGTTGCAGATTCTACTTTTAGACGCAACAAAGGTAATGAGTACCGTAAAGCATGGTTAGGAAGAATGGATTTCTTTGCATATGTTGATTATAGAATGAGTGAAGCTGCTCAGTATGCAGATGTATTGCTTCCGGCGAAATCTCACTATGAGGTATATGATCTACGTACATCACCGGGTTATCACCGTTTTACTAACTTAGCTCAGCCTGTTGCTAATATCAAAAATGTTGGTGAAGCTATGGATGAGTGGAGTATGTTTACTTTACTGGCTAAGAAATTAGAAGAGATAGCAAATCGTCCCCAAAACATTGCTAAAGCAAAAGTTAAAGATGATGTTCGTTATGCTAAGCCAGGTTTTCATGATTTAACTATCTTCCATAAAGAGTATACAAATACTGATGAAGAGTCAGAGGGTGAGGGTGAAGTATACCTTGGTACAGATAAAATGGCTGTTGAAGCTGCTTTAGAAAAATGTGACCAGTATCAGCCTTGGACTATAGAGAAGATGTACAAAATGGGTGGTTTCTTATTGATAAATGAGAAAGCTGCACAGACGTCTCCACTATATTCAGATAAGCCATATAACTCTAATGAAGATCACTTATATAAGCATAAGCCACTTCACACAATGTCTGGTCGTCAAACGTTCTATGTTGACCATGAAATGTACATTAAAATGGGTGCCATGACAAATACTGGTATGGAAGGAATCCGTCCACAGCGTAAAGAGTACCCATATGTACTTATGACTCCTCATGCCAGATGGTCAATCCACTCTAACTATAAAACTTCTCGTACGCTTCTACGTTTACAACGTGGTGTACCAGCTATACAGCTTAATCGTGCTGTAGCTGCCGCTAAAGATATTAAAGATGGAGATACTATTCGTGTATTTAATAATCTTGGAGAGTTCTTTGCAATGGCAAAACTAAGTTCTTCTGCACCGGCTGATGGTCTTGTAATGGAACATGGATGGGAACCATACATGTATAAGTTTAACAAAGGGCACAATGAAGTTGTACCTACATCTCTTAACTTACTAGAGATGGCAGATGGCTGGGGTCACCTAAAATTTGGTGGTCTATGGGATGGTAATCAGTATGCATATGATGGTGCAGTAAACTATGAGAAGGCGAGGGTATAACATGTCAAAAAGACAATTAGCAATGGTTATGGACCTGAACAAATGTATCGGGTGCCAAACGTGTACAGTAGCATGTAAAACTCAATGGACTAACCGTAATGGTCGTGAGTATATGTACTGGAACAATGTTGAAACGTATCCGGGTACCGGTTACCCTAAAAACTGGATGGAATTAGGCGGTGGTTTTGACTCTGCCGGTGATTTACAACCAGGTATTATTCCTAATCTTGAAGCAGACTACGGTGTGCCTTGGGATTACAACTATGATGCATTACAAGGTGGGGCATCGTTTGAGCCAAATGTAGAACCTACATGGGGACCAAACTGGGATGAAGATGAGGGGGCTGGTGTTTTTCCACAAGATAACTACTTCTTTTACTTACCTCGTATTTGTAATCACTGTACAAACCCAGGCTGTCTAAGTGCATGTCCTCGTGATGCAATATTTAAACGTGAGCAAGATGGTGTTGTTTTAGTTGATTTAGATCGTTGTCAAGGTTACCGTTACTGTATTGCGGGATGTCCTTACAAAAAAATCTATTTTAACCCAAAAATCTCAAAAAGTGAGAAATGTATTTTATGTTTCCCAAGAATCGAACAAGGTCTTCCACCAGCATGTGCACAACAGTGTGTTGGTCGTATCCGTTTCGTTGGTTTCTTAGATGATGAAGAGGGTCAAGTACACAAACTTGTAAACAAGTATAAAGTAGCTATCGGTCTTAGAACTGACTATGGTACTCAACCAAATGTTTACTATGTACCGCCAACTGAATCACCAGTTAAGTTTGATGCTCAAGGTAAGATTATTGAGGGTTCTGGAAGACTTCCAATCGAAGAGTTAGAAAAACTGTTTGGTCCAGAAGTTCATGGAGCTATTAAAACTTTAAAAGCTGAAATGAAAAAACGTAAAGAGACAGGAGAGAGTGAGTTAATGGATATCTTAATTGCATATCAACACTCAGATATGTTTCGTCTTGATAATAACTACTACAGCCAAGTTGCAAAAGATAAGGGTCAACATCCTTTAGCACCTGTGGATAATCGTTATGTGGCTGGTAAATATACTAAATCTGGTCATGAAATGAATTTCTTTCATGGTGGTAATGCACCTGTAGGAGGACATCACTAATGAAAAAGTTAGCTAAAATATTATTAGCAACAGCTGTTACTGTTTCTGCAGTAGCGGCTAGTTCTGCTGTAACTGCGGTTAAAGTTGATGCAAACTTAGATAAAATTACTCATAAATCTTCTGTTTGGAGTAAGGCTAAATTTAGTACTGTAACTCTATATCCACAGACAACTATCAAGTTTAACGACAAAAAAGCTAATGAGCTAAATGCAAATAATAAAGCTGTAAATGCTAGAGTTGGTGCAGTATATAACGGTTCTAAAATAGCATTTATTATTGGTTGGCCGGATGGCACTTTGAATATCCAAAAAGGATACAAGACTGACTCATTTGCAGATGGTTTTGCAGTTCAATTTGCTGAAAAATTTTCTAATCCTGCTGAGCTTCCATACATAGGTATGGGTTCTGATGGACGTCCTGTTGTAATCCACTTACAAAAAGGTGTTAAGGATCTTTATGAACCAAACGGAGATGGTATCGTAGGTTATCAAGTTAATCCTAATCAAACTGACCTTTTCAATAAAGATCTTGAAAAATTTAACGCAAGAGTTAAACGTTTAGGTAATAGTGATTATGAGCGTAACTTTGTAAGTGAAGGTTTCCGTTCAATGACCGAGATCAAAGACGGTAGTGCTAAATCTTACGCTCGTTTAGGTTACGAAGGTACAGGTTGGATGGGTACGCTTTCTCGTCCTATGAAAGATGAATATGTAAATCTTGATGCTGCTGCTATTCCTGTAGCATTTGCTGTTTGGGATGGAGAGAAAATGGGCCGTAATGGGCTTAAGTTCCTTTCATCTTGGACTGCAGTGAAACTGGAAGGTAAAAAGGGAGGAGATGCATTGGTATCTGCTCTGCATGGTGAAGTTATTGGAGATGCTGTTAAGGGTAAAGAAGTTGTTACGAACAATGGTTGTGCTGGTTGTCATCAACTTGAAGCGACAGATGCTCCAAACTTAATGGGACCATCTTTAACTAACATAGGTGGTTATGCAACTACCGATTATTTAAGAGAGTCTCTTGTTAATCCTTCGGCTGTAGTTGTTCCTGGTTATAATAGAAACGCTCACTCTAACTTCATGTGGTACGTGGAAGAAAATGGTAAGAGAACATCTACTATGACTGACTTCAGTTGGTTAGAAAAAGCTGATCTTGATAATATGATTGCTTACCTGAAAACTTTAAAAGCGGAGGCTGAATAATGAAAAATTTTACTTTAATCTCTTTAATTTTAACTGCTATGCTTGCGTTTACTGCATGTAGTTCAAAGGAAGCAGCTCCACAGAAGAAAGCTGAGGCAGCAGTTGCTGCTCCAGTAGCAAAAGAAGCTCCAGTTGCATCTATAACTTTAGTAGATATTGAAAAAGAAGGTTTCTTGAGTACTGATAAATGTGTAGAAGCCGGTGCATTTCAAGACTGTTATTTACAAAACTACATTTGTGGCAGTGATGACTGCTATAAAAAGAATGCTCCGGGTGTATTTGGAGATGTTCAGATCGTCTTATATAATCACAAAGACGGTATAACTTACAAGATTGATATTTCTAAATTAAATATAGCTGATTTAGATGGCGGTATAAATCGTAATAATGTAACAATCATAGGTAAATACGATGAGAGTACACAAACAATACACGCTACAGAGTTCAAAGCTCCCCCACCACCTAAGAAGTCTTTCTTCAAGGGATGTTTATAATCTTAAAGCCTTTTGGCTTTAAGAGGTTTTTACAATAACTTCTTTTCCAACTCTTTAAATAAGCGAAATTATGATAAAAATCTATTATAAAAATAACTAGGAACAATTATGGATAAAGAGTACAGACTCTACATTTATGCATTTCTATCAAGAACTATGGCTGATACAGCTGATAAAAGATATATAAGCGACTTAAGACAAAACAGAGATCTTCTAGAGCTTTTTGGAGAAGATACAGTTAAGTTCTTTGATAAAAATAGTGATGAAGAGATTCTGGATGCACTAAATGAAGACTTCTCTTCCATGTTTGTTATAAATACTCAGGCTGTTGAATCATTTGTACTAGATGCAAAAAATGAGACACTTGTAGGACTTCAAAATCCTGTTATGAATTTTTACTACAAACACGGTTTTGAGCTGAACATGAATCAAACAGAATTGATGGCACCCGATCACCTGTCTATAGAACTTGCTTTTATGCAAACACTTATATTTAGAGATGAAAAGGCTCCACAATTTGAATTTTTAAAAGAACATCTTTTTCTCTGGGCTGTTCCATATATGATAGGTATGAAGAGTATGGCTATAACACCGTTTTACAGAGATATATGTGACTTTATGGCTGAGTTTATTGTAGCAGATTATGAGTACTGTAGTTCATTCATGGAGCCTGTAGATGGGTAGTATGACATTTGTACAAAACTCAGAGCTGTTCTCATACAGTGGCACAAACTGTGTTAGAAATGACTACTATCATAACGAGTGTCAGTTGTGTGTTGATATTTGCCCTGAGAGAGCCTTTCATATAGTTAGAAGTAAGTTAACACTCTTCTCAAGCGAGTGTATAGAGTGTGCTGCGTGTATTGGGTCTTGTCCGACTGAAGCACTTTCTATTAAGAGTTTTGATCCAAATGCATACACAACTAGTTTCAAAGAGGAAGATGACAAACTTCTCTCATGTAAAAAAACTACAAGTTGTCTAGGCTCATTTGATTCCCATCACTATATAACAATGGCTCTAACAAGCAATGAAAGTCCCATCTGCGACATGGCTCACTGCAAGGAGTGTTCTTTAAATACAAATGGTAAAATAGAATCATTTATTAGAGAAGAGATTAAAAAAACTATGGATTTTTTAACTGCTTGTGATTCAGAGTACAGCATAAGCATCCAAGAAGAAAAGCCAGAAGATGAAAATGCTAAGCGTGCACTCTTTAAAGCTGCTTTTACAAAAGTAAAAGAAGCAGTGCAGGAAGAAGATGAACAAGAAAGTATAGGTATTACATTAGAGTATCAAAAAGCTTCAGGTTTCACTGGACTTCCTTTGAAGTTCTTAAATCTTAAAAAAGCTATTAGAGATAACATTTCCAAGTTGCCTAAAACAACTCACGATACTAATTTTGGCATCTTCGCAAATAAAGAGATCAGTTTCAAAGATTGTACAAATTGTGGAGATTGTGTTAACTTTTGTCCTACAGAAGCATTATTGAAAACAACAGATAAGCAGGGAATCAACTTTAATGTAGGTAACTGTATCTCTTGCGGCATCTGTAATCATATTTGTAAAACAGATGCTATTAAAACCACCGGTGGTATAGACTTGGTAAATTTTGCTTATGATAGAGGAACTGAGTTGGTTCACTATGAGATGGTAATGTGTCATGAGTGTCGCTGTCCATATCCATACCGTGGTGGAGACCCAATCTGTGATAGATGTGCTGATTTCAGAGTCGACTTTAGTCATGTTTTTACATTAGCTAAAGATATGTAGTTCCAATATTTTGTCATAATTTGTCATAATATGAATCTTATACTATAATGAGGTCTATATTTTGATATTTTTGGTGGTTAGATGAAATTAGTAAATTATAATTATGAAGATATAATAGATTTAGAAGCTTTCATAGATGCTAATATACTAAAAGATTCAAACTTACTGATACAACTTCTAAGTGGTGAAATAGACACTACAAAACTTCAACCTATTTTAGATTTACTAATAGATAAACTTCCACATGCTAAGATAATCGGTGCTTCTACTGCAGGCGAGATTGTCAATGGGAAGATTCAAAGAAGCACTATACAAATATCATTCTCAATTTTTGAAAACACTATTATAAATACATATTATTATGAAGAATCAAATTTTGATACAGGTGTAAAAGCTGCTCAAGAATGTATAAAAAGTGATACAAAAGCTGTTATAGCATTTAGTGAAGCTTTAAAAAGTGACTCCGAGTCTTTTTTAAATGGTTTTACATCCGTTAATAGTAAAGTGACTCTGGCAGGTGGCAATGCAGGTGATAACTTTGAGTTTAGAACAACATTTATAATAAAAGATAAAAAAATATACTTTGATGGAGTAGTGCTGGCAACACTCAATAGTGATGATCTATATGTCTCCAGTCAGTACTCTCTTGAATGGACGCCAATCGGTAGAGAGATGCTGATTACTAAATCAGATAAAAATACTATATATGAGATAGATAACATACCTATAAAAGATATTTTTTCTCATTACCTTGGTGAAGAGGTTATTTCAAATCTACCGGCCAGTGCAATAGAATTCCCTTTAGTTCGAGTTGAAAATGATGTAATGATAGCAAGATCAATGGTAGCTGTAACACCAGATAATGGCTTTGTATTTGCAGGTCATTTTAATGACGGTGATATAGTAAGGTTTGCTATTGGAAATATAGAAGAGATACTGAATAATGCTTCTAAAATCCAAAGAAAGATAGCACAAAAACCGGTAGAGGCTACTTACATTTATTCATGTTCCGTTAGAGACCTATTTTTAAAAGAACAACTAAATCATGAATTTGGTCTTATAGAAGATGTCGCTCCAACAGTTGGAATGTTTACGTATGGGGAATTTTTTCACTCACAAGAAGATAATAAACTTTTAAATATAACAACGACTACGCTGTCTCTCTCTGAGACAAACAATATATCTGAGCATGAAGATATAGCTAACCATGAACACAAACAGACAATGCTTAAATCTTTGACGCATCTAGTAAACATATCTCAAGATGAGCTTGATGATAATATAAGCATACTTAACCAATATAAGACTATACTTGATGAGAGTTCCATTGTCTCAAAAACAGATACTAAGGGCGTTATTACATATGTAAATGATGCTTTTTGTACTATCTCCGGTTATACCAGAGCAGAGTTGATTGGTCAGAGACATAATGTTGTAAAGCATGATGAGAACGATCTGAATATATTTAAAGATATGTGGGAGACAATTAGAAATAAGCAGATATGGCGAGGTACAATCAAAAATATCTCTAAAGAGGGTTATATCTACTATGTTAAGTCAGTAATCATGCCTATCTTAGATGATGATGGCGAGATTGTTGAGTATATCGCAGCTAGAACAGATGTTACGGAGCTAATAGAAAAAGATAAAATCATCAAAAAACAATTTACAGATGAATTGACAGGGTTACAAAATAGGGGGGCTCTACTTAGAGAGTTGGCACTAACTAGTGAAAAAAGCACACTAGCTCTTATTAATATAGACAGATTCTCAGATATCAATGATTATTTCGGTTATGAGATTGGAGATAAAGTTCTTCAAGAAATAGCTGAAATCATTAAAAATATTATAACTAAAGATGCAAAAGCGTATAGGTTGAGTAGTGATGAGTTTGCAGTATTATATTCAAATAGCGAACTTTCTGGTGATATTAAAGTTGATATAGAAGGGTTGATAGACCGCATAGAAAATACTAATCTGGAAATAGACGGATATAATATTGCACCAATCATATCTTGTGGTATATCATCCGGAAAAAAACAAGATGCATATAAACTCTCTCATATTGCTATTAAAGAGAGTAAGCAAAGTCATAAGAAAATAGTAATTTACGATGAAAGTGAATATTTACAGACGCAAACAAAAAATAATATTGAAGTTATAGATACTATTAAACTAGGAATTAAAGAGGACAGATTTTTACCGTTTTATCAAGGTATAGTAGATAATAAAACTAAGAAAATCGTAAAATATGAAGCACTTATCAGACTAAAGCAGAGGGATGATTCTATTATATCCCCATATTTCTTTTTAGAACATGCGAAAAAAGCTAAACTCTATGACAGGTTAACTATTCTTATGATTGAGAAAACATTTAAGAAATTCTCAAAACTTGAGTATGATTTTTCGATTAACCTCTGTCTTCAAGATATACTCTCCGCTGAGATAATAAAGATACTTGTAGATAATCTTAAAACGTATAAGTGTGGCAATAGAGTTGTATTAGAGATTGTTGAGTCAGAAGGTATAGAAAACTTTAATGAGCTAGACCTTTTTATCAAAGAAGTTAAAAAATATGGTTGTAAAATAGCAATCGATGATTTTGGTACAGGTTACTCTAACTTCAGTTATTTGGCTAAGCTAAATATTGACTATATAAAAATAGATGGTTCTTTAGTAGATAATATTGATAAAGATATAACTCAAAGAATTACAGTTGAGAGTATTTTGCTCTTTGCAAAAAATATGAATATTAAAACAATTGCTGAGTTTGTAGAGACGGAGAATGTTTATAATCTACTAGTAGAGTTAGGTGTAGATTTTTCACAAGGTTATCTTTTCTCGAAACCTTGTGAAGAGATAGAATAAAGAGACTTTACTTCTCTTTATTGTCTATTGCTCCCTTAGCAGTTTTAATAGCACTTCCCAGAGCTGTTTTAGCTACTCCCCAAGCTTGTTTACCCATTCGCTTAGCTTCTTGTGCCGCTTCAGATTTTAGAGCCGTATCGGCTTTCTTAACAGCTGTTTTTGCGAATGAAGAGAATCTTTCTCTCATAACATCAGCAGTCTCTTTAGAGATATGAACTAACTCTTCTAAATCGTAGTGCATATTTTTGTTTATATCCAGAAGCAGCTTTCTTATCTCTTGTGTATTCTCACTAGCCTGAGTCTGAACAACTTGAGAGAAAAGAGTATCAGTCTGATTCAAGTCTTCCATAATGGTGTCATAATCTTCTATAAGAATATGCTTTGCTTCAACAGGCATATAAGCTAAACGTTTTTTAAATCTGTCTATAGAGCGTATAAGACCGCTTCTCATCCCGTGAAGAGTTGCATTTAAAATATCATCAGCTTTTGTAGGAGTAGCTTCTGCAATATCTACCGCTGAGTGTAAGATTGTAGATAGTATCTTTCTGATTCTGATAGTGTTTAGCGAACCCTCTTTTATAGCTTCAAAAGTAATGTCTTTTATAACCTCTTGGGTAGTCTCTCTTATATCACCGTCTTTGTCTTTTTCAAGAGCGGTAATAATAGCTGATTCTACTGTCTCACTTAAGAAATCATACAGATCTATAGACTGTAATTTAACCTGATGAAGTTTAGAGAGGGCATCTTGTTGATTCTCCAGCTTAGTCTCCATAGCATTAAACACACTATATTTGGATTCCTGAAGTTCTTCAGACTTCTTTTCTAAACTTCTCTCAATAAGTTCTTTTTGTGCCAAAAGAGATTCTACATCACTCTTGAGAGTTTGGGTTTCTATATCTAAAATAGTTGTTGCAATAGTTTTAATCTCATTTAGATTTAATTCATTTATTTGAATATTTAGCTCATCACTTAAATGATCCATAGCATGAGTTACTCTTTTATCAACACTTTTAAATCTACGGTTATACGAGTTATCTATGTCAATTTGTAGTTTTTCTAAATCCATCACTATTCCTTAATTTTATTTCATAAAATGAAGGGAACCTTCATTTAGTTAGTCCGATAAAGGAACAATGTCCCTTTATCTTCGCTTGCGCCGTCTAAAGAAACATTTTGCTTTGCAAAAGCGGTTCCTTTGTTTTGAGACGACTAAAGATAATTTCCTATAATACCATTTTGATGTTTTGATGAGCCTTTAGAGCTTCATATATAAAGTTTCTGTCATCTTCATTGTGAACAAGAAGATCTAAATTCATACTAACATACTTGCCACCCTTAGAGTTTTTAGAGTGAGTTAGTTTGTGCTCTCTCTCAACAATAACATCATGTATTGCTTTTTCTAAGGCTTCTTTTTCGCCTGCAATCAGCTTATAAGACCAAGAACATGGGTATGTAAGCTCTAGTTTATCAGTTCTATCGTTTAAAATCTCCACTCTTGCCTCCTGATTTTTCTTCTAGCTGTACGTTTCTGATAATCATGCCTTTGTCTATTGCTTTAACCATATCATAAATTGTTAAAAGACCTATGCTTGTTCCAGTTAAAGCTTCCATCTCAACACCAGTCTGTCCCGTAAGTTTTGCAGTAACAGTCAGTTTAAAACCTGGAAGCTCAGCTAACTCTTCAACGTCACAGTTGATTCCGCTGAGGTTTAGAGGATGACACATAGGGATAAGGTCACTTGTTTTTTTAACACCCATAATAGCTGCGATTACGGCAGTTTGTAAAACAGGGCCTTTTTTAGTCTTTTCACTTACTATTGCATCGTAAGCATCTTGGCTCATCTCTATGATTCCAGAAGCTACGGCAACTCTTGTTGTTTGATTTTTGTCAGACACATCGACCATTTTTGGTCTTTGATTTTCATCTAGGTGAGTTAAGTTCATTGCTATTCTTTAAATTGTATTTTTATTATTATAGCAGAAGTAAGTAAGCTCTTTTAATGATTGTCTTTTTGTTTTCTAAAGAGGTAGTATCTAGATTTTTTAAAAGCCTTTTTCATAAGTTCTTCCGGGCATTCATCTACATTTCTCCAGATACCAGAAGGACACTGTATCTCCAGTGTTCCTTTTTCTTTATATTTTAATATTTGTTTTTCTGAAGGAACTTTGTGAGGAGGTTGGATGTCAATATCACTTAAATCTATGTCTTGCAGGTAAAAAACAGTTTGACAGCCTCCGTCCAGATGAGTCCAATTAGGTACGCCATCTATAGTGTAGTGTACTTTTTGGTTATTGTTATATTCTACTGCAAACACGTAAAAACCGTCGAGTCTATGCTCTTTAGGTAGAGCAAAAACAACTCTTCCTTTTCCATAGATAAGACTAAAAACTTCTTGCTTGAGTTTTACTTTAGAAAAGTAGCGCATTGCACATCCTTTGTTTTTACATATTGTATTTAATTTATATTACGATAGGAATACATTGTTAGATTAGGCTTAGTGCTTCTTTATATTCATGAGGATGATTGAGGTTTAAAAATGGCTTCTCATCATCAAAGTCTACAAACCTAGTGTTAGAGTTTTTTAATAAAAATCCGAGTTTATGGGTGTCAGTTTGAAGCATCTGCTCAAACTTGTTTTGGAGAGAACGATGATAGATGCCACACATCGGTTGAATTCCGAACTCTGTTTTTGCTATAGTCGCATCTAAGTCTTTTGTATCTGCATCTATGATTTTTTTTATCTCATTTTCACCTACAAAAGGAGCATCTACGCTAAGAGCAAAAAATGAATCTTCTTCTAATTCTTTGTATATAGCGACAAATCCTGCAGTCGGAGCGAAAGTTTGTGTAGTCTTAATATCTTCAATAAAGTTTGCTTGAAAATTAAATTTGTTTTTTTCTTTACATGATATATATACTGTTTTGAAGATTTTATTTAAACGAGAGAGTTGAAATTCAGTGAGTGTGTCAAAGCCGGCAAATGGAAGAAGAGATTTATCCTCTCCCATTCTGCTACTTTTACCACCTGCGAAGATGACACATGGAATATCCAGCATTTAGTTTTTAGTTAACTCAGCTTCGATACGTCTGTTTTGTGCACGACCTTCTTTTGTTGCGTTGTCTGCAACAGGGTTGCTTTCACCCATACCAACAGAAGATAGTCTCTCAGCAGGTACACCTTTTTTAAGTAGCATACTTTTAATTGCATTAGCTCTTTTTTCAGATAGCTTTTGATTGTAGTCTGTACTTCCTCTGCTATCTGTATAACCAATGATTTTAGCGCTATACGAGCTATAGTTATTTAAAAAATCTGCATATTTTCCAATAATATCATATGACTCTTGGTTTACAACATCAGAGTTGTTTTCAAACTTAACATGAAGAGTTACTTTAGCAGGACAACCATCACTGTTTACCGCATCACCTAGCGGAGTGTTAGGACAGATGTCTTTAGAATTTAAAACACCGTCTTTGTCATCATCAGTATCAACTTTACATCCAGAAGCATCAACTTTCTCACCAGGAGCAGAGGCTAAACAAGAATCTGAAGCGTTTAAGACACCGTCGTTGTCATCATCACCATCTAAAAAACATCCCTTAACATCAACTCTCGAACCAGCAGGAGTAGTTGGACACTTGTCTGCAGAGTTTAATACACCATCTTTGTCATCGTCGCCATCCACTACGACTGCTGCAGCAACAACTACAGGCTCTTCTTTAACCGGTGCAGCTTTTTGAGCTTTCTCACCAAATGCGATGTTGAGACCAGCTAGAACAGCTAAGTTGTTGTCATATCTGTTGTCATTGTACTTCAGCATATAAACAGCTTCAAGTTTTAGAGCTATCATGTCGTTAAAAGGAATTTTAGCACCTATACCAGCATCTATAAATGCGCTATCTGCATTCCCTGTGTTAGATGTGTAACTACCGTCATTCATACTCTCGTAACCAAGACCGGCTTTAGCAAGAGGGATTACAGCTCCTACTTTGTCATACTCATAAACACCGTTTAATGCAAAACGCCATACTTCTGTATCAGTTCCGCTTGGTAGTTTATTAGTATTATAATCAGCTTTTGAGTAAAGAAGAGAAAGTTCAGGTTTGATTACAGAATCTAAACCATTATATTGAAACTCAGCACCAAAAGTCGTATAGTTGTCCAAGTCAGTATTACCCTCAGCTACATTGTAGCCGATAAGAGGAGTGATCTCATAGTTGTAACCTGTAGCCATTGCCACAGAACCTAGCAAAAGCGCCGGTATAAGAAGAAGTCTTTTCATCTGTTATCCTTTAAAATATATCTTACAAGTATACTACAAACTAGTGAGCAAATAGTGACTTTTTATTATTTTCTATCTTGGGTCTGTTATATAACCTGTAATAGCAGAGATCGCTGCAACAGCAGAATTTGCTAAATATACTTTCGAACTTCTTGAACCCATACGACCTACAAAGTTACGGTTAGTTGTAGAAACGGCAACTTCATTATCGCCTAAGATTCCCATATATCCGCCAAGACATGCTCCACAAGTAGGGTTTGAAACAACTCCACCGGCATCTATGATGATATCCATATAGCCAAGTCTGTAGGCTTCTTTTAGAATTTTTTGAGTTCCAGGTGTTACGATTAGACGAACATCCTCGTGAACTTTTTTACCTTTTAATATCTCAGCTGCAGTCTTAAGGTCACCTAAGCGACCATTTGTACAACTACCGATAAACGCTTGATCGATTTTGATCTTATCACTTACTGCTTGAGTGATTGAATGACCGTTTGACGGTAAGAAAGGGTAAGCAATTACCGGCTCAAGTTCAGCAACATTAATATCAAGAACCTGAACATAAGACGCATCTGCATCTGAGTAATGAATCCTAGGCTCACGAGCAAGATCTTTATCTGCTAAAAATTCTGCAGTAATCTCATCGTAAGCAACTATTCCACTCTTAGCTCCAGCTTCAATAGCCATGTTACACATGGAGAATCTGTCATCCATGTTTAAGTGCTCTATTGTGCTACCTGTAAACTCTAGAGTCTTATAAAGAGCACCATCAACACCGATCATACGAATGATTTCCAAGATGATATCTTTACCGGTTGTATATTTTCCAGGTTTTCCACTAAGGTTTACTTTGATTGACTCAGGGACTTTAAACCAGTTTCCACCACTGATCATTGCAAATGCCAAGTCAGTTGAGCCCATTCCAGTTGAGAATGCTCCAAGAGCACCATGTGTACAAGTGTGTGAATCCGCACCGATGATTACATCTCCAGGAACAACAAGACCTTTTTCCGGTAAAAGAGCGTGCTCGATTCCCATATCTTTTTCATCAAAAAAGTTTTTTAGTTTATGTTTTTTGGCAAAATCACGGCTGATTCTAGCCTGGTTTGCAGATGCTATATCTTTTGCAGGGATAAAGTGATCAAGAACGATAGAAAATCCATCTGGATTAGCAAGTTTCTCTGCACCGCTAAGATTAAAAGCGCTGATTGAAATAGGAGTAGTAATGTCATTTCCAATAACCATATCTATGTTTGAGCGGATGATTTCTCCAGCGAAAACTTCTCTTCCAACATGCTCTGAAAATATTTTCTCTGTTATAGTTTGAGCCATAATGAACCTTTATAATAAGTAATAATTTCGCGATTATACCATTTCTGATTTAAAATTGCAGTGAAACTAAGTTTATTGACGATTTAACACAACTTAAAACTATAATAATTGAGTACAATGTACCAAATACAAATTAACGGTTATAATTAAATGATTTATGATATTTTTCCTCCATCACAAGAGCTAGAAAGTATAGTTAGACAGTATGTTGTTATAAATTCACTTGAAGGAGTAGAGAGCTTGCTCTTTCTTCCAAACGGGTGCAACTTTATAGTTTTTAACAGGGGAATAGAGGGATACACGAAGATATATACTGAAGATGATAAATTTTCAATCCCAAAAAATTACTCAGTAAGCGTTAAAACAAATAAGGTAGAAAAGTTTATATTTAGTAATGAAAATATCTCTGAAGATATCACATTTCCAGTTATATTGGCAGAGCTGACACCTATTGGTTACTATAAGTTGTTCAATAAAGAAGCATCTGCTTTAAACAGTAGTTATGAAGAGCTTGAACCAGAAATAATTGAGGAGTACTTTAAAGATCTGTACACCCATGATAGTATAGATGCTGAGCTGAACTATTTAAACAGTTCATTAAAATCAATATATAGCGAACAAAATAGTCCGCATCTAACAGTATATGATGTTATAGATAAGATAGTAAATTCTTATCGTTTTGAAGTAACGGTTGAAAATCTTACTAAAGAGTTTGGATGTAGTAGAAGTACTATGGAGAGGCAGTTCAAAAAGGTTGTCGGTCTGACTCCAAAGAATTTTATATTTGTGTCTAAGTTTTGTAGAACAGCTCTTGCATATATTGAGGATGAGTGTACTTTTAAAGAGTTAGAATATCTCTATAGTGATAACTCCCATATGAATGCTGTATTTAAAAAGTTTTTAGGTGTAAGTCCAAGTGTTATACTTAATGAAGTAGCAAACAAAAAGATACAGATATATCAGATGCAAAAGATTAAAGACTAGGTAGATGATAAGCCATCAAGAGAAAAAACGTTTAATCTATAAAATAATCTTTATAGTAATCTCTGCTTTGATTGTTCTATCTGTTATGCGTGTTTTACTCCTACATTATGATGTTTCAGACATCTCTTTGATATACAGTCTTATTTTTAAAGAGTTGTTTTTTTCCGTCTCATCAGCCATTTTTATTATAGCTATTTTGTACCTGTTTATCGAAAAAGAGATTATGAGAGTAAATTCTAAAGCAGTTACTTATGCATTTACAGATGCTTTGACAGGATTAAACAACCGTCACTATCTAAATGATTTTTTAGAAAAGTTTACATCTATTCGTAAAGATGATTCAAACTTTGCCGTTGTCTTTATAGATATAGACAGATTTAAACTGGTAAATGACACTCTTGGTCACTCTACTGGAGACTGCATACTAAAAAGTCTCGCACTTAGCCTTCAATCCCTCATAAGACCAGGCGATACACTTTGCCGTTACGGTGGAGAAGAATTTGTGATTATCTTTTGCGATATTTTTAAACAAGATGCTTTAAGTAAAGTAGAACAGATTAGAGATAGCATAGAGAGAAGGTCATTTGAGTGTAAAGAGCAAAAGATCACGATTTCAGCAGGTATTAGTTTTGGTTCAAGAGATGATGATATAAATGAAGTTATGGAACATTCTGACAGAGCATTATATATGGCTAAAGATGCAGGAAGAAACTGTGTTAAAGTTTATAATCTAGCTTAGTTGCTTCCTGAGTTAAAGTTGTTAAGAGTTATATTTTAAAGCTCTTTTTGTAAAGTCTGTAGAACAAAAGAACATTGCTACGAAAATAGGGTTGATCTTAACATTATCATCTTCTATAGATTCAAAAACTTTAAAATCAAAACCTCCACCATTCTCAACATCTTTTGGAGTTACCACAAAAGTTATTGGTGCCAAGGCTTTAACCATATTTAGGATTTTTTTACTTTTTTTAGCACTGTCACTTTCTAAAATATTGAAATCTTGACCTTCTGAACTCTTGTGAGAGTGTAAAACTTCCTCCAAAATCTCCAGTTTATCTTTAAAAACTATCTTATTCCATGAGATGGTAAGTTGCTCAGACTGAATCTTTGCATGCTTATACATAAGAGCATTGGGCTTTTGCTTTTTCATCTCTTCAATAAGTGCTAGCAGGAAGTTTGCTCCGCCAACACTATCAGCAACCTTCTTCATAAGTAGGTGAAGCAACTCTTTTGTATCATCATTTTGTTTGTTAAAATTACACATGTTAAACCTTTAAATGGAATTATACCTTAAATAATGCAGTAAGTCAGTTTCGTTTAAGCATATCGTAATAACAAACCTATTATCATGTCAAAAGTAAAAGAAGACAAATTTTGTCTTAATTAAAAATAATCCTATTTCATGAGGTAAAACATGCAAGTTTATTTAGACAATAACGCTACAACAATGGTA
Source organism: Sulfurimonas sp. (assembly GCF_041563035.1). Lineage (GTDB taxonomy): Bacteria > Campylobacterota > Campylobacteria > Campylobacterales > Sulfurimonadaceae > Sulfurimonas. Next base: position 89,409 of record NZ_JBFFNS010000007.1, on the reverse strand, counting down.
GACCCCTTAGTTGTAGAAGCAATGCAACCATTTTTTAGTGAGCTATACGGAAATCCTAACTCACTACATAAATTTGGTACGGCATCGCATCCTGCTTTAAGTAAAGCAATCGATCAAGTATACACAGCGTTAAACGCAAGTGATAATGACGATATAGTATTCACATCTTGTGCAACAGAATCAAATAACTGGGTACTTCAATCTGTATTTACAGATCTTGTTGTAAATGGAGACAAAAACCACATAGTAACAACTGAGGTTGAGCATCCATCAATCCTTTCTACTTGTAAGTTTTTAGAAGAACAAGGTGCTAAAGTAACATACCTTCCCGTAAATGATCAGGGTATAGTTGAGGCACATACTGTTAGAAGTTTCATAACAGATAAAACAGCTTTAGTCTCAATCATGTGGGCTTCAAATGAGACAGGAATGATTTTTCCTATTAAAGAGATTGGTGATATCTGTAAAGAAAAAGGTGTTCTTTTTCACTCAGACGGAGTACAGGCTATCGGTAAGATCCCTGTTGATTTACAAGCTGTACATGTTGACTTCGTTTCAATGTCTGCTCATAAATTTCATGGTCCTAAAGGTATAGGAGCTCTTTATATTAAAGATTCTCAAAAACTTACTCCGCTACTGCATGGCGGTGAGCATATGGGTGGTCGCCGTTCAGGTACATTAAACGTTCCTTTTATTGTTGGTATGGGTAAAGCTATGGAGCTTGCTACTTCAAACATCGAAGAGACTGGTAAAAAAATCAGAGAAAAAAGAGATCGTTTAGAAGATGCTATCTTAGAGCTTAGTGATACATTTGTTGTAGGTGACAGAGAAAATCGTACACCAAATACTATCTTGATATCTATTAGAGGTGTTGAGGGTGAAGGTATGCTTTGGGACTTAAACAATGGACAAATCGGTGCATCTACTGGTTCAGCTTGTGCAAGTGAAGACCTTGAAGCAAATACTGTAATGCTTGCTATCGGCGCTGATAACGAGCTAGCTCATACTGGTATCAGACTAAGTCTTAGTCGTTTTACCACAGATGCTGAGGTTGATTATACTATCAGTCATTTTAAAGGTGCAGTTGAAAGACTTAGAGCTATTTCAAGTTCATTTGCGATTCAACAACCAACAAAGGGCGGAGAAGTTCAAGAATGCGAACTTCATCACCACTAGAAAATAAAATATAGGAAAATATTATGGCAAAAGCAGATATGTTAGGCGCATCATTATGGGATGCGTATTCGAATAAAGTAACAACTCTTATGAACAACCCTCAACACCAAGGTGAAATCTTTGAGGCAGAGGCAGAAGAGCGTGGTCACAAACTGATTGTTGCTGACTTTGGTGCAGAGTCTTGTGGAGATGCAGTACGTTTATATTGGGAGATTGACCCAAGCAATGATAAGATTGTAAATTCAAAGTTTAAATCTTTTGGCTGTGGTACAGCTATAGCATCTTCTGATGTTATGACTGAACTTTGTATTGGTAAAACAGTGCAAGAAGCTGTAAAGATTACAAATATTGATGTTGAGATGGCTCTTCGTGATGACCCTGAGACTCCGGCTGTTCCACCTCAAAAAATGCACTGTTCAGTTATGGCTTATGATGTTATTAAAAAAGCAGCGGGTCTTTACATGGGCGTAGATGCTGAAAGTTTTGAAGAAGAAATCATTGTTTGTGAATGTGCTCGTGTCAGTCTAAATACTCTTAGAGAGGTTATTCGTCTTAATGACCTTAAAACAGTAGAGCAGATTACAGACTATACAAAAGCCGGCGGTTTTTGTAAGAGCTGTATTAAGCCTGGTGGACACGAGGCTAGAGAGTGGTACTTAGTAGATATCTTGGCTGATACTCGTAAAGAAATGGACGAAGAGAAGATGAAAGCTGCTGCTGATGCAGGTGCATCTGGAGATTTCGCTAGCATGACTTTAGTTCAACAAATCAAAGCGGTAGATGCTGTAATCGATGAGAGTGTTCGCCAGTTCCTAGTTATGGATGGTGGAGATATGGAAGTTATCGACATTAAAGCAGGTGATGAGTATATTGATATTTATATCCGTTACTTAGGTGCTTGTAATGGCTGTGCTTCTTCTTCAACTGGTACACTTTATGCAATCGAATCAACTCTTAAAGAGAAACTTTCCAAAAACATCCGCGTTCTTCCTATTTAACACTCATTTTGAGTGTTAAATAGAATACTTTTTATCAATTTAGAAAGTATTATCAATAAAACTGCATCTCAATACTCAAAAAACAATAAAACTGATTACAATGCGCTATTAATATTAGGTACGCATATGAACCAGTCTATATATTCTAAAATAACAGACGCTTTAGTCGATGATGGGTATATAGTGATTGAAAATGCTATTAACCAAAATCTCTCACATTCACTTTTACAAGATGCGAAAATTGAGACCAAGTTTAAAAGGGCTGGTATCTCAAGTTCTCCCACTTTGCATATAGATACAAACAGAAGAAGAGATAGAATCCATTGGTTGGACGATGACGGCTCTGTACGAAGTGAGTTTTTGGCTTTTACTGATGGCTTAAAAGATTATCTAAACAAAACACTATTTTTGGTTTTAACATATTATGAGAGTCACTATTCCATCTATAACAATGGAGATTTCTATGAGACTCATGTAGATGCTTTTAAAAACTCTGTAAATCGCGTTGTAACAACTGTCTATTATCTAAATGAAGGATGGAGAGAGGGAGACGGCGGAGAATTAGTCATATATGACGAGCACAATAACTTTCTGAAAAAAGTGCCTCCAAAAGCGAATACTCTAGTTGTGTTTTTGAGTGAGAAATTTCCACATGAAGTACTAGCGGCTAAAAAGAAAAGATACTCTATAGCCGGCTGGTTTAGAATAGATAAAGTTTAGTTCTCTTTACTCAGATGCTTGAACTTTACAAAACACATCCATTCTCTGGCATCTGAGATCTCACAGTTGCAACCTGCATTCATCTCTTTTACGTCGTAGTTCTTCTTAGCTTCTTTTTTAGCTAAGGCACAAGCATCTCTTTTATGCTCGGCTGAAGCTCTCTCTAGTCCATCAATAAGTTTTGAGTCTGCCAGTAAAAATGTTGCTATTATTGATAGTATTAATATTTTCATAAAAATTATTTTTCTCCATTTATCATTGTCGAAATTATGCCTTTTTGGTCTCTGTTTTCAGCAATGATAACACCCGCTATATGAAGCGGTACAAAAATCATGATAATGTTAAAAACAAGCTCATGAATCTCTTTTATATCGTGAGCAGTATCCTTTAGAAGCCCTAAATCTTGGTAGAAGTGAATAATAAGCCCACTAACAGCCATGAAGGTAAGAGTTGCATAGATAAGATAGTAAGAAGCTCTCACTGCTTTTTTATGTGTTGACAAGGAGCTAAAACTTTTTTTCGTTCTCTTAAAAGTAAAAAAGAGATAGACTCTATAGATAAGCAAAAAGGCTAGGGCATAACCTAATATAATATGCCACTCCCACATTCCTGCACGAACAGCTTTTGCCAGGACTTTTGCCTGTGTGGCTGTTATCTCAATATCCATCTCAAGAAGTTTGTTCATAAGTATTTCAGAGTTAGTTCGCCAACTCAAAAATGTTTTACGTAAAAACACAGTTCCCAGCAGTCCCAAGACTACGATAGTATTTAACCAGTGCCAGATGCGAAAAGACGGTGAGTACTTCATATTAACTCCTTTGAATCTATGATATTATACCAAATATGAAATACACGATAATTGATGACATAAATATACCGGAACTAGAGATTTATAAGAAGCTCAGAGATAATGCTTTTACAGAGGACAATAGCTTTATCGCTGATAGTCCAAAAGTTGTAAATATGCTTTTAGGCAGTGAGATAAAAGTGAAAAGTATCTTGGCTACAAAAGAGTATTATGATGAATTTTCAGAGCTGATAAACTCAAAAAAAATAGAGAAACTTTTTCTTGTAGGCAAAGAAGAGATGCAGGGCATTGTCGGACATAAAATTCATCATAACTGCATGATGCATGGTACACGTCCTGATGAGACACCACTAGATTCTTTAGGAAATAATATCCTGATGCTAGATGCTATAACATCAACTGAAAATGTCGGCTCTATTGCAAGAAGTGCAGCTGCCCTTGGAGTAGACTCTTATCTTCTACCTCGCCAATCACCACATCCTTATGGAAGGCGCGCTTTACGAGTCTCTATGGGCTATGTTAGCAAATTAAAAGTACATATCTATGGAGATATATCCCAGACAATACAAGAGCTTAAAAAAGATGGATATATGATATACGCAGCTGAGGTAACTCCAGATGCGACACTTTTATCACAGGTAAAATCTCCTAAAAAATGGGTTCTTTTAATGGGACATGAGGGCAAGGGAATATCCGCGGAAGTTCTTAGTCTATGTGATGAAGTTTTGAGTATAGAAATGGCTGATGGTGTTAAGAGTTTTAACGTGAGTGTTGCAGCGTCTATCATGATGTATCAACTAAAACACACAATCTAACTTTTGAGAGACTTTTTTTCGTTACAATATACCTGATTAAATAAAAAGGATTGCAATGGAAAATGTATATTTAGGGCGCCAACCAATTCTTGATTCTAAAGGTGATCTTGTTGCTTATGAGATTTTATATAGAGACAGTGCTAAGGCCAGTCATATAAGCAATGACCGTTTTGCCAGTGCATCTGTGATAAGCAATATTTTAAACAAGTTCGGAACAAGCACTTTACTTGGTAATCGTAGAGCATTTGTTAAAGTTGATGAAAAGTTTTTACTTCATGATATTATCTTCTCGATACCAAAAGAGTTTTTTATATTTTCACTTTTTGAAGATGTAGAGATGAGCGAGAGAGTAGTTGAGAGACTGCAACAGCTTCATGCCAAAGATTATGTACTTGCTATCAATGATATTTCTTTAGACTCAGATACTTTAAAAGAGTATTCAAAAGTATATAAAGAACTCTCTTACATAAAAATAAATGTAGATAAAGATATTGACTTTGAGATGAAAGCTATGATCAGTGAGATGAAAGCTCACAATATCAAAGTAGTCGGTTCTAAAATAGAAGATAATGCACACTATATATTAGCAAAAGAGATTGGATGTGACATGTTTCAAGGTTACTTTTTTGCAAAACCAAACATTGTAGAGAATGCAAAGTATGAACCTTCTCAATTAAATGTCCTAAAACTTTATAATCTTCTGATAAATGATACAAATATAGATGAGATTACATCTGAGTTTGAGAACAACTACGAGATAACTGTACAGTTATTGCGTTATATGAACTCTTGCGCATTTCATTTTAGAAATAGGATATCTTCTGTCCATCACATCTTAACTTTAGTTGGAAGACAGCCTCTTGCTCAATGGCTAATGTTAATGATTTACTCAAAATCAGTAAGCAGAACATCTAAACATTCTCCTTTAATGCTGATGGTAAAAAATAGAACTGAATTAATGGAAAATATCTTGAAAGCTGTAAACCCTGATGTAAAGAGCAATGCTTTGGGAGAAGCTTATTTTGTAGGTGTTTTGTCACTTATAGATACGCTCTTTAGTGTTAAGTTAGAAAGGATATTAGCAGATTTAAATATTTCAGATGAAGTAACAAATGCTTTACTAAAAGACGAGGGTTTATTGGGTGAGATATATGCTCTTATTAGAGATATAGAAGCCTTTGATACAAAGTCGGTCCATATCTTTACTTCAAAATATAATCTAGGAACGCATCAGATAGAAGATGTAGTACTTAAATGTATGGAAGAAGTAACAACTTTTGAAGAAGCGATGACAGCTTAGAAGAATGTAGCTATAATTGCATACTTAAAAACTAAAGGTACAGTTATGGATGGCACTCAAAGAAAAAATATTATACATGGCAAGAGCGTAGCAATTGTGCTAAAACAAGACCAAGACACTGGACTTCTAACAGATGGCATCGTTCGTGATATACTTACAAAATCTCCTTCTCATCCTCATGGTATCAAAGTGCGTCTTATGAGTGGTGAAGTTGGACGTGTAAAGGAAGTTTACCAATGAAATTCTCAAACCTTCCTCTCTCAAAAGAGATGCTTCATAATCTAAACGAAATTGGCTACAAAGAGATGACACCCATCCAAGCTGAGGCACTTCCACATATTCTTGATGGAAAAGATGTAATCGCTCAGGCAAAAACTGGAAGCGGTAAAACAGCTGCTTTTGGAATAGGACTGCTTACAAAACTACAGGTTAAAAAGTTCAGAGTTCAGTCTCTTATCCTTTGTCCGACTCGCGAACTTGCAGACCAGGTTGCAAAAGAGCTTCGTATGCTAGCACGTGCAACACACAATGTAAAAATCCTTACTCTTTGTGGTGGAGCAGCATTCGGTCCACAGCTAGGTTCACTTAGTCATGGTGCACATATCATCGTTGGTACTCCGGGACGTATTTTAAAGCATCTAAAAAAAGAGACACTCTCTCTTGAAGACCTTGATATGCTTGTTCTTGATGAAGCAGACAGAATGTTAGATATGGGTTTTAGCGAAGAGATAAATGAAGTTTTGTCTTTTACTAAAAAGAGAAAACAGACACTTCTATTCTCGGCTACATATACAGATGAAATCATGGATATTAGTAAAAATCTTCAGCATGAAGCAGTTAGTGTTAAGACAACATCTACTGAAGTTGCGAACAATATAACTGAAAGATTTTATGAAGTAGAGAATCATCAAAAAATGGATACCATCATAAATATTCTTAGTAATTTCAAGCCTGAAAATGTAATCATTTTTACAAATACAAAGATAGATGCAAAAGAGTTGGCGGATAATCTGCAAAAGAAAAAGATAGATGCATTGGCTATTCACGGTGATCTTGAACAGTATGAAAGAAATGATGTCTTGGTTCAGTTCGCGAACAGAAGCTGTCCGGTGCTTATAGCTACCGATGTTGCAGCGCGCGGTCTTGATATAAAAGAGATGTCTATGGTTATAAACTATGATCTTCCACATGGTGAGGAGACTTATACCCATCGTATAGGTAGAACCGGACGTGCCGGTCAAGATGGTCTGGCATTTACTCTTTTTACAGAACACGAAGCAGATAAAGCTTATGAGTACAAAAATGACACTAGACTTTTTGAGAGTGCAGGAGACCTTAAAACTGTAAACGGTTTTGAGATGAAACCTCAATACATAACGCTTGTAATCGAAGGTGGAAAAAAAGATAAGGTACGTGCAGGAGATCTTCTTGGTGCTTTGACCGGAGATGCAGGACTTCAAGGCAGCTCGATTGGTAAGATAGATATCTACGAGCGTCAAAGTTATGTTGCTATAGAGGCTAAACTTATTGATGAGGCACATAAGCAGTTGAAAAATGGAAAGATAAAAGGTAAGAAATTTTCTGTTTGGGTTTTGTAAGTTAAATGAAAGAGTTAAAGTATCTAAATCACTATCCGGCTCAAGTAAAAGAGCAGGTGCATAAGCTTATCAAAGCAGATAAGCTCTCTGCGCATCTTCTAAAAAAATATCCATATTCACACGATAAAAAGAGTGATAAAACACTCTTTTTATACGCGAATGACTTAAAAAATGAACACATAAAAAAAGCAGCTCCACTTAGTAAAGTTCTCTATGACGGAAAGATAAATGTTATTCACAATGCTTTAGGCACTCATCATTTTGTATCACGAGTACAAGGCGGTAAACTAAAAGCTAAAAATGAGATACGAATAGCATCCATGTTTAAGAGTGTGCCCCAAGATTTTTTAGAGATGATAGTCGTACATGAGCTAGCTCACTTTAAAGAAAAAGAACACAACAAAGCATTTTATAAACTGTGTGAATATATGCAGCCTTCCTATCATCAGGCGGAGTTTGATTTACGACTTTATCTGACTCACCTTGATATAAAAGGAAAACTGCAAGAGTGGAATTAACTAAAAGCTAATACTACTTGCGACCGCCACCACCACGCCTTCCGCCTGATGGACCTTGACCAGAGCCAAACTCACTCTGTGTTTTAATCTGCTCTTTATGTCTATTTTGCTTTTTGTACTTGCTTTTTATTTGCTCTCCGTCACCGGTTCCGTCTTTTGCCTTAATCCTATCTCTAGTCTGAGACTGCGTTTGAGTCTGTAGTTTGTCACCAGTCCCATCTCTCAATCTGTCTCTTACTTGATCCTTATCTGCGGCAAATGCATGAATGCTTGAAATTAATAGCGCCGAAATGCCCAGTAAAATCATGTTTTTCATTTTGAATCCTTTGTATAATATACAAAGATTATACAAAATTTTTAAATAATAATAAATCACACTTTTAGGTGATTAGAAATCTCTTATTGTAGTCCTCGTTGATTTCATCAAGTTCTGTCTGTGCAACTTCAAGTTCTTCAAATGCATCTTCGACTTGTTTCTCTTCATCTGATACAAGTTTTGAAAGCTCCATAAGTGAAGCGCTGTCTCCAGAGTTTGATACTTCTATAAGCTCTTTATGATGAAGCTCTAACAGCTCTTCTATCTTCATAATTTTACTCTCTAGCTTTTCAACTTTTTTCTTTAGAGAAGAAGTTACTTTATTTCTTTCTCTAACCATCTCAGCTTTTAGTTTTTTGTTTTCTTTTTGATTGCCTTTTGGAGCAGCTTTTACTTTTTCTTCTTGCTCCTCTTCTTCCCAGCCAATCTTTTCTAAGAAATCATCATAACCACCGTCAAAATACTCTGCACCATTTTTTGCAAAGATAATAAGTCTTCCACAGACTCTTCGAAGAAGTTCTTCGGAGTGAGTTACTATGATAACTGAACCATTGAAGCCTTTTATAGCCTTAGTCAGTGCTTCAATACTATCCATATCAAGGTGATTGGTAGGCTCATCAAGAAAGAGAAGGTTTACATTTCTAGCTATAATCTGCCCCAACATTACACGACTTTTTTCTCCACCTGAGAGAAGTGATATCTTCTTCTTAGCTGCATCTCCGCTAAACATCATTCCACCACAGATGCTTCTTACACTTGCTTCTGATAGTGTGGGATTTCCTACATAAATCTCATCCATAACAGTGTTCTTATCACTTAGATGAGCGATGTTCGTCTGACCAAAGTGAGCAAAAGAAGTCGTACCGTGAAAATCAACGTTACCGCTAAGTTGTTTTAGCTCACCTGCAATAGTATTTAAAAGAGTTGATTTACCCTTACCGTTTTTACCGATGATGCCAAGACACTCACCCTTTTGCAATGTGAAAGATATCTTTTCAAAGAGAATATTTTCAGGTGTATAACCAAAGCTCAAGTCTTTTACATCAAGCAGAACTTTTGCAGGTGTATCTTTGAAGTTAAAATCAAATTTCAAAGAGTCATCAAAACTAAGGTCTTCTAGTAAATCCATCTTCTCTAACTCTTTTACTTTTGACTGTGCCCTTGTTGCTGTAGAAGCACGGGCTTTATTTTTAGCTATAAACTCTTCAAGCTCTTTGACTTTTTTGTCTTGTGCGATTTTCTGTTTTGTATGAAGTTCGTCATTTGCACTAAGTTGCTCATAGAACTTATGAGTATCTCCAGGAATTATCTCTATTTTTTTGCGAACAAGTCCCATCGTATGAGTTGAGACGGAGTCCATAAAATCTCTATCGTGGGTAATAAGTATAACCTCACCCTCAAAGGCTCTTAAAAAAGATTTTAACCATCTAAGAGAGACGATATCCAAGTAGTTGGTAGGCTCATCTAAAAGAAGCAGGTTTGGCTCGGTTACTAAAAGTTTTGCAAGGTTGATACGTATCTGATAACCACCAGAAAAAGAGAGAGGATCTTTATCTAGATCTTCTTGAACAAAACCAAGACCAAAAAGAATCTTCTCAACTCTGTAAACATCGTACTGCATCTCTTCTTCAAGAGCTAGAGCTGCTTCTTCTCTAAGCGAAGATTGGCTAAATGTAAGATGCTGTTTTAGAGTACCTATTTTATAACCCTTAGGGATGATAACTTCACCACTGTCAGAACTTTCTTCGCCAAGTATGAGTTTAAAAAGAGTAGATTTCCCGCTACCGTTTCGACCTACAAGACCGACACGATTTCCACCGTTTAGTTTAAAGTTTAGGTTTGAGAAAAGCTCTTGAGAAGAGAAACTTTTAGAGATATTATTTAGTTGTATCATGATGCTCTTTTAGTTTGTGTTTAATAAGTCGAATTATACCAAGTCTACAGAAATTATTTTAGTAGGAATATAAAAATGAATATTAAAAAACTAAAACTTCTTTACGTAGAAGATAATGAAGAGACGAGAGTCTCAACTCTGCTTATGCTTGAGAGATTTTTTGATGAGATTGTCCGTAGCTGTTGATGGCAAAGATGGTCTTGAAAAGTTCAATATATATAATCCTGATGGTATCTTTACAGATATAAATATGCCAAGATACCATGTTAGCATTTTGGTAAACCTTTAAACAGTTACTCTAGCTCACCGTTACCATAGTGTTTAAATAGGTAATCAGTAACTGTTTTTTCATCTCTAGCGGTTATAGGAGCTTTATAGACTTCTCTCATCTTAACAACTGACTTGTTCCAAAATTTTCTAGACTGCTTTCCTTGGTTTAGTATATAACCATAAGAGTGACACCATTGACAGTTTCTCTGCATCGCTTTGAAGTTTTCATCTTCAGCCATTTGAAATGTAATACTTGGCAGTTGTACTTTCTGGGCATACTCAGCAAAGAGGCTAGATGCTAAAAATAGTGTTATTAATAATATTTTCTTCATCATATCTCCTTACAGCACTGTGATAGTAACACTATCGATGCCGTTGTATTTGTATCCACCGTGATTCCATTTTATATCTTTTGCAAATGGCTGTTCTTCGCCAAGAGTATTAATAGCTTTAGCCATAAGTGTCATTTTTCCTTTACTCTTAGGTCTGAACGCAAACTTGAACTCTCTAAAAGCATGTAAAGACAACTCTTTGCCAAGTTCAGCAGGAGACCAGCTTTTTCCGGCATCTACAGAGATTAGAACTTCTTTTATCCCGTTTCCACTGTCAAAAGCTACACCTTTTAGTATTACATTTGAGTTGGCATCTATTCTTGTGTTACTGGTTGGATAACCTATAACAGATTTTATATTCATGGTTGTTATTGGTTTAGTTTTTTTAGAAAGATTATCAGGTGTCTCACACTCACACTCATTGTCAGGTACACGGTAAGCAGTGTCCATGTAGTAAAGCTCTTTATACTCTTTCATAACAGTGATGTTGCTTAGCATCTTCACCCAACTGTCTGAGAATGATCCTGGAATAACAAGACGAACTGGATAACCGTTTAGATATGGCAGATCTTCACCGTTCATCTCATAAGCAATGATAACGTCATCTTTTATTTCATGAAGTTCAAGCTCTCTCATAAAGTTTTCAGTCTTATGAAAAGCTGCTTTGTCATCACCATTTAAGCCTATCCAATTTGCATCTTTAGTAAGACCTGCTTTTTTTAGAACATCTTTTAGTCTAACTCCTTTCCAAGAAGCGCAGCCCATAGCTCCGTTGCCCCATTGGATACCACTGGTTGTCGGTACAAATGCTGAACGAGAGTTTCCTCCACACTGCATTACAGCAGTTAGTGTTACTTGTTCATAGTCGGTTTTAAGCTCTTGAAGTGAAAGGTATAGAGGATTCTCAACTTCACCGCTAACTTTGATTCTGTAAGTATCGATGCTGACATGAGTAGGGATACGCGGCATATGCCATCTAACAAAAAACTCATCATTTGGAGTTATAGCTTTTGTAAAAACTTCTATTGGGGTTTCTAAGATAGGAGGTCTGTCAGAGTATGTTATTAGCGGTCTTTTCTCAGGAAATGCAACTTTTGAGACACTTTGAGAATCTAAAGGCTCTCTTGTAAGAGCAGATGCAGGTCTTGTAAGTGCAACTGCAGAAGCCGCAAGTGATAATTTAAAGAAATCTCTTCTTTGCATATGAGTCCTAAATAGTTTTTTGTTATTTTAACACAAATAAGAAAAAAAGATTTTGCTTAGTGACTGCTTACGGTATCGGCTAATATAAATGATTCATACTATGTTCTTAAGTAGTTTGGTTATAATTATTGTAAATTATTATTTTTAAAGATGATGGAGGAAGATAAATTGTCACCCATAGCCAAGTTTAAGATTTTTCTCCCCATCATCTTGCTCATAATCGTAGAAGTTTTGATTATTACAAAAGTGTCCTCTTCTTTGCATGAGAAAAGTATGCGTGAGGACAGGGTTGAACATGCTGTTAGAACTATAGAACAGTATAAAGAGTTACGCCAATATTACAGCAAGAATATCATAAGTAAAGTTCTTAAGTATTCAGATCTTAAAGTTGATTCAAATCATAAACATATCTTAGACACCATTCCTCTTCCTGCTACTTTTATTCATGATATAAGCGAAAATATAACTAAAAATGTTAAGGGTATGCAGTTTAAACTCTACAGTGACTACCCCTTCCCAAATCGTGAGAATAGAGTACTTGATGCCTTTGAAAAAAAATCTATAAGCTACTTTAGAGACAGCGGTGCTTTAGAGCCGATTATTTCTGATGATATTATAGACGGCGTAGAAGTTGTGAGAGTCGCAATAGGAGATGTTATGAATGATATGTCATGTGTCAACTGCCATAACACGAGACATGATAGTTCAAAAAAAGATTGGAAACTTGGTGATGTTCGCGGGGTTCTTGAAGTAATCATTCCTGTACAAGAGCAAAGAAAACGGTATGATATTATTATTGGCTATATAAACATTACGCTTCTGGTATCAGGGCTTTTACTTGTAATCTTAATCTATATAGTTGTATCATATTTTACAAATTTAGAAAAAAAACGTCAAGAAGAGTTGAAAGAGAAGCAGTATAAGTTAAATGAAACAGTTAAATCTTTTGGCCAGAATGTGATAGCTTCAAAGACAGACTTAAACGGTTTTATTACCTATGCAAGTAAGGCGTTTTGTGATATTAGCGGTTACTCAGAGAAAGAACTTATGGGACGATCCCACAACATAGTACGCCATCCTGATATGCCAAAAGAGTTCTATGAAGATATGTGGAAAAGTATCAAAGAAGGTCAGGCTTGGGAGGGGGACATAAAAAATAAAAATAAAGCTGGAGAGTTCTACTGGGTAAGAAGCACAATCCTCCCTGATTATGATTACAATAGAAGGTTAGTTGGTTATAGCTCTATTCGTCACGACATAACAGCGCAAAAAGTTAAAGAAGAGTTCTTCTCAAACATGTCCCATGAGATTCGTACACCACTAAATGCTATTCTTGGATTCTTAAACATTTTAAACAAACAGGTAGTTGATAAAAAACATTTAGAGTATCTACGTCACATAGGTACAAGTTCTAAGCAACTACTGAATCTCATAAACGATATCTTAGATCTCGCAAAAATAAAAACAGGCGAGTTCACTGTAGAAGCACATGAGTTCAACGCCTATGTTGAACTTCAAGAATATTCTCAACAGTTTGAAGGGCTACTTAGTGAAAAAGAGATAGTTTTCCAAACACATATAAGCAATGATTTAAAAGGTGTTTTTATCGGGGACTGGTTTAGAATAAGTCAAATTATTCTTAACTTGTTATCTAATGCTATTAAGTTTACACCAGATGGGGGGACGATAACTCTTGATATTGACTATAAAGAGGGAGATTTTTTTATAGTTGTAAAAGATACCGGCATCGGTATGCCTATTGATGTCCAGGATAAGATCTTTAAACCTTTTGTTCAAGCAGATGGTTCTACTACAAGAAAGTATGGAGGAACAGGTTTAGGACTTAGCATCACTCAAAAGCTTATAGAGTTGATGAACGGAAAGCTTACACTTGAGAGCGAAGAGGGCAAAGGCTCAACATTTACTGTTAAGATTCCTCTGCAAAAGATGCCTTCTTATGTCATAATAAAAGCGAAAATTGATGAAGCTGAGAAGGTCAAGAAAACTCTTAGAGGAAAAGTCTTAGTAGCTGAGGATAATAAAACAAACCAGATGCTTATTGAACTTTTACTTGAAGAGATAGGTGTAGAGTGTGACATAGTAAACGATGGTAAAGAAGCACTAGATATGTACGACCCAAAGATTCATCAGCTTATACTTATGGATGAAAATATGCCAAATATGAATGGTATAACATCTATGCATCACATCCGAGAAAAACATGGAGACAGATGCGGACCTATCATCGCCCTTACTGCAAATGTTATGGAGGGAGATAGAGAACGCTTCTTAAAAGAGGGAATGGATGAGTATCTGTCTAAGCCTATAGATGAAACTCAGCTTTACGACATGCTCAAAAAGTTTTTAAAAGACTAAGTCCGACTTTGCCTTTTTCATTATCTACAGAGACTACTTCAATTTGTGGTAAAAACTGGTTTAAAGACAGGACTTCTAAAGGATGAGAGATACGCTTTTCACTCATCTTTGATATATGAATCATACCGTCATTTTTTAGACCGATATCAACAAACGCACCAAAGTCTGCAATATTGCGAACCACACCCGAGACAAAACTACCTTCCTTGAGCATTTTAATGTCCGTTACGTCATCTTTAAATGGAATCGCAGGTAAATCCTCTCTTGGATCAAAACCGGGCTTTAAGAGCTCTTTAATGATGTCCTTTAAAGTCTCTTTTCCAACTTCTAACTCTTTAGACTTTGCATCTGCATCTATAGTTTTAAGGTCTAACCCGTTTAGCTGTTTAGCTACTGCATAACTCTCAGGGTGGATGCCAGAGTTGTCAAAGATATTTTTGCCGTTTTTAATACGGATAAATCCGGCTGCCTGCTCGTAAGCTTTTTTGCCTAGACCTTTTACTTTTAGTAGTTCATCTTTTGTAGTAAAGTTGCCGTTCTCATTACGAAAAGAGATGATGTTCTGAGCTATCTTAGCACCGATGCCTGCAACATGTGAGAGCAGAGATGCAGACGCAGAGTTGATATCTACACCTACACGGTTTACCAAGTCACAAGTTACATCATCTAGTCTTTTAGCTAAAAGCTTTTGATCTACATCGTGTTGATACTGTCCAATGCCAAGAGACTTAGGGTCTATTTTTACCAATGTTGCCATCGGGTCACGAAGTCTCTGAGCTATAGATATAGCACCGCGAATAGTCACATCCAGATCAGGATACTCATCTTGTGCGAGCTTAGATGCGGAGTAGACAGACGCACCTGCTTCAGATACTACCGTGTAGTTGAGATTTGTACCTTCTTCTCGGTTAAGCCTTGCAAAGAACTCTTGTGTCTCGCGTGAGCCTGTACCGTTGCCAATGGCTACACCCGTAATGTTATATTTGTTTGTTAGTGTTAGCACTTTTTTACGAGAGCCTTCATAGTCGTTCTTTGGCTGTGTGGGGTAGATTACTGCGGATTCCAAGTAGTTGCCGTTATCATCTATAACAGCTAGTTTACATCCGCTAACATATGCAGGGTCTACTCCTAAAATAACCATCTTTGTAACCGGTGGAGTCATAAGAAGCTGGTTGAGGTTTTTGCCAAAAACATTGATGGCAGATACATCTGCTTTTTCTTTTACTTCAGCATGAACTTCTCTCTCTAACGATGGAAGAAGAAGTCTTTTTAGTCCATCTTTGTACGCTTCAAAAAGAAACTCACTAGAACTGGATGCATGACGAGGAATCTTGTACTGTTTTATGTTTTCTTCTATGCGATCTGTGTCTGTTGTAATCTTCACAGACAACTCTTTTTCTTTTACTCCGCGCATAATGGCAAGATAACGATGCGATGGGATGTACGCAACTTTTTCAGACTTTTCTGCAAAGTTTTTAAAAGTACCGTTCTCATCAAAGTTCTTAGTCTTTTTAGTTTCTAAATTTCCGAATCGGAGCATAGAGTTACGGATGGCTTCACGCTCACGAGGCAAGTCCGCATATCTCTCAGCCAAGATATCCTGAGCACCTTTTATAGCATCTTCGGCAGATGCAACGTTTCCTTTTACAAACTTTTTCGCTTCTTGCTTGAACTCAGAAGCAGTTAGTCTTGCACTTTGCAGAGTGTTAGCAAGAGGTGTCAGACCATTTTCCATGGCAGTTGTAGCACGAGAGCTCTTTTTTTCTTTATAAGGTCTGTAAATATCCTCTAAAGCTCTCATAGTCTCGGCATCTAAGATGCTCTTCTTTATAGCATCTGTAAGAGTAGCTCTCTCAGCAATCAAACGAGAAATCTCTTCTTTACGCTCCAAAAGATTTTTAGAACTTATGTACAAGCCCTCAAACTCACGAAGTACTTCATCATCAGCACCACCAGTCATCTCTTTACGATAACGGGCGATAAAAGGAATAGTAGCACCTTCATCTAAAAGTTTTAAAATACTTTCAATATGTTCTTTTTTTAGGTTTGTTTTTTGTGTTAGTAGGGTTATTAGGTTTTGCATGGTTGTTTCTTTTTTAGGGAATTATACTGTTTTATTGGTGTTAAAAATCTATATAAGATATAATCATTGAAAATATTCTAAAGGATTTTATTTGTTTAAATTTTTACTTGTTATTATAATGCTTACTTCATCGTTGTTATATGCAAAAGCTCAGGATACAAAATTATTGGAATATAAAGTTGGGCAACTAATAAAAGAAAAAGATGTTTTAAAAAGTCAAGTGCAAGACTTAATAAAAGATAACGAAACTTTTAAATTAAAAATTAATACAATAAAAGAAAATTATCAAAATGAAGCTGAGAATAATAGAAATTTATATGATAAGCAATTGACTACGTTTCAAGTTATACTTGGTGTAGTAGGAGCATTGTTCTTGCTAGTAACTTTTTTGGGTATTAACAATATTAAGGGTTATGTCGTAAAACTAATTGATGGTAAGACTAATGATAAAATTAAAGAGTTGGAAAAAACTATTAAAGAGTATAAAGACTTACTTGAAAAAATAAAAATTAAAACTGAAAAAGAGGTAGAAGATTTTATAAATACTATGTCTGAGGATATAGTAAACCAGACAAAAGAATTTTCAGTAGAAGAAAAAGAATTATTACAAAAGCTGTCTGAAGAAGTAAAAAATAAACAAGACAAAACTGAAAATGATTGGTATGTGTTAGCAATGAGATACACTAATCAAAATGACTACAAAAATGCTGCTAATGCCTACAACAAAGTAATTGAATTAAATCCGAAAAACATAGTAGCATATAATAATTTAGGTTATGTATATGGTAAGCTTGATGAAGATGAAAAAGCTATTAAAGTATACGAAGAAGCATTGATTATAAATCCAAATTATGTTCAAGTTATTGTTAATCTAGGTATTAGTTATGGAAAAATAAATGAATATGAAAAAGCAATTAGTTGTTATAAAAAAGTTCCAGAAAATCATGAACAATACAAACAATCATTTTTAAATCTTTACGAATTGTCAATTATTACTAATATTACTATTGATGAAGGTTTAGTAAGTAAGTTTCTTGAAAAATATGCTTCTAATAAAGAAGAAATGATTAAGTATGACATGCTTGAAATAATAAAGGACATAAAAAATAATAAAGATATAACTAATAAGCTTCAAAATTGGAAAGATAAGTATAAAAGTGTTTCTTTGAAAGGATGGGGCTTTAAAGAATTGGAAAGTTTGATTAATAGTGAAGATAATCCAAAAATAAAGTCTCATTTACAGAATGCTCTTGAAATATTCAAGTTACATCCACAAGATTAAATTTTATTCTCGTCTGAAAATGATACAATAAAAACCCATAATCATATCAAAAAATGATACAATTAGCTTATGGAATCGTATCATTATGAAAAAAAGTGGATTTGGGAGAGTGAAAACTTTCCAGATTTTACTTACACAAAACCAAAACTAGAAGAATTGTTTTACAAGCTTGGTCAGTTACAGACTGTTGAGAAGTTTATGAATGACTCGGATTCAAAAGAACTGCTTCTTGATGTGTTAGAGGATGAAGCAGTAGCTACTTCTGCCATAGAAGGTGAGATGCTACAGCGTTCTTCTGTTCGCTCTTCTATAAACAAAATCCTCAGACTTGGGTTTGAAGATGACTACAGTCACACAAACCAGACTGATGCTTTAGTAGAGATTATCATAGATGCTAAACAAAACTCAGGTGAGCCACTTAGTAAAGATAGACTTATGACTTGGCATAAAGCACTCTTTCCTACTGGTCAGTCAGGTTTTAAAAAGATTCAAGTCGGTGCATATAGAGTAGATGCCCAAGAGATGCAGATAGTCTCAGGCTCATGGGAAAAAGAAAAAGTTCACTATAAAGCACCACCATCTAGTATGATGGATAAGATGATGAATGAATATCTTGTTTGGTTAAATGAAGAAGTTGACGCATCTGAGATTATCTACAAAGCTTCTATAGCGCATCTGTGGTTCTTACTTATACACCCTTTTGATGATGGAAACGGTAGGATAGCAAGAGCGATTAGTGATTATGTTTTAAGTAAGTCAAATCTTGTAAATGCAAACTTCTACTCAGTTGCTACAACAATTCATGCTCATAGAAAAGAGTACTATCAAACACTTGACAGAGTTTGTGTGAAAGATGATTTAGATATCAGTCTATGGATGAAGTGGTTTGTTGAACTGCTAACTGAGTCCATAGAACAGACACTTATAAAAGTTCAAACAGTTAAAACAAAAGCCATGTTTTGGGATAAGCATATAAACACAAAACTAAACGATAGACAAAAAAAAGTCATTTTAAAGATGCTCGCATCTCTGCCGCAAGAGTTTGAAGGTGGTATGAAAGTTAGTAAATATATCTCTATAACAAAAGCTACGAGATTAACATCAAGCAGAGATTTGTCCGACTTGGTTGAAAAGGGTGTTATGCAGAGTCACGGAAACGGTCGTAGTGTTTTTTATACCTTAGTGTTTTAAGCACTCTTCTGAAATCTACCAAAGAGTTTTTTTCTGATTTTGAGGATGCCAAATCTCAACCCGCTGTATCTCATAATCTTTGCTAAAAGTTTCCATTCTGCTTTGTCATAACACGGTTTTGGGCATTTTCTACAGCTTGGTTTTTCGTCGTGCGGGCATTCTTGAAGTTTGAGGTATGAGTAGTGAAGAGTCTCTTCGCACTTTTCACACAGGGTGTAGTGTATCTCTTCGTTTAGGTCTTTATTGTTGTAGTTAAGGTTGATGCAGTCTTTACTTTTTTGGGCTTTAAAATGCTCACTGTCACAGTAGCATTGAATAAACTTTAAAACAGTTTGACTGTCATGGATAAATTTTTCTTCTGTCATTTTTTTTCACTTTGAATAAGTGTATCTAAAAATAATGTTACTTATCTTGATGTATGTCGGTTAAATCAAGCTCGTAAGTTCTCTCTCATAGAGTGAGGTATATAAGTTCCAAGCATCTTTACGCTGTTGGCAAAGTAGGCTAACTCTTCAAGTGCCAGTTTTACATTTGTCTCATCTGGATGCCCGTCTATGTCGATGTGAAACTGAGAAAGCGTAAGAGTGCCACTGCCGGAATAACTCTCTATTTTGATGATATTTACGCTGTTAGTCGCAAAGCCGCCAAGTACTTTGTAGAGTGCTGCAGGTATATTTCTTACTTCAAAGATAATAGAGGTAATGTACTTTTCTTTTTCATCAAACGCAGGAACAATATGCTTTTTAGAGAGAACAAGAAAACGTGTAGTGTTGTTTTTAAGATCTTGAAATTCTTCTTCTAAAATCTCTAAGTCATATATCTCTGCTGCTAAGCTGGATGCTATGGCAGAGTGAGTTTTGTCCTGCATATTTATAAGTTCTTCTGCCGAACCTGCTGTATCAAACTTGGCAATAGCTTCTAGATTGTACTTTTCTATGTGACTCTTACATTGAGCTAGTGCCTGAGGATGAGATGATACACTTTTGATATCTTCTATCTTAGTTCCTGGAAGAGCAAGTAGACAGTGGTTTACGGGCTGATAATACTCATCTATGATGTGTAGTTTCATCTTTGGTATAAGTCTGTATATCTCTTCAACCCTACCGGCCGTTGAGTTTTCCATAGGGATCATCGCTACGTCAGCTTCATTCTCTTCAACGAGATACATAGTCTCATCAAATGATTTACAAGCGATAGCTTCATACTCAGGAAACTGATTGTAGCATGCTAGGTGAGAGTAAGCACCTTTTACACCTTGGTAAGCAACTTTTCTTTTCATGTTATTAATATCTTTTCCCACTGCATTCTATGAAATCTCTCTCACTTAGGTCTTCTACAAGACTTTTGAAGTTTTTAAGAGCAAATAGTCTTAAGTCTGCACCTTTTAGAGTTTTAAGCTCATTTGAAAAACCATTCTTTGATATAACAACATTTATATCAGCAGTGAGTTCAGCCTTCTCGCATTGTTCTTTTAGTTTTGTAAGCTCTGTTTTTTTCGCTTTAGAGTTAGAGTTTTTACAGATGCCCGCAACGATCTTGCCAGACTTGGTTTTTGCTAAGATATCTATCTCAGTATTTCTGTCCCAGTAGCTTCCTATCTCTGTAATAGGGTCCTCTTTAAAACTTTTTTTCATAACTTCCATTGCAAGTTTTGTAAAGATAAGTTCAGAGAACTCTTGTTGGCGGTTGGCAAAGCTTTCTTTGCTTTCTTTGTAGTCACCGTCTCTGATACCTTTGAAAAAAGGAGATACAAAAGAGAACCAAAAGCGCATAAACGGTTTTGTAAAGTTTAGTTTTTCATCTATGTTGTCTTCTGAGTTAGGCGGAGATTCCAGTGAGTACTCAGCTTCGAGCATACCTCTTTCATAAAGATTTTCCAAAGCGTATTCACCGTCAGATCTTGAGATGCGGGCTTTCTTTAGAGCAGAGTGAGTACGACGGTCTCCCATAGCGATGCCGCTTAAAAGCAGGTGAGAGTGTCTATCACTCTCCGTAATCTTTGTAATATCTGCATGAATATATCTATAGTTGTTTAAAACTTTACTCTCTATAAGCTCTTCTAGAGGCACACCCATATCAACACTCCAGCTCATTCCGCCAAATACAGAAAAGTACTTTATTGCCTGTTCCATATCTATAGGGTTGTTTTGAAAGTAAAAAGAGCGGAATTGTTCTAAGAGTGTTGGATGCTTTGCCATGAGAGAAGCCTTTTGTTTGTTTTTGAAATTATACAGCAATAATACGAAGATGGCTATAATTAGACAATTTAAAAAATAGAGAACCGATTATGAATGAAAAAGTAGAATCAATAACATTTGATATACCACTAGAACTTTCGCAAGAGTTAGATATATTATCTGTAGAGATTGGTAAAGATAAACAAAGAATGCTTACAGAAGCTCTCAATATGTATCTTGCATATCAAGAGTTGAGCCTACAACAAAAACCTATGGAAGATGAGAGCAATAAGCCTCTAACTGCAGATGAGTTTTTTGACGACTTAGATATTTAGAATTAGTCCATCCATCTTCTTGGATCATATCCATCAGTTGGTCTGACTACTTCTTTTTTCTCTAGTTTTTTGAGCATCGTAAAGACGTCACTTCCATCAACAGGGCTTTTGCCCTCAGAAGCTTCAACTATCACAAAGCCAAACTTCTCAAAAAGTTTTACAGCTTTAGAGTCTTGTAAAACACTAACACTGACTTGCTCAAAAACGGCACCCGCTTCTTGTAAAAGTTGATTAAGCATAGCGAAACCGATTCCTTTACTTCTCAACTCTGGAATGACTGCTATATTTAGCACAGGTGTATTTGCATCTACGTAACCCATAGCACCATCTTCAGCTTTAAGAAGACGTATCCATATAGCTCCGGATATTTTGTTGTCTACCAGTGCATAGAGACCTAAGTCTTTAGTAGATAGTCCATAAAATTTCTGATAAATATCTAGTGCAGGGAAATCGGTTAGGGGTTTGTTTAATTCATCCAGTCGCATTGAATAGCGAAGCATATCCGCCGCAATTTTCTGCTCAGAAGATCTGAGAAAGTAAAGCGTCGGGTTAAGCATACGTGTCTAAAAGAGGACTAGAACCAACAGTAGGCTTCACTTCACTAGTTTGTGTTGCTTGAAAACTTTGTGCATTTGCGAGAGAGGTGTTAGTACTTTTAATAATCTCTGAACCAGTGTCTGGTGCACTGCTTTCCTGCTTTGAACTAGGGTCAGGTCTACCAACCTGAACTTGGCTTGGATAAGGTGATTGAAATGTATAACGAGTTACATTCATAACAACTCCTTTAACTGTACATACGCTAATTATAGCACAAAAAATATTTACTCAGTTCTTGTAGTAATGTCTATACCCTTCTCTTTTAAAGCGTAACCAATCTCAACAACTCTGTTCTTCCATTTTTCAGATTCAACGAAACCTTCGTAAGCGTCTAACTCTTTCTTTACAACTCTTGCTGCTATATTATCTATGTTTAGTAAAACTTCTTGCAGTTCTGATTCTAATTCTTCTACTGTATCGTTCATGGTTTAAAAATTCCTTTTTTGTAATTGTATCTATTTTAACTTATTTAGCATCCAAGTCCAAGGACCAAAACCACTATCTGCATTTATGTGTCCGGCATCTTCTAAAACTTTCATATCAACATTTAGTTCTTTTTGTAATGCTTTCGCTTCTTCTAGCTCCATATATGGGTCATTAGTAGAGCATACAAGTAAAACTTCTTTAGCATGAAGATTTTTAGGAGCTGTTACAGGAAAAAAGTTTTCTATCTCATCTATCTGAGAGTTTAAACTAGGAGGTGCTACTAAAAACAGTTTCTCCACATCGGCTATTTTTTCTTCATTACAAAGATGAAACCAAAGAGTGTTTGCAAGAGAGTGACAAATAACTATAGTCGGATTAAAATCATCAATTTCTTTTAAAAGTTCTTGTTTCCATCTTTTTTTATTTGGAAACTCAAAGTCTGATAGTTTTAAAAAACTAACACATCCATAATCCTTGGCAATTTCTGCTGCTAGCCAGCTTTGCCAATGAGGATAATCACTCCCTCCCCATCCATGTACAAGTAAGACTCTTTGTTTCATTTGAAAAATACCTTATTTAGTTTGTTAATATCTGAAGTAAGTTTATCTAAAATATATTGATAAATTATTTAGTTCACTAATAAGGGACAATATTAAGTTGTTAAGTATTATAATTAAATTAACATTTAACAAGCAACGAAAAGAGCTATGAAAAAATTATTCAATCTAAAAATTATTACTATGCTTGTCTGGACACTTACAGTCGTTGCATCTCTAGCATTTTCCGCATTTAATCAGTATCAGCAAAGTTTTGAGACTGCCCGTAATGTTGCCAGTGCCAACTTTGATAAAGATCAGGCATTTAGACAGTGGGCAACTACTCATGGTGGAGTCTATGTCCCTGTAGATATGAAGAGAACACCGCCAAGTCCATACTTAAGTCACATACCTGAGAGGGATGTGACAACAGTTACAGGGAAAAAGCTAACACTTATGAATCCGGCATATATGTTAAGACAGATGATGGATGAGTACTCAGGACTTTATGGGGCAAAAGGGCATATCACAGCCTTAGAGATTTTAAATCCAAGTAGCGCACCGGATGCATGGGAAAGAGATGCACTAAAAAAGTTTATAAAAGATGACTCAATCAAAGAAATAGTAGAACTTACTAAAGTCAATAATGAGGCATATATGCGTCTTATCCGTCCAATGGAAGTTACCTCTGGATGTCTGACTTGTCACGGTCATCAAGAATCCTATATAAACAATAAAACAGCCGGAGGAGTTAGTGTAATTGTTCCAATGGCCGAAATTTATAAACTTGCAATGAGCTCTTACAAGAAGACACTTATAATTCATATTATCTTTTGGCTTGTGGGTATGATACTTTTTCGGTTCGTATACAATAAAGAGAAAAAAGCTAAAGACGAACTAGAATACTTTGCAAATCATGATAGTCTGACCGGTCTTCCTAATCGTCATGCTTATATTGATAAAATAACAAGTATGGTGAATAAAAATAAAAATAATTTTGCTCTAGTCTTCATGGATCTTGACAACTTTAAAACTATCAATGACTCACTAGGACATACACTAGGAGATATGTTACTTCAAAAAGTTGCAAAACGTCTTAAAGATGAAATAAAAGAATATGATATGCTCTCGCGCTTTGGAGGGGATGAATTTGTATTTTTATTCTCAAACGTACAGAGTGAACTGACCATAGAAAAGACAATGATTAAGATTCATGAAGTACTTAAAAAGCCATTTATATTAAATACTTATGAAGTCTATACCACAGCATCTATAGGTATTGCAATCTATCCGGATGACGCACAAGATGCAGAATTGCTTTTAAGAAATGCAGATGTTGCGATGTATGACGCAAAGCAGTCAGGCAGAAGCAAGTACTCTTTCTTTAATGCTGATATGCTAAATCTATCTTCAAACCGTCTTATGCTTGAGAGTGAACTTCATAAAGCTTTAGAAAATAATGAACTCTTTTTACTTTTTCAACCTCAGGTATCACTATGTAATGAAGAAATAGTTGGAGTTGAAGCACTTATAAGATGGCAGCATCCGATAAAAGGATTAATCTCTCCTCTTGACTTTATACCTATCGCAGAAAATAGTGGCTTGATTATGCCTATAGGGGAATGGATTATAGACCAGGCATGTGATCAATTGGCTCTATGGAAGGGTACTCATATGAGTGAAGCCACTCTCTCTATAAACGTCTCAGCTAAACAAGTTTTACATCAAGATCTGTATTCATATATTGAAGCGGCAATAGAGAGGACTAAAATAGATGGCAGACTTTTAGAGTTAGAGATTACAGAGAGTGTTATTATGGAAAATATCAACGAGACTGTAAAAATATTATCAAGACTTAAAAAATTAGGTGTTTCTATATCTATTGATGATTTTGGCACCGGATACTCTTCTTTGAGTTATCTGAAAAAACTGCCTATAGATAAGTTGAAAATTGATAGAGAGTTCATAAAAGATATTCCAAATGACAAAGATGACATTGCTATTACAAATGCGATTATCAGTATGTCAAAATCACTATCATTAAAAATAGTTGCAGAGGGACCGGAAACAAAAGAACATATAGAATTTTTGCAAAATTCTAAGTGTGATATTGCTCAAGGGTTTTACTACTCAAAACCTATCCCAATAACAGAAGTAGAAAAATTAGCACTAAGTATGGGGAAGTAGATTGAAAAAAACTTTAGTTTTCATTGCAGGGATGATAGTTTTAGTTGGTGGATATTTTATTTATAAAGAAGCTTCAAAAATCTTGCCATTTTATGGACAGTTAACACAAAATCGAGTAGGTACAGAAACTGATCTTCAAATGGATGATCAAAAAGAGGCGCATTTTGTAGGAGCTGATAAATGTGTGAAGTGTCATGAAGGTAATCATAAATCTTGGAGCCACTCTCGTCATCCAAAGATGATACAAGATCCAAAAGCAAATCCATTTGCTGTAGTAGCTGACTTTTCAACGCTTCCTAGTGATGCTAACTTTGCTCTAAAAGATGCAGTTTATACAGTTGGTGGAAAGTTTAAACAACGATTTATGATGCGCAAAGATATCAACGGCACTGAAGACTATGTTTTAGGGAATTATCAGTGGAATGTTCAAACAAAAAAATGGCAAGGCTTTAAGCCATGGAAATACTGGTATAAAGATGCATATCCGCATGATAATGATCAACTTCCGACTTCTAGAGCTTGTGACGGTTGTCACTTTACAGGCTTTATGTCAAGTGAGAAAAGAGTAGATGCTGGTATTGCATGTGAGTCTTGCCATGGTCCTGCGTCTAATCACATCAAAGATCCTGAGTCTAAAGTCTACTTGGCATCTCTAAGTGATCCTGTTAGACAAAATGAAATCTGTCTGCAGTGTCATATGAGAAATAGAGATAACCGTATGAGAGATCAAAATATGAGTGAGATCTTTGGGGACGCTCGAGACTATCCTTTTGGTTATGAAGCCGGTAAACCTTTGAGTGACTACAAACTTGTAGCACCATTTGTTATGGGACAAGAGACTAAAGAGTTCTATGCAAATGGTATGGGTAAGAAAAACCGTATGCAAGGAAATGAGTTTGTTCACTCTATGAAAGGTAAACATGGTGTGACCTGTATAAACTGTCATAATCCTCATACGCTAGAGCCTACAGCAGAATCAAACACAGGAAATGACCTATGCATGAAGTGTCATACTTTTGGTTCAGTTATAGGACCACACCAAGAAAGCATCGAGAAGCATACACATCATAAGGCTAGCTCAAAAGGATCACTCTGTGTTGAGTGTCATATGCCTAAAGTAGGAAAGCATACAGGCAAGTCACCTATAACAGTTAGGACTCACATGTTTGGCTTTACTACCCCAAAAGAAACGCTTGCGTACAACATGCCTAAAGATACTAACGCATGTTATGCATGTCATAAAAAAGATAGAGATATGAATACTCTTCAAAAAGATTTAGAAGAGTGGGGCATGATAGGTTGGGATAAGAGGTAGAACTAATCTTTTAGTTTTAAAGATGGTTCACCAAAGAGATATCCTTGAAACTCATCCACTCCAAGTTCTTCACATATAGCTAAAACTTCTTTTGAGTGGATGTACTCTGCAATTACTAATATTCCAAGGTTGTGAGCAAAGTTAATCAGTGTTTTTACAATGTTATATGACTTGATATCTGTATCTATATTTTTTATCAATGACCCGTCTATCTTTAAGTAGTCAGGTTCGAGATCCAGCAGATACGAGAAGTTTGAGTAGCCTGTACCAAAATCATCAATAGCAATCTTAGCCCCATGACTTTTAACAAAATTAATAAACTCTTTGATATTTGGAATATCATGAATATCTTGACTCTCTACTAGCTCAAATATAACTCTCTGGGGATTTTTAAAGTTTTCAAGATGTTTTTTTATAAAGTTGAAAGTATCTTGATTGATTATGTCATCTGCTTCTATATTTATAGAAAAAGATGTGTCTCTATCTTCAAACTCTTTAAAAGATTGAAAAATCATAGTTCTTGTAATATGCGGATAGTACTTAGTCTTTTTTGCAATATCTAAAAAGAAATAAGGTGACAATACCTCTTTATTATCTTTCATTCTAACAAGAGACTCATACTTTATAATATTTTTGTCTTTATCTACAATAGGCTGGTAGTAAGATACAAAATCAAAGTTTTTAATCGCATTTTTTATTTTTATAATAGTCTCAAGATTTTGAACTTGTCTTGTTTCATTATCTATATTTTTATCAAAAACAACAAGATCAATATGTTCTTTTTTAGCGTTTACAAGTGCAATATTTGCTTTTTCAAGAGCGTGGTCGTGATCAAATGAGATTCCTGCATGAAGAGATATATTTATCTCAATATCTTCTTTTTCAAAGTAAAGTGTATCATGCTCAATAGTTCTTATTAGCTGTTCTATAGAATCTTTGAACTCATCTTTGTCGAGTATCATAGGATTTATGATGGCTACTTCATCAGCTCCTAAACGGTATATTTTCAAAGGTGATTCTAAAAGATGACTTTTTGCTTTTTTACTCAGCATCTGTAAGACACTGTTCCCGATATCTACACCATATGAGTCATTGATATCTTTAAATGCTGCAACATCTACTATGGCTATATGAAACTCATCAAGTCTTTTGATCTCCTTAAATAGAGCTTGCCTGTTTGGCATACCGGTTAGAGAGTCTGTTAAAAACTGAGTTTCTAGCTCCTTGGTCTTAGCCTCTATCTGCTCTTCCATAGAAGTATAAAGCATATTCAACTCAAAAGCCATTGTATTAAAAGCCATTGATAGTTTTCCTATCTCATCATTGGAATAAACCTCAATGTTGTGAGCCAACTCTTTTTTTGAAAATGAACTAACAGCTGTTTTTAACTTCTCAATAGGTGATACAATTTTTTTAACAATTATCAAACCAAATACTAAAGAAAGCGCTATAGATAATATAATGGCAATAAAAACACTGTTTAGCGCTTCATCCTTCATAAGTTCTATTGCTTTATTTAGTATTTCATCTGACTCATGAAGTGATACAGCTGCGCCTAGAGCAGCTATGATTTTGCCATTTTTATTGGTGATAGGGTAGGTTATATCTATCCATCTATCACCATTTGGACCAGACTCATACAAAATAGTAGTTTTATTGTTTATGATGGCATCTATGTCTTCGACATACGAAGGAGTACCAATAATATCTCTATCTGTACTTACTATATGTGTATATTTTGATGTCTTTTTATCTTGATTATGAAGTGTAAGTCTTTTTATATGAGGTAGTCTACTTATTGTAGTTTCAAAGAGCTCTTGAATCTCTGAAGTGTTTTTGAGATTATTATCGTCTATGATATTTACATTTAGAACTTTTACAAAAGAGGTTATCTCTCTTTCTCTGTATACATTTAGATTTGTTGAGCTTTCCTCAACAGTGTGCATCAGTATAAATGTTGAAAATGTACCAATGATACTAATGATTAAAAAGTACCCTAAAAGTAGTTTATGAACTAGTTTCATGCTACAAAGATCTTAAACTTTTTAATAGTGTTTGCGTGTTTAAAATGATAATAAAGCCTCTAATGTGTTTGTATTATTATACATCAATATCCTTGTCTTTTTGGATATACTGAAGATAAATATTCTCCAAAAAGATGATTTAGTGCAAGAATTTGATTTTTTTGATAAGCTGAAAGTTGAGAATCAAGAGGAACTTCTAGCAAGACAATTTATGGAAGATAAAGAGTTCCAGCGTTATGTATTTGAGCAGTATGCAAAACGTCTGGATTCTATGGCATCTATGATTGAGAAGTAATTAGTAGAATCCTAAAGAGTTTTGAGAAGAATGCTATAGTAAAGTTGTCTAGGCTACAAATAGAGATTTGTTAGTTTACTCTTAAATATTAGAGTTATGTGACAAATATTACATTAATATTATTTATATTTGTGCTACAATTGTTTCAAATTAATTCAAAGGGTTCTAAATGAAAAAGTTAAACTTAGCAGCACTTCTTTTTGGTGCAATGTTATTTCTAGGTCTAGGTGCTACTGCAGCAAGTGCAGAAGGTATGAAATGTGGAGCTGGTAAATGTGGAAGCTCTATGAAACAACCGGCTACTAAATGTGGTGGTGAAAAAGAAAAAACTATGAGAAACAATTCTGATAAGTGTGGTGGTGAGAAAAAAGCTGCTGCAAAAAAAGATGAAAAAAAACCTATGAAGTGCGGCGCTGGTAAGTGTGGTTCTAAATAGTAAACCGAGACATTAAAACTCTTTTTAGAGTTTTAATCTCATCCCATCCTCTGCAAAGATAACTTCATTTTTTATATCCGATTTCTTTAAAGCAGTATAACATAAAGAACTAGATTAGTTATGTGATACATATTACATACTCTTATACTAAAATTGTGTTAGAATACTCATATAAACGTAAGGAGTCTGTTATGAACATTAAAAAATTATATTTAGAATTTACTCGTTTGAGTGAATACCTAAAATCAGTATCGTTACTTTTGGCAAGATTATTGATTGCTTATGGTTTTTATACCCCAGCTATGAACAAGTGGGCAGATATAGGCGCTGTTGCTGAGTGGTTCGGTTCTATGGGTATACCTTTTCCACTACTAAATGCATATATGGCGGCAAGTACAGAGATTGCCGGTGTTATCCTACTGACACTAGGACTTTTGACTCGTCTTATCTCTATCCCTCTTATTATAGTTATGATAGTTGCTATTGTCACAGTCCACCTTCCTCATGGATTTTCAGCAGGGGATAACGGTTTTGAAATACCACTATACTATATGATATTTTTACTCGGGTTTGTTGCACATGGAGCCGGTAAATTTTCTCTAGATAGATTTATATTTGGTGAGAAAAACTAAATTAGATTTTATATGAAGCTAAAAACAACTTTGTTACGACCGTTTTTCTTAGCTTCATAGAGTTTCTCATCGGCCTTTTTTACGCTCTCATGAATGTCTGCAGTTGCTTCATGCAGAGATAGTCCAAAACTACATGTAAGATGTCTGACTATATCAAACTCATGATTTTGTATAGTCTTTCTTAGGTGCTCCGCTTCTTTATATACTTCATCGATAGAGTTTGCAGGAAGCAGGATAAGAAACTCCTCTCCACCCCAACGTATAAGCTTATCGCTACTGCGTATATTTTTCTTTACAAGATCTACAATTATTCTTAAGACATCATCACCTGCTTTATGCCCGTAAGTGTCATTTACCTCTTTAAAATGGTCTATATCGAAAAATATGATTCCTGTATTTTTATTTTCTGAGGCATTAGCATCTATAAGAGAATCAATAGTTTTCTCAAAATATACTCTGTTATAAGCTTTTGTTAACTGGTCTCTAACTATCTGTTTTTGAAGTTGAAGTTTCTCAGTCATAGCATCACTTATGTCACTAAAATTTATGATGTAGTTTTCTCTGTCATATCTATTTATTGAGACAGTAAATGCATGCGGAGTTAAAGTCTTATCCAACATAGATACTATTCTGTTTCTTCCAGATAGGTTTAACAGACTCTCAACCCAATGTTTTTCATTTTCTTTTACATCAGCTAAGCTAAAGAAGCCATTACTTCTTACAAATAGCTCACAGATACAATCATGTTTATTTAAAAAATCCTCCATGTTCGCATATTTGAAAAAGTCAAAAAACTTTTTATTTGCAAACTTGAATTTTTTACCATCGGTTAAAACAACTATAGAGTTTTGGATATCTATAAACTTTTGAAGTTTTAAAGACTCATTTTTTACTCTTTGGATTTGAACTAAAACAGCTACTATTAGTACAAAGAGTAGTAATGCACCAAGAAATACAACGAAACTAAAGTCTTGATATCTTTTTTGTATATCAACGATCTCTTGAAGATTTGTAAAAGAGACTACATAACCGGCATTTTTATTATCAATATCTTTAAGAGATAAAAAAGTAACAACATAGCCTTTTTCATCCTCTATAATAGGAACTGTGAAGCTATCTTTTTTACTTAGTTTTTGTAAAAAACCTTTACTCTCTTTCGTCAAAGATGTAAGCTTGTTTACAAAAGAATCATCTTGAGTCTTTCTAGTTACATTAGAGATATCCTGATTTTCAAGATAGTAATTCTCACTAAATTGTGAGGGTACAAAAAAGTCTATATGATCTTTAAAAACTTTATCATAACTTACTGATTTTTCCAGGATGATTTTATGAGCATAAAAAGGAAGTATCTTTTGCAGTTTTCTCTCTATCCCTTCAAAAGATACTGAAAACTCTACACTGCCTAGATGCTCTCCTTTGTCAACTATTGGAAAAACATATCTATATCCAGGAAGTACTCTACCACCTTCAAAACCTACCATTGTTTTAAGTTCTGAATTAGCAACTCTAATGGAAGTTCTTATATCTTTTAAGGAGTCACCACTTTTATATGGCAGGTGAAATCTGAGCAGACTTTTAGAATCGTGGGTATGAAAATGAAACTGGCGGATGCTTTGCTTTTTAAGAAAATCATACTCTTTGTAAAGGAGTCTGAAAAAGTCCCCTCTGAGAACTGCCTTTGTTTCTTCATCAGCATCTTTGAACTCTCTTAAAATATATAATGCTTTTTTATTTTGCATAATGTCATAGAAATTTTTCTCAGCAACTAGAAGGTAAGTGTTTAGTATAGATTTATTAGCAACATCCATAGATTCTAGACTTTTGTCTGCTACGTTTTGTATTACTTCATCTTTAGATGTTTGCATGTATCTGTAGAAGACTGCTGTGAGTATTATGACAAAGATAAGTGCAATAGAGATTTTTATCTTCATTGCATATTTCCTTTTTTAGGAATATGAAAGTTTACATTTAACTCATTGTAGTCATCTATATTTGCTTTTTCTATACCGTTTTTGGTTATGCCTTTCCAGCTTTTATATGTTTCTTGAGGAAGACCAAGAAGGGCATCTTCAATCTCTTTGATCTGCTCTTTTGAGAGAGTCTGAGTATTTACTACAAGTGAAAAACCAGGCAGAAGTCTGCTTTGTGCGATTATCTCCATACCAAGTGACTCATACTTTTTTGCTATGCTATCTTTGGCACCAGCTATTAAAAACTCTCCTTTAACCACAGAGATAAGAGCATTTGTATGAGACATAGTATAGTCGTATTTTTGTTCTTTTAGCTCAATGTTAAAGTTTTCTTTGAGAAGTAGATTTGTCATTAGGTAACCACAAGTAGAAAGTGGTTGCGTTAGTGCTACTTTTATCTGTTTCTCTTTGTCAAATTTGTCATTTTTGAACTTTGCGAGTACACATCTGTACTTGCTAGAGCCACTCTTTTGTTTAAATGTAATGATCGGTTTTACAAACATATACTCTTTTTGTAGAGAGATAAATGGAAGTGGACCAAGGTAAGCCATGTCTATAGTACCGTCTTTAAAGCCGTTTAATATATCTTGATAGTCTTGTTTATATACGTATTTTATATCAATAGATAGTTTTTCTTTTAGATAAGAGTTCATAGGTAAAAAGTCTTCTATGTTTTTTGAAGCTTTTTTTGTAGGGAGTGGGGCAAACTTAATGACTCTTTTTTCGTTACTAAAGAGCGTAGTAGAGAGAAGTATAAAAACAGTTAGTATAAATGTTTTTTTTGCAAACATTGTCATTTTTTCTCCGAAAATATAAACACTAATGCTAACAGAAGTAAATATAATTATTACTTAATTTAGTTATATATTTAAGAAATAGAAAAGGGAAAGGGTACTCTACTTGCTATTATATTTAAACGGATTAAGGAGATTCCCTAAACTTAGGCAATCAGGGACGGTCATAAGACCTAGCAAAAAGGCTGAGCTATGAAAATAGAATCACATGAGATTGCAATGCAATCGCAACACACGTTAAAGAGGGTAGAGTTAGAAGCCATGATGAGCTTTTCTACATTCTTTACTGACGCTCCGGTTGGCAAGGACGCAACCAAGAAGCTACAAAACATGCATGAATCAGAGCCTCAAAATGAGGTAGGTGCATTTCTCACAAATCATGCACAAACACTAAATGAGATTATCCAAAATCTCATAAAGATGCTCAGTGCAAAAAGAGAACCAGAAGAAGCACCCGAAGAAGAAGTTTTCGGTTATTCACACTTCTCAATGATGCAACGCTATGAAGAGCATGAAAAACTCGATTTCTCAACCATGGGACATATTAAAACAGACAAAGGTGACTTTGATATCAACCTGAACTTCTCAATGAGTAGAAGTTTTATGATAGAAAACCGTATAGACATCTACAGTAGTTTTGATCCGCTTGTCATAAACTTGGACGGAGATATTCCAAATCTCTCTACAGACACATTCTCTTTTGATCTTGACAATGATGGAGAAAAAGACCAAATCTCTAGCTTAGGAAGCGGAAGCGGTTTTCTGGCACTTGATAAGAACTTGGATGGAGTCATAAACCAAGGAAGTGAACTTTTTGGGACACTTACAGGAAATGGTTTTGGTGAATTAAGTGAGTATGATATGGATGGCAATCACTGGATAGATGAAAATGACAGCATTTTTGACAAGCTTCGCATCTGGTTTAAAAATGGAGACGACAATGAAAAAGAGTTAGTTGGTCTTGGTGAAGTTGGCATCGGAGCTATCTTTTTAGACTCGGCAGCAAGTGAGTTTACCTATAAAACTAACACGAACCAAACTCTTGGTGAGATGAAGAGTTGCGGAATGTTTTTAAATGAAGATGGAACATGCGGGAATATTTCCCAGATAGACTTTGCATCTCGCGCAAAAGAGCAAGGACAAGACAAACAAAAAGAGGAGTTTGAAGTTGCAGAGGCAAACGCAAATATAGTTATAGAAGAACCTCTAGCCACACTTCTACAGGCATAAAGAGAGAGTGCGAAAGCACTATCTCTTTCTTCAGCTTAGATTTAAGAAATGTACTTATAATATGCTAAAACACTATTTATGAGATAAAATGCAAAAACAGAGTATAAAAAATATTACAGTTACTCAATTGTTAAAAGTGTTTCTTGTGTCCATGCTCATTATAGCGGCTGTTATTGGATTAAGCTATAGAAGCTTTTTTGAGTTTGTAATAGAGAAAAAAATCATATCAGTTTCAGAAATAGTAAAAGCCGGTCTGACATCGCACATGAAAGCCGGCATCATGGACAAACGTGCTTACTTCTTAAATGAGATATCTTCAGTATATGACATAAAATCTATAAAAATAATTCGTGGTGACTCTGTAAATAAACAGTTTGGAGAATCCACACTGTATGAAAAAAGACTTACGCCTTACCTTAAAAAAATCCTAGAAAAAAAAGAAGTCTTTATTTTATTTAATGACATGGACAGTTCAGTAGAAGCTGTTGTTCCATACATTGCAAGCTCAGAAGGAACTTTAAATTGTTTAGAATGCCATAATGCAAAAGATGGAGAAGTACTTGGAGCAGTTGACATTACTATAGATATTAACTCATATCAAGTCGCTGCCCTTGAAAACAGCTATATAATCGGTGTTGCATTGCTCTTTTTAGCATTTGTAATCATACTGAATATGTTTCGTGTTATCGAACGATATATTCGTAAACCACTATCTAACATCATAGAAGATGGAGAGCTGGCTTATAGTTCTAGACAAGCTATAGACAGTTCAAAATATGAAAGTAGAGAGTTTGAAGATGTTGTGAAAAACGTCAACAAGTTTAACTTCAATATCTTGGAAAAAGAAGAAGAATTACTAGTTAAAAATATACAACTTCAAAATCTAAATGAAGAGATAGAATCAACTCTAAGAGAGACTATGCTTGCAGTTGGACGTATTGAAGAAGTTCGTTCAGGGGAGACTAAGCTTCACACAAAACGTGTTTCTATTATAAGTACACTTATTGCAAGAGAATGTGGTCTCAGTGAAGAAGAAGTAGCTCTTATAGAACTTGCATCTCCATTGCATGATATTGGGAAAGTTGGGATAAGTGACTCTATCTTGAACAAACCTTCAACATTGACTGAAGCAGAATTTGAAATAATGAAGTCACACTCTTTGTTTGGTCGTGATATTTTAAATCATTCAGAACGTAAACTTTTACAGACAGCGGCAATTATTGCATATGAGCATCATGAAAAATATGACGGTACAGGGTATCCGCAGGGCTTAGTAGGTGAGGAAATATCTATATATGCGCGTATAGTTGCTATTGTCGATGTTTTTGATGCCCTACTGTCTAAACGTGTATACAAAGAGAAGTGGCCACTAGAAGAGGTGATGGAATTACTTCAAAAAGAGAGCGGTAAACATTTTGACCCAAAACTAGTGGATATTATTATTAAAAATAAAGATGAATACAAAAGAATTCTTAGAAAGTTATCATAAGAGTCTTAGTCTGGCTTTACATCCGGAAAGTTATGTGTCATCTCTTCGTAAGTAGTGTACTTCTTTAGTGCATCTACAACTTCTGGAAGTGGGTCTTCTAGTATCTTGGGCAAATCATATTCATGCTCTTCTAACTCAAATGCCAACTTTTCTATAGGTGGGTTAAACTGCGCATCTACCCCTTCTTTATTTGCTCTTGCATCTATCCTATACCAACCAAACTCTTTTAAGTAGATGGCATTGAGACCATGAAGACAGTAGACGTCTTTAACATACTCAGAACATGAAAGTCTTTGATAACAAAACCCTGTTGGAATGTTGTTAGCACGTAGAAGAGCCGCTAGCAAGATACTTTTAGCATAACACCAACCTGTTCTGTGTTTTAAAACATCACTAGCTTTGATGGTCGTTATGTTATCTTGAGCGTCCCCACTGTGGTTGATTTTGTCTCTAACATATGTAAAACAGTTACGGGCTGTTTCTTCATCTGTTAGAGCATTATGTGATAGCTCAGATGCAAGCTTTTTTATATCTGGATGCGAAAAGTCTACAAGCTCTGTCTCTTTTAAAAACTTTTTCATTAGATACTTTTTAAATCCGGTGGAGTTATGTGGTTTGCTTTGTAGTCTTGAAGTTTGTTGTTTTTATCCATCTTCTTAACCCAGTTTTTTAAAGACTTCCTATCTTCTACATAGTCCATTTTTGGAACTGATTCACCGCAACTAGACTCAACAGCATAGATGTTAAACTGAAATATGTCTCTAACAAGACTCTCCTTTTCTCTAAATAGTTTTAGATACTCAGCAAACTTCTCACTCTTAGCATCTATGATAATAGCTTTACAAAAGATCCTCGTTATGTTCGCTTTTCCCTCAAAGGCGTTAAAGACCAGAGTAAACTCTCCATCATTTTTAGCATCTCTATATGTACGGTTTCCACTTCCCGGATAGTTCATAAAAACTAGTGTAGAGTTGTCTAAAACTCTGATGGAGTCATAACCCTTAGGTGAGAGATTTACCTCTTTACCAGATGAACTGGCAAGATAAAAAAGCTTCTGGTGCTTAATAAACTCTATGTCTGAATCTTTTAAAGTTTTGTACTGTAAGCCCATATTTGCAGCCTTATAATCTTTTATTTTGACGATTATATCTAATATATATTACTTAGTCGATTGTTTTTTTCTTCAATCCCCACTTAACATATATCTCAAAAAGTATAGGGATGATTACTAAGCTAAGAACTGCTGAACTGACAACCCCACCTAACATCGGTGCGGCGATTCTTTGCATCACTTCACTTCCTACTCCGTGCGTGTACATGATAGGGAGTAGTCCTGCTAAGATGGCAAATACTGTCATCAGTTTTGGTCTTACTCTTTGAACTGCACCTTCGTATATCGCGGCATTTAGCTCTTTAAGTCCGAAGCTGTCTTTGTACTGCTCTTTTGCCTCATCTACCGCTTCTTGCAAGTAGACTATCATGACTATGGCGGTCTCGGCTGCGACTCCCAAAAGTGCTAGGAAACCAACGACTACGGCTATACTCATGTTAAAGTCAAGCATGTCTATATACATCAGTCCACCCAGCAGTGCAAACGGCAGAGTGAAAAATACTATAAGCGTAGGTATCATATCTTTAAGTGCAAAGTAGATTAGTATCAGTATGACTATAAGTACAGTCGGAACTATCCAGACTATCTTTTGCATCGCTGATTCTAAGTACTCACTCTGTCCTGCCCACTCTATGTAGTATCCTGCCGGAAGTTTTACAGACTCTAGAAGTTTTTTAGCTTCTTCTTTGTACTCTGTAGCACTGATTCCGACGTTTGGTGTGATGTATATAAATGTCACGGGAGATGCCATCTCACTTTTTATGACAGATGCGCTCTCGCGGTAAGCCACCTCTGCAAAGTTCCCAAGAGGTACAAAACCTAGTGGAGTCTTTATCTGAATGTCACGGATGCTGTCTATACTTCTTCTTTCATCTTCTTCAAAACGAAGGGCAATAGGATAACGCTCTATGCCTTTGTACATAGTAGATACTTTCATCCCACCTATACCGGATGCCACGTAGTCAAGCAGGTAGTCTTTTGTTATCTTGTATCTTGCCAACTCTTTTTCATCGAGCTGTATATCCAGATAGTAACCGGCACTTGCCTGATCTGCAAAGACTGAAAGTGTCTTGTCATAAGTTCTAAGTTTGCTCTCTATCTCAAGTGCATATTTTTGTAAGCCCTGGGCATCTTTACCGTATAGCTTGATGCCAAGAGGTGTACGTATACCGCTTAGCAGCATGTCTATACGACCGCGAATAGGATAAGTCCAAGAGTTAATGAGCCCCGGAACTTGAAGAGCGTCTTCGAGTGCTGCCATGAGTTTTTCATGAGTCATCCCTTCTCGCCACTCTTCTTGAGGTTTGAAAGTGATGATAGTCTCTATCATACCAAGCGGAGCAGGGTCGGTTGCAGAGTTTGCACGACCGCCTTTACCGAAAACGATGTTCACTTCGGGAAATGCTTTGATGATGGCATCTGTCTTTTGGGTAAGGGCTTTACTTTGATCAACGCTGATTCCATAAGGAGTAACAGGCATGTACATAACACTCTGCTCATTCAGCGGAGGCATAAACTCCCACTTTAGACCTTTATACAGAGGGTACATATATCCAAGAGCTATAACAACTGCTATGAGTATGATGTACTTTAGTTTCAGTCCATAAACGATGATTGGATGATAGAGCCAGATAAAGAAACGGTTTAGCGGATTTTTGTTCTCGCTAAGTATTTTTCCCTTTACGAAAAATAGCATAAGAACAGGAACCAGAGTTATGGAAAGAATTGCTCCTGCCATCATGGCAAATGTTTTTGTAAATGCCAGAGGAGTAAAGAGAAGTCCCTCTTGTCCAGAAAGTGCAAAGATAGGTAAAAATGAAACAACAACTAAAGCAAGAGCGAAAAATATAGGACGACCAACAACTTTAGATGAACTGCTGATGGCTTCAAACCTCTCTTGTTTTGTGAGGGCTTCCCCTTTTTTTTCTTCGAGTTTTACTATGCTCTTGTGAGCATTTTCAATCATAACTATAGTTGCATCTACCATTGCACCGATGGCAATAGCAATACCGCCAAGACTCATGATGTTAGAGTCGATACCAAACATTTTCATAAGTAGAAATGTTGCACCAATAGTTAGAGGTAGGACTATCAAAACTATGATAGATGATCGTAAGTGCATTAAAAACAGAGCAATGATAATGATGACAATAACGCTCTCTTCTATAAGTGTAGTCTTTAGTGTGCCTACAGCTTTTTCTATGAGGTCTGAGCGGTTATAAGTCTCTATCACTTCAACGCCGTCGATATGAAGCTCACTCATCTTCTTCTCTATACGTTTGATAGTAGAGTAAACATCTTCGCCGTAACGGACCATAACGATTCCGCCGACAACTTCTCCTTCACCGTTAAGATCAGCCATACCGCGACGAGCAGCAGGAACAAGCTCCACTCTTCCTATATCACCTATAGTTACCGGAGTATTTGCTTTTGTTGTAACTACCAAAGAGCGGATATCGTCTAGATCATTGAGGTAACCTTTGGCTTGAACCATCCACTCATAACCGTTTTGTATAACGATTCTACCGCCTGTATCGTTGTTATTTGCTTTTAGAGTTTTTGCTATATCTTGAATGCTTAGGTTGTAACGAACAAGTGTATCATTACTAACACTAACTTGGTAAGTAGGAACAAATCCACCTATAGATGCAACCTCACTTACTCCGTCCACACCTAGTAATGCATACTTGTAGTAGTAGTCTTGCAGAGTTCTAAGCTCGCTGAGGTTTTTAGTCTTTGACGTAAGTGCATACTCATAAACCCAGCCGACACCGCTGGCATCAGGACCAAGGTTTACTTCCATAGATTTTGGAAGCTGTGACTGTATAGATGCCAACTGCTCTAGCACACGGGTTCTAGCCCAGTAAAGGTCAGTTCCCTCTTTAAAGATGATATATATCAGAGCGTTTTCATAAGTAGAAAAACCTCTAACAGTCTCTATATTTGCAATTGATAGAAATTGGGAAACTAGCGGATAAGTCCCTTGGTCTTCTATGATTTCAGGAGATTGCCCAGCCCAATTAACTTTTACGATGACTTGAGGAGGAGACAAGTCAGGTATGGCATCCAGAGGAGTGTTCTTAACAGCCCAAAAAGAGCCAAAAGTTATGAACAGAGTTGCCATCAGGATAAGAAATTTATTTCTGATACTAAAGCTTATTATACTTTCAATCATCACTTATCCTTTAGTACAAGCCATTGACTTGAGCATCACTGTCCATCATAAATAGTGCGTTGTTAACTACTTCATCACCAGCGTTAAGTTCGCTTTTTACTATGTAAGTATCAGGGTTTAAAACTTCTACGTCTATCTCTAAAGGTTCGTATTCACCCTCATATTCGCCAACAACAAAAACATAAAACTTTCCGTTTTTTCTCATAACAGAAGTTGCGGGAAGAGTTAGGTAGCTCTTGGCATCTGCGCTCATATTTACTGTTGTATACATTCCGGGTTTAAGCAGGTTACTTTTGTTATCAAGAGATAGTCTAAGTGTGAAACTCTCTTCTTTTGGATCAAGTTCCGGGTAGAGGTTTTCTCTTGTCGCTATAAATGTCTGCTTTAGAGACGGTGTACTTAGTGTAAAACTTTTAATGTTTGCAAGAGTTGATAGCTGGTTTTGATGTATCTTTAACTCCACCCAAACTTTGTCTAGGTTTACTACTTGAAAAAGTACACTTTTGGCTTTAAAAGCAGAGTTGTTGTTAAGTGATTTTTTAAATATATAGCCGTTTGCAGGAGAGAGGATAGTTGTAAAAGATGAAGTTTTTTTATCTTTTTTTATCTGCTGTATCTCTGCATCTGGAATGTTTAAAAGAGCGAGTTTTGTTTTCGAACTTTTAAGCATAGTCTTGTTTGGTCTTTCTTTTGTGTAGTTTATAGTGTTTAGGTAGTCATCTTTTGCTTTTAGAACTTCTGGAGAGTAGACCATTACAAGCTTCTCACCTTTAGTTACTTTTTTATATGTTTTATCAGCATATAGAGTTTCTACAAATCCGCTAAATCTTGGGCTGACATCATAAACTCTAGACTCATCTACTTTTACAAAACCAAAGCTTTTTATGCTTTTGGCATCTGAGACAAGTTTTACTTTTGTAGTCTGAACATTAAAGAGTTGTTGCACTGTTTTATCTTTTGCATTTAGCACTGAGAAAAAGATAAGTATTATTAGTAAGAGTTTCATTGTTGTGCTCCTATGAGTGCATCTAGAGATGCTGTTGCTTTGTAGTAAGAAGCAACTGCTCCTATACTCTGCTCATCAAGTTTTAATTTTTTAGCTAAAAGTTCTATATATATAAAAAGATCAGAACCACTTTTTATAGAACTGTTTGTCAAATCAAACATATGTTCAATACGAGGCAGACTCTCTTTTTCGATGATCGTGTAGACTCTGTATGAGTCTTGAAGCGCAGCATAATATTCTATGATCTTAGAATCGAGTGAGTTTTTAAAATCAACTACATCACTTTTTGTTGCAAGGGATAGTTTTCTAGAAGCTTCTTCCTTAGAGTCTTGAGTTCCATAGATAGGAAGTGCAAAACCTACGTTTACGTTCATGTAGTCCTCGAAAGACTCACGGTAAAAGTAACCCACTTGAACAAAAGGGTCTACATTTTTTGCCAACTCTTTTACTTTTATATCTGCATCCGCTTCTTTTACTAAGGCTTCTTTTATTTTGTAAGCACTGCTCTCATTTGTTGCATCTAGATAGTAAGCCAACTCATCAGGCTGTCTCATCTCCATAGAGAGTTCAATAGATTTTACATCCATAGCACTTAGGTAACTAACTTTTTTGTAAAGACCTATTAGTAAGCTTTGAAGTCTACTGCGTTTGATCTTTAGTTGTGAGAGTGAGAGCTCGGCTGACATGATTCCCATGTGAGCCTTTGTATCACTTGTACTGTAAGCAGTGTAAAGCTCAATATTTTGACGAGTAAGTTTTATGTAGTCATCTGTGATTTTTAACTGTTCTTCTATTTGCCAGATGCTGTATGCCGTAAGTTTTATAGACTTTACCAGTTTTACTTTTGCTTCTTCAAGGGTAAATCCAACTTTTTGCTTTTTTGCATCAACTTTTTTTGATTGAGCATCTCTCTTTCCAAAGTATGGAATCTTTTGTTTTACATTTAGCGCAGTGTACTGCATAGGTTCTATTGAACGGTTTGTCGGGTCATTTAGTTGAATATCACTAATACTAAGAGAAAGCTCGGGGTCTGCAAAATTTCTGCTTACTTCATACTCGTTATCAATCGCACTTAGACGTTTTTGTATAACTTCAAGTGAAGTATGATTTACTTTTGCACTCTCTATCAGGGTTGATAGAGAAGTGGCACTTAGTAGAAGTGGCAGAAGGAGGAGAGCTAGAGCTTTCATAGTTTATCCTTAGATATTAAGAGATGTTTTAACTCTTATTTTTTTACCAGTTTTTGGAGTAACGAAGATATGAACTTGCCAAGTACCGCCCATTGAAAGGTTTATATTAGCTTCATATTTTCCTGATCCTAGATTTTTAGCATCTGCCGTACTTTCCATATATGGCATACCTGGCATTGCCGGCATAAATACCTTTATGTTTACAGCAGCATCTGCAAACTTAGAATCAGCAATTGTAATGTTTATAGTGTTGTTACCAGTAGTAAGAGGTTTTTCTGAACTCATTACAACTTTAGTCGCTCTTGATTTTGCAACTTTTTCAAAAGCCGCTGCTTGTAGTAAACTAACTCCTAGTATTGCTATTAGAAATATTTTTGCTATCGTTTTCATGATATGTCCTTTTTATTGTTTGATAGAAGAATTATAATGATTGTTTGTGAGTGGTTTGTGAGGTGAACAAGTTGTTGCATATTTATCTACATTTGAAGGATTTTTTTAACGTTTAAAAGTTCTTTCCTTCTTCTTTCAATGGCTACACTCTCATGTGTGTTAGTGTAAGGAACTTTAGATTCTAAGCTTCGACGGATTTCATCTTTTGTTGCCAGTATCTCGGCTATTCTTGCTATATCTTGTGGAGATTCATAAATTTTAGATTTTGACGGTTTAGGAGTTTTTTGTTCCTCTGAATAAGAGATATATGATTTTGTTCTTCTTATGAGATCTTTATCTTCCCAATCTTTTAGAGGATCACTTTTCTTGTGAA
The DNA here is from genome assembly GCF_041563035.1 of Sulfurimonas sp. Classification (GTDB taxonomy): domain Bacteria; phylum Campylobacterota; class Campylobacteria; order Campylobacterales; family Sulfurimonadaceae; genus Sulfurimonas. The sequence goes on along the minus strand of NZ_JBFFNS010000007.1, from coordinate 46,841 downwards.
GGCTGATTAATTTACTCATTCAAAATCCTTTGCTTGAAAGATAGTAGCACATAAAGTTCCAATATAAGTTTAATCAATATTTATATTCCTCAAACGTAGTGCATTTGTTATGACTGAGACAGAGCTAAAACTCATAGCTGCTGCTGCGATAACAGGAGAGAGTAAAACACCAAAGAGAGGGAAGAATAGACCGGCTGCTATTGGGATGCCGACACTATTATATATGAAGGCAAAAAATAGGTTTTGTTTTATATTTTTCATAGTTACATGGCTTAGTTTTCTTAGTTTTACAATGCCGAACAAATCACCTTTTACAAGAGTAATTCCGGCACTCTCTATGGCAACGTCTGTTCCTGTTCCCATAGCTATACCCACATCTGCTTGAGCTAATGCAGGAGCGTCATTTATTCCGTCACCAGCCATGGCTACTATCTCACCACTCTTTTGAAGCTCTTTGATAATGTCAGCTTTAGCATTTGGTAAAACATTTGCGTAAACTTTATCAATACCGAGCTTTTCTGCTACCTTATCTGCTGTGATTTTATTGTCTCCACTTAGCAGAACAATTTTAATACCTTCGCCTTTTAGTGCGCTTACGGCATCCATAGATGATTCTTTGATCGGATCGTCAATCGCAAAGACAGCGGCTAAGTTAAAATCTATACTCATAAAGATAACACCTTTTCCTTCATGACGAAGAGCTTTTGCTTCTCTTTTTACATCTTTTTCTATGATAGATAAGCTGTTGATAAACTCTTCTGAGCCTATTACGATTTTTTTATCATCGATCTCACCTATAATTCCTCTTCCTGTAATGGCTTTAAACTTCTCTACTTTAGATAAGACAAGACCGATTTTTTTTGCATGATTAACTATCGCTTGTGCCAATGGATGCTCACTGACACTTTCCAAACTTGCGGCGTATTTTAAGACTTCTATCTCATCAAAACCTTCTGAAATTATGGAGTCAGTGATTACAGGTTTCCCCTCTGTCAGTGTTCCGGTTTTATCAACTACGAGCGTTGAGACTTTTTCCATAGTTTCTAAACTTTGTGCGTTTTTTATTAGTATGCCCATGAGCGCAGCTCGACCAGTTCCTACCATAATAGAGATTGGAGTCGCTAATCCCAAGGCACAAGGACAGGCAATTATTAAAACTGCTACTGCAGATACTACTGCATAAGCAAGCCTAGGCTCAGGACCCCATATCCACCAGCCAAGAAAGGCAAAAATTGCTGAGAGTATTACGGCTGGTACAAAGTAGCCTGATACTTTGTCGGCTAAGTGTTGGATAGGAGCGCGTGAGCGCCCTGCTTTTGCTACCATATCTATGATTTGCGCGAGCATAGTGTCACTTCCGACACGAACAGCGCGCATCAGTAGTGTCCCATTTTTATTTAGTGTAGCTCCGATTAGAAAATCGTCTACTGATTTTGAGATTGGCATCGCTTCACCTGTAAGCATCGATTCATCGATGTTGCTGTGACCGCCGATTACAACTCCATCAACAGGAATCTTTTCACCGGGTTTGATTCTTAAAATATCATCTATCTGGATGCTCTCTAGAGATACATCATTTTCATTTCCATTTATATCAACTCTGTGTGCTACTGAAGGAGAGAGGTTTAATAGTGTTTTGATAGCAGAGTTTGTTTTGTTTCTTGATCTTAGTTCTAGTACTTGACCTAACAATACTAGAGTCGTAATAACCGCAGATGCTTCAAAGTATACGTGGACTAGGCCTTCCTTTGTAAGCATCATAGGTGGAAAAATGTGAGGCACAAAAAGTGCAAATATACTATATATATAAGAAGAACCTACACCTATGGCTATAAGTGTGAACATATTTAAGTTCCATGTTTTTACTGAAAGGTATCCACGGACAAAAAATGGCCATCCGCCCCAAAGTACTACTGGAGTTGCGAGTATAAAAAGAAACCATTGAACACTTAGCATAGAAACATTCTCGGGTAAAAGCTCCGGTGCTAAATCATTTGTCATAGCTACGATAAAGAGAGGGAGGGATATGAACAGAGTTATCCAAAATCTTCTGCTCATATACGTGAGTTCTTCGTTTTCTTCATCTGCTTGGACTGTGATCGGTTCTAACGCCATGCCACACTTTGGACATGTTCCCTGATGATCTTGTTTTATCTCAAGATGCATAGGACAAGTATAGATTGTAGTTTCTATAACACTCATGACGCACCTCCATTTTTGTTTAGGGCATCTAGTTCTTCATGTTGTAAGTGTACTCATAGATTGTGAGGATTTTGTGAGGATTTTATAAAGACATTAGATTATAGTCTTAGACTATCTCTAATGACCTTGTATTCCTCTTCGTTAATCTCACCATTTGCGTATCTCTTATCAAGTATGTCTTTAGCGGTCATTTCATTTTTATTGTCTCTATCCATCCAGTAGACAAAAGCCACGATTAATAACAGTAGTACTAACCATACCAGTCCCATTCCTAGTATTCCAAAAGTATGCATAATAGACTCCTTTTTGTTATTTATATATTAAATTATAGGTATTGTTTGTGAGCAGATAGTGAGGACTTTTTATATGACTCTTGTGTGTTATAATACTTCATGAAAATTTTACTCCTAGAAGATGATACGGTCTTAGCAGATATCTTGGTCGATTTTTTACAAGAAGAGTACAGCGTGACTCATACATATAGTATGAAAAAAGCACTTGTTCTTAGTGAGAAGATAAACTACGACTTGTATATATTTGACATCAATGTCCCAGATGGTGATGGCATCACACTTTTAAAGGAGTTGAGAAGTTTCAATGATGAGACTCCTACTATCTTTATTACTGCTTTTCATGATACACAGCATCTAAAAAAAGCTTTTGAATCTGGTGCAAACGATTTTATAAAAAAACCATTTGACCTTGAAGAGCTTACTCAGCGAATAGAAAATATAAAAAGACACTTCGGACTCAGCTCTTTAGTAGAGATAGCTTCGGGCATAGTGTTTGACACTCAAAACCATATAGTGAGAAAAAAAGAGACTTCTCAGCATATAAGCAACAAAGAGAGTGCCTGTCTTCACTACCTCTACAAAAATCGTCATCGTGTTGTGAGTGTGGATGAGATGCTGCAAAATCTTTGGGAATATGATGAGATGCCATCTGGAGATGCAGTTCGTACTCTTATAAAAGACCTTAGAAAGTATGTTGGTAAAGAACACATTTTAAACATAAGAGGCGAAGGATACAGGTTTGAATAAGTTAGAAAAAAAATCATTTTACTCATTTTTAGCTCTATATCTTGGTTCATCTCTACTCTTTACACTATTGTCAGGTTACTGGTACTTTAGCGCACAGAAAAATTCACTTGAAAATACTACCTACTATAAACTTCAACACCTGGCTGATACTATCTCTGGTCTTGTCATAAATGCTCATATGACTTCATCTCCTCTTGTTCTTCCAAAGGTGGAAGAGGATTATGAGTATCTGCTTATACCTGCAAAAGAGAGTAGAGTGTTTGAGAAAAAATACTTCGAAGATAATGGATTTAAAGTCCTTGTATCTACTGCACCGCAAGAACACTTAAATATAGAGTACGTGCTTGTAAGAACAGATGAATATCATAAAGAGTTAAAGGCTTTGCAAACAAATGTCCTTGTTGCGATAACGTTGATATTTATAACCATAGTAGTTATCTCGTGGATGCTCTCACGTCTGTTTATGCGCCCGATACATCAAAAAGTAAAAGAGATAGAGTCTTTTATACAAGATATCTCTCATGAGCTAAACACTCCCATAACGGCACTTGGTATGAGTACAAAGAGAGCTATGCAAAAAAAGAGTTATGATGAGAGAATACTGAGAAATATATCAATCTCTACAAAACAGTTATACAGCATCTACCAGTCACTTGCCTACCTAAACTTCAGCGGAGTAAGTCAAGAGTCACAGATGCTAAACCTCAAACCTCTACTAGTACAAAGTATAGGGTACTACTCAGAACTAAGCCATGCTAAAAATATCAAAATAAAAGCAGACATGCAAGACTCAAATCTTGTGGCTATAGATACAAGGGTAGAACTGCTTTTTTCAAACCTTATCTCAAATGCTATAAAGTACTCTATGCCAGATACTACTATAAGCATTGTCTTAAAAGAGGGATTTTTTAGCATCGAAGATGAAGGTGTAGGAATAGAAAAAGAGAAGATAGATGAGATATTTAAACTCTATCATAGAAGCTCAGACCTAGCAGGTGGTTTTGGAGTAGGGCTTAGCATCGTAAAACAGATATGTGATGAGTTTAAAATAGAAATAGATGTCATCTCTACAATAGGTGTTGGAAGTAAATTTAGACTGAGTTGGTAGAGAAGCAGCTATAAGCTACTTCGTTTATATGTCTGCTTTTGAGAGTTTACTAAGTTCTTCGTTGATAGTGAAGATCTTAGCTTTTATGTCTGAATATCCAAAAGATTCTAGTCTTTTAGTGTGCATCTCTAAGTATCTAGAAGCATCTTCTTTATTGTCAAAAACATAAGTGCCACCCGCTTCTTTAGTCTCTTCGTTTTCTATCCATAGTTTATAGATTAAACCTTTTTCATTTGCTATATCTTTAGCCAGATCACTCATCGCTTTTGTCAGTTCATCACCAAAAGGACCTTGGTGTGGAAAGTCTACTTGTAAAAGAAATTTCATATTTGCTCCATATTTTATTTGAGTTCATTATTGTACTGAATAACTCCTTTTTTTGACATATCTATCTTGCTCTATGTCTTTTTCATCTTTATTTTCTTCAATAATATCAATCTCTTGAGATAGGTCTAGTTTTAAGAGCTTTTCTAGTTCACTAAGACTTCCTTGTGCATTTAACCTTACTGGGGTTAGAAGCAGCCAGATGCTACCTCTATAGAGTGACAGAAACTCCATACTCCATTATGTTGGCATCTTTGTTTAGTTTCTCTTTTATCACTATGCTAAATGCTTCCATTTTATCAGTTTCTCCATGAATCAAGTAGAGATTTTTCAACTCTGAGAAGTTATCTATCCACTCTATTAAATCATTTTGATCCCCATGAGCAGAAAAGCCGTTGATTGTTTGTATTTGAGCTTTTACAACAATATCCTCACCATATATTTTCACATATTCATCACCGTCAATTATGCTTCGTCCCAAAGTTCCTTCAACTTGAAACCCGACAAAAATAACAGTGTTGTTACTATTCCATAGGCGATGTTTTAGATGATGCATAATACGGCCGCCATGACACATTCCGCTTCCGGCTATGATTATCGCTCGTTCTTTAATCTTATTTATCATACGAGACTCTTCTCTTGTAGAAATAGTATTGAGTGATTCAAATGAAAAAGGGTCACCGTTATCCAAGGTGTGATATTCAACTTCATCGCTGAGATGAATAGGGTATTTGTTGTAGAGTCTGGTCGCTTTTATGGCTAAAGGACTATCTAAAAAAACTTGACATTTTGGCAACTCATTATTATCATGCATCTCATGTAATAACCACAATATCTCCTGAGTACGCTCAAGTGCAAATGAAGGAATAAGCACATTGCCATTTCTCTCTAGTGTATCAATTACAGTCTGTTTAAACTCATTAATACTCTCCTTAAGAAGTCTGTGTTTTCTGTCACCATAAGTAGACTCTACAAACAGGGTATCAGCTTCTTCTGTATTATCTAAAGGGTCGATGATTAGTCTGTGTTTACTTCCTATATCTCCTGAAAAAACTACACGCTTAGGAATTTTGTCATCTATGTAGTCTATCATCACAAAAGCACTTCCCATAATATGCCCTGCGTTTCCAAGTGTGACTTTTATACGTTTTGGTAATTTGTGTTTTTCAAAGTATTCTAGAGTGTGCCAGTTCTTCAAAAATACTTCTTTAACATGATCTTCAGTGTACAGAGGTTCATAAACTCTTTCTTCATCCCCATGACGTAGAGCTTTTCTTCTAAGAGTCTTATATTCTTCTTTAAGAATTTTTGCACTATCAAGTAGCATTATTTGAGCTATGTCTTTGGTTGGTTGTGTAGCAATAATCTTACCGTTAAAGCCATCTTTTATGAGTTTTGGAACTCTTCCTATGTGGTCAAGATGTGCATGAGTGATTATAAGAAAGTCAATCTCAGCAGGATCAAACTCAAAAGGCTCATAGTTTCTTTGACCATCGTTACTTCCTTCTCCCTGAAACATTCCACAATCGATGAGTATTTTTATAGGACCAAGTTTTACTAAGTGGCATGAACCTGTAACAGTTCCCGCCGCTCCGTATGATGTGACTGTATTCATGATATAGCTCCACTTAAGTGATATAGTTAAAGTTTATTACTATGAATGTTTATATTTGCTTAAATGATTTTACTTTGGTATTGTAATAATCAGTACTCCGTCCTTATAATCTGTTTTCATCTTTGAAGTGTCTGCGTCTTTTGGCAATATAACACTTCTGTAAAACTTGTTTACGTATCTCTCTTTTTTCATAAATGAGCTGGAATTACTCTCTGTGGTTTTGTCAACTTCGGCTTTAACTGTTAGAGTATTGTTTTCAACTATTGTTTTTATAGTGCTGTTGTTGACACCTGGTATATCCATTTTAATTTTATACTCTTTATCTGTTTGGGTCATATCTATTAATGGTCTATGAAAAAAATCATCTTTAAATTCACTTTTAAAGTGTACATCATCGAAAAAATGAGAGTTGAATTTACTGAAGATTCTATCGAACTCTTTTTGCATCTCATGAAACTCTTTAAAGTGATCTAAGTGATGAGAATACAGGCTCCTCTCTTGTGCTTTAGACAGGTTTGCATCATTTGTATTTTGAAAACCATTACTCATATGTGCTTGAGTAGTTATGGCAATGATAGCCATAACTAAAACAGCGATAATTATTTTTATAGATTTAATTGAAGAATTCATAATAAACTCCTATTTAACTTCTATACTTTTAACCTTTTTCTCTGGCTCTTTTATCTTTGGTAAAACTATTTCTAAAACACCTTCAGCTGAAGAAGCATCTATGTTTTCTGCATCTACATTATCCGGTATAGTGAAGTTTCTTTGGAATTTCCCAAATGATGTCTCTACTTTATAGTAGTCTTCTTCTTTTACTTCATTTTTAAAATTTCTTTCACCGGATATCTTTAGAGTATTATCCTCTATATCTATTTTAATGTCTTCTTTTGAAACACCTGGTAAATCAATATCAATGTGGTATGCAAACTCACCTTCACGAGTGTTAACTTCAGGTGTGAATCCAGATATAGATGACTCGCGGTCTATATCAACATTAGGGAACGAATGACTTAAATTGTAGAATCTTCTATTTAGATCTCTTAAGTCTTTAAACGGGTCAAATTTAGTAATTAACATAATAAACTCCTAAACATAAGATTTAGTAGTACTTGATAGTCTTAGTAGGCATAACCTTGACAGTCTTACTATCAAGTTCTACATGTGAAATTGTAAATCAAAAAAAATAAAAAAAAGTTTAAGAAGTTTAATTAAATTGTAGGGACTAAGATGTTACAAGCCTTTAAAGGCTTGTAACATTTTTGTGGTTTTTTTTGTCAAAAGTTATACTCAGCAAACCATTTTTATATTCGCTCCGCATAGATTTTTCATCAGCATCTGAGGGAAGCCTTATTATGCGTTTATAACTGCTGAGACGTCTCTCATGACGATAGTAAGTAGTAGTGTTATTGTCATCTTCTTTTAATGACTTTGCACTTATAAAGAGCTTTCCACCTTCAGTTTTTAAGTGAATGTTTTCTTTCTCCAATCCTGGTAGCTCCATGGTTATGATGTACTGATTATCCTGTTCTTTCATATCAAAGTTCGGCATACGGTACAGCTTTTGAGAAAACTCGTTTAAAGATGGAATGCTATTAAAAAAATTCTCAAAATTTAGAAAATTACTCTCCATCTCATGTCGAAATTTCTCCATTTCCAAAAACATACTCTCTTTTTTGTCAATAGAATCAAAGAGCAGGTCTTTATTTGACAAGACAAATAAATCCGCACGCTCTGAAGAAGCTTGTTTATCATTTAGGGTACGACTCATATCGTACAAAAAATAACCCTGAACAGCTAGTAGCGCTAATAAAACTAACAATACAATTTTAAGATAGTTATCTTTCATCTTGTACCTCTTTATATTATGATGAGGTTATTTAACCTTAATATTTGTAATTTTTTTACTTTCGCTTTTTAGTTTAGGAATGGTTACTTCCAAAACTCCATCTTTGCTAGTTGCTGTTATATTTTCAACATCCGCACCATCTGGAAGAGTAAAACTTCTCTCAAACTTTCCAAAGGATGTCTCGATTCGGTGATAGTCAGCTTCTTTTACCTCTTTTTTGTGTTTTCTTTCACCGGATATTGTAATCATCTTCCCATCTATACTAATCTTGAGATCATCTTTTTTTACACCGGGAATATCAACATCTACATGATAGGCAAACTCACCCTCTCTTGTATTTACTACAGGCTTAAAGCCATTCAAAGAAGACTCTTCATCTTCAAACTCACGCATTAGTGAATTAAACTTAGTCCCAAAATCTCTAAACTCGTGAAGTGGACTGTACTTAGTAAGAAACATGATAAACTCCTAAAAATAAATTTAAAGTGGTAAAGATATTTAATAACCACCTTTAACAAGTATAAATCACAACAGCTTAAACGATGTTAAAAATAGGTTATGTTTTATTTAATTTATTGTTTATTCATGTTAATAAAGTAATATCCAGCAGGTAAAACGAGAAGTGTAAGTATAGTCGAGCTAATAATTCCTCCTGTTATAACAACTGATAGCGGGTACTGAATCTCACTTCCTACACCGCTGGCATATAGAAGTGGAAGAATCCCAAACAGAGTTGTAAACGCTGTCATGAGTACAGGTCTAAGACGAAGCAGAGCTGCATCTTTTAGAAGTGTCTTTAAATCAACATCGGGAAACTTGACACGAAGCTGGTCAATAAAGCTGACTAAAACGATACCATTTAAAATAGCTATGGCAAAGATGGCTAAGAAACCGATGATTGCTGAGACTGAGAGATAGATGCCACTAATAACGAGAGCAATAATCCCACCTATAAAACCAAAAGGTACATTGATAAGAATGAGCATTGCTTTTGAGATAGAGTTAAAAGCAGTATATAAAAGAAGGATAACTAAAAGAATAGTTATCGGTATGATGACCATCAACTTATCTGTGGCTTCTTGCATGTTTTTAAAATCACCAGCCCAACCGATGTAGTAACCTGTGGGCATCTCTACTTTCTCTTGGATAAGTCTGTTTGCTTCTTTTACGAACGAAGCAACATCACGTCCATCTACTTCCATAGAAAGAACCATATAACGACTAAGGTTTTCACGCTTTATAAACGAAGCACCGTGACTAATACTGATATCACAAATCTGGTCGAGTGTAACTAATGAACCGTTATGTGAGCGAAGAGTCACATCTTTTAGTGCTTGGATATCTTTTTTTGCATCTTTTATCTTTGCAACTATTGGAAATCTTCTGATGCCCTCTAGCATCTCGGTAGCTTCTTCTTCTCCGATACCGTTTCGAATAACCTGCATCACTTCATCAACACTGATTCCATAACGAGAAAGAGATAAGTAGTTTGGTTCTATCTTTATCTGAGCCTGTCCAAGTTGAGTCTCGACTTCCATTCTTGCAAGTCCATCAACATTGGCAATAGTCTCTTGGATAGCTTTAGAGATACCATCTAACTCTTTTTGGTCATGTCCATATATCTTGATAGCAAGTTCAGCCTTTACACCTTCAAGCAGTTCTTCTATCCTCATAGCAATAGGTTGTGTAGGAACAAATGCAACCTGCTCAAAGGTATGTTCTAAATCTTCATTCATCTTGTGAGTCAGTGCAGGCAAATCTTTGATGCCCTCTTTAAGAGTCAGAAGAACTTCCATATAGTTAGCTTGGGCTGTCTCACCCTTTTCACTTCTGCCTATCATAGATAGAACTGAGCTTACTTCGTTAGGGTAGTTTTTAAGTATGTGCTTCTCTATCTCAGAGGCACTCTCTACAGATTGTGAAAGAGCTGTTCCCGGGATTGAGATAACTCTGTACATAATCGACTCTTCATTTAACTCAGGCATAAACTCACGACCCTGTTGTGAAAGTACAAAGGCAAGAGCCAAAAATAAAACAGTTACAGATGCTAAAAGCTTTTTAGCATTTGAGAGTGAAAATATCAGTAGTGGTGCGTAGAGTTTTTTGAGTCCGCTCATCAGTGCATTGTCAGCATTTTTAGTTGGTTTTAGTAGAAGAAAGGCTAGAACAGGAACTAAAACAAGAGCTGTAAAAAGTGAGCCAAGCATTACAAAGACAATATTTAATGCCATTGGAGAGTATAGTTTTCCTGCAAGACCGTCAAGTGAGAGAAGCGGGATAAATACAGCCACGATGATTAAAACTGCAAAAGTTACAGGTTTTGCAACTTCTTTTGCGGAGTCTGCAATGATCTTTAGTTTAGAATCACCCTCTTCACCGTGCAGTTTTCTAAAGGTGTTCTCAACTACAACTATTGTACCGTCGACTATCATCCCCACGGCTATTGCGAGTCCGCTTAAACTCATCAGATTTGCCGAGAGGTTGTAGTAATCCATAAGTAAAAAAGCTATGAGCAGAGATATCGGTAGAGATAGGATTACTATAAATGCAGAACGTAGTTCAAACAAAAACAGAAACAGTACAAATGCAACTAAGACTACACCGCTTAAAAGTGCAGATGTCATAGTACTTACTGCTTTGTGTGTTATCTCAGTCCTGTCATAAATAGCCTCAACACTGACACCTTTTGGAAGTGCAGAGTTAACTGTAGGGAGTTTTTCTTTTATGTGTTCTACTACTTTTGCGGCATTGGTCGCACTGCGTTGAAGAATCATTCCCATTACCGCTTCGCGTCCATCTATGCTTACCGCTCCAAAACGTGGCATCGAGCCAGTCTCAACTGTTGCTACATCACCGATAGTTACGGCTTGACCTTCATCTGATTTTATAACAGAGTTTCTTATGTCATCAAGCGACTTGTAAAGACCTGCTCCACGGATGAGATACTGTTCACGATTAAACTCTAGGTATTGTCCTCCGGCGGCTTGATTGCTCTTTTTAAGTGCAGTGATTATATCTTCGTAAGTTACTCCGATGTTTTGGAGTTTTTTAGTGTCGATGAGTACATTGTACTGCTTTTCATCTCCACCCCAACCGATAACTTCTTCAACTCCACTAACACTCTTTAGTAGAGGTGTAACTATGTAGTCTTGCATCTCTCGTAGTTCTTTTAGAGATAGTTTACCAGTAGCATCTTGGAGTTTATACCAAAAGACTTGTCCTAGACCTGTAGTGTTTGGACCAAGTTCGGGTTTACCCCAACCCTTTGGAATATCTACACTTCCAAGTCTCTCACTTACAAGTTGACGTAAAAAGTAAATATCCATCTCGTCTTCAAAGAAAACAGATACATATGATAAGCCAAAAAATGAGTTTGACATTATCATATTAACTCCCGCCATCCCTGAGAGGGCTGACTCTATGGGGTAAGTTATGAGTTTTTCTATATCTTCGGCAGAGTTACCTGGACTCTCAGTATAGATAACAACCTGTTTAGGTGTGATGTCAGGAAAAGCATCTACTGGTATATCTTGGTAGGCTTTAAAACCAAAGGCACTTATGGCAATGAAAAGAGTTATTACTAAGAGTTTGTACTTTAGAGAAGTATCAATGAGTCTATTTAACATAATATCTCCCTAGTGACCGTGTCCGCCAAGAGAAGATTTAAGTAGTTGTGATTTTACATAGTAACTTTTGTCACTAACGTATTTCTCATCCAGCTCTAAACCTTCAACTGCGGCAAACTCTTCATCTTGAGTCACTATGTTGATAACACGAGCTTCATATGTTGCTTCATGTTTTTCTTCATCATGTCCTTCGTGCTTTTCATGTTCATCCTCTTTTGGAACAAACACAACCCATTCGTTATTAAAAAACGACAGAGCAGATTTTTCTACTGCTACATATTTTTTTGTAGAGTTAAAGTAGAGTGTTGATGATGTGTAAGCATTTACATATAGGTTGTCTGTAATCTCATCTATGCTTGATAGTAAAACTATTCTTTGAGTCTTCTCATCTACATTTGGAAGTATCTGTGTTACGTTTGAGACGATGTTTTTAGCATTTGTCTTTATAACTATCTTCTGTCCTATTTTAACCTTAGATGCATATTCTAAGGGCAAGAAAGATTTCAGATAAAATGCTTGGCTTTTTATAACAGAGATGATAGGAGTATCTTCTTTGATACTGGAGTGCAGAGGCTGAAGTATCTCTGATACAACGCCCTCACTGTGAGCGTAAAGTATAAAGTTTGGAGAAGCGCCTTTTAACTCATTTGTATTTACTCCTAAAGTGTTAAGCTGAGACTTTAGTGATGTAAGTTTTGCTTCTGCTTCATCTCTTTTGATGCTTTGAGTATTTAGCTCTTGCATCGAAGTCATACCTTTTTCATATAGACTTTTTGAAGCTTGGTAGTTTTTCTCCTGTGCTTGGAGTTGTTTCTTTTGAGAGATAAAGTTTGCTGTCATGTTTGAGAGCATTATAGACTCTATGAGGACTATTTTTTGTCCCTCTTTAACCCTTTGCCCGACTCTTACGTAATACTCTTCTATGTGACCGCCGACAAGCGACATGATAGACTGTGAAGCATTTGAGAGTTGAATTATCTGCGCGTTTAGTTCTACAGACTTTCCAAATGCTCTTTGCTCGGCATGTTTAGTCGGTATCTCAATCGCAAAAAGTGTAAGGGTTAAAGTGATTGATAGTAAAAATATTTTATTCATTATATGCTCCTGCAATATAGTTAGTTGTGATTGCATTTTGATTTAGTGCAGTGTCGATTTTTATGAGAGACTCTTTTGTCTTGATAACTCTGTTTTTGATGTTTTGAAGTTCAAGCAGGTTTGTACTTGCTATCTTGTATCCATCTTCAAACATTTTTAGAAGTTTTGTCTGAGTCTTCAGAGTCTCTTCATTTTTGTTTTTTAAAAGCACTAAAAGCTTTCTCTGTTTTTTTAGTTTGATATTTTCTATAGATATCTTTGCCTTTTCATTTTCTATAAGAAGTTCAGTTTTATCTGCTTCGAGTTTTGCTATTTGCATCTCTTCTGATGAAGTATTAAAAATAGCAAGAGGAATAGAAGCTCCTACTCTCATAATATTTTGATCTGGTTCATTTTCAAACTCAGCTGTAAGGTCTACCCACTTAACTTTGTTTGAGTTTATCTGCGAGGAAGCTTTTGCTTCTTCTTTGTAACTTTTGAGATAGTTTATGTTTGGGTTATTAAGAGAGTCTGCATCCGAGTCTAGTTTAAACTCATGTTTGAAATCAAGTTCTACTTCTTTAGAGATGCCTGCAAACTTAAGAAGCTTGAAATATGTCTCTTGGATAGTAATGTTAAGAGCCTGTGCTTTTATCTCAACCATCTCATAATCAACTTGTGCTTGAAGCATTACGCCCCTAGAGATTGTTCCGGCACTGTTTCTCTCTTTTGAGATGTCATATATATGCTTTGCAATCTCCAACTCTTCTCCAGCTAGTTCAAGCTTTTTTCTCTGGTTTGCATATTCCGTGTAGAGCATAGAGATATCACGAGTGAACTCTGCATATGTTAGTGAATAATCAGATGCAGCTTTTTGTAGAGTGGCATCTGCGTAAGCTTCTGAATCACTACCGACTCCCCATAACCTTACTGGCTGAGTAAAGGCAGCTCTGTAACCATTGTCATCGCTAGAGTTATCTGGTTTAAAAGCTGAGTACTCTAACTCTAAAGACGGGTTTTTGTATCTAGTTATAACAGAACCTTGCTCGCGTGCTTGAGACAAACTCAAATTTGACGACTTTAAGTAAGGACTGTTTTTTAGTGCGTTGTCTAAAAACGCATCAAAATTTTGTGCAAATAGTGATGCTGAGATTAGAACAACTGCTGATAATATCTTTATCATTATTGTTCCTGTAATAATTATATAGTTTGTATTTAGTTGGGTTACAGGTTATGAGATAGGGGGTTTGTAAAATTCTAAATGAGTTTTGAAGTTGTATGTTTCTTTGTCTATTTTATTTGTAGTTGTTTTAAAGTCTACATCTGGTAAATGTGTATTTTGAGAAAGTAGATAGGATTGATGATACTCAAAGTGAATATCACAAAGGTCTTCATGAGATGAGGGTTTGTCAAACTCACTAACATACTCTATGGCACTGCAGTGGTCATCATCATAAGCTGCATAAACATACTCATGTACGATAGAAAAACTGATTACAAACAGTAGCGCTAATGTAGTTAGGCTTCTTAGTCTCATGAAAGCAGTATACTCTATAAAAGTAACAGAGTACTTTTAGGAGACAGTTTTTAGTAGATTGGGAATGTATTCACTGGGCTATATTAGTCGTTAAACCTTACTCTCCATAGTGCGTCCACATTCTAGATATTCTAATAACTTTATCACTTTCTCTAACTTCATAAACTATTCTATGTTTAATATTTATTCTTCTTGAATAAGAACCTGTTAAATTTCCAACCAATTTTTCATATGGAGGTGGTTTTTGAAATGGATTGTTTTTTATGAGCTCAATCAACTCTTTAGCTTTCTTGTCTAAGTTAGCAGATGAGAGTTTTTTTGCATCTTTTAAAGCTTGTTTTGAATAGAGAACTTTATAGTTTACCATTCAATATCTTCACTAAATTCACTATCAGGAGCGTTCATGGCTTCTTTTATAGAATCTGCCATACCAGTAACTGAATTTAGATACAAAGTTTCCTCTATTGCGTTCCAATCTTCTTCTGAAATCATCACAACATTGTTTCTTTTTCCAGTAATTATAATAGGCTGATGCGTTTGAGCTGTTTCATCCATTATTTTATATATATTAGTTCTGGCTTGGCTAACTGTCATAACTTTTGTCATAAAAACTCCTCTTATTCTAGTATGGTACCATATATCGTACGTATTGTCAAATTGAATTTATGAAATATAAGGGTTGAATACACTAATAAATATCTCATAGGCATTTATTAGTGTGAAACTATTCATCGTTCATTATTCCACAAATAACACATCTGGCTCCGTTCCATGCAGCAATAGAACCGCAATTAGGGCAATCCCAACTCGAGTGAAGATTCTTATCGTTCCATCTCTCCCGAGATGGAACGCATATAGAAGTAAATAAATACAATGATGCGTCACACCTCAGGAGAGGCGTAACGAGATGGGGTTATAGGTTCATAAATAGGTACATTTATATGTCCCTTAATCTCTTCAATAATTTATATACTTAGAAGCAGTTTTGGTAACTCAGAAAACTTCTCAATATGATAAGTGGCTTTTGAAAAGTCATGAGTTCTAGTAAACTCATTTTCAACTATCGCACACTCTATCTCAGCATTTACGGCAGATGTTAGTCCTCTTTGAGAGTCCTCTATGATTAAACACTCATCTTTCATAGCGTTAAACTTTTTCATACCCGCTAAGTAAGGGTCAGGGTGTGGTTTTGCACGAGGGTATTCTTCTACACAAAGAGAGAAGTCCATAAACTTTATGATGTCTCGCTCATTGTGTATAAGGTCAAAATCTACTCGTCTTGCAGTAGTTATGATTCCCATCTTGTACTCTTTTTTGAGTTCTTCAAGAGTGTCAACAACACCTTCTATTTCGATGTGTTCACTTCTTATAAACTCTCTGTAGTAGACATCTCTTCTAGCTCTTTGTGCATCTATGATAGAGTGAGAAATATTTTGCGCACGGGCTACTTCCCAAGCAGTTCCGCCTCTTGCCATTATCTCCATATAGACATCAAATGTTAGTTCTATATCTATCTCTGCCAGGGCTTTTACATTTGCTTCGTAGTACCAGTTTTCAGTCTCGACTAAAACGCCGTCGTTGTCAAAAAGAAGAAATTTCTTTGTCATAATAACTGCTTTTTCACAAATTCCATATAATGCCCTTCTTCGGCTTCCAACTCTTCATGAGTTCCTTGCTGAACTATCTTTCCACCATCTAAAACGTAAATAATATCAGCATTTTTAACTGTGCTTAGTCTGTGTGCGATGGTGATAACTGTTTTATCTTTTAGAAGCGGTGCTATAGTCGTTTGTAGTTTTGCCTCAGTGTGAACATCGAGTGCTGATGTAGACTCATCAAAGATTACTACACTTGGATCAGCGATAATCATCCTTGCGATGCTAAGTCTTTGTCTCTGACCACCCGATAATCTGATACCGTGACGACCTACGATGGTATCTAGTTTTTCTGACATTTCTTCTATCATATCCGTTAGTTGAGCTATTTCTAGCGCTTTATAAATATCATCATCACTTATACTTTCATCACCCATAGTTATATTAAACCTCAGAGTAGAGTTAAAAAGGATTGGCATCTGAAGAACTAAAAATATCCTCTGCCTTAGTGAGCTTTTGTCTATCTCTTCTATGTCCATGCCGTTGTACTTTAGCGAACCGCTGTTTTTTGCATAGAAGCCTGAAATTACTTGCGCGAGAGTTGTTTTACCACTTCCACTTGCACCGATAAGTGCTATCTTGCATCCGGCTTCTATGTTTAAAGAGATGTTTTTAAGGATGGGTTTTTCATTTGAATATGCGAAGTCCAAATCTTTTATAGAGATTTCCAGTTTTTTAGACTCTATCTTTTTGTCTCCGCTCTTCTCAGTTTTTAGGGTAAGTATCTTGTTTATTCTCTTTATCGCGCTCATTGCAGATGCATAGCTGTACTGCATGGAAAGAATGTCTTGAACGGGAGTCATGATAAACCAGATATAGCCAAACATCGCAAACATCATACCGATGCTCAGATCACTGTAAGCTACAAGGATAAGCCCAGATGCACGAATGATTTCAAACATTGTTAAAAAGATAGTGTAAGATAGTTTTTCATACGCTACACTTTTATAGCCATACGCATTTGATGTTGTTTGAACTTCTTTAGCATGAGAGATAGCATCAGTAAAAAAGTAATCCTCTTTGTTAGATGCTTTTATCTGTCCATAGAGGTCTAGAGTCTCTCCGATGTTATCTTGAAACTTCTCTATTGCATTGTTCTCGTCTTTCTTCAGATTACCGACGATCTTCGCCATCTTTTTACTCATAAGCATAATCATAGGCTGAATAATCAAAATCAATATCCCTAAAACAGGGTCGATTACAATCATAACAATAGCAACAGCAACCAGAGTTAAGATGGACGAAACAAACTTGCTCACACTTGTGATGATGAAAGCATCTAAAGTGTTTACATCAGTTACCAAGTTTGATGTTATTGCGCCTGAACCTAGTGTCTCATACTCATTCATAGATGCAATACGAAGATGTTCTATGAGACGTTTACGAATCATAAAGGTAACGTGCTTGGATATTTTGGTAAAGATCTTAGTGATGATCACACCAAGAAAGTAGTAGATAAAACGCAGTAAGATAACTACAACTGTTACGATTGCAATATAGTAAAATGCAGTTGTTCCATGAAGGAAGAAGTCGATAGCATCTACAAAATGAGCAGGCTTGTCTAAAAGAATCTCATCAACCATTATCGGTAGCATAAGAGGAATAGGTACACTTACTAAGATAGCTAAGAGTGTGATTATTTGACCGTAAATAAGTGCAGGTTTTTTCTCTAGTATGAGTCTGTAAATAGTTTTTAGGGTGATTGGTTTGTTATTCATTTGAAGCTTTTTTAAAATATGATTTTAATACAAAGTATAACATCAAACTCCATAAGACTAGACTACTTGCTATCTCTAAAAGACCGGCTTCTTCTTCCATATGGATAAGAGACTTGGCATCTATGGAGTTGATATCAAACACAAAATCAAGTCCAAGACCAAAAAGAACACTTCCTAAGATGATAGTTCCAAGGTAGATGTAAAGAGACTTTGTCCCTAGCATCTTCTTAACTACACCGATAGTAACGGTGTTTGTAGCAGGACCTGCACTTAAGAACACAAAAGCAGCTCCAGCACTTACTCCGCTAAGCATAAGTCCCGCAGCGATAGGCAGAGATGCAGTGGCACAAACATACATAGGTACCGCAATAGCGATTGCTATCAGGTATGAAAGCCATGAGTATTCTCTAAGAATATCACTAAGGTTTTGAGGGATAGCTATAGTAATAAGTGCTCCGATGATAAGACCCCAAAAAAGAGCTTTTGCAATATCACCAAGAAGAGTTACAAAGGCATACTCCATAGCTCTTTTAAATGAGAACCTTTGTTTGACTTCGCCCTCTGATGAACAAGAACTAGAGCAGCAACAACTATCACTTTTTTCTTCTACTTCCTCAGGGATTATCTCTTTGTCGTAGATATTTGTAAGTATTCCTGCAACCATAGCGATAGCCATAGAAGTTATAACTCTATAGATAGTGAATATCCAGCCAAACATACCGTAAGTAGCTAGGATTGAGTCGACTCCAGTAATGGGTGTAGAGATAAGAAATGAGAGAGTCGCACCCTTTGAAGCCCCACTTTTTTTGATACTAGATGCTAAAGGTATAACACCACAAGAACAGACGGGAAGAGGGATGCCAAAGATGGTGGACTTTATAACTGAGCTGATGCTCTCACGTCCGAGATGCTTTGTCACAAGTGTCTCAGGTACAAGTTCGTGCATAACTCCCGCAAAGGCAAGACCGAAGATGATATAAAGAGCCATTGCATTGCTAAGATCATACAAGGCTGTGAAAAATTCTAATAGTAGTTCCATAATCAGAAGTTTACCTACTTATTATTAAACTTCACAGGCACTTTTAGTTCAAGAAGAGTTATTTAAAAGGTATCTTAGTTTGTTTTTCTACCTGCTAAGTAATCTATTTTCCAGCCCTCAGGATGGTGACTTAGGTATAACTGTTTAGGTTTTAAATTTTCGCTAAAACGAACCATTACACGATTTTTCCCGATTGGGACTTCTTTGTTTATTACGATGTCTCGTTTTTTTCTATTTTGTAACTTTTTCTCTACAGCTTGTAGAACACTCTGTTTTGCCGTCTCACTCTCACTATACTGTTTTAGTGTCTTGTGAAACTCTTTGTTTTTAAGGGCAATAGACAGAGCATAAACTTGCACATCAGTATCATAAGACTCTTTTACCATTACTTTTGAGAGTGAGTTTAAGTCACCTTCATTTATAGCATCATAGTAAGATTGGACAGCTCTGCTTGGAGTATTTAAATCTACTTCGCTTGCAAGCGAAAAGCTTGCAAGACAAAGAGAAAGAGAAAGAATTTTCAACATTAGTTAGAGCTGTTATATGCGTCTATTGCACTACGAAATGCTGCAAGGTGATTTATAGAACCTTCTTTTAGGTTTTCATACGTTTTTACTACATCACTAGGCATACCGACTTGGGCATGTTCAATGTCATCAATATCTGTAATCTCAACATACTCTCCAACCATCAAGGCACTTAGTTCTGATTGAGATCCTTGTGCTATCAATGTGTCATAAAGCTCTTGTAAAACAGGAACTACAAACTGACCAACATTAGTCTCGTCGATGTTAGATGTATCAGCACCATATTTGTCACAAAGAATTTCAGCTTTGTCTATGTGCTCTTGTTCAGATAGTTGAATATTTGCAAAAACATTTTGGTTTGAATACATATTTCCAAGTGTGATGTATGTGTCACGAGCAACTTTTTCTTCTTGATAAATAAATACCAATGTATCTAGCTGCTCATCTGTAAGAGACACTGTAGTAGTCACTTTTTTACCTGCCATTGCACTTGTTGTCATGACAGCTACTACTAATCCTGCTAATAATATATTTTTCATTTTTATCCTTTAGGTTTAATGACAAAAGTATATAAGCTAAGTGTAAGTGAAGTGTTATCAGTTTGTTAATGCAATGTTAATAAGCAGATAAAAATTTATCTGCTTATTTGGGGGGGGGAAGTTTTAAGAGTTTGCAGTTATAGCATTTGCGATTCTAAGCATAGTCTCTTCTCTGCCTACCACTGCCATTACAACATCAAGTCCTGGACCACTCATTTTTCCAAGAAGTGCTACACGAAGTGGCTGACCGATTTTTCCAAAGCCTATCTCCATCTCATTTACAACACTCTCCATTAGGTGATGGTAATCACTTGGAAGGTGAAGCTCGTCAGAAGCACCGACTTTTGCTCCAAAGGCATTTAAAATAACAACAGAGTCATCTTTAAATGCTTTTTTAACAGCTTTTTCATCATAAGAAGTAGGAGTGGCTAGTATCTCTTGTGCGAGTTCTACCATCTCTTTTAAAGTTTTTGCACGCTCTTTAACAGCATCTAGAAGAATCTCTATTTTATCATGTGAAGTTAGAACTAGACCATATTCAGTTAGAAGTTGAGCCAACTCTTTGTTTGATGTATTTTTGATGTAGTGAGCATTTAACCAGTCAAGCTTTTCAGTGTTATAAATAGATGCTGATTTGTTTATATCTTTTGGGTTGAAAAGGTTTATCATCTCTTCCATAGAGAATATTTCCTGATCTCCGTGACTCCAGCCAAGACGAACTAAAAAGTTCAGTAGTGCCTGAGGAGTGTAACCCATCTCTTTATATGCCATAACATCAGTAGCACCGTCACGTTTAGATAGTTTTTTCCCTGCAGAGTTATGAATCATTGGAACATGGTAAAACATCGGAATATCAAATCCAAGAGCTTTATAAACCACTATCTGTTTTGGAGTGTTTGAGAGATGATCATCACCACGGATTACTTCATTGATTCCCATTAAGTGGTCATCAATAGCTACAACAAAGTTGTAAGTAGGTGCTCCATCAGCTCTTGCGATTACAAAATCATCTAAGATATCTTGGGCTTGAAAACTAATATTACCTTTAACGCCGTCTTTAACTAAGACCTCTCCAGTTAGAGGTGCTTTAATACGGATAACTGGTTCAACACCTTCTGGCGGAGTTCCATCAAAATCACGATAGCGACCATCATACATAGTACGCTCTTTGTTCGCCATCTGAGTCTCACGAAGCTCTGTAAGTTCTTCTTTTGACATGTAACATTTGTAGGCTTTGCCTTCATCTAAAAGTTGTTTGATGTATTTAGCATATATCTCATCTCTTTGTGATTGGTAAGTTATCTCGCCGTCATGATCTAAACCTAACCACTCAAACGCCTTTAAAATAGCATCTGAAGCCTCCTCTGAGTTTCTTGCTTTATCCGTATCTTCGATGCGAAGAACAAATTTTCCACCATTTTTTTTAGCCCAAAGGTACGAAAAAAGAGCAGTTCTTAAACCACCAATATGAAGATAGCCGGTAGGGCTAGGAGCAAAACGAGTAACAACCATGAGAGAGCCTTTTATTTTAGTAGTTGAATTTTAGACAAATGTTTGTTAAAAATGGGTAAAACTTTTTCAATTTAAACATATTAAGCTTTTTAATTGTTGTCTCCCAAAAATCTAAAGTATTTATTTAATTATGGTAGAATATAATGAATTAATTAAAGTTATATCACATGACTAAGAATGGAGTTTACAGATTTGAAAGTATTAGTTGTAGATGACTCAAAGCTTGCAAGATTATCACTCATAAAATCAGTGAAAAATGTTGAGCCGGCTACGGAGTTTTTTGAAGCAGAAAACGGGGCGATAGCAGTAGAAGTATTTAAAAAAGAGATGCCTCGTGTAGTATTTTTAGATCTTACTATGCCTGTAATGGATGGTTATGAAGCTTTGGCGGAGATTATGAAGATAGACTCAGATGCTCAAGTTATAGTTGTGAGTGCAGACATACAACCTGTAGCAAGAGAAAGAGTTTTAAAACTTGGTGCTAAAAACATGTGTCCCAAACCAATAAATGATGAGAAAATGCAAAACATTTTCATTAATGATTTAATCGTATAAAAAGGTAGTTAATTTTTGAATAGTATAAATTTCAACGAAGATCAAATAGACGCATTAAAAGAGTTTATGAATATTTCGATTGGTCAGGCGACTTCTCATGTGGCTGAACTCCTAAATGCTTTTGGTACTATGCATATACCGAATATCTCTATTCAAGATATGAGTGAATTGAATCAAGTTGTTATTGATAATATAGATAAAAATTTAAATTACTATGTGATGAAACAGCTTTTTTCCGGTAAATTTGGTGGAGAGTGTGTGTTTATCATAAGCGAGGATTCTGCAAGTAATTTAGGAGCACACCTATACGACATAGAAGAGCCTTTAAAAGATGATATTACTGACGCCGTTATGGAACTTACAAATATCGTGACCTCTTCAATAATAAGTCGCTTGACAGAAGAGTTGGATGTTCAGGTTCAGTTTTTCGCACCGACATCCAATTTTCTAAATGCATCAAATATCATAGATGATGATGAAATCACTAGTTATTCAAAAATTATAGTTGTAAGTACAGAGTTAGAGTTTAAAGATCAAAATATATGTGCAAATATCTTTATACTTACAAAAGATGAAGCCATTACAAGTCTAAGAGATCTGATAGACAAAAAAATAGAAGAGTTGTATTCGTAATGGATGGTTTAAAATGTCCAGAGATTTTGTTAAACTCTTTAGAAAACGGTCATTTTGTAATAGATGAGAACTTCACGGTAACTTATTGGAATAGATGGTTAAGTGTCAATACTCAAATAACAAGTGAAGATATTATCGGTAAAAATCTCCAAGAATTTTATCCGGATATTAACTATAAAATTTTACTTCGCAAAATAAGAACTGCACTTAGATTAAACACTCCTACTTTTTATGACTCAAACTCCAACACTGTTTTCATACCAATCACTCGAAATAAAGTCACTAGAACAGCATTGAAGTTAATGCAGCAACAAGTAACGATTTCCCCATACATAGTGAATGAAAATAAAGTCATGGTCTCTATTTACAATATCAGTGAGCTTCATGAAGTAAAACTTTCCCTCCAAAAAGAGATAAATAAAGTAAATGAGTTAAATGAGATTTTAGAAAATGACAGAGATATAATAGACAAAAATATTATGGTGATGAAAACTTCAGCAAATGGAAAAATAACAGACGTTAGTAGTCTGTTTTGTGAATTTTTTGAATACGACAAGAGTGAACTTATCGGTAAAAATCCTTCTGTTTTTAAAAGTGGTAAATTACCTGACTTAGTCTATAAAGAACTTTGGAATACTATTACAAATAATAAATCTTGGACAGGTGAAGTTGAAAATGTAACTTCATCAGGTGAAAGTAGATGGGTGCAGTCAAGAATAACTCCTATTCTGAATAATGACGGAGAAATAGTGGAGTTTAATGCTGTTTATCAGGACATTACAAATAAAAAACTTCTTGAAGTACTCTATGTTACTGACCCTCTAACACAAATATATAATCGTACATATTTTGATGAGTTAATGACTTCTATAGCTCTTCATCAAAGAAAAGCTGATACTAATTTTATTATACTGATTACAGATATTGATCATTTTAAATCTATAAATGACACTTATGGTCATCAAGTCGGGGATGAAGCACTAAAAGATGTGGCTAATGTCCTTAAAAACTCTTTGAGAGACAATGATGTTGTTGCTAGATGGGGTGGAGAAGAGTTCGTTATTATGCTAAAAAATACTGAACTCGATGAAGCTCAAATGATAGCAGAGAAGTTAAGAGCTAATGTAGAAAAAGCAAAAATACAAGATACTATTAATGTTACAACATCAATTGGTTTAACTAAGTATTATGCCGGAGAAGATACCAACCTTACTTTTAAAAGAGCAGATAATGCTCTTTATGAAGCAAAAGAATCAGGCAGAAATAGGGTTGTTGTCGAGCTGTAGGATTGTTTTTAGGCAACTATTGGCTAAAAAGAGGTAAAATGCTTTTTTTAATTTTACAGGATAATTAATGCACAAAATATTTTTAACTATTATACTTACTTTAACGCTAAGTGCCGAGATTGTTGATGGCATCGCTGTTGTTGTTAAAGGGAGTGCTATAACTCTTTATGACATAAAAAAAGAGATGCAGACTTCAAAAATAGATTCTAAATCTGCTACAGATTCTTTAATAAGAAAAGCTCTTGAACAACAAGAGATAAATGAGAGAAAAATATCTGTTAGCAGTGGTGAAGTCTATGATGACATCAAGAAAACTGCTGCGAGAAATAACCTGAGTGTAAGTGAGTTTTACGAAGCTGTTAGAAATTCAAGCGGTTTAACTTCAGAAGAGTTAAAAGAGAAGATAAAAGAGAAACTACTCTCTCAAAAGCTTTATTCTGCGATCGCTTATAGTGGGGTTTCAGAGCCGACTGATGATGAGATAGAAGCATATTTTAAAACACATAAAAATGACTTTGCTCACCCAAGTGGATTTAAAGTTGTGATATATCAGTCAACAAACAAACAAAAGCTTCAAGAAAAAATTGATAATCCAATGTTCTATTCACCAGATATCTCTAGCAATGAGCAGGACCTTCCTTATGACAGAATCTCTCCAGAGTTAGCTTCTCTGTTAGAAAGGACTCCACTAAACACTTTTACAGCCGCAGTTCCTGATGGCAAAGGTGGATATATGAGCTTTTACATAAAAGAGATAGCATCAGCTAAAGAGACAGGCTTAGAGAGTGTTAGAAGCCAGATAATGAATATGATTGCTGCTGAGCAAAGAGAACAGGTTCTTGGTGATTACTTCGCTAGGCTTCGTCACAATGCAGATATAAAGATGATTAGAAATGTTAAGTGATGAAAATTTTATAAATATTGCCTTCGAACTTGCAACAGCTTCAAAGTGTGTGTCTAAACAGGTGGGTGCAGTTATTGTAAAAGATGGTCGCATCTTAAGTACTGGCTACAACGGTACACCTTCTGGATTTACAAATTGTTGCGACCACTGGGATGGAGAGTATACAGCAGATCACCATGACTGGTCAAAGACTTACGAGATTCATGCAGAGATGAATGCTATTATCTGGGCAGCTAGAAAAGGCATCTCAATAGAAGGTGCTTCGATATTTGTAACACTTGAACCATGCAGTGAATGTAGTAAAAACCTAATAGCAAGTGGTATCAAAAGAATCGTTTATGCAAAAGAGTATGAGCATACTCACTCAGATACGATTTCAAAATTTATTAAAGACAATGGTGTGAGTATAGAACAACTTGCTCCAAAAGTATAGAGGTAAAATATGCAAGAAGAAAATCAAGAAGAACTAAGTGCTGAGATAGCAAAACACATGATGCAGCCCGAGAATTATGGCAAACTTGAAGATGCAGATTGTGTCGGTGTAGGCATTGATAATGCGACAAAGAGTTATGTAATCATGTATATGAAAAGAGACAGTAGTCATATTCTTGATGTGAAGTTTGGTACAAACTCTGCAACTCAAGACGCGGCAACTCTTGGCTCTCTTCTTACAGAGATGATAAAAGGCGAACCTATAGTTGATTCTCTTGTAACAGTTTTAGGATTAGAGCAAGACCTTCAAGAAGCTTATGCAAATATTCAACCGCCAAAAATAGATACATCTAAGCCAGAAGGTGAGCAGGTAGAGCATATCTCAACAGATCATCAAGACAGTGCAAATATGGTACTTACTTCTTTTAGAGCAGCTATGCGCCATTACGACCGCAAGCAAGAAGGCATAGAAGAGGAACAGTTTGAGATGAGCATAGTAAAAACTTGCCCATACTCAAGCGGTGACTGTACTTTTGTAGAAAAAACTAAAGGGAAAAAGTAACTCTCTTTAGCTAGTTAAAAACTTAGCAATTATAGAAGTAGGTCTTCCTATGATTGCTTTTCCATCTTTAAAAATCACAGGTCTCTCAATAAGCTTTGGATTCTCAACCATAGCATCTACTAATTTATCATAATCATCTTCTTCTTTTAGATTTAGTTCCAAATAGATATCTTCTTTAGTTCTCATTAACTCTCTAGGGTTCATTCCAAGCATAGTAAGTGCGGTTGTAATCTCATCCTTGGTAGGAGTAGTCTCTAGATATCTTACTACCTCTTTTTCACATCCGCTTTCTTCTAAGATTGATAGTGCTTCGCGAGATTTTGAACATCTTGGATTATGCCAAATAGTTACTTGAATCATATAGGTTCCTTTTTTTCCGTATTTTACACTATAATTATTATAAGAAAATAATGAGGTACTATTATGCGATATGAAAATATTTATAAAAAACTTGCTGATTTTGGAAGAGACCTGCTAAATGACACCTCTTATGAGAAGGGTCTTCCCCGCATTGCAAAGTATGCAAAAGAAGTTATTGGAGCGCATAGATGTTCCATCTTTATCAATGATATAGCAAAGGGTGAACTTTGGACAACTTTGGCAGATGATATCGAGAGAATTATAATCCCTTCAGATAAAGGTCTTGTAGGTCATACTATAAAAGAGAGAAAACCGCTTATAGAAAATGATCCTTATAGCAACCCTAACTTTCTTCCAGACATAGATAAAGAGAGCGGTTACATTACTAAAAATCTAGTTACAGCACCAATCTTTAACTCAAAAAGAGAGATAATAGGGGTTCTTCAACTCTTGAATAAAGAGGAAGGTTTTGATGGTGAAGATATCAGGTTTATGATATTTTTTGCACACTATGTCAGTGGATATTTGGAATTGATAGACTTATGTTTGATGGAAGGTATTAGCAGCAAGGAGAGTAAAGCTTAATGCAGAAGTATAACCAAATAGCAGAGTTTGGAAAGAAGCTTATGGCTCTTGGAAAGATTGAAAATTCACTTGAACTTATTGCAGATGAAGCAAAGTCGCTACTTAATGCAGACAGATGTTCTATATTTATCGTGGATGCAGAAGATAAGATGCTATGGACTAAAGTTAGTGATGGAATAGGACGTATAGTTATCTCTTTAGATTCAGGAATAGTGGGTGATACTTATCAAAGTGCCAAACCGCAAGTTGTAAACTCTCCATATGATGATCCCAGATTTTTGCCTAACATAGATAAAAAAAGCGGTTACGTTACAAAAAACATTATAACGGTTCCTATATTTGACTCTAAAAGAGATGTTATAGGTGTTATACAGTTGTTGAATAAATCAAGAGGTGACTACAATGATGATGACCTTGAATCACTTACTTTTTTTGCAAACTATGTAAGCGGTAGTCTGGAGCTAGATCTAATTAACGAAAAAAAATAACTCTTAAGGATTTACAAATGAAATCAATACTTTTACTTTTAATGTTAACAACAATGCTTTTCTCAAATGAGAAACAGATTATTGTCGGGAGTTTTTTACAAGAGAAAAATGCTTTAAATAGTTTAGTAAAACTTAACAACCATATACTCAGAGACGATAAACTTTCAGCACTTATAAATAAAAACTCTGTAGAAGTAAAGCTAAAAAAGATAGGTGAGTATCATGCTGCATCTTTGTCGCCTTTTACAAGTTATGTACAACTGCTTAGAACTTTAAGAGCATTAGAGAGCTATTATGATGATGCATATGTGTTGGATAATGGACAGAAGATAACTATAAGTCAGGTTGAGGCTAAAAAAGTAGTAGAAGAAAAAACAGCACCTGTAAAAGAAAAGAGTGAAAAATCAAAAGAAGTAAAAAATGATGATAGTGTCGGAGTGAAGACACATGCACAAATCAAAGCACCGGTAAAACATATTGAAGAAGAGAAAGATTATACTCTCGAGATAGTTTTAGCTCTGTTGGTTTTACTTGGTGTAGGATATATTATTTTTAAAACATCAAAACAAAGAAAAGATGTAAAGGAAGATGAGAATTTGTAAAGCTCTTTAGAACATTTATAAAGGAGTACGTTATGTCAGAAAAAGCGTGGTTAAGCAGAGAACTTAAAAACGGTAAAGTTATGTGTGAAGCATGTTCACAAGCATGTGTACTTAATGAGGGTGAATACGGCATATGCGGTGTCAGAAAAGTAGAAAATGGTGAGCTAAGACTTCTTGTATATGGACTTGCTTCAGCTGTAAATGTTGATCCCGTAGAGAAAAAACCGATGTTTCATTTTCTGCCAAAAAGCAGAGCCTTCTCTCTTGGCACAGTTGGCTGTAACTTCTCTTGTAAGTTTTGCCAAAACCATGATATCTCTCAGTATCCAAAAGAGCATAATCATAGAATAGTTGGGCAGGAACTTTCTCCAGAACGTATTGTCGAACTAGCTATTGAGAATAGATGTGATTCAATCGCCTATACCTATAACGAACCGATTGTCTTTTTTGAGTACACATATGATACAGCAAAAATAGCTCATGAAAAGGGGCTTAAAAATATCTATGTGACAAGCGGTTATGAGACACACAAAGCAATAGACCTGCTGGCATCATATATAGATGGGATGAATATAGATATAAAATCTTTTTCAGATGAGTTTTACAAAGAGATTTGTGGTGCCAGATTAAAACCTGTACTAGATGCAGTAACATATGCTCATGAAAAAGGCATCTGGATAGAGATAACTACACTGCTTATTCCCGGTAAAAATGATTCTGATGAAGAGATACGCGGTATCGCTAGGTTTATCGCGCATCTTGATCCTTCTATACCTTGGCATCTATCGGCATTTCATCCAACATATAAGATGTTAGATGTTCATCGCACCCCTGAGTCCACACTTCTTCGTGCGTACAGAATAGGTCAGCAAGAGGGACTGAAGTATCTCTATGTAGGTAATGTAGACAACGAAGATTATGAATCTACATATTGCCCAAGCTGTAAAAAAAGAGTTATAGATAGAAGTGGCAATATAGGTCAGTTTGTGACCAACGAACTTGATGAAAATGGAGTTTGTCCTTATTGTAGTTATGAGCTTGAAGGAGTATGGAAATAGATGACTTCAAATAATGATTTAATTAAACACCTTATAAATACAGGAGCTCTTAGATCTAAAAACATTATAGAAGCATTTAAAAATATAGACAGAGCGGATTTTGTTTATAATCCAAGTGTCTCAGACGTATATGAAGACTACCCTCTTCAAATAGGCTATGGACAAACTATTTCGCAGCCGACAACAGTTGCTATGATGTTGGAGATGCTCTCTCCGCGAAAGGGTCAAAAAATACTGGATATCGGAAGCGGTTCAGGTTGGACAACTGCTCTTCTTAGTTTTATAGTTGGAGACAGAGGTTCTGTCCTTGGCGTGGAAAGAGTTGAAGAGCTTGTAAGCTTTGGCGGTATCAATCTTGATAAATATGGATTTTACAATTCTAAGATTATCCAAGCCGGTGATAAACTTGGTGTCCCGGGCGAAAAGTTTGACAGGATCTTGGTGTCTGCTGCAGCGGATGAGCTTCCGACTCAATTGATAGGACAACTCAAAGATAATGGAAAACTTGTTGTTCCGGTAAGAAGTTCTATTTATGAAATCACAAAGAGTGAAAATGGTAAAGTCGAGGCACTGGAGCATTACGGCTTTACGTTTGTTCCGTTGATTACCTGATTTTTCTTTACTTGCTCGAGCAGGCTCTCGGCTGAAAATGTATATCTGCTTATCGGAAACCCTGAGGAGTAGATTGCATCTGCACTCCAGGTATTACAGTTGTTAAATATATGAAATGTACCGTTTGCACGATAAAACCTGCTTGTCCCGTAGATGCCTTTTCCCAGTCTAACAAGTTCTTTCTTCTCGTTTAAAGCAAAGCTTTTGCTGATGAACTCGGCAAGTCTTATAAAGCCTTGTTCTGATAGTTTTAGTTTTATAAGCTCACTATTGGAAAAATATGATGCAGGATCTTGCTGAAATGAGGCAACATGAATAATGGAACCGGTAGGCAAAAAGAGAGCTCTGAAGCCCATCCAGAGAGTCTTTTCTTTAGCCCGATAGTAGACTTCATCTCCCCAGCCAATCTCTAAATATTTTCTGTTTGGAATATCATCAAACAAACGGATATATGGGTCTAAGTCTTTTTTGAATACTATAATGCCAGTATGCCATCTGTCATTTACGACATATATTGTTTTATTGTCAGTCCTGCTGAAGTCCGGCGGATAGAACGAGCTGACAGGTTTTGCACAAGCAGTCAACAAAAGAAGAGAAAGGAGTGTTAAGCTCTTTAATTTCACGGGAAACCTTTTATAACAAATTATATCATTTATAAAGTTATAAAACTTGACTTTATTGTTATTTCTTGGGTATTATTACTTATAGTTATATGTGTCCTTCAATGCTTAAAATATGAGGTATGCAAGATGAAACGATTACTTTTTTTACTTCTTCTAATCACTTTATCGCTTCTAGCAAGCACCGCTACAATAATGAAATTTCAAATAAAAGGTGCTGTAGGACCTGCAACAAGCAACTACTTAAAAGAGGGAATGGCATCAGCACGAGCTTATGATGTTCAGATGATACTCATAGAGTTAGATACTCCCGGAGGTCTATCCACGTCTATGAGAGAGATGATTCAAGAGATTGTTAACTCTTCCATTCCTGTAGCTGCTTATGTTTACCCTAAGGGTGCAAGAGCAGCGAGTGCAGGTACTTATCTTTTATATGCATCTCATATAGCGGCTATGGCACCAGGAACTAATCTTGGCGCAGCTACTCCTGTTAGTATTATGCCCGGACAAAAGATGGTTGACTCAAACAGTAGTGTTGTCTCTACTTTAGAGAAAAAAGCTATAAATGATGCAATGGCCTACATAAAGAGTTTGGCTCAATTAAATGACCGCAATATCTCTTGGGCAATTGATGCGGTAAAAGAGGCAAAGAGTCTTTCTGCTGAAGATGCATTGAGCTCGGGGGTGATTGACCTGATAGCTTTTAATACAAATGATTTGCTTGGTAAACTTCATGGCAGAGTTGTCAAGGTTTCTAACAGCAGTGTCAAACTAAATACTAAAGATGCCAACATAATCAGCTACGAAGCAAATTTTAAAACGCGTTTTCTCTCAGTCATCACAAACCCAAACATGGCATATATATTTTTACTTATAGCAATATACGGAATCTTCTTTGAGTTGATGAATCCTGGTGAGATATTTCCTGGAGTCATCGGCGGCATCTCTGCAGTAATAGCACTCTATGCCCTTAACATCATACCTTTTAACTATGCAGGTCTGATGCTTATGCTCTTGGGCATAGTCTTTATGATTGCGGAAATCTTTATAGCCGGATTTGGAGTGCTTGGCATAGGGGGAGTAATAGCTTTTGCCTTTGGTTCAGTGCTTCTTTTTGATGCAGATACTTTGGGTAGCAGTGTTTCAATACCGCTGATCTTGGCTTTTACTATAGTCAGTGCCGCATTCTTTGTCTTGGTCATCAAGCTCTTTATGACTTCTCGCTCTGCAAAAGTAGTCTCTGGAGTTGAAGAGCTTATAGGGGCTGTTGCTGAGGTAACTGAGACTGAGGACGGTATCTATCATGTTAGATGTCACGGTGAAATTTGGAGTGCGAAGAGTGGCACTGAGTTAAGTGTTGGAGAGAAAGTTGAAGTTGTGAGACTATTGGGTCTTACGCTGGAAGTTAAACCAATTAAGGAGTAAAAGATGTATTTTGATACACCAGTTTTAGTAATTTATATAGTAGTTTTAGTGATTGTTTTTCTTGCGATGGCTATTCGTATTTTGCGGGAATACGAACGTGGTGTCGTTTTTACACTGGGTCGTTTTACAGGTGTTAAGGGACCTGGTCTGATCATACTTGTTCCATTTATACAACAGATGGTCAGAGTTGATTTGAGGACTATTGTTCTTGATGTCCCGACACAAGATGTTATCTCTCATGATAATGTCTCAGTTCACGTAAATGCAGTTGTATATTTTCGTGTTATAGATCCTCAAAAATCTATCATTCAAGTAGAAGATTTTTATACGGCTACAAGCCAACTAGCCCAAACTACTCTTCGTTCAGTTCTTGGCGGACATGAACTAGATGAGATGCTTGCAGAACGTGAGAGACTGAACTTTGATATACAAGAGATACTTGATAAGCAGACAGATGCATGGGGTATAAAAATCTCAAATGTTGAGATCAAGCATATTGACCTAGATGAAAGTATGGTCCGTGCGATTGCTAAACAGGCTGAGGCAGAACGTGAACGCCGTGCGAAAGTCATTAACGCTAAAGGTGAAGTAGAAGCTAGTGAAAACATACTAGAAGCAGCAAAAAAACTTTCTCAAAATGATTTAGCAATACAGCTGAGATATCTTCAGACTATGAGTGACATTTCCAATGATAAGACTAATACTCTTGTTTTTCCATTTCCGGCAGACTTTAGAAAGTTTTTTAAAGCTGACTAGAAATGTTAAATAATCTCTTCGAGCTTGGGAATCGAGTCTGCTGCTCCTTTACGTGTTACGCATATGGCTGAAGCTCTGGTACCCATCTCCAGACATTTTTCTATCTTACTTCCCCGTGAGAGTTCTGCTAAAAAGTAGCCAATGAAAGTATCTCCGGCTCCTGTTGTATCTACAGCTTTTACTTTTAAAGCTGCCGTTTTGATTCGTTGTTCATTATGGGTATAGATAACACCTGCTTTACCAAGAGTCAGGACAGTTTTACTTTTAGGATATAGTTTTTGCATCGTGTTTAGTATTGCATCTGGGCTTTTTTGTTTGGTGAGAGTTTCACCTTCTACTTCATTGATGATGAATATATCTACAAACTCTAAAGGGTAGTTTTGAATAGCATCTGTTATTGGAGCCGGATTAAATATGACGGTAAGATCTCTGTTTTGACTCTTTTGAAGTATCTTACCAACAGCATTTATTTCATTTTGTAAAAGTAAAAAATCTCCTGCTTCACAACTATCTAGGACTTCTTCTATCTCTGCATCAGTAAAAGTCTGGTTAGCCCCACCGTGAATGATAATGGCATTTTCTCCATCTTTGTTTACTTGGATTACGGCATGTCCGGTAGGTGTATCGATGGTTTTTATCAGACTCGTGTTCACACCGCTTTTTTGCAGTTTCTCTTTGAGCCATGCTCCATCATTACCGATTTTTCCGGCATGAATAACTTCTGCTTTGGCACGTGCGAGTGCGATGGACTGATTTGCCCCTTTGCCACCGCTAAAGATAGTGTAGTTATCGCTTTTTAGTGTTTCACCCGGGCGTACAAAGTGCTCCACAGAGTAGACATAATCTATATTTATTGAGCCAAAATTGATAATTCTTATTTATCATCCTTTTTGGAGTGAGAAAACTCTTTAACTATTCTGGATAGTTTTTCTAAACGTGCTACAACTAAACCGTTTACAGATTTAGCCGGGAATTTGCCTTTTTTATTCTCTTTGCCTGCTTCAATTCCAGTTAGAATTGAGATTCCCTCATCAATAGACTTGACAGCATAGATGGAGAATCTTTTATCTTCTACAGCTTGAAGTATTTCTTCTTTTAGCATTAGATGTTTTACATTTGTATGTGGAATAATAACCCCGTACGAGGCTTTAGGATCCTTACGCATACAGATATCAAAAAAGCCCTCTATCTTTTCATTTACGCCACCGATTGGTTGAATCTCTCCAAATTGATTGACTGAGCCTGTAACTGCAATATTTTGTTTTATTGGCAGTTCTGAAATAGATGATAGTAGGGCGTATAGTTCTGTAGATGAAGCACTGTCACCTTCCACCATCCCGTAAGACTGTTCAAATACAAGTGAAGCAGATAGACTAAGTGGTAACTCTTTAGCATATCTTGAGCCCAGATAAGAAGTCAGGATCATTACACCCTTAGAGTGTATGGGACCGCCAAGTTCGACCTTTCGCTCTATATCTATGATCTCACCTTTACCTATTCGTGTTCTTGTGGTGATACGTGATGGGATGCCGAAGTTGTGACCGCCTATGGATATATAGCTGAGAGCATTTATCTGACCAACCGCACTTCCCTCTAGGTTAATCATAATGGTACCTTCGTCTATGCGTTCATATAACTTCATCTGTATACGGTTCATGCGTTCTATCTGAGAGTTTAGTGCTTTTTCAATATCCTTTTTTTCTATTGAAGTATGTTCATTTTCTTTTGAATAGTAATCAGCTTCTTTTAAGAGGTCTGATAGTGTTCGAAGATGCGTAGAAAATTTCAAAGAGTGTGAAACATCACGTGAACTCTGCTCTACAACTCTTGCAACAGCCTGAGGCGTAAGAGGACGAAGTTTGTTATGCTTTGAGATCGTGCCTATCATGCGCGCATAAAGTTGGACGTTTTCATCACTTAGCTGCATCTCATCATCAAAGTCGGCACTTACTTTAAAAAGCTCCTTAAACTCAGGGTCGTAGTGATATAGAAGATAATACAGCATTCTTTCACCTATGAGTACAACTTTAACATTAATAGGGATTGGTTCCGGTTCGAGCGAAGTTGTGGATAAAAGGGAGTATTGTTGAGCAAGTGATTCTATATGTATCTCTTTTGCAAGCAGAATTCTTTTTAGACCCTCATAAGAGAAAGGATTTATAAGTATTTTTCTGGCATCTAAAACCAAGTACCCGCCATTTGCCCTATGAAGTGCTCCGGGTTTAATCATACTAAAGTCGGTGACTAAAGTACCGACCTGAGAAAGATGCTCAACCTTTCCAATAAGATTTTGGTAAGTGGGATTATCTTCATAGATGAGTGGTGCAGAATTTTTACCATCGTGTGAAATAAAGAGGTTGATTTTGTATCTTGCAAAAGATGGAGCGTAAAACTCTCTCATAAATGGCGGTATGCCAACATTGTCCTGTTTTGATAAAAAGTCTTGTGAATGGTGAATGATATCATCTTGCACGGCTTCAAGGTAGTTTAGTATCTTTTCGTACTTTTCATATTTACGACAGACTTCATCAATAAGCGATTCTACGGCTTTTTGAGTAACCATTTTTTCTAATTGCTTAAGCTCTTTATGCAGACTTTTATTTAGCTCGCTGACCTTGTGAAGACCCTCTTTTACGATGCGCTCAAACTCACTCATCTTTTTGGTGATCTCTTCTTTTTTCTTTCCGGTTATGGCATTGAACTCTTCAGCAGAGAGTATTTTGCCATCAACAATAGGCACAAAAGTCACACGGTCGACATATGTAGTCTTCATAGAGACATTGTGTTTTTTTGCTTCTTCTTGCAAGCTTGAGAAAATATCTGCCTGTTCATCAATATACTTCTGGTTGATTGCCTCGCGTTCATTGCGGTAGCTGTTACTCTCAAAAACAGTGGGAAGGATAGTCTTAACCAACTCTATGAGTTCTGCAATGTCATTTTTAAACTTTGCTCCAAGTCCGGGTGCCAACTCTATAGCAATAGGTTTTTGATGGTCTTTAAAGTTATTTACGTAACACCAGTCACTAGGCATATCTTTATCTTTTGCCTTGCCTTGTAAGAAGGTCATAATAACTGAATGTTTACCACTTCCAGATGGTCCCATGGCAAAGAGGTTGTAGCCGTCCTGCTCTATGTTGACACCAAAGTCAACAGCTTCAAGGGCACTTGTTTGACCTATAGGTTGTTCTAGTAGTTCCAGCTCATCGGTAGTACCAAATGAGAAAAGGCTAGGATCACATGAATGAAATAGATCAGATACATTAAGAGGGTCAACCATTTTAGTCCTTTAAATAATAAAGCTCGGTCTTATCAAAAATTATACTCTCACTTTTAAAAATTTAGCTTAAAGTTTAAATATAAAAATTTAATTATTTGAGTTACTTTATAACTTCCTTATATTCATCTCTAATCTTTAAGAACTCATCAATATTTTCTAAAAATATTGTTGCCAATTTTGAGTCAAAATGTTTTCCTTTTTCTTCTTCAAAAAAGTTTAAAATCTTATCGAGCTCCCATCCTTTTTTATAAACCCTATCTGTCCCCAGTGCATCAAAAACATCGGCAATAGCTACTATGCGTGCATAGATATGAATATCCTCACCTACAATTCCATCAGGATAACCGCTTCCGTTGTATTTCTCATGATGCTCTTTGGCGATAACTGCTGCCGCATTTAAAAGAGGTCTTTGCGAGCCGCTTAAAACAGTATGACCTATTGTGCTGTGAGAGCGCATAATCTCCCATTCTTCTTCATCAAGTTTACCTGGCTTTAATAAAACTTTATCAGGAATTGCTACTTTTCCTATGTCGTGCATAGGTGAAGCATTAGCGATAAGATTTGCTTCTTTCTCATCAAACCCTGCTTTAAGTGCCAAGAGTCTTGAGTATTCTGAAACACGATGTATATGTTTGCCTGTCTCTTTGCTTCTTGATTCGCTTATCTCTCCCATACGGCAGATTATCTCTTGCTGTGTTTT
Source organism: Sulfurimonas sp. (assembly GCF_041563035.1). GTDB lineage: Bacteria > Campylobacterota > Campylobacteria > Campylobacterales > Sulfurimonadaceae > Sulfurimonas. Next base: position 10,618 of record NZ_JBFFNS010000007.1, on the reverse strand, counting down.
TTCTATCTCGACATGAAGCTGTACTAATTCTGTGACATTACACATAAGATGCAGATGCTCGATAACGACACCTTTGCTGTTTACAATTGGTATGACAGTTGCATCTACAAAATAAGAGCTTCCGTCTTTTGCAATATTTTCAAACTGCATTCTAAAAATCTCTTTTCGCCATAGTGCGGCTTTTAATCTGTCGCAATCACCGCTGTTAATATGTTTTTTATCCCTTAGTTCACTGCAGTTTCTACCGACAAGTTCTTTTAAAGAGTAGCCGCTTACCTTTGAAAATGTCTCATTTATATGTATGATAATATTGTCGGTATCTGTTCTTATGATACTCCAAGTTGCATTCATAGCATCTTCATACTCATTTGCTAAGTGACGCGCTTCTTCATAGTTTGACATGCTAATACCCAAACTCTCTTTGATGCGTTCCTTATCTTCTTGAATCATCGTAATATCCATTCTCATGGCAATATGTTCTATGACATTACCTTCTTTATCTAGAATAGGGTTTATATGAGTGTTCATCCAATAAGAAGAGCCATCTTTAGCAAGATTTTTGATTTCACCGCTCCAAGGCTGTTTTAGTTCTTTTATGGTGTGCCACATTTCTTGAAAAATATCTTTTGGCATATCCGGATGTCTGATTATGTTGTGTGGTTTTCCTACTAGCTCAGCTTCTGTATATCCGCTTATTTTGCAAAATGTTTCGTTTGCATATGTTATGATTCCTTTAGGGTCTGTTTTTGAGACAATGAAACTTTTGTCCACAGTCGCCTTGTATTGCTCTAGAAGTGTCAATGAATCTTCAAAATCTTCACTGAATTTATTTGTCAAAGATATGATTTTTTTAATAGATGTAGCTGAGAAAAAGATAACAATAGCTATCATAAAAAGTAGAAAAAAGAGAATGAAAGTCATAGTAAAAGTAATAGCACTTATTTTTTCATTAATGCTTATGTATAAGATTTGAAAGAGTTTACTTTCTACTTCTTTGAGCATATCTATTGTCATTGTAGCATGTTCAAACCAGTGCGAAGCATTAACATCCAAATCCAAAGTATCTTTGTTCTTAAGAGCAGAATTAATAATTTTAAATGTCTCTTTAGTGCTGGCATCATTTAAATTTTTGTAATAATAATCTATGAGTTCATTGTGGTCAAAAAGTGTTTTTTCAAATCTGTTTAAGTTGTTTTTATAGTTATAAAGCTGTTCGCTAACAAACATAAAATTAGCATCTGAAAAAGTCTTCATAATTAAAGCTTCGTTAAGTGCTGCCCTTATTTGTCCTAAAGACTCTTTTGAAGCTAGAATATAACTGTATGCTTGGATAAAATTTCTGTCATCTCTGTCACTTATCATACTCGGCATACTTTGTGTAAAATCAATAAGGCTTTCTATATGCTTTGTATAATATTTCATAACTCCTTTTGTCGATATGTCAAAATTATCGACTTTATTTCTTATTGATGTTAAATCATTTGAGATATTTGAAAAGTCTATATTTTTTATTTTTTTAAAAAAGTATATGGAATTTGTAGCTTCTATAGCTCTGTTTAAATTTTCTCGTGCTTTTGCAAGAGACTCCGTATCATTTGAATCTCCTTTTGTTACAAATCCAATACTAAGTCCTCTTTCTATTTGCATGGTATGGATTACTCTGGAGAGAGCTCTTGCTTCAACTATATGCTCTTTCGTATCTTCAAGTTCTTGTTTAACGTCTATATCGTAAATAATTCTACCAATTGATAAGATAAAAATGATGATGATGGGAACTGCAGTTAAAAAAAGTAGTTTTGATTTTAAGTCTAGTTGCATATATGATTCCTTCTTTTATTGAAAAATATTGTATCAAAAAAATAGCTAGTTTGTATGAAATATGAATATACTTTTAAATATATAATTAATTTTATATTATTAGATATAATTAATTTAAATAGAATTGAATTTTTGAATACTCCTAAGTTGTAAAAAATATTGTATGATAACTCAAGAGAAATACTTTATAGAATATGGAGTAGAAATGATTCATGAACTTACAAACCCTGTAACAAAAACTTTAGTGACACATCTAAGAGATCAAAGAAGAGATGCAGTTCGCTTTAGACATACGATTGCCGAACTTACAAAACAACTTGTTTATGAGGCACTTCACGACTTTCCTCTTTTAGATAAGACTATAACTACATGGACTGGGGAGCTAAGTTGTAAAACGATAGACGAAGAGAGCATCGTTGTAGTCACAGTTTTAAGAGCAGGTATGCCGATGCTAGACAGTGTTATGGAGCTTTTACCAGAGGCTCATGCTGGATTTCTAGCTATGAAAAGAGATGAGACAACACATGAGAGTGTTCTCTATTATGATAGACTTCCGGACTGTAAGGACAAAACAATACTTTTGGTTGATCCGATGGTAGCAACTGGCGGTTCGATTATAGATGCCTTAAAGCTTATAAAATCAAGAGAGCCATCAAGAATAATAACACTAAACATAATAGGCTCACCAGAGGGTCTGGACGTGGTAAAATCTGCTTATCCTGAGATCGATATCTTTATCGCACAAATAGATGAGAGACTCAACGAAGATAAGTACATTATTCCTGGTCTTGGAGATGCTGGTGACAGGTCATATAACACGGTAGGGTAATGAGTATAAATTTTAAAGAGAAAAGTTCAAAAGAGATACTTGAGTGGTTTGAAGCTTGTGAAGTAGAAGCCGGTGAAATTGTCGAGTTGGAAATTTTAGAGAGTGATATAGAACGCATAGGTTATAAAGCATTTGTTGATTTAGCGCAGATCTTTTTTATGAAGATGCTGACTCCTACTCAATCAGATGCAAAGAGTTTAACCCTGAGATTTCAGAAGTTAAATTTGGAGACATCTTTTCATAAAGCAGATAAAAGCAGTGAGAAATACGGCGTAGATAGTGAGTTCTTTACTATAGATAAAACATCACAGTTCAGTTTTTTATACCACTACAGACAAGCATTGAAATTTATAAATATAGAGAAGAAAAAAAGAGTTTTAAACCTTGGGGTAAACAGAGGTGATGAGTTTAAAGTTATTCAAGAATTGTTGTCCGAAGATGAGTTTAGGGCAAAAGAGTTTGTTGGTATAGACTACTCAGCATCTGCTATAGAGTATGCAAAAAAAGATTTCCCAAGTTCAAATGTAGAGTTTAGATGTCACGATATAAATGCTTTGGATGAGCTGGGTTTGGGAGAGTTTGATCTTATCATCTCAATAGGAACTCTTCAAAGCACAAACATAAACTTCAACACTACATTTATGTCTCTTTATCAAAATCACTTGGAAAGGGGTGGAGCCATAATACTTGGCTTTCCAAACTGTAGATGGATTGACGGCGAGATGGTTTATGGTGCAAAAGCACCAAACTATGCATTTTCTGAGTTGAGTTTGGTTTTAAAAGATATACATTTTTGTAAAAAATATCTTCAACAAAAAAAGTACAGAGTTACCGTAACAGGAAAAGACTATCTTTTCCTAACGGCTAGGAAAATTGCTCAGTAGGCTGTGAACGGGCTAAGACAACTCTGTTTTTGCCGTGTTGTTTAGCTTCATACATAGCTTTGTCCGCTCTTGATATAGCAGTGTCTATATTGTCGTATTCATTACAGGAAGTAAGTCCAAAACTTGCTGTTAGATTGTAACCTATAGTCTTTTTGAGTCTTTCATCTTTTTCTATGGCTTCTCTGATTTTTTGAGTGATAGTATGAGCATCATTTATATGTGTGTCTATAAATGCGACAACAAACTCTTCTCCACCCCATCTTGAAATAAGGTCTGTTTTTCTTATGCTCTTACTAAGTATCTTCGCAACTTGTATTAAAACATCATCGCCTATCTGATGTCCAAGTTCATCATTAATAGTTTTAAAATCATCAATATCCATAAACACCAGACATATAGGTCTCTCATCCCTTTTATGTAGAGCTAAAAACTGCTCAAACTGTTTGTCAAAGTTACGTCTATTTGGTATCTGTGTAAGTGAATCAAAGTCTGCCAGTCTTTCTAACTTTTGATGATACTTTCTTAAAATAAGCATAATGATAATAGCAAATATAAATGTAAAAGATAAAGAAAGTCCAAGGTTTATGTAGAAAACCTGTGTAGCCTCTTTTGCAAAGTCATTTAGTTTTGCTTCAACTACCAGATATATGTCTAACTCAGGGATATACTTAGTCTTTACTATGTATTCTTTGCCATCTTTTTCATACTCGATGATATCCGTGTTCTTAGATATTATCTCATCTTTATAAGCTTTTAATTCTTGCATCTCATCTATATGTTTAGGAGCACTTTTGTCTTGTCTGGTAAGTACAACTTTTCCAGCTTCATTTAAAAAGTAAACATTTAAATGGTACTTCTTCTTAAACATACGAAGCATCTCATCAATGTATGAGATCTCTATCCCAATACCTGTTGCACCTATGAAATTATAGTTGTCATCATATATCTTGAAGTTGATAAACATGATAAGAGTATTTGTGAAATTGTCATTAAAGTCAAGATTTATTTCATGACTCTTTGGAATATTTTTGAAGTCAAAATACCATTTATTAGTAGGATTATCTTTTTTTATGTCCTCTAAAAAGCCATTGTGAGTATAGTACTTTTTACTATTTTCAGAGACTAAAAATGCTGTTAGCATTTCATACTTGTTTTTTATGCTGTCAAGATACTTCGCTATTTTGCCTACATTCTCCTCTTCATGAACTATCCAGTCTTTTAAAAAAGTATCGTTAGCCATCATGGAACTAACAAGATAAGGCTCTATTAAGTGTTTTTGAATCTCAGTATAGATATTGTCAATAGAAAGAGGCAGGGACTGAGTTTTTAGATGCGTCTGAGTAGATTTTAGTGAAACCATGTAATTGGCTACAGAAATGGTAACAGAAAGAATAAGAAGTAAGACTGTAATAACGATAATAATTTTGTAGTTTGATCTCATAATAATCCTAAGTATATTAAAAAGGATTATATCTTAATTAAACTATCCACTTCTTAATCCAAACACTCAGCACATATAATCCCCATATGTGCTGTTTAAATCCACCAGTAGATGCGCTATTTATCAGCTCATCTAACTCTTTTGTTTTAAACATCCCAGTTTCTTTGTTTACTTCTTTGATAAGTTCTAATCTCTTAGAGTTTACTAGATACTCCATATAAGGATTTGAAAAACCTTTTTTCTTACGTTTTAGGATTTTATCATTTAGATGCGGTTTTACTATTTGTTTGAGCAGTGACTTTGTGACTCCATCTTCATACCTGAGTTTTGGGTCTATACTCAAGACAGCAGATGCAAGCTTGTGGTCTAAAAATGGGGTACGTGACTCGATACTGTGAGCCATAGAAACGCGGTCTAGTTTTGTGAGGAATTGTTCTGCTTGAAAATGATTTAAGTCTATGTAGCTGTACCAGATGCTTTCATCTGTGTGTTCAGATGCTTCAAACCTGTCTCTGTAAGTTTTCAAATATTTTAGAGCTTGGTTGTCTTTTACGTTTCTCTTCATAAGAGCATTTTTTTGCAGGTCTGTAAAAGTCTCACCGGATGTTCTAAAGAGCAGGGTGTCATCAAAGATTCTTTTATAGTATTCCCACTCTCTATTTTGAGAGTAGTTTGAACGGAAATATTTTTTTAGCCAGTTCTTGTTTGAGAGTTTTGACATTTGTTCTATGTCTAAAAATTCAAAATACTGTCTATAACCAAGAAAAAGCTCATCACTTCCTTCTCCACTTAGAACTACTTTATATCCATCTTGTCTAATTCTATCAAACAGCAAATACAGAGGAACAGATGCAGGATCGTTCAGAGGTTCATCCAACGAGTCTAAGACTTTGTCACTTGCATCTATAAAGTCGCTTTGTGAGATTTCAACATCAATGTTGCTCAGACCTAAAAAGTCGGCTGTCTCTTTTGCATTTGCGCGTTCATCATATTTTGCAAAGTTTTTATATCCAAGTGTATATGTTTGAAGATTTACACCACTTTGTTTTGCGTAAGCATTTATGGTCGCACTGTCTATTCCACCAGAGAGTAGAGATGCCATAGGCTGATCTGCACCTAGACGCATAGTTATAGACTCATTTAAAAGTGATTCTAAGGTATGCAGAGCTTCATCTCTATCTGTAATGATACTTGGAGTTACATTTAGCAGGTCAAAGTATCTCTTCACTTCATACTGTCCATCTTTCAAAACTAGATATTCTCCAGATGCAAGTTTGTTTATGCCTTTAAAAAAAGTGTGAGGAGGAGTCGGTGCTAAAAAAGAGAGGTAGCTCATAAGAGCATCTTCATTCATTTGAACACTGTTTAGAAACGGTGTCAGTGCTTTTATCTCAGATGCAAATATAAAACTCTCACCTTGCATGAAAAAAAGAGGTTTTTTGCCTAGTCTGTCACGAAAAAGGTAGAGTGTCTCTGCATCCATCAGAGCGATGGCAAACATACCACGCAGATGCAGTACAAAGTCTACTCCCCACTTGAGATATGCAGCTATGATAACTTCACTGTCACTCTGTGTTTTAAACTCAAACTCAGATGCCAGTTCTCTTTTTAACTCTTTGAAGTTATATATCTCTCCATTGAAAGATAGTAGGATGTTTTTATGTTTTAAAGGTTGATGTGAACGACTGTTCTCATCTAAGATGCTGAGTCTCTGATGAGCAAAAAATAGATTGTTTTTCTGAGTGATGCCACAGTAGTCTGGGCCTCTGTGCGAGAGTAGACCTAAAGCATGTTTTGCTTTTGACTCATCATACTCTCCTACTATTCCAAATATTGCGCACATTACTTGAAAAATCCTACGGTTATATCATCTTCCATATAATCATCTTTGATAGTTATAGTCTTCACATTCAAGTCAGCTGCTATCTTTTGGATTTGAGCTGTAGTGATGTAGTTGTAAGTCTCACTATCTGATTTTCCATGAAGAATATTAAAAATAAATCCAATCTCAGATGCTTCATAACAGTTTCGCATGAAAAGGTGAGTCTCAAAACTGTTTAGAACATTCATAGCGCCACTACAAATATAGTATGAAGCACTGGGGAGTTCATCTTTACATATATCTGCGATAATGATCTCACAGCCAGTTCTCTCAGATGCAATGGAGTACATGTCTGGTAGAGCATCTATGCCTATATACTCTTTAGGATATTTCTTCTTTTTTTGAGTATAAAGATATAAGTCACCAAATCCACAGCCTGCATCTGCTATGCTAAAAGGTTCAAGTTTGGGCGGTAGCATTGAGAGTATAACATCAAATCTAATTTCCTGAGACCATTTTGAGTGCCAGTTTACACCTTTTGCACTTACTCCATACATCTCTATAGATGATTTGTAAAATTTCTTATTGTCAATGCGTGGCATCAAACCCCTTTGTAAAAGCGTATTATAATTCATTTTATAAGTAAACACAAATGAACAATAGCTTACAATATAGTATTAGTCTATCTTATATTAGGGGAAAAATGAACTTCTTAAACAATTTTTCTATCAAATGCAAAACTTATATGCTTGTTGGATTGAGTGTATTGGTTGCAATTACGCTCTCTCTTGTCTCTAACAGCGGGTTAAATATTATTCAGGCTCAGGTCGATGAATTGATTCGGGCAAACAATATAGAAAGATATGCATATCGAGCAATCTTAGAAGATAAAAACTACCTTTTAAATGCCAATGGTTCTGTAATGAATCATGCTAATGCCAAGCAGGCTTTCATCAAGTCTGAGCGTGCAGTAAAAAATATTTATGTAACTATTGATGATATGAACGAAGAGTCAACAAAAGCGATCAGACATGCTATAAAAGAGTATGATATTAACTATAAAAGAGGAATTTATCTACTAAAAGAGTTGGAAAAAGAGAGCCGGCTTCTTCAAAAAGAGGGAGAGAGTATAACATCTGAGATTCAGCAATATGTTGAAGCAAAGAGGGTTGATGTAAAACAACACCTGTCTCAAAAAACTATTGAAAAGATAAATGCAGGATCAAATATTTGGCAGTACACTTATATGACTCGTGCCGATGAAAAGCGCTATCTGCTCTCTCCGGATGCTAAACTGCTTGAGAAATTTAAACAAGATTATGCTTTTATGATGAGTGAGTTAGAACGTCTTAAAACTATGTCAGATGAGCCTTTTGAACATGAGAAAATATCAATCTTTAATGACTCTGCAAAAAATTATGAAAAGGCAATGTATAGATGGGTTAAATATAATGGTGAGCATGTATCGAGTATAGTTCCTAAAACGAAGAAGTTGGGTTCTATTGTCATTGCAGAATCACTTAAAATCGGTAATGACTCTTTAGATGATATTTATGAAAAGCGTACCTTCGTAGTCGCTGTCTTAATCATCGTTACTTTCTTAACTATTCTTTTTGGTGTTGCTTTTGGTGCTCTTATCTCTCGCTCTATCTCTAAAGTTATAACAAATTTTCAAACTGGTCTTTTGGACTTTTTTAGCTACTTGGATCTTCAAAAGAACTCTGCTAATCAGATTGAGATAGAGAGCAAAGATGAGATCGCTGTTATGGCAAATGTTGTGAATGAAAACATTGTAAAGATCGAAGAGGTAATGGAGAATAAGCTTGCTCAGATGAAAATTAAAGATGAGCATATGTTAAACCAGTCTCGTCTTGCACAGATGGGAGAGATGATCTCTATGATTGCTCATCAGTGGAGACAGCCTCTTGGTGTTATCTCAGCTATCTCTATTGATATGCAAATCAGACTTTTTGAACGTCGAATCTATGATCTTACCACGCAAAAAGGTAGAGAAGACATGGAGAAGTACAGTCTTAAGAATCTACATAAGATCAATGAGTTTATAAAGCATCTCTCTAAAACCATTGATGATTTTAGAAACTTTTTTAAGCCTGATAAGGTTAGAACTTCTTTTAGTCTTGTGACGTTAGTAGATAAAACACTTAATATCGGTGAGCATTTACTAGATACAAATCGTGTAGAAGTTGTAAAAGACTATAAGAGAAACCTGCCTAATATAAGCAGTTTTGAAAATGAGATCATGCAAGTTATACTGAGTATTGTTAATAATGGAGTTGATGCTTTAATGCAAAACAAGATTAAAGAACCGCGTATCTATATAAGAATCGAACAAAACTCGGTTGGAGATCAGGTAATATCAATTGAAGATAACGCCGGAGGAATCCCTGATGAAATTATCTCTAAAATATTTGATCCGTACTTTTCAACTAAAGATAAAAATGGAACAGGACTTGGATTATATATAGCGCAAACAATCATTACTGAACATTGTGATGGTACAGTAAGTGTGCAAAATACAAATCGTGGAGCATGTTTTAAGATAGAGCTAAAAAACAATACAAAAGAGAGTGAAGTGTAATATGAGAATAGCAGTTGTAGGTCTTGGTGGAGTAGGTGGCTACATAGCTGCAAATCTAACGAAAAGTACTCATAAGATAGTTGGTTTTGCCAGAGATGAGCATCTTTTAAAGATAAAAGAAAGTGGTATTAAAATAGTTGAAGACGATAAGAGTTGGAGTGCAAAGTTAGACGCAAGAGAGCTTAGTGAGGCTAGTGGATACTTTGATGTAGTGTTATTTTGTGTAAAGAGCTATGATCTGAAAAAATCATATGAGGCTATTAGTAAGTTCATAAATAACAATACTATAATAGTAAGTTTCTCAAATGGTGTATCTAACGGTGACTTTTTAAGAAAAATCAGCAAGTCAAAAGTTCTTGATGGCTGTGTGTATATACTCTCTCATATAGAATCTCCAGGAGTCATAAGAAAAAAAGGAACTATTTTCTTAGCTGTTTTTGGTGGTATAGAGTATGAAAGTGCCATTCTAAAATCTATATTTGATGACTCATTTTTAAGAGCAAAAATTCCTGATGATATAAAAACAGCAATATGGAAAAAGTATATATTTATCTCCGCTTTTGCTACGCTGACTAGCTACTATGACAGAAGCATAGATTATCTTCATGAGAAACATTTTGATGAGGTAAAGGCAGTACTACATGAGATAGCAGATGTCGCTTTGGCAAAGGGTATAGATGTTCAAGCTGAGGTGCAAAAGGCACTCTATACTGCTAGTAAAGTTCCAAAAGATTCTTACACATCAATGCATCTAGACTTTAAAAATGAAAAGAGAGTTGAGTTAGAGAGTCTGACGGGTTATGTTGTAAGAGAGGGAAAAACAAGTGGAGTTTTAACTCCACTTATGAGTAAGATGTATAGAGAGTTACTGTAGTAACTCTACTTCAATACGTCTGTTCTGCGCACGTCCGGCTTTATTCATATTATCAGCTATTGGGTCAGCTTCACCCTTACCTATAGCAGTCATTCTAGTAGCTTTTATACCATAACGACTAAGAGCTTCTTTTACAGCATTTGCACGGTTTTGTGAAAGCTTTTTGTTTGCTGCCGCACTACCGATACTATCTGTATATCCATAGATAACAACTTGATATCCGGAGTTTTCTTTTAAGAAGAGTGCAAAGTTTTGAAGATCGTTAACAAGTTCTTCTGAAACATTGTATTTACTCGGTGCAAAGTTTACTTTTAGTGTTGCAGTCTGTGGACAACCATAACCATCAACAAC
>NZ_JBFFNS010000006.1:0-126585 GCF_041563035.1 Sulfurimonas sp. | reverse complement strand
TGACCGGATAACGGGGGCGCGGGTTGAACACCCACTGGTCATCTGTCGCTCAGCGCCAGATAACAAGCGGGAGGAGAAAGCACCCAAACAAAAAATTGAAATTTTTAATTTGGGCGTTACTCACCCGCGCCCCCGTTAGCTGAAAAAAAGGAATTTTAAAGATGAATGACAAAAAGATTATATTTATATCTCATATTACTGAGGAAAAAGAAATTGCAATCGCATTTAAAGAACTTATTGAAGAATCATTTTTAGGAATGATAGAAGTATTTGTGTCATCTGATTCACAAAGTATTGCTATGGGACAAAAATGGCTTGATGGAATAACAAAGTCTTTAAAAGAATGTTCTATTGAAGTAATTTTATGTAGTCCTAAATCAATTCAAAGACCTTGGATTAATTTTGAAGCGGGTGCTGGATGGATACGAGATATTTCAGTTATACCACTTTGTCATTCTGGAATGATACCATCTAGTTTACCAATGCCATTAAATTTATTACAAGCTACAACAGCAAATGAAGTATCAAGTTTAAAACTAATATTTCCAGTTATAGCTAATGCAATTGGAGCTAAAACACCAAAAATAAATTTTCAAGATTTTATAGATAAAGTTAATGAATTTGAGTCAAAATATACTTTTTGGGATGAGTGTAATATAGTATTTGAAAAAATCAATATATACAATTCCGATATTATCCCTGCATTAAAAAGTGGTAAAAACATTGAATTTGAATTAAGCGAAACTGAAATTAATCATTTTTCAGAATTTTCAGAATTTTTAAAAAATAATGAATTAATAGAATTTAAAAGATTAGGTGGAATTAGAATAAGACCAACTGGTACATTCTATCCTTGTGAGTTAAATATATTAAGTAAATTTAGTTTGCTATTAAATGATACAAACTTTAAATATTAAGTAAGCTAACAAAACCTTGGAGAGAAATAAGTTACCCTAGCGGGCGAACTTATTTCTCAAGTCAAACGTTATCTCACAAAAAGAAAAGGACATTATGGAATATTATATAAACTATCAAATTGTTATACTAATAGTTTATGTTGTAATTGGAGGGGCGATGATAACTCAAATTAAAAACATAAATGGATTTTATAAATTATCTATATTCATAATTTTATTAAATTTAATTTTAACAATCTTGACAGCAAATATGAGTTTATTTAATCTACTGGCTTATGATGACATTAAATTTAATATTACTGATAAAGATTACTGGTCTATTAGAGGTCAAATAGGTGATTTACTAGCTGGGCATTTTGCTGCTTTAGCTTTTATTGGATTAATGATGACAGTGACTCAAATGAGCAAAGCTTTAAAACAACAAGATGAAGCAATTTCAATTCAAAAAATAGAGATGAATAAACAAAGTTTTGAAAATAAATTTTTTCAAATGCTAAATTTATTTACTAAAAATATTGAAACTTTAACAGATAAGATAGAGGGTAAAGAATATAAGGGAAATGAAATTTTCAAACCATTAAAAGAAGATTTTGAAAAGAAAATACAACATAGAATTTCTATGGATATGTATGAAGAAATAAAAACTTCAAAATTCAATCATTTTATTAATGAATTTATTGAATTTAACAATACATATGATACAACTTTTAAATATTACTTTCTTAATTTATTCCAAATATTAAATTACATTGATACTGATGTACCAAATAAAGATGATGCAAAAAAATATACAAATATTCTGAGAGCTCAATTATCAAAAAATGAATTAATACTATTAACATATAATGCAATTGGTGTACAAAATTTTACAACAAATGAGTATCAATTACTTGTAGAAAAATATGAATTTTTTGAACATTTAACTTATGATGATTTTCATACAAATTCATATATAATTGAAGCAATTGATTCAATTTTAAAAGAATACAAAAATAAAGCATTTGGAAATAATACAAAAATAATAGAACTTATAAGTAGTGCAAGATAACAAAACGCAGGAGCCAATAGTTTACCCTAGCGGGAAAACTATTGCTCTCCTTAAACGTTATCAGATAAATAAGGAACTAATATAATGCATAAAGGGATAATTGCAGCTCCTGCAAGAGTAATTGGAAATGGCTCTACCTTTAGTAGTCAAAATGGTCTAACAGCACAGGAAATACGTTATTTTTTATTATATTGGGATAAAGCATTTACACCCCAGGGGTTGAATATCCACTTTTAAGTATATTCTATCTGCCACTTCCTAATAAAGTATCTTCCTCTCCAAAGCATACAAGTTGTTGCTCTCATGACAAGCTTCTTTAAAGAGCTCTTTTAGTTCTCTGTCGTATGTCATTACATATATGTTGGCATCTCTTGCCTTTAACTCTTTGAAGTTATTTAGTAAGACTCCATCTGCTACATTTTTTCCGTGGTCACACTTTGTGAAGTTAAAAGAGTTAAAAGTTTTTCCAAAGTCAAAGAGGTCTGCTTCCCACTCTGCTCTGAAGAGGTAAAGAGAGTCTGGGTTACACGATACATAAATATGCTCGTCTTCTATCTCTAAAGGTTCTATGATGTCACTAAACATAGATGAGATGTTTGAGAAGTTTTCTATATCCCAAAAGAGGTATGAGCGTTTAGCTTTGCTTTGCTTCTTTTTGTTAAAGAGTACTAAGTTCTTAGATATGTCGAGATGCACAAAAGCATCATCTTTTACAAATAGCATCTGCTCTTTTAGCTTCTTAGCATCTGCCGATGTAAAGTTCAATAGTTTAGAAAGCTCTATATACATATCCAGCTCTCTTAGCTCATATTCAAAACCGCCACTCTTATAACTATCAAAACTTTTCAACTTTTCATCCGAGTAGATAGTTCTTAGTGAAATATACTCATTTGTCTTATAAGCACGTATTACAGATATGAAAATATTGTATGCATTTCTCGTCTGGGCAAGCTCTATGGAGCCATAATATTTTTTATTTATAATTATTTTTTTCATCTTTTGGATTATATCAAAAGATTTCAACGAATAAAAACTAGCGATTCTTTACTTTAAGAACAGTTTAAAAAAAAATGATAACTTTTTGTAATGCTTTAATATTAATTTATGCTTAGCTTTGCAATAATTGTATCGATTTGATTATAATTCACTGACAATTCTAATTATTAGAATTTAAAGATTTGTAATTACAATATTTGTAAAATATTACAAATAATTAAGGGGAAGGAATGGAATATTTTGATTTTGGCATCAATATGGCTTTTGCTCTCATAATTATTAGCACTTTAGCCAGTGTTATATATGGAGTGATTAACTGGAACAAGGATGGGTATGTAAAACCGCCTGAGTTTGTTAAAGAGTGGAATAAGACTGAAAAAGAGATAGAGGATGAGCTGTAATGGGTATTTTTGAAAATATAATTATCATCCTTTACCTTGCTGTTTTGGGATACTTAGGTTTTAGAGGTTATAAACAGACTAAGAGTACAGAAGACTACCTTGTAGCCGGACGTGACACGCATCCGTTTATCATGGCGCTTAGTTATGGAGCTACATTTATATCTACTGCGGCTATCGTTGGTTTTGGTGGTGTTGCTGCTTGGCTTGGCAACTCTCTGCTTTGGCTTACGGTGTTTAACATCTTTGTAGGTATCTTTGTAGCGTTTGTATTTTTAGGAAATCCGACAAGAAAGATGGGTTACCGTCTAAATGCTCACACATTTCCAGAACTGCTTGCAAAAAGATTTGACTCTAAGTTCATCCAGATCTTTGGAGCGGCTATCATCCTGCTCTTTATGCCGCTGTATGCGACTGCGGTTCTTATAGGCGGTACACAATTTATCGCTCTTTACTTTGGAACTGATTATCATATGTCACTTATGGTCTTTTCTATCATCATCACTGCTTATGTTATAGCAGGTGGGCTTAAAGGGGTAATGCTCACAGATGCGCTTCAAGGGACTATTATGTTTGTAGCTATGGTCATCTTGGTCTTTGTTACATTTGACTCTCTTGGCGGCGTAGAAGCAGCGTTTACAAAGCTAGACCATGTTTGGCAAGCTACAGTAATAGACCCTCTGGCATCTAGGAGCATAAAAGATTTAGCACCGGGTTCACCTGACTTTATGATGAAACTTTCACTGCTTTGGGGATTTGAGGGTTGGAACTCAATGCCGGTATTTCTTAGTAAGGGTTGGTTATTTGTAATCACTACTATTACTATGGGTGTTGGTATCGGTGTACTTGCTCAGCCACAGCTTATTGTTAGATTTATGACTGTTAAGTCAAAGCAAGAGTTAAACCGTGCAGTTCTTATCGGGTCTGTGTTTATCGTTGCTATGACTGGAATCATCTTTATAGTAGGGGCACTTTCAAACGCTTGGTACTATGAGTTCAACGAAGGTAAAAACGCACTTCAAAGTGCAGGCGCTATCGGTAAGGTTATACCTCACTTTATAAACACTGCGATGCCTAAGTGGTTTGCATTTATATTTTTGTTTGCGCTTATCTCTGCTGCTATGAGTACACTCTCTTCTCAGTTTCACACTATGGGAACTGCAGTTGGACGTGACTTGTTTGAGCAGATAAGTACAAAACAGCACAACTCTGTTACTGTAACTAGACTTGGTGTTGTTGTTATGATTATATTCTCGGTGAGTCTTGCTTATGCTTTTGACGATCAACCTGCAATCATCGCCCGCTCTACTGCGATATTCTTCGCTCTATGTGCGAGCATCTTCCTACCAAGCTTTATCGGAGGCTTGTTCTGGAAGGGAATGACAAAAGCTGGAGCAATAAGCTCTATGATAGTTGGACTATTAGTATCTAGTTTTTGGCTTCTGTTTGTTCACTTTAAAGAAGCAAAATCTCTAGGACTTTCAAAAGCTATGTTTGGAAAGCACTCACTGCTAAGCGGAGATATTATCTTTGTAGATGCGCTTATGATCGCTCTACCATTATCTATCATAACAGCTATCGTTGTCTCTTTAATGACTAAAAAGATGGATGAAGCTCATCTAAGTAAATGTTTTAACGATTAAAAAGCTGAAAGCTTTCTCTCGCCAGAGGCGAAGCTTTAGTGACTGAATATAATTTGGACTTGTTCAAATTATATGAGATTAAATAATATAAGGAAGAAAGAAAAATGAAAAAAAGAAGTTTAATATTATCTGCACTGCTAAGTGCTGGTGTGTCTGTATCGGCAGACACAATTGCTGAAGCTTTTGCTGAGGGTAAAGTACAGGGAGAGTTAAAGTCTTTTTATATCAACCGTTCATATGATGGTGCAGCGACACAAACTCGTGATGGTCTATCTGTTGGTGGTCACTTAAACTATAACACTGCAAAGTATTATGGCTTTGATGCAGGTGCTACATTTTACACTACAAACAAAATAGATGAAAAATCTTCAACTGCTAATGAAAATGACAACACTCTTTTTGGTGCTGATGGCGGAGGCTACACTGTTTTAGGTGAAGCTTACATCGGCTATACAGCAGCAAAGACAGCTATACAGTTTGGTAGACTAAGCATAAATACACCATTTGCAGCTCCAAATAACTTTAGAATGCTGCCAAATACATTTGAAGGTTTAGTTATCAAAAACAGCGATGTAACTGATACTAAGTTTGAGTTAGGTCACATTACTAAGATTCAGACAAATGGTTTTGCAAACTCTGTTCCTGTAGCAGGAGGAGTATTAAACCCAGCGAGTTCTTTAACTAGACTAAGTTTACTATATGGTTTTGGTCCTGGCTATAAAATAGGTGAATTTGCAAATATCGCAGATGTTTACCTAGGTTCTACAAACACAAAATCAACAGCAGGTATGACTTACCTAAATGCTAAGTACACAGGTCTAAAAGGTTTTACTTTTTCTATCTGGGATCAGTATATCCACGACATCATGAATATCGTTGTAGCTAAAGCTAGCTACAAAGGTAAGCTTAGTGATGTAAATACATTTGCATCTGTGTTTTATACAAAACAAAACAGTGTTGGAGAAAACCTTCTGGGAAAAGCTTTTGATACTGGAAGCGGAGCTAAAGATGTAGACTCTACTCAATATGGTGCGATGCTAAAAGCTTCACTGGATAACGGCTTAGGAATAGACCTTCGTTACGTAAACACTCCTGCATCTGCTGGAAGCGTTTTAGACGGTGGTATCGTTAATGCACTTGGTGGAGCAAATCCTTTCATCATCTCTCAAGGTGCACTTCACGCCAACTTTGGAGATACGTCTTCATATATGGCAGGAGTTGATTATCAGTTTAAACCGCTTACAGGCATCGACCTGCTTGCAATGGTTAAATACTTTGAATATGACATTGGTGAATACAATGGTTACCAAAGCGGATACTCTTGGAAAACAAAAGAAGTTGATTTAGACTTCATCTACAAAGTGACAAAAAACTTTAAACTACGTGCACGTGCAAACTTTCCAAGAGATTGGTTTGACTTAGGCGGTACTACGCAACTAAGTTTTGATGAATATCGTTTAATAGCGTACTATAAATTTTAGTAATTCTCAATAATTGTATTAATAATCCTTAGTTTAAGGAATTATTATACAATTATTGTGTAAATTATCATTAAGAAATCTTTTATAGATAAATAATTATAAAGAGTGAGAATTTTATGAAACAGACATTGATGGGAAATGATGCAATTGCTTGGGGACTAATCCACGCAAATGTTGATATGGTTAGTGGATATCCCGGTACACCTTCGAGTGAGATCCTAACTGAAGTACAAAAAATCAAGTATAAACTAAATCTAGATGTATATGCTGAATGGGGAACTAACGAAAAGGTCGGCTTTGAAGTAGCTTACGCAGGTGCAATCGCAGGTAAGCGTACTTGTGCTACTATGAAGCAAGTTGGACTAAATGTTGCGAGTGATGCTCTTATGAGTGCTGCTTACATCGGTAACCTTGGCGGTATGCTTCTTATAGCTGCTGATGATCCGGGTTTCCACTCTTCACAAACAGAACAAGATAGCCGTGTATTTGCAAAGTTTGCACGTATACCTGTTTTAGATCCTGCTACTCCTCAAGATGCTTATGACCTTACAAAGTATGGTGTTGAACTTTCAGAAAAATTCCAAATCCCTGTAATGCTTCGTCCTGTTATGCGTGTATGTCATGCTCGTGAAATTATTGAGATGGATGCAGAAACTAACTTTAGACCGAACAAAGGTGAGTTTAAACGTGATGTACCTCGTTGGGGTGCAGTGCCTAGAAAGGACAGATTTCCACAAGGTAAAGAGCAGTTAAATCGCATCGAAGTTATCAAAGAGTATAACTGGGAAAATCTTTTAAAACCTGAGTTTGACAAGTGTGAAGGTAAGAAAACTCTTATTATCGCCGGTGGAACTGGATATGGATTTGCACTAGAGACACTAAGTGACCTTAGTTTAGATGCTGATGTTGTAAAAGTTCTTATGCCTTATCCTCTTCCTGTTGAGCAGATGAGAGATAGATTTAAGTCTTATGATAAAGTTTTAGTAGTTGAAGAGCCATATCCATGTATTGAAGAGCAGATAGCATCTCCCAACGTATATGGTAAAAACACAAATTCTATTCATCAGATAGATGAGATGAGTAAAGAAGAGATACTAAAAGCATTCCAAAACATCGGTCTTTATGAGGGTGAAAACATCTATGCTACTCCACCTTCACTGGACTTTGAAGTAGAAGCTAGACCACCTGCACTTTGTCCGGGTTGTCCTCACCGTGATGTTTACTATGCTATTACAAAAGTATTTAAACATAAAAAAGCCATCTATCCATCTGATATAGGATGTTATACTCTTGCTCTTGCTCAGGGTGCAATTGACTCTATCCTTTGTATGGGTGCCAGTGTTTCTATGGCTAGTGGATTTGCTCTTAGTGATCCGGATAAAACAGTGGTTGCTACTATCGGTGATGGTACATTTTTCCACTCAGGAATCCCACCACTCTTAAATGCTGTATATCAAAACCACAAGTTCATCCTTGTAATCCTTGATAACTCCACTATTGCTATGACCGGTCGCCAGACTACTCCTGCAAGAGAAAACAGAAATATTGACATCAAAAAGATTGTTGAAGGTATGGGAATTGACTGTATGGAACATCAATACTCATATGAGATGCAAGATAATGTAGACTTCTTTAGAGAAGTAAAAAATGTACACAAAGATGCAACCGGACCAACTGTTGTAGTTGTAAGAGAGTTCTGTATCTTAGACAGAGAAAGAGCTCCTGAGTTTGTTCCGGGAATCTTTGCTAAAGTAGATGCTGACCTTTGTGTAGCTTGTGATCAGTGTACAACAGTTTACAAGTGTCCTCCAATGGCGTATAATGATGATGGTGTTATTGAGATAGACCCATTTTTATGTGCCGGTTGTGGTGGTTGTTTGGATGTAGTTTGTCCTACAGATGCTTTCATACAAGATTTTGACTATTTAAAGAGAGGTAACTAAGATGAAATACCAAATAGTAATAGCCGGTTTTGGTGGTCAAGGTGTTGTTTTTCTTGTAAAAGTATTAGCTATCTGTGCAGGTAATCGTGATATCGCATTTTTAGGTACTGAGAATCACGGTATGAGTCAAAGAGGCGGTTCTGTTTCTTGTGATATTAAAATAGGTGACTTTACTAATCCTGTAATCGATAAGAACCAAGCTGATCTTATGATTGCACTCGAGAGAAATGAAGGTCTTAGAAATCTTGGCTTTTTAAAACTTGACGGAACATTAGTTACAAATGCGAAAGATAAAGATAAATATCCTGAGCTTCCGTTTAAAGGTTTCGCTAAAATAGACGCATTTAAAAAAGCTGAGAGAGGCGAGTTTCCTATTCAGGGACTAAATGTATATATGCTTGGTTTTGCACTGATTAATGATGAAAGTTTTCCATTTAGTGTGCAAGAGGTAAAAGATGCAATCACACAAATGAATGCAAAAGTTGCAGCTCAAAACATTGTTATTTTAGACCAAGCTATGAAAGATGCACAGGAGTTAAAATAATGTGGAACAAAATCGAAGGAGAATCTAGAGAGAAGATAGGTCAAACTCAACTCACAAGATTACAAGATACAGTTACAAGAGTTTATGAACTTACACCCTTTTACAAGGAAAAGTTCAACGAACTTGGCATCAGCCCTAAAGATATCACTTGCCTTGAAGATATCCAAAAACTCCCCTTCACTAAAAAACAAGATCTGAGAAACCACTACCCTTTTGGACTCTTTACAGTTCCTATGAGTGAAGTTGTTAGAGTTCACAGTTCAAGCGGTACTACTGGTAAACCGACTGTTGTCGGATATACTCAGTCTGACATGGATGTTTGGGATGAAGTTATGGCTAGAGTCTTTACTATGGCTGGAACTACTGCACAAGATGTTGTACATAACGCCTATGGATATGGTCTTTTTACTGGTGGACTAGGGTTTGACAGTGGTGCTAAAAAGGTAGGTGCTACAACTATTCCTGCAAGCAGCGGTTTTACAGATAGACAGATTATGCTTATGAAAGATTTCAATGCAACAATACTTGCTGCGACTCCATCTTTTGCTCTTCATATGTATGAGGCTGCTAAAAAATCTGGTAGTGACTATCTAAAGGACTTCAAACTAAAAGCTGGAATCTTTGGAGCTGAACCTACAAGTGACGGTCTTAAAGAAGAAGTTTCCCGTGTTTGGGGAATAGACTATCACGAAGTTTACGGACTAAGCGAGATAATCGGGCCGGGTGTAAGTTCAAACTGTAAACACTCTAAACTTCTTCACGTAAATGAAGACCATTTCTATCCTGAGATAGTTGATCATAAAACTGGCGAAGTTCTACCAGACGGTGAGCGTGGTGAGTTAGTTATTACTTCACTTACAAAACAGGCTCTTCCTATTATCCGCTACAGAACTGGTGATATTACTTCACTACACCGCGAGCCTTGCGGATGCGGAAGAACTTTAGTACGTATGGAGAGCATTGTAGGTCGCGTTGATGATATGATTATCGTAAATGGGGTAAATGTATACCCTTCTCAAGTTGAGCACGTAATCGCTAATACTGAGGGTGTTACACTTAACTACCAAATCATTGCAGACAAAAAAGGTCACCTTGATAAGATAGACATCTTAGTAGAAGTAAATGACGATGTACTTAGTGATTCTGTTGCTGAGATGGAAAAAATAAAAAAAGATATACAGCACTCACTTGCAAACAACCTTTACATAAATGCAAATGTTAAACTTGTTGAGCCTCGTACTATCGAGAGAAGTATGGGTAAAGCTGTTAGAGTCGTAGACAAAAGGGTATAAGATGTCAAAAATATTAAAGCAATTATCTATATTTGTAGAGAACAAAAAAGGTGAATTGAGTGATATCACTACACTTCTGGCATCAAATAACATCTCTATCAATTCGATTAATCTTTCTGATGCCAGTGATTTTGGTATACTTAGGCTAATAGTAAGTGACAACGACAAAGCAAAAGCCATCTTGGATAAAGCTGGTTTCTCTTCTCGTTTTACTGATGTATTTGCAGTAGAAGTAAGTGATCATATTGGTAGTTTTAACAGTGTTATAAAAGCACTTGCAAAAGAAAATATCAACATTGAATACACTTACACTCTCTCAAATGCTCAGATTGGTGCGTTTATATTTAAGGTCTCAGATAGAGAACTAAGTCACGCAATCAAAACACTTGAATCTGATGGTATTAATTTACTCAGCGAGGTATAATGAACGCTCAAGAAATTGACAAACAAGATATAGACTTCTTGAAATTTATCGGTGGTGAAGTCCTAGACCTTGGTGACGGTTATGCTCAACTTGGCTTTGATGTAGAACCACATCATAAACAGCACTTTGGTGTAGTTCATGGCGGTGCTATCGCTACACTTGCTGACCACTGCGGATGGTACGCTGCTGTCTCAGTACTTGATAAAGGTTTCAGTGCGGTAACTATTGAGATAAAAATCAACTACCTAAAACCTGCAAGAGATGAAGTTCTAAAAGCTGAAGCAAGGGTTGTAAACCAATCAAAAAGAACTATATTTACAACGATAGAGATATTTTCAAAAGATACTCTTGTTGCTTATGCAACCGGAACTTACCACGTCTTAGATGAAAGAAAGGCCTTGGATAATGCTAAACAATAGAGAAATAAGTGATAGATTTGAAGTTCAGATAAACACACTTTACAACTGGCAAAAAAGTAAGCCTAAACTATATGCTTATCTTCAACATGCCGACTACAATAAAGAGAGAAACAAAGAGATAAATGTACTTCTAGAGTATTATTCAAAGTCTATAAACAAAGACTTTAGTGTAGAAGAGATTCACTACATAATCAACTCAGACATAAATCCACATACGATAGAAGAGATAGAAGACCTGCATAAGATTTTCATAACACTAGAAGCTAAAAACCTATCTATTAAAAGTGACTTTCTACTAAAAATATATGATAAATTTCACACTATGAACATCATAGAAAAGTATATTTTTTACAAAAAAGTATTTAGAATCAGAGACAAAGAAAGTTCTTACTCAAAAGAAAAAATAGAACTTTACTTTAAAGAATATCTAGTTAGTTAATAACACTTACCTGATTTCTACCATACTCTTTAGCTTGGTATAGTGCCTGATCTGCTCTTAAAAATATATCCTCAAACAGTTCATCACTTCCTCTGTTTTGTGTTACACCTATACTAGTAGTTACTTTTATGACATCATGTCTGCACTCTATCGGAGATTCTTCTACTTCTTGTCGTATCTTCTCTGCAAGCGAGGCAGCACCTTGAGAATCTGTTTCAAACAAGACTATTGCAAACTCTTCACCACCTATACGAGCGAATATATCACTTTTTCTAAGCATACCTTCTATTATTTTAGAAAAGTAGATTAAGACTTGATCTCCTACCTTATGCCCATAGTTGTCGTTTACTTTTTTAAAGTCATCCAAATCAAGTAAGATAAGAGAAATGTCTTTATACTGAATCTGTGAAGCTTCAAAATCTTTCTTTGTTATTTCATCAAAACATCTTTTGTTCATTATGCCTGTCAGTCCATCTGTAGATGCCAGAAGATGCAGTGCAACATTTTTTTCGCGCAGAGAGTTCTCATAGTCTGCAATTTTATTAGTATATATGCTCGATAAAAAGCTACCGATCACAAGTCCCAATAGACCAGAAGTAATTGCCACTTCTGAGAGTTTTAAATCTATCAAGTAGTTAGATATAAAAATAATAAAAATCGATGTAATAGTAACAACAGCACCGCTAAAACTACCCAAAAGCATATAAGCTACAAAAGTAAGAAGATAAAACCAGATAACTCTAAACTCATCTTGAGGAACAAATATAAGAGCAGAAGTAAATGCCATAAGAGAAAAGAGCAAAAGAAAAATTGCTGCTGTATGATAGTTCTCTTTAGATGCACGAAGATAAAAGATTATCATAAATGTTAAAAAGCCATAAACATAATTGACTTTTGAGTGAACAACACCTATATCGTTGATGCCAAGATCACTTAGTGTTCCAAAAAAAGTACTAAAAAAAGCGACAATAACTAAGATGGAGTTAATCATTTTAAATTTAAATTTTAAAAGATCTTCATCCTCATTAAAGTCAAAACCACTATATAAAAAATTGCTTATTCTCATCACTGTCTGTTAAAATCCTCATTTATCATATTTTTGTGATAATACCATACTATTAATTATACTTATTTTACGTCATCATATTAATTTAGATAAGTCTATATTATTTATGTTGTTTTGTTATAACAAAATACAGTTTTAATAGTTTTTCGATATAATTGCGCATTATTAAATACATAAAAAAATTCTTCACAAGATTTTTCACTAAGGGCAATAAATGAATATAGTAACTGGTTCTTCTACAGCATTGATAACTCCATTTAAAAATGGGAAACTTGATGAGCAGTCGTATGCTGCGCTTGTACAAAGACAGATCAATAACGGTATGAATGCAGTATGTCCGGTAGGAACTACTGGTGAAAGTGCAACTTTGTCATATGATGAAGACAAAAGATGTATGGAAATAGCTGTAGAGGTTTGTAAAGGAACTAATACTAAAGTTCTTGCAGGTGCTGGAAGTAATTCTACATCAGAAGCTATAAATGCTGCTAAAAATGCACAAGAATGTGGCGTAGATGCAATTTTTTCAGTAGCTCCATACTATGTAAAACCTTCTCAAGAGGGTCTTTATCAGCACTATAAAGCAATAGCTGAAACTGTACCTGATCTCCCTTTTATGCTTTACAATGTTCCTGGTCGTACAGTTGTTGACATCGAAGCAGATACAGTTATCAGACTTTTTGATGATGTGAAAAACATATATGGTATCAAAGAAGCGACAGGAAGCCTAGAACGTACAATTGAGCTTCTTTCTCGTCGCCCTGAGCTTAAAGTATTTTCTGGTGATGATGCTATTGACTTTCCTATGTTAGCAAATGGTGGAGCTGGAATCACTTCTGTGACATCAAACCTAATGCCTGACCTAAAATCAGAGTTAGTTAGACTAGCATTAGCTGGAGACTTTGCAGGCGCTAAAGCTATCAATGACAAGCTTTACCCACTAAATGCAGTAATGTTCTGTGAATCAAACCCTGTGCCTATAAAAGCAGCTATGTATATTGCCGGTCTTATCGATACCTTAGAGTATAGACTTCCACTGGTACGCCCAAGTGTTGAGAATATGAAAAAGATCGAAGAAGTTATGAAAAATTACGAAATTAAAGGACTATAAGAATGAGCGAAAAGACTATGCAGGGAAAAACTTTATTTATCAGTGGCGGAACTCGCGGTATCGGTAAAGCTATCGTTTATGCATTTGCAGAAAAAGGTTGTGATGTGGCATTTACTTACGCTTCGAGTGCCGATGCTGCAACCGAGATTATCTCTGATGTTGAATCAAAGTACGGTGTTAAAGCTCGTGCTTATAAACTAAATATCTTAGAGCCTCTTACTTACAAAGATGTATATAAAGAGTTTGACGAAGACTTTGACAGACTTGACTACTTCATCTCAAATGCTATTATTTCTGGTCGTGCTGTAGTTGGTGGTTTTGCTCCGTTTATGAGACTTAAACCAAAAGGTCTTGGTAACATCTGGACTGCTACTGTTGAAGCATTTGTAGTTGGTGCTCAAGAGGCTACTAAAAGAATGGAAAAAACTGGTGGTGGTTCTATCATCTCTATGAGTTCTACTGGTAACCTTGTCTACACTCCAAACTATGCTGGTCATGGTACAAATAAAGCCGCTGTTGAGACGATGGTTCGTTATGCTGCTGCTGAACTTGGTGAGAAAAACATCCGTGTTAATGCTGTAAGCGGTGGTCCTATCGATACAGATGCACTAAAAGCATTTCCAAATTATGAGGAAGTAAAACAAGAAGTTGTAAATCGTTCTCCGCTAAGTCGTATGGGAGATGCTACAGACCTTACAGGTGCATGTCTTTTCTTGTGTGAAAATGGCTCTTCTTGGTTAACTGGCCAAACTATAGTTGTAGACGGTGGAACTTCTTTCCAATAAGTTACAAATAATTTCCACCTCATATGAGGTGGAAACTCTTCTTAAAAATTATTTACCAATTTTCTCAGCAATAGCATTAATATCAGCTTCAGATAGACCTTTTGAATGTTCAACCATCATTGCTTTCATAGCTCCGCCATATGTTCCAGCTTGATAGCCTTTCATAGAAGCAACAATATCAGCTTTGCTCATATCTTTAATAACTCTACTTTTACCGCCAAGTGCAGCTTTCTCACCAGTTTTACCATGACAAACTACACACTTCTGATATGCATCAGCCATTGCTAATGAACTTAAACCTAAGATAGCTAATAATACGATTGATTTTTTCATCAAATTCTCCTGTTATTTAACTATATTATAGTCTAAATAATCTTTATAGTCTAGATATTACCTTTAAATTATGAATAATTATTCATATTATATATCTCTATATTATTGTTTATAATTATCCGATTAAGTTAGCATTGAATATTCATATGTATAATACGAACACTTATAATAATTACTTAAAATAAAAGGAATAAATATGCAAAACATAGATACTTTTGAAATATTTGAAAAGATAGTTTACGATAATGACCTGGAACTTTTTAAAAGCGAAGTTGCTAAACTTGATGATATCAATATCCAAAACAAATATGGCTGGACACTTTTACATATAGCTATCAGAAGAGACAGAGTTGATATGGTAAATTTTTTACTTGACAGCGGTGCAGATATAAACAAAGTTGACGGTGTTGGCTGGACTCCGCTTATGGAAGCTATCATGGATGATATGCCAAAGCTATGTAGAGTTCTTGTAGATAGAGGTGCTGATAAGTCTATTGCTAATGCTAGAGGTGTGACAGCTCCTATGCTTGCACAAAAGTTTGGTCGTGTTGATATGTACGACACACTATCTTAAGAGGAGTTACAAATGAGCGTACTATTGGAATTTGCAATGTTCCCGACTTCAGATGAGTGCAGAGAAGGCTCTTCTGTTTCTGCTCAGGTCAGCAAGATCATAGATGCCATAGACAAGTCAGGTGTGTCCTATAAACTGACACCAATGGGTACGGTAATTGAGACAGACACGATGAAAGAAGCCTTAGCTATCATTGAACTGGCTTACGAGCAACTAAGTGACTGCGAAAGAGTCTACTCATCTTTAAAATTTGATATCCGTAAAAATACGAAAAACAGACTAAAAACTAAAATAGCATCTGTTGAAAAAGCTTTAAGTAGAAAAGTAAATCACTGATGCAAAAGAGGTGGGTTCATCCTACCTTTTTAAAATATATCCAAAATTTATAATATTATCAATATATAAATTTGGAGTTTTTCTTTTTAACCTTGATACGGTATCTCGTATCGTTGAGTTTGATATATCTTTATTGTTCCATACACTTTCTTTTAATCTATCATAAGAGACATTTTGGTTTAAGTTTTTAGAAAAAACATATAAAACCTCAAGCTCATTTGTTGTTAAGTCAATAGCTATATTATTAATATAAAATGTTTTATTTGAAAAGTCATATTTTTGTTGCATTCCTAGGTCTACGACATCATTTTTTGCTGTATTTTCATAATTTGATTTATTCATAGAATATTCAACTCTTTTTAAAGTTATTGATAATGCAGCTTCAACTTCATTCGCTTCAAAAGGTTTAATAAGATATCCAAATGCGTTCGTATCACTTGCTTCTGATATAGTATCAGAATCTCCATAAGCAGTTGTAAAAATGATAGGTAAAAAACAGTGCTTATTTAAGAGCTTGGCACCAGCTATACCGTCTGTTGATCCTTGAATATTTATATCCATAAAAACTATGTCTATATTATAATTTTTTACTATATCTAAAGCATCATCCATATTTGTTGCATCATAGATATCTGTAAAATCAAGTGACTCCAAAATATCTATCAAATACTGTGTACTTATAACTTCATCTTCGACTATTAATATATTTAAATCTTTATTTTTCAAAATCTACTTTCCTGTTGCAAATTGAAGTTCAAATTTTGTACCGTTATTAAAGGAAAAATCATACTTGTTTTTTGGCAGTTTTCCACAAAACTGTTCTATAAGTTTTATGCCTATACCTTTTTTTTGTTTGATATCATCAAAACCTGCACCATTATCTTCAATACTTAAATAAATTCTGTTTCCCTTTTTTACTGCTACGACTTTAATACAAAGAGAATCAATATTTATATTGTGTTTTACGGCATTCGTAATAGCTTCATTTATGATTACACCTAAAGATACAGCATGATCAAACTCTATAGTTATATCTTCAATATCAGAATCAAATATTATATTCTTATAACCACTGGATATATTGTAAATAATCTTGTCTAGATAATCTTTTGTATTTATATAAGCCAAGTTGTTAGCGTCATAAAGATATTCGTGTATCATAGACATAGATTTTATACGGTTTATCAACTCTTTAAATTCTTGAGAGTTATTGCCTTTTTTTCTACTTTGAAACCAAAGCATCCCTATAACCATATGAAAGTTATTTTTCACTCTGTGGTAAACCTCTTTTAGGAGCAATTCTCTTTCTTTTAGTAGTGATGTTAATTTATTTGTTCTATTTTCAACTTCAAGTTCAAGGTAGTATTGTGTATTTTCTTTTATCTCATTATATCTATTGGCAAGCAAAAATGAAAATATAGTAATCTCTATAGCAGAAGTTACTAAAAAGCCATATCTTGTAAAGTTTGTATACTCAAAAGTACCATTAACCATAAACGTGAACAATACTATAAAAGTAAAATACAGCAACATAGCAAAAATATAATATTTTGTTTTATTATGACCTTTAAAGTAAATAATAGTTGATATAGCTATAAGCAAGATACAAACTAATCCTGCATAGTTGTTTATAAGTTGATTCCAAGGTTGATATGAAAAAACTACTAAGACTCCAAATATGAAAAATGGAAGGGCTAAAAGTTTAAGTGCCCTATGATATTTTGTGAGATATTTTTTCACTTCAAGATATTCAATGGAAAAATACACTAGAAAACCTAACATAAAAGAAGCGGCAAGCTGTAATTCGTATATATACTTTTGCAGGTCTACATAAACCAATAGCCCACTTATATTTAAAAGATAAATAATATTGAAAAAACTATACCCTACATAATAGATGTATATTCTTTCTTTGGTCTTGACATATAAAAAGAAATTAAAAAGTACAATAATAGATATGATTCCAAGTATAAAAATATAAAGTGTATTTATTCCCATACTGTTATCAAAGTAATAATATGATTTTTCATAAATTTCAATATTTCCGAAATAAGCATATTTTCCTTTTAGTTCAAGATAATATACTTTTTTTTCGTTTGGATTCAATGTTATGTCGAAAGCCAAATGATTTGTTTTTATATCCCTTTTTTCTATAGGTGTAAAAACTCCATTTGATTTTTTTATCCAATTTTTGTCATAGTAATAGAGGTTCGCAACTTCATAAAAGCTTTCATTTAGGCTTAAAATAAAATTTTCATTTAAACTTTTATTTTCTATGCTAAACTTGAACCAAGCTTTACCTTTTATATATCCTAATGCAAAATTATTTTGAGTAGTTTTTTTAAACTCTTTTCTTGATATCTCCTCGATAGTTAATCTAGAGGTTTTATCTTTTACGTAAGAGACACTAAAGTGATTGTATTTATCTTTTTTGCCAACAAGGATATTTGAATCGGCAAATACAAAGACAGACAAAAGCAGTAAAAGTGGTAAAAGTCTTAACATTTATTTTTTTCCTTAATCAAAATTTATTATATCTGATTTTAAATCAGATTTTCCGTCACCATTCCGTCAGCAATTTGTTATCATATATTAAAATATTTTTAAGAGAGGTAGAAAATGAATCCATTTTTAGGTGCAATAGCTATTGCGGATATTCTACTGCTTATTGGTTGTTAAGATGCAAGATAATATAAACTTCATGTTGAAGTCAAAAGAACTAAATAACTTGTTAAATACCTCTAAAGAGATTATTGTAATAGATGTTAGAACAGTATCTGAATATAATAATGGACATATAGAATCAGCTGTGAATTTTCCAGAAGTATTTACATATTTACCGGAAGGAATTACTACAGATAAAGAAAAAGAAGATTTTATAAAATTTTATGAAATATTATTCTCTAAAGCTGGTGTAAGTAAGAACGAACTTGTAGTATTCTATGAAGATAAATTTACTTTAAAGTCTCCAAGAGGGTTAACTATTTTAAAATATCTCGGATATGACGAAAACAATATCAAGGTGTTGGATGGAGGCTATTTAAAGTGGGTTGATTCAGGTTTTAAGACCACTAAAAAAAGCATACAAAATACACAAAAAATATTTACTGCGAATATTGATAAAGAGCTTTTTGTAGATTATCATGAGATGCTGTCATTGATTGACGATCCTTCAATTATTAAACTGGATGTTAGAGACAAAGATGAATGGATTGGTATTAGTTCATCTCCTTACGGCATTGATTTTGCTCCAAAGAAGGGAAGAATCCCCCATTCAGTCTGGATAGAGTGGTATAACTTTATTACCAGTGATATGTTGAGTGTAGAATCTCTTCATAAAATAAACAATGAACTACAAAAAAAGAATATACAACAAAACGATAATATTGTTTTGTACTGTTTTAAAGGGGCAAGACTTTCAAACAGCTATATAGCTTTAAGAAGACTTGGATATCAAAATATTAGAATTTATTTTGCTGGCTGGAATGAATGGTGCAGAAAAGACAATGCCCCTATTATTAATGAAGTAGAAAACAATAATAATCCTATTCTGCAAGAGAATATTGCTCTTAAAAATAAGTTAGATCAAATTAATTTGAAAGCTGCATCTTTAATAGATTTTCCAAAATACAATAAAGAGCCAATCTTTGCTTTTGACAGAAGTGGACATATTGTTTTTCAGAATGAAGCCACAAAAATAAAGCTCCCAAATATTAAACAGATATCAGATGTTTTTCCGGATATCAGCACAGCAGATATCTATAATATTATTGATAATAACAAAACTAAAAGTACTACAGTAAAAATAAATGATAAATATTATTTACTAAATTTCATTGGTTCAAGGAATGTGAACAACATACTAGCTTATGGCTTTGAGACTACAGAAATGAATATTTTAAATAAAGATTTAAAACGTCAAAACAGCCTAATACAGAATATAATCAATACTGTCCCATTCAGAATATTTTGGAAAGATAAAGAAGGATATTATCTTGGAGCAAATTCATTATTTTTAGAAGATGCACAACTAAAGAACATTGATGATATTGTTGGAAAAACTGATTTTGATATGCCTTGGGCTAATACACAAGCACAACTTTTTATAGATGATGATACAAACATTATGAATACAGGGAGAGCAAAACTTCACTATGAAGAAAATCTAACAAACAATCTTGGTAAAAATATTATTATTTCTACTTCCAAAACTCCATTGAAAGATGAATCTGGCAATATAGTAGGAGTCCTTGGTTCTTATGCTGATGTGACAAAACAAAAAGAGATGGAACTGACTCTATTAAAGCAAAAAGACATTCTAGAACATCGGGCGCATCATGATTCGTTAACGGGACTTCCAAATCGTGTTTTATTTCAAGACAGACTATCTCAGGCCATTAATAAAGCGAATAGAAGAAACACTAAAATTGCTCTATTTTTTCTTGATCTTGATCACTTTAAAGAGATCAATGATTCTTTTGGACATGAGATTGGAGATATAGTTTTAAAGACTGTAACCAAAAAACTAACTAACGCAATAAGACTTGAAGATACCGTCGCTCGATTAGGCGGTGATGAGTTTACAATTATTATTGAAAATCTAACGTGTGAGCAAGATGCTTCACATTCAGCAAAAAAAATATTAGAAGAACTGGCACATCCGGTTGTTATTGGGGAAAACACACTTTATATATCTAGCAGTATAGGTATTAGCATCTACCCTGATGATGGATTATCTTCTAAAAATCTTTTAATGTTTTCAGATGCAGCGATGTATAAGGCAAAAGAAAAAGGACGGAATAACTTTCAATACCATAACGCTTAATCAAGCTCTATTTAGTCCTATGCCTTTAAATCGTTGAAACAAACAAGAAGTAAAAAATACTTGTTTAATTTTTTGAGCATTAATTTAGCAAAATAAAGATAAAATCACATTATTATAAATTCAAGGACTTTTTTTGTTAAACCTCCCAAATGCCTTAGCATCACTTCGCATACTTATAGCACCGTTGATGTTTTGGGTAATTTTAAATCCGGAAATATTTACAGATAACGGTTACCATATCACTTGGAACTACTACTTTGCATCCCTACTTTTTGTCTTAGCATCTGCAACTGATTTTTTTGACGGCTATATCGCTCGTGAATGGGATCAGATGACTATGCTTGGTGGTATATTAGATCCACTTGCTGACAAGATGCTTACATTAGCAGCTTTCTTAGGCCTTATGATGATAGGTGAGGCTTCTGCTTGGGCAATCTACATCATCATTGTTCGTGAGCTTTTTATCACAGGTATCAGAACTGTTGCAGTTAGTGAAGGACTTGATGTAAAAGCTTCATGGGCGGGCAAAGTAAAAACGGTGGCACAGATGATAGCTATCGGTTTTTTACTTATGCACTGGCCTATGGGTAATGAGCTTTTATGGTTTGCAGTAGCACTTACTGTCTACTCTGGTTTAGAGTATCTTTGGGGCTTTAGAAAAGCACTTCTTAAGGACGAGATTTAATGAGTTTTTTAGTATCCCTATTAGTCCTATCGGCACTTATATTTTTTCATGAGCTAGGTCACTACTTTGCGGCTAGGATGATGGGTGTTTCGGTAGAAGTATTTAGTATCGGTTTTGGTAAGAGAATGCTTACCTTTAAAAAATGGAGTACTGAGTGGAGTATCTCTGCTATTCCGCTAGGTGGATATGTGCGTATGAAGGGTCAAGATGATTCTGATCCTACTAAAAAAAGCTACGATGAAGACAGTTATAATGTTAAGACTCCTATGCAAAAAATATTTATCCTTTTTGCAGGACCTCTTGCTAACTTTGTACTGGCATTTGTTCTTTATTTTATTATCGCTCTTGGTGGTCCAAATATTTTATCTCCTGTTATTGGAGACGTTGTTAAAGACTCACCTGCACAAGTTGCAGGACTAAAGACAAACGACACTATCAAGTCTATCAATGGTGTGGCTATCACTACATGGAAAGAGATGGCAAAGATCATAGAGCACTCTGATGGTTCTCTAAACGTGGAAGTTTTAAGAGATGGTTTTATAGAGTTTAAGACTCTAACTCCCAGCATTAAAGAGACTAAAAATATGTTCAACGAACTAGTCCAGAAAAAGATGATAGGAATAGGCAGTGCAGGAGTTTCACATAAACTTGAACTCAGTCCTTCTGAGACACTTAGCTATGCGACAGAGCAGACTATCTTTGCATCTACAATGATATTTACGGGACTTAAAAAGCTTATAGTCGGAGAAGTCCCTGCTAAAGAACTTGGCGGAGTTATTAGCATCGTTAAACTGACATCAGATGCAACGAGCGCAGGATGGATGAGCGTACTATTTTTTGCGGCACTCATATCAGTGAACTTAGGAGTTTTAAATCTTTTGCCGATTCCGGCTCTTGATGGTGGACATATTATGTTTAACCTTTACGAGTTTATCTTTAGAAGAGAAGCTAGTGAAGCTATAATCATAAAACTGACTATCGCAGGATGGGTAGTACTTTTTTCACTTATGGGACTAGGTCTCTTTAACGATATTAATAGATTGATTGGATAAGTCGTCAAAGAAAAAGATTTACTCGAAAAGGAAATTAAATGACACAAGAAGAATATAAAATATATATAGATAACGTGATTAGAAGAGTTGAGACTGCTAGACTAAAAGTTAGTGGTCATCACATTGTTAAAACAGTAGCTATTAGCAAGTACTCTACTTCTGATGAAATAGCAGATCTTTACAACATTGGTCAAAGAGCATTTGGTGAGAACAAGGTTCAAGACTTAAAGCTAAAAGCTGAAAAACTTGAAGACCTTCCGTTGGAGTGGCATTTTGTAGGTAACTTACAAAAAAATAAGATAAATAACCTACTGGATATTAATCCTACTCTGTTTCATGCACTTGATTCTATGGAGTTAGCAAAAGAGCTACAAAAGAAGCTTGAAGCTAAAGATATGACTCTGGATGCACTACTGCAAATAAACTCTGCGAAAGAGGAATCAAAGCACGGTTTTATGCCTGAGGTAGCGGCAGATGCATATGCTCAGATTCAAAAAGAGTGCCCAAATATAAACCTAAAGGGTGTTATGAGTATTGGTGCTCATAGCGACGATAGAGATATTATTAAAAAGAGTTTTGAGACTACTTATGAAATTTACAAAAACCTAGATGGAGCGACGATTTGCTCTATGGGAATGAGTGGGGATTTTGAACTAGCAATTGAGTGCGGGTCTAACATGGTTAGACTTGGCTCAGTTATGTTTAATAAATAACATTACTGACAATAAACAATACAAATGACCACTCTAAAGTTGATTCTTTAGAGTTTCACTTGTTTAATAAGTAGTAGGGGTTACCAGCCTCTAACTATTTTGTGACATGCGATACAGTTAGCAGTAAGCTCACCATACTCTCTTGTAGCATCTGAATAGTTGTCTGCTGCAACAGCTTTCTTTAATGCTTTAATATTTTCACTTACATTTTTGTTGATGTTATGAGTAACTTGAACTTTATTGTTGTTTTTAATAAAAACAGACACATCTACATTTGCAAAGATAGCGTTCGCATTTTCTAGTACTGCAATACCAGCAGCGATATCATTTTTATTACTATATAAAAAACCAGCTTGAACCTGATTCATTCCCTGTGTCATTAGACTCATTGTTGCGTTAACTGTAGTTTCATTTGCTAGTGCCAGTATTGAACTTGCAGCTAAAGCCAAAATCATTTTTTTCATATACATCTCCGTGGTTTTTTTTATTAATATAGAGTTATGGTACACTTTTATTTATTAAATGGTTATAAATTAATTTTATAATTTATGTTATATTTTAGAAAGTGAATTTTAGAAGCACATTTATGATATCTTCATAACAATTTTAAACTTCTATTAATGAGACAATATGACTTTAAAAACAGCCCCATCCCTGTTATTAGCTACTTCAAGTTTTCCACCGCAATGTTCTTCAATAATTATTTTGCTCATATAAAGACCTAAACCGGTTCCACTTCTTTTCATCTTTGTAGAGAAATAAGGATCAAATATTTTTTCAATATTATCCAAAGATATCCCACCACCGTTATCGCTTATTTCTAAGACTCTAGTTTTATCTTGCTTGTATGTTCTTATTTTAATATATGGATTTTCTATATTGTTTTCAACAAGAACATCTTCAGAGTTTTTGATTATATTTATAATTACATGCTTTAGCTCATTAGAATATACATTAAACTCACTCTTACAGTTTAGATCTTTAATGATCTCTATATTTTTAGCTGTAATAGAGTCTCCTATGATGTTTAAAACACTCTTTACCTCTTCACAGTAACTGGTTCTTTGCATCTCTTTTGCTGGTCTAAAAAAGTTTCTAAAATCATCAATAGTATCACTTAGATGCTGTGAGTAGTTTGCTATGCTTTCCATAGAACCTACCAGTTTTTCTTTTTCTATCTTATCAAGCATTACATCAAACTGTATGGATGCAGTTGTTACACTTATCATATTTAGAGGTTGTCTCCACTGGTGAGCTATCATACTTATCATTTCACCCATCTGAGCAAAACGTGACTGTTGAAACATTAGCTTATCTTTTTTCTCAACTTCTCTGTGCGCTTTTTCCAAATCATCTACAACTTCTCGCATCTCTTGTGAAGCGATATCTAGGGAATGCTCCATTATACGGCGAGTCTCACTGTTATCTTTGTACGATTGTTCAACATATTTAAGAAGCATACTAAAAGAGTTCTCATCAAGTGATTCAAAGGAACTGATACCAGCCTTTTTAAGCTGTCTTATTAGTAGTTTATCTTCAGTCATAATCTTCTACCTCATACATCAACATAAGCGTCATTGATTGATTGTGAAAGTCGCAACCACCAGATTCAATTTTAGATATTTCACCATAAGAGTAAAAACCAATTGTCGATACATTTTCTCCTAAAGTGTCATGGACTACTTCTATTTCATCTTCTGCTTCTTGTTTTAACACAATTTTTCTAGCTATACAGTTTATGGCGATACAAAGAGCTTTTTGTTTACCATCATAATTTTCTATGAGACTCTCTGCAGCCTCTTGAGCTCCCATAATCAAATCATCTAAATTTGCTTTTGCAAATGTAACAATACTGTTTTGTGGGATGCTTGCAGCAAGTGTTATGGAGTTTTTTTCTTCATCTATTGCTTTAATAGCTCTAAGTGTAGGAGTAGTGGAACCCTCCTCTAAAAGCATCAAAGGAAAGTATAATCCGGATGCAGGAAGCGCTGAAGCATGACTTCCTAAGTATCTTTTATATAGTTCCAATGCAGGTTTATTATCTAGAGTATATAAAACATTGTCTTGTGAGTAAGTCACCCTTCTATCAAGCCCAAATCTTGACCAACCACATTTGCATCCATATTCAACACGAAGATCTTCTCCATAGAGTCCAACAGCGATAATCTGCTTTTTCATAAGTTGAGAGTTAAGTAAAATCCATGTCTTGTTAAACTCAACTCCGTCCCCTGCCAGACCACCGGTTATGACACAATCACTTGGCACATCAGTACTAAGACCTTTTGTAAGTTCTGAGCCGTTAACATTTAAAACATTCGCTAAAAGAAAGATTGATTTTAGATTTTCTTTTGGTAGGTCGGTTAGTATATTTTTTCCAATATCAAATGAGTTATGCTCACTTATATCTTTAACAACTACTCTGAAACTGCTTTTGTTAAAGTGCATTATTGAGACACTGAGAGAATCATTATATATTTCACTGCCATATATCTCACCAGAAGTAGAAGAACCTACTACAGTCGCTTTTGGAAATGTTTCTACTATGTCATCAATTCCCTTTTTAACTTTTAAGACATTGATACTTCCAAACATGATGATAATCGTATTTTCAGAGTCCATACTAGCATCTAGTACATCATCCCAATAACCGTTTTTATAAAGATAAGTATTAATCTGCATTATTTTATATCTCGCTTCGTCGTTTAAACCTTACAGCGTTACTTATAGGATTAGCAATTATCTGTTGCTGATACTCTATCATCTGCTCAAAAGGGTTCAAAAACTCTTCTAAATCATTTTTCTCTATATTCTCTATTTCATACTTATTCAACAATTCCAATACACTAAGAGTTGATTCTATAGTTGAGAGACAAAACTCAGCAGGTTGCTGTTTTATCTTAAACTGTGACAACTTTACAGAA
The DNA here is from genome assembly GCF_041563035.1 of Sulfurimonas sp. Classification (GTDB taxonomy): domain Bacteria; phylum Campylobacterota; class Campylobacteria; order Campylobacterales; family Sulfurimonadaceae; genus Sulfurimonas. The sequence continues at coordinate 100,643 of NZ_JBFFNS010000006.1, read as the reverse complement.
TCAAAACTCATATGTCTTAGAGCTTGAAGGTTTTTAGATTCTCTTAACATCTTCACTGAACAAGACCAGGTAGAGTCTATGATAAATATTGCCATATCTCTTTTGCTATGCGGATTTGTACGGCTGATATTTAGAGCTTCTTTGGATGGATATAGAACATAACTATCGTATGATTCTATAATCTCGTTTATTTTTTGATGGTTTGAAAAGTCTACACCAACAAATAATTCAGAATTTTGTAAAGCTAAATGAGTCAGATGCCCTGTTCCATTTTTTACTTTTTTAAACTCTTTTGGATGCATCAGTATAACAAATTTTGTTTTAGTCTTAACATTGTGAATGTGCTCACACATACATGAACTTGCAGGTCGGTAACACTTATAGCATTTTTCCCTGTCTCCAAAATATGTCTTCAACGTCCACCAATCGAACGAAGTGGACTGATAAGCGGTGTAAAAAAGACCAGTTTATCATTCCAGTTACTTAGAGCTTTTGATGAGTCATTTAGCACCAATCCTTCATGCTTTAACCCTTCTATTGTATCGCTATCTTTTACTTTTATTTTATTTGCTATTTCCATAAACTCTTTGTTTGAAAATCCGTAAGCATATGAGTATATTTGCGAGTCACTCGCTTGAATCATGACATTTAAGTATGTTTTGTCTTTTAGTGGGAACTGCACTAGTTTTAGATTATTTCTTCTATAGACAACATTGTAGTTCTTTCTATCATCAAATACATACATAACCGTATATAGTCCACGATGTCTAAACTCAAAATTCATAGCTGTTCTTGCATCTTCATAAAAAAGAATTCTTCCGTTTTCATCTTCTAGTTTATATATCGTCACAAAAAGGTCTTTAAAGTTTAAAAAACTTGAATCAATAATCTTATTTGTAAGTAATAAGTCACTCGAACTATACTTCAAAACCAGTTCTTTATCTTTGTTTAATCTCAAAGAACTCGTACTACATCCGGCTAAGATAAAAATAGTTAAAAATATTAAAATTAGATTTTTCATAACTTTATTATACTACAATTGCACTTATTAATATGCTAGTAAGTAAGGGATGTCTCTTGTCAAAAAACTATGATCTTATCGTTGTTGGAGCCGGTGCAGCAGGAATGATAGCTGCCATAAGAGCTGCTAGAGATGCCAAAAATGTACTTCTACTTGAAAAACTATCTCAAATAGGTGCAAAATTAAAAGCAACTGGCGGTGGCCGTTGTAACCTTACAAACACTCTCTCAAATGAAGAGTTCATGGCAAAGTTTGGACGAGACGGCCGCTTTATGCAAGATGCTCTAAAAAAGTTTAATCATAAAAATCTCATAGAGTTTTTTAAAGAGATCGGAGTTGAGACTCATGCACCTGACGGTTTTAGAGTATTTCCAACTTCACATAGCTCTTCTACTATTATCTCAGGTTTGACGAACGAGATGCAAAGAGTCGGCATCGAAGTTTTATGCTCACAAAAAGTGGAAAAATTACTTAACGAGGATAATCACGTTACTGGAGTACAAACATCAACTAACACATTTCTAGCTCCTAATATTATCATCGCAACCGGAGGCCTAGGCTATCCTGTTTTAGGTGCCGAAGGAGATGGATACTCTCTTGTTCACGAACTTGGACACAAAACTACAGAGCTGCATCCGGCGATGATGCCACTAAAAACTAAAGAAGAGTGGGTTGGAAACTGTCGTGCAGACACCATAGCTAAAGTTGAACTTCGTGTAGATATCAAAAAACATAAAAAATTAAAAGCTTCCGGTGATCTTATCTTTACTAAAAGCGGAATCAGAGGTCCTGTAGTTTTAGACTTTGCAAGAGAGATAACACCACTTATAAGTAAATATGGTGAAGTTCCAATTTTGTTAAACCTTACAAAGGGGATGAACGAAGAACAGATAACAAAGCATCTAAAGGATGAAGCTCTTAAAAACCAAAACTCAACCATGCATGAACTTGTATCTACCCTACTTCCAACTCCTCTTGCCCTAGAATTATGCCTACTCAGTGCGGTTGATCCAGATGCAAAACTAAAAGCTGTCTCAGGCAAAGAAAGAGCAAAACTTATAAACCATCTTGCGTGGACACCGCTTAGCGTTACTGGGCATGACGGCTTTAAAATGGCGATGATCACACGTGGCGGTATAGTTTTAAAAGAAATAGATCCTAAAACAATGCATAGTAAAATTATAGATGGATTGTACTTTTGTGGGGAAGTTATGAATCTAGACGGACCATGTGGAGGATATAACCTCCAATGGTCATTCGCTAGCGGTTATTTAGCAGGAGAGCTAAAAATCTAATGTTACTATTTTTTTGAAGATTTCTTTGCTGCTTTCTTTTTAGCAACTTTTTTCTTCACTACTTTTTTTGCAGCTTTCTTCTTAGCAGCTTTTTTCTCTACCTTTTTTGCTACTTTCTTTTTAGCAACTTTTTTCTTATCAGCTTTTTTAGCTTCTTTCTTTTTTACAACTTTTTTAGCTGCTGGTTTTTTTGCAACTTTTTTAGTTACTTTTTTCTTTAACTCTTTTGCCATTTGTGGATCCTTTTAGGGTTATTTTATGACTTATTACTTACTTTTAGTAATAAATTATAGTAATTATACACTTTATATATATTTATGTCAACAAATTTGCTATAATTATGGTTACAAAAAGATTACAAAGAATTATTATGACATTTATTGATTTTAAAAAATTACTACTAGATGCTGAGATTAGCCTGCCTAAGTTTAGTAAACTCATAAAGGTAAGCGATAAAAACCTTCAGTCTTATAAACAAAAAGGTGAAGTTCCAAATACAATAGCAGTGATAGTTACATGTTTTGCTGCTATGCATAAAGAGGGTATGGATTTTCGTGAAATTATCGAAGCTTTAGAGCTAACAGCCAAAGTAAAAAAGGGTGCAGGTTTTGCCAAGAAAAAGAAACCTGCTAAAAAAGACGAAGAAACAGTAGATACTAATAAAAGTATCTAATAGAAGCAAATCCGTAAGCTTTCGTCTCTTCGATAGCCTTAATCTGTTCTTCTTCAACTATCCCGCCAAGAGCAAAGACTTTTACCTCATGCTTTTGCAGAAGCTCTTTTAAGTCGTCGATACCTTTTGGTTCACCCTTACCGGGGGATGCGAAGATAGGGCTATATGTAACTGCATCTGCACCAAGTTCTTTAGCTTTTAAGACTTCATTATGAGTATGTGTACTGATAATAACTTCGAGACCAAGTTCTTTAGCTTTTTGAATCTCATCAAACTGAGTTGATGTTAGATGTACACCAGTCGCTTCCAAGCTTTTTGCCAGTTTTACATCTCTATGTATAAAACTTTTTATAGTTCCAAATTGATTGCATACTTCTACAAAATGAGCTGCCTGAACATCATAGTTCGGATTTGATTTATCTCTGTAGAGAGCATAAGTGGGTTCGTGCTGAGTGAATTGTTCATGCACGATGTTACGAAAGATTGCAGGTGTATCTGTATAAAACTCTCGTGAGGTTATAAGATACTTTTCCATACTTATCTCAAAAGAGGATTTGCATTTGCTTTGGCAGGAGCTGTAAAGTCTACTTTTTTAGCTTCCTCTCCACTTCTATATCTATCTGCCACTCCATTCATGTGATAGGCTAAACGATTTAGTAAATAGAGTTCATCGCCACTATATTTCTTCTGCGCTTGGGCTATAAAGTTTTGTAAAAACTCTATACTATCTTTTTCATCATCAAACTCTATGCTCTTTACTATAGCCATAACTTCATCATACTCTTCATCGCAAGAGTCTAGGAAATCATATGCAAGGTCTATAGTCTTCATCGTATCAAGAGCCGTAGAGAAGTTAAAATGGTTATACAACATACAACCTACAAAGTACTCAATATCTGAACTTTCAAACTCAGAATATTGTTTTTCCTCATTCTCAAAATGCTTATGCCAAATTTCTAAAATTTTTTCTGTTTTTTTCATCATGCGCAATTATACCCTATAGCAATTAATAGAGCTTTTAGTGACACATAAGTGACACATTTTGTTATAAATATTTAACTCATCTTCTATTAAAATTCACTTTACATTCAAAGGGAGTCTATAACTATGGTTGAAAATATTCTAAAAAGAGACGGTACGCACAAAGAGTTTTTATCTTTTAAAATCGAAGACGCAATTAAAAAAGCATTTAAGAGTGAGAATATTACTTACGATAGCTCTATATTTTTTAATGTTCTAGATCGTCTTAAAAGTAAGCGTGTTGTAGCTGTTGAGGATATTCAAGATGCCATTGAGAAAGAGTTATACAAAGGAAGATACTTTGACGTAATGCGCTCTTTCATCCTTTATAGACATATGCACAAAATGCAAAGAGACAGTATGCTTGATGATGACACAACGTACATCAACTCAACGCAGACTATAGAAGAGTATATCAACAAAAGTGATTGGAGAATCAAAGCAAATTCTAACACAGGTTACTCAAACGCTGGTCTTGTAAACAACACTGCCGGAAAAGTAATAGCAAACTACTGGCTTGATAAGATATACTCAAAAGAAGAAGGTCATGCTCATAGAGACGGTGACTATCATATCCATGATCTTGACTGTCTTACGGGTTACTGTGCCGGTTGGAGTCTTCGTGTACTTTTAGATGAAGGTTTTAACGGTGTTCGCGGTAGAGTTGAGAGTGATGCTCCTAAGCATTTTCGTGAAGCTCTTGGACAAATGGCTAATTTCCTTGGCATCTTACAGAGTGAGTGGGCAGGTGCTCAGGCATTTTCATCGTTTGACACTTACTTAGCTCCTTACGTTTTTCGTGACAAGCTTCCGTACAAAGAGATCAAAAAAGCTGTTAGAAGTTTTATATACAACTTAAATGTACCGGCACGCTGGGGACAATCTCCATTTACAAATGTAACTATTGACTGGACAGTTCCAGATGATCTTAAAGACCAGTTCCCTACTTCTAAACAGCTTCACCTTTTTAAGAACCTTCTTGACAGTGAACTAGAAACAGAAGCAAAAACAAGAGGGTGTAACTCTCTTGGAGAAATGACATATAAGTACTTTCAACCTGAGATGAACCTTATCAATAAAGCTTATTATGAGGTAATGACTGAGGGTGACAAAACTGGTCAGCCATTTACATTTCCTATTCCTACTGTAAATATTACAGAAGATTTTGACTGGTATGGTGAAAACACTGACATTCTTTTTGAGAACACTGCTAAGATAGGTTCTTCATACTTTCAAAACTTCATAGGTTCTCAGTACAAAAGAGATGCTGATGGAAACCTTGTAGAAAACGAAGAAGCTTACAAGCCTGGACACGTTAGAAGTATGTGCTGTAGACTTCAACTTGACCTTAGAGAGCTGCTAAAGCGTGGCGGTGGTCTTTTTGGAAGTGCTGAGATGACTGGTAGTATCGGGGTTGTTACACTAAACATGGCTAGACTAGGTTTCCTTTACAAAGGAGATAAAGAAGCTCTTATGATTCGTATAGACCAGCTTATGAAGCATGCAAAAAACACTTTAGAGAAAAAGCGTGTTTTCATACAAGAGATGTACGACAGAGGACTTTTCCCATACACTATGAGATATCTTCCGGGCTTTAAAAACCACTTCTCTACTATTGGGGTAAACGGTATCAATGAGATGATAAGAAACTTTACTTCAGATGCTTATGATGTTAGTTCAGAAGCAGGAATAGAGTTTGCAACTGAGATTTTAAACCATATGCGAGATAGAATGGTTGAGTTTCAAGAAGATACTGGAAACCTTTATAACCTTGAAGCTACACCTGCTGAGGGAACTACTTATAGATTTGCCAAAGAAGACAAGAAAAGATATGGTGACTCTATTTTACAAGCTGGAATGGATGAAAATATTTACTATACTAACTCATCTCAGATTCCTGTTGATCTAACAAATGACCCTTTTGAAGCACTTACACTTCAAGATGACCTTCAGTGTAAATACACCGGAGGAACAGTTCTACACCTTTACATGCAAGAGAAAGTCAGTTCAACTGAGGCGTGTAGAAAATTAGTCAAAAATGTTATCTCTAACTTTAGACTTCCATACATAACCGTAACTCCTCTTTTCTCAGTTTGTCCGAAACACGGATACATCTCAGGAGAGCATGAGTACTGCCCAAAATGTGATGAAGAACTGATTCACGAGCAAGAAAACCTGAAACTAGAAATTTCATAAATTAAAACCAAAACAAAGGAAAATATTATGAGTAAAAATGAAGCATTAGCATTACTAAAAGATAAAAGACAAAAATGTATTGTATATACAAGAGTTATGGGGTATCATAGACCTGTTGAGAGTTTCAATGTAGGAAAAACTGGTGAGCATAAACAACGAAAGCAATTCACTGAGTGCTAAAAAACTAGTTTACGATGTAACAAAGTTTACTCATGTTGACTACCCTGACCACCTAGCCTGTATAGTGTGGTTTAGCGGATGTAACATGAGATGCGACTACTGTTACAACAAAGAGATAGTATTTGCCAAAAGTGGAAGCTATACCATTGATGATGTTTTAGAGTTTTTAGAAACAAGAGTCAATCTTCTAGAAGCTGTAGTTCTTTCCGGTGGAGAAGCAAGCTCGCATGACTTAGTAGAATTCTGCCAAGCCGTAAAAAAACTTGGATTTAAGATAAAACTAGACACCAATGGAACTTATTTTTCGCAGGTAAAAGAGTTACTTGAACTAGAACTACTGGACTTTGTAGCACTTGACTACAAAGCACCAAAAGATAAGTTCATACAAATCACACACTCAAACAAGTACAGTGAGTTTTCAAAAACACTAGACTTACTTATAGACAACTTCATAGATTATGAAGTTCGAACAACTCTTCACTATGATTTGCTAGATGCTGATGACATTAATGCCATCATAAAAGACTTAGTAATCAGAGGTTATGATAAAAACTACTACATACAAACGTTTCTAGATACAGGAGAGTCAATTGCAGATATCGGTCCTGCTTCTAAGTCTTTTGATTCATCTCTTTTGTCAAATGATCTAAATATTGTCTGGCGTTAACATATATCAATTTTTTTATAATAATTATTAGGTAAAATGAAGTATTAGAAATATCGGAGCAGATTTTCATGCAGACAGAAGAACTAGAACCAAAACTAAACAAACGTGAGAGATACAAAGCCAGATTAAGACCAATAGACTATTTTAAAGATTTTGAAAACATTGACTTTGAAAATCTTGGAGAAGGAGATAGATTATTTCTTCAAGACTTTGGTATCTTTACTACGGACTTTTTAGAAGATGAGTTTACTATACGACTTCGTATAGCTGCAGGAATGCTTACTCACGAGCAATTTTCTTATATAGCTGATGTAGTAGAAGAGTATGACCTTACTGTTATCACTACAGCTAGAGGTGGGCTACAGATTCACGGTGTAGATGAAGAAAATGTTTTAGAGATCTGGAAAAAGTTCAACATGCACGGTCTTACAACATGGCAAAGCTTCGGTGACAATATCAGAAATATCGTAACAGATGCCTTTGATGGACGCGGAGTATACTGTGAGATAGAGACCTACCCTATCATCATGCAGATGCAAGAGTACATCATCAAAAATCCTCGTTATGTCGGGATGCTTCCTCGTCGTGTATCTATCGGTATATCTGGAAATAGTGCCAGTGTGACATCATTTTTCGCAAATGACTTATACTTTGCTCTTGCAAAAAAAGACGGTGTTTACGGCTTCAATGTCTACATGGGCGGTAAAAACACAGAGATAGCTCAAGATACAGATATCTTTTTACTCCAAAGCGAAGTCTTTGATTTCTTTAAAGCTTTTACAGAAGCATTTTACCTGCACGGTTCTCGCTTTTCTCGTTCTAAAACACGTCTGTTTTATCTTATAGAAGATATTGGACTAGAACACCTTAAAGCTCATATAGAAAAAGAGTACGGCAAACCGTTTGAGTCAGGCGGAGAGCTGCAACTGGATAAAAAACTTTTCTCACCAAACGAAAAACTAAAAGATGGAACTTACTCTTACTGCTACCAAACAGACTTCGCTCGTCTGAGTGTGAAGGAGATGAAAGATATATCTAAATTTGCCTCTGAGAACAATGTTGAGATAAGAATCGGTGTTGATCAAAACATCTACCTTTTAGGACTCCCGGATGCTTCCACTCCGTTTGCATCTCCAAAAGAGAGTTCTACTATCATCGCTTGTGCGGGTAATCTTTGTCCTTACTCTTTTTGGAGTATCAAAAACGAGACTCAATACCTGCCTCTGAGCAAGATAGCAGAGCATGGCATCACAGTCGGCTTTTCCGGGTGTATCAAAGGTTGTGGAAGACACAGACACACAGACATAGGTCTAGTCGGTCTAAAGACTAACAACTTTGGAGATACAGATGGAGGTGCTAGAGTCTTCATCGGTGCTGTTCACACAACTGGACAGAGCATCGGACGTATGCTATTTTCAATGGTTCCCTTAGTTCATCTGCATAAGACTCTTGAAGTTATTATAGAGATATACGAACAAAGCGGTTATAAAAACTTCGAAGAGTTCTCTGAAGCCATCCTTAACAAATTCTCTGAAGAGTTCTTGGCTCTATGGGTATTGGCAAACCTACAGACTGGCAAAGCTCTAAAACTAGAACCGACGAGTTCGGGGTTTGAATATGAAAAAAATCTACTTAAAACTAACTTTGGAGATGTAGACTTTTTAGAACCCATAGATGAAGAGTTCTCTCACTCAGTCAGTGCACTTGCTAAAAAGCTGTGGACGGTAGCAGGTGAAGACCCGACTTACAAACCGAAGATAAATAGGGTTAACTTTCGTTAAATTGGTCTAAGAATATTATTGATAGAAAGTATCTTCAGCTTTTGATATACTTTCCATATGAAAATACTAAGCATTAGCCTAATAATCATAACACTTTTTACAGCTTGTTCCGCCACTCGCATCGGTGCACATTCAGATGGAAAACATCACAGTGTTGGAGCAAAAACAAACCTTCTAAAGTTCTAGTATAATTCCACTATGCAAAACCTACCTATAAACCAAGTACTACCTCAAGTAAAACAAGAGCTTCTGACTTCTAACCGTTTAGTTCTTCAAGCTCCACCTGGAGCCGGAAAAACTACTGCCCTTCCTCTTGCACTTTTGGATGAGCCTTGGCTCGAAGATAAAATCATCCTCATGTTAGAACCTCGTCGTTTGGCAGTTCGCTCTTGTGCATCTCGTATGGCAGAGCTTCTTGGTGAGAAAGTAGGAGAGAGAATCGGCTACCAGATAAAGATGGAGTCTGTAAAAAGCAAGAAGACAAAGATTCTTATAGTCACAGAAGGTATCCTAACCAGAAAAATTCAAGCTGATCCAAGTTTGGAAGATGTTGCTTTAGTCATCTTTGATGAGTTTCATGAAAGAAGCATCCATGCTGATCTATCTTTGGCACTTTCGCTGGAGTCGCAATCACTTATACGAGAAGATCTAAAACTTCTTGTCATGTCCGCGACTCTTAACACTCATGCTATTTGTGGGCTTTTAGAAGATGCTCCACTCATTGAAAGTGAAGGTCGTTCTTATCCAGTTGAGAGCATCTATCTAGATGCTAAAACAAAAGAGCCGACAAAAAGAGAACTTCCAACTTTCGTATCTAAACTTATAACAGATGTTTTAAAAAGTGGCGATGGAAACATGCTTGTCTTTTTACCGGGAATAGCCGAGATAAAAAAGACTCAGATGCTTATAAACGAGATTCTAAAAAAGAGTAACAACACAGATATTTTTGTATCTGCTCTTTATGGAAACCTCTCTAAAGAAGAGCAAGACAGAGCCATAATAGCCCCGCCAAAAGGCAAAAGAAAAATAGTTCTCGCGACTAACATAGCACAAACAAGTCTAACTATAGAAGGTATCAAGATAGTCATAGACTCAGGTCTTGCTAATAGTTCTGTTTTTAATAGCAGTTCAGGAATGAACAAACTGCAAAGCTCTTTTATCTCACAAGATTCTGCTACTCAAAGAGCCGGTCGTGCAGGACGTTTAAGTGCCGGTAAATGTTATCATCTTTGGCACAAGGGCAAGATACTTCTAAAACATGACAAACCCGAAATACTCTCAACTGACCTGACTCAGATGCTGCTAGAACTCTCTCTTTGGGGAAATGAAGAGATAAGCGAACTTCAATGGATGGACTTACCTCCTGAAGGTGCCATGACACATGCTAAAGAGCTTCTGTTTGACCTTGGAGCAATAGATGCAAAGAGTAAGATAACAAAACATGGAAAAGAGATGTGTTCTTTTGGTATGCATCCACGCCTAGCACATATGATGATAAAAGCTAAAGATATGAAACTCTCATATGAAGCTTCTCTTTTGTGTGTTCTTATACAAGAAAAAGATATCTACACCTCATCGTACAGATCTTCAGATATAAGAGAAAGGGTTTCTGTTTTACATGATGTAAGCTGTGGCATCTCCATAAATGCATCTCACATAGACATAAGGAATTGTAAATTTTTACTTCAAAGCGCATCTAGAATAGAGAAGAAACAAAAGAGTGATGTCAACTTAGAGATGATAGGCGTACTACTAGCTCTAGCTTACCCTGAGAGAGTCTCAAAACGAAGAGAAAAGAACAGTTGCTCATATCTTATGGCAAATAAAAAAGGTGCATATCTACACCAAGAAGATGAACTTTTTGATTCTGAGTATTTGGTTATTTGTGACTTGGATGCCAGAAGTGACAAAGTGAATGGCGTAGCCAGAGAGGGTGCCCTGGGGCAAAATGCACTTATTTACAAAGCGGCATCTATAGACAAGTCTCAGATAGAGCTATACCTAAAAGAAAACATAGAGACTAAAGAGTCTCTCTCTTGGAACTCAGAGCTTCAAAGAGTCGAGGCAAGAAAAAGAAGCTATTTTGGAAGTATAGTTATAAATGAGACTCAGATGCAAAGCAGTTCAAGTGAAAAAGTATCAAAAGTTTTGCTAGATGGCATACGAGAGGCAGGATTAGACTCTCTGGCATGGACAAAAGACTCCCTTGGTCTCAGACATCGCCTGAACTTTATAAACGCTCAAAAGGCTCTTAAAACGAGTTGTGAGTTTCCAGACTTTTGTGATGAGCATCTGCTTGAGACCATGGAGGAGTGGTTACTACCTTATATTGAAGGCAAAAACTCTCTAAAGTCTCTTGCATCTCTGAATCTTTACTCCATACTTTCAGGATTACTAACATGGGAGCAGATGCAATCCCTTGATGTTTTAGTACCTGCGAAGATAAAAGTAGCAAGCGGTTCTAATATCTATATAGACTACTCAGATGCAGACAAGCCCATCCTGGCAGTTAGACTCCAAGAGATGTTTGGCACTCAAAAAACGCCTACTGTGCTAAATGGAAAAGTGAAACTGATGATTCACTTGCTCTCTCCTGCATCCAAACCTATGCAAATAACACAAGACTTAGAGAGCTTTTGGGCAAACACTTACGATGACGTAAAAAAAGAACTGCGCGGAAAATACAAAAGACACTATTGGCCGGATGACCCGCTAACAGCTCAGGCTACGAGCAAGACTAAGAAAAATATGCACAGATAACACTATGAAAAAAATCTGAGCTTATAACCAAGTCCTTTAACATTTATGATTAGTGTTTTAGAGGTCTTGCCTCTCAGACGTCTTACAAAAGTTCTAAGTCTCTCATCACTAACACTCTCACCCCAGATGCTTACCTTAATAGTCTCATCGTCTAAAATATTATTTTCATTATCAACAAGTAGAGTTATAAACTTCTTCTCGTTTTTAGATAATGCTACAAACCTTGACTCTTTGTAAAGTGCATGAGTTGTCTTGTTAAAACTAAAACCGTCACAAAGCTCTACAGTCTTACTGCCAAGTTCATCTGATATGGAAGATATGTACTCTAGTATCTCATCTGGATCATATGGTTTTAAAAAGTACTTTGCTACTCCTACGTCTATGGCATTAAAAAGCTTTTCTCTCTCGCTAAAGGCACTTAGGATTATTACAGGTACGTTAGGATTTAGTTTCTTTAACTCTCCTGCCATCTCTAGACCTGTGAGTTTAGGCATATTGATATCTGTTATAACAATGTCAGGTGATATCTGTATAAACTTCTCCAAACCCTCTTTACCGTCTTTGGCGATAGTAAAGCTGTGAAAGCTATCTCCTATGGCACCCTTTAGAAGTCTGGCAATATTTTCTTCATCTTCAACAAGAAGTACCCGTAGGCTTTTTAAGGACTTATCTCTCATTGCTAACCAACGGTATCTTTATACTAAAGGTTGTTATACCCTTCTTGCTTCTTACATCTAAGTGACCATCCATACCCTGCTCGCAAATCATCTTTGACATAAAAAGACCAAGTCCTGTTCCACTGCTCTGGTGCTTCGTCGTAAAGTATGGCTCATAAATCTTGTCTATGTTTTCTTTAGAGATTCCACCAGCATTGTCTTGAAGTTCTATAAGGGCAAAGTCATCTTCCTTTTTAGTTGTTATGCTTATTTCTCTGATTAAGATTCCGTTAGTCACAAAGGCATCTTTAGCATTTTTTATAAGGTTTATGATTACTTGAGTTAACTCATTTGAGATTCCAAGAACTCTTAACTCCTCAAAGTCACTCTTAACACTTATCATCTCAGATTCGAGCATTTTGTCTAAAAGACTTAAAGATTCATTTATACTGTCACTTATATTAAACGGATGTTTCTCTTTTTGAGGGTTGAAGAAGTTTGTAAAGTCATCTATAGTCTGAGACATATTTTTTATGATGTTCTTACTCTCACCGTAAAGTTCTGTTAGTTCTTCTGTTTTATTATCAAGTGCTGCTTTTTTCATACTAAACATAGCAAGGTTCAACTCTGTTAGCGGTTGTCTCCACTGATGAGCAACATTTGCCAGCATCTGACCTAGAGATGCTTGACGTGACTGTGAGAACATCACTCTTTGTTTCTCTTCATTTTTAGAGACTTCATCTTCTACGCGTTGCTCAAGAGTCTTGTTTAACTCTTCTAACTCTTTTGTCTTATCTTGGACTCTCTGTTCAAGTGTTTTGTTTAACTCTTCTAGCTCTTTTTCTTTTTTTAGAAGTTGCTCTTTGTAAAAAACTTCCTTTGTAACATCGTAGCGAATGGCGATGAACTCAGCTATATCATCATCTTCGTCTAGTATGGGGATTACGGTTGTGTTTACATAAAAAGTGGAGCCATTTTTTGCGAGGTTTTTAACAGTATCTTTATAGATTTTCTTCTCTAGTATTGTGTCCCATAGAGTTTTAAATCTTGAAGCAGGCACATCTGGATGTCGTACGATGTTGTGGTTTTTACCGATAAGCTCATCTTTGGAGTAACCAGAGATCTTACAAAACTCATCATTTACAAATGTGATGATGCCATCTATATCTGTTCTGGAGATGATATTGCTTTTTTCTATAGCCTCTTTATACTGTTTTAACATGTTGTGATTATATCACACCATGTTTATTATGGACTTGATTAAAGATATGATAGAATATTTATTACTTTATTTTGGAGTTTTACTATGAAAAGAGTTTTTTTAATACTAATATTTTTTACACTAAGTCTCTGGGCACAAAGCTATGACGCATACTTAAACTCTTTTACCTACGAAGAGCGTAAAGATATGAAGATAAGATCTGTTGAACTCTCAGTGATGCTTGAAAGAGGAACTGCGCAGCTTATAGATATCCGCTTTAAAGAAGAGTACGAAGCGTGGCACATGCCTTATGCGATAAACATCCCTATAAATGAACTTCCAAAGCGTTTAGCTGAACTGGACAAATCAAAACTTATAGTCACGGCTTGTCCTCATAAAGACAGAGCTATCATGGCTCGTACATACCTCAAACTCAAAGGTTATAACACTCGTTACCTTGTAGATGGGCTTATAGGTCTTGCAGAGTTTTTACGTGGAGACAACGCTAAAGAGTTTATCGAGGAATATAAACTCATAAATATGAAATCCAATTAATGCTATACTAATTTATGATTAACATCTCAGGCAATAAGCAACTAGATATTATTTTACCTAACACAAATAAGGCTTTAAAAGAGGTTCTTAAAGGTGCAACACCCAAAGAACTTGAAGTTCTTACAAAAAGCAAAGACTTAAAGTCAGTTGTGAACTCACTCCTAAATGAGAGTGCTAAAAGTTCTGCATCTGACAAAGTACTTTTACAACTTTTAAAGAACAACCCCACTCTTAAAGACTTGGGCAATGTGTCTACAACTATAAAAGAACTTCTAAACTCAATAAAAGCAAATCAAGATCCTCTTCCTATGGAAAAAATCTTAAGCAAATTCATCTCTGATATGAAAAAACTTAGTGATTTAATGCCAAATGACAAGCCTGCAACTTCAAATAAAAACACAAATGCTCAAAGTTCTCAAACTCATCAAAGTGAATTAAAAGACACACTAAAATCACTGCTTACTCTAGTTGATAAGAGTCCTTCATTTCCAGTAAAGTCTTTAGGGACTGAGTTAAAAAACCTTATAAATAACGAAGCACTTAAAAATCCTGTAAATCCTCCTTCAACTCAATCCTTGGCTCAATTAAGCAAAGGTATAGATACAGTTTTGAGAACTCTGCAGTCTAACATCAAAGATGTTGACCTATCAAGTTTAAAAGATTCACTAAACAGCTCGATATCAGACAAAACTAAAACTACACTACCAATAGAAAAAGTATTAAAAGAGTTTCTTACAGACATAAAACAGCTGGGTAATGATGGTACGCTAAAGTCTAAGATAACTGACTCAGGAGTATTTTTAGAATCAAAACTTAAAAATGCACAAAACCCGCAAGTGGAACTAAAAGACACTTTAAAAGCACTACAGGTTTTAGTTGAGAAGAGTTCTGTATATCCTGTAAAAGTTTTGGGTAAACATATAGAGACTATGTTAAATAGCGAAACATTGAAAAATGCTTCAAACACATCTTTGACACAAACTATGACTGATGATAAAAAAGCCCTGACACAACTTGTAAAAGGCTTAGAAAAGATTGTAGATACCCTTAAGACAAACATAAAAGAAGGTGATGTTACAACTACTAAGACGTTTAATACCTTGCTGGAAAAACTTCAACATCAGATGCAGCCAAAACTCTTGACTCCTGAAAACTTCAAACTTTCGGCTATTCAAGAGACAATGCAACAATTAGTTCCCATGTTAAACAAAAGTGCACTTCCTGAGGCTAAAGGCTTGCTAGATGCTTTAGTAAAAATACTGCAAATTGCACCAAACACAACTCTGGAACAATTTACAGATAAAAAGATGGCACAAGAACTCCAAAATGCAATGCAACCTCTAAGGGCTTCAATGAGCAAAGCTGATCCTCTTTTTTCAAAAGATATTGGACTGCTTTTAAACAAACTAAACTCTATGGCTAGTGCACAAAATCTATCTGCTCAAAATAACATAAAAGAGATACTGGCAAATGACCTTAAATCACTTCTACTTCAAACTAGTAATGAAGTAGCTAAGTCTTCGCATCCAAATCAGGCTGAGATACTAAAAAACCTTGATAAGTTGGCTCTTCAAATAGACTACTATCAACTTATGTCACATCTATCAAACTCTTCATCACTATATCTTCCTTTTTCATGGGATGCACTAGAACAAGGAAATATAAACCTTAAAAAAGGCGAAGAAGATAAGTTTTACTGTGATATAGAGCTCAAACTCAAAGAGTATGGAGAGTTAAGTCTTAGGTTGGTTTTATATGAAGAGAATCAGATAAATATTCAGATACATTCTGATAATGAGGAGTTTAAAAAGATCATAAAAGAAAACATCTCTTCTCTTCGCTCAGCGCTGATAGAAGCTCACATAACACCAAGAGAGATACGTCTGCTAGATGCAACAAAAAAAGCTCCTACGTCACCTTATGAAGCTCCTTCAGAAAAGATGTCTGATGGAATAAATGTAGGATTTGAGATAAAAGCATGAAAAAAGCAGCCGCACTAAGATATAACACAGACAAAGAATCTGCACCTCGCGTTATTGCCAAGGGAAAAGGTAAAAGTGCAGAGAACATTATAAAAATAGCCGAACTTCATAACTTACCTATAAAAAAAGATGAAGACCTCATGGAACTTCTCTCAAAAGTTGAGTTAGACAAGGAAGTTCCGGCTGCATTATATAAAGCCGTCGCAGAAGTTTTCAGTTTTATATATAAAACTACAAATAAATCATAATATTTTACTTTCATTTTACATTATTCGGGTACAATCTCTACATTAAACTATAAGCAGTCATTATGAAAGAAGAACTTTCTTGCAAAACTCTAGAAGATGTTTCACTTGATGAAGTAACTATTACTCCAGATGAGTATAATAATATTCTAGATATACAACAAACTATACTTGGTATGATAGCTTCAAGAGGTTATTGTACAGATATTCTGGCTCACTTATGTGTATTGGCTGAAAGCTTATTGCCAAATTCAGTAGCTTCTATTATGCTGGTTGACAAGGCTACAGGGCTTATGAGTGTAGTATCTGCTCCATCAGTACCACAAGTTGGTCATGATCTTCTAGCAAATCTAAAACCTGGTCCTAATGGCGGTTCATGTGGAAATGCTGTTTTTCATAATGAGCCTCAGTATGTAAGAGACACCTTTACTGACCCAAGATGGAAAGATATTCGTCATATTGCTGTTGATTTTAATCTCTGCGCATGTTGGTCTATGCCTATTCTTGATGAAGATGACAAAGCCATCGGCTCTTTTGCCTTATCTTCATTCGAACATCGACTACCTGCTTCATTTCACAAAAAACTCCTCCAAACTGCTGCTTCTATTGTAAATATCATACTTAAAAACAGAATCATTGAAAAACGCATCAAACTATTTGCTACTGCTGCTCAAAATGCTGCTGAAGGTATGATTATTACAAATGAGCAAAACAAGATAGTAGAAGTAAACCAAGCATTTGAAGAGATCTATGGTTATACAGAAAAAGAAGTTCTTGGTTACAATCCAAATATTTTAGCTTCTCAAAAACATGATGAGAAATTTTACGCTGATATGTGGAAGAACATCCATGGTGAATCTAAATGGGCCGGAGAAATAATCAACAAACGTGCAGATGGCTCAGAGATAATACAATGGATGAGTGTAAGTGCTCTATATGATGACCATGATAAAGAATATAATTATCTTGCTGTATTTAGCGATCTAACAGAACTTAAAAAGAGTCAAAAACAAGTAGAAGACATGGCTTATAAAGACTCGCTTACCGGGCTTTGTAATAAAACACATCTTGAACAGCTTCTAAAAACAGATAAACAGAAGACTCTTTTACTTTTAAATGTAAATAACTTCAGTTATATAAATACTGCCTATGGTTTTGAAGTAGGAGATAAACTGCTTATCAAGCTTGCAAATATACTTCAAAATGATTTTAATACAAACAGTACATGTAGAATCAATTCAGATGAGTTTGCCCTTCTTTATGATGAAGATATTGATATAAAACAAAAGACTTCAGATATTCAAGACTACTTTTATAACAAAGAAGTTATAATCGATAACATTACTTTAAATATCTCATTTACATATGGTGCTGCGAGTGGAGAGAAGAACCTGTTAAGAAACAGCGCTTTGGCTCTAAAACAAGCTAAAGAGAGCGGTAAAAATAATCTCTATATCTTCAATCAAGATTCAGACAGCATAGATCACTCACAAAGAGAATCTTTTATAGCTTCAAACTACATTTTACACAATGCACTTAGTGAAGGTAGAGTTATCCCCTATTTTCAAGGTATTAGAAATAACACGACTAATGAGATCACAAAGTATGAAGTTCTTGCAAGAATAGAGAATGATGGAGAGATAATATCCCCATATATATTTTTAGAACCTGCTCATCTCTCAGGTCTACTACCTGAGATAACTAAAGCTATGATAGACAAAAGTTTTGAGTTTATGGCATCTAACAACTACACATTTTCTATAAACATTACAGAAGACGATTTGAGTAAAAACTATCTTCTTGAGTATCTAAACGACAAAGAATTAGAATACGGGATAGAAAGTAATCGTGTTATTTTAGAAATACTAGAAGGCGTTAGTGCAACTGGTAAGAAGAGTCATGTAAGACAACTAACTCAACTAAAAAACAGAGGTTACTCTATAGCTATAGATGATTTTGGTTCTGAGTATTCTAACTTTGAAAGAGTACTTGACCTGGATATTGATTTCTTAAAGATAGATGCTAAGTACATTAAAGACATCTATAAAAACTCAAAGAGTTATGAAGTAACAAGAGCTATAGTGTTTTTTGCTAAGAATGCCAACATTCCATGTATAGCTGAATTTGTGCACAACGCTGAAGTTCAAAAAATCATAGAAGACTTAGGTATAGAATACTCACAAGGTTTTCATTTTAGTAAACCTGCGGCTACACTTATAGAGTAAACTTTTTAAGCTTCCTCTGCATCTCATCGGCTGGGAGTGGTTTTGAGTAGTAATATCCTTGTATCTTATTACAGCCATTTTCTAAAAGAAAATCTTTTTGCTCTTTAATCTCAACACCTTCTGCAATAACATCCAAGTTTAAACTTTTTGAAATTGCTATAACTGCTTTTACAATAGCATTGTCATCTTCACTACCTGGTATATCACGAATAAATGATTGATCTATCTTTAATTTATCTATCGGTAATCTTTTTAAATATGAAAGAGATGAATAGCCGGTACCAAAATCATCGATAGCTATTTTAATTCCCAATTCGCTAACCTCTTTGAGTTTTACTACAGCCTCTTTTGGTCTTTTCATAACATCATTTTCTGTAATCTCGAGCTCTAACCACTCACTTTTAAAGTCATATTTACTCATTTCATGCTTTAAGACTATGATAAAACTATCGTGATTCAACTGCTTCATAGCAAGGTTCAAAGATAAAACACCTGGGTCTAATCCAATACTATGCCACATAGATACCTGCTCCATTGCCATCTCCATAACAAGTGCATCAATATCAACTATCAGTCCTGTATCTTCTGCCAAAGGTATAAACTTTGCAGGAGAAACTAGACCTAAAGTCGGATGCTCCCACCTTACTAAAGCTTCCATTCCTACAAGTTTATCGTTTGTTGCATCTATCTGTGGCTGATAATGGACTATAAATTCTCTTTTTTTAATAGCTTGCTTTAGACTAGCAACCATTATGACTCTCTCAAATGCTAACTCTGTCATCTCTTTTGAGTAAAACTGAAAGTTGTTTCTTCCCTCAGCCTTTGCCTTATACATAGCCGCATCTGCATACTTTAAAAGGTTGTTCGCATCTGTAGAGTCTTGAGGGAAGAGGCTTATACCGATACTGCTTGATAGATATAGTTTTTGACTATTTATAGAGATAGGTTCTACCAATACTTTAAGTATTTTTTCAGAGAAAAGTATCGCATACTGTACATTGTTAATATCTTCCATGATGATAGTAAATTCATCACCTCCAAGGCGGGCCAGTGTATCTTCTAAACGAATCACCAAGTTTAACCTACTTGTCACAACCTTTAAAACTTCATCACCGATATGGTGACCCAAAGAGTCGTTTATCTCTTTAAAATGGTCTAAGTCTATAAAGAACAGCGCAATATTAGTACCGTTTCTTTTCGCTTTTTGAATACTTTGTTCAAGTCTGTCATTAAAAAGAGTACGATTTGGTAAGCCGGTAAGTGTGTCATGTGTTGCTTGATGCTCTAAGATATCTTTTTGGTCAAGAAGCTCATTTTGCATCTCTTCTTGTTTATGAAGATACTCTAGTACACTATGCTGTTCTATTATTATTTGCTCAAAGTTATTTGAATAGCGATGTGCCATAGATAAATAATAATAAATAGCAATAACAATGAGAATGGAACCAATAGTATAAACATAGGCATCTTGAAGCAACATCCATGATAGTGCTGTAAGAAGCATAGCTAAGGCATAAGAAGCATATATACTAAAGACTTCACCAAGAGTATATAGACCACCCGCACTTAGTCCGATTAGAATAGTTAAGATTAAAAAGTGATACTCTGCGAATAGTTCTTGAAAAAAGAATATCATGAGACCAAAGGCTAGACCACTAAAGAACATACACCTTCTATACTTCCGCATCCAAGAATTAATCTCTTCTAAATCAATTATGGATTCTTTTATTTTAAAGTATTTATATCGAAGATAAGATCGTCTTAGTATAAGGAACATATGAGATGCAACACCGAGCCCAATAATATATGGCGGTATTTTATTCCAAAAAAGCAAAGAAGTTAAAAATAGTACTGCAACATGACCTATAATACCATTTTTAGAGTTATCATAAATACGGTCAACTGCTGCTTTTGCCACATATTTTTGCATAGATAAATTCTTTATAATATATTTTAACGCTATATTTTATAGCATATTATATTATCTATTACTTAAGTTGACCCCAGTTATCTCCTATGTTCATACTTGCTTCTAGTGGAATATTTAACTCATATATGCTTTCCATGATCTTTTGAAACTTCTCTCCAAGTATCTGGGCTTCAGATGCTTCTACTTCAAAAATAAGCTCATCATGGATTTGTAAAAGCATTTTTGCATTTAAGTTTTCTTCTTTTATAACTTTTGCTATTTTGTTCATCGATAGCTTTATAAGATCAGACGCACTACCCTGAAATACACTATTTACTGACTCTCGGTCATAAGCTGCTCTAAACATCGGTGAAGCATTTTCATAGTCAAAGTATCTACGTCTTTTTAGTAATGTTTCTATATAACCCTTTTCTTTAGAACTCTCTACAATTGAGCGAAAGTAAGTCTTAACAGTTGGAAATGACTCAAAATATTTTTCTATAATCTCTTTAGCTTCTTTTGTAGTGATGCCTAAAGTCTCAGATAGTTTTTTCTGTCCCATTCCATAAAGAAGCCCAAAGTTTACAGTTTTGGCTACTGATCTTTTAGCAGGAGCTTCTTCTTCTCCAAATAGTGCAATTGCAGTTTGTAAGTGAATATCTTTATTTGCTCTAAATGCATCTACTAAAACAGCATCTTGAGAAAAGTGAGCAAGAAGTCTAAGCTCTATTTGTGAGTAATCTATACCGATTAGCTTTTTACCCTCAGAAGCTACAAACGCTTCTCTGATCTTTAAACCAAGAGCACTTCTAGCAGGTATGTTTTGAAGATTTGGATTTTTTGAACTTAGTCTTCCTGTAGCTGTTCCTGTCTGAACAAAAGAAGTATGGATTCTTCCATCTTTATCTTCGCGACTAAGTTTTAAAAGCGGTTCTATGTAAGTAGAGTAAAGCTTATAAACTTCCCGGTATTCTAAAAGAGAAGTAATTATCTCATGCTTGTCTTTTAAAGAGTTTAGAACTTTCTCATCAGTTGAGTAACCAGTCTTAGTTTTTTTACCAACAGGAAGTCCTAGATGCTCAAATAA
The DNA here is from genome assembly GCF_041563035.1 of Sulfurimonas sp. Lineage (GTDB taxonomy): Bacteria > Campylobacterota > Campylobacteria > Campylobacterales > Sulfurimonadaceae > Sulfurimonas. Next base: position 79,190 of record NZ_JBFFNS010000006.1, on the reverse strand, counting down.
AATCACACCAAGTTGTTTTGTTGAGTTGATGTTGAACTCGCTTCCAGCTAATTGATAAATATTTTTAGTCAAATTTGCAAGAGTCTCTTTAACCTCAACCAAAAACTTCTCTAAAAACTCAGCATCCACGCTTATGCCTTCTTTTTCCATTCCTAAAAGTGTTTTTATAAAAGGTACTTCTACTGTTTGTGACTCTTCTATGAGATGCTCTGCATTTTGAAGGCGAAGCTTTTCATTTAAAAGATTAAATAGTTTTAGAGTGATATATGCATCTTCGGCTGCGTACTTGGCTGCATCTTCAAGTTCCACACTTGCAAATGTCTCACCCTTTTTTACAGTCTCTTTAAAAGCAACCATTGTATGATCTAGTAATTTGTCAGATAACTTATCAAGACTAAGAGCACTCTCTGGGTTTATCAGCCACGCTAAAATCATAGAATCCGCATATATCTCAAGAGTGTCATCATTTAAAAATCTACTAACAAAGTGAAGATCAAACTTGATGTTATGACCCACAACTTTAGAGTTAAATATCTTTTTAATAGCTACAGCTGCGTCCTCTTTACTAATCTGATCCGGCACTCCAAGGTAAAAGTGTGCAAACGGCACATAGAATGCTTCTTCATCGTTAAAGCTGAAACTAAATCCTACTAATTTATCTTTTTCATATTCAAGTCCGGTTGTCTCAGTATCAAAAGCAACAACACTCTCAGGTGTTAGCATGTCCAAGACTTTCTCTAATACTTTTGCATCTGTAATCAAAGTAGTCTTGAAGTCTAGATTCTTACTCTCTTTGACATCTTCAACTCTAACAACTGCTTCTTGTTGAGCCTCCTCTGAAACCATATTTTTAGCATGAAGCACTCTAAGAACTGCGTTTTGTTCATACTTTACAAGTTCATCATATATATTTAAAAATGGATGTTCTACGTCCATTTTATACTCTTCAAAATCCAACTCATCTAAAACATCATCTTTTAACGTTACAAGTTCTTTTGACATATATGCTTGTTCATGAGATTCTCTTAACTTCTTTTGTATCCCAGGAGGCTTAATCTCATCTATATTGGCATATATATTATCAAGATCTCCATACTGAACTAAAAGTTTCTCAGCACCAACTTTTCCAATGCCTTTAACACCTGGAACATTATCCGCACTGTCTCCAAGAATAGACTGATAATCTATAAACTGCTTTGGAGTGACACCATACTTGGCAAAACAGGCATCTTCATCCATACTTTTACGCTTTATAGCATCTACTACAACAATTCTTCCATCATCTATAAGCTGATAAAGATCTTTATCATGAGATACTACTCTAACGTTATAGCCTTTGTCTTTTGCATGTTTTACAACAGTTGCTATCATGTCATCTGCTTCAAAACCGACTTGACCCAATGTTTTATAGCCCATCTTGTCTATCCATTCTATTGCAATGGGTAGTTGCATAGTAAGTTCTTCAGGTGGAGCACTGCGGTTTGCTTTATAGTTCGGGTCTATCTCATTTCTGAAAGTATTGCCCTTAGTATCTATAGCAAAGATAATATAGTCACTATCGTGCTGCTTTTGTAGAGTTGATATAAAGTTTGTGAAACCTGTTAGGAGTCCAGTTGGAAAACCGTCCTTATTTTTTAAATGTTGTGGGAGAGCATAAAAACTACGAAAGAAAAATCCAAATGTATCTATTACTGTAACTGTTTTACTCATTCTAGTCCTCTAAAGTCTCTATTGGACTCTCCGTCAATTCTTCAATAACACTTTCTAAAATACTTTTTTGATATCCTGCATCTTCTGCTACCTTCATTCCAAAGTTAATTGATCTCTCGGAGAGTGGCTGGTTTACCGGAATGATAGTTTTTACTATGTTTAGTGCTGTAGAGTACTCTCTTATCTCATCAGGTGCATCTTTTGGATTGTCTGCAAATCTAATCATCTCTATAAACTCTGTATCAAATCCCCAATGTTCAAAGACTTCTGCAGTTATCTCAGAAGTAGTAACTCCCATATAAGCTTTCTCAACCATTGCTAAATTGTTTGAATTCTCAATCTCTGACTTAAAACTAATAGTCTCATCATTTTCAATGATAGCACTCGCAATAAGTATTTTTCCTGTCTCTTGTAAAAATGCACTAAGATATAACTTATCTGCTTTTTCTTTATCAATTTGTTTATACCATTTATGGATAAAAGCAGCCTGCATACTTGAGATGTCTGCGAACTTATCAGAGGTGATTCCATATGGTTGCATATCTACATTTAAAAGTTTTCTAACCGAGTTTCCAAGAGCAATAGTACGAGTCATACCCATACCAAACAGTCCTACTGCCTGTGCAACATTTCTTATCTCTCTACCAAAGCTGTAAAGCGGTGAGTTTGCAACTTTTAAAAGATTTGCCACAATCATGGGATCGTGTTCAATTACCTTTGCCAAATCATGTATAGAAGCCTCTTTGTTCGCATAAATTTTATTAATATCTATAATTGTTTTTGAAAGCGGTGGGAGGGACTTTATACTATCGACAATCGAGCTTTTCATACACAAGCCTTTTTTTAAAGTTATTATATCACTTTTTTATGAAATACGACACGGTTCTTTCCAAGATGTTTTGCTTCATACATGGCACGATCTGCAGACTTCAAAATCTCTTCAAGATTCTTGCCGTCTCTTGGTAAAATCGCAACACCTATACTTACTCCTACATGGTGAGAAACCTTTTCAAATACTATAGGTTTATTGATTTCATCTACAATCCTGATAAGCAAACTTTCTAGATGCTCTAAAGAGTTTTCGCTATTTTCTTGTGTACCACGAACCAATATAACAAACTCGTCACCGCCTATTCTTCCGGCGATGTCAAAACTTCTTATAGACTTTAAAATCCTATGAGCAACAGTTTTTAAGACTTTATCACCATGATCATGTCCATAGTTATCATTTATCTGCTTGAAATCATCCAGATCAAGAAAAAGAAGTGCAGATTCAAAGTTATTTCTTATAGTATAGTTTATCTCTTGAGATATCCTATCATTTATATTTTTACGATTAGCAAGACCTGTTAAAGTATCATAAAAAGCAAGATGTTCTATCTCTTTTTGTTTCTCTTTTAAATGTGTAATATCTCTGTCTACTCCCCTATAACCTTTTAGGTTTCCTTTGTCATCAAAAAAAGGAGTACCACTGGTTTGAAGATATACTTCATGCCCATTTTTATGTATATTTACATTTTCTAAATTAACAATATTTTCCTCTTTTTCAATTAACTTCATAAACTGTACGGCAACTTTTTTTGCCTCCTCTGTACTCATAAAATCAAAAGGTGTTTTGCCAACTACCTCTTGTGGTGTATATCCTAGTATATCTTCTACTTGCCTACTAGCATAACTATAGACTCCATACGAGTTCACTTCCCATATAAAGTCACCACTACTCTCCACAAGCTGTTGAAATCTATGTTCACTATATTCAATTTTCTTTCTATTTTTAGCATCATATTTTTTTAAAATAATATATAAAAAGAGTATCAGTAAAACTATAGCAATAGTACTCATTAGCGCAGTTTGATAAAGAGGTTTAGTGTGAGCATAATAGTTCTGTTTCACAACAAGCCCCCATTTAGTGTTTTCTATAGGACAGTAAGATGCAAGAACTATTTCATTATTGTAATCAATCTCTATTCCCACCCCACTTTCACCTGAAACTGCTCTTCTCATTGGGATAGCAAGATAAGAATCTTTTAATTTAACAGAAGATGGTTTAACTCCGGAATAAGCAATAAAATCTATATGTTCATCACGTATGACACCCACTAAATATTCTAATTGAAGGGCTCCATCATCAAGGGATTGAAATGTTGTTTGTACTTGAGATATTGTTGCAGCTTCTGATATATTCCCAAACTCTTTTTCTTTTGAATACTTTCTATCAAAACTTGCAACATTAGAAATCATACTGGCTATTGCAACAGACTTTTCCAAAAGAAAGTCTTTCTTCTCATCTATGAGTCTATCAAAAAGATAGATACTAAAAACACCCACTATCATGAGAATAGGTATAATAATAGTAAATAGTATGTTTAAGAAATTTTTATTAAAATCACCCTTCATACAGCACCTCTTTACTTAATATTACACTTATTTATATATAATAAAACTTAATATGAAGAAGTAGCTGTTGTGCAGAAATTAAGTATGACACTCTGTTAGAGATTTTTGAGGATTTGTAATATAGTCATATCCATTATAGATTGTATACACCCCATAAAGGACGACCGCTATAGATGCAAGACTCATCATCATGTTTCTAAAACTGGTTGCAGATGTAAGAGAGGCTAGAAATCCAAGTCCAAACATAGCCGGAATAGTACTAATACCGAAGATAGCCATTACTAAAGCTCCATAAACAGGATCAGCAGTACTGGCAGCGGTAATAGCAAAGAAATATACAAAACCACAAGGTAGTAGACCGTTTAGCATACCTAGAACAAAAAAGCTAAGATTTGATTTTGAGTTTAAAACTTTTTTAAAGGCATTTTTATATAGTGTTGATGAAGAAAATGAGTGTTCTATAAGAGTTAAAAATTTAATTTTACCCATTAAAGATAATCCGGCTAAAACCATAGCTATACCGGCAAAAATAAGCAATGCACCATTGGCATTGTTTGAAAAGGTAACTACTCCACCTAGAGCTCCAAACATTGCACCGAGGATGGAATATGTCAGAACTCTGCCAAATGAGTAAAGCAAGTGGGCAACACTTTGTGAGACCTTGGAACTCTTAGGCTCAATCTTGATTGTAGAGTATGCCAGGACTATTCCACCACACATACCGATACAATGACCAAAAGATCCTAAAAAAGCTATGCTCATAATTGTTAATATATTTACTGTTTCCATCTAATGCTACTAATGTCCTAAGAGTTGTTTTCTTATATGTGGATTATTAAGAGTTTCTCCTCTTAACATTCTTAGTCGCATTGTATCGAAATCTACATGCGTAGGAGCTTTTTTCTCATACGCACCGAATCCATAACCCATTGGGGTTTTATCTGTCAAAGAGTAAAAAGCACTTCTTCCATCTATCCACTTTTTTGTATCTCTACTCATAACCCAGATGATAGATGAATCTATAAACTCTTTATCTTCAAGCCATTTCACAAAACCACCGTGATCATGAAAAAACCAAGTCTTACCACTTGGTGAGATCACCTGCGAAATATAGTCCATATTATCTATGACCATTCCACAGTCACTATCTTGGTATTTATTTACAACCATCTCAAAAGGCACTTTTTTGGTGTTACCCTCTTTGATAACTATCATCTGCTTTTGAGATGCAACTGAAAGGAAAATAGTTACAATAAGGACAACTAGACCAAGTATAACTAATAACGGTATAAATTTTTTAATCATATATACAATACTCCGGATAATATTTGATAATTCATAGAAAATATCATAAATAAAGCTGAAAAACAAGAGATATTACATATAAAAAACTATATTGTACATGAAAATAAATAGATTAAATATATACTTTTATATGAAAAATCAAAGTTTGTGATGTTTTATAATTTATTTTACAATAAAATTGTTACGATAGTGTTAGATAATATCACACATCTATCTCCTCTTTTTTCCCTTACCTAAATCATCATAAAGCAAAAACCTCTCCAACTCTTCATGCATCTCGTCACTTAGAGATTCCCAGATAGCTTTTTTGATTTCATATCTTGCATAGTTTTCTTTTTTACTCTTTTTTATATCACGGATAAGATAGTGATAACGAACAATATCTTTTGTATATTCACTTATAAAAGGCCATTTTTTTATGATTTGGTAACTTACTTCTTCATGATCTGTAAAGCTGTATTCACCATATATTATATCGTCTTCATCTTTTTTAAAAGCAGAAAACGGCTTACCTATATCATGTAAAAGTGCGGCAGGTATAAGTTTAAAATCTTTGGCTTTGAGTGTATAGTATGTAACTCGAAGTGTGTGAAGAAAGACACCATGCTGATGCCACTCGTTTTGAATAAGAAATAGTGACTTTAGAAATGGTATTGATAAGATTTTATTTTTTATATGTCTACTCATCGATATAACCCTTAAATTTTTTATTTCTTTTCATCTATTTAGTATCATGCCATAGGATGGCATACTTCAACTGTCTCTTTCAAATCTTGCTTTTGTATATGTGTATATATTTGCGTCGTTAACAGTGAAGCATGTCCCAGAAGTTCTTGTACAACTCTAAGGTCAGCTCCACCTGAGATAAGAGATGTTGCATAAGAATGACGAAGAACGTGAGGAGAAACGCCTAGATACTTTTGCGTTATCTTATAGGCTGATATTCTACTTAGTGAATCACCTTTATAGTTGCACCAAATATATTCATGATCTTTTGGTTTCTCAACTAAATAAGCATTTATAGCTTCTAGTGCGACTTTAGCAATAGGGACTATTCGTTCTTTTTCTCCCTTACCATGTCTTACATGCAGCCAACCATCTTCCATGTCCTCTCCCCTTAATGCCAGGCATTCACTAATACGTGTTCCAGAAGCATAAAGAAACATAATTAGAGCATAATCACGAAGACCAAGCCATGAGCTTCTGTCTATTAAAGCAAGAGAATTTTGTATCTCTTTAAAAGACAAAAACTTAGGAAGCAGTTTCGGAATCTTTGCAAACTTGTATTTTGTTTTTTCTTCACTGAAATGACTCTTATGACAAAAGTCAAAAAAAGCGTTGATAGCAGATAGTTTTCTGTTGAGTGTTCTTTTGTTTTTATATCTTGATAAATACTCAAGAACACGTTTTGATTCGAGGTTTATGAGAGAAGTTTGTAACTCATTTTCTATAGATGAGAGATCACCTTTGTAAGCTTCGACGCTTTTTTTACTAAGTGCTCTTGTTACACTTATGTATTCTATAAAAGCCTCTAGCTCATTGTTCAAGTGAGATATACTCATCATCAATGTAGAACATCTTATCAGCTACAAAGATATAGCCATCCTCTATGTCTACTTCATATACGCTATATTTAAGTAAGTCTCTTGTTATCTCAATAAGATAACCCTCTTTTTCCAATGCGTATACTTTGTCATTATGAACTATAAGACCTAAAAAATGAGCAAATGGAAACTTCACTTTTGCATTTACCTGCAAATCTGGAGTCAGAGATATAACCTCACCCTGCTTTGTAGTGATGAAGATATCTTTTCCTGAATAAGCTATATTTCGAATCTCATAGCTGACTCTAACCTCTTTTGCAGCCATTGACAAAAGTTTATTTCCCGTTGCTGCTATTAGTTTGTTATCCACTACATTGAAATAAATAATATTATTAAAGTTATCTTCTGAAGATACAATAGTTGTTCTTAGTTTCTTTTTTAGCTTTGAGTTTACGATTACAACTTTTCCATCAAGAGTTAAAAATAGAACTAAGTCATTCATAAAATATGGGTTTACTATTCTAGAGTCAACTACTATAGGAGTACTGCCCTGAATTTTAACTAAAAGACTCTCTTCTGATATAGAATAAAGTGCCATTTCATTATCAGCAAAAAGTACAGCTAAGATATCATCTTTAATACTTGCACCGGCAATAGTCTTTTTCAGGTTAAACTTCTTCTTCATAGATTTATCTTCTATAAACTCTATAATAAGCTGACCATCTATAGTAGAGCTTAGAACCCAACCATCACTGCTGCCAAGAAGTCTATACGACTCTTCAATCTTAGTCTCGATAAGCTTATCTTTTAAAAGTACTTTTCTACTCTCAAGCATTGCTACATCTGAAGAAACATCTACAATTTTCTCAGTAGAGCTACCATGAAATGCCCAGTCATCTTTTACAAGCTTTGGCTTATAGACTTCCTTAGAACTACACCCTGAAAACAGCAGAGTAAATACAATCGCAGATAATAGAGATAATTTTTTCAAAATATTACTTTACTCCGTAGTGAAGCAATGCGTTAGCTATTTTACTCATTGAAGATTGAGGAGATACTTTAGCTAGTTTATCATGAGCTTTTTCAATTTCTGAATTACTCATTAGGATAATTGCACTTTGTACTAAAGCTAAATCTCTATATACGGCATCTTGTGCAGATGCATAAGAATCTAAAGAAGCTGCATCTTTTGCATCTTGTGCCATTTCATACTTTGCAAGATCACCAATCATAACCGCTGAAGAGTTCGTTAGTTCTTTAATAGTAACCATATCTTTTTTAGCAACTGCATTAGAGTATAACCATACATCATACAGTTCTGCAGAGATGCTCTTTAGTGTTAAAAGTGCTTCAGAATTTGTTGCATCTTTACTTAAAGTAGCAAGGGCATCATTTGCCGCTGTTATTTGACTCTGTTTATTAATGCTATAAGCTACATTAGCTCCAACTGCGACAACTAAAGCAACCACTGCACCAATCATTAAATTTTTATATTTTTTTATAAACTTCTCTGTAATAACAGCTTTTTCAAAAAACTTCTCTTCAGAATTCAACTCTTCTCTTACCATTGCTATATCATTTTTAATACTCAAAAATATTCCTTACTTACTATATAATTTCAAAAAGTTCAAAATAATATCGCATAGTTTGTTAAAGTTTCATCAAACACATAGATTTTTTTTGTTACAATCGTATAAATTATAATAACTAGGATACATATGCAAGTAGATGACGCATTACTAACTAAATTAGAAAAACTATCTTTTTTAAAAGTTTCTGATGATAAAAGAGGGGAAATTATCACTCAATTATCTGAAATCGTAAGCTTTGTTGATAACTTAAGTGAACTAAATACTGATGGTGTTGATGATAATTTTGCTATGAGTGACAAGGGTACTTTTACTAGAGAAGACACTCCATCATGTGATGCCAGTGTTAATGACGACATACTTAAGAATGCACCTCTAAGCGGTGATCATTTCTTTATAGTTCCAAAAATTATTGAGTAATTAAGGAGAGTCTTATTATGAGTGAAGCAGTTGAAGAAGTTAAAAAAGTAGTTGATATCAAGAAACTACTAAAGAGTGTTTTAGCCTATGGTTCAAGTGATTTACACCTTGTTGTTGGTAGTGAACCTCAGATTAGAATCGATAAAGAACTACGTCCCCTAAATCTAGCTGTCTTAAATGCTAAAGACATTGAAGAGATGGCTTACTCACTCATAGAAGACAAGCAGAAAAAAATCTTCGAAGATGCTAATGAGCTCGACTTCTCGTTTGAGCTGAAAAATATTGGACGTTTTCGTGCTAACTACTATCGTACTATTGGTGGAATTGGTTGTGCTTTTCGTATGATTCCTATAGATATTCCAACACTTGATGAATATGGCAATCCTCCTATTTTCAAAGAACTTATCAAAAAAGAAAAAGGTCTTATTCTTGTAACTGGTCCAACAGGTAGTGGTAAGTCGACTACTCTGGCGTCTATGCTTCATGAAATAAACTTAACTGAGAGACGACACATCATCACTGTTGAAGACCCGGTTGAGTTTGTTCATAAAAACATAAAATCTCTGTTTTCTCAAAGAGATGTGGGAAATGACACTGATTCTTTTGCTGCTGCACTGAAATATGCACTTAGACAAGATCCGGACATCATCCTTATCGGGGAAATGAGAGACGCTGAGACTATCGGTGCAGCTCTTACAGCGGCTGAGACGGGTCACTTGGTATTTGGAACTCTTCACACGAACTCAGCACCTGGTACGATTAACCGTATTATAGATGTTTTTGATGGTGAAGAGCAGGCTCAAGTCAGAGCACAGCTAGCTTCTTCTCTCGTTGCCGTTGTATCTCAAACTCTCATTCCTAGAGTCGGTGGCGGTAAAGTTGCAACACAAGAGATTCTTATAACGAATCCGGCAGTTCAAAATCAGATACGTGAAGATAAAGTTCATCAAATTTACTCACAGATGCAACTGAACCAAAAAGAAACAAATATGACTACTCAAACTCAACAGTTGATAGAACTACTGCAAAAAAGAACTATTACAAAAGAGAATGCTATTAAAAACTCTAATAGACCCGAAGAGCTTATTAAGATGATAGGCGGTTTATAAACAATTGTTTGAAAGAGTGTTAAGCTTTTTTATTGATAACTATAAAATCAACTATATTCTATTTTTTCTACTTTTTGGAATTGGGATCTTTGCATACACTCAGATTCCAAAAGAGATATCTCCAACAATAGAGCCTAACTCTGTAACAATAAGAGGTTCATATAGTGGCGCTTCTGTAGATACACTAAATAAAATGGCTGTACAAGAGATCGAAGATGAAGTAAAAAACATTGTTGGTGTGGATACGGTAACATCAGTAGTATCTCCAGGAAGATTTACGATAATTCTAGAGCTTGAAAAGGGAGCAGAAAAAGCAGAAGTTATCACAAATGTTGAAGATGCTGTATCTTTGATAAGAGTAAACCTTCCAAGTGATATGGATGAACCTATTATACGTGGAGTTGCACATTCTAGAAGCATTATGCATGTTTCTATGCTCTCGGATGAAGTACCCAGAGAAAAGTTAAAAACACTCTCAAAAAAGTTTAAGAGCAAACTACTTTCTATCGAAGATGTATCAGATGTAACCATATTTGGTGATTCTGAACTTTTTTATGAAGTGTTGATAGATGAGAAAAAGGTCAATGCTTACAATATTTCTCTAAATGAAGTAATTCGTGTATTTTCAGAAGTTTCATATATATTTCCTCTTGGCAAGATAGAAAACCTCAAACAGCAGTACTACATCTCTACTCATAATGACAAAAAGCAATCTGTTGAGCTTGAAAATACTATCTTAAATATAAACGATCAACGCATCGAGCTAAAAGACATAGCTAAGATAACTAAAAAGTATGAAGATGCTTCTACTCTTGCAAGTATGAATGGAAACAACTCTATCACGCTCGCAGTTTCACAAAATCCAAAAGGTGATGCACTAAAAATTTCAGAGAACATTAAAAAAGTTATATCGGAAATGAAAGTCGATGGTGTTAACTTTGATGTTAGACTAGACCGCTCAACTGTAATAAAAGACAGACTAAATATTGTTATCTCAAACATCCTGCTTGGCATCATTCTAATTACAGTGCTAACTGCAATACTTATAAATATTCGCATAGCGTTTATTATTGCATTAGGGATTCCTACATCTTTTGTTATGGGCGCTATATACTTCTACTTTACAGGATATAGCATAAACATAAATTCTCTTATTGGTGTACTTATCGCTATTGGTATTATTGTAGATGATGCTATTGTAGTGAGTGAAAACATACAACAATATATAGAGAAAGGCTACTCTCCAAGAGAAGCTGCATTTTTAGGTACAAAAGAAGTAGCAAAGCCTGTAACAATTGCATCTTTGACAACACTATTTTCATTTATACCGCTACTGATGTTAAGTGGAAAACTCGGAGAGATCATACAGCTTATACCTATAGCATTCTCTGCACTTGTTATCGCTTCACTTATAGAGTCGTTTATATTTTTACCTATTCATGCTTCACATACGCTCTCCTCAAAATCAAGAACTCTCTCATGGGAGAGAGTAAATGCACTCTACCTAAGAGTTCTCAAACAACTTGTAAAGTACCAAAAGACTTTTTTGCTTACATTTGTAGTAATCGTGCCTGCTTTGATTTACTACGGAGTTCAAAATTCAAAATTTCAGATGTTTCAGCCCTTTGATTCTTCATCAATCAAGATTACATTTAAGGCTAAACCTACAACTACTTTGGAAGAGTCACTTGAGATAGTTCAGACTTTGGAAAAAAATATTTTAAAAGAGAGAGACAGATTTTTTGTAAAACATGTTAGTTCTACTGCCGGTTACAGAAGAAGTGCTACAGGTTCTGCCGAAGTCTACCCTTATGTCGGATATATCTCCATAGAACTCCAGAAGATTAAAGCTTTAAACTTTGTAGACAAATATATTACGCCTTATCTTACTTTTTATTATGATCCTACTGGTAGAGTAAGGGATAAGTCATCACAAGAGATATCCCAAGATCTTAGAGCTTGGCTAAAAGAGCAAAACTATAAGCAAAAGTTTAACCTGAGCAATCTAATGGTAGTTGAAAATAAAATGGGGCATACAAAAGCTGATATTCGCATAGGAGTCATAAGTGAAGACTACCAAAAGGCCATGAAAGCCATACGAGAGATAGAAGATAGTTTCTCTAAAATAGACGGCATAAAGTACTCTGGTGACAACGTTAAAACAGGACTTGATGAGATAAAGCTCAAACTAAACTCTTATGGTGAAGATCTAGGTATTACAGAAAGCTCTCTTGGTAAATATATCTCAGGCCTATATCTCACAAGGAAAGTAGGAACTATCTTTGACGGCAACGAACTTGTAGATGTAAAAGTCAAATCATTCAACATTGAAGATGACTTGGAGAGTTTTAAAAGACTTGAGATTCCTCTTAAAGATGGCATCTATGTAAAGTTAAAAGATATATGTGAGTTTGAGAAAGTAGAGTCTTTGGAGAGACTTGTTAAGGATGATGGCGAAACTAACTTTTATGTATTTGCGAATGTAAATCCTTCCATAGCAACAGCAACAGAGGTCTTAGAAAAGCTATCTCCAACTATTGAAAAATTAAAAAAAGTAAAAGGTATAAAACTCAAGTTTAAAGGGGAGCGAGAACAACAAATGGCTATGCAGACTGATATGATTTTAGCATCTGGACTTGCGATCATACTTATTTTTATATCTATACTTTACCTTTTTAACTCCATAAGAGAGACTATTATAGTTATGTCTGTTATTCCTTTTTCTCTTCTTGGTGTCTATGCAGGACATTTTATCATGGGCTTGAATATATCACTTCCATCTCTAATCGGTGCATTAGGACTTGCCGGAGTTATTGTCAATGATGGGATTATTATGATGGCAACTATAAAAAATGCAAAGACCAAAGATGATATATTTGACCTTGCTCCAAGAAGGTTAAGACCTATCATACTAACATCGATTACGACTATTATAGGTCTATCATCTTTGATATTTTTTGCAACAGCACAAGCCGTGACATTTCAGCCTTTGGCAGTTACCATAGGATTTGGTCTTTTGTGGGGGACTATACTAAACCTTTTCTACCTTCCGACAATGTACAACTTCTTTCATAAGTACAGAAAAGTATAAATAGCTCTTTTATCTAAAAGAGGTGTCTTTTTTCACTACCTTCTTATATCCATCTTGCACTCTTTGCACACTTACAGTCTCACCGCTCTCTACACAGTAAGCACTTAACTGACTATAGCCGTATGTGTGCATATTACATCCAGTATCTACTAAAGATATAAGTCCATAAGACAAAAGAGTATCTATCCCACCGTTTGAGAACCAAATGCTGTGAGATGGCAGTGATCTATCGTTTTCATAGTTGTTTATAAAAAGCTTTCCAAAAGTAACCATCATCTCTTCATGATTTCCCATAACACACAGGTGAGCATTATCACGGATAAACTTTACAACTTCAGCACTCTCCCCGGCTCTGTCAACAAGATCACCGACAAAGACAATAGTAGCATCTGAGGGAAGCTTCTGTACTAAGGCTAAGAGTGTTTTGTAGTTTCCGTGAACATCACCTATGACGTAGTGCATCTACAGTATTTTACTTTGAAACATTAAAATATAGTTTAGATACCCAATAATCGCTTCCTCGTTTTGATACGATGATTCCAACTAATGAATAGGACCAATAAGTGGCTAAGATAACTCTTAAAAAAGGAGGTACAGGAGTTTGATCGTAAACTTCAAAATATACAGCGGTTATAGATAACAAGATCAATGTAATAAATGCAAATGAAAAAAGCTTCTTCCTTTTTTCATCAACATTTATCCCATCTAAAATAGAAGCAGGTGTGTAATAATTCTCAGTCACCTTAGCATTGTTAGGTATATCACATGCACGAACAGATTCTTTAGGTGTAGTCTCTATTTTACTTATCAGCTTATCATTAAAACTATTTAATACAGTTAACACTGTTTCGAGATTTTTATCTTCTACTGAAAGCTTTATTTCATTCATATGTTTCCTTATCTATTATCTTGCATATTTTTACGCACTATGTTTAAATCCTAAGATAGACACATTATCAGGGTTTTCTAAAAACTCAATATTGTGCTGGTTCGCCCAAACAACGATATCTCCATCTAACATAAGTAACTCATCTTCATCATATGAATCATTTCTAATCTCTATGAAATCAAAATCATCTTTTAGCGATATATAAAAGTCACTATGTTTCAAATAAGGTTCAAGGTCAAGCAGTGCTACTACAATCTTATCAAATTCAGAATAATTTTTCTTTATCTGTTCAACCCTATGAAGTGAACTCGAGTTTTGCGCATAACCGCACAATCTTAACAACTCTTTAGATGCTTCCATTATTTCCTCAATACTAAAATAGTCTATATCCATTCTATAACTACTTGCATTAAAGATATCTTATTAGATGGAAAGAATAATGTTATTATACTAAGATGTATATTTGTAAAATGTATCTAATCTAATTGAGGATTATTATTATGAAAAACAACTATTTGAGGTCATTGTTTACACAAGAGATTAGTTATGAGACTGATATTCCAATAATTAGAAAACAAGTTTTACTAAGTAAATTACTTCTTATAACATTAGCGATATTTTCTTTATTGGCTGTTTATCACTTTTTTATAAGTCAAGAACCCTCCAATGTAATTATTGATACAACAGCCTTAGGTGCATTTATTTTAGCGTTTATCTCTTTACGAAAATATAATGACTTTAACAGTGCCGTAAGCATAAGTGCACTTACACTCTTTATTTTTACAATTCTCTTTATTGTTATGGATAAAAACAGTAACTATGGTTTGATTTGGAGTATTTTTTTTCCACTTTTTATTATGTTGACAATGGGACATAAAAAAGGTTTTTTTCTTATCGTTATTTATTATATTTTTGTATTTTATCTAGCATATTCTGGTGTAGGAAGTTGGCAAAACGGAAAATGGAATATGGCTTCATTCTTTCATTTTGCAATAGCATCTACTATTCTTGTTTACACTATTTATTCGGTTGAGACATCACAAGAAGAGGTTCATAAGGAACTCAAACAACTTCATGATAATGAACTAGAGTATATGAGCGAACTTGAGAGACTCACAATAACGGATCCTCTTACTTCACTTTATAACAGACGTCATCTTGATAAAGTATATATACGTGAATTTCACCATGCAAAAAGACATAAACATATTCTCGCATTTTATATCCTTGATATTGATTTTTTCAAGCAATATAATGATACATATGGACATAAAGCAGGAGATGATGTTTTAGTCAAAATATCCCAAGTAATGAAAACATACTTTAAAAGACATGAAGACCTAGTATTTCGTTTAGGTGGGGAAGAGTTTGGAGGATTGATTACAGGTCAAAATGTAGATGAAGTTGAAAATTTTATAGCTAAACTTTGTATAGAAATTACAAATATGAATATAGAACATATGGGAAATAAAAATCAGCCTATTTTAACTGTCTCAATTGGAATGAAAATATTAGATGATTTTGAAAATGACAACTTTGACAGTGTTTATAAGGATGCTGACTTAGCACTTTACAATGCCAAAGAAAATGGTAGGAATAAGGCTGTAAATTATCTCAACATCTAGGAGTTAATGAAAACCAAATCAACTAATAGTATTCATTCCCACTAAGGATAGTAAGGGCTTGTATCGGAAATGGAGATTCAACCCATGGGGTGTAATTTTTAAATAATAACTCTTAAAAGATTAAATCAACATCCTGTGAAACATCGTGAAACATTTCAAAAGAAATTTATGCTAAATTACACCTGAAATAATATGCACTAAACAACGTATTATAGGGATATTCTTTGATTTTCTCCATCAAAATCAAATTATTTATACATTTTATAAATTTATGAAAACAAAATATTCATAAAGATATAATCTTCTTATATATTTAAAGACAAACTATGAATAGAAAAAATATATATAGTCCAGACTAGAAGGGAAATGCAGAAAATGCCAAAAGAGTTAATTTGTGATTTAATGAAAATAGCATTAGCAGATAAATATTCTAGCGACTATATTACATTTCCAGTACATAATAGATGTATTAAAAGAGTTAATCAACATGTAGGATTAAGTCTAGAAGGTTATAGCTGCTACATTCATTGTAATGATATTCGTCATGTATATAATAGGCATCCTGAAGCTCATCATTATTTATGTTATATTCCTGACATACTAAAAAATTTTGATTCTATAGAAAAAGAAGTTGTTCCGGAAAGAAGAACTGGTGGGTCACAGGTTGTTTATAAATTTTATAAAAAATATAATAGGAATCTAGTAAAACTAGTAAAATTAAGAGTTCACAAAGACAAAACAATAAATCTAAAAACGTTATTTGTTATGGATGAAGTAGTACAGTAGACCAAAAACTACTGTAATTTACGGGTGTGGACTGATGAACAAACCCCAGCCTGACGCCTTGAAACGGACTCCGATGGTTTTTGAAACGTAATATGGACATACCAACAAAATATGTCACTCAGAATTCACTAAAAATAAACTCTAAGTGTCATACACTTATATACATGTTACCTATACTAAAATTAATAATACATAAATCGGCTATATTAGTTCTTTATTTATAGCAAAGTGTTCCCTATCAATAAAAGAAGTGGAAGTATACTGTAATAAATTTACAATTATCTTATACTCTTTAAAAATCATACTTAGAGTTTATATTTCTCGTTCCAACTCTCCTAAGTTGGAATGCATAGTATATTGATATTAGTTTCTATTTTTCCTAAACCGTATCATCTTAAATCTCTCACCCAAGAAGTTCGGCATTATCAGCATCTTCGCCTTTTGAAGTTCTTGTTCGTAGATTTTTTCATCTGCGTTATCTTTTAGCATCTCTAGCAGGTTTAGTATGCCCATATCTACAAGTGCTACCATCTGAGCTTTTAACTCTACAAACTCTACTCCTGCATCTGCGTATGCATCTTTTACATGCTCAAAGGTAACATCGTAAGTTATGTCAGACTTTCCAAACAGTTCTTCGCGGTTTATGTCTTCTTCAAAAAATGGAATGACTTTGTGTTTTGCATATACTCTTACAGAAAAGTCAGGACGAGCTACCATCTCACCATAGTCAAAACTCATAAACTCAAACTTCTCACATGAGTCAGCCATCTCTTTTGCGAACTCTTCATAGCCTATGGCTATCTCGCCTCTGTCTTTGTTGTACTTCTTGGCTTTCGCATCTACCCAGTCATTGTCTACGTCAAACTTCACGTCATGACCTTCGACTCTTCCTGTTTTACCTTTGTAGTAAAGCTCACAAGGAAATGCATCAAATATCTCATTTGCAATGAAAAAGGCGTTTTTACACTTTAACTCACTTAGGGAATTATGGTGAGTTAGACTCACCACATCTCCAAATGACTCTTGGAAATAGTTTCTCTGCTGCTCTTGAAGGTCATCAAACCTCTCTATGATGACAAACTTCAGAGTGCTTAGTAGTTTTGGTCTCAGAGTGTATATAAACTCGATTACGTCAGCAAGAAAGTAACCATGGTGAGCACCAATCTCACAGATGACTCCATCTTTTGCTAAAAAGCCCTCATCTACTAAAGAGATGATGTGTCTTGCCACACTTCCGCCAAAGAACTTACTCGTACTTACAGCAGTGTAGAAGTCACCCTCTTTTCCTATGTTTTTATAAGTTGCGTAGTAGCCGTTTTTTCCATATAGCCATTCACCCATATACTCGCTAAATTTCATGTTTATACATCTCATACAAGGTTAAGAGTTCTAGCTGTTTGTCTATCTCAAAGATAGACAAGTCCATCATCTGTATAGAAACTGAATTCTCTAGCAAGTCAACATCATAACTCGTTTTATATCCCGCACTATACATATCTTTTGTCTCTGATAAAAGTTTTTCATACAGCTCTCTGTTCTCTATACTAAGCAGTCTCTTTTTCTCAAAGTTCTCGATATTTTGCATTACCTGTTCAAACAGTGCACGAAGTTCTCTTTTTCTATCCTCAATAACAAGTTTTGACTTTAAGTAATCTATTCTTGAAGATTCTATGTCTCTAAAAGTGTTTATGTCAAGTGGCACAGATGCCCTTACACCGTAGTCATAATAATCTTTCTCATGTGATCCAAACTGAAACGCACTGTCACTTTTACTCCAGTTATAACCACCTGTCAGACTTACACGAGGAAGGTACTTGGCAGTAGTTACATTTTTGTTGTACTTAGTTTTTTCTATGTCACTCTCAGACATATTCAGCACTATGTTGTACTTTAAGAACTGCTCTTCATTTAACATATCTAGGTGCGGAATTTTTGCCTCTGTATAAGACAAGTCACTAATAGCATTGAACTTTGAGATAAGTCTCTCTTTATTTGTCTCTATGTCATACAAAGCTTGGATGACAAAGTTTCTCTCGATAATAGCATTATCTAAAAAGCCAGAGTCTAGTTGACCGCTTAGATACTGCTCTTTTTTCTGCTCTAAACTTATAGTAGAGTTTTTTATTTGAAGCTTTTGACGCTCTATCTTTAAGTCCATCTGCTTTATCTGCATCAAAAGAGAGATAGCATCTTTTACCAGCTTTCTTTTTGCAACTTCTACAGAGTAGTTTGAATAGACCCTTGAAGCTTCCGCAAACTTGATGCCGTAATAGATACCTCCACTTTGAAAGATGGGCTGATCCATTTTCAAAGCGGCATTTTCAGAAGTCTGCTCATCAGTATAAGGATTACTTTTTGAGTAGCTGTACTGCAGGTTTAGCGGTGCTATCCATGAGTCACGAAGTTTAGAACTGTCAGCCTCTACTTTGTCATAGTCATACTTGAACTGATCTTTTTTGTTTTTAGAGATATATGCATCTAGCGGCTGATCTTTTTCATCTGCCGCGAAAGCTGTGCTACAAAGAAGCGACAGCGCGATTAAGAGAGTTGAAACCTTCATCTATTTCCTCTTTTGTAATAGTTAATGGTGGTAAAAATCTTAGAGTGTTTCTACCGGCTTTTAAAACCATAACACCCTCATCCCTTGCATTTGAGATTATTTGAGCCAAAGTATCTGCATTTTTTACACGTAATCCACACATCATACCGATACCTACCTTAGATGTAAACATTCTTCTGTGTGCACTATAGAACTTCTCTAACT
Organism: Sulfurimonas sp.; assembly: GCF_041563035.1. GTDB lineage: Bacteria > Campylobacterota > Campylobacteria > Campylobacterales > Sulfurimonadaceae > Sulfurimonas. The sequence continues at coordinate 59,961 of NZ_JBFFNS010000006.1, read as the reverse complement.
CTTGTTGGAAGTAGTCTGTAGTCTTTGCAAGCTCACCGCTCTCTGCATACTCTTTTAAAACATCTATAACAGCACAAGCAGCTGTTGTGCTTAAATAGTTTCCACCAAAAGTAGAACCATGATCACCGGCACTAAGCACGCCTTTTAAAGACGTCATAACAACACCTATAGGAACTCCACCGCCAAGACCTTTTGCTAAAGTGATGATATCAGGCTCTATCTCATAAAGATTAGATGCCAAGAACTCCCCAGTTCTGTAAACACCCGTTTGAACTTCATCAACTATAAGAAGTACATTTTTAGACTTTAGCATCTTCGCTAGAGCTTGAACTTCGGCTTTGTCTTGTGGTTGAACCCCACCTTCACCTTGAACAAGTTCTATCATTACTGCAGTAGTATGATCATCTATAAGGCTCTCTACCTGATCTATATTATCAGCATATACAAAACCGTCAGGAAATGGTCCGAAGTAGTTGTGCATAGCCTCTTGACCCGTAGCTTTAACTGTAGTAATAGTTCTACCGTGAAATGAGTTTTGAAGAGTAATTACTTTATATCTCTTAACTTCACCGTCTCTCTCACCGAACTTTCTAGCGATCTTGATTGCGCCTTCATTTGCTTCAGCTCCACTGTTGCCGAAGAAACACTGCATATCATAGCCACTTGTCTCAACTATTTTTTGTGCAGCAACTGCCTGAGGCGCGATGTTATAAAGGTTTGAAACATGAGTGATTTTAGATAACTGCTCGCAGATAGCATTGTTAACTCTTTCATTTGCATGACCTACACTTACAACACCGATACCTGAAGTAAAATCTATATACTCTTTACCATCAGAATCTACTAATCTTGCATTTTTTCCACTAACAAACTCTACATCTGCTCTCGCGTATGTAGGTAAAACATATTTTTTATCTAATTCTTTTATATTACTCATTATTTATACCTCTAAAATTATTTATGTATTATAGTATAAATGATTAACAATCTTATATAATCAATTTTTAATATATAATCTTATACTATGGCGTAAACAAATAAAAAGGCATTTCTTGAAATCACTAGCATACAAACTAACTCTAATACTTACAATTATATTCTTTACTGCTTGTTCAAACATGCAAATCGGGTTTGAAGAGGACAGCCCATTTTATACTCCTCCATCGGAAAAAAATGTTCAACCGGAAGAAGCTGTTAAAAAAGAAAATACTCCTGTAGTTGAAGAGAAGAAGGAGCAGCCAAGTATTGAAAAAGAGCAACAAAAGCCTCAAGAAGATATGATAAGAGCAGAGTCAAAAACACAAGAGACAGCAGTTGTGAAAAATGTTGATACTGTAAAAGAAGAAACTCCAGTTGTAGAGAAAGAAGCTGAAGGTGAAACAACTTTCAGTTACTCACGTGAAGATGGTGAGTAGAAACTAGACTTTAGTAAGTTCTACCCTGTTTTCTTGATAGATCGCACTCTTGCCTTCGTAAGAGTGTTTAGAAGATGTTAAGTTGTTAACACCTTTTGTCCCACTAAATATAAGCACACAATCATCTCTTAAATCATCATTTATTTTTACTTTCAGCTCTACGCTTCCATTTGCAGAAGATATAGTTACTACTTCATCCTCTTTAAGTCCATGCGAACTGTTTATATAGACGCTCTCTTGACGCTTAAACTGGGAGTTAAGACTTGTATCACTCTTCATAGTTATAAGGTGAAGCATATCAGTTTTTTCTAAGTTATTTTCAAACTCATCCAAAAATAAGAACTCCCCATCATCAGTATCAAAACCATCTTGATACGGAACTTCTTCTCTTTGCTTTACATGCCAGATGCCATCATCTTTTTCAACTGAACAATCTTTAAAATGATTTAGATAAAACTCTTCACTCTCTATGTCAATGTTGAAATACTTACAAAGATAAGCACTTAAGTCATATTCGCTTATCCCTGTCTCGCTCTCAGTAACTTTATCCATAAACATCATGGCATTATGAGAATATGATGTTCTAACATCATATTTTGACAAGAAGCTCTTGGCCGGAATAATCAAGTCAGCGATTTCACTTGTCTCATTTTCATATAGCCCAAAATAGATTACATTTTGAGTATCTGATATAGATTTTTTAACCCTTAAAGAGTCCGGCATCTGAGATAGTGGGTTTGCACCCTGTATAAATACAGTCTTAAAATTGGAAAACTCTGTATTTACTTTAGATACTCTCTTTGCTTTTTTATTGAATGGCGAAGAGATATGTTCTCTTGAAGAACCAAGGTAAGATACTCCACAGCCTTCTCTGCCAAAGAGTCCAAGCATGACAGCAAAAGCATCAATAGCTCTTATGATATCTGCACCCTCTCTATATTTTTGTATACCTACACCACAGACTATGGCTACTTTTTTGTCTTTGATAAGTTCAATTACTTCACCTATTTGACCTAAAGTAATACCTATCTCATCTAAAGTAGCCTTGATGCGAATAGTCTGAGTAAGTTCATAAAATTCTTCATACTCAGTTGCATGTTTATCAAGGTACTCTATGTCACAACCGTGGTCAATATGTAAAAACCTGCTAAACAACATAGCAAGGTGGAGATCACCTCTTGGTTTTATCTGCATGTGCAGGTCTGCCATTTTTGCTATTTTTGTTTTTACAGGATCAATGACGATAATCTTCTTATCTTTTATAAGAGGTAGGAGATGACTTGATGTTGTATGTGGATTTCTACCCCAAAATATAACTACTTCAGACTTCTCTATCTCTGATAAAGGCATATTTTTGTTTGAGCCTCTTCCTTCTATGATTCCGGCTTCACCTGCTCCGTCACAAAGACTCCCCTCAGTTAAAGTAGCACCGTAAGAAGAGAAAAAGTGATCACTTACTTCTTGCATCAGAGCAAAGTTCCCACTTCCTCTATAATGCAAAATCTCACTTGGATTTGACTCACGCAGCATCTGAGCCAAGTGAATCAATGCACCTTCCATAGTGATTTCTTTACCTTTGTATCTAGGTGTTTGAATCGTTTCATATTTTTCGTAGTGGTTCATATGTGGACATAAAAAACCACTTGTGTGACCTATTTTTAAAGGCTTTATCTTTGAATCTTCATATGAGATTCCACAAGCATCATAACAATCAAGTGGACATGCAGTTATATTACTCAACATTTATTTATCTTTTAGCTCAACCGTAGAAAGCTTCGAGAAAAGCTTTGGAGAATCTATGATGATCTGAGCCATATACTTTGAAATGTTTTTAGAATCTGCTATATTTAGTGCTCTTGAGATTTTATATGATGTTTTTTCACCATTTATATATACAACTTTATTTTTTGCATCTGCTACGTCTGACTCGTCAAGATAAATGGTAAGTTTAGCTCTTGAAATATCAGCTACTTTTGCAAGAGGTGTTGAGATGCCTACAACCTGCCCTACTTTAACTGAGATCTCATAAAGTACAAAACCCTCATCACTAAGATATTTATCTTTGATGCTTCTTTGAAGATGGGCCTCTCTTAATTTTAAATCTGTGATTTGAACTTTTAAGTTTTGTATCTCTTTTTGTGTACTTAGATAAAGGTTTTCACTAGATATAAGTTCATGATACTCTTTGTCTTTTTCAACAACTGATTTAAATTTCAGGTCTTCTATACGTTTATAGTTACCTCTTTTTCTATTGAGAGATTTTTCTAGATTAACTAAAACGTTTTTGTTTACACTAACTATCTCTCTTAGATACTCCAACTTTTCTTTTATAAAAATAAGTTCTTTAGAATCAAGCTCAGAGTCTATGCGAAGATAAGCCTTAGATGTCAACTTCTTACCTATCATATTCTCATCTATAAATATGACTAAACCAGAAACATTTGATGAGATATCCCTAACCTCATATGGCTCAACTTTTGAATAATAGACTTTAGCAAACGACAAAGTAAACGTTAAAAATAAAATTGTTAAAATTTTCACTTCTTAATACCTTTATTAAAATTGAAGATATTTTACCATTTCATTATTAACATTCAAGCATAATTTCATTTTATTTTTGGTACTATTTAAGAAGTTTTAATTAAAGGGTACATATGTCTGTTTTGTCCAAGGTAGATTCAACTACAAATCTAGCAAAAAACAATGAACTTCAACTTTTAGTTTTTAGGATTAATAACGAAGAAGGTTCTGCTTTTTATGCGATCAATGTTTTTAAAACAAGAGAAGTTGTTGAGTCTAAAAATCATTTTATGACTCAAATTCCGTCAGCTCATCCTCTTCTTGAAGGAACGATTATACTTCGTGGACTTCAGATCCCAATATTGAATCTTCCTGAATGGTTAGGAACAACTCTAACCAAAGAAGAAATAGCTCTATCAAACATACTCATCTGTGACTTCAATGGAATTATCATAGGTCTTAGAATCATGTCTGCATATAGAGTTATAAAGAAAAACTGGAATGAAATGCATGCACCAGATAGCTATAGACTAAAAGATGATGGCGTTGTAATGAATGATACCAGACTTGAAGATGGTAGCCTATGTCTTATTTTGGACTATGAGAAACTATTAGCAGATGTAGTTCCTCAGGCAATGGTTAATGTACATGAATCACCTGAGAATATCAAAGACTTGAATATGCCTACAAAACTTATTAATGGAGAAGTGCTAATTGCGGAAGACTCCAAAACAGCACAAAGACACCTAATCCAGATTTTTAAGAATGCTGGCATTCAGATGAAACTCTTTGATAATGGGAAAAAACTGGTTGATTATATTTTTGAGATGAAAGATCCTTCAATAATTCCGGCTATTATTACAGATATCGAGATGCCAGAGATGTCAGGTTTTACTGTAATTCAAACATTAAGAAAAAATGTTACCACTAAAAATATACCTATTATCGTAAACAGCTCTATGACTGGGGAAAACAACAAGAGGGAAGCAGAAATGCTTGGTGCAAGTGGCTTTATAGATAAAACTAAAAGCCATAATGTAATACCACTCATTATAGAAGTAATGAATACTCATAGTTAACTACCACATCTAGCTTGTCTCTTTGTAGACAAGCTAATTTTTCTCCTACGACTTTTTCATAAAATCATAATTTTTTATATATTATTTTTAATCTAATATCACGTTTAAGTGATTATATTTTCGCTTAAGTAATAAGTAATTTTAATATATGTATAATGTATTTTATTCCATAAAGTACTGCATATAGGGGGCTAAAGTGGTTGGCGATAGGATAAAGACAATTGAAAAACTTTTGGCGGACATTAAACTGTTATATGTAGAAGACAACCTTGGACTATGTGATAATATACAAAAATTATTTGAGAGAGTAAGCGACAATTTTATCATTGCAAATGATGGTAAAGAAGGCTATAGAAAATTTCTAGAGCATGAACTGAAAATTGTTATCACAGATATTAACATGCCAAAAATGAACAATGTCCTTTACGACACAATCTTATCAATTAATAAAGAAGAAAATCGTCGTCTGCTTTTAAATCAGCCTCAAAACATTTTCAACTATCAAAACAACATAGCCGTAATGATGTTTGAAGGAAATTTTATACTGCCAAACAAGCGATTCTTAGAATTTTTTGGTGTAGATACACTGGATGAGTTTAATGAAAAGTTTAATATGGATAAATTACTACTAGAACATAAGGAATTCCTTTATAGTTCAGACTCAGAATCCTGGTACGAACATGTAATAAAAAGTTTTGGGACACTCTTTCATACAAAGATAGAAAATCATAAAGGTATAAAAAGACACCCAATTTTAAAATCAAGAGATGTTACTGATTTAAATCTTATGTCTTTATTTGACAGTGGATCTGCTAATAAGGATAATATTACTCAAGATAAAATGGAGTTAATACGAGAATTTAAAAAACTCAATACTACACAATAATAATTTTAAAAAAGGAGAGTGCATTGAATTTCTATAAAATAACAGTTGGAAAAAGACTAGGTCTTGGCTTTTCATTAATCACTCTCATTACTGTATTTTTAGGCATCTTTGTAATTTTAGAGTTTAAAGAGGGTTCAAACATAACCAAAGATATGTTTAACCATCCATATACAGTAAACAACTCAGTAAAAGATATACACGCTGATATGATGACTATTCACGCTGCCGTGCTCTCTATGATGATCAATAAAAACGAATTCTTTATTGATGGACAAATTATAAAAGTAAATTTACATGACAAAAATATAGAAAAACATTTTGGAATCATACTCGATAGATATCTTGGTTCCAAATCAGATGTAAGAAAAGCATATGAAATATATAAAAGCACTGTTCCTATACGAACAAATGTAATTCAAATGATCAAAGAAGGAAATATAGAGGAAGCTCAACTGTTTATGAATACAAACGGATATAAACTTATGCAGTCCCTTCATAAAGAGATGCATTTGTTGGGTGAGTATTCTAATAATAGAGCGAGTGATTTTTTAAATGTTGCTCAAAAAAACGAAAAAAGCACAATTAATCTACTCATTATTGCTCTTGTATTTGTAGTTTTACTTAGTTCGATCATTGCTATTACCATCATTAAAAGTATTGTAGATCCACTAAATATACTCATTAGGATGTCTGAGAAGATAAACAAAGGTGATTTTTCCATACTAAATACTGAAGACACTATCGACTTGAAAAATAGACCTGATCAGTTGGGGCAACTCTATAACTCTTTTCACACACTGCTAAACTATCTTCTACTTCCATACGACAATATTATAAAAAGTAATCGTTCTCTTGTTGAGATTACAGATGAAGTTCGTAGACTGTTAGACTCTTTTGACAAAAACATCATTGCATCCAAAATGAATACGCAAGGTAATATTATCTATGTGAGTAAAGCTTTTCAAAATATATCTGGATATAGTGCAGAAGAGCTACTTGGTAAAAAACACACCTTTATTAATCATTCTGATATGCCACGAAGTATTTTTTTAGAGATATGGAAAACTATTGAGAGCGGAAAGACATGGACAGGAGAGATAAAAAACAGAAAAAAAGATGGAAGTTTTTTCTGGGTAAATGCAAATATATCTCCTGATATTGACAAAAACGGAGTTATTATTGGCTACAACGTTATCAATGAAGAAACCACTGTAACAAAAGCATTTGAAGAACTATCAAGTACTTTGGAGAACAGAGTAGCTTTAGAGATAGAAAAAAACAATGAAAAGACGGGATATATGTTACAACAGTCTCGTTTAGCTCAGATGGGGGAAATGATTAGTATGATAGCCCATCAATGGAGACAACCTCTAGCTTCCATTTCTGCCATATCAGGGACACTAACACTTGACCTTATGATGGATAATTACAATAATAAATTCTTTAAAGACAGACTTGAAGCTATTAGTGAGTTATCCCAGCATCTATCTTCAACTATAGATGACTTTCGAACTTTCTTTAAAGATGACAAAAAGGAAGAAATCTCTGAAGTTAAGACTATCATCGATGAATCAATAGCAATTATTGGTCAAACACTAAGAAATAAAAACATCAACCTAATTATTAATCATGAAGGTAAACCAAAAATCAAAAGCCACCTGAATGAAATAAAGCAGGTTCTTCTAAATCTTATAAAAAACTCTGAAGATATACTTTTAGAAAAACATATAGAAGAAGCCAAAATTTGGATAAATGTATATACTAAAGATTCTCAAGTCTGTATAAATATAGAAGACAATGCAGGTGGAATACCTGAAGATATCGTTGATAAAGTTTTCGATCCATATTTTAGTACAAAGAAAGAAAAGGATGGAACAGGACTTGGACTATATATGTCAAAAACAATTATTCAAGAACACTGCAGAGGAAAACTTTTACTAAACAACACTCACAATGGTGCTTCTTTTACAATAATACTACCCATATTTTCTGACGGAGAAGAATTATGAATAATCCAATGAATGAAATACTCTCATATTGCAATAATATAAAACTGCTTTATGTTGAAGACAACGAAGAAGCCAGACAATTTACCATGGAGTTGTTGAGTAGATTTTTTAAGAATATAAATGTTTGTGAAAATGGAGAAGAAGCATTGGAACTTTTTAAAGCAAAAGATATTTCTTTAATAATGTCAGATATAAATATGCCTAAAATGAATGGTATAGAGATGAGTAAAAACATCAGAGATTTAAATAGCGATGTACCAATAATATTACTTTCAGCGCATAATGAGTGTTCCTTTAAAGACTCTGCAAACCATGCCGGTGTTACAGACTACTTAGAAAAACCCCTAAAGCTTTCAAAACTTATAGAGTTACTGACTAGTTTTGCCAATGATAAAATCGGAGACAACTAATATGCTTGACAAAAAGACTGCTGTCATAGTTGAAGAGAGTAAAACAATTCAACTTTATTATAAAAACTTGATAGCTCCGCTTGGTTATGAAGTTCTAAGTGTAAGTTCATTTAAAGAACTAAAAGATCTTTTAAAAGAAAAAACATACGTAGATTTAGCACTTATATCTTTAGATAGTAGTGACAATCCGGAATCTGTAGTTCGGTATGTAATAAGAAAAGAGATTTCAGTTGTTTTACTCAGTGGTGAAGAAGATCCTAAAATCAGAGAAAAGCTTGTAAAAGAAGATGTCGTAGACTATATTGATAAGTTATCACTCTCCAATGCTGAGGATACTGTAAAACTTGTAAAAAGACTTGAGATCAATAAACACGAAACAATACTAATAGTTGATGACTCTGCCCTGTTTCGATCAATTATATCAAACTTACTACAAAGACATAAGTTTAACGTCCTTGAAGCTGAAGATGGACAAAAAGCATTGGATATACTCAATAATAACATTAATATAAACCTTATTATAACAGACTATGAGATGCCTAATATAAATGGTCTGGAGCTTATTAAGAGTATCAGAAACAACTATGAGCTAAAAGAGATTCCAATAATTGTTATATCATCAGTTAATGCGCAATCAACCATTGTTGACTGCATGAAGCATGGAGCAAATGACTACTTAAATAAACCATTTAGCAATGGGGAATTTTATAGTCGTCTATATCTAACTCTATCATATAAAGAAAACCTTGATTTAGTTGCTGAACAAAAAGAGGTCTATGAAACACTTTTTTACCAATCTGCAAATGCAACATTGCTGATGAAAAACAGTGTCTTTACAGACTGTAATGAAGCTGCGCTGACTCTTTTAAAATTAAAAAGCAAAAGTGACATTAAAAATAAGTCACCCATGGATTTTTCTCCAGAGTTTCAACCAGATGGTCAACTATCCTCTCTTAAAAAAGACATTATTGCCGATGAAAATACTACACGTTTTGAGTGGGAGTATGTTACATTAGACTCTAAACATATAATGGTTGATGTCATACGTACTAAGTTCATTATTAAAGGTGAGGAAGTGACACATATAGTTTGGCATGATATTACAAATATGAAAAAGCTTGAAAATGACTTGGAATCTCTTAATATGTCTCTAGAACAGCGTGTAAAAGAAGAAGTTAAAAAGAATGAAGAACAATCATCACATATGTTACAACAGTCTCGCTTAGCTCAAATGGGAGAAATGATTAGCATGATAGCCCATCAGTGGCGTCAACCATTGGCTTCTATATCTGCCATATCCGGAACTTTAAGTATTGATATTATGATGGATCAATATAAAGCAGATTTTTTTCAAGAAAGATTAGAATCTATAAATGAATTATCTCAGCATCTATCTTCAACTATAGATGATTTTAGAGGTTTTTTCAAAGAAGAAAAAAGCATAAAAAAAGTAACTGTTAAAGAGTTAATAAAGAGTAGTATTGGGATTATTGGACCAACACTTAAGACTAAAAATATAAAAATAAAATTGGAACTAGATGAAAATATCAGTGTAAACACCTATCCAAATGAAGTAAAACAAGTAATACTGAATATACTAAAAAATGCAGAAGATATTCTATTGGAAAAAGAGATAAAAGATGCTTCTATATGCATAAGTGGACATAAAGATGATGAAAATGCTTACTTAATATTGGAAGATAATGCTGGTGGAGTACCAGAAGATATATTAAACAGTATATTTGAGCCTTACTTTAGCACTAAAACAGCAAAAGACGGAACTGGACTTGGACTATATATGTCTAAAACTATTATAGAAGATCACTGTAAAGGCAGTTTAAAAGTAGAAAACAGTGAGTATGGAGCAAGGTTTACAATTGCTCTTCCAATAGACACAAAGGAGAGTCAAGATGCACAATAGAATCCAAGAATGTGTAGTTTTATGTAATGATTTAAATATACTATATGTAGAAGACAATGAAGAAGCAAGACAATTTACTATGGAGATGCTGAAACGTTTTTTCAAATCAATTACAGTCGCTGCAGATGGAGAAGATGGTTTAGCAAAGTTTAAAGAGAATGAATTTGATATGATATTAACAGACATTAACATGCCAAAGATGAATGGTTTAGAGATGGCAAAAGAGATTAAAAGCATAAACAAATCTATTCCCATACTTATTCTCTCCGCGCATAATGAGGAAAATTATTTTATATCTAGCATCCAGATAGGCATAGACGGCTACCTGCTAAAACCTCTTGAAATAAGCCAATTTACAGATACTCTTTTAAAATCTGTTGAGAAAATCCACCTTCAAAAAGAGATACAAAACTACCAAATAGAACTAGAATCATCTAATGCAAATCTAGAAGCTAAGGTACAAGAGAGAACAGCAGAACTAGAGCATAGACTATATCATGACAGTTTGACTAATCTTAGAAATCATACTTTTATGATGAAAAACATTGGTTCAAGCTCTAATGAGACAATTTTTTTAATAGATATTAATGGCTTTCAAAAATTCAACGACATCTATGGACTAAAGTCTGGAAATACAATTTTGAAAAAATTTGCTCAGAACTTACAAGACTTCAATCAAAATAATAACTACACAGTTTATAGAGTTTATGGAGATGGTTTTGTACTTCAAAGAGACAAAGCTTCTTCTATCCAAGAGAGTTTTGATGTGCAAAAAGAAAAACTATTAAATCATTTTGAAAGTATAAAAATATATCTTGAGGAGATAGAAGAAGATATAGAAATTGAAGTAACTATAGGCGCTAGTGTAAATGAAGAACGCCCATATATCAAAGCAGATATGGCACTAAAACATGCAAAAAAAAATAACTTGACAATTGCTTTATATAGTGAAGAAATGGATACTTCCAAAAGACTTATAAACGATCTATACTGGAAAAAAGAGATAAAGTCTGCTCTAAAGAATGATTCTATTATACCTGTATTTCAAGGTATAGTAGACATGTCTCAAAATATTGTCAAATATGAAAGTCTAATGCGTCTAAAACAGGACGATAATGGTGAAGAAAAATTAATATCACCATTCTTCTTTCTGGATGCTGCGGTAAATACAAGACAGTATAATAAATTAACAAGAATAATGGTCCAAAAAACATTTTTATTTATGCAGGATAAAGATATAGATTTTTCTATCAACTTATCTTTTGAGGACTTATCAGACTCACTAAGAGTTGAGTTCCTACATGAACAAATACAAAAGCACGGAGTAGAAAACAGACTAATACTGGAAATATTAGAGAGTGAGACAGTAAGTGACTATGAATTAGTTATAAATGTGCTAAAGGAGTTTAGAGATAAAGGTGTTAGGATAGCAATAGATGATTTTGGATCCGGATATTCAAACTTTGAACATATTTTAAAACTAGATCCTGATTTTATTAAAATAGATGCTTCTTTAACAAAAAATATATTAGAAGACGATCGTACATATACTCTTATAAAAGCTATTTGTGAGTTTTCACATAAGTTAGACATCAAAGTAATTGCAGAGTTTGTTAGTACACAAGAGATTTTTCTTGCACTAAAAGAGTTAGGAATAGACGAGTATCAAGGGTTTTACTTCTCCATTCCATCAACAAAGCTACTATAGGATGTTTTATGAATATTAACTTAGAAGATATAAAACAGTTTAAGCAAATGTGTTTGAATATCTCCATACTAATGGTAGATGATGAAGTTGAACTCACAAAATATTACAAAGAGATAGCACAACGTTTTTTTGAGTCCGTAGACATAGCAAACAGTGGGGCAGAAGCACTTGAGATGTTTAAACAAAATAAATATGACATAATATATACGGATCTCAATATGCCGGGTATGCATGGTATAGAATTAATAAAAAAAATCAAAGAGATAAATCCAAAACAAAAATTCATTGTAATCTCAGCCAGTAATGAATCTGATAAACTGATGGATTTACTCTCTTTGAATATTTCCGGTTTTATTGTAAAACCTTTTACGATAAATAACTTCATGCATGTAAGTATGGAACAAATTTCAATTGTTTTACAGGCAAAACAACTGCAAGAACAGGCAAATGAATTAAACAAAGAGATAGTCAAAATAACAAAAGAGAAACAAGATCAGGAGCAGATGCTGATTCAACAATCAAAACTTGCTCAAACAGGTGAGATGATATCTATGATATCGCATCAATGGAGACAACCGCTATCTTCTATAACAACAACCTTATCAGGACTAAAAACGAGGCTTGATCTTGGTATCTATGATGATGAAGAAAATCCTATCTTATCTATTACTTCTGACTTTAATAAAGCATTTGACAAGATTGAGAATATGGCTATATTTCTTTCAAAAACAGTAAATGATTTTAGAAACTTTTATCGTCCTGACAACAAAAAAACTATTATTGATATCTGCGATGCAATGGATAGTGTACTTAGAATACTTAATCCTAATGGAAACAATATAAAAGTAGATTATAAGTGTGCAGAGGTTGACAACAGAGAAGTTTATACATTTGAAGGTGAGTTAAAACAAGTCTTCATAAGCATAATAAACAATGCTGTAGATGCCCTATTGGACAAAGGAACTGATGAGGCAAAAATATCTATTCATATAACACAAGATGCTGATAATATTATAGTAAGTATTGCTGATAATGCGGGTGGTATTCCGGATGATATAATTAATAACATATTTTTGCCATACTTTTCAACAAAAAATGAAAAAAATGGAACCGGGCTTGGACTTCATATGGCAAAAACAATCATAGAGCATCATGTAAATGGAAGCTTAAGTGTTAACAATTCCAAAGCTTATAATGGTGCAGAGTTTATTATAAGTATCCCCAAATCAAAAAAAAAGGATTAATATGTACAGTGCAAAAGATTTAAGACAGTATACGAAGCATCTAACTGTTTTATACGTTGAGGATGACTCACAATTAAGAGAGAGTACAGTTTTTCTGTTTGAGCCTTTTTTTAAAGAGATTGATTCAGCATGCGACGGAGAAGAAGGTCTAGCTCTATACAACAAAAAACAGTACGATATGGTGATTACAGATATAAATATGCCAAAGATGAATGGTATAGAAATGATATTTAAGATTAAAGAGATAAATACAGAACAAAAGATTGTTGCTATATCCGCACATAATGAGTCTGATATATTAATTGACTTGGTAAAAGCAGGAATAAACAGCTTCATATTAAAGCCAATCATTCAAAATGAAGTTATTAATACTCTATACCCAATAAGCAGAGATGCATATACTCAGATACAAAATATAGAATTAGTTAATGAGTTAAATGAAAAGAATGAAGAGTTAGAGAAACAATTAAAAGAGATAAAATCTAAAAACAACACTATAGATACAAAACACGCTCAAGTTGAGAAATTATTGAAAATGGCAACTTCAAATGATGAAGAGACTCAAACTGATGAGATCATGCCAGAGTATTTCGAAAAAGATGATGATGAAGGTGACGAGAATGTAGTATTTTTGAAAGATGATGCCGATGATTTACTAGAATATTTTAATGAGATATCCGAATATATTTCTCTTGCACTTATGCATTCAAATAAAGATGATATTTTAGAAATTGCAAAAATATTCTCTAAGACATCTTCTTTACTGCTTAGATATTCACCATATTTAGACTCATTAGCAGCAAGTATGGATGAGCTTTCACAGGCATTAAGTGAGCACACAGATGAGTTTATGAATGTTTTAACAAGTGACAGTGATAGTGTATTTAGTCTTTTTGATGCGGTTAGTTCTGACATGCATCGTTATGTTGATAGGTTTAGTGTAGAGAGTATTGCTATGAAAAATTCTCATCATATTCATGATCCTACAACGCTTAGTATACGTCAAATCATATCAATATTTACAGAAGATGAACTAGAGTCTGGAGAGATTGAATTTTTTTAATAAAAAGAGATTCTACTATTCATCCAAATGGATGAATAGTAATAACTAAATAGTTAGTTATTGAAATAAAGAGATAAGTACACCCGCAGCAACTGCTGAACCGATAACACCTGCAACATTTGGACCCATTGCGTGCATCAGAAGCATGTTAGAACGGTCATACTCCATACCGACTTTATTTGATACACGAGCTGCCATTGGAACAGCAGATACACCAGCAGAACCGATTAATGGATTAATCTTATGTCCTGGGAACAGGTTCATAATCTTAGCCATAATAACACCCGCTGCAGTACCTACAGAGAACGCAATAATACCAAGAGCCATAATAAACATTGTATCTGGAACTAAGAACTGATCAGCTGCCAGTTTTGAACCAACACCAAGACCTAGGAAAATAGTTACAATGTTAATTAGTGCATTTTGAAGAGTATCATTAAGACGCTCAACAACACCAGACTCTTTTAAGAAGTTACCAAACATAAATGCACCAATTAGTGGTGTTGATTCCGGTAGAACTAAAATAGCAAGACTAAGAACCATTACAGGAAAAACTAACTTCTCTAAACGAGATACATGACGAAGTGTAGTCATTTTAATTTTTCTCTCTGCATCAGTTGTTAATGCTTTCATGATAGGGGGTTGAATAATAGGAACCATAGCCATATATGAATAAGATGCAACTGCAATTGCTCCTAGAAGCTCAGGTGCAAGTTTAGTCGCGATAAAGATAGATGTCGGACCATCAGCTCCACCAATAATAGAAATCGCACTTGCTTGTTGAAGAGTAAAATCAACAAAACCCATTTGAGATAATGCAACAGCTCCAACAAGTGTTCCAAAAATACCAAACTGTGCAGCGCCACCAAGAAGTGCTGTTTTAGGGTTTGAAAGAAGTGGACCAAAGTCAGTCATTGCTCCAACACCCATAAATATGATGATTGGAAACATCTCATTTGATAGACCCATATTATATATAACACCTAAAAAGCCATGAGCACCTGCAATATTTGCAACTGGAATGTTGGCTAAAAGACCACCAAAAGCGATCGGCAGTAATAATAATGGCTCAAATCCTTTTCTAATAGCTAACCAAAATAGGAAAAATGTAAGCAAAATCATAAGTACGCGTCCCCAAGACTTATGAAAGTTACTCATATCTTCACCATGAGCATTCTTCTCATTTGGATCAGGGTTAATCAGGGCATTAATACCTGTTGATTTTAAAAAACCACCAACCATTTCAGTAAATGGTTTAGTTTTATAAGTCTCCTCTTGATGTGCTGAAAGAGCCTCAGTTGGTGCAGGAGCACTAGCGTGTAATGCACCAAAGCTAAAAAGCATCAGTGCAAGTAATTTTATAACAAAAGATTTCATCTATTTATCCTAATACTGCTACGACTTGACCTTCTACTACCTTGTCGTTTGTTGCAACATTGATAGACTTAATAACGCCGCCACGAGGTGCAACAACATCAATTTCCATTTTCATAGACTCTAAAATCATGATTACATCACCTTCGTTTACGCTTTGACCCGGATTAGCAACAATTTTCCAAACGTTACCCGGAAGAAGCGCTTTAATTGAAACTTCATCACCAGAAGTTTTTGCTACTGAAGCTGGAGCTACACTCTCTCCATCTACTGCAGTTACTTGAATATTTGCGTCGCCTTCTGCAACCTGAACACTAAACTTCTGACCATCTACTACAACTGTATAATTTCCACTACCCATATTAAAACTTCCTTCACTTTCTTTTTTCATTTCTGATATTTTACGAACATTAAACTCACCCTTGCCTTTTAGGAAAGCGATACCTTTCTCTTGACAAGCAGCTGCAATAAATATATTTTCTTCTGTTATTTCTATATCTTCTTCTTTAAGCTTATTGATCCAAGTCTCTAAAGATTTACTCTCATCAGCATTAGCTAAATCAAGAGCTTTTTCTGTTGTTGGTTCTAAGCCCAATTTTTCTGAAGCAATTCTAACAACTTCTGGGTCTGGAGCAACTGGAGTCTTACCAAAATAACCAAGAACCATTTTTCCATAACCAGGAGCTATAGCTTTCCAAGGACCTTGCATTACATTATTAAGTGCTTGCTGGAAATAGAATTGAGAAACAGGAGTTACAGATGTACCATAACCACCTTTTTCAACTACCTCTGTCATTGCAGCAATAACTTCTGGAAATTTATCTAAGATGTCGTTGTCACGCATCATTTGCGTATTTGCAGTTAATGCACCACCTGGCATTGGTGAGAATGGAATAATTGGAGAAACCATTGTCGCTTCAGGAGGCATAAAATAGTCAGATAAACAATGCTGTAACTCTTTTTCATAAGTCAATACTTTGTCAATTTCTAAGCCACCAAGGTCATAATCCATACCTTTTGTAGCATGAAGCATAGTTAAGATATCAGGTTGACTTGTTCCACCAGAAACTGGAGCAGCAGCCATATCTATACCATCAACGCCAGCTTCTAAAGCTGCCATATAAGCAGAAACAGATACACCGGCAGTCTCATGAGTATGAAGACGTAAATGAGTTCCTTCTGGGATTAGTTTACGAGCCATTTTAATAGTATCAAAAACTTTCTGAGGGTTTGAAGTACCAGAAGCATCTTTAAAACAGATGCTATCATATGGGATACCGCTATCTAAAATCTCACGAAGAGTTTTCTCATAAAATTCTGTTGTATGTGCACCATGACATCCTGGAGGAAGATCCATCATTGTAACAACAACTTCGTGCTTAAGCCCGTGATGAGCAATTCTCTCACCTGAATATTTTAAGTTTTCAACATCATTAAGTGCATCAAAGTTTCTAATTGTAGTTGTACCGTGCTTTTTAAACATTTTTGCATGAAGATCAATCAACTCTTTACTACCTGTGTCTAACATTACGGTATTAACACCACGAGCTAGAGTCTGGAGATTCGCATCCGGACCAACAATTTTACGGAACTTGTCCATCATTTCAAAAGCATCTTCTCTTAGGTAGAAGTATAAAGATTGAAATCTTGCTCCACCACCGAATTCAAAGTGATTAATACCTGCTCTTTTTGCTGCTTCTACTGCTGGAAAAAAGTCATCCATCAGTACGCGACCACCAAAAACCGATTGAAAACCATCTCTAAAAGTTGTGTCCATTACATCTATAAATTTTTTAGCCATTATAATCCTTAACCTTCTCTATGATGAGATATTGCTGCAGTTATTGCTGCAATTATTTTCTTATTATCTTTTGCTGTATTCACTGCTGGTTCTAAACTTGCTTTTGGTTCAGGGAAAAATTTATGTACAATATATGACATGATATTCATGCACACAATCATAATAACCAAGAATAGAAGAACTGTTCCCATTCCTAATCCCATAAACTTAAAACCTTCTAATACTAGGTTAGTTTCCATAGATTTACCTTTGTTACAATTTTGCAAAGAGTATAGTGTAAAGATGTTTAAACGAAGTTTTCAATTGTTTTGTAATTTTTTAAAGTTGTGCAATTGTTACTTTTTGATTATATACTTCCGTTATAAATTTTATAAAAAGATAATAATCATGAAAAACAGTGTAAAAAAATTCGGACAGATCAACTCAATAGAAGGATATTCATATCTTCTTCTTCTTTTTATTGCAATGCCAATGAAATACGCATTTGGCTATCCTATGGCAGTAAAAATTGCAGGTATGATTCATGGTATTCTTTTTATACTTTTTTGTCTCTTGCTAGTAAAAGCATGGAAAGACAGCAAATGGGATTTTAGTGAAAATATCATTTTTTTTGTAGCTTCACTTATCCCTTTTGGAACCTTTTATACAAAAAATAAAATAAAAGCTTATGAGTAAAAAAGAATAATTTTGATAAAATTCAAAATCAATAAAACCTCTCGACAAGTAGCGAAGCTTTAGTGACTAAATATAATTTGGACTTGTTCAAACTGTATGAGATATAAATAAGGATAAGAATGATAGCTGGAATGCATGAACAAGACTTCGTAGCGTATATAATTTTTGGACTTACATTAAACTTTCTGTTTTCCATACTTTTTGGGGTATACCTTAGTAAAAACATAGGTATGCAGGAAATGATAGAATCTAAAGGGGATAAAGAACAATCTCTTTTAGTAAGCCTGAGTCTTTTTATCCCTTTTGCAAAAATGCTTATCACTCTATATAGAGTAACAATTCTTCAGTTATATTTCCTTAACAAGGGTTATACGCACAAAGAGTTTTGGGTCTATATGACCAACAACAATAATTAGACTATTTATATAACTCTTCTATACAACTATTAAAAATCTTTTCTGCCCATAATCCCTTATTTTCTATCTTGGCTTTTCTCTGTGCCAAGGTAAAATAGCTTTCGAACTCTTCATCTTTAAACATCGGTTTCTTTATTGCTAATCCTTCTGCAAGAAGAAGCTCTGAGAGTGTAACCTGCCCTTTTGCATACAAAACACATTCAGTCTCTTTTATCTCTAGATGATATGTTTGCTTATATTCTAAAAGCCTATGTGTATAATCTTTTAACTTAGGATTTTTTCTATATAACCTGTCTATACTGTTTTGGCATCTTGATCCAGATTTAGAAGTATTGTACATTTTTTCAAGTGTCAAAACACCATAAGACCTACATTCAAATGAATAATCACCTATACCAAACTCTTGAATTGCATTTGATATGGTGTTATTTAATATCGCTAAAGTCGGCTCTTTAGCATCTATAGGAAGACTCAACAAAATATAAAAAATGTAAATATTTATTTTTCTTAGCATATGTGATTTTAACATGTTATAATTGAAATCTCTGAATAAATTTTAAGGTATGCCTCTACATGAATGATTTTCAACTCAAACTCATCCTTAGTATATTAGGTGGTGTAGTTTTTTCATTTGTATTTATTGTACTAGCTTTTGCTCTTCCACTAGATAAAGGCCACGTGTATAAAAAGATACCAAAAGGTATGCTAGAAAAAGTATCTGAATCTGCAAGTAAAAGATAGTTTTTTATAAAGAATTTTTAATATTAATAAGTGTTATTGTCTCATGTGCACATTTAGGCTTCAACCTAACAGCACAAGCGCTTAAAGCTTCTACACATAGTGCAAGATAGTCCAAATCGTTTTTTTTCATAAGTTCTTCTAAAACTTTTATACCGTCTTTTATACGAAGATTTCTTGCAACACCTAGGTTTTTATGTGCGAGTTCTCTTAGAGGTGTGTAATTAAGTCCTCTTGATATTTTCATAGTATTTTGCAGTTCTTCTAAGTGATGCAAAAAAAGTGCTTCTGATTTTAAAATCTGACTTACATAATCTTCTACTAACTGATCCACTAGTTTAGCATCTAAACCTAGCTCTTCAATAGCTTCATTAGGGCTATAAATATAGTCCTGTATTTGTAAGTTGTTTATATTGTCTTGAAGAAATATAGTACTCTTATTTAGAGTCTTATCGATAGAGATTTGTTTTTCTTCATCGATTTGTTGTTTTCTTTCTAAAGTCATACAATTAAAATATCATATTTTTGTAATTTTAATTATTAAAATGTCCTATAAATATGAAATAAGTATATGAGTGCTACTTATGCACTCATATAAAAAAAAATTATAATGCTTTAGTGATAATTCTATTTAATCTTGAAATAAAGCCTGCTGTATCATCAAGCTCAATACCATCAAATAGTTTTGCTTGATCAAATAAAACATGCGCTGCGTCATTGATAAGGTTTTGATCAGTTGCATCTTTAAGTTTTAGTATAAGCTCATGCTTAGGATTGATCTGAAGGATTGGAGCCGGTGCAGGTGCTCCAGTGTCTTGTCCCATTTGTTTCATCATCTGAGCCATCATGTAAGCTGGATCTTCTTTATCTTCTTTTAGTTTAACAGGAGAATCAACCAGATCTGAAGTAGTCTCAACTGATTTTACGCTATCTCCAAGTGCTTCTTTAAACTCTTTTGCAAGACCTTCGTAAGATTTTGCCACTTCCTCTTCAGCTTTTTTCTCTTCTTCGCTCTCTTCAAACTTAGCATCTGCAACGTGAACAAGTTTATATTCTTTGTATTCAGTAACCATTGGGAAGATAATAGTATCAACTTCTTCATTTAAAACTAAGACATCAATACCTTTAGCTTTAAATCTCTCTAACGCAGGAGAAGCTTTTAGCATTGCCAGAGAAGTCTTACCAGTAATATAATATATCTCTTTTTTATCTTCATCCACATTTTTAACAAAATCTTCGATCATCAGAGTCTCTGAAGAGTTAAGAGTATTAAACTTCATAAGCTCTAAAATTTTCTCACGGTTACCGAAGTCACTGTAAAGACCCTCTTTAAGTACGTTTCCAAACTCAGCAAAAAACTCTTCATATTTTGCAGGATTCTTCTTAGCCATTTTAGATAGTTCTGAAAGTACTTTTTTAACAGATGCATTCTTAATCTTAGCCATAACTGCATTAGACTGTAAAATCTCACGTGATACATTTAGAGGTAAATCCTTAGAATCTATAACACCACGTAAAAATCTTAAGTAAGTAGGCATTAACTCTTTTTCATCATCAGTGATAAATACACGGTTAATGTAAAGCTTGATACCTGTTTGGTAATCAACTCTAAACATATCCATTGGAGCTTTTGATGGAATATAGAAAAGTGTCGTGTACTCTATTGCACCTTCAGCTTTATTGTGCATCCAAGTTAATGGCTCTTCTGACGAGTGAGCGATTGAAGAATAAAAATCTTTATATTCATCATCTGAAATTTCTGATTTTGAGATTGTCCAAAGTGCGTTTGCACGGTTAATTTGTACATTTTCTATCTCAGTTTTTGAAGGTTCTATCTCTTTATCATCATCATCTTTTACAGCTGGAATAAATTTGTCTTTATCCATAAAAATCGCAAATGGAATGTGATTAGAATATTTTTTGATAATAGTTTCTATTCTGTGCGTTTCTAAAAACTCTTCTTCATCATCATTAAGATGCATAACAATGGTAGTACCATGACCGTCTTGAGTAGTGTTTTCTACCTCAAACTCACCATCACCTGCACTTGTCCATAAAAATGCCTGCTCTTCACCGGCTTTTTTAGTAGTTACTTCAACTTTATGAGCTACCATAAAACAAGCGTAAAAACCAACACCAAACTGACCAATAAGATTAGAATCTGCTTTTTGATCACCAGTAAGATTTTCTAAAAATGCTTTAGTACCAGACTTAGCGATAGTACCTAAGTTGTTCATCAAATCTTCTTCGTTCATACCGATACCAGAATCTTTAATTGTTAAAGTCTTAGCCTCTTTATTTGCTACGATATCAATACGAGGTGTAAAAGTCACATCCTTATACTTTTCGTCAGTTAAAACTAACATGTTTAATTTATCTAGTGCATCTGAAGCGTTTGAAACCAACTCACGTATGAAAATTTCTTTGTTCGAGTATAGTGAGTGAATCATTAAGTTTAGTATTTGATTTGCTTCTGTTTGAAACTGATGTTTAGCCATTTTAATGTCCTTATTTGTAAATTTTCGTAAGTTTATCAAAAAAAAGTTAATAGAAGCAAGTTGTATCAACTTGTTTTAGTCATATACACTCACGTAAGTTTAGTCATTTTCTAGTTAATCTATTTTAGCTATAATTTTTCAGCTAATAAACAGAGGTTAACTTATGGAAAATGATTTTATAGAGATGATGGAGCCAACTCCAAAACTCCATTCAAAAAGATGTAAGCTGATATCTTTTCTTCTAAGAATTTTCTTACAATTTTCTATATATATTGTTGCCATTATCGTTTGGCTGATGTATGACTACTTTATTGCTATAGCAACTCTACTTCTAAGTTTTATTATTATGGGAATAATTCGCTCAAAAATCAGAAACAGTGTAATACCGCCAAAACAGAGAGAATATCAGTACAATGATCAAGGAATTGCGGATTGGTTTACGGCAAAAGAGTTGTGTTATGAAGACATCAAAGAGTAAAAAATGTTTACTTTTGTAATAACTTTGTGATAAATTATTAGAAACAGCTATCATTAAAGTATTAAAAAAACTTATTTCGTTAGAATCTTATTTAAACAAACTAATAATAAGATTTAATAATGAAAGAAAAAATAGACATACTAATCGTAGAAGATGATATAGACTTATCAGACCTTCTTGCAAGCTACCTTATTAACAGTGACTACACCGTAGATATTTTAAATGATCCACTTAAAGTACTCGCACAACTGGAAGAAAAATCTTATAAAATTATACTGCTTGACCTATCTCTTCCAAAAATGGACGGACTCATGCTATGTGAACTTATACGTAAAAAACATACTGTTCCTATCATAATCATGTCTGCACGTGACAATGTCAGTGATAAAGTACTTGGATTAGAAAAAGGTGCTGATGACTATCTTCCAAAACCATTTGATACTCGTGAGCTTATTGCAAGAATACAAGTTCAGCTAAGAAGAGCCAATAATAATGTAAACACAAGTGAGACTTTTGAAGACCATGAATTTAGTTGTGACAAAACAACTATGAAGATTTGTTTTAAAGATAAACCACTTGATCTTACTGTTGCAGAGTTTGGTGTTTTAAAACTCTTTCTTTTAAACAGAGGCATAGTATTTTCCCGTGAGCAAATTTTAGACAGCGTTGATGGCATGAACTGGAGTAGCGGAGATAGAAGTATTGATGTAATCATCAGTAGACTTCGTACAAAATTAAATGACAATCCAAGAGAACCAAAATACTTTGAATCTGTCAGAGGAATTGGTTACAGAATGATGCAAAATGAATAAACACTCTATATTACTGCGAATTATCATATTTTTTATTTTAGCTCTGGTAGCTACTACAGCCCTTTTTAAAGTAATGCACAAACATGAGTTTACAAATGAGAGAGAAAAACTTCGTGTTCACTATCATCATGTTGCTATGTCTGTTATGAGATGGAAGATTGGGGAAAGCACTTACGATGAGCTGCTTATAGCCTTGAAAAAAGACAAGATATCTGTAGTTGATAATTCTAACCTATATAAAAGTATTCAAGGACTTAAAAAATTTGACACAGTCTCTTGTGCAAAGGGTGATTTTCATCTATATGAGCAAGGCTCTTTTAGATATGTAATAGTCCCGCCTGAAGTTGGGACTATGCTACTAAAAGATGAAAACACAAAGTCTATAAATGTTGATTATGTTTGGTGGTTATATGCCGCATTTATAGCGATTATGTTGATTCTATTTTTATCTATTGCGATTAGTCTATATCCACTAAAGCATCTACAGCAACAGATACGACGTTTTGGAGAGGGAGATATAGATATAGACTTTACTTCGACTCGTAAAGATGAGATTGCAGAAGTCTCAAATGAGTTTAACAAATCAGCAAAAAAAATCAGAGATATACTACATGCAAGAATTATATTTTTAAGAAACATCACTCATGAGTGTAAAACACCTATTACTAGTGGTAAACTAGCTCTAGAATTTATAGAAGAGTCTAAGGCTAAAGAAAAACTAAACAATGTATTTACGCGTTTAGAACTGCTTTTAAAAGAGTTTGTACATATTGAAAAGATTACTGCAACCGACCAAAAACTTCAAAAAAAACTCTACCCGATTACAGATATTTTAGGTCAAGCTACCGATATGCTCTTTTTAGAGCCCGATTCTATTAAAAATAACTTTTCTAAAAGAAGATTAGATGTTAATTTTGAACTATTTACAATAGTCTTTAAAAACCTTATTGACAATGGTCTTAAGTATTCACAAAATAATGATTTCTATATAGAGTGTGAAGAATATGGCATCCACTTCTGCTCACGAGGGGATGAGATGGATGAAAGTTTAGAGCATTATATTCAGCCATTTACAAAAGGTGAGATGAAATCATCTGAGAGTTTTGGCTTGGGTCTCTATATCGTAGATGCTATACTCAAAAAGCACAACTACACTCTTTCATACAGATATGAGAATGGTTATAACTGTTTTACAATCGAACTCTAATCATTAACAAGCTATTAACAATGTATTAATAGCTAATTCATATCTTTTTTTTATAGTTTGCATTGAATTTACATCTAAGTCAAAAGGACCGGTATGAAAGTAAAATATCTGTTAACGATATTTCTAACGTTAAGCGCAACACTAATCGCAAATACAAAATTTGCTCCAAATAGTGAGTGTAAAAGTTGTCACCCTGTGATCACACAAGAGTATGAGACTGCTATGCATAAAAACTCTACAATCTTTAAAGACCCTATTCATAAGGCTGTATGGGATGGACATCCTGTAAATAAGAAAAAGGGCAAATATAAATGTGCCAAATGTCATACACCGACTGCAAGCAACATAAAAGATATGATGGGCAAAGGGACTAAAGGTGTTCCGGATGCAACAGATCCTACACATACAGAAGGTATCTCTTGTGCATTTTGTCACCGTATAGAATCTATCAAACATGGTGATATGTCAAACTCAAATGTTGTTTCTAAAAAAGAAAAACACTACTTTGGAACTATGAAGAATGCAATTGAGAGTGAATTTCACACTTCATCATCCGATAACAAAAACTTTCAAAATGGAAATGTATGTATAGGTTGCCATTCCCATAAAAAAAACAAGGCTAAACTAAATGTCTGCTCTACAAATATAAGCAACGAGATGGACAGAGCTAACTGTGTCTCATGTCATATGCCAAAAGTTGATGGCTCTGTTTCAAATGTAAGAGAGACTAAAAAACACAGTTTTCACGGCTTTCCAGGTGCTCACACTCATCAAGATATGCTTTCAAAATATATAGGGTTAGAGTTCTTGAAAAATATAGGCAGTTTTGAAGTCGCTGTAAACAACAAAAGCTCACACGCCCTACTTCTGCATCCACTACGCCTATCTCAACTTCGTGTTAGCGTAGAAAGAAATACTAAAATTGAGAAGTTCAAACCAGAGGTATTTGTAAGAGTTATTGGAAAAGATGGAAAACCAACGCCTCCATGGGTAGCAGATGCTGTCATCAAAGACACTATGATAAAAGCAAATGAAAAACGTGTAGTTACATACAAAAAGCAACTTCAACAAGGTGACAAAGTACATGTAACACTAGGATACTTCTTAGTTAAACCAAAAGCACTTAAAAAGTTTGGTCTTGAAAAAGATGAAGTTGCTAAGAAGTTTTATATTCTTAAAAAAGAGACTTTTGTTGTTAAATAGTAGGCCATTAACATTACGTTAACAAAAGACTAACATATAGTTGACATTAGTTTGTCACAATTATGTTACAAAAAAACAAGGGATGAATAAATGAAAAAGATAGCTATCTCAATAGCAGCACTTGCAGGAACTATGGTTCTTCAAGCAGCAGATGCTCCAAAAGTAGAAGAAACATCACTACTAAGCGGCGGAGTTGTTTCAGGACAACTAAAAGCAATGCACATTATCAGTGATAAAGATAATGCTTGGACACCAAATGACGGTAGTGGTTACTTGGGTACACTAAAATATGTAACTCCTGAGGTTCTGGATGGTCTTAAATTTGGAGCTGCTTTTTATATCAATGGCGATACCGGTCTTACTAAATGGGATGCCGGTAAAAAAAATGCACTTGGTATGTTTACAGCTACACAAGGACAAGATAAATCAGAACTTGGTCAAGCTTACGTAGAGTATAAAAACGAGATGCTTTCATTTAAAGGTGGGCGTCAAATTTTAAATACACCACTTACAAAGATCAAATGGTCTCTAATGCCAAACTTCTATGATGCCTACATGTTAGGTACAGAAAAAGTTACTGGTTTTTCATTTAATCTTGGTCATATTACAAGAATGTCTTACGGTTCTAGAGCAGCGACAGACTGGAGTCTGATCGGTGAGAAAACGGGTACAGCAGGTGTAGCAAGACCTATGGAGACACAGGCTGCTGGAGGTATAGTTCAAGCAGAATTTCACAGTCTTGCAGAGGGTGCTGGAATTGCTACCAATACAGCCGGCATGACAGTAATTGGAGCAACATACAAAGGCATTAAGGGTTTAAAAATATCTCTTTGGGATTACTATGCTTGGGATATTGCAAATATGATTTATGCTGATATTGATTACAAATTTCCTGTAGTTAAAGGTACAAACCTTACACTAAGTGCTCAGTATCTGCAGCAAAGTGAAGTTGGTGATAAACTAGCTGGAACATTAAACTATAGCTTGATGGGTGCAAAAGCGAAAATAGGCAATAAAAAATGGTCTGTTTATGCTGCTTACAATCAGTCAAATGATAAAGAGAACAGTGCGACTTCATTAGCAAAAAGTGGTTTCTTAAATGCATGGGGTGCTGATCCTGCTTATACTAGTTCACTATTTTCTCGTAATGCTTATAGACAAGATGTTAGTGCATACAAAGTTGGTGGACACTATACAATTATGAAAGGCTTAAAGATAATCGCGAGTTATGCTAACTACGGTAAGTCTAAAACAATTGGTTATAAACCAACAAACTTAACTCCGAACAATGATGCAACTGAAGCTGATATTATCCTAGCTTACAAACCGACAAAAGCATGGATGCTAAAAGTATTTAACGCAATTAGAACTAGTGAGTACGATAGTAGTGCTACAGCAGAGAAGAAAATGAATCACTTCCGTGCTGTAGCTTCTTATGACTTCTAATTTATAAACATTTCATTCTTCATCCCAATATCAACTTATAGTGGTATTGGGTAAGCAATATTTTTCTCCTGTTCCGGTACCTTCTTGTCCAAGGTATCGGATATATATTTTTTTTTGATATACTCTCAATATGACTAAACTGCAAAAAGAACATAACAAAGATAAAATCATACAAAATCTTACAGCTATTCAAAAAGTAGATAGAGATGATTATGGTATCTGTGCAGAGTGTGAAGAAAAAATTATCTTTGGTCGCCTGATGCTACTACCTGAATCAACTCACTGTGTTTCTTGCATCTCAGAGTTAAACCTATAAAATATGTTTACAAAAAAACTAGAAATATTCTTTTTAAGTATTATAGTTATCGCTATTTTAATGCTCTCTAAAAACTACTACGACAACTATATTTTCTCAACTAATGACATACCAGATAGCTATAAACAACGCATTATAGATAAAGAACAAGAGGTACTTCAACTAATGCAGAGTAACTACGGCTTTTCTTTTAGAGTTCCCATCATTGTGACAGACAAATTTAAAGGAAAACTATATGGAATCACTGCTTATAAGAATGGTGATATAAAAATATACCTAAACAAGAAAGTGATGCAAGAGAGTATGGACTATATGGTCGATAGTGTTATAGCGCATGAGTATGCTCACGCTCTTATTTTTAAGCTGGGGATAAGAGATAGTAACAAAGACGGCCACTCAAAAGAGTGGCAGCAAGCCTGTGAAAACCTCGGTGGTATGAAATGTGAGCAGTATGTAAACTCTCACGATGTAGTTATGGGAAAACTCCCCTTTAAATAATGGAAAATAAAATGGACTATGAGTTTGAAGAAGATGCAGAACCTACTTGGCTGATAAAACAGCGTGAAGATGCACTGATAGCTGAAAAAGCCTATGCTAAAAATGAAAAAATAGTATATAAGAAAGGTGACCAAGTAGGAAATTTTCTATTTGTCCAATATAACAAGTTTAAAAACCGTGCTACCTTTGAGTGCCAAGAATGCGGAAGAAAATTTACATATAACATCTACTCAATCAAAAATAAAAAACGCTGTAAATGGTATAAGTTCCACGACAGGAAGTTTAAGCAATAAAAGCACCTATTAACCATATACTCGATATTATTAGATAAATTTAATTAAAGAAGTCTGAAAATTATATGGCATTAATCGACCTACAAAATATTTCAAAACACTACTCAGCACAAAAGATTTTAACAGAAGTGAATTTTCATGTAGATGAGGGTGAACGTATAGTTATCATCGGTAAGAATGGTAGTGGTAAATCTACTCTAATGAAGATAGTAAATGGCACACTAGACCAAGATGGTGGTGAAAGAATCACGCGTAATGACTTAGAAATCAAGATGCTAGACCAAAGACCCAACTTCAAAGAAGGTCATACAGTTAGAGAAGCTGTTGAAGATGGACTAAGAGAATTAAACATTGCTAAAAATAGATACAGTGAACTATCACTACTTTTAGCAGATGATTTTGAGAACAAAAAACTTATTGATGAGCATGAAAATCTATCTCGCTACATCGAACATCATAATGCTTGGAACTTAGATGATAAGATAGAGCGTATCATTCAGCATTTTGATTTAAAGCAATACGAAGACAAGCCCATAATATTACTAAGCGGTGGTGAACAACGTCGTGTAGCGTTAGCTTCTCTACTTCTTCAAAAACCGGACATTTTACTACTTGATGAGCCTACCAATCACCTTGATGTATACATGGTTGAGTTTTTAGAAGAGCTTATTTTAAAAGAAAAATTTACGCTTGTTTTTATATCTCACGACAGATACTTTATAGATAGAATCGCTACTAAGAGTATAGAAGTTGAAGATTGCGCCCTAAGAGAGTACAGTGGTGGTTACAGTGACTACTTAACACAAAAAGCAGAACACATCCGAACACTGCAAAAACAGCATGATAATCTACTTGACATTCTAAAAAGAGAAAATGCATGGTATGCAAGAGGTGTTAGAGCAAGACTTAAAAGAAACGAAGGTCGTAAAGAGAGACTTATGACTTTGCGTGATGATGCCAAGAACAATCCAGCAAAAATAAGAAAGATGTCAGTAGAGCTTCAACGCGAAGCGAAACATTTTAACCGCGATAAAAGCATCAACAAACAAAAAATGCTCTTTGAAGTAGAAGATTTATGTCTTACACTTGGGAATAAAGAACTGCTAAAAGACTTTACAACTCGCATACTTCAAAAAGACGTTATAGCCATAGTAGGTCCAAATGGAAGTGGTAAATCAACACTGCTTAGAGCACTGCTAGGACGCTTAAAACCAACAAACGGTAAGATCAAGCAGGGTGAGTTTAAAATAGGATATTTCGACCAGCATAGAGAGATGCTTGATGATGATAAAAACCTTATGGAAACCTTTTGTCCTCACGGCGGTGATAGAGTAAGTGTCCGCGGTAAAGATATGCACGTCTATGGATACCTAAAGAACTTTCTCTTCCCTAGAGAATTTTTAGAGAAAAAAGTAGGTGTACTTAGTGGTGGAGAAAAAAATCGTATTGCACTTGCCCTGCTCTTCACTAAAGATGTTGATATCTTGATTTTGGATGAGCCAACAAATGATTTAGATATTCCAACCATCAACATTTTAGAAGAACAATTAACAAACTTCTCCGGAGCTGTCATCATTGTTAGTCACGATAGATATTTTGTAGATAAGATTGCAAAGAAATTATTTATATTTAAAAAAGACAAACACATAGAAGAGTCTCACCAACAATACTCAGAATATCTGGAACTTGAAAAAGAGTTAAAAGAGCTTGATGAAATGGAGGCTGCTGCTAGTGTTAAAGAAGAAAAAGTTGAAGTAAGAGAAAAAATAAAAACTCTAAAATTAACTTTTAAAGAGAAAATTGCACTAGAAAAGCTACCTCTAGAGATAGAAGAACTTGAACTACAGATGGAAAAGAAAAATAAATGTCTTGGGGACCCAAAATGTTATGAAGATATAGGTATAAGTCAACTTGCATCTGAACTAGGAAAATTAGAAGAGGAATATGAGCAAAAAATTGAAGAACTTTTAACTATACAAGAGAAGGAAGAAGAGATAAACTCTTGAAAGAGTTTATCTAAAAGGTTTTATACTATTTTTTTGCTTCTTTTAAAGTATCTGCGATTAAAAATGCAAGTTCTAAAGATTGGTCAGCGTTTAGTCTTGGATCACAGTGAGTATGGTAACGAGAACTTAGATCCTCTTCTGTTACAGTAAATGAACCACCGATACACTCTGTAACATTTTTACCAGTCATCTCTAAGTGCACACCACCGCCTATAGTACCTTCAGCTTTGTGAACTTGGAAGAACTGTTTCATCTCAGTTAATATAGAATCAACCGGACGAGTTTTATAGTTAGTTGATGATTTAATAGTATTGCCATGCATTGGGTCACAGCTCCACAATACTTTCATACCTTCTTTTTCTACTGCACGAATAAGTTTTGGCATACCTTCGCCAACTTTATTTGCACCCATTCTAACGATCACGTTAAGACGACCTGCTTCATTTTCAGGATTTAGTGTATGACAAAGTTTTATTAAGTCTTCAGGATCCATACTTGGTCCAGCTTTAACACCGATAGGGTTTTTAACACCTTTTAGGTACTCAACATGTGCACCATCTAGTTGACGAGTTCTATCACCGATCCATAACATGTGAGCAGAAGTATCATACCAGTCACCTGTTATTGAATCTTTTCTAGTGAAAGCTTCTTCATATGGAAGTAAAAGAGCTTCATGAGATGTATAGAAGTCTGTCTCTCTAAGGTTTCTATATGTTTTGGATGTGATTCCACAAGCTTGCATAAACTTTAAAGAATTCTCAATCTCTTGAGCCAATTTTTCATACTTTTGTGAAACTTCAGTTTTATGAGCAAAAGCAAGATTCCATTTATGTACTTGATGTAAATCTGCCAAACCACCTGTAGCAAATGCACGAAGTAGATTTTGAGTTGCTGCTGCTTGGTTATAAGCTTTAATCATACGTTCTGGATCCGGAACACGGGCTTCTGGAGTAAACTCTACACCGTTAATAATATCACCACGGTAAGAATCAAGTGTAATACCGTCAAATGTCTCTGTATCACTAGAACGAGGCTTAGCAAACTGACCGCCTAGACGACCTACTTTAACAACAGGGACACCGCCTGCATATGTCATAACTACTGCCATCTGCATTAAAGCTTTAAACGTATCACGGATATTATCAGCATGAAATTCACTAAAGCTCTCAGCACAATCTCCACCTTGTAGTAAGAAAGCATTTCCTTCTACCACATCAGCAAGTTGACTCTTAAGTCTCTGTGCTTCTCCTGCAAATACAAGTGGTGGATAGTTCTCTAACTCTTTTAAAACTCTGTTTAATTCATCTTTGTTTGGATAAGTTGGTTGTTGTAAAATTGGCTTTTCTCTCCAACTGGTAGGACTCCAAATACTCATAATAAAACCTTAAATTTATAATTTTTGCTATTCTACATTAAAACACCTAAAATAGCTCTGATTAGGTACAAATAATATTATATCTACTCAACAAAAGCTTTTTTTATGCTTATCCTAGTATAATACCAGAATATTTTACTAGGATATAGCTATGCAAAAAGATGAACTAATATCTCTCGCTAACGAAATGTGTAAAGAACTTCAAGCAATGATAGATGAGGAAGAGGAAGCGACTAAAGAACAAGTTGCTAATTATCTTCAAGAATCTGCTCAACTAATCATGAACGTTAGTGATGAAGATATGAGTAGTGCCGGTTTTGCAGAGACTCTATTTCATAATGCCTACAAAGACATAGCAAATAAAAGCTTATCTTCATATGCAAATACAAATGCAAATATACAAAAACTTACTAAGATGCATGAGAGAACACTCATGGAATGTAATGCACAACATATCGATTTACCTTCACTTACAAGTAAATTTGATGAAATTCAAACTCACATGAGTGATGAAGTTAAAAAAGCAAATGAAATTATTTCACAACTAACAAACCAAGTAAAAACCTTAGAAGAAAAATCAAATTTAGACTCACTTACAAAAGTATTCAACAGACGTGCTCTTTCTTCTTATCTTAAAAGTGTATGTTCAAACAATGAACTCCCGTATGAATTTCATATGCTTATTTTAGATATTGATGATTTTAAAAATATTAATGATAAGTATGGTCATGTAGCCGGAGATAAAGTCTTAATTTTTATAGCAAACATTCTAAAGAAAACTCTTAGAGATGGGGATAAAGTATTTAGATATGGTGGTGAAGAGTTTATAATTATCTTAAACCGTATTGATGATGCTCACTGTAAAAAAATCACTAACAGACTTCTTGATCTTGTTAGAGGTAATAAGCTTATCTATAAAGGTGAAGGACTTAGAGTTACTATGAGTATCGGAACTACAAGATACGCTAAAGGAGACACTCCTGACTCTCTAGTTGCCAGAGCGGATAAAGCTCTTTACAAAGCTAAAAACAGTGGGAAAAATCAAATGTATGCGGAAATGAAATAGTATGGAATTTAACTACTTTGATTTAATAGCCTCAGTTATCATTTTAATGCTGGGTCTAAAAGGAATACTTAATGGGTTTTTCAAAGAAGTTTTCGGACTTGTTGGAATTATCGGTGGTATATTTGTAGCCTCACGTGTTGGTGATTCTGTTGGACAAGCACTAAGCGATATGATTTTCAAATTTGAAAACAGTGCTGCTATAAGTTTTGCAGGTTTTTTAGTAACACTCGCAATATTCTGGATTTTTATGATCGGTATAGGATATATATTTAAAAAGCTTAGTTTGCTTAGCGGTCTTGGAATTTTTGATAGAATACTAGGATTTGTATTTGGTGCCAGTAAGTTCTTTTTAATCGCTGCTGTAATTGCCCATGCTGCTTATAATATTAAAGCTGTTAAGTCTACTTTAGAAGCTCCTATGGAAAATAGCTTTTTATTTCCTGCTTTAGTTAGTACCGGTGCCTTCATTATGAAACTTGATCCGGTTGAGATAAGTGATGATATAAACAAAAGTATAGACAAGGTTACTGATGAAGTAACTAAGAATGTAAAAACATCAACTCAAGAAATCGTAGAAAAAACAAAAGAAGAAATAGAATCTAAGATGCAGGAGAAAAAATAATTATGCCAACAGTAACAACTGATTTTAATGATAGAACTATTGAGTATGAGCAACTATTAAGTGACTTTAAAACTCTTTTAAAAAAGAACTCTCTAAAGTTTACAATTCAAAGAGAAGTTATACTAGAGACTCTTTACAATTCTGATGAGCATCTAACACCAGAATCACTGCATCACCTTATACAAGAGAAGTTTCCAGACTTAAAGACTGGAATAGCTACAGTATACAGAACTCTATCACTGCTAGAAGATTCTAACATGGTTACTTCACTATCATTTGGCGCACAAGGTAAAAAATATGAACTTGGTGCAAAAAATCACCATGATCACCTTATCTGTACAGAGTGTGGAAGTATTACAGAGTTTGTTGACGAGCAAATAGAAGATAGACAACACCATATTGCAAAAGAACTTGGATTTGAAATGGAAGACCACTCAATGCAAATTTATGGCATCTGTTCAAGCTGTCAAAGCTAACTAAGCACTCACGAAGTAAAGTTTCTCTAAAGATAGATAATCTGCTTCATAAAGAACCTAGCTTTAGTGACCACAGCGGTCCAAGCGTAGTAAAATAAGCTTTGCTTATTTTATGTAATAAATTAAGTAACAAGGAAATATATTGGCTTTTGAAAATAAGTTTATACAACAAAGAATAGAAAAAGCACAGCTTTTAAGAGAAGCTGGTTTTAATCCATATTCAAATGACTCTCACAGAAACACAACTATTGAAAAATATTTAAATGTAAACTCTGATGTAGCAGAAAAAGAAGATCAAAGAGATGAGAACCGTCACTACTGCGTAAGTGGTAGAATCAAGCTTCTTAGAATTATGGGTAAGGCAAGTTTTTTAAAGATTGAAGATGAGAGCGGTATGCTTCAGGTATATGTAGCAAGAGATAATCTACCAGAAGATTTTTACAATACTATTTTCAAAAAGAACATCGAAGTTGGTGATATCATTGAAGTTAACGGTTACCCTTTTGTAACTGGAAAGGGCGAGCTATCACTTCACGCGACAGATCTGAAACTTTTAACTAAGGCTATTGCACCTCTTCCAGAAAAATTTCACGGTGTTACAGATAAAGAGATCAGATATAGAAAAAGATATTTAGATCTTATTATGAATGCTGATGTTCGTAAGACATTTAAAATTCGTTCAAAAGTTATTTCACTTACTAGACGTTTCTTTGAAGACAAAGGTTTCTTAGAAGTTGAAACTCCTATGATGCATCCAATTGCAGGTGGAGCAAATGCTAAGCCCTTTGTTACTCATCACAATGCACTTGGAATAGACAGATTTTTAAGAATTGCTCCAGAGCTTTACCTGAAGAGACTAATTGTTGGTGGATTTGAAGCAGTATTTGAGATAAACAGAAACTTTAGAAATGAAGGTATGGACGCTACTCATAATCCTGAATTTACATCTATTGAGTTCTACTGGGCTTACAAGACTTACAAAGATTTAATAAAAATAACAAAAGAGTACTTTGAATACCTTTTTGATCACTTAAATCTTCCGACTCTGCTTCCTTACGGTGATATGGAAGTTAATTTTGATAACTTTACTGAAGTTCCACTCATAGAATCACTGACTACTATTGGTGGTGTTCCACTTGACGTTGTAAACAATAAAGAAAAAATTGTAGAATTTTTAAAATCTAAAAATCTTACTGTAAAACCTGGAATGAACTTAGGTCAACTTCAAGGAGAACTTTTTGATGAGTTTGTTGAAGAAAAACTTATTGATCCTACTTTTATTACTGAGTATCCAGTAGAAATATCTCCTCTTGCCCGCAGAAGTGATGAAAATCCTGCTATTACAGAGAGATTTGAACTTTTCATTGCGGGTCGTGAGATAGCTAATGCATTTAGCGAGTTAAATGACCCTGTTGATCAGTATGAAAGATTCAAGGGTCAAGTAGATGCTAAAGATGCCGGTGATGATGAAGCTCACGAAATGGATGAAGATTTCATAGATGCCCTTAGCTATGGAATGGCTCCTACAGCTGGTCAAGGTATCGGGATAGATAGACTTGTTATGCTTTTAACAAATGAGCACTCCATAAGAGATGTTTTATTGTTCCCGGCAATGAAACCTGTACACAACGAAGAAAAAACTGCAGAAGAAGAGTAGAACCACTCTCAAATTTAAAGGGCATTTAACTTTGCCCTTTTTCCATCCAAAACAGACACAAATACAATACTTTCATTAACTTTCCTTATTAATAAATAATTACGATACAATGGATGCAATATCTTAAATTAAGGAGATTATTATGGCAAAAGGTAAGGATGTTCAGAAATCTGCTAAAACAGCAGCAACTAAAACTTTAAAAGAAAAAAGAGAAGAAAAAAAAGCTAAAAAAGCTTCAAGAGGCTAAATATTTTTTTTCTTCTTTCTTTGCTAAAGGGATTCTAATCACGAAAAGTGCACCTTCTTTGGAGCTAGATGCTTCTATGGTGCCGTTAAATTTTATCTCGACAATTGTCTTCGTTATAAAAAGTCCAAGTCCGGTTCCTTGCGATGGATGCTTAGTGGTGAAGTATGCATCAAATATTTTATCGACAATATTAGAATCAAATCCTCCGCCGTTATCATGAATTTTAATG
Organism: Sulfurimonas sp.; assembly: GCF_041563035.1. Taxonomy (GTDB): domain Bacteria; phylum Campylobacterota; class Campylobacteria; order Campylobacterales; family Sulfurimonadaceae; genus Sulfurimonas. The sequence goes on along the minus strand of NZ_JBFFNS010000006.1, from coordinate 24,273 downwards.
ATGTTATTTTCATTTTCAACCATACACTCTATAGTTATTCTGCCATTCTCTTTATTGCTGTTTGTTATAGCATCTACAGCATTATGCAATATAATCAATATAGCCTGTTCTATTTCGCTTATAGATCCATATGCAACAGATGATTTATCAAGATTCATTACAATAGATATCTTTTTATTGTCAAACATGCTATCTAGTAACTGTAAACTTTCTGTTATAGCTCTTTCAATGGAAAATATTTCAATATTTTTTTCATTATGATCTTCACTAAGAAAATTTTTAAACACATCAATTGTTTTTGACATAAAAACTACCTGATTGTGAATTTCTTTAAAAAGTTTTTCCTGATACTTGGAATCTATTTCTCCCATCATATTTTTGATTGTTAAATCAGTCATACATAGTTCAACTACATTAAGAGGCTGTTTCCATTGATGAGAGATGTTACTTATCATCGTTCCCATTTCAATAAATCGTGATTGCTTAAGTAAAAAAGCATCTTTAGCTTTGTTATTTTCTTCTTCGATGGCTTTTTCTCTCATTGCATCATCAATATTTTGCTGCATTTGCTTAAACCCATTTACAATCTCAAATATAACATCATCTTTGTTTAATGTGAATGATTTAAAAACAAGCTTATCACCTGGCATATAGCCTTTGATCTCTGTTGCAATCCTGCTCAACGGCATTAACAAGCCCTTTAATAATCGCATTTCCAAATAGAAATACAGAGTCAATATTATGGCAAAAAGGACTCCGGCTGTGGTGTATTTCGCAGAGAGTTCTTTCAACATATAATTACTATTAACAATTTCAAGGGTACCCATATTATTTTTAGAAAGATCATTTTCCGGGCTGTAGACATCTTTTTTATACTCTATATTGTATGAATCTCCTGCTATGTATTCTGGTGTCTTACTCTCAGACACAAGTAATCCGTTCTTATCCTTAAAAGCTATATACTCAAGCTTATAGGCAATAAGCATATTTTTTAAGAACTCATCCATCTCGGAGCTATCTGCCTGATTATTTATAAAATACCATACACTTACTCTAGGGGTTAAAGATTCAGCAATTATTTCAATATGTGTGTTCTCTGATTGCATAAAAGTATCGTTAACTAGCTTATATATAAACGTGCCACCAGCAACTATTATCAAAGACAAAGCGAGAACAATAAACATAAATAGCTTTCGCTGCAAGGAAACAGCACCAAGCGATTTTATAAATTTTTTACGTAAAATAGTCATTTAAAATACCGCACTTTATCTCTTTGATTTATATCTGTCTCATATTATAGCATACCAGACAACATACAATAATATTAAAGGTTAAAATAGTCTACAAAAAGTGAATAATTTCATTCAAATTATCATTCAGTCTTTTATTATCATATTTTTTGTATAATCGCCATATTTAATTTACAAGGAATTTTGTAACATGAGTTTTTTAAAAGAGTACGATAGTGAAATATTTGAGCTATGCGAAAAAGAGTTAGAGCGTCAAACTGACCACTTAGAGATGATTGCATCTGAGAACTTTACACTTCCTGCTGTTATGGAAGCTATGGGTTCAGTTTTTACAAATAAATATGCTGAAGGTTACCCTGCGAAACGTTATTATGGTGGTTGTGAATATGCTGATGGCGTTGAGCAATTAGCAATTGACAGAGCATGTGAACTTTTTGGATGTAATTATGCAAATGTACAACCTCACTCTGGTTCTCAAGCAAATGCTGCTGTATATGCTGGTCTATTAAAAGCCGGTGACAAACTTTTAGGTATGGATTTAAGTCATGGTGGTCACCTTACTCACGGTTCAAAGCCAAGTTTTTCAGGTCAAAACTACCACTCATTTACTTATGGTGTTGAGCTTGATGGCCGTATAAACTATGATAGAGTAATGGACATTGCTCAGATTACTAAACCTAAAATCATCGTATGTGGTGCTTCTGCTTACGCTCGTGAGATAGACTTCAAAAAATTCCGTGAGATCGCTGATGCTGTTGGTGCAATTTTATTTGCTGATATCGCTCACATCGCTGGTTTAGTTGCTGCTGGTGAACACCCTAGTCCATTCCCATATGCTGATGTTGTAACTACTACAACACATAAGACTCTTGCTGGTCCAAGAGGTGGTATGATTATGACTAATGATGAAGATATTGCTAAGAAAATGAACTCAGCTATCTTCCCTGCACTTCAAGGCGGACCGCTTGTTCACGTTATCGCTGCAAAAGCTGTTGGTTTTAAATACAACCTATCTCCAGAGTGGAAAGAGTATGCTAGACAAGTAAAAGCAAATGCTAAAGTACTTGGTGAAGTTATGATGAAACGTGGATATAATGTAGTTTCTGGCGGAACAGATAATCACTTAATACTAGTATCTTTTGTAGGTACTGATATTTCTGGTAAAGACGCAGACATTGCTCTTGGTAATGCTGGTATAACTATCAATAAAAATACTGTACCTGGTGAGACTAGAAGTCCATTTATAACTTCTGGAATTCGTGTAGGTTCTCCTGCACTTACATCTCGTGGTATGAAAGAAAAAGAGTTTGAGTTAATAGCTAATAAGATGGCAGATGTTCTTGACGATATTAACAACACTGAACTTCAAGCCAGTATTAAAGAAGAACTGAAAGCTTTAGCTCAAAACTTTGTAATTTATAATCAACCAACATATTAAGGTAAAAAAATGACTGCGATGGATTTAAAACTTATTAAAATGGTAAGTGATCACTATTGGATAAAACGTGATACAGTAGTGGAAAAACTAACATTTAAAGGTCGCACCTTTTACAATAAGTTTGAAAAAGTAAATGCTCCTTTGACGCAGTCAATTATAAACCAACATATAAAAGGTGAGATTACTATTGCTCACTCAATTGTTAACAGCCGTAACAAAGTTGAAAATATTGTAATCGACTATAACGGTAGAGATCCAGAGAGATTTTACCACAAAGCTCAACTTCTTCTTCGTGAAGAGGGTTACATAAACTTTACAGCTTATAAGACTAAAACAGAGGGTCACCTTCATGTATATATTCATAAAGGTCATACAACTCTACAAGAAGCTATACAACTTGGCAAGATGATTTCTATGAAGTTAGCAGCCAAACAACCTAAGCAGTGGAAAATGTTTCCAAACGCTGATATGCCTGACGAGTATAATATTTTAACATTACCATACGAAGTTTATGCTAAGGAGCGTGGAGCTTCTTGGTCTAAACACATGTAAATAATTACAAAATTTTGGTATTATAAGTGCTAATAAACTAAAAAGGGGATTTTATGACTGAGAAAAATGAATTAAACGATATTATTTTAAATAGAGGTGGTTCTACTGGTGGCAACAAAAAAATTGTTTTAGCAGTAGCAACACTTGGAGTAATTTTAATCATTGTTGTGATGCTTATGAGCACTCTGACTCCAGATGCTAAAGACAACTTACCACAACCGATTCCACTTCCTCAAGAAGAAGCTAAATCAATCCCAGAACCTAAAGAAGAACCACTATTTGAAGAGGTTCAAGTTGTCGAAGAAAACTCTAAAAACAACGATAATTTAGATGAAATAGCTCAAAGATTAAAGCAAGAGTCTCAAGAAAGTAAGCAAGTTACTAAACCTAAAGAGACAGCAAAAGTAGTTAAAGCTACACCAAAACCAGAACCTAAAAAAGTATCTTCAGTTAAAAAAGAAGCTCCGCAAGCTGAATCTTCAAATGCAGCAGCATACTTTGTTCAAGTTGGTTCTTTTTCAAAATATGCACCAAACAAAAAATTTCTAGATTCTATTTTGAGCCAAGGGTACAGATATAAGTTCCATAAAGTAACTAACAACTCTAAAACTCTAAATAAAGTTTTAGTTGGACCTTTTTACACAGAAAAAGAAGCAAGAGCTGCTTTAAGAAATATAAGAAGTAACATTGAAGCCGGTGCTTTTCTAATTAAACTATAATGATATATTCTAAGCAATTTATACTCGACCAATTAGCACCTATTGCCGTTTATTCCAAACTAAAAAGTATGTTCAAAGGTGAAATTTCTCACCTTCTTGAGAGTGCAGGACAGAGTGATGGAAACTATAGTTTCATCTGTATTGGAGCAAGAGAAAGACTTCAGTACATAAATGATGAGACTATCTACACAGATGCTGAGGGCGTACAACACAAAAAAGAAGAAAACCCTTTTACTTTTTTAAAAGAGTACTACAAAAATATAGATACAACTAAATACAAAGAAGCTACTACTGAGCTAAAGATAGGTTATGTAGATGGTTTTATAGGTTATATCGGCTACGATATGGTTAAAGTGTTTGAGCCTAAACTTGGTTCAAGTATGGACAACTTAGAGGATGAGCTAGATACTCCAGATTTAGACCTAATGCTGCCCAAGCTGATTTTAGTTTACTCGCATAAAAATCATCAGATCACTCTTGTAAGTACCCTCAAAGAGATGAATTATAGATTTGATTCTATTGAAAAAACGCTAAAAAGCCCTTACGAATATGTTCATATGAAAAAGAATATCGGTTCGGATAAGGGAAGCTTTGCTCACTCTAAAGAGAAATTTTTTAAGATGATAGAAGACTCTAAAGAGATGATTAGAAGCGGTGATGTTTTTCAGATTTTGATGACAAACCGTTTTACCAGAAAGATCAAAGTTGATCCTTTTAGTTTCTACCGTATACTGCGAACTAAAAACCCTTCTCCATATATGTTTTTATTGGAATACGATGATTTTAACATAGTTGGAAGTTCTCCAGAAGTTATGGTTAGACTAAGTGAAGGTGAACTTCTTCTTCGTCCTATTGCAGGAACTAGAAAAAGAGGTAAGAACAAACATAGAGATAAAGAGCTTGAAGAAGAACTATTAGCAGACCCTAAAGAGTTAGCAGAGCATCTAATGCTTATAGATCTTGGTAGAAACGATGTAAGTCGTGTTGCTAAAACGGGAACTGTAAAAGTTGAAGATATGATGCATATCGAGCGTTTCTCTCATGTTATGCACATAGTATCAGATGTTACAGCCGAGCTTGATGATGGCAAAGATATGTTTGACCTTTTCATGGCAACATTTACAGCCGGGACAATGACTGGAGCTCCAAAGATACGTGCTATGGAGCTTATAGCTGAGTTTGAAGGCATCAAACGCGGTTTCTACAGCGGAAGTATCGGTTACTTCGGTTTTGACGGTAACATGGATACTGCGATAACTATACGTACAGCCATGGTTAAAGATGACAAAGTAGTACTTCAAGCCGGTGCAGGTGTTGTTGCTGACAGCCAAAACGAACTGGAGTACCTAGAAGTAAAAAATAAACTCGGTGCACTTGTTCACTCACTAGAAGATTTAGACTAGATGAAACTCTTCGCAATCTTTGGTGACCCAGTGTCACACTCTCGCTCTCCTCTTATGCATAACTGCGTATTTAAAAACCTAAACTATAAAGCTTGTTACACTAGAGTTCATCTTCTTGATGGTTCAAAACTAAAAGAGACTTTTTTCTCTCTTGGTCTTAGCGGTGCAAATGTAACTGTTCCTCATAAAGAAGAAGCGTATAAAGCCTGTGATGAAGTTAGAGGTTTTGCGAAGACCGTAGGTGTTGTTAACACTCTCATAAATGAAAACGGAAAACTTATAGGCTACAACACAGATGCTGATGGATTTATGTATGCCATAGAAGAATTTGGTAAAGTAGAAAATGTACTTATTCTCGGAGCTGGTGGAACTGCAAAAGCACTAGCATCTAGATTTATGCAAGACGGCATCAAAGTATCTGTTTTAAATAGAAGTGAAGGCAGACTCTCTTATTTTAAAGAGATTGGTTGTGAGACTTCAAACTGGGATAGTTACTCTACAAAAAAATACGACTTAGTTGTAAATACAACAAGTGCAGGACTAAAAGATGAAGAGCTTCCTGCTCCAAAAGAGATCATAGAAGATGCTTTAGCTAACACTTCATTTGTAGCAGATGCAATATACGGAAAACTTACACCATTTCTTCGCCTGGCACAAGAAAAAAACATCACTTTCAAAGATGGGGCTGACATGCTTCTAGGACAAGGTGTTTTAGCGAATGAACTCTTTGTAAATAAAGAACTTAAACTAGAAGATATCAAAATTCATATGAAAAAGAGTTTTGAACTCTAGTCTCTCTTTAACCTCTTTTTACATAAATTTCAATAATATTAATTTCGGTATAATCATACTATGAATAAATGGATGAAAATAGCTTATAATGAAGCTACAAAGGGAATGCTCGCAAATGAAGGCGGACCTTTTGGTGCAGTTATTGTTAAAGATGACAAAATAATCTCTAAAGCTCATAATGAAGTACTGAAAAGCAACGACCCAACAGCTCATGCTGAAGTAAGTGCCATAAGAAAAGCAAGTAAACTTCTCAATACATTTGACCTATCAGGCTGTATACTATACACAACATGTAAACCATGTCCTATGTGTCTAGGAGCTATATTTTGGGCAAGAATCCCAACTGTGTACTTTGGTGCTACTGAGGCAGATGCTGCATATGGTGGTTTTGATGACAAGCGTTTTTATGAGATGCTAGAATCTCAAAACAGTGATTTAGTTTTTAAGCAAATTGATCACAAAGAGAATGCTGAGCTCTTTGACCTATGGCTGAAAAAAAGTGATAGAGAGATGTATTAATTTAGACTTGCACGAATTTTGATATAAAGTTACAATAATTGAATTAATTGATGTACAATACATAGTATATGAAAAAACATACTATCGAACAAACAACTATCTTTATCAGTGTTACTAAATGGCTTCTCTTATCTTCTATTATCGGGGTGATAATTGGAGCTAGTGTTACACTATTTTTAAAAATCTTACAATATTCAGAACAAAATCAAGATTCATTACCATTTCCACACTATTATCTACTTCCATTTGCACTTGTTGCAACGGTTTGGGTAGTAACGAAGTTTGCTCCGGATGCAAAAGGTCACGGTACAGAAAAAGTTATTGAGGCAGTTCATAAAAAACATGGAAAGATTGAACTTGCTGTAATCCCTATCAAACTACTTGCTACCGTTATGACAATTTTTTCAGGTGGCTCAGTTGGTAAAGAAGGTCCCGGAGCACAGATCGGTGCTGGTATGGCATCTTTTGTATCAGACCTTTTTCGTTTTTCTAAAGAAGACCGTAAAAAGCTAGTTATCTGCGGTATCGGTGCCGGTTTTGCATCTGTATTTGGTACACCGATTGCGGGTGCTATCTTTGGAGTTGAAGTTCTTATAATCGGCTTAATCCGTTACGAGGTACTTCTCCCATCTTTTATTGCAGGTTTTGCAGCATTTACAACCGCACAATATTTAGGAATAGAATATACGTATTTTGATATAAATTTTCATCAACGTATAGCACTTGATTTTCCTCTTATACTCAAAGTTGTGTTAGCAGGACTATTTTTCGGTTTTATCTCTGACTTCACCATAACTTTTATAAAACGTGCACATAGAACAATCAAAAAAATATCTCTAAATATTTACATCAAAGCTTTTCTGGGTGGTACTATTTTAGTTTTACTTTCATTTGTAGTTGGAGATCAATACTTTGGTTTAGGTCTTGCGACAATAGATAACGCGCTTACACCAGACCAATCTTTAGTTAAAGATATTCCTTGGTATGCATTTATATTAAAAACAATATTTACTTCTGTAACTTTGGCTCTTGGCGGAAGCGGAGGAGTGGTTACTCCTATCTTTTACATCGGTGCGACTAGCGGTAATTTGTTTGGAACTTTTATGGGTGACCATATAGCATTTTTTGCTGCTCTTGGTTTTGTTAGTGTTCTTGCAGGAACAACAAACTCGCCTATTGCAGCAACTATTATGGCAATGGAGCTTTTTGGTATAGAAGTAGCACACTATGCAGCTATCTCAGTAGTAATCAGTTTTTTAATGACTGGACATCGTAGTGTATTTCCTTCACAAATTCTAGCCATGAAAAAATCTGACATGCTAAACATCAAGACCGGTGAGAGTATTGAAGACACCAAAGTTTCCATGCATGATGAAGATATAGATAAAATAAGAGATATTAGCAAACGACTTCAAAGTAAACGTAAAAAACGAAATGAAAGTTCGAAGTCTAGGCTCTCCTAAGAGTATCTATATATCTTTTTATCTCTACCACAAACATTACAGAGAATGAAATAACTATGATCTCTACCCAAGTCCACAAATCTAAAGACTCACTTTTAAATATCCTGTTCATAAACTCGGTATGTGTAAAAGCTATCTGAATAAGAGTCATCAATGTAACTCCTACAAGTAAAAAACGGTTGTTGAAAATATTTGTTTTAAAAACTGACTGTTGTAGCTCTTTACAGTTAAAGAGGTAAAAAAGTTCTATAAAGACAAAGATATTTACCGCAACGGTTCTTGCATACTCTATGCTGTGACCGTTTGCGAGTGCATAGTTAAACATACCATACGATGCAACGAGCATATAGACACCAACCACTAGCATCTGGCTTATTATCTCTTTAGTAAGAATTGGTATTTTTGGATCTCTGGGTGCTCGTTTCATGATATAGTCTTCACCAGATTCAAAAACCAGCATCAGACCTAAAAAAATAGCCGTTGACATGTTTATCCAGAGAATTTGTAGTGGAAGTATAGGAAGTGTAAGACCAAGGACTATGGCCACTAAGATTACCAAACCTTCACCAAGGTTAGTCGGAAGAGTCCATGTGATAAACTTTATCAGATTATCAAAGACTATCCTGCCCTCTTTTACAGCGTGTGCAATTGAGCGGAAGTTATCATCACTGAGAATCATATCAGATGCTTCTTTTGCAACCTCTGTACCGCCCTCGCCCATGGCTATACCGATATCTGCCTGTTTAAGGGCAGGTGCATCATTTACCCCGTCTCCAGTCATAGCCACTATCTCTCCTCTGGCTTGAAGAGCATCTACTATGCGGAGTTTTTGTTCAGGCTCAACCCTTGCAAATACTTTTACAGTCGCTACCTTTTGGATAAGCTCATCATCTGTGAGGTTTACAAGATCATTTCCTATAAGAACAGAGTCTTCAAACTTAGCATCTTTATCTACTATAGACATCATCTTAGCAATGGAAAATGCTGTAAGTACATGGTCTCCGGTAATCATGATGATATTTATACCCGCGTCCTTAGACTCTTTCACAGCTTCTATAGCTTCAGGTCTCGGTGGATCCATCATAGCCTGAAGACCTAAAAAGACAAACCCTTCTTTTATCTCATCTTCTTCGATTGTATCTTTGTTTGTGATTTTTTTAGCAATTGCCAGAACTCTTAAACCCTCAGATGCATACTCTTCTACCTTTTGCAGTATATGCTCTTTATCTATCTTAAGAGTCTTTGAGTCTATATACTCTAAATCACATACATCTAAAAGTACTTCTATCGAGCCTTTTAGATAGATATAATTTTCATTACTATTTACATCTGTGTTAATGGTAGCCATAAACTGTCTATCAGATTCAAACGGCAATATATCAACTCTCGGATATGACTTGTTTAGCTTATGCTCATCCCAGCCGCACTTTATGGAACTAACTATCAATGCACCCTCGGTAGGGTCACCGCTTATATCATAATTTCCATCTTTTCTCACCAGATATGACTCATTACAAAGGTAACCAGCTTTTAATACTTCATTTAGATTGTTGTTACAAGAGTCAAGCTTTTTCCCATCTTTAAAAATGTCACCTTTTGGCTCATAACCGTTTCCTGTAACCTCATAAGACTCACCTCCGCAAAAGATATTTGTAACTGTCATCTTGTTTTGAGTCAGAGTTCCTGTCTTGTCTGAGCAAATAGTCGTCACACTGCCAAGTGTCTCAACTGCAGGCAGTTTTCTGATGATGGCATTTTTACTTGCCATACGACTGACACCGATAGCAAGCGTAATAGTAACTGCTGCGGGTAAGCCCTCAGGGATAGCACCAACGGCAAGAGCAACTGAAGCCATAAATGTCTCAACAGCACTTTTGTCTCTTAACACTCCGACTATAAATGTAAAAGCAGCAAGGGCGAGTATTACATAGAGAAGGACTTTTGAAAACTCTGCTATCTTTTTTGTAAGGGGTGTCTGCATCTCGGTTGTATTTTCTATAAGGTGTGCAATCTTTCCAAGCTCAGTATGATCGGCTGTATCCACAACAATACCCTTTGCCCGTCCATAAGTGACATAGGTTCCGGAGTATGTCATGTTCTTTCTATCACCTAAGATACTGTTCTCAGAGTGGGTTGATGTATTTTTAAGTACTGCTAGTGATTCACCTGTAAGCATAGACTCATCTACTTTAAGGTCTCGTATCTCGATTAGTCTCATGTCCGCAGGGACCTTTGAACCTGACTCGAGCAAGACTATATCTCCAGGGACTAAGTCTGTAGAGTCAATAGTGATCTTTTTGCTGTCTCTTATAACTACAGCTTCTGTATACATCATCTGCTTTAAAGACTCTATGGCTTCTTGTGCTTTTATCTCCTGCATAAAACCTATGATGACATTTATGATTACAACTCCAAATATCACTCCGCTGTCTACCCATTCATGTAAAAATGCGGTAATAGCAGATGCACCAAGAAGTATATAAATAAGAGCGTTGTGAAACTGCATAAGAAACTTTTTGAGATAAGAGTCCTGTTTCTTCTCTGTAAGCACATTTTTACCGAAGAACTCTTCACGGTGCTTGATGCTTAGAGATCCCAAGCCGTCTGTAATATCACTCTCAAAGAGTTCAACTATCTTTTCGCTCTCTATACTATGCCAATTTTCGCCTATGAGATGCTGCATCTTAAACTCCTCTAGCCTGTTTGAAATTAATAGTTTCTGATTAATTATACTCTATTGTTTATCTTAAAATATATAAACAATCACACTACGTTCTTTTTTTCATAAATTTCAGGACAAGTGTAATCACTATAATCAGACCTAATATTATATATGGGGCATTAGAGCTGAATTGATTCAACATGTACATAATCTCTTTTAAAAAGTATGTCCATATAACTATAGCTAAAGAGGTTCCGCTGAGTACAATCAGCATAGTTATATAGTGTCTTATACCTATCAAATAACCTATTATAGAGCCTACGACAGGACCGGTCATCCAAAAAGGGAACCATACAAATATAAAAAGTCCGTATTTTCCATATTTTTGGAAAAAACCCTTATATTTTCTTCTTTGAAGTTTAACATTTGTGAAAAAACTTTTTAACATCTCTATACGCACAGACCTTTTCCAGCTTAGTACAAACAGAGGATAGATTATCATTACCGTTACAAACTCAATAATCATGTTTGTTAAGATAATCACTTCATCGCTAAACTTTGCGGTATAACCATAGGATATTCCGGCAGCTCTTCCAAAAAAGAAATTTGTGACAGTCATCACTATAAGGTTGTTTGCATCTTCTACAGAAAACAGATAAACACTAATTACGCTAATTACGTAAAAAAGAAATAGCATAAGACCAAATAAAAAGATCTTACCTTCTTCGGATTCAAGTAGTGTACTAAACTTTAACATGCCACTCATATACTCTTAATCTTATACTGACTAAGCTCTTTACCTTTAGTATCAATAATATGAACTGCACAGGCCAGACATGGGTCAAATGAGTGTAAAACTCTTAAGACCTCCAGCGGTTTTGATGTGTCTTCTATCTTTACACCTATGAGAGCTTCTTCATAAGCACCTCTCACACCATCAAAGTTTTTAGGTGTAGCATTCCACGTTGTGGGGGCTATGACAGAGTAGTTATCTATCTTCTGCTCTTTGATATTTACAAAGTGAGAAAGAGTACCGCGAGGCACTTCTAAAAAGACTCTACCCTTCGCATCTCTAGGTAGTTTTTCAAAATCATACTTAGTCCACGTATCTGTATCATAATACTTGATATTTTGGATTAGTCTTGATACCAGTTTAAAGATATACTCACAGATATAACCTGTCTCAATAGCTCTAGCTGCGTTTCTACCGACTGTAGTCGAGAGGTCTATAAGCTCCAAACCTGTATCTTCCAAGAATTCATCCACGAAAGATTTTATAAGAATATTGCCTTTTTTATAGCTGATAATCACACGTGCAAGCGGTCCAGTCTCCATTACTTTGCCGTCATATCTTGGAGCTTTTATCCAAGAGTATTTGTCATCATTTTTATCAGTCTTCAGACTTCCGTCTTCATTTAAGTCTGTATAACAAACCTCTTCTCCCTTGTACCAAGCACGATCAACTTCTTCAGTTATTTTACTTTCATCAAACTCTTCAATATTTTCAAAGTCATGTCCATAGATGATGCCGTTACAAAAAAGTCTCTGTTCACCTTCAAACTCGTAACCACCTACTGACATAAAGTTACCGTTTGCACGACCTACTCCGGCTTTTATCTCATCTCTGTAGGCAGATGCTAGAAGTTTGGCATCTGGTAGATATGCACGATCTATAAACTCTTTTGCTTCTTTCATAACAAAGAGATAGTCATTTAGTCTTTGAGGGTTTAACATATCAGCAACGCTTGTGATGCCACCAACTACTATGCTTTGTGGATGCGGAGTCTTACCGCCGAAGATGGCAACAGCCTTAGATATTTTTGTTTGAAATTTAAGAGCCTCTAGATAGTGAGAGATCATCACTAGGTTTTGCTCAGGAGTTAGCTTGTAGTCACTATGTCCCCAATAGCCGTTTGAAAATGGTCCTAGCTTTCCTGCATCTACAAAGTTTTGAAGTTTTTTGATTGTTGCTTCGTAGTGGGAGTGAGAGTTTCTAAATGGTCTGTCTGAGTATTTATGAGCTTCTTTGGAGGTTAGTTTTGCATCTGCAGATATTGCACTTGTAACATCCACAAAATCAAGTGAGTGAAGATGGTAAAAGTGTACAACATGGTCTTGAATAAAAAGAGCCATTGCCATCAGGTCTCTTATGATCTCTGCATTTTTAGGAAGAGCTATAGAGTAAGCATCTTCAACTGCCGAAACTGCTCCTCTAAAGTGAGAGTTTGTACAGACTCCACATATACGCCCTGCCATAAGTCCTGCATCTCGAGGGTCTCGACCCTTTAGTATAATCTCTATACCACGAAAAAGCTGTCCGCTGACATAGGCTTCTTGAACGACGCCATTATCATCAACTTCTACTTCAGCTCTTAAATGCCCTTCAATTCTTGTAATCGGGTCAATAACGATTTTCTTCATTATGCGCCTCTACTTAATTAAATATTGATACTTATACAATATTATCATATTTACGATAATTAAAGTTTAAATATCACTATTTCAGTGTCTTAGTATTTTTCTTAAGGCAAGTAGATATATAATGTCCGCAAATAATTGATTGGACAAATGAAAGTGAATATAAAGCAAAATCTTTTTGGTGGAATAACTGCTGCCGTCATTGCTCTGCCTTTAGGTCTTGCCTTTGGTGTTGCAAGTGGTTTGGGTGCGACTGCAGGAATATACGGTGCTATCATTTTAGGATTCTTTGCTTCACTTTTTGGTGGGACTCCATCCCAAATATCCGGCCCGACCGGACCGATGACCGTAGTAATTGCAGCAGCAGTTATCAGTTTAAACAGTGATATGGGACTCATAGTCACGACTATCTTACTCGCAGGTATCTTTCAAATCCTCTTTGGCATCTCTAAGATTGGGAAATTTGTTCAGTATATTCCCTATCCTGTTATCTCTGGCTTTATGAGCGGTATCGGTATAATAATTATAATCCTACAGATAAATCCATATCTAGGTCTTGCAAGCGATGCGTCTATTGTCCATATACTCATAACACTTCCGTCAAATATCTCAGATGCTAACTTCAGTGCTTTTATCATTGCAACTGCTACTATGCTTATTATGTTTTTCTCGCCAAGCAAAGTTTCTAAAATCATACCGACTCCGCTTATAGCACTTATGGTTTTGACTCCTCTTAGCATCTACTTTGACCTAAAAGTAGATACTATAGGTGAGATTCCTGCAGTTTTGCCTTCATTCGTGATGCCGACTATGGATTTAGAACACTACACTACTGTTATCTCTTTAGCTTTTACTCTGGCTGTTTTAGGAATGATAGACACACTATTGACTTCTATAGTCGCTGACTCGATTACAGGCACTAAACACAAGCCAAACAAAGAGCTTATAGGTCAAGGTATAGGTAACGCTCTTTGTGCGCTTACAGGATCACTTCCCGGTGCCGGAGCTACGATGAGAACCGTTATAAACATCAAAAGCGGCGGTACACATAAGATATCTGGGATAACTCACTCTCTTATCCTTTTAGCTATAGTTGTATTTTTAGCTCCTTTGGCATCTCAGATACCGCTTGCTATCCTTGCGGGAATCCTTATAAAAGTCGGTGTTGACATCTTAGACTACAGGTTTTTGTCTATCTGGAGAGATGCTCCTAAAAATGATTTAAGTGTCATGCTTGTCGTATTTTTTATAACAGTTTTCATCGACCTTATTACTGCTGTTGGAGTAGGTATAGTTTTAGCATCTCTGCTTATTGTATATAGAATTACAAAAGAGGCAAAAATTACTTTAGTTGAGAATCATCATGAAGGTATAGATACAGAGTATAATCTAGCAGAAAAAAAAGTAAGAGTCATTAGAATAAACGGTGCATTTTTCTTTGGTTCAAGCACAGCATTTGAGAGTGAAACAAACTCTATCCTAGATACTAAAATAGTCATTATAGACATTTTGGATGTTCCATTTATGGATATTACTGCTATCTTTACACTAAAAGACCTCATCTCAAAACTACAGATTGATGATATAAAAGTAATAATTGTTGCAAAAGAAAAAGAGAGGACTCAGCTACTAAAACTAAACAAAACACGTATCTTTGACAATGTAAAGTTTTATGAAGATATGAACTCAGCTATGAAAAGGATATAAAAAATGACTTTAGAAAAACTGGAAAAGCTACTCATATCCAAAAATGCCTCAACAAAAGAGTTTCCCTTCGATGATAAGACCATGGTATTTAAGGTCATGAACAAAATGTTTGCTTTGGTATCTATAGAAGAGTCACCACTTAGAATAAATCTAAAATCATTACCCCAAGATGCTGTAGGTTATCGTGATATTTATGAGTGTGTAACTCCCGGTTATCATATGAATAAAAAACACTGGAACAGTGTAATACTAGATGGAACTATGAAAGACGATGTACTAAAACAGATGATCTATGAATCATACGACTTAGTAGTTTCAAAACTTACTAAAAAAGACAAAGCACAACTACTTTTAAAAGTTTAAGTCAGAAGTGTTCAAAACCTTGCGTCAGACTGATAGAATTTTAAATTTCAAATGAACGAGGCACTTGAACTCATTTTGTTCCATAATCCCTTAAGGTTTATGAAATTCTACCCTTTAGACTTTTTGAACACTTTGTGGAACATGGAAAACTAATATGAGTGCTTCGTGTTCCAAAAGTAAGAGGTTTTTGAATAGATAAAACTGTCTACTTTATAGGGAACATTCCTCATGATTAGAGTGAATATATTCAAGTTCTTCTAAAATTAATTATTATTTTTTTGTCCCAACTATTGATTATATGTCCCAAAGAAGATATAATATGTTTTTGAAAGGGAATTGAAATGAAGAAAAAAAACATATTAAACTTAATAAAATATCATGCAGAAAAAAATGAAGATGCTTTCAGGAATGAAGCATATGAAATTGCAAAATATTTTGATAAAAGCAATGATTATCAGCTTTCTGAATATATTATGGCTTTATTATCAGATACAAATACTTTTTCCCCTCAAATAGATACAAATGAAAATATATTTGTTAAAAGAATTGAAACGTCAAATAATCCATTACCATTACCAAATTCAATAAAAGATAATATATTAGGTTTGATAAATGCTATCGGACATAACGCTGGAGTAAATAAATTTTTATTTGAAGGTCCTCCTGGTACAGGTAAAACTGAAACAGCTAAACAAATTGCAAGAATACTTGAACGAGAATTATTTATAGTAGATTTTGACTCTGTTATAGATAGTAAACTGGGGCAAACTTCTAAAAATATATCCTTACTTTTCAGGGAGATCTCTTCAGTGGCAAATCCAGATAAAGTTATTATTCTTTTTGATGAGATAGATTCTATAGCGATTGATAGAATGAACTCAAATGATTTAAGAGAAATGGGTAGAGCAACTTCTTCTGTTTTAAAAGGATTAGACAGCTTAAATAATAATATTGTCTTAATCGCAACTACTAATTTATACAAAGCATTTGATAAGGCATTATCAAGAAGATTTGATGCTATTATTGATTTTAGCAATTATACAAAACAAGATCTTATTGAAGTTGGTGAAGCAATTTTAAATGATATGTTGCAGAAATTTAAATTTACAGGAAGAAATATCAGATTGTTTAAAAAAATACTTGAAAGCATGGATGTAATACCATATCCTGGAGAACTTAAAAATCTTATAAAGACTTCGATAGCATTTAGTGATCCTAGCAATGAACATGATTATTTAAAAAAACTATATATTAATGTTACTAAAACCGATGAAAGTATGGATTTGAAATATATGCAAAATAAAGGCTTTACTGTTAGAGAAATTGAGATTTTGACAGGAATATCAAAAAGCCAAGTTTCTAGAGAGTTAAAGGAGTAACATTGAATAACCTATTACAATTAAAAGGAAGATTTGAACAAGCATCTAGATCAACAGATGGATTTGGTGCACCTAATTTACCTGCAGGTCAATCTGTAAATGTATCAAAATTACAAGATTTACTGAAAAACTTAAAAGAGCTTAGAGAGTATTGGAAAGGTCAAAACCTACTCCCTGGAGCACTTATTTCAGTACGCTATATTAAAGTTGCCGCTAAAAGTAATAGGATACAAGCTCTTTTAGGAAAGAATTCAAATAAACCTAATAGTTCTATAGTAGGTGCTAAGTTTTCACTTGATGCCTCTCCCAAGCATATTATTACACATTATGTATCACGAGATATTTTAAATGAATCGATACAAAGATTAACCCATAGTATTAATATTTTAAATCAACAGTTTGATGGAGAAATTGACTGTGATACAATTGATAAAATAAATCAAAAAAAGATTCCTTATACTCATAAAACAATTTTCAAAACAAATTTTCTTAATGTCATTGTAGATGCATATTATGTTGAAAAGTTTGATATATCTATTGAAGATGCAAAGTTTGAACAAAATGCAATTATTACTATATATAAAACAGATGTAAAAACAACACAACTTTTGGAAAAAATAGGAATAAGTGTTCTCTCTAGCCGTATCATGGATGAAACAACTATTTTATTGAGACCTGATGAACTAGAAATCTTAAAGACAAAAGCTCCGTTTTTAATATCTATGGCAGTTAGTGATTTCTCTGAAATTACAAAAGATGATTTTCAATTTATTGATGATGGGATTATCACTATCGACTCTCCGAAAAATGAGCCAATAATTGGAGTGATTGATACACTTTTTGATGAAAGAGTATATTTTTCAGACTGGGTTGAATATACCAATATGCTCTCTATTGATATACCTGTGTCTGAAAGTGATAAAGAACACGGTACAGCAGTTTCTTCTATAATTGTAGATGGACCAACTTTTAATCCTCATTTAGATGATGGATGTGGTAGATTTAGAGTTAGACATTTTGGAGTAGCTAGTGGTAATAGTTTTAACTCATTTACTATATTAAGAAATATTAGCGAAATAGTAGCTGCAAATAAAGATATTAAAGTATGGAATTTATCTTTAGGTTCAAAACTCAATATAAATCCTAATTTTATATCTCCTGAAGCAGCTATTCTAGATAAGATTCAATTTGATAATGATGTTATATTTGTTATAG
The DNA here is from genome assembly GCF_041563035.1 of Sulfurimonas sp. GTDB lineage: Bacteria > Campylobacterota > Campylobacteria > Campylobacterales > Sulfurimonadaceae > Sulfurimonas. The sequence continues at coordinate 6,393 of NZ_JBFFNS010000006.1, read as the reverse complement.
CTGGAACAAATTTATCTTCTGGAGAAACTGTAATTAGACCTATTGGAGCACCTGCTGATTCAATAAATTCCATAGTCGTAAATTCTGTAGATAAAGATAATAAACCTTCTTCTTATAGTAGAAAAGGGCCTGTATTGTCATTTTTTATTAAGCCTGATATTAGTTATTATGGTGGTGATTTAAGAAATCCAATGAAAGTTTGCACTCCAAATGGAGAAGCTCTTGTAAAAGGAACTTCATTTGCAGCTCCATGGATTTCCAGAAAACTATCATATTTGATTAATGTACTAGGATTAAGTAGAGAAATTGCTAAAGCACTCCTTGTTCACTCTGCTACCACTTGGGATAAACAACAAAGTGATCCAACACTTGTAGGGCATGGAGTTGTTCCTATACACATCAAGGATATTGTGCATAGTCAGGATGACGAAATACAATTTGTTATACAGGGTATTTCTGAAAAATATAATACATATAATTACAAGCTACCTGTCCCTGTAGTTAAAGATAAACATCCTTTTATTTCAAAAGCTACACTTTGTTATTTTCCTGCATGCTCTAGAAATCAAGGTGTTGACTACACCAACACAGAACTTGATATTTCTTTTGGAAGACTCAATGGTACGAAAATCAAGACTATCAACAATAATTATCAAATAGATGAATTTAATCATTACACATGGGAGGAGGATGCTCGTAAGTTTTTTAGAAAATGGGATAATATAAAACATATACGAGAAGTTTTAACTGGAAGAAATGGAGAGTTGAAAGCGTACGATAATCATTTGTGGGGTCTTAGTCTTAAAACAAAAGAACGGCTTGAAGAGAAGCATGGAGATGGACTTAAATTCGGTATAGTGATAACATTAAAAGAGATCAAGGGAGTTAATAGAATTGAAACATTTATTCAAAATGCTCAACTAAAGGGTTGGCTAGTAAATCAAATAGATGTTGAAAATAGAATTGATATATTCAATATTGCAGAAGAAGAAATTGAATTTGAATAGTTTATTCAAAATTGACTATTTTTAAATTTATTGAAGGGAGGTAAAATAGTATGGGATTAAAACCAGGACCAAAGCCTGTTGCAAAATCAACTGGCAAACTAGACCAAAGGCGTAGAGATAATAAAAGTACTCCAGGTAATAAGCCAAGCTTAAAACCATCAAAGAGTTCAAAAAAATAATATGGCAATTTGTAATATTATTGAAGTACTTTTAAAAAAGTTTGTAAAATTACTTAATTTTACGCTGGGATAATATTCTCAATGGAAATTAAATACAAGGAGTTGATATGGAATAAAGATAAAATTTAAAATAAATACACAGATGATATATGGTTATAAGCGTATAACCTGACGGCAATCAGGTTATATTGGTTACGCTATGCGTATAAATTAAGTGTTACTAAGCTAATAAGTTTAAACAATTAATCTATAATGTTTTTGATCAAATAGATTATAGTTGATTGCAGATTATATAAATATAAAATGATTATATAGTCAATATACTTTTTTAAGCTCATTACTCTTGGTAACACTATTTAGCTACATAAGGAGTCTTAATGGCTAAAAAAGTGTTAAGTAGGCACATTAACCCAACAGCAGAAAAAGAACTTTGGGCAAAAAGTGCTGGTAGATGCCAGTTTAATGGTTGTAATAGGATACTTTACAAGTCTCCAGTGACTCAAGAACCTATAAATATTTCTGAAAAAGCTCACATATATTCTTTTTCAGAAGATGGGCCTAGGGGCTGGAGTGAAGAGTTAGAAGCAGATCAAACACAAATTAATGACATTGACAATCTTATGTTACTTTGTCATGACTGTCATAAAACAATAGATAAAGATATTGATGGTGACAAATATTCTGCAGATTTATTGAAAAAATGGAAGCAGGAGCATGAACAAAGGGTGTTTATTGCTTCAAACATAGTTATAGATAAAACATCGCATGTTGTATTATATAGTGCAAATATTGGAGATGAAAAATCACCAATAAATAAAAGTCAAGCATTTCAAGCGATGTTTCCAGATAAGTACCCTGTGAGTGATATACCAATTAGTCTTTCCACAAGTATACCCTTTACTGATAAGGATAAGATTTTCTGGGAAACAGAAGTACAAAATTTAGAAGTAAGTTTTAGAGAAATTTTTCTACCAAAAATCAAAGAAAATAATCCCTCTGATTTTTCAATATTTGCTATGGCTCCAATGCCTTTATTAATAAAGCTTGGTAGTTTATTTACTGATAAAATATCAGTAGATACATATCAACCAATTAGAGAACCAAAAACATGGCGATGGCAAGAAGAGCCTAAGAATTTTGAATTTATTGTAACAAATGATGAAGAGTATGAAAAAGAGCCTGTTCTTATTCTCTCATTAAGTGGAAAAATCTCAAGAGATAGGATTTATGAAGTTGTCGGTAATGATGTGAATATATGGGAAGTTACAGTTCCTGATGGCTTTTTACATAATGATTTTATGAGGTCAAAAGCACAATTATCATTATTTCGTAAAGAGATTAGAAAACTCATGGTTCAAATAAATGAGAAACATTCAAAAAAACCGCTAAAAATTTTTCCTGCAACACCAATATCATGTGCAATTGAATTGGGAAGAGTACGAATGCCGAAATCAGATATGCAGTGGATCATTTATGATCAAAATAATAAAGCCAATAAATTTATTGAAGCTATAACTATTGGAGAAGCAAAATGACAAAACAACAAGAGACACTTATTTTAGAAAACATTGTAGAACTATTAGAGCTACCTGATACTGCTTATAAAAAAGCAAAAGAGAGATATGAAGATCTAGGTGAATGGTTTGGGAGAGATGAGTCACTATTTAAAGATAACGATGTACATGTATTTCCTCAAGGTTCATTTAGACTTGGAACAGCTATAAGACCTCTAAATAATAATGAAGAGTATGATTTGGATTTAGCTTGTAATATCAGAGATGGTATTTCAAAAAGTACACACACTCAAAAAAACTTAAAAGAGCTTGTTGGCAAAGAACTTGAATTTTACAGAAATGCTAGAGGAATCAAATCAAAAAAAGATGAGAAGAGAAGATGTTGGAGACTTGAATATCAAGACTCACTCAGCTTTCATATGGATGTGGTTCCTTGTATCCCACTTGATGAATCAATTTCAAACTTGATTTATGAGGATATTTATGGAAGCTATGTATCTGATGAAAATCTGTCGAGAAAAATTTCAAGTAAGTCTGTATCAATAACTGATACAGACAAGGATAACTATACAAAAATAGATAGTGATTGGAATATTAGTAATCCAGAGGGATATGCGTTATGGTTTGAAGCAATGATGCAAAAAAATCAAGCTACACGATTGTTAATGGAAAAGGCTCAAGTTGATAAACTGCCAGCCTTTAATCAAAAAACAATTTTGCAAAGAGCTGTACAGTTATTAAAAAGACATCGAGATAATATGTTTAAAGATAATGATGACTCAAAACCAATTTCAGTTATTATCACAACCCTTGCAGGGCAAGCATACAATGGGGAAGAAGATTTATCGGATGCCTTGAAAAATATTCTTGATAATATGGATAAATATATAAATAAAAGTGGTAAAAAAGTACCAAACCCTACACATCCAGAAGAAAATTTTGCAGATAAATGGGATGACAAATCATATGCTCATTTAAAACTGGAAGAGAATTTTTACCTTTGGCTAAAGTCTGCAAGAAGAGATTTTGCTTCAATTACTGGAAGTGATAATGGTGGATTTGATTCTGATTTAATATCTGAGAAAATGAGCTTATCATCAAATTCTATAGAGAAAATAGGAACAATGTTAGGATTGGCTGCTAGTTCAGCTTTTTCAAGTAATTATTATATTAAAAAAGAAGATACTGCTAGTCCATGGAGAAAATCTTAGATGAGTTTAATGAGTAAAATTAAGCTGGAAGATTTTTTAGATAAACATAGAGCTATGTCTATCAAGCCGTCAAAAAATGATGGCTTGATAGTTGAAGGTAAATTATATTTTACTGCTAAAACTGATGGATACAGAGAGGTTGAGGACTTTTATAAAATACGAATTAAAGTTGCAAATAACTTTCCGTCTGCTATTACAGAAGTTGAAGAGATAGAAAATAAAATTCCTCGTAAGGAAGAATATCATATCAATCCAGATAACACCTTATGCTTGGGTTCATCGCTAAGATTATTACAGTTATTGAGTAAAAATCCAACTCTTGAGGGCTTTGTAGAGTATTGTTTAGTTCCATATTTGTATGGAGTTTCATTAAAAATACAAGATGGTGAAAAGCTTGTTTTTGGTGAGTTGGCACATGGTGAAGAAGGTATCATAGATGAATATGAAAAAATATTTGTTACTAAGGGAAAAGATTCTATAAAGCAGATATTAAAAATGCTTTCAATGAAAAAAAGAGTAGCAAACAAACAGTTATGCCCTTGTGGATGTAAAAATAAACTTGGCAAATGCAGTAAAAAATTAAATATCAAAATTAACAAATTCAGATATTTTGCTGCAAGATCTTGGTATAAACAGTATCAAGAAACTTTAAATGAAGCATAGAACTGTATCTTATTTAAATTAAATGTCAACGGCGGACCATAAAGTGACACAAATTATTGTATATGAAGCCTGAAACAAGGGAATTAATTATATATTAGACTGCCTAAATGAACACCGCCGATGACACACTATAACCTGCATCAGCTAATTCTGCATACTTCATCGTCTCTAATACGTTACTCATATGTCTTTCTCCTTTATATTTGTCAATCTTTTAAAAACCAAAATCAAAAAGACCATTTCTTTTTACTCTAGAAAATTGATGATCTCTTGGTTCAAAAATCAATCCATTTATTTTTGTATCTTCACACCATTGTAATAACTTTTTATCTTCTGCATACGCTTGTAAAAACTTTTTATCTTCTGTATGCACTCGTTTATTGTATTTTACAAATGCATAGTGTTCTGAAATACAATAGTTTAAATCTTTGATTAATACTATTTTTGGCAATGCTATACGAGTAAAAGATGCAGGTAACCGAATAAAGCCCTTTTTCACTGCTTGACTATCTGGTTCAAAATTTTTGTCCATAATATTGTAATAACCTACCATTGCACCCGGACGAATAGCTATTTTTGCTTCTTTATATGACTCTTTTCCAAAAAGCGACAACCATAAAGAACCTCCTTTTTGTAAAGGAACAGCCACTCCATTTGCTAATCTGGCTTTTAGCGGTATATATGAAATTCCTTTAAGCAAATTTGGATAGTATGAACCTCCAAAAACACGGAAACGACCATCAAGTGGAACCACAAATGCCAAGTATGGTTTTTTTGGGTACACATCTATTGGTTTCGCTGTTTCTAGCATCTGTACATCATTTTGATTAATCGGTTTAATTCCATAAAGCTTGCTTCAATGCCATTGGGATAATTATCTGACTTAGTATGTTTCCATTTTTTATTTGATAAAGGGATTTTAATAGAATCATCAAAATACAGATCTACATCTGTTACATACTGCTCAGGATAGTTGTCATTTACTCCAAGCCAAATATTTTTTTTGTATATCCTTAAAACTATCGCTTGAATAGGAGAGTCTTTAAGTTCCGAGTCTGCCTGTTCTAAAGCAAATCCTTCAAACCTTTTTGCAAACCTTGCACTGTATATCCAATGTTCCCATACAAGTTCATCTCCCAATATTGGGTCAGGCTTTTCAACAGGTACCTGCTTTGGCCATGCTGTAACATACGCAGGTATATCACGGGCCCATAAAGAAAGAAAAGTTAAACAAATTAGTAAAATAGTTTTTATTACTAAATTCATGTTTTTCTCCTTATATGAAATAAATTATTTTTACTCATTACTCGTTCCCTCCATTTGATGATTTAAAACTAGTGCATAATTTCCACCCGTCTGAACAAATCCAAGCCGCCTCAGAAATTTATCTGTCTTATCGATTTTTGTACCGCTATTTACTCCTGCTGAGAGTTCTACTGCTCCGCGGTTTTCAGCCCACTTACGAAAACCACTCATTAGTCTTAAAGCTGCTCCGCTCATCCTTCTCTCAGTGGAATGTCCCCTATAAACTAGACTGTTACTAAAATAGTAGGTTTTGGAACTTGTTCTAAGTTTCAAACTAAACTGTTGAACTATGATAAAATTTTAATGACTATCGGTTACTGACACAAAACTCTGAATGGTCTCTTCTTTATCTTCTTCATACTTTCTCTCATTTGCAAACTTATCAAAAAAGCCCTTCTCTACACAACCCATACATCCATGACCTGCTTGAACAGGCCAGCTAGTTCCACCGTTGAACTTCATAGTCGGACAGTTTACATTTGAGTATGGACCTTTACATCCCATCTCAAATAAG
>NZ_JBFFNS010000005.1:0-140867 GCF_041563035.1 Sulfurimonas sp. | reverse complement strand
TTTGCAGTTGTTGCAGATGAAGTTCGTAAACTTGCCGAGCGTACTCAAAAAGCTACAAGTGAAGTAGAGATTACAGTACAGAGTCTAAAACAAAACACTCAGGAAGTTCATGAACACTCTAAAGCTATGGAAGAGTTGTCTCAAAGCTCGATAGGCTCTATGGAGCTATTTAGTACAGAGATGCATTCATTGGCGGATAATGCTACAGCTATAGAGCAAGAGAGTAAAGATATTGGAAACTCTATATTTATAATTCTTAGTAAGTTAGATCATCTTATCTTTAAAGCAAACGGTTACAAAACTGTTTTTAGAGGTGAAGTTACTAGTGACTTTAAAAGTGATACTGAATGCCGTTTAGGCAAGTGGTACCATACTGGAAAAGGTAAAGAGAACTTTAGCAGATGTTCTAGTTACTCTAGATTAGCTGCTCCACATAAAGAGGTTCATGAAAACATTCAAAAAGCAGTAGATTGCGTAAAAAAAGGCAGTTGTTCTAAAGAAAGTGATAATGTAATGACTTACTTTAATAGAGCCGAAGAAGCTTCTAGAAAAGTTGTAACACTTCTTAGTGCAATGCTAGTAGAGGAAAAAGCACAAAGACACTAGCCTTGTCTTTTGTTAAATCCTGCTGTTCCGCTTTTAGCATCTGTAGTAAAGTTTTTACTATAAGGTTTTAAGTAAGCTGGAATAGCTCTTCCCTTTAGTTTCATCATATCTTCCAACATAATAGATGCAATAAACTCAGGTTCAAGTTTTTTTACATCTTTTAAGTATGAAAAGAGCAGTTCTCCAAGTCTTTGAAGTGATATCTTCCATGTAGAATCTGTTTGAGTATACATCCATGCACTAAAATCATAAAAGTTTTTAAAAACTTCTCTAGAATCATTCCAAAGTAGAGGCGCACTCTTCTTGAAGTTCCCACTATTGTATGTCAGATCCCAAAATCTTGCAAATCTTTTCATAATCTGAATATCATTAAACCCGAGCTTTGAATTTTTAAGTATGTCATAGGGTGGTACATCGCTATAGACCATACCGTGTTCTATATCATGTCTATTGATAAAAGTCCCGGATAGTTTTTTAAGTATACCTATCTGTATTTCACAGCTGCTTAGACTTACTAGCTCATCCAAGTTTGCTCCAAAGCTCTCTAAAGACTCACCTGGAAGACCGACTATGAGATCTAGGTGGATATGTGCATGAGTCTCATTTTCCAAAAATCTAATGTTCTCTTTAATCTTATCAAGTTTTAGTTGTCTTGAGATATTGTTTGCAATCTCAGGATTTAGTGTCTGGATGCCAATCTCTAGTTGCAGTGCTCCCTCGGAAAACTGTTTTATCTTCTCTTTTATAGATGAAGGAAAATGATCCGGGATTACTTCAAAGTGTGCAAAATATTGTTCGTCTTTTTCTAAGAAAAAATCTAGAATTTTGTTTGCAGTAAGCATATTAAGGTTGAAAGTTCTATCTACAAACTTGAAGTTTCTAGCTCCTCTTTGCCACAGTTTTTCAAACTCTGTCAAGACTGCATCTAAGTCAAAAGCCCTAACTTTTTCATCCATTGAAGAGAGACAAAACTCACACTCAAAAGGACAACCTCTTGATACTTCCACATAGAGGTAGCGATTTTTTATATCATCATCTGTATAGTACTCATAGGGAAGAGCAATTTCTTTTAATGAGGGAAGAGCCATTTTAATGATTTTATTTTCTATGAGATTATTATTTAGTATATCTTTGCAGAGTGTATAAAATGCGATATCTCCCTCACCTTGGATGATAAAGTCTGCTTCGTCAAAGTTAACTCTAAAAGGCTCATGTGTGACTTCAGGTCCGCCAAGTATTACTTTAGTCTGAGGAGATATCTTTTTAATTATATGTAGAAGTTCACTAACTTCTTTTGCATTCCAGATATATACACCGATGCCAATGATCTTTGGAGAGTGGACAAGTATCTTTTCTGCTATGGTTTGAACGGCATCATTGATACTGAATTCTAGTATTTTTGAGTCATTTTGTAGTTCATTTAAATTTGCATATAGATATCTAAGGCCAATAGAGCTGTGTGTATATCTTGAGTTTAAAGTTGTTAGGATTATCATTTTGGAATTTTATCATAAAGGGGGAGGATAAAACAGACCTAGTTAAAAAAAAGGGGAAGTAACTCAGGTCTGTTCAAAATTTATAGGAGTATATTTTCTCGCTCATGAAAGGGGAAAACACAATTGAGATAGAAAATTATATTAAATATAAGTTAATGTCAAGTAAATATAAAATATTAGTCCTTAGCATTAAACTCCTCTATCATATGATCTAGTTTTGTGTAAAGCTCTTTAGAAGCTGCTTCCATAGTCGTAAAGTTTTTAACAATTGTTTTTGGGTTTTCAAATTTCAGTGTTGTATCATTTTTAACAAACTCTAAATTCTGAAATACTGAGTCGTGAACAAGAGCATGAGGTGCGTCCATCTCTGCAAATGCTTTAGTGTGTCCAAACCTTTCTTGACCGATACCTAGGTACCATTTACCCATACGACAGTTTTTATGATCTGCAAATACTGCTTCTTTATTCGCTTCTAAAACTGTTGAGTAAGCATTAGATTTAAAGATGATATGGTCAACTTTTACAAGAGTTGTAAATAGTCGGTTCTGAATTTGGATAGCTGAATGTGACGAGTGTTCAGCTAAAGAGTTTAGTTCTGAGAAAGTACTCTCAAACTCATGTATAACATTAGTTGAACTTTGCGCAATCTCTGAGATATTATCAGAGTTAGTTCTCATGTCATTGGCATCTTGTTGAAGAGTAGAGATATTTATCTCGATCTCATTTGTAGCTTTTTGAGTACGTTCTGCAAGTTTGCGAACTTCATCCGCAACAACAGCAAAGCCACGTCCATGCTCTCCTGCACGAGCGGCTTCAATAGCAGCATTAAGGGCAAGTAAGTTTGTTTGATCTGCAATGTCTTTAATAAGGTTAACTACCTCTGAAATCTCTTTTGAACGATGTTCAAGACTTACAATTCCCTCATGGCTAGAAGCAATTAGCTCTACCAGGTTACTTAATCTTTCACCGATTTCTACAACACTGCTTAAACTTTTTGATGATTCTTCTGCAGTTTTTTGAGCAACTTCAACTATCTCAGTAGAATTTGCCTGAGAAGCGTTAATATCTTCTTGAATAACAGTTAAGCCAGAGCTAACCCCTCCACCTAAAGTACTTAGATTGTGAGCTAGTTCCCCTCTGATCTTTGTCTCGTAACCACTCGCAATAGATGAGATAGCATTGTTTAGACTCTCAGACGTTTTACGGAAGATACCATGCAAACCTGCAGGGTATGTTCTTCTGTAAGTCTTCCCAACCGCCGCATATGATATAGTCGTCTCAGTATCTCTCATAAAGGCTTCTAGTTGGTCCAAAAGATCATTTAGAGCCCATGCGCGAGTTGAAAGAGGTGAGTTGTCATCAGGTATATGTGTAACACGGTCTTCTAAATCACCGGATGCTGCATTCATAATAACCCTAAACATTGATTTTGACAGTTCTGATTCAGATTTTACTGCTGAAGCAGATGGAACAAAAAGTGAAATTATTAAAACAACAACTATAACACCACTTAAAATGTAGTTTGTATTAACTACACCAAATATTGCCACTCCAATAAGTGCAGCAAAAAGTAAAACAGCCTGATTATTCTTGAATAGCGATAATAAGTTCATCGTAGCCAACCCCTTTCTCTTGTAAAATATCTGTTAAAATTTTAAATGAAGCGTCAACACCACTGCTTTTTTCAACTTCTAGCATCTTTTTATACAGAGGTATGATGATATCAAGAGCTTTAGGGTTTGGTCTTCTTCTAACGGAGTAATAACCTAGAATATTCCCTTTTTCATCTAATGAAGCTGTTATATTTGCATATACCCAGTATGCATTACCATCTTTTGTCTTGTTGATAACAAAGGCAAAAACTTCCTCTTTTTGCTCTATCGTATCCCATAAATAACGAAAAACAGCCTTTGGCATATCAGGATGACGAATAATACTGTGAGGCTTACCAAGTAGTTCTGCTTCACTGTATTCCGCCATATCCATAAATATTTTGTTTGTATATGTTATACGTCCTTTTAAGTCCGTTTTAGAGACGATAAAATCATCTTCTTTCATTTCTTTGAGCATGAAATGTCCCCTTCCCTTGTTATTCTGTATGTTGTGTTATTCTGTTGCATGATTATAACACATTTGTCTGCTATAATTCTTGAATTACATCAAGGAGTTATCACTATAATGCCAATATTGTTAGCTTCTTTTTACTTTTTTTATTTTGCCATTGTGGGCGTTTACATTATCTTTATGCCGAAGGTTCTGTCCATGGTTGGTTACTCTGCCAGTGATATCGGAATGATTTTCGCAGCCGGACCATTGGTCAGGTTTATACTCCCGTTTGCTTTTACAAGAGGTATGAAACTCAACATAAAAAGTTTCAACATAGCTATAGTAATCATGTTCTTTAGCAGTGTTTCTTTTTACTTTTCTATAGATAACTTTTACAAACTTCTGTTTTCAAACATAGGACTTGGGATAGGCTTAAGCCTTATACTTCCTTATATCGAGGTCATCTCTTTAAAGACAATAGGAAAAGAGAAATATGGAAAAATAAGACTTTTTGGCTCTGTAGGCTTTGTTCTCGTTGCTCTTGTCTTAGTTAAGTTTTTAAGCAGTGCTGATATCGCTCTAAATTACCTTTTAGTCTTGACATTCTTAACTGCTATGGTAGCTTTTGTGATTGCAAAAAATGCAGATGCCAGTAGTGAAAAAGCTGAGGAGATAGACAACGATATCAGCCTTTTATCAGACTGGAAGCTGTGGGCTGGTCTTACTCTGATGCAGGTTAGTTTCGGAGCTTTTTACAACTTTTTTACCATCTATGAAACAGATTACGGAATAAGCATGGATATGACTATATATCTATGGAGCTTTGGTGTTGTAGCTGAGATATTTATGCTCTTTTTTCAAGGCAGGCTTCTGCGCGGAAATCTTCTTTTGATTTTACAGATAACAACTTCAGTAACAGCTATAAGATGGTTTTTACTATTTTTATTTCCAGAGAATCTTACGATATTGTTTTTCTCACAGACGCTTCATGCTCTTAGTTTTGCACTGTTTCACTCGGCAGCTATTAGTTATTTGTATCATTTATACAAACATAAATCTTTAGCACAGCAGTTTTTTTCTGGAATCACTTATGGTTTAGGCGGGTTTGTTGGGGCTCTTTATGCGGGTTATGTTTATGAGCTTTTTCCAAGATACCTTTTTTTAAGCGCGGCTTTTATCGCGCTTATGGCATCTTGGTCTTTATACCTTTGGAGTCAAAAATTAAAGAGAAATGTTGTTGTTTGAGTAAAATCAGTTGTCTTTACCCCAACCGGTGGATTGCTGTCTTCACTCCATGAGACATTAAATTTTAAGAATAGCCTTTTTATTATATTTAGTTTTAGTTCAAGTTGATTCGAGAATACATAATCTGCATAATCATCCATTTTTGGTTGATAATATAAAACATATGAAAATGCCGACATATCGGCAATAGAAATACTGTAAGCGAGATATGAATTTAATCTTGCATTATCCTCCGAGGGATCTATTTGTGGATTAGTGTATTCTATGTCTTCATAAAATCCACCAAGTCCAAAAAAACCTTTACCGTTTTTTGGAGAGTTAAACATTCTATACCTTAACCCAGCGCCACCTAAAATTCTGCTGTTTATTCGTCTAAACTCATCACTTTCAAGCTGTCCAAAGAGTTCATATCTTAGGTTTTCATCATCGGTTAGAGAGTGTATAAACCTGATATGTGAAAAAGCCTTGTTTGTATCCTTCACATAATTTGATTCACCGTATTCACCGGAAAATTCTCCCCATGTTGCATAGCTTGAGTTGTTGTCATAAGTAATTCTAAAAGAAGCTTTATAGTTGTCTTTATCGGTATTGCCTCTTTTTGTTTCAAGCCCTGCCTCAAATTTCCCAGATAATCCGGGTTTCTCACCAAGCTCGACCGGAGCAATAGAAATGAGTGCGAAAAGATATTGTGTTGTTAAGATACCAATAAGTAGAATTTTTTTCACTGTTTTCCTTCTGTTTTGTTTGAATGAATATCCATTTGAGGATAAGGAATAGAGATTCCTTTTTCATCAAATACTAGTTTAACTCTCTCGAGCATATCAAAATGTACATCCCAGTAGTCATCTGTTTTTACCCATGCACGAAACACAAAGTTTACGCTGCTTTCACCTAGCTCGCTTACTGCTACAAGTGGGGCAGGCTCACTAAGAACCCTTTCGTCTGAGAGGATGATTTGCATTAAAGTCTCTTTTGCAAGTTTCAGATCATCATCATAGCCAATACCAAAAACATGTTCAACACGACGTTGGGTTCTTTGTGAAAAGTTTGTAATATTTCCATTAATAATAGATGAGTTTGGCACTATTACTATGCTTTGATCTATCGGCTCGAGTATGGTTGAAAAGAGATTTATGTCTTTTACTGTTCCTGTCGTTCCGGCAGATTCTATAGTATCTCCGACTTTAAATGGACGAAAGATAATTATTAAAACAGCTGCACCTATATTTGAAAGTGAATCTTTAAGAGCCAAACCAACTGCAAGACCTGCAGCACCAAAAATGGCTAAAAAAGAGGTAGTGTTAATGCCCAAAGTGTTTAGTGAGGCTAAAATAACAACAATAAGTAAGACAAAATAAATAACACTTTCTAAAAACTCAACAAATGTTTTGTCAACCTTTGCTTTAAGCATAAGAGTTCTAGAAAGAGCAGTAGCCCTTTTTACAGCCCATTTACCAATTATAAAAATCAGTATCGCTGCAATGATTTTTAAGCCATATTGGCCTACATACATTAGCACCATATCACTGTATTTTGATACATCCATCATAAAGACCTTATTAAAAAATTTGTGAAATTATAACAAGTAGTCGTTGAATTATTGGTGAGAAAGAGTTTTTATATTTTCAATATGTATTGCGATGAGATGATATTTATTTAAATGCGGTGATTCTATTTTATGTAAAAGTGGCATATACTTTAGATAGTTTTTCCATACTTTTTTGCTTGCTTCTATTCTATTTTTTCTTTCTAACTCAAAACTAACAGAAGCATTTATGAACCCCTTTAAGAGTCTTATTTCATCATTGTCTTCAAAACGTCTTGGAAACCATATTCTTTCTAAAACTTCGTGTGAATCGTAGTATTTTTTACTATTCAAGCACTCTATAAACTCTTCTAGAAATTCAGCATGTTTTTGTTCGTTCATCATATACCTAAAGTTTCTCATATTATATGAAACCATTATAATATACAGTTGAAGAATTAAAGTAAATTTATGGATATAAGCTGTACAATGCAGCATGAAATTGTATGATTATCTGTTTAAATCGATACCGATATTATTTATTTTAACTCCTCTATATGTATACAATCTACAAGAAGCACCAGTAGAACTTCACTGGTTCACTTTAACTGCTCTTAGCTTTATTCTATTTCTAGTACTTTACAGATATAAAATAATTGATAAATACAGTCAAAACCTTCAAAAAAATATAAATATAATAGATGAACATGTTCTTATCTCACACAGTGATAAGCATGGTAGGATTACAGATGTCAGTGAAGCACTCTGTAGATTTACAGGGTACAAGAAAGAAGAACTTATCGGGAAAACCCATAAAATCTTTAAGCATCCAGACACTCCAAAAGAACTATTTACAGAGTTATGGGACACTATTACAAGAGGTGAGATTTTTAAAGGTGAGATTAAAAACCGAAGCAAAGACGGTTCAGAGTATTGGATAGAAGCAACTATAACTCCTCTTATAAATAAAAAGGGTGATGTTGAAGGATATACTGCAATACGTCAAGATATTACAGATAAAAAATGTGCACAAAAACTTTCCATAACTGACAAACTAACACAAACATATAACAGACTTCATTTAGAAAACATATTTGCACAAGAGACACACAAAGCAAAAAGGTATGGAGATACATACTCTATAATTATTATGGATATAGACTTCTTTAAACCTATAAATGATAACTATGGTCATGATGTCGGCGATCAGATTTTAATAGATATAGTTCAAGTATTAAAGTCTAAGATAAGAGATATAGATGTCTTGGGACGCTGGGGCGGAGAGGAGTTCCTTATCATCTGTACAAAGACTAATATCGATCAAGCATACACGGTAGCTGAAAAACTTAGAGTTGCTATAGAAGAGTATGAGTTTGACGTTATTGGAAAGATAACAGGCAGTTTTGGTGTCTCAGAATATAAACAGAGTGATTCAAATTCAGATGTGGCTGTGAAAAGAGCAGATGACGCCCTCTACACATCTAAAGATGCAGGTAGAAACCTCGTAACTTCAAAAATCTAGAGCAACATCATATTTTTGCGCCAGTAGCCACGACCGCCTTTGAGCGAGATGCAGTGGTGATTTGGAAACTTTGCTTTGTACTCTTTTAATCTGTCAAGTGTAGCTTTTCCGCTATCGCAATAAAATACAAAGACACTTCCCTCAGGCTCTTTTGAAAGCTCATAAGGGTTATATACAACAGTGTCAGCTTTTTCTATAGGAGAGAGTATAGTATCTACCAGAATGACTTTGATCCCAGCTTCTTCTAAATCTCTTTTATTTTCTAAAAACTCTTTTTGTGTCCACTCATTTGGAAACTGCATTATTGCCCTGCTTTTTTTGAACTGAATAATACTATTATAGAGCTGAGAAGCGCACCTAAAAATACTATGGTGTAGCCAGTCGGAAGATCAAAATAGTAAGATATTATAATGGCACTTATACTAAAAAACCATCCAAAAACAAAACTACTTAGAAGTGATTTGTTTAGTTTAAGTGAGGTAGATACCAGTGCAGGAGCGATAAGAAGTACAAAAACTACAAGTACACCTGCTAAGGCTACAGATGAAGTAACTGTTAGTGCTAACAAAGAAAAGAACATAAGCTCTTTTAAAAAACCTGTTAGTTTTGGATAGACTTTCCAAAGAATCAAAGCTATAAAAGCGTAGATAACAGCACTCTTTATTACATCATCGGCAGGGGTGAAAAGTATATCACTTGCTAGTAGTGATTTGAAGTGCTCCATCCCTTCTGCTGAGTGAGATAAGACCATCATGATTCCACTGGCTCCTAAAACATATAAAAGCCCTATAAAGGCTTCTAGTTTTATATTCCTCTGAGATGCTATAGCGATGATAAAAGCACTAAAAAGAGCAAAGACAAGAGTTAGAGCATAAAAATATTCAGCATGAAAGTAGCCAAGACTAATAGCAGAACCAAGAGCTGCAAACTGTGCAATGGCTAAATCTGTGAAGATGATTCCTTTTTGAAGTATTCTTATTCCAAACCATGAGTGCATCATAACAAGTATGATAACTAGAGCGATTGGTACTAAAAGAATATCCATCATTCTATAGCTCCAGTCAGATAGTCAAACAGAGAAGTAAGGTCTTCTATATTATCTAAAGCCCCGATGTCATGAGGCATTAAAACGATTTTTATACCTGTCTTCTCACGAATAAACTCAGCTGTTTTTGTAGAGTGATAGACATCATGTAAAATGCAGCAAGGATTCTCATCATTTATGAGTTTGATAGTATTAATAATATGTCTTGAGGATGGCGGAATACCGGGAAGAGGTTCAATCGTACCTACATTTACAAGACCATAAGCCTTGTTAAAGTAGGCTAAATTATTGTGAAACTGTATAACTTTCATGCCTTTTTTACTAGCCATCTTCTCTTGCCAGACTTTCATCTTCTCTTGCCAAGAACTAGAAAACTTTTCATAGTTCTTTTTGTAAACATCAGCATGTTCACTATCTATGGAGATAAGAAACTGCTCAATTTTTTTTGCCAAAACTATAATGTTGTGAGGATCAAGATGAAAGTGAGGATTCCCATCAGGATGAATATCTCCGCCTGCACGATCAACCGTTGATGGTTTGTTTATAAGCTCAACATGATGAGAGAGATTTAAAAAACTCTTAGCTCCTACATTTGTTTTATCATTACCAGCTCTGCGAAGCAGGGCAGGCAACCAACCGATCTCTAGTTGACCACCGTTCATAATAAGAGCATCTGCATTTCTCATCTTAGAGATAAGTGAAGGACGAGGAACCACAAAGTGTGGATCCCAGTTTCCTTTGGCTAAAACTACAGTGTTGATATGCTCACCACCGATGCTCTTTGTAATAGCACCGATGTAAGGATAACTAACAGCTATGTTCATGTGAGCAAAGAGTGTTAGCGGTAAAAGTAATAATATTAAAAATTGATTCATATTTGTTCTTCCTTTTGCGGACTATTTAAAAACTATGAGCTCCATGAGCTCCGATTGATATATTTGCTTGAAAAATCACAGTGTTTATATCTTGTCTGTTCCCATCTTCATCATATAGAGCATTGTTATGATTATACTGTAATCTAAATCTTGCAAACTCACTTGTGTGGTACTCAACCATCGCTGAGTACTTGTTAAAGTTATTGCCTTTATCTACGTTTATACCGTTAGATGTAACATCATTTTGAAGGATAGTGTCATATCTAACACCCATTTGCCAGCTTTTGTTAAGAGCGTAAACAAGTTGAGTGTAAGCACCTGTCTGTTTTTTGTTAATAGCCGGACTTGTTAAGACTACTGTTGTGTTAGCAGGGTTTAGATTGTACTGCGTTCCATCTATCTCTCTACTTAGCAGCTCACTTTGGAACTTTAAAAAGCTGTATGAATCAAAGTAGTGTTTTACGACTAAGTCTGCACCGTAAAGCTTGGAGTCACCGCTTACTACATGAGGTTCCTCATCGCCAGAGTGGTCGATTCTTGTGCTTCCCTGAGCGTAAGAGAGCCCTGCTAAGATAGTCGTGTCATCTATGTCAAATGATGTTTTGATGTAACCTACAAATAGTGCAGGTGCATCTGCTTGAGTCGTATATGTGCCTATCTTGTCTTTTCCAAACATCTGAGTGTTTTCACCTTGCAGGATTTCTGCACCCATCATTAAGTAAGTATCAGTCGGAGCTACCCACTGAAGTTGAAGACCAGTTTCGTTGATACCGTGCATCCCTAAAAATGATTCATAAACAAGAGGCATATCTGCAAAATCCCAAGCGTGGTGGTGTTGCTCATTTAAGTAGCCAAAGTTTGAGCTGAATTTACCGCCTTTTACTCTCGCACCATGTCCCAGAGCTGTTGTAGTGAAGTAAAGTTCTTCTATCTCAACGCTATCTTCACTAAAGTGAAAAACACCGTCCATAGTAAAGAAAGGATCAACTGAGCTAGAGAGTACAAGCTCTGCATAGTTTAGGTTAAAACCGTTCTTTGCATTGTTTGGAGTGTGAGTTTTCCCATTGTGTGTATGAGTTCCTAAAAGACCGTGAGCAACTCCAGGAACTTCTAAGTGAGCTACTTTATCATCAGCAATGTTTCTATTTACATAAGAAGCATCCATAACTAAAGAGATATCAGGCATGAATTTTGACTGGGCAAAAGTTCTATTTTCAACTGGAAGCACATCTGCTCCACCAAAGGCTATAGTCGCACAAAATGTGCTTGTTAGTAATATTTTTTTCATAATTGTCCTAAATAATATTTTTATATTTGTAATAGTTGTTTTTTGTATTTTTGAGTATTTAGGAAATGAAAGGTGGTGCGCGGTTTTGGTAAGAGTGGTTTTTTTTGTGAAGTGAGTAAACTAAGTTGGTTACTGCTATTTGCTCAAATCTGAAAACTACTATCTCTTTAAAGTCATCTACAATATCCGCAGATACTGAGTGATCATCTACAATACATACTTGACATGAAGAACTATCACTTCCATGAATGTGTTCTAGTTCATGTATAGCTGTAGCAGTTGTAGCAATGATAAATAGTATAGATATCAGCAGTCTTAGTTTCATAAATGAAATTTTACCATATTTTTATATCTTTGAGAAGCGGTATCATTTACCGGTTGCAAGAAGAGCTTGCTCATAATGGTGAGAGATGCGTACAAGATGCCAGCTTACCCGCTTAAGCCACCTTACCCCTTCCAAGTAGTAAGTACCCTCTTGGACGTCGATCTCCCCCTTTGCGATTTTTGTTACTATAAGTTTTCGGTAATCTTTCAAATGCTTATATAGAGACATCTTTGTCTTAGACGAGTGCTTAAACATTTTATTCCACTTTTTAGATTTCATGTCTTTTATTATTGATTTTATTCCCATGATTATAATATTACGCTCTTTTGTGAAATGTTGAGCATCCCGCAATGTTATAGCGCGATCTTCATCCTCCTCGCATCTCTCATGAAGCCTCTGCATATGGTCTAGTGTATGTATCATAGCAACGAGTCTTTCCCACTGTGCTCCTGATTCACTGCTAAGTGATATCTCATCTATATATGCATGAGTCTTATCAAGCGCATACTGCAACTCTTTAATATTTGCTCGTTTTGAGTTAGGGTCACCCAAAATAGCATTTATATGTTCCAATAGAGCGAGTATCTCGACATGTATGCTGTTTTGAACTGCTGTAAGTGCGACACTTGGTTGTTCAAGCAAGGCGGCGTCTAAGCTTTTAGTGTAAAACTGCTGTCTCTGAGGGATTAGTTTAGTCATTAATCTGGCAAAATTATTAGTAAATGGTAAAATGATTATAAGCCCTAAAATATTGAATGTACTGTGAAAAGTAACAAGACAAATCTCTGCATTCGTGTTAAGCGCGGTT
Organism: Sulfurimonas sp.; assembly: GCF_041563035.1. Lineage (GTDB taxonomy): Bacteria > Campylobacterota > Campylobacteria > Campylobacterales > Sulfurimonadaceae > Sulfurimonas. The sequence goes on along the minus strand of NZ_JBFFNS010000005.1, from coordinate 128,086 downwards.
GGAAAGAAGCTCTCTATCATTGATGTAAACGGGGTAATAAAAAATATAGCACCGACGGCAGTCATAATGTTGTAAATAACATGTGAAAATCCTGTGCGACGTGCTTCTATAGACTGCCCTATGGTAGCGAGTGCAGCAGTGATTGTGGTGCCTACATCCATACCTATAATCAAAGCAGCAGCCTGCTCAAAGTTTATGCTCCCTGCAAAAAGGGCAGTTAATGCCGTTGCGACACCTGCGCTTGAGGACTGTGTTATCGTTGTAAAAATGATTCCAAACGCGACAAGTTTCAACCGTCCCGTTAATGTGTCAGGTGGAAGTAGCGCAGGAGTTATAATCTCCGAAAAAGCACCCATCCCTTGCTGCATCATTGCTATACCGACAAAAACAATTGAAAAGCCTGAGAGTGTATAACCAAAAGTAGCTAAGCGATTTCTTGCTAAAAGGCGAAGAAGGGCTCCAATAAGTACAAAAAGCATCATGATGTTTACTATCTGGAGTTTAAAACCAAACAGTACGACAATCCAGCCTGTAACTGTCGTACCGATATTTGCACCGAAGATGATGCCAAGCGATGCCGGAAAACTGATCAGTCCGGCACTTACAAAACCGACAGCAGCAACAGTCGTTGCACTTGAAGAACGTAAGATAGCCGTAGTTACTATACCTGTAATCGCACCACTCTGAGGAGAGTGTGTAAATCGTATTAGAGCCGAGCGCATCGCATCTCCGGCTAAAGCACGTAAACCGTCTGTCAATATAATGATACCAAGCAGGAAAAGACCCAAGCCTCCAATCGCTTGAAATATAGAGCCTGCATTTTCTATAAAGAAGTCTATGCTCATGATTCAAACCTTTTAATGGATTCATATCTTGCTCCATCTGGAGATAGATGGGAGTTGATAAGCTCAAATGTTGTATCAGTTCTGCCTAGTTTTTGACCTTTATATTTTTTCAGCATCTGTCTGAAGGCTTTTTTATTGTGAAAATCTTTAATCCTTATGAGTGTTACATGAGGAATAAATAATTCTTTGTTTGGCAGTGAGAACAAAGTGCATATAGAATCGTGTAGCTTCTCCAGCTCTTTACTTTTTACTTTAGCATAAAGGATGTGGTTATTCTCAAAATAGCCCAGAGAAGTGAGCGTTAAAGGTTCAAGTTTCTTGACAATCTGAGGCAGTGCTTGCAGAAGTTCATCAACACTGTAATTGTCACCAAAATAGCAGAGAGTTATATGCAGATTTTCATCTGCAACCCAGCGACCATCTGTAGAACTTAAAAAGTCAGATTGCAGTGAGCCATAGTCATTTAGTTGTGCTTTAAGAGCCAAAAATAGACGATTCATAATATTGAGTATATCATAAGTATTAGATATAATTGTTTTATGGACATAAAAACACCATCTGCATTTTATCTCGACTCGATTGATAATCTTGAACAATTGAAGGCACTTGAGCGTATTGACTGCCACGGTGATTATTACAAACGAATGATGTTGACTGTGAATGAGTTTTAGAGATTATTTATAGTTTAATTAAGTTGATTTAAACTATCATAGAGTAAGTGAAATAAAGGAGAAGTCATGCTTAGTAAAAGTGATGTTAAAAAAATCGTTAGAAAAGAGTTAAAGGCCATGCTTAAAAAAGAGCTGAAGCAAGATGTGAAAAAAGATATTAAAAGTTATAAGAAAAAAGATAAGTTAGAGAAAGCATCTAAGAAAAAGAAATAATACAAAACTAGCTCATGTTTTATACTCAAAGTGTTGATGAAAGCCTACAGAGTCTAGGCTGTACGCCTGATGGGTTAAGTACCCATGAGGCAAAGCAACGCATGGCGCATTACGGAAAAAACTCTCTGCCAGAGGCTGCAAAACGTACTCTCCCTGCTATATTTATAGAACAATTTAAAAGCCCCATAATTTATGTACTTCTAATCGCTGCGATTATCTCTTTCGTCATAAAAGAGTTTACAGATGCTGGATTCATTTCAGCAGTATTGCTTCTTAATGCCCTTATCGGAACTTATCAGGAGTTTACAGCCGGACAAAGAGCAGATGCTCTTAAGAAAGTCCTAAAGACCTATGTCAGTGTTTTGAGAGACGGCAAAAAAGTTGAGCTTCTCAGTCAAGATGTAACAGTAGGCGATATAGTCTTTTTTGAGTCAGGTATAAAAGTACCGGCGGATATTCGTCTTATTGATGTGAGTGATTTGTGGGTAAATGAGTCTCTTCTCACGGGGGAGTCCATCGATGTAAGTAAGGATGAGAGCTATATATCAAGCGATATTGATGAGCCCATCGGTGATAGAAAAAATATGCTTTATGCAGGCTCTACGGTAACTAAGGGTCGTGCAACAGGTGTCGTCAGTGCTATAGCTAAACAGACTGAAGTCGGTAAGATAGCTTCACTTCTTGCATCTTCGGATCAAGCTAAGCCACCTCTTATTCTTCGTATGGAGAGATTTTCAGTAAACATAGCAAAAATCATAAGTGTTGTAATATTGCTCATAATCATGGTCGGTATTTACCAGGAATCCCCGCTAAAAGAGATATTTTTCTTTACCGTTGCCATTGCCGTATCAACCATACCTGAAGGTCTCCCTGTAGCTATTACTGTCGCTCTTAGTGTAGCTAGCGGTGTTATGAGCAAGCGTAACGTGATAGTGCGTAAACTCTCAGCCATTGAGGGCTTGGGTTCTTGTACTCTCATCGCAAGCGATAAAACAGGTACAATGACGCAAAACCGTCTTAGCGTTGAGCACTTTATAACACCTGAAAAAACTTATTCGCAGAGAGAGTATATTAGTGACGAGATACTCTATAGTTCCATATTGTGCAACGAATCAAGCTGTGAGATGGAAGATGATAAGTTTGATTTTATCGGAGATCAGGTTGACATCGCCTTAGCTAGATATGCACTAAATATTGATAAATCACTCTATGAGCTAAAAAGTAAAGCGACACTCATAGACGCGATGCCGTATGAGCCTGAAAATAAGTTTTCGGCAATGACATATAAACTAGACGGGCAAAAGATGCACTTCATCAAAGGATCTCCGGAGGTCATACTTAGTAAAAGTGCATTAGATGCAGATACTAAGGCATCTCTTAATCATCAGGTAGATTCATGGGCAAGCCAAGGCTTTAGAAACATAGCTTTGGCCTATAAGATAAGTGATGAGAGTGGGATATCTGAAAATGATTATACTTATCTGGGGTTTGCTGCTATTATTGACCCCTTAAGAGAAGGAGTAGCCCAAGCTGTAACTACCGCTCAGGATGCTGGCATAGAAGTAATTATGGTGACCGGAGATCATCCAAATACGGCATTTTCCATAGCAAAAGAGCTAAATATCGCTATAGATAAAGATGAAGTAATCGATGGGTTGGGAATCTCTCATTGGCAGGAGAGAGGTGCACCAAAAGAAGAGATAGCCAATAAGCGTGTTTTTGCCAGAGTCTCTCCCGAGCAAAAACAGCTCATAGTAAAAACTTTTCAAGAGCTAGGTCACTTCGTAGCGGTCACAGGAGACGGTGTAAACGATGCACCAGCATTGAAGTTTGCAAACATAGGTATATCTATGGGAGAGAGTGGAACTGATGTTGCCAGAGAATCGAGTGACTTGATTTTAATGGATGATTCATTTGGTTCTATTGTCAACGGGATAGAAGAGGGAAGAGTAGCCTATGACAACATCAGAAAGGTCATCCATCTGCTTATCTCTACAGGTTTTGCGGAGATAGTCCTCATACTTCTTTCCATGATGTTTTTTACGCCAATCCCTCTTTTGCCGGTACAGCTTCTATGGTTAAACTTAGTCACTAATGGTATTCAGGATGTAGCCCTTGGTCTTGAAAAAGCAGAACCCGGCGTGCTAAAGAAAAAAGCACGTGATCCGAAAGAGCCTATCTTTAACAAGATAATGATAAGCAGAGTCGTTGTAGGCGGTCTATATATGGGTATTTCTGCATTTGCAGTTTTTTATACACTCTTGGGACTTGGTTATGAAGAAGATGCGGCGAGAAATATTACACTGCTTTTGATGGTTCTTTTTGAGAATGTACATGTGTTTAACTCTCGTACAGAGAAGCACTCCATATTTAAAATAGACCATAGCAAAAATAAATTTTTATGGATATCGGTCATCGTCGCTCAATTACTACATGTAGCATCTATGTACAGTCCTTTTATGCAGTCAGTACTCAACGTTCAACCGGTCGATTTAAAAGTATGGGCTATTCTTCTGTCTGTCGCCATAGTCCTTATGGTTGTGATGGAGATGGAAAAATTTATAAGAGCTAAAGTCAGTTCATGAAAAAGGAGAATTAATATGCTTGAGTTAATTATTGTAATTTTGCTTGTCTATGTCTCATACAAGTTGAAACAACAGGAGAAGCTGATGCGGGAGCAAAATAGTTTGATAGAGTCGTTTCAGGAGATACAGACTCACTGTAGAGAGCACATCAAAAGACTTGAGAAGAAGTTTGATGAGCTGACAAAAAAAGAGTAGCTTAGAGTTCCTCTAACGCTTTTTTAATCGCAAGCGGAAGAGGCAGGTCTACTTTGTCGCAATCTTCTTCCAAACAGCACTCACATACAGTTCCTGCTTCAGTCTCTTCAATTATTGCATCTATGTTGTCACCATGTTTTTTCACAGCCTCTTTTATGGCATCGTAGTTTACTTCATTACAATCACATACTAACATGACAATCTCCTTTAATCAGATTTGAACAAATGCAGATGCTTTCACACCGCACACAGGGCATTTTTCAGGGGGCATTCCTAACTCGATATATCCACAAGTGGGACATAGATAGATATTGACTTCATCAAGGTCTTTTCCGTCTCTTACGGCTTCTAGAGCTTTTTGATATAACTCAGCATGTACTTTTTCAGCTTCAAGCGCAAAACCGAACATCCTTTTCGCTTTATGGTTGTCTTTTACTGCCTGTTCATGCATAGGAGGATACATGTCTTCAAACTCATAAGTCTCTCCCCCTATTGCAGCTTCAAGGTTTTGGATAGTAGAACCTACTTTATCCATCGCTTTTAAGTGACCTTCAGCGTGAATACGTTCTGCCTCAGCTGTTGTACGAAAGAGTTTTGCAATGTTTTCAAAGCCGTCTTTTTCCGCTTTTTTAGCAAAGGCGGTATATTTTTGATATGCTTGGCTCTCACCGCCAAACGCTGTCTCTAAGTTTTCGTCTGTAGTTGGCATGACATTTCCTTATATGATATTTCAAAGGAAAAAAATTATCCTTTGAAATATTGTAGCTAGCTTGGACTTAAATGAATATTATTGTTTTTGGTTACTCTCTAAGTCACTCACAACCTTATGCATCTTGTAAATAGAATCAGGATTTAGTGAGATGGAATCAATACCGTGTTTTACTAAGAACTCTGTTATCTCAGGATAATCAGATGGAGCCTGTCCACAGATGCCGATGTACTTGTCAGCTTTTTTACAAGCATCTATAGCCATCTTTAACATTCTCGTAACTGCCTCGTTTCTTTCATCAAATATATGGGCTATTAGAGCACTCTCTCTGTCAACTCCTAAGACGAGTTGAGTCAGATCGTTTGAGCCGATGGAGAAGCCATCAAATACTTTTAAAAACTCATCGGCCAAGATGACATTTGCAGGTATCTCACACATAGCGTAGATTTCAAGTTCGTTTTTACCTTGAACCAGACCTTGGCTATTCATGATGCTTATTACTTTTTTGCCTTCCTCCGGAGTCCTTACAAATGGAAGCATGATTTTTATGTTTGTAAGACCCATATCATCTCTTACACGTTTGAGAGCTTCACATTCCCACTCAAAAGCTTCTCTGTAGCTATCATCGTAGTAACGACTGGCTCCACGAAAACCTATCATAGGGTTTTCTTCAAATGCCTCATATTCAAGACCGCCTGGCATATTTCTGTACTCATTACTTTTGAAGTCACTTGTTCTGATAATGACAGGTCTTGGATAAAAAGCAGCGGCAATAGTACTTACACCTTCGCTTAGCTTATCTAGGAAAAACTCTTTTGCATCTGTGTGAGGAGACATAAAGGAGAGAATGCTTTTCTCATCTTTTACAGAGGTTCCTTTTTTCATATTTACCAGAGCCATTGGATGAGCGTTGATAGAGTGGTTCATGATAAACTCCATACGGGCAAGTCCGACACCGTCGTTTGGCATCTTGGCAAAGTTAAAAGCTTCTGCTGGGTTACCTATGTTCATGTAGAGTTTTGTCTTTGTAGGTTCAAGTGAACTTAGATCTATGGTCTGGGTTTCATATGAGAGTTTACCTTCGTAGATGTAACCCTCATCACCTTGGATACAACTAACGGTCACACTAACATCGTTTTGTAAAACATCTGTCGCGTTAGCGCATCCGACAACGGCAGGTACTCCGATCTCTCTTGCAACAATAGCTGCATGACAGGTACGACTTCCTCTGTTTGTCACAACAGCAGATGCCTTTTTCATGATTGGTTCCCAGTCAGGGTTTGTCGTGTCAGCGACTAATACGTCACCCTCTTTAAAGTGAGCAAATTCAGATGTATTGTTTATGATGTTAACTCTGCCGATACCTATTTTCTCACCGACCGCTCTCCCCTGCGTTAGTACCTTTGCATCCGGAGTTATGTTTAGGGAGTACTTTTTTATGCTCTTAGAGTCTTGCGCTTTACTTTGAACAGTCTCTGGTCGTGCTTGGACTATGTAAAGTTTTCCATCAAGTGCATCTTTTGCCCACTCTATATCCATAGGACGTTTGTAATGATCTTCAATGATAAGCGCTTGTTTTGCTAAGTCTATGACTTCATCGTCTGTTATGGAAAAGCTGTTTTGCTCAGCCGGAGAAGTTTCTACATTTAGGGTGCTTGTACCATCCTCACCGTAGAGCATCTTCTCTTTTTTACTACCCAAAGAGCGTTTGATAATAGTCCTTATCCCATTTCTAAGCGTAGGTTTAAAAACAAAAAACTCATCTGCATTTACTCGTCCACTTACTACATTTTCACCAAGTCCCCAGATGGAATTTATGAGTATCAAGTCTTCAGAGCCAGTCTCCGTATCGATACTAAACATGATACCGCTCGAAGAGTTGTCACTTCGCACCATCTTTTGTACTCCAACAGAAAGAGCAACTTCAAAGTGGCTAAATCCACGGCTCTCTCTATAGCTGATAGCTCTATCATTAAAGAGTGAAGCAAAGCATTCTTTTACACTTTGAAGCAGTGCATCTTCTGAAGAGATATTTAAAAAAGTCTCTTGCTGCCCTGCAAAAGAAGCGTCCGGCAGGTCTTCAGCAGTTCCAGAAGAGCGTACAGCTACATCAATAGCATCTGAATTGTATTCTTTTGAGAGAGTCGTGTAAGCTTCACGGAGTTCATCTTCAAGTATTTGAGGGAGTTTTGAGTCTAAGATAAGAGTGCGGACGGCAAGCCCTCGTATTTGCAGGCTTACGGTGTCTGAGATATTCAGACCTTGGAGAGTTTCTTCTATCTTATCTTTGATATTATTTTCTTCCAAAAGTAACCAGTAAGCATCGCTCGTTGTCGCAAAACCGTCAGGAATATTTATCCCATCCGGTGCTAGCATTCGGTACATCTCACCAAGAGAGGCGTTCTTGCCACCGACTGTAGCAATATCATTTATAGTAAGTTCATTGAAAAAACGGATATACTTCATAATCATACCTCCAAAAGAAACATTGTTTTATGTAGATATTATATATTCAGTTGTTATAATTCAATATTAAACTACAAACGTAGATGGAGTTATACTTAAATGGAAGAAAGTTCTAAAGCGAAAAACAGCATTATTCACTGTATTACCGATGAGATGCTGATCAATGAACGTTCTTTAAAAAATCAGTATCGACATATCGTAGATGCAACAAATATTGTTTCCAAGACAGATATCCATGGTGTTATAACATATGCAAACAGTAAGTTTGTAGAGATATCAGGTTATTCAAAAGAAGAACTCATTGGAAAACATCACAACATTGTAAGAAATCCGGATATTGATGCTTCTTTGTTTAAAGAGCTTTGGGAGACCATAAAATCTAAGCAGGTTTGGAACGGTGTTATAACAAATGTTCATAAAAATGGCAGCAAGTATACTGTTGAAGCTTCTATTTTTCCAATATTAGATGCCAAAGGAGATGTAGTAGAGTATATCGCCATCCGGCATGATATTACACGGCTTCAAGAGTTAAACAATGAGATAAAAGCCCTTCATAAATATGACACCGATCAACAGCATATTGCTCGTGAAAAACTTGAAATGGGTATTATCAATGACTTTGATGACAAAGAGTGTAAAGTCCTCTATGCTCCTTCTGATATTATTAGCGGTGACTTTTACTCGCTCTATAGAGGTAAAGACGGTTCCAGGTTTTTGTACATTATAGACGGTCAAGGGCATGGCGTATCTCCCGCTCTAACAGTCTTCGCTGTATCATCTACTATGAATCAACTTGTTAAGCAGGTAAGTGACTTACAAGAGTTGACAGATCAGCTCTTTCCAACGATAAAATCTTTTTTGGGTGAGATAGAACAACTCTCATACACCATGATTAAGATATGTGCCGATTCTAAAAAACTCTCTTATGTTTCTGCGGGAATGTATCCATTTTTGATAAAAGAAAAAGGGATGAAGATTAAAGAAGTCAAAGCAAACAATATACCGTTTATGAACTTTTCAGAGCCCCCAAAAGTGAGTAATATGGATATTGAAGATGCTGAGTCTATCCTACTTTACAGTGATGGGCTTATTGAACATGAAGATAGAGAGTTAAGTATATTTTCCCCTCAAAACCTCATACTGGAACCAAACTTGATAGAGAGTGCTAAGGGCACTATGAGTACGATGAAACTCGAAGATGACGTGACGCTTCTTTATGTAAAGATATAGAGAAGCTTATGTCTTTCGCTCTCTAGTTTTTTTACAAGTTCTTCTATAGAGCCATGGTAGAGTTCGACTTTATAATAACAGATTTTATATGTTTATTGAAATAAAGGGTGTACTCAACAAATAAAGTACTATGTTTTGGACAAAAAAATTTTACTTTAATATTATTGTTGTAAAATATCTCATGAAGACATTCACAGAAGCTATTACATCTTGCAGTGACATAGAAATTTTTGTTGAAAAAAACAGTATAAAAGACAGTTCTAGACTTCTGATACAACTCTTTAGTGGAACAACAGATACTGCTACTATTAGAGAGTTTCAAGCCTTTTTTAAATCAAAGTTTCCTCAAGCTACTCTTATTGGCAGTACAAGTGATGGAGTAATAAATAACACTAATATTTACCCACAAGATAAAAGTACAATTGTCTTCTCAAGCTTTGAAACAACTGAGTTGGTGTCAATATTGATAAAGAATAGTGATAGCAACCGAGATAATTTCCAGTTAGGAAAAACAGTTGCTTCAACTCTTATTAGTGAAAACACAAAGCTCTTAATTACTTTTACTGATGGTATCTACACCAATGGAGAAGAGTATATAAAAGGTATAGAGTCTATTAATAATAATATTATTATCGCAGGTGGAATGGCCGGAGATAACGGCAGGCTTGAAAAAACATTCATATTTGACAAAAATGATATTACTTCAAACGGTGTACTTGGAGTTGCCCTCAATAGCAAAACTCTGCAAGTTACAACTGATTACAGTTTTGATTGGCTGCCGATTGGTAAGAAGTTACAAATCACCAAGGCAGTTAAGAACAGAGTCTATGAGATTGACGGAATACCGGCAGTAAATTTATACGCCAAATATTTAGGAGAGGAGCTCTCTGAGTCTTTACCTCAGATTGGTATAGAATTTCCGCTGATACTCAATAGAGATGGTGTCTCCATAGGTCGTGCCGTAATCCTAAGGCATGATGATGGTTCACTCACATTTTCTGGAAACATTGCAGAGGGAGAGATCGTTCGTTTTGGAGTAGGTAATGTTGAGATGATTATTAAATATGGTAATTATTATTTAGACAATATTTTACAAAGAAGTCAGTATCAACCAGAAGCATTTTTTATCTACTCTTGTATGGCAAGACGAAGATTTATCGGTAGTCATATAGAAAAAGAGATTCAACCATTTTCAAATATAGCTCCAACAGCAGGATTTTTTACATATGGAGAGTTCTATCATGCTGATTCTAAAAATCAGTTATTGAATGAAACGATGACTGTATTGGCACTTTCAGAAAGTAGTGTAGAAACATATTTTGATAAAAAAAATGAAGTTGTAGATAATAAATCTTTTGATACCAATCCTTTACATGCAATTTCGCATCTGGCTAATTATGTGTCAAATGAACTAGAAGATCTTAATAACACACTGGAATCTCGTATAGAAGAGAGTACAGAGTATATTTATAAGCAAGCATACTTAGAAAAACTAACACAACTGCCAAACCGTTCAAAACTTTTAAAAGAACTACCAAGTCATTTTGGCAAGATGCTGTTTTTACTCAATATTGATAACTTTACACTAGTGAATGATTTTTATGGTCACAGTGTTGGAGATCTGGTTTTAAAAAATATTGCTTCAGTTTTAAATGAGTACGCACGAGAAGAAGAGGCGACTGTATTTAAATTGCCTTCGGATGAGTATGCTTTTATTTTAGAAAAAACATATACCACCAAAGAGCTTGAAGATGTTATTGAAAAATTGTTACTCTCTATCAAAAACACTAGTATAAACGTCAATGAGTACATCATAAACGTAGATGTAACAATGGGTGCGGCTATGATTACAAAAGATGAGTCCGGCCTTATAAATGCAGATATGACACTCAAACTTGCAAAAAGTTCAAATAAAAACTATTTAATCTTTGATGAATCTCTGATGCTTGTTAAGCATTATGAAACCAATCTCAAAATGGCAAGCAAGTTGAGAAATGCAATTCAAACTGACAATATAATTCCCTATTTTCAACCGATATATTGTACAAAAACAGGAGCTATAAAAAAGTATGAAGCTCTTGTAAGACTTAGAGATGATGATGGAACAATGCTAAGTCCATTTACATTTTTAGAAATAGCACAGAAAATAAAACTTTATCCAGAAATCACAAAAATAATGATTGAAAAAACTTTCTCTTTTTTCAAGAAGAATGGATTTTCTTTTACCATAAACCTTTCATTTGAAGATATATTAAACCGAGATACCAGAGACTTTATTTTTAAAAAGATAGAAGAGTACGGTATTGCCAAACAGTTGACTTTTGAGATACTGGAAACTCAACAGATGGAAGATGAAGTACTTGTTCAAGAGTTTATAAAAACGGTTTATAAGTATGGGGCTGATATCGCCATTGATGATTTTGGAAGCGGGTTTGCAAATTTTATACATATGACTAAAATGAAAGCTGAGTACATAAAAATAGACGGCTCACTTATCAAAAATATAGATACAGATAAAAATTCACTACTTGTTGTAGAGACGATTATTATATTTGCACAAAAGTTAAATATGAAAACAGTTGCAGAATTTGTACACTCTAAAGAAATTTTTGATATTGTGTGCGGACTTAACATCGACTATGCACAGGGTTATTACCTATCTGAACCTTTACCTTTAGAACAGGTGAGATAAAGCACCAATTTACCCATTTATAGCTACAATTTCACATGGGACATAAAAATAAAAAAAACAGTAAAATAAATCAGAGAATAAAAAAATATTTCGATGACGACCCTTTTGATGTTGGGGTTGAGAGAGTAAGTGCAGAGACTCTTAGTGAGATGTTTTCTACTCTTGGCATCTACGATATCGAACACTCTAAAGAGGTGCTTGTAAAAGCAGCGCGTATGATTTGGAGTGAAGCAGATGCCGGCTACCGTTCAGACATACTAAACTTTTTTGAAAGAGATAATAAGCTTTATAAATCAGACAAAGAAAAAGCACCCAATCTAGATAGGTCAGATAAGATAGATGCCATGCTCGAAGAGCTGGATGTTACACAAGAAGAAGCAGTTTTACTTCGCGAAGCTTTTATGGAGGTAAGAAGTAAAAAGATTACCATCGCCAAACTGGAGTCAAAACTCAAACATATAAGATTTGAGCAAAAAAGAATGAGACTGGAAAAGGCTCTTGATGGCATCTTTGATACAGATGACACTCTAGAGTTTAATGCATCTCTGCACTACGTCCTCTACGGACAAAGCTTTCATAAGATACTTACACTTAGTACAAAAGCATATGGCGATGACTATATTCAAAACAATGAAGATGAAGTCCTAATCGCTAAAATTACAGATGACAAAGAGAAGATAGTCCAGGCAAAACAAAACGAGATAAACACTTTTATAAAAAATTTGCCAAAGAAGCATGAATTCTTAACTCATAAAGAGATAGTTACCGCTTTTCGTGCCTCTCCGCCAAAGGCTAAAACTTCTTACCCTCTTTTAAAAGAGAGTGTCTTAGCATCTATCATTTCAACAGCTCTTGATGTCATAGATTTGGAACTGCATGATGAGGAACTCTTAGTTCGCATAGATCATACTATCGCACTTCCTTACTCAGATATAAACCATAACTATATTTTAGAACTTCACATAGAGTTAAATGGACTACTACAAGATATTTGGGAGTCTAAAGCACTTGACTTTAGTGCCGTTATAGAAGATGCGCAAAAACATCAGGAAGAAGACTTTTTAGAAAGCTTGCAAGAGCTTGTAAAAGAGTGTGAACACTATGCGACACTTCTGCACCTAAGTAAAGAAGAACTGCACAATAAAATATATCCTATACTGCTCGACAGACTTGGAGCAACTCTAAATCTCACTCCAAAGATAGCGACAAAAACTGTAAGAAACTTTGTTAGAGATACTCACGATGAGATTATCAAAAAGCAAAGACAGGCACTTTTAGCTCGTACTATCCGTGATTTTAAAAATCTTTTCCCGATAGCAAGAGAGATGAGAAGAAAGCTCACACTTCACATTGGACCGACAAACAGCGGTAAGACATATACTGCCATGAAGAGACTAGAGCAAGCCGATACGGGTTACTATCTCGCACCTCTTAGACTTTTAGCCCTAGAGGGTTATGAAGGCTTAAAAGCTGATGGAATCGAAGCATCTCTTATAACAGGTGAAGAGCAGCTTATAAACGAAGATGCTACTCACATAAGTTCTACTATTGAGATGCTGAGTTTTGATGTAGATGTAGACGTTTGTGTAATCGATGAGGTTCAGATGCTAGATGACCGTGACCGTGGTTGGGCATGGGCAAATGCTATCATCGGAGCACCTGCAAAAGAGATTATCATGACTGGTTCTTCAAACTGTAAGAATGCAGTTATTGCACTTGCAGAGTATCTTGGTGAAGAGCTTGAGATTATCGAGTTTGAGAGAAAGAATCCTCTTACGCTTTTAGAACTTCCGACTAGTCCCAAAGATGTTGAAGAAGCAACTGCAATCATCGCTTTTAGTAGAAAAGATGTGCTGAGATTAAAACAGGAATTCTCTCGCTTTTTTAGCGTTAGTGTTGTCTATGGAAATCTTTCTCCTGAAGTTAGACGTGAAGAGGCTAGAAGGTTCAGAGAGAAAGAGACACAGATACTTATAGCTACAGATGCTATAGCTATGGGTATGAACCTGCCTATAAAAACGATACTCTTCTCAAAAGCTGAAAAGTTTGACGGAATCACTCAGAGAAATCTTCTTGCATCTGAAATCCTTCAGATATCAGGTCGTGCAGGTCGTTACGGTCTAAATGAAGAAGGTTTTGTAGGAGCCCTAAATCAAGATGCGCTTCGCATAGTAAAAAAGAACTTCTTTAGAGAAGCAAAAGAGATCACTATCCCGTTTAAAGTGATGGCAAACTTAGAGCATATCAAACTAGTTTCAAGCATCTTAGAAGAGAACTCACTTAGTGAGATACTAAAGTTCTTTGTAGAAAATATGGAATTTACAGGTCCATTTCGTGCATCTAACTTAGATGATATGCTTGAGGCGGCTATGATTGTAGATGCTTACGACTTAGATATTGCTACGAAGTATCATCTAGCATGTGCGCCGCTCACTCTAAAGTCACCTTATATAGTTGCATCTTTTGAGAGTTATATCTTGGCACTGGAGAAAAAACTTCCTGTTATATATACGCCACCTGTGTTAAACGGAAGTTATGCAGGAACAACAGATGAGCTTTTAAGAGCAGAAGATATGGTTAAAGAGATATCTCTTTACCTATGGCTTAGTTATCGTTTTAAAGACTACTTTTTAGATGAGCATAAAGCGCGTCAGGCAAGATGGCTTTTAAACAAGTATATAGAGGAGTCACTACAGCAAAGCCAGTTTGTCCAAAGGTGTAGAATCTGTACGGCACCACTTCCTGTAAATTCTAAGTACAGCATCTGCCAGTCATGTTTTAAGAAAAACTATACAGGCAAAGGTGTTAGAAATACAAGAGGATATAGACGTTAGCCTAAGAGAGTGATATACTCTCGTCTATATCTTTTAAGGCTCAGACCGGCGCAGAGTATTTGTTTTTTTAACTTTTAAACTCATCTATTGTAGATTGAAGAGACTGAGCAACTGAGACTAGTTTTTCCAAGTCCTCTCCAATACTTAAAATGCTTGTATTATTTGCTGTTGATAACACATCTATTTTACTGATATCTTCGATAATCTCTTCTATGTTAGCTGAAATCTCAATCGTATCTTTTGCTGACTTGTCAGCTACCGTCGTTGAGTTGTTTATGGCATCTGAAGTTGTACTGATCTTGCGTTCTACTTCATCTGATATATTAAGTAAACTTTCAATATTTTTCGCATTTTCATGCATTTTATCGCTAACATCGTTGATAGACTGAACAATAGTACCGACACTGATATCTATCTCTGTTAGAGATTTTTGAGTTCTCTCAGCAAGCTTTCTAACTTCATCTGCAACAACCGCAAATCCACGTCCATGCTCACCTGCACGAGCTGCTTCAATAGCTGCATTAAGTGCAAGAAGATTTGTTTGTTCTGCAATGTCTTTGATAACATTTAAAACTTCTTTAACTTGATCAGCATCGTTTTTAAGACCTACCAGCTCACCTGAGAGTTCATTTTCGATCTCAACAAAAGAGTTTACTTCACCGCTTAGTTCAGTAAGTGAAGTTTTTGCTGTTGTAAGTTCATCATGAGCAACTTTAACATTTTTCTGAGTCTCTTCCGAAGCTTGCATATTTTCTCTTAGTAGATCTTTTATGGACATACTTTTTTGAGTTGTTTTTGCAACTATTTCACGCTCTTGAGCTGTACTCTCACGAATTACATGACTAGACTGTTCAATCTCAGATGCAATAGATGTATTTTTAACACCGAGTGATTTTACTTCATTGACAGTGTCTTGAATCATCTCAATAAATTTGTTTACTTCTTTTGCTGCATCTCCAAACTCATTGTCATGTCTGTGTGACAATCTTTTAGTTAAGTCTTTATCTCCACCTACTAGCGAAGAGATGCGATCTTTTAGGTTTGAAAGAGGAGTGAATATCTCTTTTGTGAAAAATACACTTGCACCGATAGTAAAGATAATAGCACCGATGATTAGAAAGATAAGAAGAGTGGCTTCTGTTGCTTCATTGTCAGCGTCATTTTTGTCAAGAGATATGATTAGGTCCATAGCACCTAGTACATAACCCTCTTTTATATTGTAGTGACATGCCAGACATTTTGTCTCGGCAATCATAGGTTTGATAAGACGAATAGTATGATGACCGTTTTCACTAGTTTCTATAACTTTAGTAGTTTTGTTATTTATTACTTCTCTGACAAGTGCGTCATTAGTGAATGCTTGATCTGGAGAGTAAACTTCTATAACTGCTTTAGATCTGGCAATCTTAAGACTCTCTATCCCTTCTATCTTTCTCGCTGCTTTAAAAGCATCTTGAACGATAGCAGAATCACCCATCATCATACTTCCAGTCATTGTCTGAAAGATTGATTCACTTAGCATAGTCAGTGATTGTTTAGCTGTTTTTTCTGATAATTGTTGAAGAGTATTTGAGAGATAATACATTATACCGATAAGACCGATAACACTTAGGGAAATAATTGACGTGATTACTTTAGACTTGACCGTTTTGAGCATTATAAATTCCTACTAAATAGATTAATCTAAGATTATAGCAGAAGAATTACTTAACTTTCCTTTATGCTTGTTGAATCATGTTGTTATAATTGTCTTATTGTGAATATACGTTCATACTGTGTTATTATTGGTTTTAAATAATAGTTCAAAATCTTCTTTTAAACTTGATGATAAATTTTAAAACAACCCTAAAGTGCGTTCTATGCGGCATTATATGGTCGTAAAAAAATATGTATTTGATTTTTTAGTAAAATTTACAGCCTTTTCAAATTGAAACTGTTGAGTGTAATTTTTTTTTAAATTTTTTAAATTAAAAAGAAAACAATTATAAAAGTACTTAAATTAGCAATTGTCTTTTGTTTAGCTCTTTTCAAGACCATCTCTATTTAGGATATAAACATCAAAATCATTTGCTATAAAGAGTTTGCCTTTATAGTTTTGTTTTATTTCATCATAGATTAGGTCTATATCTTGATTAGCACTTTTGTTGAACCTTGGATTGATATGATTAGCTATTAGATGTTTAACATCTCTTTTTTGTGCCACAAGACCCAAGTCTTTTGCTGTGGTATGTAATATCTTAATTGCTAGATTGTCAAAAACTTCTTGAGTGTAAGTACACTCATGTACTAAAAGATCTATACCTTGAAGATAATCACCTAAGATATCAGGCTCTGAGTTGTCTCCTGCTATGATGATTTTTCTTCCAAGAGTCGCACCAAGCATAAACTCTTTTGGTTTTAGTGTTTTACCTTCAAACTGGGCACTGTTTCCTCTTTTTAGTTCGCCGTAAAGTTTTGATGGTTTTACTCCAAGTGCTCTTAGTTTTTCTTCATCTATCTTATTTGTTATGTCATCCTCTTTGATAGAAAAAGCAAAACTCTCTATGGAGTGAACAAGTGGCAGGACTTTGAGTGAAAACTTATCAAACTTAAACTCGTCTCCGCTTTTAAACTCTACTATGTCAAGTTTATAACCAAGACTTTCCTCAGAGATTTTTACTGCTGCTTCTAAAAACGCTCTTATGCCAACAGGACCGTAGATGCAAAGAGGTTTAAAACAGGTGTCAAGTTTTTTTGAAGATATAAGTCCCGGAAGCCCATAGTAGTGATCTCCGTGAAGATGAGTTATAAAGATAGTATTTAGCTTTGCGATAGAGAGATGACTGTATAGAAGTTGATGCTGTGTGGCTTCTCCACAGTCAAAAAGATACCACTTGTTGTCTTGGTCTACTTCAAGACCAAGGGCAGATACATTTCGCTCTTTTGTTGGTTTTCCGGCACTGGTACCCAAGAACGTAAGCTTCATTCTCTCTCCATTATTCACATATAGTTTTATATTGTATATTATATTCATAAGTAGTATACTATTCCTAAAGATACATTACAAATGTTGAGGGGGATATATGATAATTGGTACTCCAAAAGAGCAGAAAACTGATGAGTTTCGTGTTGGCTTAACACCGGAAAATGTAGCATCTTTAGTTAAAGATGGACACGGCGTTGTTATACAAAGTGGCGCCGGAGAAGGTAGTGGTTTTAGTGATAGCGACTATGAAGAAGCCGGTGCAAAAATAGTTTATACTTTAAAAGAAGTCTACGCTAGTGCAAGACTCATAGTAAAAGTAAAAGAGCCACAACCATCGGAATATGACTTATTAAATGACTCACACACACTTTTTTGTTACTTGCATCTGGCACCGATTCCTAAACTTGTCTCAGCTCTTGTAGAAAATGGAGTATGTGCCATCGCCTATGAGACTGTAGCAGTAGACAATCAGCTTCCCTTACTTAAGCCTATGAGTGAGATAGCGGGGAGAATGGCTCCAATAGTTGCAGCTGAGTATCTTAGTCGTTATAAAGGTGGCGAGGGTATTTTGATTAGCGGTGCAGATGGAGTACCTCCTGCAAACGTTTTAGTCATCGGTGCCGGCAATGTTGGATTTAACGCAGTTAAAATAGCACATGGAATGGGTGCAAATGTAGCTGTACTAAACCGTTCAATCCCTAAGCTGAAAAAACTACTAGAAGTTTTTGAGGATGTAAAAACTGCTATTTACTCTGAGCAAAAACTTCGAGAAGAACTTATAGATGCTGATATAGTCATCAGTACTGTACTTATTCACGGTGGAGCTACAACACCAAAACTCATAACACGTGAGATGCTAAAAACTATGAAAGATGGAAGCGTCTTGGTCGATGTTACTATAGATCAAGGTGGCATCTCGGAAGCCTCCAAACCTACAACTCACACAGATGCAACATTTGTGGAAGAAGGTGTTCTTCACTACTGTGTAGCAAATATGCCAGGAGCTTATCCAAAGACTGCTACACTGGCTCTCTGCAACGCTACATTCCCTTATGTTAGAAAACTGGCAAATGAAGGAAGTGTAGATGCGATTAAAAATAATCCATCCCTCGCCCTTGGTGTAAATGTATATAAAGGTGAAGTGACAAATGAAGCAGTTGCTGAGGTTTTAAGCTTAGCATTTAAAGAGCTTGAGCTATAAAAAGGAATATTTATGGTACTGATTAAAATGTTATTACTTACATTGGTAGTCGGATATATACTCTTTAGTGCCATGATCTATATCTTCCAAACTAAACTTGTCTATTTTCCAATGAAAGATGTAGATATAAATCCTCATAATATAGGACTTGAGTATGAGTCTATCTTTATAGAAGTAGATAACGATGTAAAACTCCATGCTTGGTATATTCCAAAAAAAGATGCAAAGACTACACTCTTTTTTCTTCATGGAAACGGAGGAAATATCTCTCATCGTCTCGATTCCATAAAACTCTTTAACTCATTGGGTATGAACGTCTTTATCTTTGACTACAGAGGGTATGGAAACTCCGAGGGAAGCGCAAATGAGCAAAATACATATGATGATGCAAGAAGTGCATGGGAGTATCTTTTAAAAAACAAGGCTTTAAAGCCTGAAAATATAGTTATATTTGGAAGATCTTTAGGCGGAACAATCGCTGCTAATCTTGGAAGCACTCTAAAACCAAAAGCCATCATACTTGAGTCGACTTTTACTACAGTAAATGAACTTGTGTCTGACATATATTCGTATATTCCAAAACCTCTGATTCGTTTTAAGTATGAGACGACGAAGTACTTAAAAGATATAAAGTGTCCCATGTTAGTTGTTCACAGTGTAGATGATAATATCATTCCATATAGATTTGGTGAAGCTGTCTTTAGAAATGCAAATGAGCCAAAAACTTTTGTAAAGATAAGTGGAGATCACAACCACGGTTTTTTACAATCTAAAGATATTTACATTCCGGCTCTAAAGAAGTTCTTACAAGAGCTTGATAAAGACAAACGTTAGAGTAAGTAGTGATATAGCTACTGTTGCATCTATCTTGCTTCTTATAGAGAGAGCTTTTCTTACATCCTCTTCTTCTATCTCTTTTCTTCCGATGCCAAAGTATGGTTTCTTTTTTAACTCTCCAAAATAATAAGTATCGCCGCCAAGTGAGATGCCCAGACCAAGAGCCATAGCAGTTATGGGATGACCTGCATTAGGTGAGTCATGCTTTTTACCGTCTTTGTAAAATGAAAAAACATCTTTTTGTTTGAAAAGAGTCATAATCAAAATAGCAGTTAATCTTGCAGGGATGTAGTTGGCTATGTCGTCTAGTATTGCAGCAGCTTTTCCGTAGTTTTCGTACCTTTGATTTCTATATCCGACCATCGAGTCCATAGTGTTTATGGCTTTGTAGATAATGATGCCGGGAAGTCCAAAAAGCGTGAGATAGAAGAGTGGGGCAATGACACCATCACTCAGGTTTTCAGCATATGTCTCTATAGATGCTTTGTATATATCGCTCTCGTTCATCCCCTCTGTGTCGCGTGATACTAACATAGAGATAACTTCTCGTTTGTTTGGGCTAACTAAAACTTCTTTTACTGAGTCATAAAGCATTTTATGAGCTAGAAACATAGAAGCTATAAGTGAAGATATTACAATGTTTACTGCATCAGGCATCTCACCCAGGTAGAGGTAGATACTAATAGATATAAAACTAACCAAACTCAAAACAAACAAAACAAGTAACAAACCTCCCAAGATGCTGTTCTTGTAAAATTTCTCTTCAAAGTAGGTGATTATCTCACCTATGATTATGATGGGGTGTTTTATAAACCTAAACTCCCCAAAGACTCTGTCTATGAAGTAGGCAAAAAGAGCTATTAAGATATTAGTCATTTAGCTCTTTTTGAATTTTGTCCATATCTATATGTCTGTCGATATGAGATGCAAACTCTTTTATGGCTTTTGCTTTGAACTCTTTAAAGTTGTACCCATGGTAGTCTGGGTTTATTTCGCAGAAGATAAGCTCTCTTATCTCGTCAGAATCAAAAAGACCGTGTATGAAAGTTCCGTATAGATTTTTCTTCTGCTTACATCTTTTCTTTGCGATACCGTTATGGATCTCATAACCATCGACTATACATTTAAAGAGTCTGTAAGTCCCTTTTTTTACAACCTTTTCTTTCTGAAAAGTCACATCACCTTTTAGTCGTCCAAAGCCTTTTGTAATCTTTGCATCTGACTCAACTTTATCTGGGTCTAAAATACGCTCAAACATCATCTCGTAACCGCCACAGATGGCTACTACTTTTTGCTCAACTGAGCTAAGTTTTTCTTCAAAGCCACGCTCACGTAGCCAAGCCAAATCATCCACAACCCTTTTACTTCCTGGAACTACTACTAAGTCACATGTCGCCATGTCACCAGCGTTTGAGATGAAAGAGAGTTCTACTTCTTTGTCCACTACAAGAGGCTCAAAATCTGTAAAGTTACTGATGTGAGGAAGTTTGATAACCCCGACTTTTATCTTTGCATCTGTTGTGTCTTGAACATAGTTCATGATAGACTCGCTATCTTCAAAACCAAGGTTAAAAGGTCTAAAAGGTACAACTCCAAGAACAGGGATGTTAAACTTTTTTTCTATTATCTTTACACCCTCATCAAAGAGTGACATGTCTCCTTGAAATTTATTCACAATAACACCGATGACATTTTTGCGAAGTTTTTTTGGAAGCAGATGGTAGACTCCGTAGATAGATGCAAAGACACCGCCTCTTTGTATGTCAGCAACCAAGATGATTTTTGTGTTGAACTCATCAGCAATGTAGATGTTAGAGAGATCTTTATCCATCAAGTTTAACTCAACAGGACTACCCGCACCTTCTGCTACGATGCAGCCATATTTCTTTTGAAGTCTTAAAAATGCTTTTTTTACGTGCGGTTTTAACTTGTCAATGTCTCGGTAGTAAGACCAAACGTCTTTATCTCCAACGCTCTTACCGTTCACAATCATATGAGCTTTTGACTTTCCGCCTGACTTTAGTAAAACTGGGTTCATATCCGGAGTGGTCTTTAGTCCGATAGCCTCTGCTGCAAAATACTGAGGAATAGCAATCTCACCGCCTGCATCTGTAACCTGTGAGTTGTTAGAGACATTCTGGGCTTTAAAAGGAGCAACAGAGACGCCACGATGGTGAAGAAGATAGGTTATGGCAAAAGATAGAGTAGATTTTCCTGCATCGCTGCTTGTTCCGAATATGCTTATAGAGTTCATTTTGGTTTTGTTGCCTTTTTTAATATGGGTAAAATTTATGATTTTTTTAACATATGTTTCTGATATGGGTAAAAAACTAGATATTTTACCCATAATATTTTAATATGAGTAAAAATATTATTTATATACCCTTTTTCAGTATCTCAAAAAGTTCTAAATTTATAAAGTATTTATTTCTGCCTATTTTAATACTGCTCATTAATCCGATATTTTCCAATTATCTAAAAGAGCTTGAATGGTTTCATAGTCTTGCGGAGGGGTGAAAATAACTTTACCAGTTTGTGCATTTTTAAGGTTTGTTCTGCTTTGCTTTCTAACACCAGCATTGTTTTGTTCTAACTCAGACTGAATCTCAGCAATGTACTTTTTAAGAAGAAGCCTATTTTCTTTTACTAAATCATAACCTTTTAGAAGTGCTTTGGAATAGTTCTGCACTTCTTTAGCATCATTTGTAATATCTGAAATATTTAGAGATGCACGGTAGAGCTCATCAAGATAGCTTGATTGGGAATGATTTTAGCCACACCATTTAGTTTTGCCAAAGCTCTATTTGCAGAGATGGTTTTTTTAGGACTTGTATTGTTTCTATGGTTTGAGGTAGTGGCAGGTTTTTTGGGATGAATTCTGTCATTTATTTTAACTTTATAGCAGTTGTTCGGATATTCCGAACAACTTGATTTTCTAATAGCTCTTCATCTTCACTTTGGTATATTAGTATGTTTGAGTTTGTCATATTAGTTTTAACTCCTCTGCAATGTCTTTTGTAAGTTTACTAAGTGGTCGCTTGTGTAAGTCTTCATTTAAATATATTCCAAATAGGTCTTGCTTTATCTCTTCTTGTGTCTTTTTAGTTAAATCTGAGAGTTCCTTTATCCTGCTATCTGGATAGTCTCTTCTTTTATTTATCATTTCTATAACTTTGTCTTTATGATATTTATATCTACTATCTAGTTCTAGTGTTTTTATATATTCATCGTATTTGTTTGAGAAATCCTCTTTTAATAGGAGTTCAAAGTCATTATTTTTTTCTATTTGTAGGTTCTTATTATTAAGAAATGTTCTAAATTTAACTTTGTCATTAAAGTCAAATTTTTCATCGCTTGGCGATATTTTTTTTATCTCTTCTTTACCTTTCACTTTTGTATTACAAGTATAGCAAGATGGGATAAGATTATATAAACTAAGTGCTAAAAATGGGTAAGTGGCTTTATCTATCATATGATCTAAAGTAAAACTGTTTTTTATTTCACCTTTAGAGGTTTCAAACTTATTTATATACTCTATATTACAAAAATAGCAACTATGTACTTCTATGTTTTGCTCTATGAATTCTGATATTTTTGGTTGAAACAGTGAAGTATTAGCTTTAAAACTTTTTGATTTCTTATCATAGTTAAATAACTGCTTTATGATGTTCGACTTTGATTTATATTTGCTTCCTATACTATTTTGTATCTCCAACAATTTTTGAAAATCTCCACAAAGAATTTCTCTTAAAGTATAGTTTGATAATTTACGTTTTACATATTTATTATAATAAGATTCAAAAGTAATATTTTTAAACTTTTGCATTTTCCTATTAGCAATCAAGTAGTAATAACTATTTTCACAAAGAGAACTATATTGTATTTTTAGCATCTTTTATTGCCTCTAATTTTTGAAGTTCTATTTTTGCTCTTTCAATCTCATTATCAAGATATCTATCCTTATCTAATGTCTTTTCTATTTCGACTAAATGGTTTTTTATAACTTGCTTGAGATAGTCTTCTCCCATTATAGATTGTGTTTGCCAAAACCTTTTTTGTTTGTTTTCATATTCTGATTTTAGTGTTTTTATATCAGCATCTTTAGTTTGAACTTCTTTGTGAAATTCTAGTATTTCATTTATTTTACTTTTTGCGAATTCTCCCATAAGTCCTTCTTGCATAAAAAAACCGTGAGATAAAAGGGTGTGAATATTTGTTCCGAATGGGTTTATATTTACCATTTTTGTCACATTTATACATTCACCAGTATCTTTATTTTTTTCTAAAAAAACTACATTTTCTTTTGATACATCTGATAATAAAAATGGAGAATGAGTTGTAGTTACAATATGAACTTTTTTATCTAATTTTTTGATAATATGAATCAATTCATTAAGAAATCTTTTTTGCCATTCTGGATGCAATGTATTATCTGGTTCGTCCAAGAATAATAAATATTCATTTTGATTAGAATGAACTATATTCAATAAAAAACTATATATAGTTTTTTCTCCATGACTTAAAGAATTAAAAGTTGCTCCATTTAAAGAATAATAATTAATATCTAGTTCATCATGCATATCATCGAAAAGCATTTTGTTATACCTATCTCCTAAAATACTTTCCAATTCTTCAATCTTTATTTTTTGAGTTTCATTATCTTTGAGTAACTTAAAATCATATTCAGATAAAAAAGGAATTTCACAATCTTTTAACTCTGATTGTATTTCATCATTATTTATATGCAAGTATCCATGTTTTGGATCTAGTTTTTCTGTTAAATCAATATTCTCAAATAATTCACTTAAACTTCCAAACTGACTTAATAAATATATTAAATATTCATCTTCGATACTTTCTATTGCTCTTATTGTATCAAGGATAATTCCTGAATCAAAACTAGAATCTCGACCTAATGATGATTTAATACTATACATCTGATTATCTGTTATTTCATCATTATCATTAACTAATTTCAAATCATTCAATTCATAATATATATAATATGGTTTAAAATCAAATAAATTAAAATTTAGCTCATTTAGCTTTGAATAATTTTCAGTAATTAACTGATTTGTATTTTCTAATACTATATGATTAATACTTCTATTTGTATCTCTTAAATATTTATGATCCATTGAATAGTATAAAATATTTTTATAAAATGTACTAGTTAAACGCTCTGGTTTTAAGGAAGAAACTACTCTGATATTTCTTGTATAAACTTTTAGCTCCTGATCAAAAATGACAATAAAAGCTTTTTTTCTAGCTGGAATACAACTTAATATACTACTTTTCCCGCTCCCATTTTCTCCAACGATTGCAGTGACATTAATATTTTTGCCAAAAAAATCTTCAATATGTTCTTTTTCATCTATTGTAAGTACTTTAGTCTTTTCATCATACTTACACTCAAACCTAGGAGAAAAATTAAAACCTTGTTGTTTGATATTTTTATAATCTTCAACCCACAAATAAACTAATTCCATATTCTTCCCAAACGATTTAAATATAATAAAACAAATATTGTTCAAGTATATCTTTTTTTAAATTAAGTGTTGATATCTTGTTAGTGGAAACTCTTCAAAGCCTCTGTTAGTTTGTTATGAGCGTTAGAGTCTTTGACTGCGAAGCGTAGATAGTCATTTGTTAAAAAGTCAAAACTTCCGCAAGTCCGTACTAAGATTTTATGATGAAGTAGATGCTCAAATATCTCTTTAGACTTTTTAGATTTCACCATGACGAAGTTGGAGTCACTTTTGTAGATTTTAGAAAACAGTTTAGACTCTTTCAAACTACGAAGAAGTTCTTTTTTATGCCTTTTGTGAAGCTTCCTGCTTTGCTTGTCAAACTTCTTGTCTTGAAGCCTCTCTTTTAAGAACTCTGCATCAAAAGAAGAGAGGTTCCACATGGGTGTTTTTAACTTCAAGATATTACTTTTATGAGAGAAAATAGCACCTATTCTTACCCCGCCACAGCTATAAAACTTAGTAAATGATTGGATTATATAGAGTTTATTGTATGAATTAATTTGATTTCTCAAAGATTTGAGATTTTCGAACTCTAAAAACGACTCATCAAGAACAACTGTGCACTTTTGCTTTTTCCAGATGCTAAAAAGCTTAATCAGGTCATAGTGCGAAGCATCTGGAGTAGATGGATTTACAAAGACTACTACAGAGCCTTTCTCCGGTTTTGTGTATAGATTTTTAAAGCGGTTTATTTTGACTATTTTACTCTTGTCTTGCACTGCTTTTTCATATTCTCCGTAGAGTGGAGCGTAAAGGTAGGTCTTCTTTTTTTTGAATGTTTTGAAGAGTTCAAAGATAGCAGAAGTCGCACCGTTATAAAGAGCAATCTGAGACTTTTTTATCTGGTGTTTTTTAGCGATAGATTTTTTCAAAGAGCTGTAATGAGTGTCCGGATACTTAGCTAACATGTTGTTTGTCGGTGTTATGTTAAGAGGAGGATGATAGCTGTTTATGTTTGATGAGAAGTCTATTATCTCATTTGCTTTGCATCCGATCTGCGAAGCATATTTGTAAATGTTTGCACCGTGTTTCATGTTAGCAGTTCTCTCGCTCTCTTTGTGTTTTTATACTCGTGAACTCTTTTTAGTGCGAAGAAGTTAGCTGCCGTTTTCATCTTCTCTATGACCTCTGACTTCTTTAGTTTTCTAGGTGCGTGTTGATTGTAGTTTTTCAAAAAGAGGTTTATGAAGTAGTTGTGATGCCCTCTTGCATCAAAACCGACAAGTGCAACTGCCGCGTCATAAGCAAAAGTTCCGCATGATGAGTCTATAAAATCAATCACCCCAATTTTTTTACCGTTGAAGATAGTATTGTCTTTAAAAATATCTCCATGAATAATAGCATCGTGTTTATGAGTAAAGTTTTTTAAAAACTCAAATCTTTTGTAGTAGCCGAAAAAATTTGCTTTTACATATTTTAGTGACTCTGTTACTTCATCTTCTAAAATTATGTTAGATCTACATTTTCCTTTTGAAGTCTCTTTGTGCATCTTAGCCATAAACCTTGCAAGAGCTTGGATGTGGTAGCTTTTTACATTTATTGGATGTTTGCCTATAAGTTTCTCATAGATGAACCAGCCATATTTACTATCAAGACAGACAGGAACATTTAGTCCTGCTGACTTTAGCTGATTTAAAAGCTGTATATCGAGTTCTATCTTATGCGGTATATCTCGCTCATATCTTTTTAAAATATAGCCGGTTGAGTCTGTGTGAACTATGTATGTAGTGTCGATGATGCCAGAAGATGTAGGCATTAACTTTGTAAAACCGTAAGATGGAAAAATCTCATTTAGCTCTTTTAGAGAGATAGGTGTTTTTACTCCCATGAGTTCATCACTACACATTCGTCAAGTTTTTTCTCTTTTTTCCACTTTAGTGTTTTTAGTTCCGGCTCATTGTAAAACTGATCTACATAACCAAGACAGAGGTAGGCGATGAGTTGAGTATTTTTCGGAGCGTTTAGAGTTTTCAGAACTTTATCTTCATCCAAAATGCTAACCCACCCAATCCCAATGTCCAGAGTTCTAGCCATCAGCCACATGTTTTCAATGGCACAAACAACACTGTACTCACCCATCTTTGACATACTTGTCATACCAAGAGTCGGGTTCTCTGAGCTTTCATATAAAACGGCTATATTTATAGGAGCTTCTTTGATTCCTTCGAGTTTTAGGTTTTTATATATCTCGCTCTCTTTGAAGATCTCTTTTGCTTTTGTGTTTTCGCATATAAAGTTTTGATGTATATCCTCTTTGATATTTTCATCAGTTATAAGAACAAATTTCCAAGGTTGAGAGTAACCCACAGATGGAGCGGAGATGCCGGCTTCTAAGATGAGTTCGAGTTTTTCAGCTTCAATAGCACTGTTTAAAAATCTGTTACCGCGGACATCCCTTCTGCTTTTCATGATGTTTAGCAGAGTTTGTGAGTCTTCTTTTGTAAAACTCATTTTTTGCTCCTAGAGATTATAAGGTATATAAAAAATGGTCCACCGATAAGTGCTGTGACTATCCCGATAGGAAGTTCACTCTGAGTCTGTAGACCTCTTGTAATAGTGTCACAAAGCACTAAGAAAAACCCGCCAAATAGCGCAGTCTTTACTATGCGGTTATTTACAGTAGCAGGGTGAAGTTTTGCAACTATGTGAGGAACTATAAGCCCCACAAACCCGATAGGTCCGCTTATACTAACAAGTGTTCCTATGGCAAAAGATGAGACTATGAGAAGTGTTAGAGTTATTTTTTTTGTGTTTACTCCACGAAGCGTTGCACTCTCATCAGAGATGCCAAGAAGTTGAAGTTCGTAGCGGTATAGGTAGATTGCCAAAAATAGTATAAATGCTATGACACCGACTGTTATGGGATGCATCCAGCCTATGATGGAGAGTGAACCCATTGTAAAGCGCAGAAGCATATCGTTTTGCATCGTATCACCAAGGTAAAAGATAATCATTAGTGCAGAGGTGTAAAAGAGTGATAGTGCGATACCTAAAAGCAGAAGCGACTCAAAGTGAGAGTGCTTTAAAAACTTCGCTAAATAGATGAGCAGTAAAACTGTAAGCATGGCTCCCATAAAACCAAAGATGCTAACAGCAGCGATGCCAAAAACAAGACTTCCAAGTCCTAGTTTTATGGCTATACCTGCTCCTAAAACTGCACCGCTAGAGATTCCCAGAGTGTATGGAGTCATAAGTGCATTTCTAAAGAGTGTCTGAAAAAGCAAACCACTAAGTGCCAAGATGCTACCGGCTGCAAATGCAAACAAAACACGTGGAACTCTTAGGTCGAAAAATATAGAGTGCTGAAGTGTGTCAGGAGTGAAAACTTTGCTAACATCTAAGTCAACTGCACCAATAAACGGAGATGCAAGAAGTACACAAAAGAGTAAAAACCATACGACAAACTTACTCATACTTAACCGCCAGATCTTCAAACTCCACACCGTAAAGCTCTTGCAAAGTAGATGAGTTAAAAAATTCTTCTCTCTCACTAAAATAAGTAGCATTCGAGTCTTTTATGAAAAGAGTCGGTGAGTCTATGAAAGAAGCCAGATGCAGGTCATGAGTGATGAGGATGACTTGATGATAATCCTTTAAGCCCTTTATATGTTGTGCAATTATCTTAGCATTGTGCGGGTCCAGATTGGCGGTAGGCTCATCAAGAATGATGATTTTACTTTGTGCCGCCAGTGCTGATGCGATAAGAGTCAGCTGAGCCTCTCCGGAACTAAGAGAGTTGATGGCGTGCTTGCCCAGATGCGAGATCTTTAAAAACTCCAAAGTATTTTGAGCTATCTTTTTATCTTTGTCTGAGTAGTCCAAAAAGTTCTTTTTGTGAGCAAATCTTCCAAGAAGCACAAACTCTTCTACACTTATGAAAGGATCATAGACTTCAAGTTTTGCAGGGATGTATGAGAGCAGTTTAGCCCTCTCTTTTAAAGAGAGTTCTTTGATATCTTTACCATCGATGCTAATACTTCCCTCATACTCTATGAGGTTACAAAGTGCTTTAGCCAAGGTACTTTTTCCAGAACCGTTTGCCCCAAGGACACTTAGATGACTCTCAAGGTTTAGAGATATATCTGTGAGTATAGTCTTGTCGTCATACTTAACACTTAGAGAGTCTAGGCTAATCATGTATATCCAGCTTATTAGTTTCACTATTATACACTACATACGAAGCGTAAGGCACTGAGATGCCAAAGGCTTCTTCGAGGCTTATGTCTTGTAGGATATGGATAAAAGTTTTGATAACACCACTGTGAGTTACAACTAGTACATTCTCTTTATCAAGTGGTAGTAAAAAGTCTAAAAAGAATCTTTTTAGTCTGAAGTGAAACTCTTCTAGAGCTTCCCCTCCAAGTGCAGCTATCCACTGCTCGAAACCTAAGTAGTTTAGTTTTGTAGTTGAGATAATCTCTTCAAATCCCATACCTTCATAATCACCCCAGCCCTTCTCTCTTAGCTCTTTTGTGTAGATGATTTTATCGCTATCTATAAACTGTTTTATAGTCTCTTTTGTACGTATTAGGTTTGAGCAGAAGATAGCATCAAAGTCAGATGCACTAAAGTGTTTTGCTAGTGCTTTAGCATCTGCATAACCTTTTCGTGAGAGTCCAATATCTATATGACCGTTATAACATCCGATGTATTTTTCTTCGACTTCTCCGTGGCGAACAAGAGTTATTGTCATGAAGCGATGCCAAGCAATATAGCATTTAGCAGGATAAGCTCAGTCACTTCTATAGTAAAGCCGTAGATGTCTCCACTGAAACCGCCGTAACGTCTTATGAAAAAAGTTTTTATAACAAAGAGTACAAAAAGGCTTATAGCAAATAGTCCAAGAGTGGAGATGCTAAGAAGTGCTACATAGATAAGAGCTATGATAACCTGACTTCTTTTTAACTCCTCTTTTGCCAATGCTCCCATACCGTTTTGAGATATGTATGGAAAAAGATAGATAGCTAAAACAGCGTTAAAGCGAGAAAGAAGCAGAACTACAGGTAGAAGATAAAAAGCGTCAAAAACAGCTAAAGATGAAGCTTTAAGTATCAGAAAAGTCACTGTGAATATCATACCCATTCCACCGGTATTTGGATCTTTCATGATCTCTATTGCCCGCTCTTTTGAGACAAATAAACCGTCAATAGTGTCACTCAGACCATCTAGATGCAAAGCTCCTGTGAGTATTACCCAGAGAGCAAATATGATGATTCCAAGATGTAAGTCTGTAATGTGTACTTGTAAAAGTGAGTGTGTTCCCCACAAAATGAGACCTAGTAAAAAACCGACAAGCGGGTAAAACAAAACAGCATAACCGTTTATACCCTTGTTAAAATCGTGAACTTTGAAAAAAGGAATGCTTGTGAGCATAGAGACTGCTAAAGCGAAACCTTTGAAGAAGTTTTTCATTTTATCCTCGTTGAGATGCCGGCGATGGTATGGTAGACTTCATCGCATCCACTTGCTATAAGTTGAGAGAGTTTTCCGCTTGCATCTATGAAGTCACGGGAAAGTTTATTATCAGGAATGATTCCGCTGCCTACATCATTTAGAACAAAGACTATTGTCTGGTTGAGTTCTAAAATATTTTCAAGCTCTTTTTGCATATCTTCGAGGCTAAACTCATGGTAGAACATATTGTTTATCCACATGCTAACACACTCTACTAACACAGGGTTTTTGTTAGCACTTATGGCTTCATATATTTTCAGGGGTTCTTCAAGAGTTACAAAGTTATCGCCTCTATTTATCACGTGAGCATCTATGCGCTCTTTCATCCCGGCATCTACAAACTCGGTTGTAGCAAGATATGTAGGTCTTACTACAGAGTTTTTGAGTATGTAGTCCTGAGCGTTTATGGATTTACCACTTTTGATACCGCCGATGAATAGAGTCTTCATAAAAACCGCTCCTCTTTACATATTGTATATCAGAAGCTCAATAGCATCTAAGAGTTCTTTGTTTGTAGCACCGTTTGTATTGGCATAGGCAAGTGCCGCTCCTGCTCCAACACCCTCTTTAGCTTCACCTTCATCATAAAGTTTGAGTACCGGTATCTCTGCCTCTGCAAATGAGAAACTAGTATGAACAGCGTGAGGAGTGTAGCTGAGAAGTGAGAGTATATGTTTTAAATCTGAGTTGTTGTCATTGGCTACCCACGAAGTAGTTGCAAGTGTGATGTTGTCGTTTTTTATTCTCATAAGAACATCTTCTTTTAACTTGTCTGCCACTAAAAGACATGCAGCCATCTGTGTACCGCCTGCTAAAACTACATGAAATCTTCTTGAAGCTTCCAGAAGAAAACCTGCACAAAAGATAAGCATATTGTCACTGACAAGAGAGAGCTTTTCAAAGTTAGTCATATCTTCATCTAAGAGAGAAAGTGCTTCGTTTATAGTCTTTTCTTTAATAGAATCTGGTGAGTTTAAAAAGCTCGAAGAGAAATCATTTCTACAGTCATACCCTAAGGCTAATGCTGTGGTGGTAGCGGTAGTAGTTCCGCCAGGAGTACTCTCTGCTAATATGAGATAGTTTCCTTTTAGTTCATAACTTTTTCCGGCAATCATTCCTTTCTCAAACACAGCTCTCGCATCTATATTCGCACCCGTTGCAACAGAACCTGACGGCTCTATCATAAAGCTTTGCAATGGAGTGTGTTGCGGGATGGCATCTAGACCAAGGTTTAAAACTTCGATGTTTGAGTATGGAGTTACATTGTGCGCAGCTCTTGTTATGAGTGCCGGAGTAGGAACACCTTTTGGAGTCTCTGCAAGTTCGGGCATGGAGAATACTTTTTCATTTGTTATAAACTCAGCGTCGAGAGTCGGAGTAAGAGGAATCTTACCGGGGATTCCAGCTTGTGTAATACCATCTATCTCACATGTGCGAGTTACAGAAGCAGCTAACAAAAAGTCTGCTTTTCCCCCAGGAAGTGAGTCTATCTGATTTGTGAATATATTTAGAGTTTTCATATTTTAACGTCCTGCGTTATAGTTTTTGTTCATCTCGTTTGAGAGTATTTTGATAGTTAGTGCTACACGGTGAGATGGAATGTGTAGGTAATCTTCATCGACAATGGATATGTTTTTGTTTCTTGAAGCATTTGTAGGTATAGAGTACCAAGCCTTAAGAGCTTTTTTTACATCTACATTTGGTTCTGTCGCATGTGAATGAAGAATGATTATCTGGTCAGGGTTTAAAGCTATGATGTTTTCATAGTTCAAAACGGGTTGGCTTGTCGAATCCGCACTATAAGCGTTAGTGTTTCCGCTAAGTTTGATGATATCTTCAAAAAAGATATCATGACCTGCGATGTATGTAGATGAGCGAAGATCTTCTCTTAGTCCGTAGACTATCATAACACTGTGAGGAGTTTCGTTTTTTGAAGCTCTATTTGTTGCATCTTCTATATCTTGTATAAGTTTATTAGCCATTTTTGAGTCTATCTCAGATGCCAGTATATTGATTGATCTTTTGATATTTTCTATAGTATTTAGGTTTAGCATCAATGTCTTGATTTTAAAATATTTTAGTTTGTCTAAAGTGCTTTGGCTGAAATCTTGACCAACTACCAAAGTAGGTGAAAGGGCCAATATCTTTTCCACGTTTGGATTTCTGTAACCTCCGACTACGGGAAGCTCAAGAGCTTTTTCAGGATGCAAAGAATATGAAGAAGTCCCTACAAGAGAGTCTCCTTTATCAAGTGCATAAACTATCTCCGTTAGAGATGGGCTAAGAGAGATAATTCTCTCATTAGCCCCAAGCGAGAGTGTAACAAGAAGGATGAATGAAAATATTCTGATACTCATGAAACCCTCTAGAATTTTAGTTTAAGCCCTGCAATAGCCGTAGTTGTAAAGTTTACTGGATAGATGCTGTCATCTTTTATCCATAAACCGTTTGACTGGTTGAATATATTGTTTATTTTAGCGAAAACTTCCCAAGTTTTTTTCGCATAAGTTACAGAGATATCCGTACTCATGTAAGGGTCTTGTTTTTGAGAGAAGTTGTTGTTAAAGTCATTTGCTGCGTAAGCCTCTGAACGATAAATCTGAGTTAGAGAAACAGTAGTGAATTCATTTGGAGTATATCCAAGAGTTGCTTTTACATTATGGTCTGAAACACCTGGAAGTTTGTTTCCTGCATAGTCTTCACCATTACGACCTTTTTCTTCATCTATAATAGCTTGTACATAGTTATAGTTTAGCACTATATTAAACTCATTATTAATTAAAAATTTATCATATATATCTAGACCATACTTATGTGATTTATCAATATTTGTGTTTACAGACAGAGAAGGAGCAGGCCAAACACTTACTGGATCCTTGTAGTAATAAATTTCATTTTTCAAATCAATATAATAAGTAGAAATTTTAAGTTTATTTGTCTTTGTTATATAGTTGAATCCAAGGTTAAAGTTGTTTGACTCCATAGGCTTTATAAAGTCATTAAATACACCACCACTAAAAAATCTATCAATATCTGGAGCTTGATAACCATGAGAATAGTTTGTAAAAATTGATGTCTTATCATTTACTACATAGTTATATCCAAGCTCTGCACCATGAAGAACATTATCATCTTTTGATGTTTTTGTTGCATCAGAATAAGTGTAAGAAACTTTTTCATATCTATAACCAGCTTTTATAGAATGTTTACCAAAGTTGTAATCACTCATGATAAATCCAGCTAAATTATTTTTATCTGTTTTGTTTCCTGCTCCATAGATGGTAGAACCTGAATCTCTGTTTCCGTTAAATCCATCAGTTCCTAAAATAAGAGAAAAAGATTTAGAGTCATATTTTAGATTGGCTTTAAAAGAGTTGTATGTATAGTTTGCTGTACTTTCATAAGCACTTCCTAAACTGTCATAGAATGATTTTTTTCTTTCAGCGTTTCCATCGATATTAATTGACAAGTTGTCATTTATATCATATTTTATTCCAGCAGTAAATACATTAGTATCATACTTTTGATTTTTTGCGCCTCCTGAACCTTGTTGTGAAGGGTCTTCTTTATATTCATCTTCAGTTAAGCTACCTCCATAGATAAGGTCAGTTTTGGAAAATGAAGCACTTGCTTTTAACTCTAACGAGTCTGTAGCAAAGTATGAAAGATTTAAACTTCCTGTTGAGAACTTATTTTCATCTTTGTTACCTGAAGTATCTATATCTCTCATCCCGGCATTTTTTTGTGCTTCACCACTTGCAGAGATAGATAGTTTTTCATCTTTATGACCTAGATAAAAGGAAGCATCTGCCGCACCGTGAGTTCCTAGATAAAAAGATACTTCTTTGTCGTTATTTTCTTTAGTTGTGATGTTTATAACACCAGCATTTGCTCCGTCACCGCCTACAACAATACCGCTAGACTTGATGATCTCTATCTTTTTAACAGATGATGGAGATATAGAAGATAACATTGCCGGAACCATATCTACATTGTTCATCTTGCGCCCGTTGATAGTCACTACTATATTTTGATAACCATCGTTTCCAAAACCTCTCATATCTATCTTTTGGTTAAATGGATTTCCATAACTAGGGGTAGCTATGATAGAAGTTCTAGAATTTAAAAACTCATACATGTTTTGAACGTGAGCTTTTTCTATATCTTCTTGTGTATATATCTCTACGGCATCTGTAGATTTTAACTCATCTGTTTTGATGGCAGTTGATGTGATGCTTAGTGGTTCAAGAACTACTGTTTTTGATTCTGTAGCGTGAAGTTGGCTTAATAAAGCACCTAGTACTAGTGATAGTTTTATAGTTTTTTGCATAGTTGACCTTAATCTTTGTATAGTTTTTTTGTTTTTTGTTTAGTTAAAGATTAAGCTGCGGGTGGTGAGGTGATTTTTATTGTAAGCGGTTTTCCACTCAGAGTTGATGTTGATGCACAAAGCGCCACAACTTTTTGTTGTGATACATGGGCTTGTATTGCTGCTAGTGAGAAGTAATTCTTACCAAAACCTTTAGGCATCATTGTTTCTTATTTGTCTCTTTATGTGAAATGTTTTCCTAATTGTAGTGAAATACCTTTAATTCCTCATGAAAAAGCTATAATGATAAACTTAGTTTTTATAATCTAAAGACACTAAAAATAACAGCAGGTATAAAGTATGAACAAAGAGCATCTCGATAGTTTAATAAAAAGTACTAAAAAGCTAAGTATTCTCTATGTCGAAGATGACAAGATTGCCAGAGACTCTACGCTGAAATTTTTAGAAACATTTTTCTTAAAGATAGATATTGCAGTTGATGGTGAGCAGGCCTATGCGAAAAAACATCTCAAAAAATATGACTTAATCATTACAGATATAAATATGCCAAAGCTCAGCGGTTTAGAGCTTATAGAAAAAATCCGTAGAAATGATGACTCTGTTCCTATTCTTATCCTCTCCGCCTATGATGATAAAGATTATTTTGTTCAAAGTATAAAGTTTGGTGTTGATGGGTATATTTTAAAGCCTATTGAGTTAGAACAGTTTTATACAATCATCTCTAAAATAGTAAAAAGAATAGATCTTGAAAAATCTCTTATAGAGTATCAAAACAATTTAGAAAAAAAAGTAGAAGAGAAGACAAGAGAGCTTAGATACAGATGTTACCATGAGTTCTATACTGACCTGCCAAACTCTCAAAGACTTCAAGTAGATCTACTTGAAGAAGATTTTAGCTACTTACTTCTTTTAGATATGTCTCACTTTTCTACCATCAACAAAGAGTACGGAAAAGTTTTTGCAAATCATGTTTTAGTAAGAACTGCACGTATACTTGAACACCACATACATAAAAAAGCTAAGCTTTATAAAATCGAATCAGATAGGTTTGTTATATTGCTAAAAGATGCTTCCACTGAAGATGTTCATGATTACTGTAAGCAGATAGTGGCATTTTTTGATAATAAAAATGTAAAAGTTGATGATGCTGAGCTCCACATAACATTTAACATCGGTGTTTCAAAAGTTCAAGAAGATGTTACAGAAACTCTTATCAACAGCGAATATGCCCTAGATAAATCTAAAGACCTTGGAAGCAGACACTACGAAATATTTGATGAAGATATAAACTGCTTTAGAGATGAAAAAGAGGCTGTTAGATGGCTAAGAACAACTAGAACATTGATTTTAGAAGATAAAATAGAACCATATTTTCAGCCTATACAAGACACTCAAACAGGTGAAATATTTAAGTATGAAGTACTAGCTCGCGGTGTTTTGGATGATAGAATAATAGCACCTATATTTTTCATACCTCCTGCTGAGAAACTTGGGCTCATCACGTCTATTACTAGGATCATGATCAACAAAAGCTTTGAGTTTTTTCAAGATAAAACACATCAGTTTTCTATAAACATAACAGAGAGAGATCTTCTTGAAAACTATATGGTGGATTTTTTAAATGAGAAGATGATGACCTACAATATAGTTCCATCTAGGGTTACGTTTGAGATACTTGAAAATATCACTCTGATAAAAAATAATGGAAAAATCACCCAGCAACTAAACATACTTAGAGATATGGGATTTAAAATTGCGATAGATGATTTTGGCATCGAAAATTCAAACTTTAGCAGACTCTTGGAGATAAACTTGGACTTTATCAAAATAGATGGAGTATTTATAAAAAATCTAAAAGAAAATGCCAGAAATAGAACGATAACCAGAGCAATTGTAAACCTCTCTAAAACTTTAGGAATTAAGACTATAGCCGAGTTTGTAGAAGATGAAGAAATTTATAATATCATTAAAGAGTGTGGCATTGATTATGCACAAGGATACTACGTAGGTAAGCCTGAAGCTACTTTAATCAGCTAGAGAGAACTTATTTGGATCTATGGTGATTTTAAACCTAGCTCCTTCCTCTGTATTAAAACATTCAAGAGAGCCTAGACAGTGGTTTTCTATAATTGTCTTACTCATATATAAACCAAGACCTGTTCCGCTTTTTTTATCTTTTGTAGAGAAGTAAGGGTCAAATATCTTTGCCATTATCTCCCCATCTATTCCTCTCCCATTATCTAAAACTTCAAAGACAGCATCTGTTCCGCGTCTGTATGTATTTATTTCTATCAGCCCATGACTGATGCCATTTTCTATAATAGCATCTTCGGCATTTTTAATCAGGTTTAAAACTACTTGTTTAAATTCATTTTCATAGATGCAAAATTCATCCTTGAAGTCATTGTGAATACTTAAAAGAGTGTCATGATCTTGAAGAGATGTTTTGACTATTTGAACGGTATCGTCTATTATATTCTCAAACGTAGTCTTTGTAACAACCTTTGAGTCTTTAAAAAAGTTTCTAAAATCATTTATTGTCAAACTAAGATGCTGAGAATATGCTTGAATGTCTTTTATACCAGCAGCAAACACAAGTTGGTCATAATCATCAATGATCATCTTTAACTCTAGTGAAGACGCAGTCGAAGAGATAGCCGCTAAAGGTTGTCTCCACTGATGAGCAATCATACTCAGCATCTCACCCATTTGAGCCATTTTGCTTTGGTTTAGCATATGTTGCTCTTTTTCCTGAGTCTGAGTAATAGCTATAGAAATTTTTTCTTTTAGAGACTTATTTAGACTTTCAAGCTCTTTTTTATTTGTAATATCGTGTCTAATAGAGTTGTATTCTATGATCTTACCCTCAGCATTAAAAACTGGAGATATGATAGCTTCTACCCAGTAAAAACCGCCATCTTTAGTAGAGTTTTTAATCTCTCCTCTCCATATTTTTCCACCCTCTATAGTGTTCCACATATCTCTATAGAGCTCTTTTGACACATCCTCGTGTCTTATGATATTGTGATTTTCTCCTACGAGTTCATCTTTTGAGTAACCGGAGAGTTTACAAAAAAGATCACTTGCATAGATAATATTTCCTTCATAGTCAGTAGTAGAAGCGATAACGTTTTTGTCAAAATCTTTGAGTATGTTTTTTAACTTCTCTTGGAGTTCATCATTTGCATCAAGTAGTTCTTTTTCCCTTTTCATAGAAACATAACTTATGTATAAGAATAAGAATAGACCGATTATGGAGATAAGGATTACTATATTGTTTCTGGCATCAAGATTTGAAGCTAGGATTTCTTCAAGTGGAGTTATAACTTCTAATACACCTCTTTTATCTCCTACTTTCCATTTGTCACTTAACCATGTTTTCTCCGGATGCGAGTTGTGACAATCTACACAAGTTTGGTTTGTCATAATATCTGTTATAGCAACTCTCAATACAGGTTTGTTATCTATAAAATCTTTTTTTATATAGATGCCGTCATCTCTACTTCGTGTATATTTAACTGCTTCTTTTTGGAAAGTGCTCAATTTTCTATCTTTTTTAAAGGCAAAAGGGTTGTCGCTGTAGAGTCTGTATGTAACCCCGCTATTGTCACTGAATATACGACTTAGATCATGAATGGTGGTTGAAGGAAGCGGAAGAACTCCATCTACGCCTTCATGTTTATATGAGAATTTCATATCAGGTGCATACTCTTGAATGTCTTTGACAACGGCATCTACGTAGTAAGCACGGGTTAGTTTAATTTGATTTACTGAGATAATAGAGTTCTTTGTAGCCATATCGATAGAGTTTTTTTCTGTAATATAAGGGATATAGAAGAAGAGAGTTAAAAAGACTGTTACAGCTGCAAAAATGATAGGTATAATAATTATGCTAGAACGTATAGTTTCTAGTATGGAATTTATTTTGTTTGTCATTGCCTAGCCTTGAGATGTATTATATAGATGCAGTACTTAAAATTGTTTTATATCTGCTAGAATATGACTATGAAACTCTCACACTTAAAACAAATAAAAAACTATCTAGAAAATTTTCAAAAAATATCAGCAATCTACAGAGTAAGTGACACAATAGTCAAAGTAGCTTTTGATAAAGATGATGAAGTCTTTTTTGAGATGCAACGGTCTAATTCTAAGATTTTCAAATGTGCATCATATGCTCGTTCAAAAGTTTATAATGCACCCTTTGATGTACTTCTCTCAAAGAGATTTAATCGTGCAAATATCTTAAGTGTCGAGCTTATAAATGAAGATAAGATACTCAGGTTTAAAACTTCTGTCAGTTCAGCCTACAAAGAAGAGATAACACTACTGCAGTTTGAGTTTACCGGAAAATATACAAATATAATCATTTTAGATGAAAATGAAATCGTACTCGAAGCTCTTCGTCATGTTGATCTCTTCTCTTCGTTTCGTGAGGTGAGGGTAGGACAAAAACTCCTGAATGTTCCAACTGCCCCTTTTACCGCAAAGGAGTATCCGCTTGAAGATGTAGAGAGATTCTTACACGATGAGTATGCAAAAGATATTGAAGCTAAGCTGGAATCTTTAAAAAAGCAGAAACAATCTCTACTTGGAAAAAAGCTAAAAAAACTGCAAAAGTTATACAACTCACTTGAAGATGAGGAAAAGCTTGAAGCTGAGGTAGAAATGTGTCAGCATCACGGGAATCTGGTTTTAGCAAATATTCATAATATCAGACCATATCAAAAAAGTATAGAGTTAAATGACTATGATGGAACTCCTGTAACTATAGAGTTTCATAAAGATTTCTCTACTCCTGCACAAATGGCGAACTCTCTTTTTACCAGAAGTAAAAAAGCTAAACAAAAAGTCTCACATCTGCATATAGAAAAAGAGTCTCTTAGTTCTAAAATAGAGCATATGAAACTGTTTATGTCTGCTGTACAAGAGGCAAAAGATATAGCAAAAATACAACTTCTATTTCCAAAAAAGCTTCAAGCAAAGAAGATAAAAACGAATGATTCTATAGAGACTTTCTGGATAGAAGGCTATAAAATCCAGCTT
Organism: Sulfurimonas sp.; assembly: GCF_041563035.1. Taxonomy (GTDB): domain Bacteria; phylum Campylobacterota; class Campylobacteria; order Campylobacterales; family Sulfurimonadaceae; genus Sulfurimonas. The sequence goes on along the minus strand of NZ_JBFFNS010000005.1, from coordinate 88,282 downwards.
GGAAAAAATGAAAAAGGCAATGTAGAAGTTCTTAAAAATGCAAGAGCAAAAGATATTTGGGTGCATATGAAGGATAGACCATCAGCCCATGTAATCATCACAACTGACAAGCAAAATATTCCTATGAATATAATTGAAGGAGCCGGAAGATTGTGTGTTGATTTTACAATCGCTCAAAAAGATAAGTTTTTGGTCGATTATACTCCTAGACGAGAGGTGACTATACAAAATGGTGCAAGTGTGCTCTATAATAAGTACAAAACCATTGAAATAGACACAAGATAGACTGAAAAAACTGGAAGGAGGGTGACATGGCTATCGGAGCAATTGGAAATGCAGTTTTTGTAAATCAGATGACTGCTAATGCGTCCTCTGTGCAAAATGCACATAATAATCGTGTAGATTTTCAAAATATGGTAGCGCAGGCAGCTGCAAATGAAAAAGATGAAAAGGTTTTGGAAGTTCGTCCGACTGAAGAAAACCAAGAAGTAGACCCAGATCGTGAACATCAAAAAAATGAAGCCGATCAAGAGACTGCCAGAAGTGAACATGAAGAGCATGAAGACAAAGAAGAGAAAAAAGCGAGTGAGTTTCCTATACACAAACTAGATATTAAAGTCTGATTTGGTATAATCTTCCAAAAGGAAACTCATGGGATTTTTAAAAGCTCTTAACTCAAGTAAAGAAAGAACTGTTACGGGTCTTGCTCTAGTAGCAGTCGTTTTAATTATAGGTTTTATTGATAATTTTTTTCTAATGTGGGCAGTTCTTGGTGCTGTCTATCTTGTAGCATTTAAAGAAGCGGTAAAGCTTTTTGAGATAGAAAATGACTCTCTTACTATATACGCCTTAGGTATCTGGCTTCTTGCCGGTGTTTACCCTTATGGTGATGATCTTTTTGTTTTAGCCGGTGTTGCTTATGCAAGTGCTGTAGCTTTTAACAAAGAACTTACATGGAACAACTTTTTCCCTTTTATTTACCCAACAGCCGGAATGCTGTTTATATTTACAATGTACCAAGAGTATGGAGTGTTATCTCTCTTGTGGCTTTTAGTTGTTGTAGCAATGACTGATGTCGGTGCATATGCAGTAGGTAAGAGCATCGGTAAAACACCTTTTTGTGAAACTAGCCCAAACAAGACTATGGAAGGTGTTGTAGGCGGTATAGTTGTTGCGACTTTCTCGGGTATGTTTGTAGGTCTTAGTATAGTTGATTTAGGTGTTGCTTTTATCATCTCTTTTATGGTTGCAGTAAGTTCTATTTTTGGTGATCTGTTTGAGAGTTCTCTTAAAAGAGCTGCCGGTGTAAAAGACAGTGGAGATATACTTCCAGGTCACGGTGGTGCACTTGACAGAATAGATGGATACCTATTTGGTGCTATTGTTATGCTTGTACTCCTGAGAGGACTTGTCTAGAGTGGTACTCCTCGGCTCTACAGGTTCTATAGGTGTAAATACACTCGAAGTAGCTAAAAAGTTTAACATAGATGTTGAAGTTTTAGTCTGCGGAAAAAATATAGAACTTTTAAACAAACAGATTTCAGAACACTCTCCTAAAGTCGTTGTCATTGCAGATGCTGGAGACAAACATAAAGTAAATCACTCAAATGTATTTTCAGGCTCAGACGCAATTTTAAAAGTAATCCAAGATTCAGAATCTGAGTTAGTTGTTAATGCTCTTGTGGGTTTTTTAGGTCTTCGTCCAACTCTCACATCTTTGGCATCTGGCAAAAAAGTAGCTCTTGCAAACAAAGAGTCTCTTGTTGCATGTGGAGACTTTATTGATGTCAACAAAATTCAGCCTATAGACAGTGAACACTTCGGTCTTTGGTATTTAATGCAGGACAGACCGGTTGAGAAGATGATAATCACAGCTTCTGGTGGAGCTTTCCGTGATTGGGATATAGCTAGACTTCAAAATGCCACTTTAGCAGACACTCAAAAACATCCAAACTGGTCGATGGGACAAAAGATAACTATAGATAGTGCGACTATGGTAAATAAGATGTTTGAACTTTTAGAAGCTAGATGGCTTTTTGGTGATGGTGAGTATGATGCAATTATAGAGACCAAGTCGCTTATACATGCACTGATAGATTTTAAAGATGGTTCAACTACAGCACATTTTGCTCATGCATCTATGCAGCTTCCAATTGCTTATGCTCTTGATGAAAAGATGAATGAAAATATTTTAGGTCATGTTGATTTGTTAAAAGTAGGCTCTTTAGAATTTCGTGAAATAACAACTGATAGATATCCAGTATGGTCAATTAGAGAAGAATTACTGAAAAATCCAGCTAGAGGTGTTGTGGTAAATGCTGCAAATGAAGTCGCAATAGATAAGTTCATAAATAAAGAGATAGGTTTTATGGATATCAGCAAAACTATTATAGAAGCTTTTGATACCTTTACGCAAATGCCAACAAATATAGATGATGTTTTTGCTCTAGATGCAGAGATACGTGAGAAACTTGGGAGAAAAGCATAATGACTGATCAGATAGATAAAGCTACAAGTGGTGGCGATCTGCTAACTTGGGGCATAATGTTTGGTCTACTTGTAATAGCTGCTATTGGCTTAGCTATTTGGGATAAAAAGTTTCGTGAGGAACAAGAAAAATGATTCTTAGCATAGAAAGTTCATGTGATGATAGTGCTATAGCGATTACAGATATAAAAACAAAAAAACTTCTTTTTCATAAAAAAATATCTCAGGAGTTGGAGCATTCTGTCTATGGTGGAGTTGTTCCTGAGCTTGCAGCTAGACTTCACGCAGAAGCACTGCCAAAGATACTAGCAGAGTGTGAGCCATACTTTAAAGATTTAAAAGCCGTTGCAGTTACATCAACTCCCGGTTTGGCTGTAACGCTTGTAGAAGGTGTGACTATGGCAAAGGCAGTCTCCGTTGCACTTGGCATCCCTCTTATAGGCGTGAATCATCTTGTCGGACATATATACTCTCTTTTTATAGATAAACCTACTAAGTTCCCCATAACGGTTCTTTTAGTATCAGGCGGACATACTCAGGTAATGGAAGTGAAATCCTTAGAGCAGATAGAAACAGTAGCTAAAAGTATGGATGACAGTTTTGGTGAGAGCTTTGACAAAGTTGCCAAGATGATGGGACTCGGTTATCCTGGCGGACCGCTTATTCAAGAGTTGGCAAAAGATGGTGATAGAAAGAAATATAACTTTACTATTCCTCTATCACAGTCACCACTAATAGCTTTCTCATATTCAGGATTAAAAAATGCGGTAAGACTTGCGGTAGAACAAGGTAGCGAAGAGGACTATAAGGATATAGCTGCTTCATTTGAGCATATTGCAACTGCACACCTTACACAGAAACTAAAGAAGTATTTTAAAAATGTACGTCCTAAAACTTTTGCTATTGTTGGTGGAGCTAGTGCTAACCTTTATCTACGCTCACAAATTGAAGAACTCCTAAAACCTCATGGAGCAGATCTACTTCTTAGTGAACTCAAATACTGTTCAGACAATGCAGCGATGATAGGCAGAGTAGCAGTAGAGATGTACGAGAAAGAAATATTTAGTTCTTTAGATGGTTTAGATATCTCTCCCAAAAGTAGTATATAATACTAAACACTAAATAGCGCAGGCTTGTTTAGTTGAGCTAGTCTCTTTTATGCGAATAGTAGGTTAAGACATAGTGAAATCTTAAGTAAAACTTAGATAAAAACACAATTAATCTAAATAAGAGTATTTTTATCCGATTTAACTTATAATTCTCTCGTCCAATTAATAAATCACGAAAACGTGATTAACTTTTTACTCAGAAACCCTGAAGTAATAAAGTAAAAAATAAAACTTTAATAAAATAAAAGGAGCCAAAATGGCAACAGTAACATTCAAAAATGACATCGTGTGTAATTTAGCAGGTAACGAAATCAATGTAGGTGATACAGCACCAGTAACAACAGTAGTAAACTGTGATCCAATGCTTCAAGATGAGCAAATTGGTGGAGAAGGTAAAGTTCAATTAGTAGTAGCAGTACCATCTTTAGATACAGGTGTTTGTGACGCTGAAACAAGAAGATTTAACACTGAAGCAGCATCTTTAGAAGGTGTTGAAGTTATTACTGTTTCTATGGATTTACCATTTGCATCAGCTAGATGGTGTGGAGCAGCTGGAATTGAAAACTTAAAAGTTTGTTCAGACTTCAGAAACAAAGATTTCGCTAACGCTTATGGTGTACTTTTAGCTGACGGTCCTTTAGCTGGTATCACTGCAAGAGTTATTTTTGTAATTGGTAAAGATGGAAAAGTTTCTTATAAGCAAGTTGTTCCAGAAATTACAACTGAGCCTAACTACGAAGAAGCTATCGCTGCTGCAAAAGCTGCACTATAATTAACACTCCTGAGACAATTTAGATAATTTTCAAAAGCTACTTTTCTTCCCCTGTAGTAGCTTTTGGCGCCTATGGTGCCAAAGTGAAGTGAGCCGATAACTCATTTTATTCTTCCTCCTTTTTTAGGGCTTCGGCCCTAATATTTACCCCTTTAAGTTTACCACTAACAGACTCTGATATAATTGTATTAAACAACATTGGAGATTTTAATGAAAAAAATTTTTACAGCCTTGACTTGTGCAGGTCTTATGGCAACAGTAGCTAGTGCAGATATAGCAAGAGTTGAGATGGGAGTTGGTGCTTGGGCACAAAAATCTAGTGGAAAAATTAGCTACACCGATAATGGAGCAAATGGTGCATATACATCGAGTGAAAAAGATGTTTCTCAACTTTATGTATGGGCACTAATAAAACATCCTGTTCCGGTTGTTCCTAATCTTAGATTAGAATATGTAGCTTTAGAAGATAAAGGTACTGCTACTGGTCAGTTTAAAGATTTTAATATAGGCGGCGTTAGTACTACAATGGCTTATGACATGAAGCAGTACGATATTATTCCATACTACAATATCCTAGATAATACAGCATGGATTACTCTTGATCTTGGTTTAGATATTAAAGTGGTTGAAGCAACATATAATGCAGCTCCACAAACTCCGTTTACAGGTTATAATGGCAGTGAAACAATAGCTCTACCTCTTCTTTATATTAGAGGTCGTGTTGAGATTCCCGCAACAAATATTGGTATTGAAGCAGATGTGAAATATGTGACATACAGTTCTAGTACAGTTTACGATGCTCGTGCAAAAATTGATTATACTTTGGATTTTATACCTGTGATTCAGCCGGCAATTGAAGTTGGTTACAGAGTTCAAAAAATTGATCTTGCAGATGATAGTTCTTTAAAAGTAGATCTTGAATTTTCAGGCGTTTACGCTGGCTTAATGCTTCGTTTCTAGAAAGAATTGCTAGATTAAGGGGCTATAAAAAGCCTCTTAATTATAGTGTTCTCAATTTTTCGTAGAGTTGATATGGAGTTATTTCAAGTTCAGTGGCTGCCTCTTTCATTCTTGTATCAGCTGAAGCTTTAACCCCCTTTTTCTCTAAAAACTTTATAGACTTCTCAAGACTTATTTTATTCATCCCAGCCAGTTCATCAAGAGTTCTTCGTCCTAAAAAATCAACCTTGTCATCACTTTTTGAACTCAGCTTAGGTTTTATAATATCATAGATAACTTTTGAAGCAATACCATTTTGTTTTGAAATATCCAGTAGTGTCTGTTTTGATGACTCCACGTTGATATTATTTGCTTTTAAAAGTTCCAGCGCTTTTTGTGCGTCTACACCTATACGTTTAGAAAAAGATTGTAAAGATGACTCTTCTGCATGACCATAAGGTGGTGAGCCATACTCTCTCTCCCAGTAAGACTTGATGTTATCATTTAGATCTAACACGCTTTGAAATGGCTGGATGCCACCTAGTGTCCCTGCAACAAAAAGTATATTCAAACCAAGAGCGATTAAGAGTTCTTTTTTAAAGATAGTAATCTTCTTTGTGTTATCTTTTATATAGCTGATAAGCGGCTTCCAGTTATAGTAGATATGCCAAGTAGTCACTACTAAGAAAAGAATCATAGAAGTTATGTGAATATCACCATATTGAGTCTTAGTTAGCCCAAACATTTGCCAGTTCGCCCAGTAAGCAATCTTACCCTTTGGGACAATATATAGCATTAACCCTGTGACACTCATTACAAGAAATGAAAAAGCGAGTGTTAAAGAGATAATCTTTTTCATAACGATTTTGTCAGTGTCCATTTAACGGTTCCTCCCTTGTCCTCTACCCATACCTTGTCCACGTCCACCTCTGCGATTGGCCTGATGAGTTTTAAACTCTTGATTGTCAATATTCCCATCTCCATTTGCATCTATGTCTGTAAACTGAGGTGCGTTATCAGCATTACGCATCATCCTGCCAGTTTTGGCTTGTTCTTCCATACGTTTTTGCTGAGTATATTTAAACTCTTTTTGAGTTATTTTTCCATTACCATCTTTATCAAAGTCTGAATATGATGGCATCGCATTACCTTGCCCTAGAGCTAAGGTTCCCGTAATTATTAGTATTACAACTAGTAAAGTTTTCATCTTGAACTCCTTTTGTTGTCTATAGTTAAATTATACGATTACTGTATTAACGTAATCTTAACGTCTAGTGGTTCATATATCTTTTATCTAAAATCATCACTTCACATTCAAGGAAGATGCCAAACTTATCTAAAACATTTTTTTGAGCTTCTTTTATAAGAGTGATAGCATCTTCAAAAACTCCATTGCCACAGTTGACTAAAAAGTTTGCATGTTCACTGCTAAACTCCATGCCGCCTACACGTTTTGCTTTTAGTCCAACAGCCTCTATAAGTCTGCCGGCATAGTCACCTTGAGGGTTCTTAAAACAACTTCCGGCACTTGGTGTGCTTGGTTGGTTTGAACGCATCTTTTTGAAAAGTTCAACTTTCTCTTCATCAAAACCATACTCAAGAGTAAAGGTAGCATCTAAAATCGGATCTTTAATATCTGTAAATCTATACCCAAAGCTTATATTGTTCTTGTTCAATATGCCTTTTGTTGTAGAGATTCTAATGAGGTTATTAAATATTTCATACTCTTTAAGTCCGGCATTCATATAGACTAAGCCACCAAGAGTTCCCGGTAGATGCGAGACAAACTCAAAGTTTGCTATATTGTGCTTTTTACAAAAGGAGGCTATCTTTCCTGATGGAGTTGCAGCCCCGATTTTAAGACTGTTATCTTCTATCTTAATATAGTCATATTTTTTTGAGAGTTTCATTAGTTTTGGAGGTTGTGTCCCCATAAGAATATTGTTGCAAGAACCTATAAGATAGTAATCAGAAGTGAAGTCGTCTGGATCTTCTAAAAGAAAAACTTCAAGAGTATCTCCAATATTTATGGAAGAGAATTTTGAAAAGTCTATTTTTTTTGTTTTCATCACTCTATAAATTCTGGCATCATATTGAAGACGTTTGTTGCGAAATCTATCATAGAATTTAGCATCCAAGGCATAGTAAGAATTATAACTATAACAACACCGAGGATTTTAGGAATAAATGAAAGAGTCATCTCATTAATCTGTGTAGTTGCCTGAAAAATACTAACAGCTAAACCTAAAAACATACCTGTTAAAAGACCAGGCAGTGCCAATAAAAGAGCGATTTTAAATGTTTCAACTCCAAGGGCTATTAGTTTGGCTTCCATAATGTTATGAGTTCCTGATCTCTTCGTATTCAGTGGGAATCATATAGTCTTCTACCTTAACCGGCGAGTCATAGAAACCGTGTTTATAGCCAAGTTCAAATAGTTTATCAATTGCTTTGTATTGAATGTCACTGAGTGTTATCGATTCATCATTTGCATAAAGTTCCAAGTACTTATCAAGCGTTGGTGCATCTATACGTACAAGGTCTCTCTCAATTAACATTTTAGATAGTCTATCTTTATGATCTCTTGCGACTTGTACAGCTTTTGTTAGAGTTCTTTCGTAATCTATAGCTTTGTTTAGTGGGAGTGAACGACGAATCGCCATGCCTCCAAGAGGTAGAGGAAGTTCATCTCCTGCTAACTCTTGCCAAATATCCCACATCTCTCGTTCAACTTCAAGCTTACTGTCATAAGTTAAAATGCTCTCATGAATCAGAACACCTGCATCTACAACACCGTCAAGCACAGCCTGCTCAATCTCTAAAAAGTTCATATAAGTAACTCTTGCATCCGGATAAGCTATGCGAAACAGCATTGCATTTGTAGTATGTTTTCCACTAAGTGCAACTTTAAAATTTCTCTTTAGCTTCGCATCTTTTTTCTTAATGAGTTTAGGACCATAACCTTCACCAAAGCTAACAGCAGTTCTAAGTGGTGCGTACTCTTCTTTTATATGCGGATAGAGTGCAAAACTAATAGCAACAATGTCATAAACACCGTTTAGAGCGTCTTCATTTAATGTCTGTATATCTTTAGCAATATTATCAAATAGGGTGTTTTTCATATCTACCCAACCGAATTTGATGGCATAATACATGAAGATATCATCAGCATCTGGGGAGTGTGCAATTAAAGTTCTTTTCATAAAGAAGATTTTAGCCAAAAAGGGATAAAATCTCACTAATTTATATATAGAATATTTAATAGAAAATATATTTACTGCAAAAATATGTCAATTTGCCATATTATTTATAAAGCATCTAAAATTTACATATAATTACTCAAAAGAAAATTTAAAATAAGTGAGCCCAAGATGGACGCGAACAAACAAAAATCATTAGACTTAGCTATGAAGCAAATTGATAAAGCATTTGGTAAGGGTGCTTTAATGAGATTAGGTGATAAAGATATTGAGCCAATCCAATCAATAAGTACAGGTTCTCTTGGGCTTGACTTAGCTCTTGGTATAGGCGGTGTACCTCAAGGAAGAGTTGTAGAGATATATGGACCTGAGAGTTCTGGTAAAACAACTTTAGCACTTCAAATAACTGCAGAGTGTCAGAAAAAAGGTGGCGTTTGTGCCTTTATAGATGCTGAACATGCTCTTGATGTTGTTTATGCTAAAAACCTCGGAGTAGATGTTGAAAACCTACTTGTATCTCAACCTGATTACGGTGAGCAAGCTTTAGATATCGTTGAAACTATTGCAAGAAGTGGTGCGATTGATCTGATTGTTATTGATTCTGTTGCAGCTTTGACACCAAAATCTGAGATTGAAGGTGAGATGTCTGATCAAAATGTTGGAGTACAAGCTCGTCTTATGTCAAAGGCACTTCGTAAACTAACAGGTGTTATCAGTAAAATGAACTGTACTGTAATTTTTATAAATCAGATTCGTATGAAAATAGGCATGATGGGTTACGGGTCACCAGAGACGACAACAGGTGGTAATGCACTGAAATTTTATGCATCAGTTCGTATAGATGTAAGACGAATAGCTTCACTTAAACAGGGTGAAAGCCAGATTGGTAATCGTGTAAAAGCTAAAGTTATTAAAAATAAAGTTGCACCGCCATTTCGTCAAGCAGAGTTTGACATAATGTTTGGAGAGGGAATCTCAAAAGAGGGTGAGCTTGTTGACTATGGTGTTAAACTGGACATTATAGACAAAAGTGGAGCTTGGTTCTCTTACGAAGAGACTAAACTTGGTCAGGGACGTGAAAATGTTAAAGCTAAGTTCAAAGATGAACCTGAATTAGCAGCAGAAATAGAAGAAAAAATTAAAGTAGCTATGGGCGTAAGTAACGTTATGATTATGGATACTTCTGATATAGAAGACACAGACGTATAACTAACTTTTCTAATGCCTTTAATGTTTCCAAGTTATTCTTGGAAACGCCCCATCCTCTCTAAACATCCTTATAAGCAGTGCTTACATCATAGATAATTTTAATCTTAGTTAATTTTAGATAAAATTGCGGCAATAATATGTAATGTATAGGATTATAAATGTATATAGAAAACGTAAGTGCGATTGAAGTAATGGATTCTCGTGGCAACCCAACGGTTAAAGCGACGGTAGAGTTAAGTGATGGGACAATTGAGAGTGCAATCGTACCTTCTGGAGCTAGTACAGGTAAGCGTGAAGCACTAGAGCTTCGTGATGGTGGCGATCGTTACATGGGTAAGGGTGTACTGCAGGCTGTTGAAAATGTAAATTCTCAAATCTCAGATGCACTAATCGGTCAATCTCCTTTTAATCAAGCTGTAATCGATGCTACAATGAAAGAACTTGATGGAACTGAAAACTATGGTAACCTTGGAGCTAATGCAGTTCTTGGTGTTTCTATGGCTGTTGCTCGTGCTGCTGCTAAAAGTTTAGGTATGCCACTTTATCGTTACCTTGGTGGTGCTAACGCTATGACTATTCCTACTCCAATGTTAAACATTATCAATGGTGGTTCACACGCTGATAACTCAGTTGACTTCCAAGAGTACATGATTGTTCCCGTTGGTTTTACAGATTTTGCAGAAGGGCTTCGTGCTTCTGCAGAAGTTTACCACAATCTAAAAGCTATTTTAAAAGCTAAAAAGCATAACACTGCACTAGGTGATGAAGGTGGTTTTGCACCAGATTTAAGTTCAAATGAAGAGCCTATTCAAATAATCATGGAAGCAATCGAGAAAGCCGGATACAAAGCTGGTGAGCAAATTGCAATCGCTTTAGATGTTGCTGCTTCTGAAATTATTACAGATGGTGGATATAGATTAGAGTCTGAAAATCGCACTGTAACTTCTGCAGAGTTAGTAGATTACTATGTTGATCTATGTGCTAAATATCCTATAGTTTCTATCGAAGATGGTCTTAATGAAGATGATTGGGATGGTTTCAAACTAATGACTGAGAAACTTGGTGACAAAATTCAAATTGTTGGTGATGACCTTTTTGTTACAAATGCCAACATCCTAGCAAGAGGTATCAACGAAGGTATTGCAAACTCTATTCTTATTAAGCCAAACCAAATAGGTTCAGTTTCTGAGACTATGCTAACTGTTCGTCTTGCTCAGAGAAATGGCTATACTTGTGTTATGAGTCACCGTTCAGGTGAGAGTGAAGATGCTTTCATTGCAGACTTTGCTGTAGCACTTAACTGTGGTCAGATTAAAACTGGTTCAACTGCCCGCGGCGAGAGAACTGCTAAATACAACCGCCTTTTAGAGATAGAAAACGAAGTTGTATATGGTGAGTATTTAGGTTCTACGCTTTTTAACTAAGATATTCTTATGAATCAAGAAGAACTCTATGAAGATATAGATAACTCCCAAAGTATTACTCAAAGATACTTGGGACTCTCTTTAGCGAAGTTCTTAAGTCTGTTGTTAGTCGTTTTAGCACTTGGAATTTATCTAGGTGTCCTTTTATATGGAACAAACTCTTTAGAAGTCCTATTTGGGCTTCAAGATTATGAAAACTATTTACAGGATGAAGTTCATAGACTCAAAAATGAAAATGCAGAGCTTCAAAGAGAGTATTTTGAACTCAAAGAGATTTCTGCTCAATAACTTGTTATAATACTTATAAATTAATTCAGGGGTAGTTTTGATTAGAGTTATATTTACATCACTTTTTTTATTGATAACTTTAGACGCTCGAGAAAATCCATTTTTCCCTTCAAAAGGTGAAAAAGACATCCCTTACACTTCAAATCAGGTAAAGTCAGCCAAACCGCTTAAACGCTCATCTATAACTCTTCCATCATCTGCGAGAATAATCAAAAAAGTAACCATTGAATATGAAAACTTAGATGCTTCTATTGAAAAAAAGAGCATAGATCTTGATAACTCTATAGATTGGCATTTACCTGTTTTTATATCTCAAAGCTATTCTGAAACTGATACGAAGACAGAATCTAAAGAAGTAACTAAGTTTCCTGCAAAAAATAAAGGGATAAAATATAAAGAGATAGCGTCAGTAAAACATGCAAAGTTTTTATTTTTAGAAAAAACTTTGAAAATTGTAACTGATGACAAAATAATAAGAAATTTTTTGCTTGTAAATCCACACAGAATAGTAGTTGATTTTAAAAGAGATACAAGCTTAAAGAGTTATATCAAAGAGAATAAAGATGGAGTTTTCTGTAAGGTAAGAGTAGGCAATCATTCTGGTTATTACAGAGCTGTTATCGAGCTTGATGGTCAATACAAATACAATATGAAAAAAGTATCTGATGGATACATATTTAACTTAAGATAGGAAAATTATAATGATAAAATTTATAATAGTTAGTATATTTGCAATACTCCTTTTTAACGGATGTTCTGCAAAAGAATTTAACGAAGGTGTTGACAGCGTAACAAGTGATATATCAAAAGTTTTTGAAGATGGAAAAGACAAGGCTAAAGATTAAAAGTAATAAGACAGAGACGCTTGATAAGTCTCTTCACCTTCCTTCTTGTTTAATTTGTATCTTTCTTTATAGTCATATTTAAATTTTAGTTGAATATTTTGAGAGAGTCTAAAACTCTGTATCGCTTTTACTAAGTTATGTGCATCACCAGTGTCATAAACTCTTCGAGTTGCTTCAATATTTGTACTCATATATTTGTATTTATCGAAAACTACTCCTATACTTCCGCCAACAGCTGAAGTGAATTTATCTCCGTAGTAAAAAAGTGGGTCAATCATTATATATGTAAATGCCAGTTCATTTCCCCAGCTATAACCTGCTCCTAAAGTAGATATAAAGTTAGTTTTATCATCTATAAAGTTTTTGTCCCAGCCAAACTTTGTTCTCCAAGAAAAACTGTCAAAAAATTCACTTCTTTGAGCAATAGATACTATTGATATGATAGTTGCATTCTCAACTTCTGTTTTTTTATCACTATAAGAAAGCAGAACATCCATAAATTCTATCTCGGTGCCTCTCAAGAAGCCATAGTTGCTATCTTCTAAACTATGGTACGCAGGTCTAATACCAAGAAAGCCAATTGCTTCATTATCTCTAGATCCAAAACCAGCTGTTGCTCTTACACCTCTATGACTATTGATAGGATTAGCTGGAATAGCAATATTTATTTTATTACCTTTACCAAGTGCAGCTCTCGCTTTTGTTATATTATGAAACTGTTCAAGATAGAGTTGTTTATTCATATCATTTTTGCTAAATGAATATTCTAAAAATTCTATAGATGACTCTAAAATATACATTTTTTGTTGAGTTGATATAGAATTATCTTTTATAATCTCTTCTATACTTATTTCTGAGTTAACAAGTTTTCTTGGTAGAGAGAGATTTTTTGGCTTTAGAAGAGATTCATACTTTAGTAGAATAGTTCTTTTTGAAGCTCTATAGTGCTCTTCTTTGATTAAATTTTCGCTTAAGGAGGCATGTGCAGTCTCAAGAGGGATTACTTGATAGTTGAAATATTCTCTTAAATGTACTGACGGTCTTGCTATTTCGATAAACCATAACATGTTGTACGAACAGTTCTCAGTGAAGAAGTAGTAGTTAGAGTGAGTTCCATTTAGCTCCCACATATGCTCTACCATCTTTTGTACTTCTTCTTCATTTAGGTTCAGATCATACTCCCATATATCCCTTTGTTCTGTATCTCTATACTCTTTTAATTTTTCATAGTAAGGTAGAAGTGAGTACTTTCCATAGTAGCCTCCAAAGAGACCTTTTATAGCAAAAATAACGCCATTTTCTGTATCAGGGTTTGCATCCGCAGCATAGTTGATGGCATATGATAAAAGTTTAGATTTATAAGCAGAGTTGATGCGTAAAAAAGTGTGTCCAAACATAGAAGCTGGTGAGTTAATATGAGCTGATGGAAAGACTAAGGTAGCCGACTTGGGATTTAATCTTTTTAAAATTTTATCATACTCTGTACATGAGACTTGTGGAAAGTCCGTAATGTTTAATTGATCTTTTAACCATGATTTCCTAGCAGGAAATCTACAGGCAGTAGAGTTGTCGTCAAATCTTTTTTCATTTAAAAGAGCTTCCAGTGTAGCGTGTAACTCATCTTTGGCATTAGTTTTTCCTTTCTTTGATAAGAAGAACCTACTATCATCTATTTCACTTACTTCATTATCCATGTGAAGCAGTAGGTGCCAGTATCTTTGACTTGATAGGTTTAAGTCATCTGCTTTGTTTTGGTAAATCTCAACAGAAGCCTGAGTTAAACTGATGCAAAAAATGAGAGTAAAAAGTATTTTTTTAATGATAAGAAATTCCTGAGATGATAAGTAATAAATTAAACGAGAAAAACTCGTTTAATTTATTCTAATACTTATAGAGAAGTTGTAGAGATGTTGTCAAGTACATCAGCCATTTTAACACTTTTTGAAGTGTAGATGCTGTTATAGTTTGACTGAAGTGAAGCTGAAAATGAAGCTGTATCTTCAACTTGTAAAAGCTCGGCAAGTGTGTCAATAGATTCACCGTGACCAACAGCGATCTCTTTTGCAAGAATATCCATGTTTGATGCAACAAATTCTTGTGCTCTTTCATTCATAACAAACTTAGTTTTACTACAACCAGAAGTTCCAGAAGTAATACCAAAAGTTTGGTTACCTGAAGTACCATTTGTAGTAGCTTGTAAAGCTAACATAATTGCAGAAGAATCATCTTTAATGATCATTGAACCAAGTCCACAACCAGTTTGAGAGTTAACACCTGCCATTGCTGATGTAGTTAGAGCTAAAACAGCTACTGCACTTACTAATATTTTTTTCATGTGATACCTTTAAATTTAAGATAGAATGATTTTAAACAATTAATACTTCAGTAAAGGTTAAATTATATATTAATTTAAATCTCCATCTTTCCAGTATTTTGTACCTTGTATAGTCGCTTGAATTGCAAGACCATTTTCTGTTAGTTTATATAATCTAATACCAGGTGCAACAGTTATAGCCGCATTTAGTGCTCCTCCATGTTTTCCAGCTTTAGCAGCTGCATCTGCCTGGGCATTGGCCTCCCATCCATGGTTAACAAAGCTATCAAAAACTTTTTTGTTTTCAAACAAAAATATTGCTCTAAAGTCTTTAACTCCAAGCCCAAAACCAACACCACCAGAACCCATATTCATATATATATTTTTACCAGTTTTGTTGTTATGAGCCATTCCTTTACCACCCTCTGCAGATAGTATAATAAGGTTAACACCAACGTTCGCAAAAGTTGCATAACCATAAGAGTTTGCTACCATTTTCTTTGATTCTGGTGCATACTTATAGAGTTTCTTTAGTGTTTCACTATTTGTTTTTTGTCTCTCTTTTCTAGCTTCGTTATTCTCAGCTTTTATCTCTTTATCACTCTTACCAGACCAAAATCCAGAAAACATAAGAACTGCTAAAAGTAGTGATACTATTACTTTTAAGTTTTTCATACTCCATCCTTTTGTATTTGATATATAAATGATACTATAAAAATTGTTTTGAGACAAATTAGGAATGCACATCTAATAAATAATATATTAGATGTGACATGAAGAGTTCTTATTAGCTTTTAGCTTTTGGTGTTTGATCAAGGAATTTCATATCTTGATCAAGAAGATAATGGTCATGATATGGTCCAAAAGGAAGAGTATATATAAGTCTTCTGTTTGCAGTATGTGCATGTTTAACATAGTCTGAAGCTGCTGTGTTGATTGCTGCTACAACTACTTTTGCAATAAGACCAGCAATTCCTCCACCTGTATCACCACCACTAAGATCTACTACAACTGTACCTGTATATTTCCATAGTTCCTCAGAAGTTTTTGTTGACACTATTCTCGCATCAATTGAGACAGTTAAGCTTGAAGCAATAACGGCATATGAAACATCCCATTTACTTATGTTAGTAAACAGTACTGTATCTGCACCAAAGTAATCATAAAACTTTGTTAATGGCATATTATAAAGAAGTTCTGTATCATATACTCCTTCTTGTTTCATAATATCACTAACCATTTCTACCGGAAAAGTATAATAACCCATGCTTGCAAATGGTATCTCTACCGTAGTCATATAATAATCTTTTGCCTCTGCATCTGTACTCTCATTCATGGGAGGGAGAATTAAAATGGAACGAGGTTTTTGATCATACATTTTTGGGAACTCTTCAGCCTTTGTTGTGTACGTAGGACCATTACCTAAACATCCAGAAAATAGGAATGTCATTAATATTAGTATTGAAATCTTATAAAAGTTTTTAATTGTCATTTTTTGGCCCTTGTGCTATTTTAATCTTTTTAATCATTCTATCCATAAAGTGTGCAGACTCAGGATACATAGTTTTTTCCTTTGTAAAACTGGAAATAGCTTCTTCAGAATTGCCACCTTTTAGATATATATAACCAAGGTTTGCATACATTCCAGGAGGTACACGTCCAGAAAGAGTGCCATCAGTACTTTCAATACATTTTTCTATAGATTTTTGCAACTTGAGAGAAGACTCAGCACATATATTTTTCTTAGAAGCATAATAACTATCGCTATAGTCGCCATAGTTGTACAACGGTTTAGGTTGTTCTACACAACCAGTCATAAAAAAAGCGATAGCTATCGGAGCTATTATTTTTAATCTTTTCATTTAATTTACCTCTATTTCTTTAGATATACCATCACTAACAAACACTTCTCTCTTTACGATTAATTTATTAGCTCTATATACTTTTATAAAGTGTTTTCCTGGTTTGATTTTGTATTGATTATCTCTACCTTCTTCAATACTAAATTTTTCTCCATCATCAACACTAACCATAATGCTATGTGTATTACCAGTAAAATATAAATATGATTTTTTATCACCGGTAGATATGCCTTCTTTGTATCCGCATCCAGAAAATCCTAAGAAAATGAGTATATTAATAATCCAAATAAAATATTTCATTTTTTATCTCCAAGTTGAATATAAAGATTGTCAAAGTTATTTGAAGCAATATATTGTTTAACATCACCATCAAAAAGAGATGCTAGGGAAACCTCAGTGTCAGTTGTATCTCCCATTGTCGCTGTAATCTTGATACTACCTATTTTTTTACTAGGTAATGTTATCATCATATTAGTTTGCGGATTTTTTACTTGTTTTCCTTTTTTAAATATATCAAAAATATCTCCAATTTTAATGTTTTGACTTTTACCACCAGATGTTATGAAACTATCATCTTCATAACCAAGTATATAGCCCTTCCAAGGTTTGTCAAGCATATTTTCTATAATATTTGATGTTAAGTCAGAAATAGCAGCATCTATCGCTTTATCGTTTAATTGTCCATTGTAGCTAGCTTTTTCACCAACGCCAAAGACTGTTCCAGCCTCACTGTATGCTGCCCCTTTTCCTTCTTCAGAATATATAATTTCCCCATTACTTACATCTACTATTCGTATATGTACTTTTGCAAAAGTTTCTTGTTTTTTTACACGACTAAAAATTCCAACATCGCTAGTTTCTTTACGCCCTAATTCTGTAATTGATCCTAGTATTAAATAGTCTGCAGCATTATCAACTTTTTTTGAGTTCCCAATTGCTAATTCTTTTTCAATTTTAGAGATATCGGCTCTCTCCAACATAATGAATCTTCCAGATTGAAAGAGTTTGGCTGAAAGTATATCCATCGCCTGTTTCCCAATTTTGTCATTATTCTTATCAAGGAAAAAGCTTTGACCGTAGCGAGTTTCATTTGAAAACCGTCCTATAGCAACTTTTCTTTTAAGACCAGTAAGTGTATTATCCTCAACTTTTAGTGTTGGACTCTCTTGGAGAGCTTCTTTTTGAGAAGGAGGTGTTTCATGTACACGTTCCTTTTGCATAGTGGCACAAGCTGTAAATAAGATCGAGATAGTAACAGCACTAACTAAAAATTTTATCGGCATTTCAATCCTTTAACATTTAATAACATTATAATATCCATTCTGATATAAATGTCGTCGCTTAGTATATCTTAAAATATTATTATAAATTTATTATCACTATAAAAAATTTATAATATTTTAGTTTGATACAAAAAGAAACATAAAATATTTTTTAGTATGAATATTATTTTTATTGATTTTAATCTAAATAGTTTTGTTAATAATTTATTTTGAAATATGTAGTGCCAATATAGGGTATAATTCCAATAATATGAACAAGTTAAAAGAGTACTTAAATTCTCACGAACTTAGTGAGATTCACCCATCGGATATTGCAAAGATATTAAAACAGCTAGATGATAGCGAGTTTGCTGATGCTATAAAACTGGTTCCAAAAAACCTAGTTGGTGATGTTGCCCTTGCACTTCCGGATAGATACTTCGATGATGTTGTAGAGTCTCTAAGTGTTGACGAACTTTCTCATGCTGTAAGAGAGCTTGAGTCTGATGATCAATTGGAGTTCATGCAAGAACTTGGGGAAGTAGATGAAAGCGTCGCTTCTCAGGTTTTTGATACTCTTGATGAAGAAGATAAGCAAGAGATAACAAAGCTTCAAAATTATGATGAAGATGAAGCCGGTGCATATATGCAGCTGGAAGTCTTTACAGCCTTGAAAGATGAGATAGTACAGGATGTAATAAAGCGATTTGCTGCTCTTAGAAAGGCCAATGAGCTTGAAAATGTTCAAAATCTATTTATTATAAGTAAAGAGAATAAGCTTAGATATACAGTTGGTTTAGACGATTTATTAGTATTTGACTTTTCTAAAACAATAAAAGAAAATATTGAAAATAGTGATGATAGTTTTGAGCCAAAAATGGCTTATGATAGAGATGATATAAAAGATGTAGTTCATACCTTTGAAGAGTATGACCTCTCTGTTATGCCTATCGTAAATGCTTATGGCATATTAGTTGGTCGTATTACATCAGATGATATCTACGATATTATCAATGAACATGCAACAGAACAGATGTATAACCTTGCGGGTGTTGATGATGATGCAGAAGAAGATGATGAGATAATTAAAGCTGGACGTAAGCGTGCGACTTGGCTTTCTTTAAATCTTTTTACAGCGATTGCCGCATCTTTTGTCATCGGCATGTTTTCAGATACTTTAGAGAGTATGGTAGCTCTTGCAGTATTAATGCCCATTGTTGCATCTATGGGTGGAAATGCAGGAACTCAAAGTCTGACTGTTGTTGTAAGACAGTTGGCTCTCGGTGATATTTCTCAAGGAGATGCAATGAGGATTATCAAAAAAGAGGTAACGCTTTCGCTCGGGAATGGCATCTTCTTTGCTATAATTATGGGTTTTGTTGCCGCCGTATGGTTTGACATGGGTATGCTTGGAGTTGTAATTGCACTTAGTATGGTCATAAACCTCCTAGCAGCAGGCTTTTTTGGTGCAACAGTACCATTATTTTTAAAGAGAATGGATATTGATCCAGCTATAGGAAGTACAGTTATTTTAACAACTGTTACTGATATCGTAGGCTTTTTGAGTTTTTTAGGCCTAGCAACATATATACTATTATAAGGAATTTTCAAACTTAATGGATTTATTAATACTATTTTTTGTATTGTCGGTGAGTGTTTCATTTTTATGTTCAATTTTAGAGTCGGTACTTTTGTCGGTGAATATGTCATATGTCTCCGTACTAGAAAAAGAGAGACCAAGGGTTGGGGCATATTTAAGATCTCATAAACAAAATATAAACAAGTCTATAGCTTCAATTTTAATCTTAAACACTATTGCAAATACTTTAGGTGCAGCAGCCGTTGGTGCTCAAGCATCTATACTTTTTGGAAATGATGCTGTTGTTTACGTTTCTATTGTTCTAACATTTGCAATTTTATTTTTATCTGAGATTATTCCAAAAACTATAGGTGCTATTTACTGGAAACAGTTAGCTCCATTTTCGGCTAGAATTATCAGAATCTTTATTTTTATTACATACCCAATTATATTAAGCACTCTTTTTGTTACAAATAGAATATCGAAGGGTAAGCAGGATTCAAACAGGTTAACTAAAGAGGAGTTACTACACAGTATGCTTCTTAGTGAAGATGATGGCGTTATTGATGAAAAAGAGTCTGACTTTATAGAGAATATTTTAAACCTGAATAAGATAAAGGTAGGAGAGGTTTTAACTCCGAGAAGTGTTGTATTCGCACTTGATGAAAATATGACAATAAAAGATGTCATAGAAACACAGCCTGCAATTTTTAAATTTTCCCGTATTCCAGTTTACAAAGGTTCTATAGAAGAAGTTGTTGGAATCGTTTTAACTAAAAAGATTTTCAAACAAGCTTTAGAAGATGATAGTGTAACTGTAGGTTCAATAAAAAAAGAGATATTTTCTATAAATGAAAATATTCCTGTTTCTAAGGCTCTGGATCTGTTTATATCTAAAAAAGATCATATGTTTTTGGTTATGGATAACTATGACCAAACAGAAGGAATCATTACTTTAGAGGATTGTGTTGAGACTATCTTAGGTGTTGAAATAGTTGATGAGAGTGATACAACAGAAGATATGCGTGAACTTGCAAAAAGTAAAATGAAACAAAAAAGACGAGAAAAAATCAACAACGAAAACTAAAGAGTAATGCCGCACATTAAAGGGGTAAGTACTGCGGCATTGCTTTGAATTTAAGGGAAGTGACCGAAAGAAATTTATACTTCATGTGGACATAAAGTCCTATATTTCTCTTTCTTGAGTTGTATTATAAAAGTAAAAAGTGTAAATAAAATGTGAAACTAATTAAATACCAGGAATCCTAGGTATTTTGTTGAGTTTAGATAGTTTACAGTATTTACCCCATCCTTTTTTTAACCAGTGACCAATGAATGGAAGAGGAACCATAAGGGCTCTTTTATCATCCCTGTAAATAAATGAAGCACCGTTACCACTATCCATAACACATAGAATATTGAGGTGCTCTTGATAGCCTTTAAAGAGTGAGAGACCTTTGTCTTTTTGATCAATATTAAAAGCAACATTTCTAGCCATTACTTCTGCAACGTGACCTTGTTTTGCTCTCCAGTCAGCTCCTTGCAGAGCTGCAACATCTCCAATAGCGTAGATATTAGTCGGCATTTGTGGATCGTCAAAAACAACATTACAATGGTCATTTATCTTTATAAATCCAGCTTCGTTAGTCGGTAACCCTGACTCTTTGACAACATCGTGACCATTCCCTGCAGCTATAAACATAGTAAAGTCAGAAGCTAGTTTTGAGTCATCTTCAAATATAATAGAATCATTTTCGAAAGCTTTTATTTTTTTACCAAAATGCTGCTTTATATCTAGTTTTTCAAAAAAGACAGCCATCATTTTAAGAGCTTTAGTACCCATTCTTTTTCCAGGTTCAGGCATTGGTGCAAAAAATGTTAACTCAAAATTGTCTCTTATACCTTTTTTCTTCAAAAGATGGTGAGTGTTAAACAGTAGTTCAAATGCAGGTCCACCGCGAACAGCAGAAGTGTCTTTTGGATTTCCTCCAAAACCGAAGCAGATTTTACCGCTTCCTTTTTCTATAAGTGCATCTATTGAGTCACGGATTTGTAGAGATTGTTCAGGAGCACCACAAATAGATAGTGTGTTTTTTATTCCCTTGTGCTTCATTTTTGAAGCACCCATTGCAAGGACTACGTGGTCATAATCTTTTAAAACAGCTCCACTATTCAGAGTATATGAGTTTTCTTTAGCATCTATCTTTTGCAGAGCATCTACTACTAGCTTAAAGCCATGCACTTTTTGCAGTTTTTTAAGATCTATACATACATCACTGAACTCTTGTTCTCTTGTTGGAATCCAGATCGAAGTAGGGTATATGAAAAAGTAATCTCTTTCACTTACTAAAGTAACATCATAATTTGATTTTCTTAAAAAAATAGCAGCTTCAAGACCAGCAAAGCCACCACCTATAATTAGAACTGTTTTCATAAGTACCTTTATATAAAACTTGATAATGAAAAATATTACAACAAGTGATATTAAAACCCTATTAATTTTTTTTATTTATAAAATAAACTGCAATAAGACTAAGAGAACCGCCGATAAGGATGTGGGCATGTATAGCTTCGCCTAAGACAGCCCAAGCTATTAGAAGAGAGAATATGGGCACTAAAAACATAAACGAACTTGTTTTTTGGCTGCCTAGTTTTGCTGACGCTATAAAGAAGATAGTAGTGGCGACAGTTTGTCCTAAAACTGCTAAATAAATCATGGCAATCCAGAATTTAACTCCTTGCTCAAAGACACTCATCAAATCACTGTCAAATGCATAGATGAATGAGAAAATAGTTGCTATAACAGATATGTAAAAACTATAGTGAACCGGATGAATATGTTTATGAGAGTATTGCGAGAGAAGTGTTACCCCAGCCCAAATAATTGCACATATAGCAAAATATATGTTAGAGCTATTTAGAAATATGCTCAAATCATTTAGCTCTAATATGATAATTCCACCAATAAAACCTATTATAAGACCTATGTACTGAGATGCAAAAAGTTTACTCCTGAAGATGATTGCAACCAGTAAAAAAGTCATAAGTGGCGTCAGCGTTGTGATAATTACTCCACCATTTCCTGCAAAACCATACTTTACACCCAAAAAAGAAAAAATCATAAATGATACATTTAATACGGAACTTGAAGCTACGAATTTTGCACCTGTTGGGTTTAAAGTTAAAGGAACTTTCATGAGATACAAAATAGGGATAAAAGAGATGCTCATAAGAAAAAAACGCCAAAATATTATGATTTCTATTGAGAGGTCATATGTGAGAATTTTAAGTGCACTCCATCCTCCACCCCATAAAAACATTGCTAAAATAAGAAGATAGGTAAAGTGTGAGTTTTTCAATAATTAGTCTTTTGCAAAAAAATTGCTATTTTATTGTCATTATAGCTTAAATCATTTTACTTTTTTAGGTAATATACCCTATGAGTTATACTAAATGGTTTGACGCCCATGCTAAAAAGCATAAAGATATTGTAGATAAATTAGTGGAGTCAGGTTACTCAAAAGAACGTATAGTTGCGTATTTTGATTTTGATAATATGGTAAAAGAAGAGCCGAGTTTTTGCCCTCTTTATAAAGATAATAAAAAGTGCCATGATATGAATGAGTTAAACTGCTATATGTGTGCTTGTCCTAACTTTAGATTTAATGATAGTGGTTTGGGAACATACAACGAGTTTAAAATACTCAGTGATTGCGATATTAACAATGGTGAAGAGTTTGCAGGAAATGGTGTAATTCATCAAGACTGCTCATCATGTAGTGTCCCGCATCATAAGTCATATGTGTTAAAAAACTTCTCTCTAAATTGGCTAGAGATGATGAAAAAATGTAAAAGTAATTAAGAAGGATTCTAATGTTAAAGATTATTTTATCTATGCTATTGATGTCAGTAGCACTGTTTGGAGATACTAAAGAAGCTCTTGAAGCTTTTAAGAAAAAAGATTATGAAAAGGCTTTTAAGCTCTATGAAAAGAGTGCTAAATCCGGTGATACAACTGCTCAAAATGCGTTAAGTTATCTCTACTTTAATGGTATTGGTATTCAAAAAGATACAGAAAAAGGTATTAGTTGGTTAGAAAAAGCTGCAAAAGCTTCAGACGCCAGAGCTCAAAATGACTTGGGTATGATGTACTTAACAGGTCAAAATGTGAAGCAAGATAGCAAGAACGCATTTACATGGCTTACAAAGGCTTCAGAAGCTAAAAATCCAAATGCTGAGTATAATCTGGCTCTTATGTACTACAGAGGTGACGGAATAGATCAAAATGCTACAAAAGCAGCAGAGCTTTTAGAAAGATCTGCAATTCAAGGTAATCAACAGGCAGAGCAAAATATAGGTCTTGTTTATATGCAACTTCTTAAATTCGACAAAGCAGCTGAGTGGTTGGAGAAAAATGCAGCACAAGGTGATGAGAGAGCTTACTACCTTCTTGCAGAAATCTACTGTACTAATGAGAAGTTTAAACAAGCAAAAAAATGGGCTCAGCTGTCTAAAGACAGCGGAAATAAAGATGCTGAACTACTCTGGTTTAAGTATAATCTAGAAAAATATTAATTATAAGATTTCTTTTAGTATAATGGCTCTATATTTATTTTATGGAGTCTATTATGAAATTTATTCTCTCTTTCTTAGTTTTACTTGGCATGAGCCTCAATGCTGAAGTAAAGTACCCATCTTCTGAGTCTTGCAACGAGTGTCATGAGAACATCTATCGTGAACACACAGCATCTATGCATCATAAATCATCTCTTTTTAAAGACGAAGTACATGCAAAAGTAAAAGAAGCTGTAAATAAAGATACATATAAATGTGCTATCTGTCATATGCCAGCTACTAAAAATCTGCGTGCCGTGATGAGTGGAGAAAAGCAACCGGATCCTAATAGTTATAGGCAGACAGATGGAGTGTCTTGTTTCTTTTGTCATCAGATCAGTAAAATATACGATTCTAAAGCCCATAAAATCAACTTCTCAAACTATAAAGGTGAAAAAAAACCGACTGTCTTTGGAAACCTGAAAAAACCGTATGAGAGTAATGAGCATGAATCTCAGAGTAATGAAATATATAAAAATTCTGAAGTATGTATGGGTTGTCATTCTCATAAACAAAATGCTAAAGGTTTTGAGGTCTGTAATACAAAAAACCAATATGATAAAACAAGTGATTGTATAGGTTGTCACATGCCATCAACTCCAGGTACTATAGAGAAAAAGGACAAAGGTATAAGAAATAATTACGCCTCTCATGAGTTTTTAGGTGTACACTCTTTAGATATGGTAAAAAAAGCTGTGAAGCTCGAACTTGCATATAAAGATGAAGTACTAAATCTTACTATAACTAATAAAATGGGGCACTCTATTATTACGCATCCTATGAGATTGAAGTTTGCTAAGACAGTTATAACTAGAGATTCTAAGGTAGTATGGACAAACTTTAAAGATAGTCCTCTTGAAGATAAGCAGGCAACTTTTATTATAGTATTTAAAGATGAAGATGGAAAACCGGCTCTGCCAAATAAAGCCATAGACTATAAACTAAACAGAAATTTAAAAGCTAACACATCAAAAACTGTCACATATAAAGTACCAAAACTGCAAAAAGGTGATGAAATAAAAACTACGTGGATAAGCTATATTGTAAATCCAAAAATCGCTAAAAAACTAGATATTACTACAAAAGATATCGTGAAGCCATATGTTGGGGTTGAGGAGTCATTGTATATATACTAAAATCAGAATTAAAAAATTCTGATTTTAAACAATATGGTTGTGAATCAAGGAGATATTAGAAAGTCTCACTTGTTATTATAATAGAAGAGTTTGTCACACTTAGTCAATCTACTTTAGTACGATTTTGTATCCTAATCCATATTCATTCTGTATGAGATTCTCCGGAAGTTTTGCTCTGAGACGTTTTATAAATGATGTGATTGAGTACTCAGAGAACTCTTTTTCACCCTCTCCGTATAAGTGATAGAAGATGTTTTCAGCCGTAAATGCATGGTTCGTCTTTGAGCACAGAAGTTTAAAAAGCATTAATTCTTTCTCTTTTAAAGAAATCTGTTTTTCAGAGTTCCACAGAGTAGAAGATGTCTTATCCCAAAATATTTCTTGACTCAGGTAAATTCTTTTTTTAGAAGCTCTAAGTTTATCTACAAGATTTAGTAAAACATCTTTTAGCTTTTGTGAGTTTATAGGCTTGATTAGGTAAGTAACAAGACCAAGTTCTATTGCTTGGAGAAGTTTTTCTTGCTCAGAGTGAGCACTCATAATGATAATATCAGTTTCCGTGTCACGTTCTCTAATACGCTTAACCATACTCAGCCCGTCTAAGTTTGGCATATTTATATCACTTAAAATGATATCAGGCCTTTTTTCTAAGTATTGTATATACCCCTCATGACCACATTTGGCTACATATACTTTTTTAAAAAATATTTGTAAATATTCCCGTAGGTATTCTCTTAGTTCTGACTCATCTTCTGTTATGAGGATTGAAATATCTTCAATTAATTCACTATTCATTCTTCATCCTTATTGTAAATGTGGCTCCAAAGCTGTTATTCTCTGCTTGTAATTTTCCATCCATGTGATCTTCTATAATCATTTTTGCAATGTGTAGACCTAAGCCGGTTCCCATAGATTGATGCTTTGTTGTAAAGTATGGATTAAAAATCTTTGGTAGTATATCAGCATCTATTCCACCGGCATTATCACTAATAGAAAGAACCGCGTCTTCATTTTCTTTTTGAAGTAGTATATCTATCTTTATATCAGGTATAGATCTTAACTCTATGATGTCATATATATTAGAGAGGATAGATACTATAACTTGAACAAACTCATTCATTAAGCCATAGATATTTAATTCTTTGTCTCCTCTAATGTTTATCTTTATTTTTGTGCTATCTTTTGTATAGTTTGTAATCTCAAGTGCTTTATTGAGAGCAGTGTAAATACTAAAGACTGATTTGTCTTTATTTGGTTTATAGTAGTTCATAAAGTCTTCGATAGTATCTGACATATATACAACACGTTTTTCCATTGTGTCTAGTTTAGAAGAGACTTCATCTCTCTCAAGAACACCAACGCTGTTTTTTTCTTTTAATATTGCTACTATTGTGTTTACAATTGCTAATGGCTGACGCCATTGATGTGCTATATTTCCTATCATCTCACCCATCTCAGCTCTTTTTGATTGTTCAAATAGCTGTCTGTCTCTCTCTTGGATAGTTTTTTCTTTTTCTTTAAGTTCGTTAATCGTATCCAGAAGTTCACGATTATATTTTTCTTCTATATAGAGTCCACAATCTAGATTTTTCATATCAGTGATTAGGTTTTGTATATATTGCTTTTTGATTATAGAACCATGTTGCGGTGCAATAAGCTCAATATCTAGTTTCTCTATCTTGCTGAGGGCATAGTTAAATATATCTTTACTTGGCATGTATTCTTGATGAAATTGTTTTGCTTTTTCAAAGTAAGTTGTATCTGCATAAAATTCCCATGACTCTTCTATACCACCAAAAATATCTCCAGAAAAAAGAGTTTTTGTTTTTGGATCATAGCTAACAAAAGCACCGGGAGAGTGACAGTATGGTGTAGTTAAAAAGTCTAACTTGAAACCGCTTGAAGTAATGAGTTGATTATCATGTTTATCTATCTCATAATAGTCGGAACTTACAAGGTAGTGTTTTATTAAAAGAGACATTCTTGAGTGAGTTACAATAAGCAGATCATCTCTGTCTATGAGTTTTTCTATCTCAGGTACTGCTGCTGCTAAATCTGGGTCTTGATGATGAAGTACGATATACTTGATAGACTTGATATCTGCAATACTCTTTACTTTTCTCACAGTCTCATTAAACTCAAGCATAGAACCTGGGTCAATAAGAATAGACTCATCTCCATTTTTTATGAAGTATGGATGACATTGAAATGGGTCGTTTTCAAGATACATTCCAACCCAGTAGATGCTATCAGCAATCTCTATGGGTTGTTTGAAATCATGCTGCAGCTTAGGCATTTCCCTCGAACCACTTTAGCTGTTCTCTAAGCTCAACTACCTTTCCTACTACTATAAGTGCAGGTGTTGGTACATCTTTAGCTTTTTCAACTATATTTTCTAGAGTTCCTACAACAACACTTTGATCTTTTGTTGTTCCTTTTGAGATTACAGCTACCGGATAGTCTCTTGCTTTTCCAATCTCAATAAGTTTTTTACTAATTTTTGGAAGATTATGAAGACCCATTAAAAATATAATAGTGTCATCTGTTTTAAAGTTATCCCATGGAATCTGAGAAACTTTTTTATTTGGTGATTCATGACCTGTAACAACTCTGAAACTTACTGCTACACCACGATGAGTAACAGGAATACCTGCATATGCAGGTGCAGAGATTGCAGAAGTGATACCGGGAATTATTTCAAATTTGACATCTCTTTCAAGTAGGTAAAGAGCTTCTTCACCACCGCGACCAAATACAAAAGGATCTCCACCTTTAAGGCGAACTACATTTTCATGCTTTAGTGCATTTTGGTATATTACTTCATTAATATCATCTTGAGGCATGATATGACGTCCGTCTTCTTTACCTACATATACGAATTCACAGCCATTTTTTGCTTCTTCTAGTAATACAGGGTTTGCAAGACGATCATAAATAATTACATCGGCTTCTCTGATAACTCTAAGTGCTTTTACAGTTAGTAACTCAATGTCTCCAGGGCCAGCACCCGTTAAATATACTTTACCCATTATTTCTTTTCCTCATAAATAAATATACCAGACGGTTTTTTGATTTGAAATATTTCACGGCTTAAATACCAATCTTTAGTATGAATAACAGCTACTTTGTTAGTATCATTTACTGATACATAAAGGTTTGGTCTAACATTTGACCATCTTACATGAAGAACTTTTCCATCAAACTCAAATCTTTTAACGATTTTTAGAGTCTTAGTATCTATAATCTGAATTACAGGAAATTTCTTTCCACTGAATGTTACTGCTAAATATTTTTTATCAGGAGATAGAGCTGTAAATACCGGCAAACCTTCTGTCTCAATATTTTTAACATATTTAAAGTCAGGTGTATAGACTAGCACTTTATTATTTCCTACAGCAGGGATAAACACATATCCTCCACCGATACTCCAAAAACCAAAGTGTGGAACTTTGAGTACAGGTTTTCTGTCTTCTAGTAGTATTTTAATTTTTGAGTATTTCATAGTGTCCAGATCTACAACACCAAAGTGATCACTCTGAAAGAAACCAGTTATGAAGTTGTTATCTTTGATCATTGCATCAAAGGGCATTACCCCAACATCTTCAAACTCTTTGTAAATCTCGAAGTTTGGAAGACCTTTACCACCGTTTTTGTCTTTTAAAACAGTTATCTTGTCGTTATCCATTTGTGAGAAAATCAAGTAATCTTTATAAATCTTAATACCGACATTTTTAGATCCTGTCTCAAATGACTGAATAGGGTTTAAGTCTCTGTCTAAAATATCTACACTTTTTTTAGCATAGTTAGCAACTGCCAGAAAGTTTTTACTAATTGTAAAACCAATAGCACTGTCGCTAGTCTTTTGCTCTTTCACTATAACTTCTTTTTCAGGATCAAACTTTATAACATAACCATCACGAGAGATTACATAGCCGTCTTTGCCGTCAAACTTAACAACGCCATGATTCATATTGTGCATGCCTCCAATATGAGACTTAGTTAATCCTTTTTCAATAACAGCTAAAGAGTTGCTTTCTCTCTCTACAACAAAAACTTTCTCTTCTGTGTCTAGCATTGATAAGACTGGATTTACACCTTTTGCTTGAACGTTTGTCAGTATAGATGCTGTAACCATAGCACCAAGTAATATTTTTTGTATTATCATTATTGTTTTCTCTCCTCTTGAGTTAAATAACATGATGGATCTTCACTCCATAAATCACCTGTAATAGCATACGCTCTAGCACGTGAACCGCCGTTACAAATATCTATCTGTTCACAATCAGCACATATACCGCTAACTTCTCTTGGATGAACTCTAAGCTTATCTAGTAGGTCACCTTTTTGCCAGATATCACCAAAGTCTTCTTTAATGATATTTCCAACAGTCAGTGGAAAGAATGGATCTGGTCTAACATCACCTTCACTGTTTATATTAAGCAGTTTTCTACCAGCAGAGTTTCCACCCCAAGTAGTTAGTCGTTTTCTCATGCTCTCTTTTAATTCAGGGTATCTAGCTGCAAACTCATTTAAGAAAAGAATGGCATCTTGTTCCATATTTCCTGTTACAATCTCGATGTCTCTACCAGTATCGTAGTACTCAAATGCTTTTTTAAGTATGAACTCTACAGATTTTCTTCTCTGCTCTTTAGTAAGATCCATTTTAAGATTATCTAAACCACGTCCTGAATAAACTAGATGCGAGATATATATCTTTGGAATATTTTCTTTTTCAACCAGATCAAAAATATATTCTAAAGAGTTAATAGTCTCTTTAGTAATAGTAAAACGTATACCGACCTTAGCACCCGTTGAGTTTGCAAGTTGAACAGCTTTAAGTGTTTCTTTAAACGCACCTTTAAGACCACGGAAGTGATCATGTGTAGGCTCATCTCCATCTATACTAACACCAACATAGTTAAATGTATCTACTATACGTTGTACATTACCCTTTGTAAAGTATAGACCATTACTAGATAAATAAGTGATGATCCCATTATCTTTACAAAAGTCAGCTATCTCAAACAGATCTTTTCTAGTCAGTGGTTCTCCACCTGAGAAGATGATGAACTTAACACCGTTTGCTTTCATCTCTAAAATAGTTTTTTTGATTTGCTCAGTTGTTAGAGTATCAACTTCATCTAGAGTCGATTTTGAGTAGCAGTGTAAACAAGAGAGATTACAACGATTTGTAAAGTTCCATATAGCTATCGAGCCGTCTAAAATTCTTTCTTTTTTGCCTTCTACAACAGAAGATATAAGATTTGATAGTCTAAACATTATTTACCTTTATATGAGAGAATGTATTTTGCTATAGCTTTTCTCTCTTTGTCATTTAATTTTAATTCGGTCATTACTGTTCTTTTGTAACCAAAAGCTTTATACATTGCTTTTGGGTCTATAATATAAGCTTCGATTTCATCTTGTGTTCGTTTAGAAGCTATTTCTGAAAATGGAGGTCCAAATGCTACAGCAGTTTGGTGGTGACAGCCCCAACAATAGGTCTCAAAGACTTTTTTGCCGTCCGCATCCTGAGCGTATAAAAGAGAAGACAATGCAAGTGTTAAGAGTATATATTTTTTCATATTTATTCTTTCGTTTGATAAACTATTCTATCGAAAATAAACTTGAATAAAAGCCTATAAAATCTAGAATTTGTCATTTTTTTTTACAGTTAAAGAATATCTTTTTATAATAGATTTGTCGTTGATATTAGTCAATTTTGTCAATATTTGCAAAAGTTTGTAGAAACTTTAATTTAATAGCAGCTTGTTTTGACAATATTTATGGAAGTTTGAAGATATTTATATGGGGTGAAAAAAGAAGGTTTCTCCCCCGAAGGAGAGAAATTTGTCAGTAGTGCTTATGCACCTGGAATAGTTTGTCTATGCTCAATTGAGTAAGTAAAAGTAGGAGTTGTTAAACCTGTGATATATTTAACAAATTTACCTGTTTTAGCTTCATAGATACCGATTCTTCCACAGTTCCACTCAGAAATCATAGTCCAATAACCGTGATTTGCTGGCTCAGCGTGTAAGATTCTAGGAGTAATTGCTTTACCATCTTTATCTTTAACAGTTGGAACATCCCATTTGTAAAGAGTTTTGTGAGTTACAGGATCTGTAACTGTACCTTTTGAAGTACCAACAGTAATGATTCTATCTAGTTCTAAAGTTTGCTTGTTAATTAAGTGAACTTTATTCCAGTTAGTTTCACCACCAAGTACATTATCAGCCCATAAGAATGGAGTGTGCTCAGATGTACCGATGAATAATCCACCACCACCGATAGGGATTTGACGAATAACATCGAAGTTGTCATCCCAGATAGTCACCTGACCTAAGTTCATGTTAACTGTAGCACCAAGTTGTTGACCTAGTTGCTCATTGTACCAAGAAGAACCTTGACCTGGGTGTGGCTTAGCTGATGGACCTGTATAGATTTTAGTAACTAAAGATTTAGTTTTGAAATCCACAACACCAACAACATCAGAACCTTGAGAAGCGATAAATAAATATCTACCAATCTCTTTACCTTCATTTAAGAAACCATCGTGAAGAATATCACCAATATTTGGAATATCACCAACGATTGGGAAGTTTGGCTTAGAATAATCTACGATATAAACGTGACCACCATCTTTAAGTGCGAATGCAATATATGGACCGTATGGAGTATCAAAGATACCTGCAACACGAGATGAATCGATGTCACCGTTAGGTTTGATTACACTTGACGTAGGATAAACTTTTAATGGCTCAAGAGTCATTGCGTCCATAAGTACCGCACCACCCGGTACGTAGTTACCAGCCATTAAGTATTTACCATCTGGAGAAACCGCAAGACCACGAGATTCAGAACCAACTTGACACTGAGCAATTTTTTGTTGACCCGGAGTATTAAGGTCGAACATTGTTACTAAGCCTGAACGTGAGATAGAGTAAGCATAACGAGGCTGACGCTTATTTGTAACTGTTACGTGAACAGCGAAACCAGCAGGGTGCTTAGATAAAACTTTACCATTAGTACCATCAACAAATGCAACTCTTTCAGCATCTCTTTCTGTTACGAAACAGATATCAGTATTTTTCTTAACATCTACAGCGTGTGGATATTTTTTGAAAAATGCCATTCTGTCATTTAAAGGCTTCCATCCTTCTTTTACAGTAGCAAGAGTAAGTTGCTTAATCTTTCTACCTTTAAAACTTTGAAGGTAATCAACCATTTTATCAGCATCATCTTTATTGAATTTATTTTTAAATTCCGGCATTGCTGTACCAGCTTTACCGTTTAGGATAACATCTGCTAATTTATAAGCATTTTTCTTAGATATAACTGCAGGACGTAAATCAGAACCAACACCACCTTCGTGATTTGGACCGTGACAACCTTGACACTCTTTTTCAAATACTGATTCTACATCCATTCCAGATGTTCCAGCAAATAGACCTGAACTAACCACCGCTAATGCAGCAACTGACATAACTAATTTATTTAATCTCATTTTATTCTTCCTCCTAAAATTAGATAAAGCCGGCCCGAAGGCCCGCCGACAACTAGACTTTTCTTAACTTTCTTTCTCTAAACGAGTTTTTTCTTGCTTATAAATCCAAAACATTGGAAGTATAATCACTGTGTGAAGAAAGATAGTTAGAGTTAATGGACCCTGATTTAACCAAGCAAAAAAGCTTGGTACAATATCTGTCATTGGTTCAAACATAATAGTTCTCCTTATCTTTCGTGTACTGGGCTTTTGCCAGTAGACAGTAAATCTTTAACTAAGAATAAGAAACCTAGGAACGTTACAGCACCCATTAATAGTCTCCAATCCATAGCTTGTGCAAACCACATACCGCTTTGTCCGTCAAAGTAACCTGCCCAAGTAGCACCCATTTGTGCACGAGAAACAAGAACTTGAACGTAACCAGCGATTGTAAGTGCAATAGTCATACCCATTACACCACCGGTAATCATACTAACAGCCCAAAGAGAAGACTTAGTGTGTTTCATAACTTTAATACCATTTGTCCCTTGAACAGCGATATACATCATACCAATAAGGATAGTTGCATAAGCACCAAAGAACGCTAAGTGACCGTGCGCCGAAGTAAACTGCGTACCGTGAGTATAAAGGTTAACTTGTGGTAGTGTATGGAAGAATCCCCATATACCAGCACCTAAGAAGTTACCAAATGCGTTAAGAACAAACCAAGTAAACGCTGGTTTATTGTTAATAACTGAAACTTCTACACCAGTTGCGTCTTGACCACCTTGAGTTTTACCCCAATCATAAAGAACGTGGATGAACATAGCAACAAGTGGTAATGGCTCTAGTGCACTAAATAATGCTCCGATTTCCCACCAGTACTCAGGTGTACCAATCCAGAAATAGTGGTGACCGATACCTAAAATACCTGAACCAAATAGCATTGCTACTTCAATCCATAACCACATTTCAACAACTTTACGGTGTGCTCCAATCATAGTGATAAGACCATAAGCAGCAATCGCACCAACGAAAACTTCCCAAGTAGCCTCAACCCATAAGTGAATTACCCACCACCACCAGTACTGATCAACTGTAATATTATCTGTAAAGAACATACCAGCTAAATAAAGACCAGCAAAAGCGATCATATCTGCCATAAGTACTGTAACGATACCTGAACGGTTACCTGTTGTTCCTGTTAAGAAAAGGTTAGCTACGAATCCAAGTGCAACTACAACGATACCGAAGTCAGCCCAACGCGGAGCTTCAATATACTCACGACCTTCATGTATAAACCAGATAGATGTTTCATCTGCCGGTCCAACTTGAATAAATAAATATACTAGTACAACAACAACGATTGCTGCAACAAATACCCAATAAAGTAGTTTACCTACTTTAATACCTATAGTTTCAATTCCAGTTTCATCAGGTAGTAACCAGTAAACTGAACCAAACATTGCAAATACCATCCATACAACAAGTGCATTGATGTGTAACATTCTAGCAACCGAGAAATCTAATAATTCAAATAAGAAGCCTGGCATTACATACTGAATTGCTGCAACTAAACCAAATAATAATTGTGCACCAAAAATGATAGCAGCAAAAGTAAAATACCATGTTGCTAATTGTTTTGATTCACTTCCAATACCTGTTAAGTGATTACTTGCCATTTACTGCTCCTTGCATTCTTCCAAAGTTTCTTGGGAAACCATTTGTATCAATTGATGACATATGTTTCAAGAAAGCAACTAAACCTTTTGCCTCTTCAGCTGTAATACCAAGATCTGGCATCATACGAGCGTGAGTCGGATAAGTTGATGGATGTTGTAAGAATTCAGCCATTGCTTCTTCTTTCGTACTTTTACCAGTCATTGCTTGCATTGTACCATCATTTTGCCATGCTGGATCTAACCAAGCTTTAGTTAAATCTGGTGCATAATATGCTCCATTACCAAGCAGTGTATGACAATTCATACAGTTTTTAGTTTGAGATCCTAGTTTACCTAGGTGAAGTAAAGCTGCTGCTTCTTCTTCTGACCAGTCATCTCTTCCAAAAAACTTTTCTTTTTCCCCTATCACTGGAACTTCGTGACCACGTTTAGTGCTCATTTCGTAAGTGATCTTATAGTTAATAACTGTAGGTCCTGGAACTCTTTTAGTTACGCCGTTTTGTAAGTCTGCATCTGTACCCATTGCTATTTGACCAGCTGTATCAAATGTTAGCCAAATAAGTAGTACTGCTGCAAATCCTGTTATCCAACCTGCTGAACGTTGCCAGAAACGATTGTCACTCCATACGGATGTTTTAGCCACTGTGCCCTCCTATAAATTACTGTTGACATATATACAGAATATCAATGTTCATTCTCTTCGTGAACTTGATGCTGCATAAAATAGACTGCGTGTGGAAGTAATAATAATCCAATTGCAGCAACTACTAGAGCCTTAGCTGTAAATTCACCTACGTGCATTAAACTTCCCATTAAATACAAACAATAGGCAGTTAACATCCAAAATATATATGCAATAGGCATAGTCCATTTTTTCAGTAGATTAACTTTTACAGCGGTATATATACCAACATAGAATCCTCCAAATACTAAAACAAGTGAAGAGGATACAAAGATAGGCAAGAAATCATCTAGAGCAATATCTTGTCTCATTACTACTTCTTCTATCATAATATCTCCTTTTATAGTGTTAATAGTTTTTCAGAATCAGTTGTAGTTTATTCCTATTTGGATTAAAAAGAATTGATATAAATCAATTTATTAGATTAATTTTAAATTTAAGGAAAGTTTTATATTCAATGTAACTTTATGAAACAAGAGGCTAAATTATATTAGTAAATATTATCATTATATATAGTATAACAATGAAGATAAAGTCAGTGTAAATACAATAGTTGTGATGATCATAACTTTTCTTTTTAGACTTTCATCTATATTATACTTACGCTCGAGAAAGTCTCCTAATTTCAGGCCTGGATAGACACCAAAGAGTATCATTGGTACTGCCATCACTAGTATGATTACTATGTCTTGGATCATTGTTTGCCTTTTATTATATAGTGGTTTGAAATCTTGATATACATCAATTATTTTTTAAGTTTCTTATTATATCATTGATTAATTAAATTTCTTTGTAAAATTTATATTTTATTAAGAAAGTTAAAAAAAGGACCTGGAATGAATAAAATCTTATCGATAACTTTAATCTCTGCTATCTCTCTGGTATTATCAACTGGATGTGGCGGAACATCACCATCACCTGCATCTCATGATGCAAAAGTTTCTAAAGACGCGCTTTATGTGAAAACTCATGATAACAAAAAGATTGCTCACGCAATAGAAAAGGCCGGTGAAAAAACAGGCTGGAAAATTACTGAGTTTAAATCTAATGAAGTCATTGCTGAAAAAATTGATGGAGATAATACTATCTCTTCAAGTGTTAAGTTTTCTGAAGGGCACATAGAATTTTCAGACAATTCTGCTACTTCAGACCTTCGTGATGCGATAGAAGAAGAGCTAAACAAAACAACTTCTGCTCACTAAATTATCTACACTGCTCCAAATAACTATTTAGTTTATTTGGAGTAACTCCTCCCCTTATCGGTTCGCACACAAAGAGTTCTCTGTTGTCTAAAAAAAATAGTGATGGATATTGGAATGTATATAGCATCTCAATAGGGTAACTGCTTTTTTGGTCCTTAGTGATTAAGACTGAAATATATTCCTGATTTATCTTATCAATATATGGTTGATTGATAAAAGTTGTTTTTATGGTTTCAATACACTCTGGGCAATCTTTTTTTATAAGTAGAACCATAAGATTTTTTTTCTCTTTAAGTGCTTGTTTGTGGGCTTTGTCGAAGTCTCCATACCAACTAATATGGTTGGCATGAATAAGTGATAAAAGTAGAGACACAAGTATTAAAATACGCATTAAATTACCTCCAAATCAGAATTCTTTTTGAATCTCTTTGAGCAATACAACAGGTGGATTTGGCAGTTGTGGAAATGCTC
Source organism: Sulfurimonas sp. (assembly GCF_041563035.1). Classification (GTDB taxonomy): domain Bacteria; phylum Campylobacterota; class Campylobacteria; order Campylobacterales; family Sulfurimonadaceae; genus Sulfurimonas. Next base: position 51,722 of record NZ_JBFFNS010000005.1, on the reverse strand, counting down.
TTTGCACCGCATTTGTCACCCATTGAGGATAGATCCTAAAGTTTAGTTTTACAACCGCTTTTAGAGGATATTTTAAACTTGAAGCGTCTGAGATATCATAAGATTCAACTCTTCTTTCACCTGCCGGAATTCTAGTATCACTTATGAGTTTTTTGTATCTCCAAAAGAGAAGACCGACAGGTTTTAAGTTCTCATCACCAAAGACTTTCATAAAAGGTCTTGCATCTATGTCTAGATTGCCGTCATCTTTGAGTTTACCACTGCTAAAAACAATATTTGAATCTCTGTCTGTAACTGTAATATCAAGCCATAATTCTCTAAAGTCAGAAACTCCGGTTGGCAGGTGGTGACCAGCTCCTACATTTTTAACACCGACTAAAACTTTTCCATCTTTTATATCTACATCAATATCTGCAGAAGTACGTAGAAGTTGTAAAGTCTGATCTTCATGTTTTTTGCTTTTTAGACCAGATAAAAAGTGGTTTGAACCTGAAAAATAGTGAACTTTTACATTATCTTTTACTTTTCCGCCTGTAGTAGATTGTCCTTTTAGCGGAGCAAGCTTGCCATTTTCAAGGTATGTCATATGACAGTCGATACAAGTCTTATGTTTGCTCGGGTCTTTAGGGTTGTTAAAAGGTGATTTTTCCCACTCTTTAAAAGTAGAGACTACCGATCTTTTTGAATCATCCGGCAGGAACTCATCATGACAAGAAGCACAATAGGCACTTTCTTTATATATCTCTTTTGAGTAGCTTTCTTTATGAACTAATGGGTTAGAGTTTATGAATTTTTCACTTAGCCAGTGCTCTACACCAGAAGTACTATCTTCAAAAACGTATTTTTTTCTATTTGTCAGATCAAGCGTATACGCGCTGTTTCCTTTAGAATCTGCTTTTGTAATTCTGTGACAAGTCACACAAGATACACCCTGCTCAAGTCTTGAGTTTCCATGACTCTTTAGCTCATCTACAAGACTTTTTGAACCACTCTCAAAAAGAGCATCAGGCATACTGTTTACAGCCATTCTGTGAGTAGATCTCTTTTGTTTAGTAGTAACTGCACTTGGATTGTGACACCCCATACACCACTGTCTAAACTCATCCCCCATATCTGCACCGGCGAGATTTTCCATGACCATATAGTAAGGGTTTGTACCTGTTAGATGTCTATGGTTTGAGTCTGCCCATTGGTTGAAGATATCTTCGTGACATGATTTACATTTTGCAGAATTTGTCCAATCTTCATTATGGTATCTCTCAACACCTTTTTCAAGCTCGATGTTTGTAAGTTTCTCACTGCTATATGAAATAGTCGGGTAAGAGATGCCAACTACTAAGGCGATAGCAACAAATGGTTTTGCGCTAAAATCGATTTTCTTTCTTGCATGAAGAAAAAGAAAATACAACAAGATAAATGAGCCATACAGATGTATGTAGTATGAAATAAGTCCGATAGTGTCTCCTCCGGGATTACCTACAAAAAATAGGTAAAATCCACTTGCAACTATGAAAAAAAGCAAGATGCCAAGAATCACACCGCTTGTGCTTTTTGCACGTTTGACAATCATGTACTCATAAGTGTGCATGTTTACATATGGCACTAGCAAAAAGACAGCTATGAAGGCTGAACTCATAATATGTACTGCTTGAACCATTCTAAAGTATTCCCAGCTTAAGTTGAAGATGCTAAGTTGAAAGATCCCACTTACAAACATTAATATAATAAGTATTTTCATATATACATTTTTCATGATGCATCCTTAGTTACAACTTTATAATCCACAACGTCACCTTCTAGTGATTTTAAAAACTCTACTATTTCATCTATTTGTTCATAGCTCAGATGCATACCGAGTTGGTGTTTACCCATGAGGAAAACAGCTTCTCGTATTTTGGTTACTGCACCGTTGTGAAAGTATGGAGAAGTCTTTGTCACATTACGAAGCATTGGAACTCTAAATAGTCTTTCGCCATCTTTACCCATAAATCCACCCTTGTTCTCAAACGGAAAAGGATGATACATCTTAGCATTAAAGTCGAAGTCACTTACTTCTCGCCCTTTTTCTTCTTCATTAAAAGAGTTTGTAACATCTACGATACTGTTATAGTCCCTAAGCGGAAACTTCTGTATGCTCTGTCCACCGACAGTTACACCGGTATGACAGCCTTTACAGCCAAAGTTTAAAAAGTGTGAAAGACCTTTTTTTGCTTTTGCATTTATGGCATCGTTATCACCATCTAAAAATCTATCATAACCACTGCGAGTTACTAGTGTTTTAAGATATGCCCCAATAGCTTTTTGAGTATTTTCAAAACTTACCTTGTCAAATGCAAGCTCAAACTTTTTAACATACTCAGCATTCGCTTTTAGTCTATCTTCTACTTCTTTTGCAGAGAGGTTCATCTGAGTCGGATCTTGTATAGAGAGTCCGACTTGCTCTTCTATAGTATTAACATGACCATCCCAAGTTTGGAATTTTGCCAGAGCAGCATTTAGAGTTGTAAGCGTGTTTAAGTGGAATTGATTTTCTGCCCCGCCATGTCCAACTGCAGTCTCAAATCTGTCGGTTCCGCTTTGGTCTGAGAGGTGGCATACAACACAGTCAGTTTTATCGTTTGTTTTGGAAGTAAGAGCTTTCAGATAGATGTCTTTTTCTTTTAAATCTTTACTCAAAACGTGACAAGTTGCACAACTTATATCTTTGTCTTTAGAGAGCATCTTTTCATGGTATAGGTCACGACCCAGATCGATCTTCTCTTTGCTCATCTTGTTTTGTGGAGTATCTACTAACTTTAAGAGATCTTCATAAGTAGCAGGAGTACTAGACATGTTTCTTGACAATGCAGCAGCTCTCAAGCCCTCATCGCTGAACTGCCGTTTTTCTTTTGTAGGCAAAAGAAAAGATACAGTAGTTAAAAGTAGTATTATAAATATAAATACGTAAACAAAAAATTTCATAATAATTTCCTATTATTTTATTCTTGTATAGTATATGATAAATGAAAAAAGATAGCAATGACTTTTTAGCAATAGAAGGATTTTGTTTTAGCACAAAAGGAATTATTACCTAAATAATAAACCTTTTGAACTAAGGAGATTTAGGAGTTAGATGCCAAAAGTTTCTTTTACTTTTGTCTCAAATGCTTCATCGCTTAACTCTTTTCTCAGAGGAACAAAAGTCTCAGCTTCACCACCGACAGGTACAAATATTTTAGAATTTTTATCTTCAATAATATTTTTTACAGCATCTGCAATCGGTTGAGGATTTGGACCTTCATTGATAGCTTTTGCAACTATTGGTACAAAGTGAGATACCAAATCTTTATATGGAGAGTCTTCAGCCGTTGTTTTAGCATTTGCCACAAGTCCGTTTTTAACAAAGTTTGTACCAAAAAGTCCAGACTGGATAGAGTGAACTCTTACATTGTATGGAAGTGTCTCAAATCTTAAAGAGTCAACTATACCTTCAACAGCGTATTTTGAAGCATTGTAGTGTGCTAAAAGTGGAAGACCAATTTTTCCCAAGAAAGAAGATATATTAATAATCACACCATCTTTTGCTTCTCTCATATACGGAAGAACTGCACGAGTGACTTTTAGAAGTCCAAATACATTTACATCAAACTGGTTAAACATCTCTTCATCAGTTCCATCTTCAACTGTTGCTAAAAGACCGTAACCTGCATTGTTAACAAGAACGTCGATCTTACCTTCGTTTTTAATGATAGTCTCTACAGCACTGTTTATGGTATCTGTTTTTGTTACATCTATATATATACTTTTAAGTGAAGAATCATAGTTGATTGCATTGGCATCTCTAGTTCCTGCATATACCGTATAACCGTTGTCAGATAAAAACTCTGCAGTTAGTTTTCCCATTCCAGAACTTGCACCCGTTATTAAAACTACTTTTGACATTTTGAACTCCTAAGGTTTAATTTCCTAGAGTATATAGAAATCAAAAGTTACCTTCAATGGTTTTTTAGCACTGGAAGAATTTTATTTTAGCACTGGAGGAATTATTTTTTTAGCAGGTCTTTTGGGTAGATGCCATAGTGTTCAAAAAAGAGTTTTGAGAAATGTCCTTGATGTTTATAGCCGACTTCTTTGGCAATCTCACCGATGTTTAGGGACTTCTCTTTTAAAAGTAAGTTGGCTTTTTCAAGACGAAGTTTTTGTATATAACCGTAGATGGTGGTTTTGTAGACTTTTTTGAAAATCTTTTTCAGACTTGTCTCATTGGTCGCACAAAGGTGGGCTAGTATCTGGATGCTAGGCGGAGTAGAAAAACTTCGCAGTAAGATGTTTTTAGAAGTTTTTGATATACAAATCTCGTCATCGCTAAGTTCATCATCAACCATATCTAAAAGCCCAAATCTATGAATCATAAACTCCAAGATATTATGCTCGCATCTGATGCTGTTCATATAAGCATCTGCTTTTGTATTTAGTACTTTGTCTATGATATGTAGACTCATAGCATCTATTGGGTGAGAGTCCATCAGCTCACATGAGACTTCATCTTGAAGGTTGTCATATAGGTAGTTTATGACTTCGTTTGCATCTGAGCTCAAATATCTTTTTAAAATAAAGTCAGCGACAAAAAGTACAAATATCTCAGCATCTGTCTCTTTTTTTATTCTAAGAGATAAGTCTTGTCTTGAAGATATAAAGATATCTATGCTGTTTTCTTTAACCTCAAAACACTTCTTTTGGATATGGTCGTCTATAGTAAAAGAACCCTTTTTTGTAACAGGGATGGCTATCATTCTGTCAAGATTTTTTACATGGTATTCTAAGTCTTGTGGGGAGTTTAAAAGTATGTCAAAAAAGACTATACCGTTTGAGATATCTACTCTTGTAACATGCTCTTTTTTCGTCTCAAGTAGTTTGGTTATTTTGTAGCTGGTGTTAGTTATGTTGAAGAAAAAACTGTCCATTATAGATTGTAATGCTCTCTTACACGTCTCTCAAAATCTTCATCGCTAAGCTCTTTTCTCATCGGGATAAACTTTTTAGCTTTGTCGCCTATGGTTGCACGAGCGGGAAACTTATCATTGTTTATAACTTCTAAAATCATCTCACCTATCTCTGCGGCAGAGTTACCGCTGTTTATCTGCTCTACTATAACAGGAGCAAGGTTAGAAACAAGAGATGAATATGCAGAGTCCTCAGCAAAAGTCTTTGCATTTGTCACAAGGTTTCCTCTTGCAAAATTAGTGTCAAAAAAGCCAGGCATGATAGAGTGAACTCTGATGTTAAACTCTTTTAGCTCATATCGAAGAGAGTCAGTGATGCCCTCAACAGCATACTTGCTGGAGTTGTACATAGTAAGAAGAGGAAGACCGATTTTGCCTAAAAATGAAGAGATGTTTATGATAACGCCATTTTCTTTTTCTCTCATAATAGGAATGACAGCCTTACAAACTCTGAGTACGCCAAATACGTTTATGTTGAACTGTGCGAGCATCTCTTCTTCAGTAACATCTTCGACTGTAGAGACAAGACCATATCCGGCGTTGTTTATAAGAACATCTATCTGTTTATGTTCTTTGTAGATAAGCTCAGTCGCTTTGTCGATACTCTCTTGGTCAGTAATATCTAAATGAATCGGAATGATATTTTTATGGTTTAAATCTTCTAGGTTTTTAACACTGCGAGTTCCTGCATATACTATGAAATCATGTTTCGATAAATACTCGGCAGTAGCTCTACCCATACCGGAACTAGCACCTGTAATAAGGACTGTCTTTTTAATGCGAACTCCTAATTCAAACTTAAGTATAAGAGTATATCATATCGCTTAAAAAAATAAATAGATATATATCAAGGATAAATATGGATTTTTTCAAGTACATACATGCTGTTGGAACAGGACCAAAAGGTAATAGAGATTTAACTTTAGAAGAGTCTAAAGATATGATGGATCAGATTTTAAATCAGTCAATTCCAAGTGAACAAGCAGCTGCATTTCTTCTAGGATGGAGACTAAAACCTGAGACGACTACAGAGTTTCGTGGAGCTATAGATGCTTGTGATGCTTACATAGAAAAAACTACTATTGCTAACTCACTAGAGCTTGGTTATCCATTTGATGGAAAAGCAAAAAATCCTTATATATTTCCACTTGTCGCAAAGGTACTTGAAGAGTCAGGACTCAATCTTGTTGTTATCGGAGACGAGCTTACTCCTGCAAAAGGCGGGATAACTGTCAAAGATATCTGTACAAACATAGAACTGCATAAAAATGCTCACTATTTTGACCGTAGAGACTTTTTTCCTAAGATGAGTGACCTAACTGAGCTTCGTATGAAACTGGGTCTTCGCAGCGGTTTTAACACTATAGAGAAACTTCCAGGTGTTGCAAACAGTGAGTACGCTATCACAGGTGTGTTTCACAAGCCCTATGTAAAAAAATATGTAGAGATTTTTTCTGATAAATATAAAAGATTTGCACTTATCCAAGGAAATGAAGGAACACCTGAGCTCTTTAGCAAAGGTCGTTTATGGATCTCAAACGGTGGTGAGGTAGATGAGATAATAGTTGACCCTGCAAACTACGGAATCAACTACACAAAATCATGGGATCATATTACTTTAGAAGATTCTCTAAACCAAATAAACAATCCATCTGATGAGTACATGAAGCTTGCAAAACTAAACGCTGCCGTTTATCTTTTTGTGACTGAAAATGCTGCTAGTATTGATGAAGCTTGGGAGAAGTTGAACTAAAAGAATATTTTAGAAACCTCTCGTTACCAAGCTCTTGCTTGGGAATGCATTTTCATTGAGAACGATGGGAATGAGAAAGATTTGTTAAGCATTTATAGGCTCAAAAAATGAATAGTATCTTTTTTGGTTAGTTTTAAGAGTATATGCAGGAACTACATATGAAAATATGTTCATATTATCAGCTAAATGCTGTAAAGTATCTTCTAAATCTTTTTCTTTACCAGCACAAAGATCTTCATATATATAGCCTCTTTCCGCACTTATAATAAGAACCAAAAATACATATTTATATTTAAGCCTATAAAGATAACCCTGTCCAATAGCATCTTTCAAACCAGCATAAGTAATAAATTTTAATTCTATAGCTATACCATTTTCATCTAGTGACATATCTGGTCGATGCTTTTTACCAAAACAATATATACTTTGAACAGTGGTCTCTTTGTCAATCTGAGTAATTATATTGCAGTTATAATTTTCGTCACTAGTCATTAAAGTGTTGGCAAATCCATGTTCAAACTCACGTTCATTTTTACCTGTAGTATTAAAACGATATTTCTTTAATAATTTATCAAGTGTTTTACAGTCTTCCCAATATCGCCCATAGCGACGAGATAATTCAAACCCCATAATTATTCCTTTTTTGTTTATTAATATTTAATTTTGCATAACTATTAAATCAATCATATTCTATATAAAATAACCTTAATTAATTAACTAAAACAAAAGATGTGTATTAAAAGATAAACATAAGACAAACAGTAATAATTTTCACTATAATTAGAAAATATTTACTCAAAGAAGCTACAAATGGACAAAACTTCCAACCATATTAGAAACATACTGCATGGCTTTTTTCTCACTATCGGTACTACGATAGCTGAGCCTTCTACTATTTTGCCTCTTATAGTTAACTACTTTGGCGGTAGCTCGATGTTGGTTGGTTTTTTTGCCGCACTTCTTCGTGGTGGGGCTATCGTAGTTCAGCTTTTTGCAGCGTTTCAGGCACAGAGTTACGCTCTTATGTTACCTTACCTTAGACGTGTTTTTATAGCTAGATTTTTTGCATGGTTTTTTATCGGTGTGGCTATCATACTCTTTGGAGAAAACTCTCCGAACTTGACACTTTTCTCCATCGGTATCGGTCTTTTTGTATTCTCGTTTAGTGCAGGGTTTGGGGCGATTTATTTTAAAGATATCATAGGCAAGATATTTTCTCATAAGTTCCGTGGAAAGACTATGGCTTATAGACAGTTTTTCAGTGGGGCAGGCGGACTTCTTAGTGGAGCATTGGCAGGTTGGATTATTCATACTTTTGAAGCACCGTACAGCTACGGTTATCTTTTCATCATCAGCTCATTTATCATGGGTTTTGGCTATCTATCTTTTGGAACTATCGATGAGCCTGTAAAAGAAGAAGTAGCTAAGAGAGAGAACTCTTTTAAAAAGTTTCTCCATAACTCTTGGATAACTCTTCAAGAAGACAAAGCCCTGCAGATACAGCTAAAAACTTTTTTTCTGGCGTATGCTTACCTCATAGCTCTTCCGTTTATCATCCTAGATGCACAGACAAAGATAGACTTAGATGGTGTGGCCATTGGTAGTCTTATTACTACTCAGATGGTAGGTGCGATGCTTAGTAACTTTTTGTGGGGAAGACTTAGCGGACGTGGGCTAAATAAGCTGACGGCTAATATCTCTATATCTTTGCAGATTATTGCTATTTTGGTAGCTTTTAATGCTTCTTCACTCTATGAGTATATGGCAGTCTTCTTTATGGTGGGAGCTGCACTTGATGGAAACCGCATAGCATCTGGAAACCTGATACTTTCTATAGCTCCTGCTGAGAAAAGACCTGTCTATGTAGCTCTTCATATTAATGTTGTTTCGTTTGGATTGTTTTTCTCTATAGTTGGGGGAGTTATTTTATACTTTTTTAATTATACGGTGTTGTATAGCACTGCATCTGCAATGCTACTTTTATCGCTGTATTACTCTTTTAGATTAAAAGATTAGCATCTATATCTTTAGATGCCAAAAAAGGTTTTAAGAAAAGCTCTCTCTTTTTCTGACTCAATAAATATTTTTACAACAGTTTGATTGTTATCACCTAGAATGATTACATCATTATCTTTTACTACTAGATGCTTTTTGCCCCACTCTTGATCCAACTCATCTAAACGGTGAAGAACTTCAGCAGCGCTTGGTTTTTCTTTGATACCCGTTTGCTTGTTTAAAATAGTAAGACCACCGATCCTTTTTTCAAGTTCGTAAGGACTATATACTTTAATAGCTTTGTAGATTCTCTCTTCTTTATGTTGAGGAGTTGCTCTTTGCATTGATAGTATTCCTAATACTAAAAATCCAAATAGCAGTCCAAAAATTAACCCTTTTTTAACGCTCATCTATTGCTCCATGATTTTATATAGTCTTCTGCTTTTTTATCAAGCATTTTCATTCTCTCTTTTCCCTTAGGAAGTGTGCGACGCAGATCTTTCATCTCTTTTAAAAACTCACTTATCCCCGTAGGGATGAGGTCTTGCAGATACATTCTCAGATGCTTCGCCATTGCTGGAGATGCACCTGATGTAGAGATAGCTATTGTCAGGTCATCTTTTTTTACATAAGACGGAAAAATAAAGTCGCAGTAGTCAACTGAGTCTACAGAGTTACACAAACAGTTATACTGTTTTGATTCGGCAAATATTTCTGCTTGAAGAGGAATATCATCAACCGCAACTATAACAACTGCAAAATCTTTTATGTCACCACTCTTATAAGCTCTTTGTTCGAAAGGGAGATTATTATCTTTGATGCCCTTTGCCATATCGTCGGAAAGGTCAAGTGCGATTACCGATATATCTTTTGTAAAATCTAAAAGATGGTCGAGCTTCTCGAAAGCTATATAACCACCACCAACTATAAGTATTTTTTTATTGTCAAGTTTTAAAAAAGCCGGAAAATAAGCCATGTTTCTCTTTCGTATTTTTGACAACATCATAGCATAATCTGCAAAACTACAAACTTGATGTACATCAACTGATATTAATTTAAATTAGATTACAATCTTTTAACAAAATAATCCATAAAAAAGAATGTAAATATGAAAGACGAAATACTATCTAGAATACAGAAGAAGTTTCCTTTAGTTGCAAGACCTTTTCAAGTTATTGCCGAAGAACTGGGTATGAGTGAAGAAGAGGTTTTAGATATTCTTCAAGAGCAGAAAAAAAGCAATATTATTCGCCAGACATCAGCCATATTTGACACAAAAAGATTGGGTTATAAATCTTCTTTAGTGGCTTTTAAAGTTGCTCCAGAAAAGATAAGTGCTGCAGTTAAGATTATTAACGCACACCCTGGAATCTCCCATAACTACGAAAGAAATCATGACTTTAACATCTGGTTTACTCTTGGTGTAGCACCTGACTCTAAACTGGGTCTTGATAGAACAGTTGAGATTCTTGCAGAGCTTACAGAGGCAGATGACTACATCATGCTTCCGACTCTAAAACTTTTCAAGATAAACGTGAAGTTAAACACAACTGGAAAAGATGAGAAGAAAGAAGAAGTTAAAAAAGTTGTTCATACTGATATAGATATGACTCCTCTTCATCATGCCATCGTCAGAACAGCTCAGTATGATATAGATATGGTAAGCGAACCGTTCAAAAAAATTATAGATGAGTTAGATATAGATTATGACAAATTTTTCTCAATTCTCAAAGAACTTCAAGAAGCTGGAATCATGAGAAGGTTTGCATCTATCCTTAACCATAGAAAAGCGGGCTTCAATGCAAACGCTATGGTTGTTTGGGATGTAGATGAGACAAACGGTGAAGAGATAGGAGCAACTGCCGCGGCGTTTAGTGCTGTGAGTCACTGCTACCTTCGTCCTAAGTATGCGAACTGGCCATATAATCTATTTACTATGGTTCACGGAAAGACTAAAGAAGAAACAAACAGCATCATCGCGGAAATGGCGAACGAAATAGATGCCAAATCTCATATGCCACTTTACAGCTCTAGAGAGTTTAAAAAAGTTCGTATTGAGTACTTTACTCCGGCTATTGAAGCTTGGGAATCAGAACACGATAGACAGGAAGCATAATGGAATTATTTTTTGAGTTAGAGATAGTATATTTAGTTATAGGGGTTTTTATTCTTGTGGTCACTGCTGTTGTAACAACAAGAGACTTCATGCCAAAAGTAGCTTTCAGCCGCGGAATGATAATGGTAACTATGTTCCTAACTACTATGATTTCAATTCACTACTATATGACAACTACTCGTATGGATGGGGTAAAAGATATCTTCAACAACGGTGAGACAGTAATTTGTGAAAACAAGATGCGTAGATCAGTTTCAAGATCAGTACTTCTTTCTAAAGAGTTAGGCTGGAGACTTGAAGGTGACAAATTTCGAAATGATGACTATGAAAGAGATTTTCACACTTCAAGATGTATAGAATTTGACGGAATTGTACCTAAGTAGATGCTGGCTATATTAAAACGCTACTCTATGGCACTTGTCTTTTTGTTTGTTGTTGTAGTACTTATGCTGCTTGGAACTATGGCTGTTATGAGTTTTGGCGATAAGATGCTTAAAGACACAGGTATAGAGACGCAAGTGATGAAACCAAGAGGAGAGGATCTAAATAAATGAGTTTGAGTGTTATATTAACTATTGGGATTATTTTAAGTATTGCTTTTCACTTTGTCGGTGTTTATGCAGGGGCAAAAAAGACTGTATGGGTCATGATAGTCATTATGTGGGCAGGATCTATAAATATCGCCATGAGTGAAGTAAAACCTGCCGGATATGAAGATATCAAAAAGATGCAGGGTCAGTTTGCTGACACAGACCAGTTGATAGCAGAAGCTGGTGATAAAGTCTCTGTATATGAGATGTTAAAGATCAAAAAAAGCTACCAAATAAACAACCCCAAGAAATGATAGAAAAAAAAAGTGTTGGTATAGTCGGTTGCGGCTGGGTTGGGAAACCTCTTGCCAAAGTACTATCTGACACTTTTAAAGTAGAGTGTTACTCTAGAGAGACTACGAGTGATGACTCTATCTTCTGGCAAAGTGATACAATCATCATCGCCATCAATACAAAAGACAACTACCTTCAAACACTTCAAAAAATAGCGACACTTACATCTCCAGCTTCTAACATCATACTTATGAGTTCTATATCTGTATATAGAGAGTTTGACTACAATGTAGATGAGAGCGCAGTTATAACAAAGATAGGACGTCAAAAAGAAGCAGAAGAGTTAGTTCGTTCTCTTAGAGACAAGTTGGTCATTTTACGTCTTGGCGGGCTTATGGGTGATGATAGAATCTCTGGAAAATGGAAAAAAGTTTCTACATTTTGCGATGGAGAAGTAAACTATATTCACCGTGATGATGTTATAAATATAACTAAAAAGATTTTAGAGAGTCAAGTTGTAAACGGCCTTTTTAATCTTGTAGCACCTCTGCATCCACTCCGTTCGGAAGTACATAAAAAAAACTGTAAAACTTTTGGTTTTGAACTTGGGACTTTTGAGGGAAGAACACACCGCATTGTATCCTCGCAGAAGATAATCAAAGAACTAAACTATACTTTCTTGCATCCAAATCCTCTCCAATTTTGGGAATAAAGAGTTTTATGGTATAACATAGCATATAAGGATAATAATGGAAACACCACTACTCATATCATTCATTGGTTATATGCTTGTCATGGTCGGAATTGGTCTTTACTTCTTCTTTAAGACTTCGAATCTTAGTGACTATATACTTGGCGGACGTGGCTTAGGACCTGGAGTGACTGCTCTGAGTGCTGGAGCTTCAGATATGAGCGGATGGTTGCTACTAGGATTACCGGGCATGATGTACAGCGATGGGATAGTAGGTAGTTGGATTGCTGTAGGGCTCTTACTAGGTGCTTATTTGAATTGGCATTATGTCGCTAAACCTCTGCGTGTATATACTCATCACTTAAATGACGCTATAACGATTCCAGATTATTTTTCTTCCCGTTTTAAAGATGATAAAAATTCTTTACGTATAGTTACAGCGGTTGTTATTTTACTCTTTTACACTCTCTATACCTCTTCGGGTTTAGTCGGCGGTGCAAAACTTTTTGAAGCTGCATTTCATCTTGATTATTCAGTGGCACTGCTAGTGGGGAGTTTTATTATTGTCTCTTACACATTTTTAGGAGGCTATAACGCTGTAAGCTGGACAGACTTTATTCAAGGCATCTTGATGATGTTGGCTCTTGTTATTACTCCTGTTGTCGTCATTTATGAAATTGGCGGTGTTAGTGAAGCCATAAGTTTAATACAGCAGAGCGATCCAAGCCATCTCAAGATGGTAAGCGGAGTTTCATTAATAAGCATCTTATCGCTATTGGCATGGGGACTTGGATATTTTGGTCAACCACATATTCTGGTGCGTTTTATGTCCATACGAGATGAAAATGAAATGGATAAAGCGAAGCTTATAGGTATGAGTTGGATGGGTGTCTCTATAATTGGATCTCTCTCAGTAGGTTTCTTTGGTTATGCCTATGTTTTAGCAAGTGGAATTGAGATTCAAGATAGTGAGAAGATATTTATCACTCTTTCTCAGCTGCTGTTCAATCCATGGATCGCAGGTTTTTTACTTGCAGCGATATTAGCAGCGATCATGAGTACGGTAGATTCACAGTTACTGGTTTCATCTTCTGTGCTTACCAGAGATATTTACCATGCAGTAATTAGAAAAAATGCAACTGATAAAGAGTTGGTATGGGTTGGACGTGGGACTGTTATTGCTATTGCAGTTCTAGCTTGGTATCTCTCTACAGATAAAAACTCTAGTGTCTTACAGTTAGTCTCATACGCTTGGGCAGGATTTGGTGCAGCCTTTGGTCCACTTATACTTTTTAGTCTTTACAGTAGTACTATTACAAGAACCGGGGCAATTGCCGGTATGCTAACTGGTACCATAAGTGTTATAGTGTGGAAACAGCTTGAAGGTGGTATCTTTGAGCTCTACGAACTGCTTCCGAGTTTTATCTTTGCATCTATAGCAATAGTAATATTTAGCAGAAAAAGCATCAGCTGTCCAGAATATGTAAAAGAAGCATTTAAAGAAGTACATAACCGACTGAAAAAATAATATAGAGTTTTGAAGCCAAAGAGTTTTAGATACTAAGACTTTATAATATAAAGTAAAGTAATAATCTGATAGATTTGGGTAACTGAATTTAAAGAGTAATTATGAGCATAAGTAATAAGCAATTTTCAAATGCACAAGAGATAGCTAAAGAGTGGCAGAAGCAGATATCAAAAAGCAGAGTGAAGTCTGAAAAAAAGTTTCACAAGGTTATGTCACGCCTGCTTCAAGATCCGCTAAATAAAGTTTTTCTCATAGAACTACTCGATCAGAGCTTTCGCTCAAACAATCCACACCGCATCGCTAATCAACTTGAGTACCTCTTTGAAAAATATTCTGATACATCATTTTTCGGAGATTTTGAAAAGGTACTGGTATGGCTCTTTAGACACATTGGGGTTTACATGCCCGCTGTTTCAGTGCCGATTTTTATACGCTACTTGAGAAATGACATCAGCGATGTAGTAATCAAGGGTGAGGATGAATATCTAAATAAGCACTTAAAAAAGAGAAAAAAAGAAGGGACAAGAGTAAACATCAATATCATAGGGGAGATGGTTCTTGGTGAAAAAGAGGCTGCAAAACGTATAGAAAAATACAAGAGAGCACTTAGTAATCCTGAGATTGATTATATATCTATTAAGATATCCACTATATTTTCGCAGATAAATCCTTTAGCTCATGAGTGGAGTGTAAATAAGCTTACATCTAGCCTTGAACTAATATATGATGAAGCTATAAAAAACAGACACAAATTTGTAAACTTAGATATGGAAGAGTATAAAGATCTACATCTGAGTATTGATGTTTTTAAAGAGGTTCTATCTAAAGAAAAATATCTTTCACTGTATGCAGGTATTGCAATTCAAACTTACATGCCGGATGCATTCGAAATAGTAAAGCAACTCTCCATTTGGGCAAAGAAAAGAGTAGAGAGTGGAGGATCTCCGATTAAGATAAGAATCGTAAAAGGTGCAAATCAGGAGATGGAGCAGACAGAGGCAAGTCTGAGAGGATGGAGATGCGTGACATATGATAAGAAGGCACAAAGTGATGCAAACTATAAGTTGATTATAGATTATCTTCTGCGTACTGATATTGCTCCATATGTTCATACGGGTTTGGCATCTCACAACCTTTTTGACCAAGCTCTTGGAATGTTGCTCTCTCGTGAGCGTTCACTTGAACAATACTATAGTACAGAGATGCTTGAAGGTATGAGTGAGACAGCCTATAGAATGTTAAAAAATGAAAGTCTGAATGTAGTTCTTTATGCACCCATAGCAACGGCTAAAACTTTTACAAATGCAATAGCCTATCTTGTTCGTCGTTTTGATGAAAATACAGCAGATAGAAATTATATGCGTCATAGTTTTGGCTTGGAAGTAGATACACCTGAGTGGGAGATACTTGTTGAAAGTTATAAAAACTCCATAGAGATAATAGATTCTATAGCCCTTACTCCATATCGTACTCAAAACAGAAATAGTGAAAAGTTTATAGGTGAGTCAGAGAATGAGGTTTATGAGTTTAAAAATGAGCCTGATACCGATTTTGCACTTGAGAAAAATATCATGTGGGCTGAGAAAATCGCAAAAAAATGGAAATATGTAGGAGAAGACGGCGGTTATCATGCTAGTTCTGTTATCGGTGGAAAAACTTTAGAATATGGAGATATTGTAGAGGTTATAGATAAATCACAATATCATGAAAGTGTAGTTGTCGGAAGATATAAAAAAGCAGATGCAAATGATATGAAAAGGGCTGTTGAGGTAGCAAAAGAAGATATAGACGGCTGGAGACAGACAAGCATAAACCATAGACAAAAGATTTTAATGAGTGTGGCAAATGAGTTTAAAAAAGACAGAGCTGACCTGATCGGTATTGCTGCTGCTGAGGTTGGAAAAGTTTTTACTGAGACTGATGTGGAAATTTCTGAGGCGATAGACTTTTTAAACTTTTATCCATACAGCGTGCAAAAAATCTCTAACCTTGAGGGTGTTGAACTATCGGCTAAAGGGGTAGGGTTAGTAGTAAGTCCATGGAACTTTCCTATTGCCATACCAGCAGGAGGAGTGGCTGCAGCACTTGCGAGTGGAAACACCGTGATACTAAAACCTGCATCTGCATCTGCCCTTTGTGCACACCGTTTATGTGAGTGTTTTTGGAGAGGTGGAGTCAGTAAAAACACCCTGCAATTAGTTATAACTGATGGAGGCTTGGCAGGTGAGTATCTTGTGTCAAATCCTGATATTGATTTTGTAATATTTACAGGAGGAGAGATAACTGCTCATGAGATGCTAAGGATAAACCCTAGTCTGCATCTGAGTGCTGAAACCGGAGGCAAAAATGCGACGATAGTCACATCCCTTGCAGACAGAGATCAGGCTGTAAAAAATGTAGTGCAGTCTGCATTTAACAACTCTGGACAAAAATGTTCAGCGACATCTCTGCTTATTCTTGAAAAAGAACTATATGTAGACAGAGAGTTTAGGGCTATACTGCTAGATGCAACCAAGTCACTAGAAGTAGGTTCTGTTTGGGATTTTAAAAACAGAGTAGGAACACTAAGTTCCAAAGTAGGAGGAAATCTTGCCAAATCCTTAGAGCATCTAAGTGAAGATGAAGAGTGGTTACTTGAACCTTCGTATGTAGGTGATAATCCATATCTATTAAAGCCTTCTATTAAGTTGGGTACAAAACCTGGAAGTTTTTCTCATCTCAATGAGCTATTTGGACCAGTCCTTAGTGTGATGTCTGCAGATAATCTTTACGATGCTATAGAGATTGTAAACTCGACAGGATATGGACTAACATCGGCAATAGAGACTCTTGATGAGAGAGAACAAAAAATCTGGAAAGAGAAAATAAAAGCAGGAAATCTGTACATAAACCGTGGCACAACAGGAGCGATTGTTACTCGTCAGCCATTTGGCGGGATGGGCAAGTCGGCTATAGGAAGTGGTAAAAAAGCCGGTGGATTTAACTATGTAGCTCAGTTTATGAATATAACTCATGATATTACGCCAATCACTCAAAAAGAGACTCATCCGATTTTGCAAAAACTAGAGCAAATAATAAATGAAGAAGAGGAATATAAAAACACCTTAGAAAGTGTATATAAGACAGCACAAGGCTTTGCTTACTGGATAGAAAATGAGTTTGCAAAAGAGCATGACTATACAAATGTTCGTGGTGAGAGTAATATCATAAGGTACTTAAGCGTTCAAAATGTGCTTCTTAGATTTGAGAACAATGACTCTCTATATGAGATGGTATCATCTATATGTGCAGTTAAGATGAGTGGTGCAAAGTTGCAACTGTCTATAGCTGATGATATGCGGACAGAAGTAACTGAGTGGATAAAAAAACATATTGATGTATTGATTGAAGATAACGATATTGTAAGTTTTGAGGATCAAGAAAGGTTAGTAGAACATATTAAAACAACCAAAAGAGTTAGATTTTTAAAACCGAGTTCAGTGCAAGAAAATATATATGAGAAGATTGTTGCTGAAGCCATTCATATTGCATCTGAGCCATTTATATCACATGGAAGAATAGAGCTTATGCACTACTATATTGAGCAGAGCATATCTCATAGTTACCACCGTTATGGTAACTTGGGCGCTAGAGGATTGTAGCTAGTTACTTCTCGCTAGAGCAGCAAAATCAATATCTTGTGCCTGTTTATCTTGGGCAGCTTTTTTATCATCTTCGTAACTGCCTGTAGTAAAGATATACTCACTGCTCTTTAGTGTACATCCTTTCATCCCAGGCACACAAGGCTTCTTTACAAGTTTACACATACCCTTATAATCATGCTGACAAGTCCAACCCATGCTACGCCTCTTTAATAATCATTATGTTGAAATTATAGCAAATTTATATTTCTAGTTGATATTTCCATTGTTATCAACTTTTAAAAGATATAGGTCTTTGCTATTACTATCTTTAGATGTTGTATATCCCGTAATCACAAAACCATCTTTTACTTTTGCTATTGCATTTCCTTCATCATCGCTGTTTTCACCATAATTTTTATGCCAGAGAACATTTCCTACTTTGTCAATTTTTAGCAGATATACATTACGGTTATAACTCTGAGTATCTTTTGTGTAACCCGTGATAACGTAACCGTCTTCTGTCTCTACAATAGCGTTACCCTCTTCATGCTCTTTTGAACCATAGTGATATTGCCAAGCTCTGTTTCCATCTTTTTTTATCTTTACAACATATACGTCTTTTTGGTTTGAGTGATCACTGTCTGTAGTACCGACCATAATATACCCACCATCTTTTGTCTCTATAATCTGTTTTGTGATTTCATCGTAACGCCATCCAAAAGCACTATGCCAGATTCTGTCACCGTCTTTGTTTATCTTTACAACATAAGAGTCTTTTCCACCATGTCCATAGGTGTCAGTCTCTCCCGCAATCACATAACCATCTTCTACCGAGATGATAGAGTTGGCTTTCTCTACTTTGTTTCCACCATAACGTTTGATACCGTTTCTCTGTCCATCAGTATTTATAGCATTTAGATAGAAGTTTATCTCAGAGTCAAAAAACTTTACATGATCTTCATGACCTGCTATTAGCAAGTTATTATCATTTATCATTACCATACTATTTCCAGTGTAGTAGTCATCTTTGTCTGAGTAGTAACCTTTTTGCCATCTTAAGTTACCACTCTCAGATATTTTAGCAAGGTAGAGGCTTTGGATTCTGTTTCCAAAACTTCGAGTTGTTCCAGCCAACATGAAACCGTCTTTTACCGCTACTACTGATTTTGCAATGTCAACACCGCCACCGCCATAAGCTCCACTCCAAATCTTGTTACCGAAGTGGTCTACCTTAACAACGTAGACATCATTCTGTCCCTTACCGAAACTCTCAGTAGTTCCAACAAGTAAGATGCCATCTTCAAGCGGTAAAATAGCATTTCCGACTTCGCTGTACCTACCGCCATAGTTCGCTTCAAATGTTGGCTTTTTATTTGCTCTTAAAGCTATAGAATCTAGTGATTTTTTATCTGAGAAACCATTTATACTCACTCCATTTTGAGTGTATTTTATTTGACACCATTGAGCGTCATCACGAGTGTTAAAACAGCGTGATGTATCTATCTTACCCTTGTCTACAGATACTGTAGCTACTATATTTGACTGAGGGTCTTTGTCAGCATAAATCTGAAGAAATGTTCCTTCATTTGTCTCAATAACTGCAGAAAACAGCGTAGATGCATATAGTAATACTAATAGGGTGTACTTCATGTTAAACTCCAAAGTTAGAATAATAATATGTTATATAATACTCTAAACTTCTATAAAAATATTTAATAATTAATGTTATTAGATATTTCTTTTGTGATATGTTTAAATTTGACAAATTTAACTGTTGAATTTTCTATGTTATGCTTTTGCTATGAAAAACTATGTGATGATTTTTTTGTTGGCTTTACATCTTATAGGTAGTAGTGTTTATGCAAAATTAGCAGTGCAACAAAACCATGACTATGCTGATAGTGCAAAATGCTCCGTTCATAAGCACATAGATACGCATGTTCATGAACATTTTCACAATGGCAGCACTCATAACCATAATCATAGTCACTCACAAACAGTCATAAACCATGCAGACTTTTATACTCTTTCTCAAAATAGAGACTTCTTCGCACAGCTCTCTTTAGAAGAATCATTTTATGAAGTAAATTCTTGGATTCCAAACCCCATTTTAGAGAAACTTTTTCGCCCTCCTATAACATAAGCTTCTAACCTCATTTTTATACATTATTACAATTATTAAGGAACTAAATGAAAGTATTTTTTCTAGTCACTTCATTAATATTAATGAGTACGGCTATGTATGGACACGGTATATCAGAAGCGGATATGCAGGCGATGATTGATGGTGGAAACCTTCGTTATATTTGGCTCGGTACCACACATATGTTGACGGGTTATGACCACTTGCTATTTCTGTTTGGAGTTGTGTTTTTCCTAACAACGACAAAAGACATTATAAAGTTTGTGACTATATTTACTATAGGACACAGTATTACTCTGATCTTTGCAACGTTTATGAGTATAAATGCAAACTACTATTTGATAGATGCAGTTATAGCCATTAGTGTTATTTACAAGGCATTTGACAATAACAAAGGTTTTCAAAGCTATCTTGGGGTAAAGTCTCCTAACTTATTGCTTATGGTTTTGATTTTTGGATTGATTCACGGTTTTGGATTATCTACAAGATTACAACAGTTGCCACTGGGTGAACAAAACTGGGATATGCTACTTAGGATTATATCGTTCAACGTAGGTGTTGAACTTGGGCAGATTGTTGCCTTGATCTTTATGTTGATTATTCTTACGCAGTGGAGAAAAAGAGAGTCTTTTTTAAGACTAAGCAGAGTTGCCAACCATGCACTGATGTTCGCAGGTTTCATGCTATTTCTTATGCAGATGCATGGTTATTTGCACACAACAAACGAAGAGGAATTTGGATTTAACAAGGATGCTCACCATCACATACACATGGATATGGAAGCTAAAGAAAAAGAGTATGTATACGACTCACTATAAAAGGATATAAATGAAAACATTAATTAAAACAACACTTATCGCAGCACTTGTTGCATCTACATCACTATATGCTGGTTCTGGACACTCACATGCTGGTCATGATCATTCTCACGGGCACTCACATGAGCAAAAAGCAGTTAGTGAAGACAATATAAAAGAGATAGCAAAACAAAAAGTTAATAGTCTGGTAAAACAAAAGAAGATAGCTAAGAGTTGGGCGAGTAGTCCTGTAGAAAGAATAGAAGTATCTAAACTTAACTACAAAAAAGATTTGGTAGTAAGTTTTAAAAATGCTAAGATAAAAGATAAAAGCAGACAGACACTATATGTATTTGTAAGCAAAAGCGGCATGATAAAAGGTGCCAATTACACAGGTAAATAACTAATAAGTCAGTCTGTAGTCCTTACAGGCTGATTTGGCTTCATAAGAAGCTACACTTCGCTATACTCACACAACTAAAACTTCCAAGGAATAATATGGCTGCAAATGCAACTATCCACAAAGCCTTACTAAATATCGCAAATATGGACTCTCACTACTACGCTGAACATAACTTTACACTTGCAAAACATCCTTCGGAAAATGACTACAGATTGATGGTTCGTCTCATAGCTTTTGTTCTGAATGCAAATGATGACTTAGTATTTTGTAAAGGAATCTCACAAGATGATGAGCCTGACTTATGGCAAAAAGAACTTGATGGGGATATAAAACTTTGGATAGACCTTGGTCAGCCTGATGAAAAACGTATCAAAAAAGCGTGTGGGCGCTCACAAAAAGTTATCATCTATACTTACCAGGATGGAAGTGCATCTGCATGGTGGAAACAGACAGAAAAAGTTCTTAAACGTTTTAAAAATCTATCTGTTATAAATCTAAACATAGATGGTAATATAGAAGAACTTGCTAAAAGAGCGATGACTTTGCAGTGTAATATAAGCGATGGCGAGCTAACACTTCTTGATGATGAGATGAGTGTGGCCATTACTGAGGATAGATGGAAGGAAATCTAGTCTCCACCGCCAGCATCTAAGCTATCTGAACTTTCATAAAAATCATCAGTCATAAAAGAACTTCCACTGCTGTCACCATATGAGTTATAGTTGTTTTTTTCTTTTCTTTTATGGCTCTTACTCAGAAAAAATATTAGCAATACAAAAACCATAAGCATAGCTGTAAATATATAAATATCCATAAACAACCTTTTCACTATATAATCAATAATTATAGCTTGTTAATTTTACTATAAGAAGTTATTGCTATATTTATATTATGAAAAGGAGATGCAATGCAGTATCCAAAGTTTGTAAATAACAGTAAATTTTATCATATGGATAGTTCGAAAAGTGATTTAGAACAACTTATAGCGATAGCTGAAAATCTAAAAGCTGTGCATCTCCTCACCGCAAAACATTACGATAGTTTTGAGAAACTCATAGCTGACTACCTAAAGAGCGGAATCGAGATATTTCAGATGCAAACAGGGATAGTGAGTCATATCTCTGAAGATAAAAAATATACGATCAAAGATGTTGTTACTGATCTTGAGGTTATACACCCAGGTGATGAGTATGAACTTGAAGGTACTTACTGTCGTGAAGTCTATCAAACAGGTGAAACCATTGGTTTTCCGCGTGTGGCAGATATAAAAGAGTTAAAAGATCACCCTGTTTATGTAAACTTAAAATTAGAAGCTTATCTCTCCGCGCCCATCTTTGTAAATGATGAACTATATGGAACTTTGAATTTTACATCTTTGATACCTAGAGAATATGGATTTTCTGAACATGAAAATGATCTTATCTCTATGATGGCGGTATCTATAGGAAACTTTATATTATTACAGGAAAATGAAGAGAAGCTAAAGAAAAAGAACTTACGTATCAATGAGCTTATAGGTTATGTGGCTCATGATTTACGTAATCCTCTAGGCAGTATAAACGGACTGTCAAAACTGGCACTTTCAAGAGAATTAAGTACAGAAAAATCAAGATCTTTTTTTCAAAGTATTGAAGAAGCAAGTAGTAAAAGTTTAGAGTTGGTTAATACGGTCTTAAATCAAGTAGCCTTAGGCTCAGGAAAAATAACTATCCAAAAGAGTAGCTTTAATCTATTAGATTTTGTAAACAATATATTAGATTCTTTCTCTCTTCTTATACAAGAGAAAAAATTAAACGTCATTGTAGATATAGACAAAGATCTAATAGTGTATTCGGATAAAGCAAGAATTTCACAGGTGTTTGACAACCTACTAATAAACGCTTTTAAGTATTCTGCGTCTGAGAGTGATATAGAAGTTAATTGCAATAAAAAAGAGAGTCGTATAAGTTGTTATATAGCCAATGTTAAAGGCAATAATGATGTTGATACAATGGATGTAAATATTTATAAGTCTATAGGTTTTGGACTAAATATTGTCGAAGATATACTGCAACTGCATGACACAGAACTAATAATAGAACAAGATGAGCAAAAGTATAGTGCCTATTTTGATCTAGAAGCTATAATTAAATAATGATATAGTTTATAAGAGACCGTTCAAAGTTTTGTATCAGTTACGTTAATTTTATTTGTTCCAAATATTACAGTTTGTGAGACTTCACGCAATTAGGTTTTAACCGAATTAGTAAGTGTTTATGTAAGTGCGGTTATTCCACATTCATAGTAAATCCTTTGTGTTGAACTTACTATTTATGGCATATATCAATAAGAATTGTAAAGAATAAACTAAATATTCAACACTGTAAATAATATATGCTATAATACTGTTAACAATACTATTTAAAGGATTATTTTATGACTATTATGGCAAATGACCTTAAAACAAGAGGTGTGACACTTCTAGACGAAGCACTTCAGCAAGATGATGAAGCGATTATTAGTGTACGTGGTAAATCTAAATATGTCGTAATGGATTTAGCACACTATAATTATCTTAGGGAATGTGAGCTTGAAGCTGCATTAATAGAGACACATAAAGAGATACAAGAGGGAAGAGCAAAAATATTGACAGCCGATGAGCACATCAAGGCACTACACGATGACTTATAAGTTAATCTTTACAGAGCAATATGAAAAGCGTATACGAAAATTTATAAAGAAGCGTCCTGAACTGCTTTCTCAGTATGAAAAGACAATTAGACTTCTCGAAGCGAATCCTCACCACCCATCCTTAAGGTTACACAAACTTTCTGGAAAACTTTCAGATTTTCATTCGGTCTCGATTAATATCAGCTACCGTATCACGCTTGAACTCATTATCACAGAAAAAGAGATAATTCCTATAGAAATAGGTTCACACGATGAAGTGTATTAAAGTAATTGTCATTTCTTAACTAAAAATTTACCTTTGCGCCAACAAAAAGCCCAACTCTAATTTTTAAGGTTTGAATAACAAATATGCTGAATAATTCATATATATTTGTAATTAAGTCCACTATCGTGCTATAATTACAAATATATATGAATTAAAGGCTTAAGATTTGAAAACAAAAGTATCAATATTCCTCTTTGATGAACATATAGCAGATATGTATCAAGATGCTGATAGAGTTTATCTTAAAACACTTAGTAATAATACACATAAAGCGAGCCCACTCAATATTAGCTCAGGGTTATATGAGAGAGAAACAACTCACCTTACATTTCTCGATCGTGTTGCAGGTTTTATTAGCGATTCTCTTCCAGGTAGCTTTGGTAATGAGATATTAGATAACTTCTTTAATGATACTAGAGGAAGATATCCAACAGTAAGTGATAAATTACTTTTCATAGGCAATAAAGGTCTTGGAGCTATCACTTTTCAACCTTCAATAGAAGAAGATTCCTCTCTTGATGATACGATTGAACTAAGAGACATGTTTGAAGAAGCCAAACGTCTGAAAAAAGGTGGGGAATATCATGCTATCCATAACTTTTTTTTAGTAAGTGCACACTCTTTTGTTGGTGGTGCAAGAAGTAAAGCGGTAGGAGCTATAAATTTAAAGAACAATATGGTGTTCTTGGGAGATAGAACAAAACCATTGGATAAGGATTATATCCATGCGATAATCAAATACGATGATACTGCAGAAGGTGACGAAAATAAGTCTACATATTCTAAAGTTGAATATATTTACTATCTCTTAGCTAAAGAGTGTGGAATCAACATGAGCTTTTGTACACTTGTCGAATCAAAAGGGAAACATCACTTCATCACTAAACGTTTTGATATAGAAAATAGTGGAAAAAAATATCATGTTCATTCATTAGCAGGATTACTAGAGGTAGATTACAATATTCCAAGAGAGCTTGGTTATGAGGACTTGTTAAGAACTGCTGTAAAACTTGAAGCACTTGATAGCCTTGATCAACTAATGTTACAGATGTTATTCAATTATATGTTTGTAAATCAAGATGACCACACAAGGAACTTCTCTTTCATGTGTGACAAAGATTTTAAATGGAAGGCAACTCCGGCTTACGACCTGACATTTGCAAAAGGGAAGAAGCAGACAGTTGAACATCAATTATCCCTTTATGCAAAACCTTTGTCTCTAATTGATGTTGAAGATGTAGTAAAACTAGCAGATGAGTTTAGTATAGAACTTGAGTTTATAGTTAATGCTATTGAGAAGATGAAAAAGCTACGAGAGTATAAGCTACCTCAACTCTTAAAAGAATATGATGTTGATAACAAAAAAGCAAAACAGATTATCGAGGAAACTTCTAAAAGAGACTTTGAAGGAGCTATATAATGAGTGATTTACTAGATAAGTTCAAAAAAGCACAAGGAAAAATTAAAAACAAAAAAAAAGAAAAACTAAACCCTAATAGCAGCTTTTCGACTCTAACAGATGATGAGATAGCTCTAGTTCTAGCACTAAGAGCAAAAAGAACAAGGCTTTATCTAGATAAAAAACAAAAGGATATCAGTTCAAAGGCTAACTTAAGTTCTTCTTCAACATACCCTAACTTTGAGCAAAAAGGAACAATATCCCTATTGAACTTCATCAAGGTAATAAGAGCTTTTGGAAAATTGCACGAGTTGGAGCAGTTATTAAAGCCTAGTGTCCAAGATAAAATTGACACTATTGGGGAAAAAGAGAAACAAAGAATAAGATAGTTTTTTTGTTGTAAACTTCATTATGATTGAGACCGTTCAGAGTTTTGTGTCAGTAACCGATAGTCATAAAATTATATCATAGTTCAACAATTTAGTTTGAAACTTAGAGAAAGTTCCAAAACCTACTGTTTTAGTAACTGTCTATTTTATAGGGGACATTCAATGTATTTAATAACGAAGTAAAAAATCATCTTAATTGTGTTAGACTAACTTATTATCATTTTAAGGTTATGTATATGAAAAAAGCTTTATTTTACCTAGTTATTAGTTGTTTCATTTCAATAAATTTACACGCAATTATATTGGGTGTAGTTCCACAACAAAGCCCATTAAAGCTTATGAAAGTTTGGGCTCCTATTGCCAAGTATCTTAAAAAAGAGACTGGTGAAGATGTTATATTAAAGGTTGAATCATCAATCCCTAAGTTTGAAAAAGTATTATATTCTGGTGGATATGATATAGCTTATATGAATCCATACCATTATGTAGTCGCGCATAAAAGAAAAGGTTATATAGCAGAAGTAAGAGCACGTAAAAATATTGTTGGTATATTGGTTACAAATAAGAATAGTAGTATCCATACTCCACAAGACTGTAAAAACAAGATTTTTCTATTTCCAGCTCCAAATGCTTTTGCAGCAACTTTATTGACAAAATATGAACTGTTAAATTTTTTTAATATAGATATTAATAAAAATGAAAAAAAACTTTATGTTAACTCACATGATTCTGTTTACAAAGGTGTTGCTAGAGGTATTGGAGATGTTGGTGGTGGGATTGAGAGAACATTTAAAAACTTAAATGATAAAGAAACTATAAATTCTTTGGTAATTTTATATAAAACACAAGCTTATCCTAGTCATCCATTTGCTTTTAATCCATCGCTAAAAAATGATACAAAAAAAAAGTTTATTAAAGCTATTGTTAATATGCCAAAAGATTTATTAAAACAGTTAAGTATAAAAGAGATGATTAAAACCGATGATTCTCA
This sequence comes from Sulfurimonas sp., assembly GCF_041563035.1. Lineage (GTDB taxonomy): Bacteria > Campylobacterota > Campylobacteria > Campylobacterales > Sulfurimonadaceae > Sulfurimonas. The sequence continues at coordinate 25,153 of NZ_JBFFNS010000005.1, read as the reverse complement.
ATACAATATCATAAGGGATATTGCTACGAAACTTAACATAGAGAATAATTAAAGATGTTTTTATCATTTAAATATAAGTTTATTTTATCTTTTGTTTTGCTTAATATAATTTTTATATCTATTGTCGTATTTTATAATTTTTCATCAACAGAAAAATTATCTAACTCTTTAGTTGATGAAAACATTGAGACAGCTAGCAAACTTTTTACTGAGTTAATTGTGACTCCTATTATTATTAATGATCTTGCTACAGTAGATAATGCTGTAGATACCTTTATGAAAATCAAGAATGTTATTGCGGTTAAAATAATTAATAATCAAAAGATTGTTTTATCTCATCGAAATGATGAAAATCTTATTCTTAAAGATATTTTTGATCAAAAAGATAAAACACTATACGTGAATAAAAGAACATTTAAATTAAAATCATTAGATATTAAAATTGATGATAGTATTATTGCAAAAGCAAAAGTGGTTTTTGAAATTACTGATAGTTTACTTATTCAAGAAAGTAACAAAAATATTACTTTTATGATGATGATATTAGAAATAATAGTTATTATTTTAGTTGCCTATTTTATTGGACATAGATTAATTAAGAGACTTAGTATTTTAACACATTCAGCCGAAGAGATCGCAAAAAACAATCAAGTCACTATACCAAATATAGATAATTATAAAGATGAAGTGTCAGTGTTATCAAACTCACTACAACTGATGCAGGATAAAATCAATAAACGAAATTATGAATTGAAAAAATATATTCATATTGTAAATGAAAACATTATTATCTCAAGAACTGATTTAAATGGAATTATTACTGATGTTAGTGAAGCATTATGTAAAATATCTGGATTTTCTAAAGAAGAGTTTATTGGGAAAACACATGTAATCATTAAACATTCAGACACACCAATGGAAGTACATAAAAATCTATGGCTAACTATTTGCGCAGGCAATATCTGGCATTCAGACGTGAAAAATAAAACAAAAAATGGTGGTTTTTTCTGGGCAGATTCTACAATTTATCCTGATTATGATTATTATGGAAACATTGTTGGATATTATGCTATTCGTCATGATATTACTAATAAAAAAGAGATAGAAAAATTGTCTATAACTGATGAATTGACTAAACTATATAATAGACGATATTTTGATAATATCTTTAATAGAGAGATTAATAGAGCAAAAAGAGAGAGAGAAATATTTTGTTTACTATCTTTAGATGTAGATTATTTTAAAAAATATAATGATACTTATGGACATCAAGAGGGTGATAATGTTCTAATCGCTATAGGTGAAGTTTTGAAATCACATATGAAAAGAGCGGGTGATATCGCATTTAGAATAGGTGGTGAAGAGTTTAGTGCAATTTTTGTAGAAAAAAATGAAAAAAATGTCCATGCTTTTACTGAAAATATACGAAAGGATATAGAAAACCAAAATATTCTACATATAGAAAATTCAGCTTCAGATTTTGTAAGTGCATCATTTGGTGTTGTTTATGTTGATTTTAGTAAAAAAAACAATAGTGAAACGGATAAAAATATACTTTATAAAGAAGCGGATAAATTGTTGTATAAGGCTAAAGAAACAGGACGAAATAATGTTGTAATTAAAGCATATAATTAGAAAAATAGTTCATATTTGTAAGCAATTCTAAACCAAACTAATCTAATATGTAAGGATAAACAAATTTATTTACTGTGCCAAAAAATAAAGAATTATAAAGAAATTGAAAGATTTTAACAGAGCTGCAAAGTCCTTATCTACAGTCTTTTGTAGTTTTTATTATGAGTTTTCTTGTTCCACAAAGTGTTCAAAAAGTAGATTTCGCTGATTCTAATAAACCCTTAGGATTTTTTGAACAACAAAATTCTACTTATTAAATTACAAATTTAAAGACTTATTGCTAACTGTGAAATTGTTAAAGACCAATTCCAAATGGGCATAGTCCATTTTTTAGATGAATTTTGAATACCCATATATAAAAGTTTGAGCAGACTGGTCTTATTTGGAAAAGCTCCCTTGATTTTTAGAAGCTACATATCTAATTGGATTTTGTATCTGAGGTTCAAAAGAGCCAACACTGGTTTTCATAGTCTTGGTAGATTTACCATTTTTGTGATTTCTTATTTCAGCTTCAAGAGATGCTTTATGTGCGGGGCAAGAACTCCATCGTTGCCATCAATTCTGGCACCTTGTTTAACGAGTTCAAGTGCCTCGTCTAGATTAAACTGTTGAGTCATAGGTCATTCCTTTAGAATTTAATATTCTATCGGTCTGACACAAAATTTCTAACACTCCCGTTTATAACTAATAGTTTATTAATATAAAAAGTTGGTGCTGTTTCGTCCACTGTTCTTTGAGATGTATAAAGCTTGATCGGTTCTTTGCAGGATAGAGTTTATATCATCACTCTCTTTGTTTAGTGTGAGACCGATACTTACTGTCTTTTTACCTACAGTTTTAAAGTTATGCTCTTCTACTTTTTTACGTATATGCTCAGCCAGAGTTATCAAGCCATCTTTGTCTACTTCTAAAGAGATGATTATAAACTCTTCTCCTCCCCATCTTATTACTGTGTCAGATGAACGAGTATATCGTTTTATGATTTTTGTAAATTCCAGTAGAACATCATCTCCTACTAAATGACCATAGCTATCATTGACATCTTTAAAAAAGTCAATATCAAGTATCATAAGTCCAAATGTTCGTTTGTATCTTTTAAACTTTTCTAACTCATCTTTAACTACTTTATCGAACATTACACGGTTATAAAGTCCAGTTAGCCTGTCAGTAATAGCAATCTTTTCAAGTTCTTCTTTTTTTAAGAAGATTGTTTTTTGTGATGATTCTAAAAGGTATCCACTTAAAATACCAAAAGAAAGAGCAGCAATCATCCAAAAACTATGTAATACAAAGGCTTCTGTATTCATAGGATAGATAAGATAAGCGCTAATAGTTGCACTTATATATATGAGTAATCCGCTAAGAAGTGCATGAATAAACTTTAAGCCAGAGACAGTAAAAACCCAAAATATGATGAGGTACAACTCAGTCTGATAAGTCGTATATCCTTCAAATTCAGAGACTATGAGCATATTGCCAGTAGCCGCTACAATAGGTGCTATTATGAGTAAAAAAGTCATTAACAAGTAACGTATTTTAAAATATGCCAGTAGAGCTATAACAATGAGTATAGATGGAACCAAGTAAACATGAACTAGTGTTGCCAATGGTAAAATATCAGCAGGAATAAAAGACTTGGTTACATATGCAAAGATTAAATACAAAGATGCGGTTAAGATGCTAATAGCAGATATTTGTTTTAATCTTGATGGCCTTCTCCACTCATTGAAACGTTCTTGCGTCTGTGAGTCCTTAAAGGCAAATGAATTTGTAGACATTTATTACTTCTCTTTACTTCTTTAATTATAAATATTTTAAATTATACAGCATTATGTATTCCATAGTTATATATCGTTTGTAACAAAGAATGTTATAAGAAATATTTATGATTACTTGTGATAAAATTATCACATTAGTTTACAAGGACCATATATGAAGTTTAATTTGAACTCTTTTTTACTTGCAACATCAACGGCATTAGATCATGCGGAAGAAGAGATTATGCACATAACAACACACCATAGCAAGCGTTGTGCATATATCTCTTTAAGGATTGGACTTGAGTTAAACTTGAGTAAAGAAGAGTGCTTCGACCTGTGTTCCCTTGCTCTGATGCATGATAATGGAATCACTCAAGCTTTCTATGATCAAAACTGTCTAGAAGCAGGAGAAAAAAAGAATCTTGAAATACTGGAAAAACTGGTCGATCACTGTAAAATAGGTGAACAAAATGTTAGAAAGTTCCCATTTTTAACATCTCCAAAAAATATAATATTGCATCATCATGAGTATCTAGACGGTAGTGGACTCTATGGTTTAGAAGGTGACAAAATCCCTATTATGTCTCAAATAATTTGTTTTGCAGATGATATTGATATGAAATTTAATCTACTTGATTCTAGTATTAGTGCATTAAATGGGATTAAGACATTCGCTAAAGATAACAAAGAAACTCTTTACTATGAAGAGATAGTAGATGCGTTTTTAAGACTTAGTAGTAAGATATCTTTTTGGCGTGATTTAAATGATGAAAATATTTTAAGTTCTGTTGAAAAATACCTTCCTGTTATTGACTCGACTATAGAACTAAAAGATTTGCTGAGCATCTCATCTGTTTTCTCAAATATAATAGACGCTAAATCTAAATTTACAGCACTGCATTCAAATGAACTAACATCAAAAGCTGCAAAAGTTACAGAGTATTTTGGATGGGATGAGCAAAAGAGTGTATTTTTTCAAGTAGCTGCAAATCTTCACGATATAGGCAAGCTTAGTACACCAAGAATCATACTGGAAAAAAATGGTCCCTTAACAAAAGGTGAGTTTGAAAGGGTAAAAGAGCATGCCTATTTAACACATATGATTTTAAAAGCTATTGAAGGTTTTGAGCAGATACATGATTGGGCTTCTGCTCATCATGAGCGAAATGACGGAAGTGGATATCCATTCGGTCTGAAAGCTAAAGAACTTAGTTTTGAGTCAAAAATACTTGCAGCTTTAGATATGTATCAGGCTCTTGTAGAGACAAGACCATATAGAAAAGCACTTCCTCATGATGAAGCTATAGAGATACTTTATGATCAAGTCCCAAAGAACTTGTTTGAAGAAGAGATTGTCGATCTGATAGCTGCTATATTTGAAGAAGAAGCTTTAGTTTAGGTTTATAATCTTTAAAACACCATCTTCATCTTCTTGAAGTTGGAAGATTTTTTTGCTCATAGTGTCATTTGTATTTAGTTCAATTTCTCTCTCAGGATTATTGAGTTTATACGCGATATGGTTGTAGCCTCTAAGTGGTTCGCTAAGAATGATTTTTGCATCAAAAATATTTGGACCACTCTTAACAAGTTTATCTTTTAGTTTATTGTATTGTTCTTTTTTATATTCAACATTTTCTTTTTGTTTTTTATAATGAACTTTTAAAACTTTACACTGTTTAAATTTTTGAATAATTGCAGGAGATATTTCTGTACCTTGATTTTTACTTTGTATAATCGCGGCTTTTATCTTTTCACACGGCTTAAGTGAGTTTTTGACTTTTATAGTAATCTCTTTAAATGCTTTGATGAGAGTCTTGAGTTCATCTTCTGTTTTTTTGAAATACGCTTTATCATCATTTCTGTTGGCATTAAAACCACTATCTACAGAAGGATCAAGTATAAACTTGTTCTCTTCGCCTCTAACTTTCTCTATTTGAATATATCCCGAAGCTTCCATGATGACATGTGAGCCTAGCATCTCGATCTCAATAGTTTTGGCTTTGATTTTACCCCGCATAGCATTTTTAACAACTGCTATATCTGCAATTATTTCACCGCCCTCGAGTGTCTCTACTTCAACTTTTCTGGCAACTACCTTACCCTTGTGAAGTCCTATCTTCGCATTAACACACTTTATGGAAGAGTCACCATGAGTTTGCCCATCTATTGCTATATCACGTGCTTCTATATTAGTATTTGGACCAACACTCCCTTTGATGGTAAGTTTTTGCACCTTTACGTGCATACCTTCTTCAATGGCATCTTCTAAAGGATCGTCTTTAACTACATTTATAGAGATCTCGGAATCTAAGTCAGAGTTGATAGTACCTGTAGTCTTAAAAGATATTTCATCAACATCGATGCTGTTTGATACATCGTATTGATTTCCTCTTTTAACAAGATATCCACTTTTTGTAGAGAGGTATTTTATGTTTTCAAAACTATCGTGAACTTCGATGCCGTCTTCTACTGTAAATGTCGGTTTTGCATCTATATTTATGATTTCAACTTCGAGAATTTTGCCTCTACAGTTTCTACCATGTTCTCCCTGTTGAGGTTTTATAAACTCAAAGAGCTGTTCACCGGCTACACAACTTAGCAAAAAACCTCTGTTTGCATAGTCAACTTTACCTTCACTGTCTTCAGCACCTATGTCATTGTTCTCTTCAATATTCATATAAACATCAGAATTAATAGACTCAATAGCGTCTATACCCTCTGCAACAAGTATTTTTTTATCTTCTTTAAATGTTATTGTTTTTATTTGCTCTATTACATCAACAAGACCTTTGATGCTAGCTTGATAATCAGTGTCAAACAGGTAGAGCATGATGTTTGATCTTAGTTTTTGTTCTATAATATAGTCTAGAAAATCTTCATAAAGATCTTCATAATAGTTTAGTTTTGAACCTTTTTTTATTACAAAATAAGCTAAAGTGTCATTCTCATCAAACTCTATTGCACTTATCATTTTTTCAAAAGGATAGCCCTTATAGTATGGTTTTACTGCAATGTCATACTGTTGCTCAAAATCGATGCTGTTATCTCTTAGGGAGTCTTCCTCTGCATATCTGTCTATTTCGTGAATAGGTATCTCTACGAGGTTTTTATTTGCATCTTTGTAGAATGTTTCAACACCGTTTATTTCTATGTAAAGTCTTGAAATAGGTATGGAATTTTGAGCTGCAATACGTAGCAATTCTCTTGCAACATTATTTGTGACTACATCTACGGTTTTTGTCATATATTAACTCTTTCATTTAAAAAAATTATTACTTAAAACATCAAATTACATTTTATTATACAGATAGTATCGACAAAAAGCAAGATTCATAAAATAAATCTGAATTATTAGTGTGACAAACGCAAGACACTTTCAAGTATAGTTTATAAATTTTAGATAGTATATAATTATAATAAATAATATTTTAAAAGGCATATGATGACTAGTGATGATAGGATAGATATCCACAAAGACTTATCTGGGAGCTTAAGATCTAATCTAGATGTGCATTTGAAAAAAATAATCGCACTCTTTAAGTTGATTGTCTGTAACCATAAAATCGATGATTTAGAGAAGAAACTTTACCTCCACTCATATGCAAACTGTGAAATCACACATATGCTGAATGCAATTTTAAACTCAAGAGTAAAAAATATAGATGATAAGAAAGAGAAGATTTTAGAGTTTGAAGAACTTCATGAGCGTTTGCATAAACTACAAGAAAAAGTTCTAATAGAGTATAAAAATAACGGAATCATAGATGAGAATACTTATGAAGACTTTGCCGTGGTTGAATTTCAATTTGTACAGAAGCTGACGGGTTTAGTCATAGAGAGTGAAAACTATGAGAAAAACTTTGATGGACTTACAAACATATTTAACAGAAAATATTTTTTTGAAAAAGTCGAATATGACTTTTCAAAATCAAGACGTACAAGAACAGACTTTACTGTGGTTATGGCAGATATTGATTACTTTAAACAGATAAATGACAAGTATGGTCATCAAGTCGGTGATGAAGTCTTAATTGAGATAAGTAAAATTTTCGTAGAGCATATTAGGGCTTACGATATAGTTGCAAGATATGGAGGAGAAGAGTTTGTTTTCTTCATATACTCAGATGCAAGAGAGACGGTCACAATATTTAAAAGAATCGAAAAACTGCTTCAAGAAGAAATGTTAGAAGTTGATCATCATAAAATAGATCTGAAATGCTCTTTTGGTATAGCACAAGATAGAGATAACCTCTCTATCTATGAGCTAGTTTCTTTAGCTGACAAAGCACTTTATGAAGCTAAAAAACAGGGTAGAAATCAGATAGTAGTTGTCTAAATCAGCTATTTTTACATATAATAAGCATTTATTTTAAATATTGGAATATTATATGTCTTATTTACAACCCAGTGAGTTTGTTACTAAAATGGTTGACTCTGGTGAGTCTAAAGTATACATGTCAACCAAAGATACTGTCATCCGTGCTTTTATGGCAGGCGCCATACTTGGACTTGCTGCTGCCTTTGCCATTACCGTTTCCATACAAACCGGTTCACCGCTGGCTGGTGCGATGTTATTTCCTGTCGGGTTTATCATGCTCTATCTTATGGGTTTTGACCTGCTTACAGGAGTATTTGTTCTCGTTCCCTTAGCACTGCTGGATAAGAGACCCGGAGTTACTCTGAATCAAGTTCTTAGAAACTGGGGTCTTGTCTTTATAGGTAACTTCGCCGGTGCACTTATTGTTGCATTTATGATCTCATTTATCCTTACTTACGGCTACTCCATAGAACCGGGTATTGTCGGAGATAAGATAGCATCTATAGGAGAAGCCAGAACTCTAGGTTATAAGGAGCATGGCATAGCAGGATGGATGACAATCTTTATTCGCGGTATGTTATGTAACTGGATGGTCTCTATGGGTGTTGTAGGCGCTATGGTATCTACTTCTGTAAGTGGTAAAGCTATCGCTATGTGGATGCCGATAATGTTATTCTTTTATATGGGCTTTGAGCACTCTATTGTAAATATGTTTTTATTTCCTTTTTCTATGATTCTCGGTGGTGATTTTACCATCATGGATTATTTGATTTGGAATGAGATTCCAACAGTGCTTGGGAACCTCGTCGGTGGACTTACTTTTACAGGTCTTACTCTATACTCGACACATATTAAAACAGGTCCAAAAAGAGATCTAAAATAGGTAATAAATAATGTTTGAAGTTTTTCTACTCTCCTTCGCTCTTAGTATGGATGCCTTTGCTGTGTCAATTGGTCTTGGTGTTAAAAATAAAGTTTTTGATAAAACCTTAGCGCTTAAAGTTGCTCTATTTTTTGGTCTGTTTCAAGGTCTGATGCCACTATTTGGTTATTTCGCAAGCCTTGGTCTTGGAAGCATTATAGAATCTATTGACCATTGGATAGCATTTGTTTTACTGAGTATCATAGGCGGGAAAATGCTTTATGAAAGTTTTGGTGAAAATGTAGAAGATGAAATCTCAATCATTACAAATAAAGTACTGTTAATTTTGGCAATAGCTACAAGTATAGATGCCATGGCAGCAGGTTTCACATTGAATTTACTTCTGCTTGATCCATATATATCCATGATAATTATTGGTATAGTTACTTTTATATTTAGCTACTTCGGAGTTTTTGTAGGCTCAAGAGGCGGCGGATATTTAGAAGATAAGGCTGAAAAATTAGGCGGAATAGTTTTGATTGGGATAGGTCTAAAAATCCTGATAGAACATACATTACTAAGCTAATCATCTTTATTATCTGCATCTAACACTTCCATTCTATTTTAATTATAAATTCTTATTTATCTTTAATTAAGTATTCTAGCATATAATTTCAAAACGTTAACCTCTACTTAACGTTTTGAAATTAAAGGATAAATATGCCTCGTTCAATACCTTGGTGGGTCGGTGGAATCTCTATGACCTTGCTTTTTTACTTCACATTTTCTGTCTGGGGTGCCGATCGTCCGATTGGTGCATCTACCGGTATGTCTTACCTATCTAACATGATCTTTGGTCTTGATCCGGAGAACTATGAATATGCAGCGATTGTTGAGCAATCAGGTGCATGGGAAGGTGTAATGTTAGTCGGTGTATTTTTTGGCGGACTGTTTATGTCCGTGTTTGTTACAAAAACATTTCATATAAGCTACATACCTACACTATGGAAAGAGAGAAAAAACAAATCTGTTAAGTCTCGTATGATGTGGAGTTTTATAGCTGGCTTTCTTCTAGTGTTTGGCGCTCGTTTAGCCGGTGGATGCAATGCCGGTCATATACTCTCAGGTGGAAGCCAGCTTGCCGTGAGCGGGATGATATTTGCCGTTGTAGCATTAGGCACAGGAATGATTACAGGCAGATTTTTTTACAAAAGAAAAGGAGAGTAGGAGATGCTAGATAGAATCGCAAATATGTTTGACACAGTAGCTAAGGGAAGTCACGGCTCTGTTTGGCTTGTTCTGTTTATAGGCTTTGTTTTTGGTGCTATTATCCTGTACTCTCGTCTTGATAAATTTGAAAAAATGGCTGGTTTTATGATCTTTGAAGATACGTTGGTGCCAAGAATGGCTATGACTACAGTTGCTCTCTCTAGTGTCGGTTTTTACTTTTTAGTGCAATCCGGCTATGCAACATTCGATGTAAAACCAACAATATTAGGTGGACTGATTGTCGGAGCTATCCTTTTTGGTATAGGTCTTGTTATACTTGGAAAGTGCCCATCAGCATTTTTCGTATCAGTATCTGAGGGACGAGTAGATGCATTCGTCGGAGTGATTGGAGGAATGTTCGGTGGGCTTTTCTTTACACTGGGATATCCTTGGATAAAAGAACTACTGGGAACAGATCTGGGAAAGATAAGAATCACAGATTATTTTGATGGTTATGGTTTGATAATCACACTTGTTTTAAGTGCAACACTTTTAACTACAGCATACCTGCTTCCTACGATAGACTACAAAGATCCTGCTGATGAGAAAGAAAGTAGATAAATATTATTAATTTTTTTTACGAATAAAATTAATAATTAGAGTGGTGGTGACGGAGATAATTAGTATTAGCCCTATAACACTAAATGTACCTGTCGCTCCGGAAGTAAATGGTAAACCACTGGTATTCATACCAAAAAAACCGACTAACAAGTTAAGAGGTAAAAATATAGCTGAGATAATCGTTAAAGTGTAAATCAAATGGTTCATTTTTTCATTTGTTCTTGCGCTATAAAAATTGTAAAGATAATCTAACTTTGAAAATTGTAATGTGGCTGATCGTAATGTTCTATCTAAGTGTTCATGTAAATCTGCATAATTATTTATAGGAAAATTATCTGCTTCTTTGTATGACTCTATTACGTCAGAGATTGTAGCTGTGGTATGAATTAAAATTCTTTCAATTCGTAATATATCACGTTTTAATCCTAACCACTCATTCATAAAAGAGTCTGTGCTTTTATTTTCATATAATGTCTCTTCTATATTTGAAATAGAATCACGGTAATTTTCAAAAGACTTCAATAATTTATCTACTAAAGTATTTAATATTTTATGAGGAGCTTCAAAACGACTGTCAAGTTTTTGAAACTCATGCTTGCTTTTATCATAAAAAAAACTGCTATCATCAGTTATTATGAAGCCAATAGAAGTGAATGTAAGCTCTTTATTTATAATAGGCAGTCTGACTATAAGCATCTGATACTCTTCATTTGTATCAAATATTGATGGATGTATTTCGTTGCCCAAATCTTCTAAATGAAGGCTATTAACTGATTTAAGTATATCACTCATAATAATCCTTATATCACTTTATATAAAATGAAATGTTCTCTTCTTGGAATCGGTTAACAATCTTTTGACTTAGTTGAGATTTAAACTCCATAATCTGGTGATATGGAGTCACGTACCAAATATATAATATATAGCATGGTTCAACTGCATCCGGAACTAAATGTATGCGTGGTCTAAAGTCTCTACTACGCATATCATATCGTTTTTTCAAACTAACAAATTGCTTAGCAGCAACTTCCATATAACGCTCTGTTGCTTCAATAGTAATCTCTTGTACAATCTCTTCAACTTTTTGTGCATCTACTGAAAAAGGTATTCTAAACTCTATCAGATCGTAAATAGTTTTCATCTTATCATGCGTATAGTTATATACATAATTGTTCACAAAATAGTTGTTTGGGATGAAGATGATTCGTCCTGCTCGCTTTAACTGTACTGATGTAGTGTTGTTAATACTTTCATAAAGGGTTACTTTAAATGGTGAAATGTCAATAACTTCACCAATTACTTGCTGATTATTTACATTGATAAGAATTCTATCACCTAGTTTTATAAAATTACCAAATGACAGATGTAACCAAGAAACTATACTTTGAAGATACTCTTTCATAGAGATTGTAATAGCTGCTGCAATGAAACCAATAAGTGTTGCAGCATAGATGATATTGTTAATGTTAAAGATAACTATTACAAGTAACAAGAGTAGAAAAAAAGTTATGTTTAAAATCTTTTTTATCTTAAAAAGCTGATCCTCATTTTCTATACGTTTCGTAATAAAGTACTTCAGTAGATGAAATAGGATAAATATAAAAAATATGATGCCTATATTTAACATAATTCGAGGTAATTGTGTACTTTCATAGCTTTTTAATTCATGTAAATAAAGTTCTTGTTTATGCCTAAGTACTTCTGCTTTATGATCTAGAAGACCTTTGGCACTTTTGAAAAAATCAAGTGCCATTTGTAGCTGGTACTCTTTTGACGTATCTTTTACTTCTTTTTTGCTAACAAGCTCAAGCTCTGCATTTAAGTGTTTTAGAGCTTCGAGGTACTCTTCTTTTACAAAAGTTAATTTTTTAGTTTGTATAGCATAGTTACTTTTTTGATTTTTTAATAAATACTCTATAAAACTGATTTCTTTGAACGTATCCCCTATAGTGATTTTTTCAAGCATAGCATCAAATGATTGTGGAAGTTCATCAAGGATTTTTTTCTTACTTGTTTGGAGTTTAAGAAGTTGGGTAAGTTCTATTTTGTTCTTACCGACAGCTTTTTGTACTGTCTTTTCTAGTGATTTTATCTCATCATCAAGAGTCTGTGCTCTAAGTAGATTACTATAAATCTGAAGCCAGCTGTTATTGTCTTTTTCAAGATAGCTAAATTCATCTGCAAAAGAGATAGATACTAGTAAAAATAAACTAGCTATATAGCCCAGTATTAATTTCATAACAGACCCCAATTTGTAATATTTTATAGATAATTATACACTAATAAAATGATATAATTTAAATTAGTAATAGGAGTTTTAAATGGCTGAAAAAAAAATCATTGGTAAAAAAGAAATTATCTCAATTATTGACTTGGAGCTTTATGAACTGGACGCAAAAGTGGATACCGGGGCGGATTCTAACGCTTTGCATTGCGATGATATATTTATAGATGATGATAATATTGTACACTTTAAACTGTTGGATGAAGTTCATGAAGCATATCATGGAAAGCATATGAAAATGCCCCTTTTTGAAATGAGAAAAATAAGAAGTTCAAACGGAAAACTTCAGCATAGACCATCTATCAAAGTAAAAGTTAATTTTTTTGGTCAAGAGTATGAAACGGTTGTCTCACTAACTAACCGTGCAGATATGAAATACCCTATGTTGATAGGAAGGAAATTTTTGGAAAATAAATTTTTAGTTGATGTTTCGCAAGAATATCTAAGTAAACAAGTATAAAAGGGAAAACCATGAGAGTCTATATATTATCTAGGAATAAAGCGTTGTACTCAACAAAAAGATTAGTAGAAGCGGCTGAGCAAAAAGGTTGGGAAGTAAGAGTAATCGATTATTTAAAATGTAGTATTGAGATTATGAAGGGTGAATTGCATGTTAACTATCTAGGTGAGCAGTTGCCGACTCCAGATGCAATTATTCCTAGAATTGGTGCAAGTAGAACTTTTTATGGAACTGCTATGGTGAGACACTTTGAGATGATGGATGTGTTTTCTACATCAGGTAACCTTGCAATAGCAAGAAGTAGAGATAAATTAAGAAGTTTGCAAATACTCTCAAAATATGGTGTAGATATGCCAAGAACGGTTTTTGCATCAAATAAATCAAGTGCAAAAGATGTAATTGCCTTGAGCGGTGGAGCACCACTTGTTCTTAAAATACTTGAAGGCACTCAGGGTGTTGGTGTAGTGCTTGTAGACACTGAAAAAGCAGCAAAATCAGTTTTAGATGCATTTTATGGAATGGACGTAAATCTACTTGTTCAAGAGTTTATTGAGGAAGCAGGTGGAGCTGATATCCGAGTATTTATAGTTGGTGGTGAGATTGTAGGCGCGATGAAACGTCAAGGTGCAGCTGGAGAGTTTAGATCAAATCTTCATCAAGGTGGAAGTGCAACAGCTCACAAGCTTACTAGAAAAGAAAAAGCAACTGCTTTAGCGGCTGCTAAGGCTATGGGTCTTGGTGTATGTGGAGTAGATATGATTCCTTCAGCCCGAGGTCCTCTTGTAATGGAAGTTAACTCTTCTCCTGGACTTGAAGGTATTGAAAAGTCTACATATATAGATATAGCTGGGAAAATTATGGATTATATAGAAAAAAATGTAACTCCAGCATCTGAAGAAACTACTAAAAAAAGAAAAATAAAAAGAGATAGTATAGGAGCTTAGATGCCTGATTCAAAGTTTATTTTAGGTGGACAAGAAATAGGACTTGGTGTAAATATGACAATCAATCTTGATCTACCAAAACTTTATAATACTCCTACTCAACTACCAGTAAGAGTTATTAGAGGTAAGAGAAAAGGTCCAATAGTTTTTATAAGCGCTGCTATCCATGGTGATGAGCTAAATGGTATAGAGATTATAAGACGATTTAGAAAGTTAAATATTTTAAAAAGGTTAAGTGGAACACTTATCTTGGTTCCGATTGTAAATGTTTACGGGATTATGACTTTATCACGTTACTTGCCTGACAGAAGAGATTTAAATAGAAGTTTTCCAGGTAGTACAAAAGGCTCATTAGCGAGTAGAGTAGCAAAAATATTTTTTGACGAGATTGTACAAAAGTGTGATTTGGGTATTGATTTACATACTGCTTCTATTCATAAATCTAATCTTCCTCAAGTCAGAACAAATATTGATAATGCATATACGTTTAATTTAGCGAAAGCTTTTCAAGCTCCCGTTGTATTACACTCTGAACTTAGAGATGGTTCTCTTCGTGCAGTTGCACAAGAAAATGGTGTCCCTATACTTTTGTATGAGGCTGGAGAAGCTTTGAGGTTTGATGAAACAAGCATTAGAATCGGAGTGCATGGAATCGTAAATGTTTTAAGAGAAAATGGTATGCTCCCAAAAGTAGTGAGAAAAACGCCTAGAAAAATCCCAATAATTACACGAAGCAGTAAGTGGATACGTTCAAGTGAAAGTGGAATGCTTAGAACCATAAAAGCACTAGGAGATACGGTAGAAAAAGATGAAATAATAGCATATATAGATGAGCCTCTTGATAATAAAAGCTTTGAGATTCTCTCACCTTTTGACGGTGTTATTATAGGAAAATCTGAAATCCCACTAGTTCAAGAAGGTGATGCAGTATTTCATATTGCCAAGTTTGGTAATCTTGAAATGGCAGATGATAAGATAGAGTATTTTAATGAAGATGCAATTGAGTCAAGTGAATTTTATGAGCTTAATAATGAAGATATAATCGAGTAAATATGGAACAATTTTATGATATTTTAAAGCAACTTATTCGTATCCCGAGTGTTGTTGGAGCTGAACACTCTTTTTTTATGTTTGTAAAAAGAGAACTAGAAGAGCTGGGAGTAAAAGTTGAGTATTATGACGGAGTGCTTGTGGCAAAAGGTGATGAACCTACAAGTGGATATATGTCAGCTCATGCAGATAGACATGGACTTATTTGTACAGGACACAACGAGTTCCAATATGCAGCATTTATCGCAAAAAATAGAGCTGATTTGACCGGTGATTCCAATTCTGAACAATTACTACATAACTTTACATCTAGATTTGTTGATGAAAAAGTTCAGGCCTATCAGCCTTGGTCAGGAAGTTACCTTGGTTTAGGGGTTATAAAAGATGCTTTTTTATGTGAGAGAAGAAACAATATAATCTTTAAAGTTGATGGGTTTGACTATTTATTTCCAGGCACTCCTATAGCATTTGTAGACAAACTTGAGATACAAGACGATCTAATATCTGCACAACTTGATAATGTTATATCTGTAGCAATTATGATTTATATGTATCATATCGGCTATAAAGGTACATCCTTTTTTACAGCATCTGAAGAGGCTGGTAAAAGTTGGAGATTTTTACTTGAATGGTTTAGAAGGTTTAATATAACTACCGACGAGTTGCTTGTATTAGATACAAGTCCATATGATACTTTAGAAGATATTAACGCTCTAGACATTGTTTTAAGAAACAGAGATGCAAATGCAGTGTTTAGGTCATCACTAAAGAACAAGATAAAAAATATAGCGATAGAAGAACATATAAAATATCATTTTAAAGATGCATATTTGAAAAATAAAATGTCTCAAACAAACACTAAAGGCTCTCTTGGTACTACAGAACTTGGAAGGTTGATTAAGGCAACAAAAGGTCAGATTCAGGGTACTACACTGCAGTTACCTACTATCGGATATCACACGGTTAATGAAACAACATCCATAAAGGCTGTTGAAAGTATGATTAAAGTTTTAACAAGATTATATATTGAAACAGAAAAAGAGGTTATGGCATTTTAAAAACTTTCAGACAATAATTATATTATAAGAATATTATATTATAATTATTAAGCTAAATTATTTGGAGGATATGTTCTATGAAAAATATTTTTATACTAGTACTTATAATTAACTCTTTTTTATTCGCTGCAGATGCCAAACAAGAGACAAAAATAGATAAAGAAATCCAAAAACAGATGGAGAGAGAAAAGAAGTATGCAAAAGAGCAGATTTTTTATCAAGCTAAAGATTACGATTTAAAAAGCTTCGAGGTAAATGTTGATGCTATAAAGTCTGGCCCTGTACTAGATATTGACTATTCAGACAGTGATGATGTTTTGGATATGGACTAAGTTTATAAAATACGTACTTTCATAATCATCTTATCCATTCCGTAAGGGTCAATAACGTTAAAGTAGATACTTCCGTTGTTTACCAAGGCTATGCCATTTCCTTTTTCTATAGTCTCTTCACCATTGTAGTAATCTTTATTTTGATACTCTATATGATAAGATTCTCCGGCTACAATGTTTAAATCTTTCAACTCTTCTTGTGTATGAGGTGTAAAAGCCATCTCTAAAGTCCTTATATAATTATGTTAGTATAGCATCTCTTTAAAATTGATACTTAAATATTGAGTATAATGTTTTAAAAATTATTGGAATAAAATATGAATGAAATAAAATTATCTGTAGACGATGAAAACTTAGAAACTCTGCTTACAATACTAAAAAACTTAAACCCTGAACTAGTTACTAATCTTGAGATAAACGGTAAAAAAGACAAAGTAAAAGCCACTCAATATAAACCTAAAACAAATAGAATAATCAAAGAACAAGATTCAGGAGTCAACGACTCTACTGGTAAGTATATTAACCCGCTTGCTTATAAACAAAGGCTAAAAAAGAAGTAATATAGATTAGAAGGATGATTATGCAGAACTCTCCACTTATAACTATTGAACAAACTCTAAATCAATATAAAGAACTGCATGCTAAAAATCCATCTTTTGGTATGGATACCTATGCTAAAGATTTTAAGCCCGATAACTTCGTAATCCTGACAAATAATGGAAAAGGGAATAAGGGTATTCCTATTAGATGCGCACATTATATTTGTATTCTTGCACTAAAAGGTGGTTCTATTCGCCATGTTAATCAATATGATTACAACATAACTGCACAATCTCTACAACTTTTGGTACCAGGTGTAATTCATTCATTTGAAGATACTCAACCAAATTCAGAGTTTATAGTTTTAGTATTCAATAGAGATTTTTTACCCCAAGAAGTTGAAGAGCTTCTTGCTTTTCATAATAAACATCTGCAGTCTATAGACCTGGATTGTTTAGAATTTAAAAATGTATTAAATATATATGAGCAGATAAACATAGAGTATAAAAATCTAAAAAGTGATTATCAGGAGATTACTAAACATCTCATAATACAGCTTTTATACATACTCAAACGAGAAAAACTAGCTAAACCAAAAATAGAAATTAAAAATAGAGCTCAGCAGATTAGTAATAAATTTTTATCTCTGATAGAAGAACATTTTGTAGAGTACAAAAGTGTAAAATCATACGCTGATATTTTAAATATAACTCCTAAGCATCTAAGTGAGACCATAAAAGTGAGCCTTGGTAAATCAGCACTACACTTTATACACAAACGTATCATAAAAGAGATTCAATATCTTCTATGTTATAGCGATATAAGCATCAAGCAGATCTCTTCTAATCTAAACTTTGAAAACAGTTCTGAACTTGGACGTTTTTTTAAACGTTACGAAGGACTTAGTCCCAACACTTATCGACTCAATTTTCATAACTAAAACTTCCTAATCCGTACTATTGCATATTATTACGATATTTTACTCTTTCAATTTATATTTCCAAATTGTTATACTTTACCATAACAAAAAGTAAATGCAAGGAGTCTAAAATGTCAAATATTATTCATAGAGCCTCTCAAAGAGGTGTTGCAGAACATGGCTGGTTACATAGTCGTTTCAGTTTTTCATTTGCCGAGTATTATAATCCTGAGCGTATTGGATATGGAGCACTTCGAGTTATAAATGATGACATCATAGAAGCTGGACAAGGGTTTCCTATGCATCCACATAAAGAGATGGAAATCATCTCTTTAGTCACTAAAGGTAGTTTAGAGCATAGTGATTCGCAAGGGAACCATGGAGTGATAAATGAAGGAGAGATTCAGTATATGAGTGCTGGCTCAGGAGTCCGCCATTCTGAGTACAATCCTTCTCAGAGCCAGAGTGTTGAGTTATTTCAGATATGGATATATCCTAATCAAAAAGGTGGAGAGCCTTTATATGACCAACGTGATTTTAACGCTATAGAGCAGTTAAATCACTGGGTAGTATTGGCTTCGCCAGATGCAAGAGATCATTCTATAAAAATGAGACAAGACGCTTTTATCTTTACTACTAAACTTGAGCGTGGAGCAAGCATAGAATTGCCAACTTTAAATGATGGAAATGGACACTTGCTCTTTGTTATAGAAGGCAGTATTGAGATTGCAGGAGATGTACTAAACAAAAGAGATGAAATACAAATCACTGATAAGGAGACTGATACTATTAAAGCATTGGCTGACACCCATCTAATGTTGTTTGAAGTGCCAATGCACAGATAACTAAAAATAAATTATTACTAAAAGGATATAAAATGAACAAATTGATTACTACGCTGGTTATTGCAGCCCTAAGCTCAACTGCACTTTTAGCAGGAGCATATAATGTTGATACAAGTCACTCGAACATTGGTTTTAAAGTTAAGCACATGATGATATCAAACGTCATAGGTAAGTTTGACAAATTTAGTGGTTCATTTGAATATGATGAAAAAACAAATACTCTAAAAGAGTTAAGTGGAACGATTAAAGTAGATTCTATCAATACAGCAAACCAAAAAAGAGATGCACATCTAAAATCTGCTGAATTGTTTAATGCCGATAAATTCCCCGAAATCAAGTTTGTTTTACAAAAGACAGATTCTGAATATGCATATGGAACACTGACAATGCATGGAGTTACAAAGGATGTAAAACTAAACTTAGAAAACAATGGAATGGTAAAAGACCCTTGGGGAAATACTAGAGTCGGTCTAGAATTGACAGGTAAACTTAGTAGAAAAGACTATGGTATTACTTGGAATACAGTTTTAGAAGCGGGTGGTGTTGCTGTTGGTGATACTATTAAATTAGACATTCAAATAGAGGGAATATTAGCGAAATAATCGCTAATATCCTTTTCCGATTTTCTTGCAATTAACTCGTCGAACATCTCTGTAAGCTAACATATAGTATAATACCCTCGTAAATAAATACTCTCTCCTAGGCAAGTAGGACCCATTCTAGATATGTGGTGTACTTATCATTTTTACTTAAAGTTATTTCTTTTAAAGAAATAAGTCCTTCTGTTGTATGCGTTTAGCAATATTTCACAGGTTACGCAAACACTCAAAACGAGCTCCACATGTTACTTTTCCCAATAGTGGGAAATTTCATATATATTTATGATGACTTATACCTGGATTATTTCCATATTAGGCGCATCTTTACCTACTAAAAAAAGTGATACCATGAAAATAGAAATTATAACAACAGAGAATGAGGCTTTAAAAGAGACTGGGTTTGGATCGATTAAAGCTTGTAACGGCGTGTTAGACTCGATAAATCTAATGGATCACAGTGCCATACTAAATGTATGTCAAACAATAGAACAATTAAATGATGTTGTACATAGAAAACCTGACTTAGTCATTTTGGCAGTTAAATATATTATTACTGAAGATGAGGGAACTATCTGGCTCTCAGAATTTTTTGAAAAAAACGGTATCAACTTTTCCGGATCCCAAAGAGATACTTTGATGTTTGATTCTGACAAAGTTCTTGCAAAAGAATATTTAAAAGACAGAAGTATCTCTACTGCAAGATATTTTACTGCAATCCCTGGGCAATATACACGAGACTATGACATACCTATTAATTATCCTCTGTTTTTAAAACCATCAGATGCAGCAAATGGGAATGGAGTCGATGAGTTTTCATTTGTGAACAGTTTCGCTGAGTTTGAGAAAAAAGTATCATCCCTGTATAAGATGTATGAGCTTCCTGTTTTAGTTGAAGAGTATTTGGATGGACAGGAATTCACCGTAGCTATGATAAAAACAAAAAGTGGAGATTTATTAGTTTCATCTGTTGAAGTCATACCACCTAGAGCAAATAATGGCATTAGGATTCTGGGAGAAAAAGTAGTTGAGAGCTATCCGGAAGGACTCAAAGTTATTGAAGATAATATTGTTATGGAGAGAGTAAAAAAACTTGCTATTGATGTTTATATGGACTTAGGAATAAGAGATTATGGAAGAATAGATATAAAGAGTAATACAAGTGGACAATGTTTTTTTATGGAAGCTAACCTGGTCCCGGGAATGACAAACGGTTCTAGTTATTTTCCTAAAGCATTTGAGATGGAACTTGGTCTTAGTTATGAAGAAGTAATTAAGCTCATTGTTGACGAAGGTATAAGTAGAGTCCAATAGAACTAGAACTTATTAAATATTAAAATAAAGAGGATTATTAATGGCTAAAACAAACTACAGTTATGAAAAACGTGCACGTGAGATTGAAAAACAGAAGAAAAAAGAAGAAAAGCGTAAGAAAAAGCAACCTCAAAATGATGAAGCAACTCAAGAAGATGCTTCATCACCTTCAGACAGTGACTAAACCAATAAATTTAGCTGGTGTAACGTTTCTTTAAATCCCTCTGTAGTGCCTTTTTCGGCTGCTTTCTGAGTGTCTTTAATCTCTTTTTGCAACTCAGAACCATTTGATAAAGCCTTTTGAGAATCGATATTTTTCATAGAATAACCTGGTTGGTCCATAATACTATAGATATTGCTTAAGCTAGTGCTAATAGTAGACATAACAACTTCACTCCTAAAATGTTTTATTTGTGAATTGTAATGTAAAATTTATAATAATTACCTAAGATTAAATCATAAATATATTATTTATTGAAACAAAGTTCCTTAGTGAACCAGACTTCTCATACGTGAGATGATATGGTCTGCATCATCACCTAGGTGTTGCTGAATCATTGTATAGAGCATCTGCTCCTCTTTCATGTTGTGTTGCTGCATTAGTATCATGAGTGTCTCAGATAGACTGAAAAATTTGTCATTGTCCTTTGACTCAGCCGCATCTTGCATCTTAGATAGAAGCTCTCTCATCTGTTCATGCTCCATCACCATAACTTGTGTCGGGCCTTCCCTCATACCAGTCTTTTGTTCAAACATCGGAAAAAGCACCATTTCTTCCATCTTAAAGTGGTTTGTCAAAGCATCTTGAAATGTTTCAAATCTTGTTAGAGCCTCATCGCTCTTAGAAGCAACTGCATTTTCCATTTCTATGAAAATCTCATCGCAGTCTCTATGGTCTTGAGTCATAAACTCTTTAATATCTGACATTGCATCTCCTAGTCTATTTTGATGACATAATAACTTCTTTGAAAAAAAAGCTTATTGATAGTTGTCAACTAACTTATCATATTTCGCTCTCAAGATTAGTAAAATTGTCTTTTTCATTGTAGTCCTTGAGTTGTTATGTTAGTATATCATTTATGATAGAACTTAACACTATGCCACTGGTACCTATTGATAGTATGAATGAAACTCATATGGAAGAAGTAGAGATAATCAACAAATTGTTGACTCAACTCGAAGCTAAAGCAGACTTTGGAGCTATTTCTAAAACTTTTGAAGAACTTCTTGAGCATATGCAAGAACATTTTGCCACCGAAGAGAAGATGATGCAAGATGCTCACTACCCTTCACTTAATATGCACAAAGCAGACCACGACAAAGTGCTCAATGAAACACGATATGCTGAGATGGAGTGGCGAAACAGAAAAGAAGTAGATGCTCTAAAAGCTTACTTCGAAGAAGAGATACTCACGTGGTTAGACCAACATATCAAAGCGATGGACACACCAATGGCAGAATTTATTGGAACAAAACATGCAAGGTATGGTTTATGAAACAAGTAGAAATATGTTCAAATTGTTATGCACATTTAATGGAAAACAGAATCTATCTCTATGTAGATAATGAGTTTACAGAGCTTCTATATATAGATGATGTTGAAAATTTAGATGATCCTATCCCACACATCGTTAGAGAAATAGAACTTTCATCTCGACCTAGTTTATATAGTTGTGTAGAGTTGATATAGGATATAATAATTCATGAAAAAGAAACTCTTACTCCTTGAAGATGACCTTGCTTTAAATGAGACAGTTGTTGATTATTTTGAAAGTCTTGGGTTTAGTGTTACCCCGGTATATGATGGTAATAGTGCTCTAGATGCTATCTATGAAAACAACTTTGACCTTTTCCTGCTAGATGTCAATGTCCCGGATATAAATGGTTTTGAGATACTAAAATCTGTAAGAGAGCAGGGTTCTACTACACCTGCAATTTTCATAACTTCACTGAACTCTATTAGTGACTTGGAAAATGGATATGATAGCGGATGCGATGACTATATAAGAAAACCATTTGTATTAAAAGAGTTAAAGTTAAGAGTAGAGAGCATTTTAAAAAGGGATTTTTTTCATAATGAGAGCAGTAAAATACAGATAGATGCAAACATTTACTATGATACAAATAGCAACTTGCTAACTGTCAACAATGATGAGGTGCAACTAAACAACAAAGACGCAAAACTGTTAAAACTTTTTTTGCAAAACAAAGACACTCTTGTAACTCATGAAGTTATATACGCGACTCTTTGGGAATATGGTGAAGAGATAAGTGAAAGTGCCTTGCGAACGTATATAAAAAATCTACGAAAATACTTAGGGAAAGAAAAAATTGTCAGTATTAAAAAACTTGGATATAGATTTACCACAAAGTGAAAAAAAGACACTATATAGGTTCTTATCTTTATATGTTTTTTTTACCATTGTCATTTTAGGTTTAACTATATCCCTATACTATACTCTGCAAAAAGAGTTGGCGAGCAGTCAAAGAACAATAGTCTTAGATGAGTATGCAAATGAGTTTTTAATAGCACTAGAAGAGCTTCATAATGATAAAACAGACACTCTGTTATACCCAACAGATGCCAAGTTCAAAACTTCTCTTTATGGGAAGGATTATAAACTTATATATTCAACCTTATCCAATCCTAAAAACCTACTCACAGAAGTAACATATACAAATAACAAAATCATAAGATACGTAACTCAACCAGAAAAGTACTATCTAAATACCCAATATATTATAGTGGAGATGATGGATGATAAAGAGTGGCTAAATGAGACTATTAAAACCATCGTCATATACAGTTCTATATTTTTTATCTTTATGTTAGTTGTAGGATATTTTTTATTAAACCTGTTTTTAAAGCCTATGAGAGATGCTCTGCATCTGCTAGATACATTTATAAAAGATACTACACATGAGTTAAATACTCCAGTAAGTACGGTTATGACAAATATTGAGCTTATTGATAAAGATAGCATCCAAGATAAGTATCTTTTAAAAAGTATCAATAGAATAGACATAGGGGTAAAGACCATATCTAACATATATGATGACCTGACTTACTTAGTGTTAAACAATAAAATCGTATCAAATAATCAAGATATAAATCTAAAAGAACTTATAGAACAGAGAATTGAATACTTTTCAATTTTAGCAAATATGAAAAAGATAAAAGTTATAACAAACCTAGATGCAGATGCAGTATTAAATATTGACAGTAAAAAGCTCTCTAAACTAATCGATAATATTTTATCAAATGCAATTAAGTACAACAAGATAAACGGTTCAATATATATAGATTTAAAAGCAAATAACCTTACCATCAAAGACACAGGCAAAGGTATAAAAGAAGAGCATATAGATTCGATGTTCGATAGATATGCTAGATTTGATAAGATAGTCGGTGGTTTTGGTATTGGTTTAAATATCGTAAAAATGATCTGTAATGAGTATGGATTAACTATAAATATAACATCAAAATTTGGCAACTGGACAGAAGTTTCTGTCTCTTGGTAAATTCCACAATCATTCCACAATCATTACATATACTACTCTTGTAATAAAAATTTACACTATTTAGGAGAGTAAAATGAAAACAATTAATAAAGTGCTATTAGGTTTAGCGGTAGTAGGTTCACTAACAGTAGCAGCGGCAGATGGTGCAAAACTATATAAAAGCTGCGGGGCATGTCATGGTGCAAGTGGTGAGAAAAAAGCCTTAGGTAAATCAGCAGTGATTAAAGGTTGGGACGCTACAAAAATAGTTGAAGCTTTAAACGGATATAAAGCGGGAACTTATGGCGGAGCAATGAAAGGCTTAATGAAAGGTCAAGTAAAAGCTTTAGATGATGCACAGATTGAAGCTTTAGCAAAATATATTGAATCAAAAAAATAGATAAGGGGAAATTATGAACAAGTTATTAAAATTAGTATTAGCTAGTGTAATGGTACTGGCTGTGAGTACAACAGCTGCATCTGCGGATGTTGCAAAGGGACAAAAACTTTATCTTAAAAAACTAAAAGGTTCTTGTGGCATGAATGGTGCCAAAATGTCTACTCAACACTCTCAGAGTGAGTGGGAAACTTTTAAAGAAGAAGGTAAGCTTGCAGATGAACTTAAAAAAATCTGTCCAAAAGCTCCAAGTAAAGCTTTACAAGAGAAATATCTTGAGCACTACTATGATTTCTTTTTTGAATATGCTAACGATAGCGGTAACGTTCCTTCTTGTTAAAAGAAAGAAAAATATAAAACTAAATTAAAGGAAAACAAAATGGATAGAAGAAAATTTTTAGGCGTAGGTCTTGCAGCATTTGCTGCAATAGTTGTGCCAGGAACAGATTTAAGAGCGATAGATTTCAGAACGACTATGCCAAAAGCGTGGGAAGTAGAAAAGACAGTT
>NZ_JBFFNS010000004.1:0-141548 GCF_041563035.1 Sulfurimonas sp. | reverse complement strand
ATATTAAGACTAGGAAATACATGTCATTCAACAACTTAGGGTTATCGGCTCCACTATTAAAAGCTATTAAAGAACAAGGCTATAGTGAACCGACCCCGATTCAAAAACAGGCTATCCCTGTTATTCTGGATAGAAAAGACATCCTTGCGGGTGCACAAACAGGAACAGGTAAAACTGCAGGTTTTACTCTTCCGATGCTAGAGCTTTTAAGCCGAGCAAAACCTATGAAAGGTAAACATCACGTAAAAGCGCTTATTCTGACTCCTACAAGAGAGTTAGCGGCACAAGTTGCTGAGAGTGTAGAGCTTTACGGCAAGCACCTTCCATTTAAATCATGTGTGATATTTGGCGGTGTAAAAATAAATCCTCAGATAGTACAACTTCGTAAAGGCGTTGATATAGTTATAGCAACTCCGGGTCGTCTTTTAGACCACCTTAGCCAAAAAACTATAGACCTCTCAAAAGTTGATTTTCTCATCTTAGATGAAGCAGACAGAATGTTAGATATGGGTTTCATAAACGACATCAGAAAGGTTTTAGAAGTTCTTCCTAAACAGAAACAAACTCTACTTTTCTCGGCTACTTACTCAGACGAGATAAAAAAACTATCAGATAGACTTCTTAATTCTCCGACACTTATTGAAGTGGCTCGTAGAAATACTGCATCTGAGACGGTAAAACAAGCTGTTTATCCTGTAGATAAAGTTCGTAAACGCGAACTTCTTACTCACCTCATAAAAGAGGGTGACTGGAAACAGGTTCTTGTATTTAGCAGAACTAAACACGGTGCAAACCGTTTGGCAGGACAGTTAGATGCAGATGGCATAACAGCGGTTGCAATTCATGGAAACAAAAGCCAAAATGCCAGAACAAAAGCTCTAGCCGACTTTAAAAAAGGTGAGGTTAGAGTTCTTGTCGCAACAGACATCGCGGCACGTGGTATCGATATAGACCAACTTCCTCACGTTGTAAACTATGAGCTTCCAAATGTTAGTGAAGATTATGTTCACCGCATCGGAAGGACTGGTCGTGCAGGAAACGAAGGTGAAGCTATCTCTCTAGTTTGTATAGATGAAAACGAGTATTTAGCAAACATCGAGAAGCTTATCAAAAAAGATATCCCAAAAGTATGGTTAAAAGGTTTTAAACCTGACCCGTCTATAAAAGCAGAGCCTATCAACCAAGGTGGTGGCGGAAGAGGTAAGGGTGGAGGAAACTCTAGAAACAGACCTCGTAACAAGCCTGCACAAGGTGGTAGCACTTCAAGAGGTAACTCAAACAGAAGAAGATAATACTACTCGTTAATTCTTTTTGTCGATATATGCCTAAGTATATTGACAAAAGGATGAGTCATGAAAATCCAGCAATCAGAAATCTCCCTTTTATCTTCTCACTACAAAAGTCATGAACTTTATGAGAGTGAGAGTTTAGAGATGTGGAATAGGGAAGAAGATTCGCCAGAGAGACTTCGTCGTGCTGACAGACTGGAACTTACAGAAGATTTTAAAAAGTTTTACAAGCCTGTAAGCGAAGTGGAGAAGCTAGAAGAAGAGATATTTGATGAGACACTCAGCCCTAAACTTATGGCGATTGTCAGAGCACTTGAAGCATTGACAGGCAAAAAAATAAATATATCTTTTATGCACTCTTTAAAAGGTGTAGAGTCGGTTGAGGCTACAGATGCAAAAAAAGACGAGAGTTCGGAACCTGAGCGTTTAGGATGGGGCATCGACTACCACTATGAAAAAACTGAGATAAAAAAAGAATCCCTGCAATTCTCAGCATCTGGGAGTGTCAGAACAGCAGATGGTAAAGAGACGGAATTTGCACTTGCTTTTAGTATCAAACAAGAGTCACAATCACATGAGAGCATCAGCATAAAAGCCGGAGATGCACTTATAGACCCTCTTGTGCTGAACTTTGGTAAAGATATCGTGACTATCAGCGATGTGAAACATAACTTTGACCTTGACCTAGACGGTAAGAGTGATGAGTTTTCTTTTGTTGGAAGCGGAAGCGGTTTTTTAGCACTGGATAAAAACAAGGATGGCATCATAAATGACGGTAGTGAGCTTTTTGGTCCAAAAAGCGGTAATGGATTTAACGATTTAAAAGCTTATGACTCTGACAACAACGGCTGGATAGATGAAAATGATGAGGTGTTTGAGCAGTTAGTTATCTGGACAAAAGATGCAGACTCTACAGAACATCTATTTTCACTTAAAGATAAAGATGTCGGCGCATTATATCTTGAGAGTGTAAAAACTCCATTTGATTTAAATAGAGCTATGATGAAAGAGAGCACAGTTTACCTAAAAGAGAGTGGAGGAGTAGGAACACTTCAAGAGTTAGATTTAGTGGTATAATAAGAGAAAAGATTTAGGTTATTACATGGATTTCAAAAAGTATGTCTATCCACTTTTTTTACTTGCTTTGGCATATCTTCTGTTTT
Organism: Sulfurimonas sp.; assembly: GCF_041563035.1. Taxonomy (GTDB): domain Bacteria; phylum Campylobacterota; class Campylobacteria; order Campylobacterales; family Sulfurimonadaceae; genus Sulfurimonas. The sequence continues at coordinate 139,096 of NZ_JBFFNS010000004.1, read as the reverse complement.
CGAGCAATGATGCTAAACTTATTATCGCTGGAGTTACCATCTTTTTGCTCGGCATGGTTTTTATGGAAGACGGCTTTAAACTCTTCAGTGGCGGAGTAATGGAAAAAGTTCTTAAAAAAACCACTTCTACTGTACCAAAGGCTATAGGTGCCGGTTTTGTAGCCACTGCAATCGTTCAAAGTTCATCCCTTCTTACTATTATCATCATCTCTTTTTTAAGCGCAGAGCTTATTACTCTTAGTGGTGCCATTGGAGTTATTTTTGGCTCAAATATTGGAACAACCGCAACATCTTGGATAGTATCAACCTTTGGTGTAAAGATAGATATTGCACAATTTGCTCTGCCTATGATTATCTTTGGAGTGGTCTTTAGATTTAAAGATGCTAAATCATATCAAGGTCTGGGAAGTATTTTAGTTGGATTGGGGTTTGTATTTTTAGGCATTGCTTACATGAAAGATGGATTTGATGCACTAAAGAGCGGAATAGACTTGGCATCTTATGCTATGGACGGTTATCTTGGTGTTCTAGTCTATGTTTTAATAGGTGCAGTAGCTACGGTGATTATACAGTCGAGTAGTGCCACTATGGCTCTAATAATTACAGCACTTGTTACTGGACAGATTGAGTATTTTAATGCTTTAGAACTGGCAATTGGTGCAAATATTGGTACAACAGTTACCGCTATACTTGGATCGCTTAGCTCCAACGCAAATGGAAAAAGACTAGCAGTCGCACACTTCATATTTAACCTAGTCACTGCTTTTGTTGCCATAGTATTCTTATACCAACTGGCATCTGTAGTTACTTATCTATCTGATGTTATAGGTATAGATGCTGGAGATTACGGAATGCAATTAGCACTTTTTCATACTATATTTAATGTTCTAGGCATACTTGTAGTGGCTCCATTTACCTCCTATCTTGTGAAATTTTTAGAGTCTCTTTTTATAGAAGTACGAGATGTTGATAAAGCAAAATATCTTGATGATGTAGTCATAAATGTTCCAGAAGCTGCTCTTGAAGCTATAAAAAAAGAGGTTGAACATCTTTATGATAATGCTGTTGAAGTACTTTCACATGCCCTTTTGCTTCATAGACATCAATATCTTGGATGTGAGGATATAACGAGTGTAATTAAGCACTCAGATAAGGATATATATACAGACATAAACACTTTTTACGACACAAATATTAAAGAGATCTACGGTCAGATAATATATTATGCAACTCTTGCACAAGAAAATATGAGTGAAGAACAAAAGAACAAAGTTTATGAACTGAAACTCTCATGCAGAGATATTGTTGAGTCAATAAAATATGTAAGAGAATTACAGAAAAATATTAGAATCTATTTAAATTCTAATAATGAAATCATGAAAGATGAATACAATTTTCTTAGAACGGAGATAGCAGAGACAATAGACTCTATAAACGACATTAGATATCTTGAAGATGATTTGGACATTCTCTCAAGTATCGAACTTTTAAAAAAAGAGGTTGACAAGTTGAACCTGATAGAAAATGGTAAGATAGATTCACTTATTAGAACTAATCAGATAAAAACAAAAATGGCAACTTCACTTATAAACGATAGCTCATTTGCCTATGAAATATCTAAAAATCTGATTCAAACAGCATCTGTATTATGGATAAAAGATAGTGATATACAAGACTTAAGGGAGAGTTCATGAATATGGAAAAGTTGTTTAATAAAGTAGAGAAGTTTTTTGCACTGCAAGAGAGTGAGCAAGAAAAAAAAGAAAACAAAAGAGAAAAACTCAAAGACTCACTTGAAAAGAAGATAGCTTCTATTAAAAAAAAGATTAAAAAAGCAAAAGAGAGTGATGAAAAACAAGTGCTGAAAAAACAGCTTGATGTTCTTATAGAGTTTCACGAAAAACTAGAGTAGTTCTTTTTTGTTTCATCTTTTTTAAATAAATATGGTGTTACAATAGTTACAGGCAGGTACTATAAGGAGGAGCACATATGATGGAATTTCCAAAAGTAAGTGATATTTCTACAAAAGATGTTCTTTGTATAAAGGACTCTCAAACCATTCAAGAAGCCATTGAGCTTATGTACGAAAACAATCATAGAGATATCGTCATAAGAATCGAGAACAAGCAAGAGTTTGGACTTTTGAAAGTTAATGATGTAATTCGACTTAAACTCCAAGATATTGATTTTTCTCAGCAAATAAAAACTATAAAGTACGACATAGTAGCGTCAGTAAATGATAATGATTCAGTGCTTGATTGTCTCAAAGAGATAGACAGTGTCAACAACTGTCTATGTGCGGTAGATGATGAATACAACCTTACAGGCTTTGTCTCTTACTATGATATAGTTTCTAGTATAGACCCTCAGATGATGCTTGAAAAACGTCCCGTCAGTGAGATACTTCTGACTACTCATATAAAACAAGCCTTTGTAGTTACTCCCGCAGCAGAAGTTGCCAGAATGATGGACAGCATCCTCTATGACTGTGTAATAGTTGATGAAGAAGAGTCTCCTGTGGGAATCGTTACAACAAAAGATGTCATGCAGATGCTAGGAAATAATGAAGACCTAAATAAGCCGATATCAGAGTATATGTCTACCCCTCTTCAGACTGTACGTTATGACACTTCCATAAAAGATGCTTTGGATTTTATACAGAAGAAACACTTTAAAAGACTCATAGTAGAAAACTATGACGGCAAGATAATTGGTCAAATAACTCAAGAGGAGATAGTCGCAAAGGTCTACTCAAAATGGGCCGAAAATATGAGAGATAATGACGCCGAGCTAAGAGAGATAAACAAACTCTTAGCTGCTCGTGCGATGAAATATGAAGAACTTTCAACTATAGATAATCTTACAGGTATCTTTAACAGATCAAAGTTTGAGATGGAACTTAGAAATGAGATAAAAAGGATAGAGAGATATACAACAGATACCTTCTCTCTTGTCTTTTTAGACATAGACCACTTCAAAAGCATCAATGATAAATATGGGCATCTAGAGGGTGATAACACACTCAGAGACATGGCAAGATTAATTGAGAAAAACCTTAGAAGTACGGACACCTTGGCTAGATGGGGTGGTGAAGAGTTTGTCATCATCATGCCTTTAACTCCGATGGAACTCGCACGTGAGGTTACAGAGAAGTTTCGTAAGATCATAGAACAAGAGCAGTTTTACGTAGTAGGAAGTGTCACTTGCAGTTTTGGTATCAGTGAGTTTAAAAAAGGTGATAATGCTCAGTCTATTATCCTTAGGGCAGATCAGGCTATGTATAAAGCTAAAGCTAATGGTAGAAACAGAGTAGAAGCAGTATAGTAAAAGGACTTGTATGAGTAAGATTTTTATAGTATTTTTTATGATTTCTAGTATTTTATTTGCAAATGAGGCAGATGAGATTATTAAAAAATTAGACCAAAACATGCGCGGTGAAAATGTCTCTATGAAGCTTACTATGAAGATAATATCTATGGGGCATGAGAGAACTATGAAGATGCAGAGCTGGTCTGAGGGAACAAAGAAAAGTTTTACAAAAATCCTCTATCCGCCAAAAGATAAAGGTATTACTTTTCTCTCTCTTGACAACCAGATGTGGCAGTATGTACCAAAGATTGAGAGAACTATAAAGATCCCCGCATCTATGATGTTGCAAAACTGGATGGGAAGTGACATCACAAATGATGACGTTGTAAAACAGAGTTCAGTTGTGGAAGATTATAATGCAAAGATTTTAAAAAAAGAGGGTAAGTTAGTGACCTTAGAGCTTACACCAAAAGAAGATGCAGCCGTAGTATGGGGAAAGATAGTCTCTCTTATAGATACAGAGACTTACACCTCTAAAAAAGATATATTTTACGATGAAGATATGAAAGAGGTAAGAATCTTTCTATATAAAGATGTGAAAAAATACGGCAAATACTATATACCGACATACTGGAAAATCCAACCGATAGAGAAGAAAGACAACTACACTGAGATGCTACTAGAGGATGTAAAATATGACACTGAAATATCTGCACAGTACTTTAAAAAGAGTGCTTTGAAACGGTTTTCGAGGTAAGGTAGCTATCTCACTTAAAAAGTTGAGATAAAAATTCTTTTATCTCTGCATCTTCTTCTTTTTCTATTCTCTCATTTATTTCTTTACATATAAAATCAAAAGCTTCTACACATGTGTCATATAAACTATTTGCATCTTTAGGAGTTAACTCACAGCTTTCTACACCAAACTTAATAAGATATTTTTTATCCCACCATTTTTTACTGCCTAGTAGATGCAGTGCCGGAACATCATTTTTGATGTAGATAGTTGTGCAAACAATATCAAAAGCAGGAGATAGCTTAATATCATTTATATCTTCATAGATAAGACCGAAATTTTTTAGATGAGCATCTCCATTTTTTACTAGATTGTTGATAACAATCATTTTGAAATATTGTTCTAGAGAGTCTTTTTTATTTTTGGGAGATACAAAGGTTTTTATAGTCTTGGCAATTTGCTCGTAAGAGCCTTCATATTTGTCATCTCTGGGTCTTGCTTGAAGTACACACATATCTTCAAAGCCTAAAAATGAGCCGTCATCTTTTATATCAAATCTTTTCATAATAAAAAGTTTGTTGTCATCTGAAATATAAAACTCTGGAACCTCTATGTTTGCGTGTTTGACTATTTGCATGGAATAGTATTCATTTAAAGCTAAGTGAGGATAATCATCTCCCCATGATTTAACTATGTACTCATCAAAAGAAAGAGTTGCTTTGTCTTGTACTTTTGCTAAAACCTTTGGCTGAACACCTGATATGGCAGATGATAATGCAAACCTGTCTACTAGTTCTTCAAAAAGATTTTCATTCTCCGGATGCAGTAGAGTGTCTAGTGTTAAAACTTCTTGGTTAGTTGAAGCACTATTTTCATAACTAATTCTGCCCTTTACTTTAGACGACATCAAGGACAATAGACCAAAGTCATCTGTCTTTGTTAGTTTAGAATAGTGTTTTTTAATAACTGAGAGTAAGTAGCCCTCAGGCAGATGCATCTCAAAGAGCGGATGAAGTTGTCTGTTTAAATAGTCTCTAACTCTTACTTGCATCGTTAAAGATACAAAGTCATCTTTATCAGAACTATTATAACTGAAGATGTAATCTTCGTTTTCATAAACTAGATTGCCTACTGTTTTGTTATGGACTTTTACTTTTAGGTTATCTTGCATCTCTTAACTCCTCAAAAGTAGGAAATGGTGACTTCTCTTTAACATTAAGTTCAAAACCTAAATACTCAACAATCTGAAGCACTTTTTTAAAACCAACATCAGATGCTCTTCCATTTTCAAACGAACTAATAGTAGCTCTGGAAATTCTCAAATCTTTTGCCATCTGCTCTTGAGAAATGTTGTTTTGTTTTCTTAATAGGGATAAATATTCACCAAATTCTTTAAAGTCCATAAGCCTCTCTTTGTACAATATACTTTACATGTTAGCGTATAATTATTATTATGTCAAATATTTAATACAAAATGAGACTAGTTATAAATAAAAAGTTAAAGTCTAAAAGTTGGTTACCTTTTATTAAGTCATTAGAACTATTTAAATCAGGATAATATTGATTTCTTAATATAGTGTATTTTTGTATATCATTATTGTCCATTCTTACCTCATGTATGTTGTATTAATTAAATATTTTAGCATAATACATATATTGTATTTATCTAAGTAATCACAACAAAAGAAAACAAATAGTAAAATAAAACATGTTCAATCTAGCCATAAAAAACATCCTATTTTACAAAGGTCGTTCTATAACGACTTTCATTCTTACCCTTGTATCTACAATGCTGTTTGTAGTCTTTGTGTCATGGCAGGACGGCTCTCACAACTCGATGCTTGAGAACTCACTTAAAATCTATACAGGGGCTATTGAGATCTATCATAAAGATTATCGTGATGTTGGTGGGAATGAGTATCTTATTCGTGACGTTAAAAGTATTACAGATAAACTTGCAAACATTGATGGCATTGAGACCTTTAGCGCAAGATATGAGACTTATGGATTGTTGTCTAGCAAAGAACACTCTGCAGCTTCCATGATAGCAGGTATAGAGCCCGAAAAAGAGAAACTTCTAAGTTCAATAGCTTTAGCATTAAGAGAGGGTGAGTTTTTAGATAACGACTCTGGCAACTGTCTCTATGCAGGCAGTGAATTAGTTAAAAAACTCAAGTTAAGCATAGGTGATGAGGTGACTTTTGTGGGAGGTGCAAGTGATAACTCATTTGCGGCTGATATTTTCAAGTTATGCGGGACATTTAAAACCGGTTCATTTGAGTTTGATTCCAGTGCTTCATTTGTAAGCAGATCATACTTCGACGAACTGATGTATGCAAAAAACATGGCTTCATATATAACAATCAAGGTAGAAGATTTAGACGATGTCGAGCTAGTCAACAGTGAGATTATAAAAGTTCTGGATGATGAAAATCTGGAGTCTTTGACTTGGAAGACATTGATGAAGACTATGGTTGAAGCGATGGAAGTTGACAACATCTTTGGATATATTTCTCTCTCTTTGTTCTTGGTGGTTATCTTTTTTGTTATTATGATCTATGGCTTTATAAATGTGAGTTCGCGTATAAAAGAGTTTGGAGTCATTAGATGTATTGGACTCTCCAAAGGCAGGATATTTGCACTTTTGTTTTATGAGATATTTATACTCTCAAGCGCAGCCTTTCTCATAGCCGTACCAATAGCAACATATATCTGTTACTACTACAGTATAAACCCAATCGTAATAGAGGGAATAGCTGAGATGTACAAAGATTACGGAATCGTCTCGGATGAAATACCGTTTAATTTTGACATGTTTACAATTGCTTGGAACATTGCTCTTATATATGTACTGAATTTTTTAAGCATCATCTATCCATACCTGTTTATAAACTCTTTTGAGCCTATTGAAGCGAGTAGACATGTATAAACTAATAATTAAAATGGCTTGGAAGAACTCGTTTTTGCGGATTTCACGTACACTTTTAGTAATAACCATGATAGCAGTGAGTATGAGCATGATGCTTAGTATTCAGGGTCTTTATGACGGTATGACTTTTAATATGTTAGACAAAAACAAAAGAAGCGGAAGCGGAGATATCAGCATCTATGCAAAAGAGTATAGAATAGACAAAGATATCAAACATATAGTTAAAAATGCACAAGAGATAAAAGAAGAAATAGAGCAGATGCAAGGAGTGAAGGCTGTTGTTTTGAGATTAAAAACAGACGGTCTTGCAGCCACAGCCAGAAAGTCATCTTTTGCATCCATAAATGGTATTGACTTGGCGGATGAAGAGCGTTTTGGTAAGTTTAGTGAGTTTTTAAAAGAGGGTGAGATAGACCTTAAAAAAAGAGGTGCGCTTATAGGGATAGAACTTGCAAAAACACTTAAAGTACGTGTAGGATCAAAACTCATCTTCTCAACCCAGAACAGCACAGGCGAGATAAACTCTATTGCGCTAAGAATAAGAGCGATAGTACAGACAACAAATATCACACTCGATACAAATGCCATCTTTGTAGATATTAAATACCTGCACAAGTTCTTAGGAACTGCATCCAGTGAGGCTACTCAAATAGCCATAATGGGCGATGATGAAAAACTATATGAAGCTCTTAAAATAAAATATTCAGACTATGATGTGAAGAGCTTTTTAGAACTGCAACCTATGATGAAGCAGATGCAAGATCTGATGGTGATATTTAACTCTATAACATTTTTCATAGTTATGGGTGTTGTTTTTATCGGGATATTTGGAGTGATGTATGTCTCTATACTAGATAGAGTTCGAGAGTTTGGAATCATGCTTGGCATCGGGATGCAGTATAAATACATAAGATTACAGATAGTCTTTGAGGCTATTTTTGTCGGTTTTTTTGGCTATTTAAGCGGGGCAATACTTGGGTTAATATTACTTATATATCTACAAGATTATGGAATGGATTTGAGTTCTTTTTCAGATGCGCTAGAGATGTGGGGATATGAAGCTATCATCTACGGAACAATCAAAGTCTCATACTTCACTACTACTTTTGCGGCTATCATCCTTGCATCTGTGCTTAGTGTCATCATACCGCTGGCAAAGATAAAAAAACTAAATCCTATAGAAGTTATAAAGGCTGAAAAATGATAAGACTTGAAAATGTAAACAAGTATTTTTTTAAAGATGATCCCAGAGAAGTTCATGCTCTTGTAGATATAAACCTAACTATAGAAAACGGTGAATTTTCACTCTTTAGCGGACCTTCTGGATGTGGTAAGACTACACTTTTAAATGCCATAGGTGCACTCGATAGTGTAGACAGCGGAAAGATTTTTCTTGATGATAGAGAGATAACTGCTTTGAGTGAAGAGGAGCGTACAGAGCTTAGACTTACTCAAATGGGTTTTGTATTTCAGGCATATAATCTTGTTCCTGTTTTGAGTGTTGAAGAAAATATTGGGTTTATTATGAAGCTTCGAGGTTTTAGTGATAGTGAGATAAAGCGTAGAGTCCTAGAGGTAGCATCTATGCTTGAGATAGACAATAAACTAAAGTCACTTCCAAATGCTCTAAGCGGTGGACAGCAACAACGTGTTGCAGTGGCTCGTGCAGTAGCTCCAAAACCAAAGATTATATTAGCGGATGAACCTACAGCAAATCTAGACTCTAAAAACTCTCAAAGCTTGATGGATATGATGAGAGAGCTTAACGAGAAAGAGGGTGTGAGCATCTTGTTTGCATCTCATGATGAGATGGTAATGCAGAGCGTAAAGAGAATCATAAGACTAAATGACGGTGCTTTGGTAGATGCGTAAAATAGTCCTACTCTTGATTTTAGTTTCAACTGCACTATTTGCAGAGTTTGAGTATAGAGTGGACAATACCAACTTTACAATCTCTCAAGGTTCAATAGAACCAAACACAGATAAGACCTATGTCTACAACTACGATAGATTGAGGTTTCGTGGAGACTATACGGAGGGTAATTACTTTGTTACTTTAATAGGTGATGGAGTGAACTACCTTGGACATGACTATGTAAGTTCAAATGATTTTAACTATGTGAAAGAGATAAAGTCAGATACACCTTTTAGTACACAGACTAATCATCATGACTACTATGAGGGAAGTGTTTATGCAAAGCTATATAGACTCTACAGCGGTTATGAAGACAACAAAAACAGAGCAGTTGCAGGTCTGCAAAATATCTCCATGGGAGTAGGTCGCATCTGGACTCCAACGAATCTTTTTAATCCCAAAAATATCTATGCACTTGAACCTGATGAGACTTTCGGAGTAGTGGCTCTTTCATACACAAAACACATAAACGATACTTCGCATCTAAGTGCAGTGGCATCTCAAAACGCTGACTATACTTTCAAGTATGGAGCTAGATATAAAGCTTTTTTAGACTTTGCAGATTTTGCCATAGATGCTGTAAGTTCTGATGATACTAAGATGCTGGGAGTGGAACTTGAAGGAAATCTAGGTGACACAGGAGTTGAGGTTAGAAGTGAGGGAGCATATATAAAAAATACTCTTAAGACCTTATCCGATTTAGATGAAAAAGAGTTTTTTCAAGGCATCATTGGAGCTGATTATGGTTTTGTAAATGGTCTTACTGTTATAGGTGAAGCACTTTACTCATCTGAGAAGTTTACACGTGGTGAGATACTTTTAAACAGAGATTCTGAGATACTCTCAAATCTAGTTAGTTCAAACTTTTACACGGCTATTTCTGCGACTTATACTTTTAATATATTTTTAGACGGAGGACTTGTCTACATAGAGAGTTTTAATGATAAAAATTCACGTTTTGTATCGCCGACTCTTACATATACTATGAATGATTACAATACATTTGTACTTGGTGCGATGATTCAAAATGGTCCTAGCACAAGTGATTTTGGAGACTATGAAAATACATATTATTTTAAGTATGCACTCTCATTTTAGGTTTGTTTTCTTAAGATAGCAGTGGCCACAAAGAGGAAGCAAAGTGACCACTGCTGAAATCTTTACATCTGTTTACCGATACCTTTTGTCAGGTTCAGCATAAATGCCAATCCTTTTCTGGTATCTTCATCTTTAAGCAATTTTAACATACCAAAAAGACTTGGAACCTCCTTTTTGGCACTTTCGCGTTTTGCATATCTAACTGCATTTTCTGTTACAAAACCGGCAGTTGCTATATTATCTATAGAGTGAACCATTTTCTCGACTATTGGAGTTGTCGTCATCTCTATCTGGTCAGATACTACAGCAAGCAAATCAATAAGGTTATCGATTCTGCCTGTTTGTACTAACATTGTCATCTTGTCTTCAATCTCTTGCATCTCAGCACTTTTTTTTGTTTGTATTACTTCGCTCATGGTGACCTCCTATAACATACCGCGTGCGGCAGCCCAATATAAACTTTTGTTAAAACCTAAGCGTACAAAACTACCCAGTTTACTACAAGGAGTCGGTTTGACATCTTCTTCGTAGTCATACCAAAGCGGCATTCCACACTGTAGCCCCATCTGTGCGATAGCGATTACTTTACCATCATAAGATTCTGTTGGATATCCAAAACGCATCTCTGCTGCGATGTTATCTACAAGAACATCTACTTGATTGTGAATAGTACCACCCGCTTTAGAAACAGATAAGTCAACAGTATCACCCAGAGTGTAAACGTTTTCTAAGCCCTTAACTTTAAGAGTCTTTTTATCCGTTGGCAACCAGCCTTCATCATCAAGAGCTTTAGATAATCCTGACTTACGAATCACTTCAGCTGCAATAAACGGCGGTGTTGACATAAGAATATCAAACTCTATCTTCTCGCCTTCTTCAGAATAAGCAGTCTTGGTCTCAGGGTCGACTTTTGCAAGAGTGAAACTAGTCTTGTGTTTTACATTTATACTGTCAAAAATCATTGGAAGAACATCAGAAGTCGGAGCTTGTAAGAAAAGCCCATTTTCTACCGCCTGCGATTTTGTAGGGTAAGTATAAATAATTTCTATGTTATCTCTAATACCTTTTTCTGTCAGGTAATCATGTAGCATCATGGTCGTCTCAACCGGTGCGATACCACACTGATGAGGAATATCTGGAGTTTTAGGAAAGTTTACAGTAACTAGAACCCTGCCTTTTTCTAATTTCTCAAACTTTTTAGCCAACTTTTTAGCACCTTCATAACTATAGAACCAATCACCACCTTCTTGCAGTCCCGGAATCCTGTCAGCGGCAACTTCACATCCGGTAGCTAAAACAAGATAGTCGTAGTTATATTTTTTACCACTTCTGCCTTTTACATAGTTCGACTTTGCATTGATCTCAACAGCTTTGTCAACGATGAAATCAACTTCTAGCATAAGCAGAGAACGTTGATCACGGATAAACTCATGACCTGCAGCCTTATGAAAGGCAACATACATTGCTCCCGGGCGATATACATGAATCTTTGAGTCAGAAATCATTGTTATTTCTACTTCTCCACGATTAATCTCCGGCATAAGTTTATTTGCAAGATTGTTAGCGGTCATGGTTCCTGCTGTACCACCACCAACTATAAGAATTTGCTTTTTCATATATCACTCCTTTTATTTGCACTTAATAATGGTAACGGATAATCAAAAGGTATTAATAAGGAGTGTATAAGGTTTTAATAAGGTTTTTAAGAGATGTTTAATCGGTAACCGAGTCCTTTGAGATTTTCTACAAGATCTGTGTAAATCTTTTTGCGAAGACCTACAACCACCATGCGTATGGCATCTGCTGTGACACTCTCTTCGTAAATACTTTGTTCAATCATCTCAAGCCCAACTACGCCATTGCGATTTTTTAGCAGTAGTTCTAAAAGTAATAATTCTTTTTTTGTGAGTTTGACAGGAACTGATTTTTTGTAAACCATCTTGTTTTGAGCGTCATAATAAAATCCTTCTCCAAGATTGGAAATAGGGTTTATGGATTTACCCTCAGGCATGTGTGAAGATATGGCAACAAGAAGTTCATCTATATCGATGGGTTTTTTAAGATAGAAGTGAACACCAGATTCTACTGCACGATTTAAGTACGGGTTAGAGTTGAATGCTGTCATGACAACTCTTAGGGTGTGTGGCGAGATAAGGGATATCTTTTGCAAAAAGCTGAGTCCGTCAACTTCGGGCATCTGAATATCGGCTATGACTATATCGCATGGTGAAGAAGTAAAAAAGTCTAAAGCTTCCATAGCATTTGAAGCACCTTTGACATCTTTAAAATAAATCTTAAGTACTCTTACCAGCCATTTTAGTGTGCTTGGGTCATCTTCTGCGATTAAGACTGTATGTGAGGATAAACGCTTGTGAATCGCTTCCATATTATTGTAAATCCTGACATTTTAACTTTATGCAAAACTTCGTACCGTCATTGTGGTTTTGTACGGTGAGAGAACCCTGCATATGATGCTCTATGATGACCTTGGACATATATAGACCTATACCGCTTCCGTTTTCACGTGTAGTAAAGTATGGGTCAAATATCTTTTCAAAGTTTGATTCGTCTATGCCTCCGCCATTATCTGAGATGCAGATGTTGAGTCTGCCATCATAAAAGCTTAGCTCTATTTGTATAAGACCATCTTTTTTGTCTTTTGCTATGATTGCTGTCATAGCATTATGAACTATGTTCATAATTACCTGTTTAAACTCATTTGGAAACCCGACAACATTCCTTGGAACACCATTTTCAAATATGATTTTTATTTTTACAGAGTTAGATTTTAACTGACCGTCTATCAGGCGAATAGCATCTTCAATGCTGTTTATGACATCAAAGGATTCTTTTTTCTTTGAGATACGAAAAAAACTGCTAAAGTCATCGATAGTCTGAGACATATAAGTGATTTTTTCCATGATTTCATCTTCAATTTCTTCCAGCATCTCTTTATTTAGCATGTCGTTGTCAGATATATGTCTTAAGCCCTGAACGATTAGACCTAGACCGTTAAGAGGTTGTCTCCATTGGTGTGCAATAGAGTCAATCATCTCACCCATAGCAGCAAGCCTTGACTGATGGCACATGATTTCATACTGTTCAGTTCGCTTTGCCACCTCTATCTCAACTTGTCTTTTTAACTCATCTTGATACTTTATATCTTGGGTGATATCTGAGGTTATCATAACGATTTCATCACGACTTTTTAGATAACTAAGTGACATACTTGCATTTAGGTGTTTCCCTGATTTTGTAATACAGACTTTACGAAAGTTTTGAATACTTCCATATTTTATGGCTTTTTGGACTGCGGTTTCTGAAGCAGCGGCATATTCTGGAGATGATAAAGAGATGCAAGACTCAGTATATAGTTCTTCCATCGTGTAACCCATCATGTCTTGAAAGAATTTGTTCGCATAGAGAAACATACCGTTATGGTCAAGAATAGAGATACCGTTTGCCGCCATGTCAAAGACCGCTTGCAGTTCTTCTTTTTTTGACATTAAATCATTAATACTCTGTTTTAGCTGAGACTCGACACTATCCATTTTCAACCACCTAAATAATTGGGTAATAGATATTATAGTGTAATTTTTGTATAACGTTAAGTGTAACTTAACGTTATTGCAGTTTTTAGTGTTTGATGATGATTTTAAAGAGTGCACCTGAGTCTGTATTTTTTACGCTGATAGTGCCATTATGTTTTTTAACGATTTGAGAACTCATATATAGACCTATTCCAGTTCCGTTGGAGTCTTGTTTGGTTGTGATATGTGGATTGAAGATGCTAGAAATCACATGATTTGGAATACCTTGGGCATTATCTTCAAACTCTATGATGCTATTATCTTCATGCATATAAGTTTTTATAGCTATATCCCTAGTGGAAATATTTTTTTCGTTAAAGGCATCTATAGAATTACTTAGAAGATTTAAAAACAGATGTTTAAACTCATTTATAAAACCATATACTTTAATATCATCTTTTATATCAGTTTTTAGGTTTACAGTGTTTTTCATAAGCTCATCTCTCATAAGAACTTCTACACTGTTTATACAATCTTCAAGTAAAAATTCTTCACTATCTTTTGAAGGTCTGAAGAATGTTCTAAACTCATTTAGAGTAGTGACCATATGCTCTATCTGAGTATGAGTAGTCTCTGTCATCTCATCTATGTACACTTCATCAACCAGACCTTCTTTAAAATCGTCTTTTAACATATCATTCATCATGCTCAGAGAGTTTAAAGGCTGCTTCCATTGATGTGCTACTGCATCCATCATCTCTCCCATAGCTGCCATTTTTGACTGCTGGCGAAGCATCTTGTCTTTTTGAGTACTTGTCTCGTGGATGACTACAGTTCGTTTGTCAACTTGTTTTAAAAATGTAGAGTGATTTTTTTGGAGTTTTGTGTTTTTCTTTTTTTGTTCGTCGTAGAGGTCTATAAGACGGTGAGTTTGCTCTCTAAGCCTATGGTTAGAGAGCTTAGAAAGTATTTTTATTTCGTCAATGAGTTTTTGATTTTCATCTTCAATCATTTGATTGACTTAGCTAAAAGCCCTGTTTAAAGCACAAAACATTGCTTTGATGGAAGCGGTAGCAATGTCGTTGTCTTTGCCAACACCATAGCAAGAAAGGATATCTTTACTTTGAATCTCTATGTAGGCAACAGCTTTGGCAGTGCTTTTGTCTCCACATGAATGCTCAGAATATGAGTTTATTGTAAATTTATTTTTATAATCTTTCATTAAAGCATTTTTACATGCGTCAATAGGACCGTTTCCTTCAGCCTGTGCTACTATTTTTTCTCCATTGTACGTATAAGTTAAAATGCAAGTCGAAACTTTTTTATTTGAAGAGAGAGTTACATCAACCAAAGATATATGTTTCTTTATATTAAAGTAAGTATCTTTGAATATCTCTAAAATCTCTTCTGCTTCAAGCTCTCTGCCTTTTTCATCAGTTACTGCTTGGACTATACGACCAATCTCTGGATGCATGGCTTTTGGAAGCTGATAACCAAAGTTTTTCTCTAAGATAAATGCTATTCCGCCTTTTCCAGACTGTGAGTTAATACGTATGATACTCTCATAAGTTCTTCCAACATCCTCTGGATCTATCGGTAAATAAGGAACTTCCCAAAAGCTGTCCTCACTGCCTTTTTGATATGCAAGACCCTTGTTTATAGCATCTTGGTGTGAGCCTGAAAACGCAGTATAAACTAACTCTCCTACATAAGGATGGCGTGCATGTGTAACCATCTCTGTACATCTCTCTACTACATCTAAAACCTCATTTATATCCGAGAAGTCTAGCTGCGGGTTAACGCCCTGAGTCAACATGTTAAGAGCAAGTGTGATGATGTCAACATTACCGGTTCTCTCTCCGTTGCTTAAAAGTGTCCCTTCAACTCTGTCAGCACCTGCTAAAAGTGCTAACTCAGTCGCAGCGATAGAAGTTCCTCTATCGTTATGTGTATGAGTTGAGATGATTACATTCTCACGGTTGTCTAAGTGATTAGCCATCCACTCAATCTGATCTGCATATACATTTGGTGTTGACATCTCTACAGTCGCAGGAAGATTGATAATAACCTTTCTGGTAGGTGAGATGCCCCATCTAGCAGTTACTGCATTTGAGATTGCGCACGCGAACTCTAACTCAGTTCCGGTAAAACTCTCAGGTGAATATTCTAAGAATATCTCTCCATCAAAATCTTTTTCATACTTTTTAACTAAGTCAACGCCCTCTAATGCCAAAGCAACAATCTCTTCTTTGCTTTTTCCAAATACTATCTTTCTTTGAGCAGTAGAAGTAGAGTTATATAAATGCACAGTTGCTTTTTTAACACCTTCAAGTGCTTCAAAACTTCTTTTTATTAAGTGTTCTCTAGCTTGAACTAAAACCTGAACTGTTACGTCATCAGGAATTAGATTATCATCAACTAAACGGCGTAAAAAGTCAAACTCTACTTTTGAGGCAGATGGGAATCCAACTTCAATTTCTTTGAAACCAAGTTTTAGTAAGAGTGTAAAAAGTTCAAGTTTTTTATTCATGTCCATAGGATTGATTAGTGCTTGATTACCATCACGTAAATCTACACTACACCATTTAGGAGCTTTTGTAATCGTTTTATTTGGCCACTGTCTGTTGGGCAAATCTATTTGTGGGTAAGGGCGATATTTGCCCATTTTTACTTGATTCATAATGAATCCTTAACTTGAAATTTTTGCTTTAGTGACCATAGCGGTCCAAGCGAAGTAAAAGGGACTTGTTCCTTTTACGGTATTTATATAATAGTTACACTCTTACATTTACTACTAATTTTGGAATTATATCAAATTTTGTATTAGAGAATAAGAAGGTGTTTCTAAATTGTAGTTTGTCGTAAAGTTATTGTAAAGAAAGCACCCTTGTTTGTATTAAATACATTTATTGTTCCGTGGTTTTTCTTAACTATTTGTTCGCTCATATAAAGACCTATCCCTGTACCTTTGCCCTCAGGTTTAGTAGTGACATTGGGTTTAAAAATATCTTTGATTACTTCGTTGTCTATACCGCCGGCATTGTCTTCAACTTCTATGTATATATTACTGTTTTCTTCGTAGCATCTGATATCAATATTTCTATGATTTATATTTTTATCGTTAAATGCATCTATGGAGTTGTTTATAAGATTTAACAAGAGATGCTTAAACTCATTTTTATTTCCAAATATTTTGATATGTTCATCTATCTCAATATCTAAAAGTATGTTTTGTGAGATTAATTCATCTTTCATTAGTATCTGAACACTATTCATAGCATCTAGTATTGTGAACTCTTCATTTTTAGTAGATGGACGAAAGAAAGTACGAAACTCATGAAGAGTTGCAACCATATGATCTACCTGCATATGAATGGTTTCATCAAGCTCTTTGATATATGACGAATTAACGAGGCCGTTATCAAAATCCTCTTTTAGCATATCACTCATCATACTTATAGAGTTTAAGGGCTGTTTCCATTGATGAGCGATTGCATCTATCATCTCACCCATAGAAGCAAGTCTTGATTGTTGTTCAAGCATCTCATCTTTTTGTAAGGCTCTCTCATGAGCAATAATATTTCTCTTATCCCATTGTCTTAAAAAGTATTCATTTTGTTTAATAGTTTTTTGATTTTCTTTTTGTTCTGTTACATAAAAATCTAACACAGTTTGAATTTTTTCTGCTAGTTTCTTGTCTGATTTTTTAGATAGATTTACAATTTCTTTTAGAAGTATTTGAGTGATTTTATTTGACATTTTTCACCAGTAAAAATAATTTTTGTTTATTATAGCAAAAAGAAAGTATTCCCGCAAAAAAAGCGGGAATGAAGATGTAAGTAATATTTTACTTACAGTGCGATTAGCACTGGTAAGTAGTTTTAAACTCGTAAGCAGTTGGACGACCTTCATCTGGCCATACGTCACGCTCAAATCTGTAGTGTTGATAAGCATCGATAAACTCTTTTGTAAATACAGGCTGTAAGAAGTCATTATCACGAATAAGAGCTTCTAATGAACCACGAAGAGTGTGAGGCATTTGAGGAATCTTTTTCTCACGAATCTCATCTAAAGAAAGCTCAAACAGATCTTCATCCATTGGACCGATTGGAATGTCTTTGTTTTTAATACCGTCAAGTCCAGCCATCATCATTACAGCAAATGCTAAGTAAGGACAAGCAGTTGAATCTGGGAAACGCATCTCAATACGAGTAGCCATCTCACCTGCACCATAAGGGATACGACAAGCAGCCGAACGGTTTTGAGAAGAGTAAGTCAGAATTGAAGGAGCTTCAAAACCTGGTAATAATCTTTTGTATGAGTTTGTTGTCGGGTTAGTAAATGCAGCAACTGCACGAGCATGCTTAAAGATACCAGCAGTATAGTTAAGAGCCATTTCAGAAAGGTTTGCATATTGACCCGGTGCATAGAAAAGGTTTTTACCGTCTTTCCATAGTGATTGGTGTACGTGCATACCGTTACCATTGTCACCATAAAGTGGCTTAGGCATAAATGTAGCAGTTTTACCGTTAAGGTGAGCAATCATCTTAACAACATATTTGTATTTTTGAACATTATCAGCAGCACCGATGATATCAGAGAAAACGATACCGATTTCGTGTTGACCTTGTGCAACTTCGTGGTGACCAAGAACAACTTCAAGACCAACTTGCTCTAAAACTTGCATCATTTCAGCTCTCATATCAACAGCTGAATCAGTAGGAGCTACCGGAAAGTAACCACCCTTAGTTCCTGGTCTATGACCTGTATTGTACATGTCTTCGTAGTTAGTGTTTGAGTTCCACTCACCCTCTTCAGTATCAATTTTGTAACCAGCTTCATTGATATTATCAACAAATCTAACATCATCAAATACAAAAAATTCGTTTTCAGGACCAAAATATGCAGCATCAGCAATGCCTATAGCTTCAGCATGTTTAAGTGCAGCTTTAGCTATTGAACGTGGACATCTCTCATATGCTTGGTTTTTATAAATATCATAAACATCACAAAATACGATGATAGTTGGATCAGCTGTAAAAGGATCTAAGAAAGCAGTTCCGATATCTACTTTAAGTAACATGTCAGATTTGTTAATTGGCTGCCATGCTTCGATTGAAGAACCATCAAAAGGTAAACCATTTTCAAGTTGACTAGTAGTAACGGCACTCATTCTATAACTAATATGGTGCCATGCACCTTTAATGTCTGTAAATCTAAAGTCTACAAATTGAACATCATTCTCTTCACAAAAAATAAAAAACTCTTCTGTATTATTAACAAATTTTCCCATTCATTCTCTCCTGAAATTAAATTGCCATTAGTATATCTTAATTTAAATCTATCAGGGCTAAGAAAGATGATTAAAAATTAATCAATTTAGACTTTGTTTCGTATAGTTATAAAGATATCTAAATAATATTCTTATTAAGATATAATTTAATTATTAAAATTTTTATAGGAATTAAGATTATGGTATATGATTTTTTTAAAGATTATGAAGAGCTACTCTCATACGAACAAGCCTCTCTCCTTGATTACCGTTTAGACAGTATAGCTATTAAGTTAAATGAGTTTTTCCAAAGACTCATAATTACAAATATAAAAAAAAGAAATATTAAATTCTTTCTTGCCGGTTCATGCCTTAAAGCTGATTCTTTTAGAGATTTAGATATGTTTTTCCCAATAAGAGAAGATAGAGAACTTATTAATAATGCTATGAACCAAGATTTTTTCGAGTATGAGAATAATTCATATACTTACAAATACAAAAATGACATTTATCAGCTTGTTTTTAGAGAGAGATTTGAAAATGCTTCTCTAAAAGAGCTTGTAGACGGGTTCGATTTTGATTCAACCAAGATAGCTTTTGAGTGTAACTACGATACAAAAAAAAGACTTTTTAGCATATCTAAGTGTGATATGAGAATAGAGTTTGTAAATTATATAAATACCAGGATAAACCATCTTACAAGAGTAAGTGTCAATCCGTTTGTGTCACTTCAGCGAGCTATATATTTTTTAAAACGTGGTGATGATGTACCTTATGAAGTTTTTCTTCAGGTATGTTCAAGTATTGCAGATTTGAAAGTAGAAAATGATAAGGATATATCTGTCCATTTTAAAAACCTGCAAGGTAATCCAAATAAGCTTACTAATATAAAAGATGCAATTATGCACTATGTAGATGATCAAAAAGATAGCCATAGCAACTAAATGAAAGAAAAAGGGACTACTGTAAGTTAGAGCTTTACTGCTCTAACTATATTGGCGAATTTCTCCACCTTGTGATGCAAACAACATCAGGTTTGCAATATTTACACTTCTGTCACATGAACGCTCTAATTTACGAAGTGTTCCAAGAACTTTTACATACTCTATTGAGAGTTCTTTTGCATCTATAATCATAGTTAAAATCTCTTTTTCAAGTATTGAGAAAAGGTCATCATTTATACTCTCTTCAACCATTACTTTGGTGAAAAAATCTTCTATATTACAGTTGTCAAGTTGCTTAAAACATTCTAAAATATACTCGAGTGCATTGATAGTACTTTTATGAAGTTGAATGATAGTCGAGTTTAAAGGTTCTAAGTTACATTTACTTGATGAGTGCTCTTTCATACGGTTAGCATACTTTTTTATGCCCTCTCCAATACGAACTATTTCATTTGTCATTTTTAAGTAAGCAACTAAAGATCTAAGTTCTGTAGCTTCTGGTCCAAACAGTGCAAAAGTCTTAATAATCTCATTATCGATTATGTCACCTTGAACAGTTATGTTACTAAGTTTACTTTGAACTTCTTTGTATTTTTCATCATCACTATTTCTATATGCTTCTAAAGCTATAGAATTAGCTTCTACTATGCTAGTTAGCAGATTAGCTATGATTTCTCTGATTTCTTCTATTTTGTTATTATATTTTGTTGACATCTTAATCCTTTAATTTTATCTGTTTTCTTACATCAAGTTCAGTCTTGTATCAACCGAATTTACCTGTTATATACTCTTCAGTTAACTTTTCTTTTGGTGTTACAAAGAGCTCTTCAGTACGTCCTAGTTCAATTAGTTCACCAAGATACATAAAGCCGGTATAGTCACTGACCCTTGCTGCTTGCTGCATGTTGTGTGTAACGATGATGATAGAAACACGCTCTTTTAGTTCAACTATAAGTTCTTCAATTCCTGCTGTTGAAATAGGATCAAGTGCAGATGTAGGCTCATCGAAAAGTAAAATCTCAGGTTCAACCGCAACAGCGCGAGCAATACAAAGTCTTTGTTGTTGACCACCTGAAAGACCATTTGCATCGTGCTTTAATCTATCTTTTACCTCTTTCCAAATAGCTGCATCTTTAAGTGCTTTTTCTACACGACCGTCAAGTTCAGTTTTGTTTTTTATACCTTGAAGTCTCAATCCGTAAGCTACATTGTCATAAATGCTCATTGGAAATGCTGTAGGTTTTTGAAAAATCATACCTATCTGTATTCTCAGGCTTATAAGGTCTTCTTTTGGAGTTAGAATATTTTTGTTCTTAAAAAGAATCTCACCATCATATTTGTTTCCAGGATATAGATCATGGATCCGGTTAAAGCTTCTAAGGAGTGTAGTTTTACCGCAACCTGAAGGTCCTATTAGTGCTGTAATACTATTTTTAGCAATAGGCATATTCAGTGTTTTAATACTTGGTGCATCAGCAGATGCATAAGTGAATTGAAAGTCTTTAACTTCTAGTGCTTTTTCTTCTGTTATATCTACGATAGTAGCCATTATTTCCCTTTTTTCTTCATAATAAATAGTCGTCCGATAATGTTAAGAGACAAAATAAACATACTTAAAATAAACGCTGCCGCCCATCCTAGTTTTTGCCAATCTTCATAAGGTGATGTTGCATAGTTATACATTGTAACAGTAAGAGATGCCACTGGCTCACTCATGTCAGTATTTAAAAAGTTGTCATTAAATGATGTAAACAGTAGTGGAGCAGTCTCACCTGCAACACGTGCGACACCGAGTAAGATACCTGTAAGTATTCCTGCCTTAGCTCCACGATAAACTACTTGAGTGATTACTTTATACTTTGGAGCACCAAGAGCAAAAGCCGCCTCACGTAGAGTCGATGGAACAAGTTGTAGCATATCATCAGTAGTTCTTAGAATAATAGGAAGCATAATTATTGTCAGAGCAATAGATCCTGCCCAACCACTGAAGTGACCCATGGGTGCAACTACGACAGCATATACAAAAGCACCAATTACAATACTTGGAGCCGACATCATAATGTCTGAAATATCACGAATAGTTTCAGATAGTTTAGACTTTTGACCATACTCGCTAAGGTATGTTCCGGCTAAAATACCAAGTGGAACTCCGATTAGTGTAGCAACACCGACAATCATAAGCTGACCGATTAGTGCATGCTTTAAACCACTCTCAGCATAACCTGGAGGTGCCCCTGCTTCAGTAAATATAGTCATACTAAGTGCATCTACTCCGTTTATTACTAAAACACCAAGTATCCAAAATAAAAAGCCTATACCGATTAAGGCTGATAAAGTAGATAGAATCATAACTATATTATTTGTAATTATTCTCTTTTGAGTATGTGTCACGATGCTATCCTTGTTCTTCGTAAGAAGTAAAACTTAGCAATTGAGATGATTGTAAAACTAATTACAAGAAGGAGAAGCGATAATTCAAATAGCGATGAATAGTAAAGTTCTGTATCTGCCTCTGTAAACTCATTTGCAAGTGTTACCGGTATAGAAGTAGCAGGCTGAGTCAAGTCTGTCGAGATCTTGTGTACGTTACCCATAACAAATGTAACTGCCATTGTCTCACCTATAGCACGACCAAGTGCTAAGATGAATGAGCCGATTATTCCTGCTTTTGCGTAAGGTATGATGATGTCTTTTATAACATCCCATTTTGTTCCACCAAGTGCGTAAGCTGATTCTTTTAAGATATCAGGAGTAGTATTCATCGCATCTCTTGTGACTGCTGCCATAAATGGAAGAATCATGATAGATAGTACAATCCCAGCGGTAAGCATACTGATACCGATACCACCAAAGATATCACGAACTATAGGTACGAAGTAAAAAAGACCCCACATACCGTAGATAACCGAAGGAATAGCTGCAAGAAGTTCTATCGATACTCCAACTGGTGCTTTAAACTTTGCAGGTGCAAGCTCACTTAAAAATATTGCTACACCGATAGCTAGCGGAACAGCTAAAAGCATTGCAAGAAATGTTGATACCACTGAACCGTAAATAGCCGGAAGTGCACCGAATTTTTCTAGGTTTGGTGCCCATTTTGAGTCTGTAATAAAATCAAATCCAAAAGCTTGTATAGACTCCATAGAATGTTCAAACAGTACTGCGAATATCCATGCTACTATAAGAAGTACAGTAATAGCGATCAATTTTGTCGTATGAGCAAAAAGTTTATCTATTATAATATTCATAAAATTTATATCCCTTTCTTTGAAGTCTGTAATTTTAAAAAGTTTTGGTTACATAACGGTTACTAAAGCCATAAAAAGGGAAGCTGCTCTGTAACCGTTTTGTAATCTTTTTTAATTGAAGAGGTAATGAAGAAAAGAAGGAGTATACTTTTCACTTCTAGCAAACAATTTACTTAAACTTTTATAACTAAAAATTACTTGTCAGGATCAAAAATATGGAAATCCAGATATTTAAAAAGATAGAAAAAGAGGCGCTTAAAGGCAGCGGTATAGACTTCATAAGGCTAGGTTTTGCACTCTTTTTTATGGTTGCAGTGCTCGCTTACAGCTTTTTGAGTATGGGTAGTGTTCCAAATAGTATGTTTTTAGCCATAGCAGCACTTTTTGGTGCATATATGGCGATGAATATCGGTGCAAATGATGTAGCCAATAATGTTGGACCGGCCGTCGGTTCAAAAGCACTAACTATGGGCGGTGCCATTGTAATAGCAGCAATTTTTGAAGCAGGTGGTGCTTTTATAGCTGGCGGCGATGTAGTAAAAACAATCAAAAAAGGTATTATTGATATAAGCGCATTTGGTGGAAATGTAGATCCATTTATTTGGGCGATGATGGCTTCACTTCTATCGGCTGCCCTATGGTTGAACTTTGCAACAATTATTAAAGCTCCTGTTTCTACAACTCACTCTATTGTTGGCGGAGTTATGGGTGCGGGTATTGCAGCCTCAGGCTTTGGCATAGTAAATTGGGCAACAATGTTAAAAATAGCATCTTCGTGGATTATTTCACCTGTTCTTGGCGGTATTATTGCTGCGCTTTTTCTCTTTGCAATCAAAAAAACAATGGTATTTAAAACAGATAAAGTAGAAGCATCGATAAAATGGGTACCTATATTTGTAGCTATCATGTCATGGGCATTTATTACATATTTAACTCTAAAGGGTCTAAAACAAGTTTGGCCTAACATTATTGATATATTTATTTTTTTACCAGATACAAAAAAACCAACATTTGCAGTAGCAGCAATCTTGGGGTTGATAATTGCACTAATTGTCTATATTTTTATGAAAAGTGTAGTTAATAGAAAAGCAAGAGGAATGAGAAATTCCAGAGATAGTGTTAATGCTCTATTTACGGTACCTCTTATTTTTGCCGCAGCACTTCTAAGCTTTGCTCATGGTGCTAATGATGTTGCAAATGCCATAGGACCATTGGCCGCAATAAATGATGCAGTCATTAGTGGCGGTATTTCGACAAATGCAGGAATACCTCTTTGGGTAATGGGTGTAGGAGCTGTTGGTATAGCTATAGGACTTGCATTATATGGACCACAGCTTATTAGAACTGTCGGTAGTGAGATTACAGAACTTGATCAAATAAGAGCATTCTCTATTGCAATGGCAGCATCTATAACAGTTATCATTGCGTCACAGCTAGGGCTTCCTGTCAGTTCCACTCATATTGCCATCGGTGGTATATTTGGCGTTGGTTTTTTAAGAGAATACCTTGAGACAACTAGTTTAAAAGATGAAATAGCTCAAGAAAAAGAAGAGATAGCTGATGAGAAAAAACTTTTAAAAGCATATAGCAGAGAGCTAGAGACTCTGGATGCTAAAGATGTGAAAACTAAAGAAGATTATGTAAGAATCGTAGATCTGTATAAAAAAATAAATGATGAAGAAGATAACCTAAAAGAGGCAAAAAAGAGTCTTAAAAGCAGTGAAAAAGTTAAGTATGTAAAAAGAGATGCAGTTAAGAAGATTATAGCGGCTTGGCTAATAACAGTACCAGCCGCTGGAATTTTATCTGCTTTAATATTTTTCATGATTAAAGGAATAGTTCTTTAATGTTAAGAAAAATATTATTACCTAGTATCCTAGCTATTTTAGCTTATGGATTCTGGATAAGTCCTGACTTTAAAGAAATATCAGCAGGTGTCGCAATTTTCTTGTTTGGTATGTTAACTCTAGAGGAGGGTTTCAAAGTTTTCTCAGGCGGTACATTAGAGAAGATTTTACAAAAATCTACAGATAGGCTGTACAAAAGTATAGGTTTTGGATTTGTCACTACTGCCATTATGCAGTCAAGTTCTTTAGTCTCAGTATTAACTATATCATTCATAGGCGCCGGGCTTATAGGTCTTACCCAAGGTATTGGAATAATCTTGGGTGCCAATATCGGAACAACTACCGGTGCTTGGCTAATGGCCGGATTTGGTTTGAAAGTAAAAATATCAGCTTATGCAATGCCAATGCTTGCTTTTGGTGTGATACTTATTTTTCAAAAAGCCAAATCTCTAAAAGGTATAGGGTATATATTAGCGGGACTTGGATTTTTATTTTTAGGTATCCACTATATGAAAGATGGTTTTGAAGCATTTAAAGCCACTGTTGATTTAGCCTCTTTTAGTGTTGATGGATTAAAAGGTTTACTAATCTACATAGGCATCGGAGTGCTGGCTACTGTTGTTATGCAGTCTTCGCATGCTACTATAGTCTTAATATTGGCAGCTTTATCCGTTGGACAGATAACTTATGACAATGCATTGGCTCTTACAATCGGTGCAAATATAGGTACTACTATCACTGCTGTTATTGGCTCATTAAGCTCAAACATAGACGGTAAAAGATTGGCAGGGGCTCATTTTATATTTAATGTAGTTACAGCTGTAGTTGCAGTTGTGCTAATGAATCAAATAATTTACATAGTAGAAGTAATAAGTGATTTTATTGGAATAGCAAACGATAATCATACTTTAAAACTTGCAGTTTTTGACTCTCTCTTTAAGGTGATGGGTGTTCTTATGTTCATCCCGTTTGTAGATAAACTAGTTAATTTTCTAAATAGAACTTTGAAAACTAAATCTTTAAAAGGAGAGGATAGTTTTGACAGTGTAAGATATCTGAATGATTCAGCATTAGAACTTCCATCGATTTCTATGGCAGTAATAACTAAAGAAACAAGGCACCTATATGAAAATGCATTTGAAATCATCACACACGGCTTAAATCTGCAAAGACATAATATTGTATCTTCTATGCCTTTAGATGAAGTAATAGAAAAAGAGTATTCTAAAATAGCTATTGATATTGATGACTTTTACAATAGAAAAATCAAAGGTATCTATGGTGAGATCATAGATTTTTCAACAAGAGCTCAATCTCATATGGCACCAGAAGATATAGAGATTCTATATAAGCTCAAACTTGCCAACAGAGATATTGTTGAAGCTGTAAAAGATACTAAACATTTACAGAAGAACTTAATAAAGTATTCGAAAAGTACGAATGAACATATCAAAGCGCAATACAATACGATGAGAAGAGATTTGGCTGAGTTACTTAGAAATATTAATATAATCGCCACAACAGATGAAGAAGATGTTATGATTATGTTACTTTCAAAAGCTAAAGTGCATACTGAGAAGTACGATATTTTAGCAAATGGTACACTTGATAATCTTATTAGAAAAGGTTTGGTGACAAATGAGATGGCAACTTCATTAATGAATGACAGTGCATACGCTTATGATATTAGTAAAAACCTTATTGCAATGGCTAATGTAATATTTATAGATAACAATAGTGAGATGAAAAATATCGGCGAAGATATGCTGATAAGTGATGATGAAGTCGATACAATCTTGGAAAAAAAGGAAGATTCATGAGTATAAAAAAGTTTATCGAGAGTGTTAAAGAGTCCTTGGGACTTAATGAATTTGAGAAAGCGGGTAAAAAGAAGTCTGTAAAAAATCTATTGAAAAAGTTACATGATAGAGAAGATGAGATTCTTAAAAGTCTAAAGAAAAAGATAGAAAAAAAAGAAAAAAAAGATTTAAAAGAAGAGCTTGATATTATCTCTGTGCAGATAAAAAATGGAAAAAAGATATTGGAAAAACTTAACTCATAAGATATTTTCTCATTGAAGAAATTATCAAGAAAAGTAGGAGTATACTTTTCTCAGAGGGGATTGTTCTTAATCCTGTTTAATCACACACATTTACAAAACTACACAAGGATATATATGGCAATAAAAGAAAAGAATGTATTTGACATAGATGGTAAGCAAGTTACACTAGATGAACTAATTCGTGGGTACAAAAAATCAAAGTCAAGTAAACAGCAAAGAAGTAAAGCAGAGATTAAAAGAAACGACGAGCAAAAGCTTAAGCCTTATCAGGCAGAACTTATCAAACTTCAGCAATATCTTGAAAAAACAGAACAAAAAATGATCATTCTTTTTGAAGGCAGAGATGCTGCCGGAAAAGGTGGGACAATAAGAAGAGTCACTCGATATATGGATGAAAAACATTATCGTGTAGTTGCACTTGGTAAGCCTACTGAAGAACAAAGGTCTCAGTGGTTTTATCAAAAGTATATTCAGCATTTTCCAAGAGGTGGCGAGGTAGTCCTTTTTGATAGAAGTTGGTATAACAGAGCTATGGTTGAGTCTGTGTTTAATTTTTGTACGAACAAAGAGTATGGTGATTTTATGAATGGTGTTAAGGGATTTGAAAATGATCTTGTTCGCCAGGGAATTATACTTGTAAAACTCTATTACAGTGTTACAAAAGATGAGCAGGCAAGAAGATTTGCCAGACGTAAAAACGATCCGCTTAGACAGTGGAAACTTAGTGAGATAGATCTTCAAGCTCAAGAGAGATGGGATGATTTTACGATTACAAAATATAACATGATAAAGCAGACTCATTCACATAGTGCTCCATGGACGATCATAAGATCAAAAGATAAGCAACTTGCTAGAATGGAATCTTTAAAAGTCATACTTAATGCAGTTGATTATGAAGGACGTGATGAACATCTAAACTATTCATTAAATCCAGATGTAGTAATCTCTGGAGCGAGAGAGATAGAGATTATGGACGCTCAGGTTTCAAGTACAGGTAAATTTATAGGCTAATGGAGAAAGGAAAAATGAAAGATAAGAGAAAAAGAGAGCAAGACAGACGAGCAGAAGAACAAGATAGAAGAAAGAATATAAAGAACGGTAAAGTTCAAATCTGGGTTAAAGAAGAAAAACTGGCTTATGAAAAGGAGCTTGCTGAACTACAAGTAGAACTTTTAAAGTTTCAAAATCATGTAAAAGACAAGGGTCTTAAAATCCTTATGATATTTGAAGGTCGTGACGCTGCGGGTAAAGGTGGTACGATAAAAAGAATCACTGAGCATCTTAATCCAAGGGGTGCAAGGGTCGTTGCTCTTGAAAAGCCAAGCGATAAAGAGACTTCACAGTGGTATTTTCAAAGATATGCAAAGCATCTGCCAAGTGCGGGGGAAATGGTACTGTTTGATAGAAGTTGGTATAACAGATCTATGGTTGAACCGGTTATGGGCTTTTGTACGGAGAGACAGCATCATAAATTTTTAAAAGATGCTCCGGAGTTCGAGAAGATGATAGTAGATGAAGGTATTCAAATATTCAAATTTTATTTCTCTGTATCTAAAGATGAGCAGGCAAGTAGATTTAAAGCTAGAGAGACTGATCCTTTAAAACAGTACAAGTTGTCTCCAGTAGATAAAGAGTCACAAAGACTTTGGAATGAGTACTCACTTGCTAAGTTTATGATGTTAAGCGCTACTCATACAGAAGCTGCTCCTTGGACGATTGTTAAGAGTGATGATAAGAAAAAAGCTAGAATCAACTGTATAAAACATATCCTTAGTTTTGTTGAATATCCTGATAAGATCAGTTCAAAAAAGATAAAAATAGACAATGAAATAATAGTTTACGGAAGAGATGAAGCCATAGCTATGGAAAAAATGTTTAAGTTCTCACTTAAGAAATAACAAGACACAAAAAATTACAAAGAGGTTACAGAAGTAGCCTCTTTTCCTATACTTTTGTAATCACCCTGTAACATTGTACATTTATAATTTCGTATCTTAAAAAATACAAGGGTACGAAAATGTTAAATAAAATACTTGGTGTTGCATTAGTTGCAGCAGTTTCTTTTAGTTCATCAATCGCTGCTGATAAAATAAATGGTGCTGGTGCATCTTTCCCGGCTCCTCTATACTACGACTGGGCTTTTAGTTATAAAAAAGATACTAAAAACCGTGTTAATTATCAATCAATAGGTTCTGGTGGTGGAATCAAACAAATCACTAAACGTATTGTAGATTTTGGTGCATCTGATAAACCTCTTGACTCTAAAAAATTATCTTCATCTAAACTTTTACAGTTCCCGGCAGTTATCGGATCAATCGTTGTAGCATTTAATGTAGATGGTATCGCTGATGAGACTTTAAAACTTTCTAATGAAGTTGTTGCAGATATTTTTGCTGGTAAAATTACTTCTTGGAATGATCCTAAAATTGCTATTAATAATACTGGTATCAATCTTCCAAACCAAAAAATTATTGTAGTTCACCGTTCAGACGGATCAGGTACTACTTATAACTTTACTTACTACCTAAGCGGAAGTTCACAGAACTGGAAAAACAACTTTGGTACTGGAAAAGCAGTTGACTGGGCTACTGGTATTGGTGGAAAAGGTAATGAAGGTGTTGCTAACTTAGTAAAACAAACTCCTTACTCAATCGGTTATATTGAAAATGCTTACAAAGAGAAAAATCACTTAAGTGCAGCTGTGCTTAAAACTGCGAGTGGTAAATGGGTTGTTGCAAACGAAGATAATTTTAAATCTGCTGCAAAATATGCAAGCTGGACAAAAGAAGATAACTTCTACGCAATGTTAGCTCTACAACCAGGTGATACTTCTTACCCGATTGTTGCTGCTACTTTCATTCTTCTTCCGACTGAAACGCCGGCTATGAACAAAAAAGTAACAGAGTTCTATGACTATGCATTTAAAAGTGGTGATGCTTCAGCTAAAAAGTTAGGGTATATTCCACTTCCAGAAGCAACTAAAAAAATGATTAGAGAATATTGGGCAACTAACATTAAATAATCATCTCTATAAATTTCATTCATTCTCCTTATGGTTCTTGCATCGAGACAATGCAAGAACCACTCCTAACAGTTAAAACTCTTAAACCAATCATCCGGTCTATTTGAAAATGGATTCTGTTTATGAAACTCTTCTTCATCTAAAGAAAATCTATAGTTCTTCATATATTCAAGTATTATTTTATATGCTTCGTTAATCTCTCTGAATTTTTCATCACTACCCTCAGGCATATCAGGATGATATTTTTTTGATAACCTCTGATATTGGTTTTTAAGGTCTAGATGAGTTATTCGTGTCATTATATTTAAAGTCTCAAGAGCTTTTTCAAAATCTTTGTAACTCATACTTCTCCTTTAGCGTTTGTATATTTTATTTTTATTCTTGACATAACAGTTTTAAAATCATAACATAGTAAAGATATTTAGTTCTAAAGTAGAAAGGAATGTAATGAGAAGTAAAATTATAAATTTAATATTGATATTATCAATTTTATCAGCTACATCGTTGATGGCTATGTTTAAAGAGACAGAAACTTTACTCTCAGAAGCTAAAAGAGAAGTTGGTGAAATGACACCTCAGAAATTAAAAAAAATGATTGATAATGAAGAATCAGTAATAATCCTTGACATAAGAGAACGTGAGCAAAGGGCAGAGGGTCAAATTTATGCAGATGACAGTTATGCTATAACTCGTTGTAATTTAGAGTTTCACACGATGAAAAAAATTAAAAATAAAAATGCTGTCATTGTTACATACTGTCGAGGTGGAATTCGCAGTGCATTTGCAGCACAAACATTAAGAAAACTTGGATATAAGAATGCTACAAGTCTAAAGGGTGGTCTCAAAGCTTGGGCAAAAGCTGGTTATGTGCTTGAGACAGGTCTTGGAGAAACAAGATTAATAAAGGCTGAATAATGACTATTATTATTTTAAATAATCCTATTTGGTGTTGTCAAACTGATAGACAACACCTTTTTCATAATCTTCTACTAAAATATTGAAGCATTCTGCAATCTCTTTCATAGTCTCTATATTTGGTTCTATATAAATTTTATTCTTATTTTTTGTCATAGTTATTATCTTTGCATCTTTTAACTCTTTTAAATGACGAGAGATTGTAGGAAGTGCAAAATCAAAATGTTCTGCGATGCTTGTAACACAAGTGGCTTGAGCTATGATGTCATCTTTTGGTTTAGAGGCGTCAATTGAACAGGCATATCCACCAGTGAAAATATTTTTAAAAATCATAAACCTTGTCTCATTACCAAGGGCTTTGAAAATCTTAATCTTATCATTCATGTCTAGCATCTAATGACCTTGTATATAATTTAGAAAGGATTATATCCAAAGTAAATCTATTTAGCAATTTAGACAATTAACGCTAGTATAAGTTATTTTAATATAAAATGAAAAGAATCATTTAGCTTATAAGCCAAATTGTAAAGGAATCTTACCAGTAACATGCGTACTTTTACTTTAATGTTTTTTCTATTTATATCCACGTTAGAAGCTCTTGAGAATTCATCAATAAGTTTTGATGGTCAATATAGAGGGCGTTTTGATATATACAATGGTGTAAATAAAGCAGCCTATGGAGATGATTCCATAGATGCAAAAGGAAACAGTAGAGGTAAGTCCAATGATACGATATATCTTCAACAAATCATTGCCGGCTTTACATATACACCTAGCGCTGATTGGAAAATAAAAGCTTATATGTATGATTCACGTTCTTGGGGTTCTTCATTAGAAGTTGCTGATTTTACTAAAAACAGTGGAACTCCTGATGAGTATGGGATGTCCTTTTATGATGATCATTTTGAACTTTTTGAAACTTATATTCAAAAACATAATTTTTTAAGCAAAAATCTAACCTTTAGAGTTGGCCGTCAACAGTTAGGCTATGGAGATAGCAGAATCTTTGGTCCTGGAAAATGGGGAAACACAATTGGCTGGCTTTGGGATGGGACTCATTTATCATATAAAAAAGATAATAATTTTATAGACCTGTGGTATGGACAGACTCGTATAAAAGATAGTGATGATTTTAGTATACTAGAACAACATCGATATCAAGGGGTGGGATTATACTCTCACTATGAATTCTCTTCAATGAAGATAGAGCCTTTTGGAGCATGGAAAAACAATCTCCATACAGAAGTCTCAGATGAGTTTAATTACTACTATGGCGGGGCAAGGGTTTATGATTTAACAAAAGGTTTCATTTACGACATAACAGGAGTCAAGCAGATAGGAAGTTACAGTACTAAAGGCGTAGATGCATACGCTTATGTTTTAAAGGGTGGTTATAAGTCTATAAATAAATATGAACCTACTTTCACCTTGGCTTATATTTATGCTTCTGGTGATAATGATTTATACGACAACAAAGTAAAAACATTTACTACACCCTTTGGTTCTACTGATGGATCACATTATGGACGTATGGATGTGATGGCGTGGATAAATATGAGTGACATAGAGGCAAAATTTTCTATTAAACCAATGCCAAAAATTAATTTACAGTTTGAATATCATCATTTTAATCTTGCAGATGCTGCTGATAAATGGTACAACTTTGGATATAAAAATAAAGTTGGAAATAGTTACACTCATATTGGAGATGAGTATGATATAACAATTAACTATAAAGCTACAAAAGATTTAAACTTGTTGGCTATTTGTGCATATATGAAATCTGGCGATTTTATAACCGCTAATGATATTGCTCAAAACGATGCGTCAAAAGTTTTTTTACAATTTTTATATAAATTTTCTACAAATTAATAGTCTCTAAATTTGATGGAATATTATATATAAAGTAAAAACTATATACAATTCTAAAATAAATTTAGCTTATTAGCTAAATAGTATATAAGGATGTTAAATGACTGATGTAAAACAGATAATTGAACTATACTCAGAACTAGCTGATAAACCTGAGAAAGATTTTGGATGGGAGAAGGGGATAGTAAATGCTAAGGCTCATAACTACTCCAAAGAGTGGTTTGAGAAACTTCCACCTAGGGTTTGGGATTATTGTGCTGCAGTTGGAAATCCGTTTGAGCAAGCGGATATAAAAGAAGGTTCTACTGTTGTTGACTTAGGTTGCGGTGCTGGAGTTGATCTATTGGTGAGCGCTCTACTTGTTGGTGAGAATGGCAAGGCAATAGGTGTTGATATCACTCCTAAAATGGTAAAAAAAGCAAAAGAACATGCAGCTTTAACAGGCTTTTTAAATGTTGATGTTTTAGAGAGCAGTTTTGATGATATTGATTTAGAAGATGAGTTTGTTGATGTTGTGATATCTAATGGTGCTATAAATCTTACATCTTGTAAAGAGAGTGTCTTTGCTGAAATTTACAGAATATTAAAACCGAATGGGAAAATCTATTTTGCAGATATGATAGATATATCTGCAAATGATGACTCTTGTAGTGATGAGAACTCATGTCGCGCATCTGAGTCAGAAGACTGGGCAAACTGTGTAGCTGGAACACTAAAAAAAGAGAAGTTAATAGATATAATCTCTAAAGCTGGATTTAGAAATGTCGAGTGTACAGGATTAACACACTACAAAACATCAGATACTACATGCGGTGCAACTTTTAAGGCTACAAAGATTGCATCAGATGAGTTAAGAGAAGTTCACTGGGATAATATTTTTAAAACAAAAGACTATACTCAGGTTTTATGGCATCAGAACTCTCCTGATATGTCCTTAGATCTAATAAAAAAATCTAACATAGGAAAAAAAAGTTCAATAATTGACGTAGGATGCGGAGCTTCATATTTGGTTGATAAGTTAGTAGAAGATGGATATAAAGATATTACACTTCTTGATACATCCGCTACTTCTCTTGAGATAGTAAAAGAGAGACTCGGGAGTCATGCTGATATTACAAAGTATATATGTTCAGATATTATGAACTTTGATAGTTCAAAAAAGTTTAATCTTTGGCATGACAGAGCTGTTTTTCACTTCTTAGTTCTTAAAAAAGAAAGAGCTAAATATTTTGAAGTTTTACAAAATTCATTGCAATCCGGCGCTATCGCAATCCTAAATACATTTGCTACTGATGGTCCAATTCAATGCGCAGGCTTAGATATAGTTCAATACGACAAAGAAAAAATGTTACAAGAACTACCTTCTGGACTAGAGCTTATAGAGTACGATGAATATATACATCATACACCAAAGAATACAGATCAAAAATACAGCTGTTTTGTCATTAAAAAAGCATAAGTCCAATGTAATCTCTATGTAACCAAACTATTTTATAATTTCGGCAACAAAAAAAAGGAATTAAAATAATGAAAAAAATAGTTTTATCAGCATTAGCTGCATTAACAATCGGTACAGTAGCTGCATCTGCTGGCGATGTAAAATTCTATACAGACGGCAATGGTCAAGTATTCACTACTGCTGGTGAAGGTCGTACTGAACTAAAGAGCAAAGAAACTCCATTGTTCTCAAAAACTTCAAAGCTTAAATTTAGTGGTACTCATTACTTAGGTTATACATATAAAGATCAAAAAGAGTTAAGTGCTGCTGACGGTGGTCCAATAGCTCAAAAAGCTACAGGAAACTTTGAGTTTCGTAGAAACTACCTTCAAGTTAAAGCTTATTTACTTGAAGATCCAAAGTCTTATTTGCGTGTTACTTTAGATACAGTTTATAGCTCTGGTAAAGATGGTTATGCCGATGTCTATGCTAAGTATGCATACCTTTATTTAAATGATGTTCTTCCATTTACAGGTGTTGAACTTGGTATGGCTCACCGTCCTTGGATTGACTATGAAGAACACCAAGGTTGGTGGATGCGTTCTATCTCTAAAGTTTTTGTAGAAGCTAGTGAGTCTGCTCACCTTACAAACTCTGCTGACTTAGGTTTTAACTTCAAAACTAAAACTGATTACTTTACATCTGAACTAGGTATCTTTAATGGTGAAGGTTACCATGGTACTAATGGTGCCAACGATGAAATCGGTGCTGGAAACTCTGCTGAGTGGAGACTTACAGGGGCATTTCTTGGAAATGGAAAACAGAAAAGAAAACCAACTAAAGATAGCTACTTAGATGCTTCGTTCTTTGGTCAGTATAACATTGATAACGCTGCTAATGAAGATGCAAGCGGAAATGCACAAACTTATGCTTTTTACGGTTTACATGCAGTGTATAATATGCCAAACTTCTTAATCGCTGGACAATATGTACAAGCAGATAATGAAAATAAAGGTACAAGTCAATATAATGGTAAAGGTTACTCTCTAAATGCAACAGGTCGTTTTGGTGCGAAAAAAGAGTTCTCTGTAATCGGTCGTTACGATGTATGGACTTCTGAAAAACAGACTACTAACGTTGAGCAAACTACAAACAGTGCAATCTACGGTGTAGCTTGGCAACAAAACAAAAATGTTAAGTGGTTAGTGTCCGGTCAATCATTTAGAGCAGCTGATAACAGAAACTATAAAGGTTCTGCAACTCAAGACTGGGACTCTGCAATGGTTACTGCTGAGGTTCACTGGTAAGATCCAGTATAAATCTTATTCCCCTTGTTCTTCGTAAAGCCCACTTGAACTGGGCTTTACATTTTCTTCCTATTTAAAATTAATTATTTTTAAAGTACATATTATGTTTGATGTGTTAATATCTGTTATTGTGCAAAGTTATTCTTTGCTTATTTAAGGGGTATTTGTGTCTTTTACATTAGATATTGATCTTATTTCCACTAATATAGTTATTTATAAAAAAGTAGATGATGATTTCATGTTTGTTGCTTTTAATAAGATGGCTCAAAAGACAGAAGACGTAGACGCTAATAAGCTTTTAGGTAAAAGGCTTACGGAAGTGTTTCCTGGGGTTAAAGAGTTTGGTCTCTTTGATGTTCTTTTAAGAGTTCAAGAGAGTGGAAAAAGTGAAATATTTGAGACAGCCTTTTACCAAGATAGCCGAATCAGTGGTTGGCGTAAAAATGAAATAAAGAAACTCCATGATGGAAACTTAGTAGTATTATATGAAGACAGTACAGTAGAAGTTGAGATCAAAAAACAATTAAATATACAAAAAAGTCTTCTAAGTACTATTTTTGACATAATTCCAGACCTTATTTGGCTAAAAGATATTGATGGTATTTATCTATACTGTAATCCAAGGTTTGAACAGTTCTTTGGTGCTAAAGAAGCAGAAATACTTGGCTCAACAGACTTTGATTTTGTAGATGCAGATCTTGCAAACTTTTTTCGTAAAAATGATTTAAAAGCTTTAGAAGAAAATGCTCCAAGAAGGAATGAAGAGTATCTTGTTTTTGCAGATGGCTCATATAGAGGTATGTTTGAAACTACAAAAGTACCTATGTATGATGATGAAAACAACCTCATAGGAATTTTAGGAATAGCTCATGATATCAATGAAAGAAAAGAGCATGAAGAGCAACTTAAGATATATGCAAGTCATGACTCATTAACAGGTTTAGCAAATAGAGCACTCTTTTTAGAACGCTTGTCTCATCTATTAAGACAGAGAGAGTCAGATACTAATATTCATGCTGTATTATTTATAGACTTAGACCACTTTAAAATAATAAACGATGAAAAAGGGCATGCAACTGGTGATAAAGTACTGATAGAAGTTGCTCATAGATTAAAAAGTCTTATTCGTAAAGGAGATACTTTATCAAGATTTGGCGGAGATGAGTTTACAATACTATTAGAAAATATTCATACTTCTGCCGAAGCTGCCAAAGTGGCACAAAAAATATTAGATAAGTTAAGAGAACCAATAATTATTAATGAAAATAAGTATCAGGTTACAACTAGTATAGGTATCTCTTTATCTCCAGATAATTCTAAGGAGAGTGAAGAGTTAGTTCACTATGCGGACGTTGCTATGTATAAAGCTAAGTCAAATGGGAAGGATGGGTATAACTTCTTTACTAAAGATTAAATCCCATCTACACGAAGTAATTTACTCTTTCCAACCATCAAGTCAACAGTCATACCGATTCTTTTAAAAACACTCTCTTGTCTATACTCAATGTTGTGTTTTCTACAAACTTCTTTTACGAGAGGTTGCATTTTTTGCTGATAACTCTGAGGTGTATTTGGAAAAAGATGATGTTCAATCTGATAGTTTAAGAAACCTTGTGAAAAGTCAATCAGATCAGAGCCAGTGCTGTAGTTTACACTTCCCATGATCTGTCTAAGATAGAACTCACCTTGTGACTTGTGAGGCTCACTAAATTGGTAAATATCTCCTGCAGAGTGATTTGGTACAATCACTAAAAATGAATGAAGATTTGCGTATACTTCAGCCATAAGCATGATAATTAAAGCACTGAGAACAGCACTAGTACCCAGTGGTAAAAATAGAAGTGGAAGCAGGGCAAATTTTACAAGAGCGTATGGAAGATAGAAGTTCTTCCATAATTCTTTTCCATTCTCTGTAAATGGAGATACTTGATACTCTGTAATCTCTGAAAGTCTCTTTTTTCTGCGCTCTTTATTTTCTAAAA
The DNA here is from genome assembly GCF_041563035.1 of Sulfurimonas sp. Classification (GTDB taxonomy): domain Bacteria; phylum Campylobacterota; class Campylobacteria; order Campylobacterales; family Sulfurimonadaceae; genus Sulfurimonas. The sequence continues at coordinate 101,670 of NZ_JBFFNS010000004.1, read as the reverse complement.
TTCTTAGTGTATTTGGAGCATAATAAACCGGTTTCCAAACTGCTGCAAACATATAAACAATTACTCTTCTAAGCCACATTGGAATATTTGACTGGATAAGCCATTGAAGATTCCTTTCAACATTGTCCGGATCATCATCTTCACCTAAATGGTAGTGATGCATTATGTTGTGCTCATACTCCCAAGCCTCAGGTTTAATCCAGTCTAGCCAGTCAATATATCTTCGTTTGCCTCTTGCAAATCCAGATTTTGTGTATTGTTTAGGAATATTAGGGACTTTGTCATAAGCACCATGTAAAATAGGATGAGCCACATTCGCCCATCTAGCTACATTTCCAACACCAATTAAAACAGCTGCAACAATACCTAAAGTCCAAAAACCAAATGTACTTAAACCTATGGATATTTCTAGTGCTGTAGCCATATATATTAAAAAGAAACCGCTAAGTGTTGCTCCTCTTCCCCATCTCTCAAGTTTCAATAGATGCTGATAATCTTCTTCACCTACTGGACCAAGATTAGCTTTTATCTCTTCTAGGTCACGTTGAAGTTGTTCTTTATCTACATCCTCATATCTTGCATAAACATGTGTTGAAGATGTTATCTCTTCAATGACAGGTCTTGTGGTCTGTTCAGACTGGATAAAAGACTCTTTATGTTCAATTTCTTCGTTAAGTTTTAAGATTTTTTCTTGAGCAGCTAATTCTTCTGCTTCTTCTGTTGATATGATTGATTCTCTAGCTTCTAGTATATCTTCTAGTGCTTTATTTTCTATGGCTGACAAAACTTCTCTCTTATTCTAAAAAATTATAATTGATATTATAATAAAAAATACTTAAAAGCACTTATATTTGACTCTTAATATATAATAAACAGCATTTTAGATAGAATACCAAGAATTTATAAAGTCATAATTATTGGAGATTTTAATGGACGCAGCCAAATATATTTGGATGAATGGAAAGTTTGTTGCTTGGGACGATGCTAAAGTACATGTACTTTCACACACGCTTCACTATGGAAATGGTGTAATAGAAGGTACAAAAGCTTATAAAACTGAAAAAGGCTATGCAATTTTTCGCCTAGATGAGCACACAAGGAGATTAAAAGAGTCTGCTAAAATGACACTTATCAACATTCCTTACTCAGTAGAGGAAATGAATCAAGCACAGATTGAGCTCATTAGAAAAAATGAGTTTACAGGTGATAATGTATATCTTCGTCCTTTCGCATTTTTAGGTTATGGTGTTATGGGTGTTTATCATAAAGATGCTCCGGTTGAGACTGTCATGTCTGCTTGGGAGTGGGGTGCTTATCTTGGTGAAGAGGGTTTGCAAAAGGGTATTAAGCTTAAAATAGCTTCTATGACAAGACCTGCTAACACATCCAACATGGGTAAAGCAAAAGCAACAGCAAATTACTTAAACTCTCAGATGGCTAAGTATGAAGCTATTGATTGTGGTTATGATGAAGCACTGCTTTTAGATGACCAAGGTTATGTGGCAGAAGCTAGTGGAGCTAGTTTTTTTATGGTGGTAAATGGTAAATTAGTCACTCCTCCAAGTGATAATGCGCTTGTTTCTATTACTCAAAAGACAGTAATAGAAGTTGCACAAGATATGGGCATAGAAGTTGAACGTCGTCGTATCAGCAGAGAAGAAGTCTACATCGCTGATGAGGCTTTTTTAACTGGTACAGCGGCAGAGATTACTCCTGTTCGTATTGTTGACGCTAGAGAGATTGGTTGTGGCTCTCGTGGTGAGATAACTGAAAAGATTCAAAGTACTTACTTTGATATAGTTTTTGGTCGTAACAAACAGTATGAGCACTATTTAACGTATATAGATTAAGAATGAATTATAAAAACAAAGGAATTTTAATGGCATCAGATATGAATGATTATTTTAATAAAAAGAAAAGTGAAAGTGGTGGATTTGGTAAAAAATCTACCGGTAGTTCTGGCGGCGGAGGTGGCGGTGGTCCACAGATGCCAAAGATCGATATGAATTTTGGCGGCGGTAAAGCAGGAATAGTTTATTTTCTTGTTGCTGTCGTAATAATGCTAGTTTTGGCAAAGCCGTTTACAATCATCCAAGAGGGTGAGCGTGGTATTTTAAGTACAAACGGTAAGTATCAGGATCAAGCACTTTTACCTGGTCTTCACTTCATCATTCCTGTGATTCAAAAAGTTTACGTGGTTGATACTAAAGTTCGTATTATTAACTATGCATCTCGTATTGAAGCTAGTGGTGGTAATGCAGCCGGTATCAATGTTAAACCGGCTATTACAGTTCTTGATAAGCGTGGTCTTCCAGTATCTATTGAACTAACTGTACAGTATAGACTTAACTCACAGTTTGCAGCACAGACTATCTCTAACTGGGGATTCTCTTGGGAAGATAAGATTATCAATCCTGTTGTTCGTGATGTTGTTCGTAATGTTGTAGGTAAGTATGATGCAGAGTCACTTCCACAACTTAGAAATAAGATTGCAGCTGAGATTGATAAAAGTGTTAGAGAGAGTGTAACAAGTCTTAAAAACTCACCTGCTGACCTTCAGTCGGTTCAACTTCGTGAAATCGGTCTGCCTCAGAAAGTTAAAGAGCAAATTGAGCGTGTTCAAGTTGCTAAACAAGAAGTACAAAAAGCAGAGCAAGATGTACAACGTGCTAAGCAAGAAGCCCTTAAACGTGCTGCTGAAGCAGAAGGTGTGGCTCAAAAAGCTAGAATTGAAGCAAAAGGTATTGCAGATTCTGTAACAATACAAGCAGATGCAAAAGCAAAAGCAAATATTCTTATCTCAAAATCATTAACTACTCAACTTCTTCAGTTGGAGCAGATGAAAGTTCAGGGTAAGTTTAATGATGCACTTAGAGATAACAAAGATGCAAAGATTTTCTTAACACCTGGCGGTTCAACACCGAATATTTGGGTTGATATGAAAAATCCTCAACAGAGAACTACGGCACAATAATGAGTTTAGAAAAAGTCTTAAATAGAGTAGATTGGCAAAAGAGTGAACTTTTGCCTGTAATTGTTCAAGACAACGCAAGCAATGAAGTTCTGATGATGGCTTATATGAACAAGGAAGCATTAGAACTTTCATTATCTACAAAGGTAGCTCACTACTTTTCAAGAAGTAAACAGCGCATCTGGAAAAAAGGTGAAAGTAGTGGACATACTCAACATATCCACTCTTTTAATATTGACTGTGATAACGATACTCTTCTTATTAAAGTTACTCAAGAAGGTGTAGCATGTCACACAGGTCGTCGTTCATGTTTCTTTACAGAACTGGAATCTGGAGAAGCAAACTCTGAAGTTGAAGTTAGTTCAGAAGCTCTTTATGGAGTGATTGACACCCTATATCATACTATCCAAGATCGTAAAAATGCAGATCCAGAGAGTTCATGGACAGCTAAGCTTATCTCTAAAGGTGACAATACAATTTTAAAAAAAGTTGTAGAAGAAGCCGGTGAGTTTAGTTTTGCATATAAAGATAATGATGAGTCGGAGATGATATATGAAGCAGCTGATCTGACATATCACATGCTGGTAGCTCTTGCTGTGAAAAACATCTCTCCTGACCGCATTAAGCAAGAACTCGCTCGTAGATTTGACATGAGTGGAATAGCTGAGAAAAACTCAAGAGAAAACTAAGTGAAAATTTCTTTCTTGCCGACAGGCAAAGCTTCTGTGAGAGGAATTTTATATGAAGCTTGCTTTAGATAAAAGGAGACTTACATTATGAAAGCAAAAATAACTGCCTTTATAAATGAATTGATTACTTATGATTACATTCTTTTTGGTAGTGTTTTTGTGCTTTTTATCCTTTTTATAATTTTAGGTATTGTACTTAGAAAAAAAACTGCATTAGCAATCCTTCTTATACTTCTATCATTCACTATTCTTATTGCTGGACCAACTGTCGGTTATGTAAAGATGCATGATTATATATTTAAAAACACTACAGAACTTACCAGCCAAAAGAAGTTGAACTTTACACAAGCTGTCGTAGTAAGAGGTAAAATAACAAATGAATCGAACAGATTTTTTACAAGTTGTAATATTACTGCAAGTGCTAGTAAAGTAAGTAAGAATGAAATGAAGAACTATCTGTATTCATTCAAATCATTTGCAGATATGTCGATTGTAGAACAAGATATTGCGGTTGGTGAAATAAGAGAGTTTAAAATAATCATTGAACCTTTCACATACTCAAAAGACTTTAACGTATCAATTGGAGCAAAATGCAAATGACAACCCTTTTTAATTACTGGCACTATATAGTACTTGCTGTAATTCTTTTTATATTTATTGGTGGTGTCGTTTCTGCTTTTAAACAAACAAATAAAAAACTTGTTTTTCCTATGTTGGTATCAGTCTCATTAATTACTGTACTAATGGCTGGATTCTCAATAGTTGTTGTTGATAAGTACACAAAAATTCCAAAAATATATAAGTTAGAAAATAAAAGACTTTTAGGAATTGAGAAAATTGTATATACGGGTATAGTAAAGAATGAAGGGAATCATGAAATCGGTACAGTTACTATAGAGATTAAACTTGTAAATAAAGGTCATGCAACAGGAAATGTAAAAGGCGGTAACTTTTATAAACCTAGTGGTTTCATGGATTTCTTTAGTGGTGGTGCAGATATTTTGTATAAGCCTCAAACTATAGTAAAAGAGTTTGTAGTAGCTACTAACTTAAAACCTGGAGAAGCTAAGGCTTTTAGAGTCTATTTCGGATGGCCACCATATTTTAGAAGTGTTGCAGAGTTTGTGAAAATAATGGGGCACTAAGAGAAAAGTGCTCTACTAGTATTTAAGTCCTAGTGATTTTAATGCTCTATTTATATTTTTAATCTGTATATTTTTATTTCTACACCAATCAGGTGATAGCAGTGAAGAGTCATTAATGCCTGCTGTAACTCTTTGAACTGAAACATTGTCTGGTTTCATTACGATTGATTTTACTAAAACATCGAGATACTCTTCTTCGCTAATAGGAGTGAATTTTCCTTTTGTAAAGTCATTTGCAAGAGCAGTCTTTTTAACTACATAAAGTGGGTGATATTTTACAGAATCAATCCCCCACGAATATGCTTGTTTAGAGGTCTCTAACATCATTTCTTGATCTTCATCAGGCAGACCAAATATCAAATGCCCACAAACGTTAAGACCTTTTTCTTTTGATTTTAAAATCCACTCTTTTACATTATCACTGGTATGACCGCGATTTATCTTATCTAGTGTTTCATCATAAACTGATTGTATTCCAAATTCTATCCAGATCTCTTTATTTTTGTTTAACTCGGCTAGATACTCAAGAGTCTCATCTGTTATGCTGTCTGAACGAGTACCAATGCTTAGACCAACAACGTTATCAAATGATAAAGCTTTGTCATAGAGAGCTTTTAGAGTCTCAAATGGTGCGTAAGTATTTGTAAATGATTGGAAATATACTAAGAATTTTTCAGCGCCATATTCCTCACGCTGTCTTTTGCTGATAGCATTAAATTGCATTTCTAGTTGGTCTAGTTGTTTTTGAAGATTTGGATTTGATGTTGAGTGTAGGTTTAGGTGAAAACCTTTTAGTTCTTGAGTCTCACCCGTACTAGCACTAAAAGAATCGTTTTCACAAAATGTACAACCGCCTTTTGCAACTGTACCATCTATATTTGGACAAGTAAAGCCGGAGATATTGATTCCAACCTTGTAAACTTTGCAAGCAAACTTAGATTTTAAGTAGTTGCCAAAAGTATATATCTGTTGCATTAAACGATATATTTACCTGTAAAACAAGCTGTACAATAGTTGTCTTCTTCTGTATTTACACTTCTAAGAAGTGAAGCCTCATCTAGATAAGCTAAGGAGTCAGCTTCTATATATTTGCATATTTCATCAGTTGTCATGTTTGCAGCGATTAGGTTTGTTTTATCAGGTGTATCTACACCGTAAAAACAAGGATCAGTAGTTGGAGGAGAAGATACACGCATGTGAACTTCACTTGCTCCGGCTTCTTTTAGCATTCTGATAATTCTTCTTGAAGTTGTTCCACGAACAATAGAGTCATCAATGACAATAACCCTTTTGCCTTTAATGATATCTGCCATAGGAGATAACTTCATTTTAACTTTTAGATCACGCATCTCTTGAGTAGGCTCAATAAATGTACGACCGATATAATGATTTCTCATAATTCCCATTTCGTACGGTATACCGCTCTCTTGAGAGTACCCGATAGCTGATGGAACACCACCATCTGGAACAGGAATAACAACATCTGCTTCAACAGGTTTAATATGAGCAAGTTCTTTACCCATATTTTTTCTTGTTTGGTACACAGATTGACCAAATACAACAGAGTCCGGTCTAGCGAAATATACATATTCAAATATGCAGTGTTTAGGTGTTGGTTCAAAAACTTTTATACTTTTAGGCTCTTTACCTTCTGAAAATATAAGTAATTCTCCAGGTTCAACATCACGTATAAACTCAGCACCAACAAGGTCAAATGCACAAGTCTCAGATGCCACAATGTAACCACCATTTGGTAATTTACCTAAACTAAGAGGACGAAAACCAAAACGATCCCGCATAGCAAACATTTTTGTTCTACTTAAAAATACAAGTGAAAAAGCACCCTCAATCCTTTGAACAGCATCTATGATTCTGTCTAGTAGTTTTTTCTGCTCACTTTTTGCTATAAGATGGATAAGGTTTTCTGTATCCATATAAGTTTGAAAAATTGCACCTTTTTCAATCAGCTTGTTACGAACTTCTTCTGCATTTGTAAGGTTACCATTATGAACGATAGCCATTTCACCAAGATCATATCTGGCAAATACCGGTTGAGCATCGAGAATTGAGTCATCTCCGGCAGTTGAATAACGAGTGTGCCCGATAGCACTAGAACCACTTAACGTTTTTAGTTTAGCTTCATCAAAAACACGCATAACTAAACCACGTTTTTTGATAGTGTGTAGTTTTTCTCCATCTGAAGAGCTTATACCAGCTGCCTCTTGTCCACGATGTTGAAGTGCGTGCAGCGAAAAGTAAGCTAGTTTAGAAGCTTCTTTATAACCATAAATTCCTACAACAGCACATTTTTCATTAACATCTTCTAGCAAATTATTTTCCTTGTTCTACAATTGTGACGTTTTTTGAGGTAAACTCAAAATACTGCATTTAATCCATTTTGCGAATTATACTGAATTTGTCCTAAATTTTTTATAATGTTTTTACAACTCTAAACAATCACTTATTGAATATAAACCCGGTTCTTTGTTTACTAGCCAAGCTCCGGCTCTTATAGCACCTTTACTAAAAGTATTTCTTGAAGTTGCTGTGTGATTCAGTTCTATAAACTCACCATCATTGTAAAAGCCTACAGTGTGGCGACCAACTATATCTCCACCACGAATAGCCATAACAGCTATCTCGTCTTTGGTTCTCTCACCGATGTTTCCATCTCTACCACTTATTCGAACTTCATCTAAGTCTAGGCCGCGACCTGCAGCTGCAGACTCGCCTAGAGTAAGTGCTGTACCACTTGGTGCATCTTTTTTATGTTTGTGGTGCATCTCAACGATTTCTATATCAAAACCATCAAGTGCAGCTGCAGCTTGGAAAACTAATTTGTTTAATAGTGCTACACCCAAAGACATGTTTGTGGCATAAAGTACAGGCATGTTTTCGCTAGCTTGCTTTAAAAGGTTTAGTTGATGTGCACTTAGACCAGTTGTACCGATTACAAGTGGTTTTGGAGTCTTAATAGCTGCTTCTAAAAGAGCTTCACAGGCTTCTGGAAGTGAAAAGTCTATAACTATGTCACAACCGTTTAAAAACGATTTTATATCTGTGCTTACTAAAACAGAAGGATCAATAGAGAAGTTTAGCTCGTTTCTAACGAAAACAGAACTTAAACTAATATTTTCACTCTCTTTTAAATCATCTATGATTAATTGTCCAACTCTACCATTTGCGCCAAATACACCAACTCTTACCATTTAATTTATACCTTTAATTTATATATCTGCCTAATTTAGCAGTTCATCTACATATGAGATAGCTTGCAGTGCTGCAACAGCACCATCGCCAGCTGCGCTAACAACTTGTTTAGGAGCAGCGATTCTCATATCACCTGTCGCATATAAACCTTCTACAGAAGTTTTCATGCTGATATCTACTATAACCTCACCTGCAGAGTTCATATCACATAAGAAGCTTCCATCTTCTTGGATAAGAGCTTGATTATTTACGTCATTTCCAACAAATGTAAATACACCAGGAACTTCAATATCGCGAAGTTCACCATTGTTATTTTTAACGCGAAGACCAGTTACGCCCATGTTATCTCCATAAACTTCATCAGGAACTGAGTTTAAAACAAGTTCAATATTCTCAGTTCTTTTTAGTCTCTCAACTGTGTTTGGAGCTGAACGAAATGTATCTCTTCTGTGAACAAGATAAACTTTAGAACATATTTTAGCTAAATAAAGTGCTTCTTCCAAAGCAGTGTCTCCTCCACCGATAACTGCAACTTCTTTTCCTTTGTAGAAAAAGCCGTCACATGTAGCACAAGTACTTACACCTTTACCAAATAATTCATCTTCTCCCGCAAAGCCTGCACGACGTGGAGATGAACCTGTACCGATAATAACACTATGTGCTTGAGAAATAGTTCCGTCACCTTTGTGTATTTTAAAAATATCACCTTCTTTGCTAACACGAAGAACTTCTACCATTTCATGTTTTAGACCAAATCTTTGACACTGCTCAGGCCACGGCATCATAAGATCCATACCTGTTATCTCACCAGTAACACCAGGGTAGTTTTCTATTTCAGAACTTTGAGTAATTTGACCACCAGGCATACCTTTTTCAAACATTGTAACGTTTTCTAAACCACCGCGAGTTGTATATAATCCAGCTGTAAGACCAGCGGGACCACCACCGATAATTGCACAATCTAATATCATTTATTTATTCCTTATAGAGCTTCAACTTGTGAAGCCAATTCTTTTAAATTATCTAATTTTCGTATCATACTATCTTGTTTATAAAGAGACTCTTTTGATTTCTTTATAAAAAAAATAGATGGTGATTCATAGATATTAAACCTCTGAATAAAGCTAAGTGAATTCTTTGTACCACTTCTTAAAAAGGTCGTGCCTGCGCTGTTTTCCTTGACTTCATTATAGTAGTCAATTGCCAGTATTGGTAGCTTAAGGTTTGTTTTAGAAAGTAGGTTCATTGTGTCTTTTTCTTTAGAGCTATAGAAGACTACAACATACTTCTCTGCAGTAGGAGAAAAGATGTCACTTTTTTCATAAAAGATCCACTCTTTAAAGTCAATAAACTTGTATTCTGAGAATTTATAGTTGAAGTAAGCAAAAGCACCGGCTATCATAGCGGCGCCAAAGAATGAAGCTAGAAGAGTAGTTACAGAAAAGAGGCTCTTGCCCCCTCCCTTTGCCACTCTCAAAGTTCCTGTAAGATTACGCTAATAAAGCGTCGATTTTTTCAGCTAGAGCTTGTTTTGATTGTGCTCCAACAACTTGGTCTACCATTTCTCCATTTTTGAAGAACATGATTGTAGGGATAGAACGGATACCAAATTTAACAGCAATATCTTGCTCTTCATCAGTATTTACTTTACAGATTTTAGCTTTTCCATCATAGTCTTCAGCTAACTCTTCGATCACTGGAGCGATCATACGACATGGTCCACACCACGGTGCCCAAAAGTCTACAAGAGATACGCCTTCGCTTAAAGTTGCTTCAAAATCTGCACCAGTTAATTCTATATATTTGCCCATTACAATTTCCTTTGTTAAATATTAATATGGAGGTATTATACAAAGCTAATCTTTAAAATCGCTTTATAAATTTTTCTCGAACATTTTATATATAGATATAAAGAATAGTATCCCTCCAATAATGAGGAATATGGTTCCCGTATAAAAGATGCTATATGTACTGATTAACATACCAAGTGCTGATACTCCAAGCCCTATAGATGAAAAAATAAATTGTAAGTCTGTTAGCTTTTTAGGTATGAGTTCATGTAGCATTGGAACCTCTTGTTCTTCAATCAAAGGTGAGTAGATTTGAAACCAAATCAGGAAGGGAATGATCTTGTAGAAGTTACCGATGATTAAAAAACCAAAAAAACCAATAAGCATAATCCACATAGCAAGCTTTAATATAAGAACATCGTTTGTAAATATATATGAGACTAGTAATAAGAATGAAATAATAAAAGAGCTAAAACCAACATACATAGATCTAGCCCAGATATCATGTACTACTCTTTTTCTTGAAGAAGTCATTTTAAATAACTGATAAAAGTAGAGTAGTATTGCCAAAACACTTAGTGCATAAGCCAGGTACTCTAAGTATATAGTTAGAAACAATGGAGATAAAAGCATAGTAACAACTGCAAAGCTCAGAGTATAGAAACTGTTTGAGAACTCATTATCACTTATACGTTTAGAATACCCAAACATAGGTACAAGAATAATTGATATTCCCATTATCAATAGTATTACAAATCCAACGACAAGACCGAAGGTGTGAGTTTTTAAAATCGAATGTGGGGCTATATCTATGTAGCCGTTAAAACCAGAAGCCATAATTAACCCGCTTATGATTCCAATAAGCAAGAATAGACTACTCATTTTCATTGCATTTGTAATGCTTGTTTTTCTTCTGGCACGCTTTAGAGTTAAAAAGAACTCTACGGCGTAGATGCTCATAGCAATAAGAACAAAAAAACCACCGATTGTTAGGATTTTCATATTAATGTAAAAGCCTGCAACCATCAGAATTAGTCCGAGTGTTAGAAAAATCCATATATATTTAAATACATTTACGTTGTAGTGTTTAGTCTCAACTACTACTGGGCCAAGTTGAGCCATAGCTGAGAATATAGACATCATCACAAAGCCTAGCATATAGATATGCACCCAAGCAATAATATGCAAATCATCAAGTGTGCTCTGTGGATTGATAAAAAAGAGCCAAATCATACTTAAGAGATAAAAAAAGCCAGATAGCATAAAGTATGGTCTCATTATTTTTATAGATGGTGAGAAGTCAGGTGATACATTCATTTATATTTCTTTATTATATTTTTGTATAATTCTAACAAATTTTTAAAGGTTTTCAATGAAGTTAACAATTAGTGACGGACAAATCGGAGTAAGACCACCTGTAACCAAACCGCACCCAGGTTTTTTACATGAGGTTGGTGAAGAGAGATTTAAAAAATTAGTTTTTGATCATTACGATCTAATCAAAGATAGCGACATAGCATTTCTATTTCCTGTACATGATGAAGAAGATTTTGATGATGCAAAACAACACGCTTTTGACTTTCTTATTCAGATCTCTGGAGGACCTAGATACTTTGAACAAAGTAGAGGTGAGCCGAGAATGGTTGGAAGACATGCACCGTTTCGCATCGATGAAGAGAGCCGTAAAGCTTGGTTGGCTCTTTATGCTCCACTTTTAGAAGCCCTTGTTGAAGAAGGAATTACAGAAGAATATATTCAAAGTTTTTGGGACTATTTAGATATTTTTTCCATGTGGCTGGTAAATACAAAAAGTTAAAAGTTAAAAGTTTAGCATCTCTCTTTTTCTTTTTCTAAAAATGGCGCACTCTGTATAACCTGCATCTCTTGCCATTTTAGTTATCTCATCATTAAATAGAGCAACTTGTTCTGGTTTATGTGCATCTGAAGAAAATGTGATGGGAATGCCCAACTCATACGCCTGTTTTAAAAGTGAAGCTGACGGGTAAGCCTCAGCTACAGGTTTTCTGTATCCTGCTACATTTAATTCTAAAACCATATCAGCTTTTTTGATTGCTTGTAGAGCATTTTTTGCAATCAAATTTATATCTTTTTTCGGCATAAATTTAAATACTTTTATAAGGTCAAGATGCCCCACAATATCAAAGTGCCCACTCTTGGCCAACTCTTCTATAGCATTAAAGTATTTTTGCCAAATAATGTCTATATCTTCGTGCTCATAATGACCTATAAACTCAGGATTGTCAAAGCCCCATTCATCTATGAAATGTACAGAGCCTATAAGGTAGTCAACATCGGCGTTTAAAACCCTTTCATCCATATAACCATTTAAATAATCAACTTCATAAGCAAGGAGTATTTCTATTTTGTCTTTATACTTTTCTTTTACATTGAGTACAGCTTGCTCATACTCTTGCATCTGATCAAAACTCATACGATATTTTGGGTCAAAATCCATTGGTGCATGATCTGAAAAACCAAAACATTTTGTACCGGATTCTATTGCTTTTTCAACATACTCAAATATTTCTCCCTCTGCATGATTACAAAGTGGAGTATGGTTGTGTAAATCGACTATCATTTTGCTGCCTCTAAAATAAAACTTATAGGTTTTTATGCTATTATAGTGACAATAAATAAATTTGGCTAGGGAATTAAAATGACTCAAGAAGAACTAGATGCTATGATGAATGGGGAAATCGACGATATTGATGGACTTGAAGAAGAGACTTCAGAAGAGATTACTGAAGAACCTGCGCCTTCAAATGACTCAGCAGATACTGGTCTTCCTCCTGGCTACAGTGATGATACATCGCATCACTGGCCGCTTCCAGCTACAGATGAAAACAAGATGGTACACCAGCTTGACGATGTAACAAAGGAGAGTGAAGAAAAAGCTACTGAGATTTTTGACATCATTGAAGTTATTAGTAACGATTTGATGGAAAAAGAAGAAAATATTAGTAATGCTATTGAAGTACTAACTTCAAATATTGAGCTATTTACTACACTGAGTACAAAGTTTCCGGATGTTGAAGCTTTTCAAACTCAACTCCAAAAGAATGAAGCAGCACTAAATGATACAAATGAGACTTTAGAGATGCTTCAAAACAGTGGTGATTCAATAATGAGTGTTATGGATATTATGCAGTACCAAGATATCCATCGTCAAAAAATAGAACGTGTTATAAATGTTATGCGTGCACTTTCTAAATACATGAATACTTTGTTTGAGGGTAGAATAGAAGATGAAAAAAGAGTTTCATCTGCACAACATATTGCAGGTGATACTCATAATGATTTGGCATCTACAGATGATATTGAAGCACTATTAGCACAGTTTGGAAATTAATGCGTAAAGTAGAACTACTATCTCCAGCAGGAACATTAGAAAAATTAAAAATTGCACTTGATTTTGGTGCAGATGCTGTTTATGGCGGGGTGAGTCACTTCTCACTTCGTATTCGCTCTGGTAAAGAGTTTAGTATGGAAGAGTTTAAAGAAGGTATAGACTACGCTCATGCTCGCGGTAAAAAAGTATATGCTACAATAAACGGTTTTCCATTTAACTCTCAACTCTCCCTCTTAAAAAAACATATTTTAGCAATGGCAGAGTTGAAGCCAGATGCTTTCATTGTCGCTACTCCAGGTGTTTTAAAGTTAGCTCACGAGTTAGCTCCTCAGATTCCTCTGCATCTATCGACTCAAGCAAATGTTATGAATGTTTTAGACGCAAAAGTTTTTTATGACATGGGTGCTGTGAGAATTATTACAGCGCGTGAGATCTCACTAAAAGACCTTATAGCTATAAAAAAAGAACTTCCAGATTTAGAACTTGAAGTTTTTGTACACGGTTCTATGTGTTTTGCGTATAGTGGAAGATGCCTTATCTCTACACTTCAAAGCGGACGTGTTCCAAATCGTGGCTCTTGTGCAAATGATTGTAGATTTCCTTATGAGATGTATGCTGCAAATCCTGAGACAGGAACACTATTTAGACTTGAAGAAGATGAAGGGGTAGGAACTTACATTATGAACTCAAAAGATCTAAATCTTGCATCTCATATGCAAGAGATTTTAGAGAGTGACGTAATTGATTCTATTAAAATCGAAGGTCGTACAAAAACATCTTATTACGCTGCTACAACTGCTAAAGCTTACAGAATGGCTTTAGATGATTTTTACGTGGGTAAAGATGATGCAGACAGATATCAGTATGAACTTCAATCACTTCAAAATCGCGGTTATACAGATGCTTATCTTATCTCAAGACCATTTGAAAAACACGATACTCAAAGTTTGGATTTTACTATGCAACTTGGAACTCACCAAGTATGTGGTCAAGTAAATGAAGAAGGAACTCACTTTTTATGTAAGTATAAAACTCTACCAAATGATGAGATGGAAGTAGTATTTCCTCTTGGCTCAGTAGTGGATATAGTAGATAATGATATTGGTACGACTTACGAGAGAGATGGAAAGTTTTATTTAAAACTAAAACAGCTAAAAGCTCAAAATGGAAAAATTTGGGAAGAAGTTCATAGTGGAAACGTAAATCCTATCTCCTTACCTACAACGTTCCCATCATATACTTTTTTCAGAATTCCGGCACATCCGGATATGGGAACATATCCAAAGAAATAAAAAAAAGTGTATAATTCCAAAAAAATATTCGAGGAAAAAACAACATGAAATTTGTATCAATCGTAATGGGTTCAAAAAGTGATTATGAAATAATGAAGTCTTGTTCAGACACTTTAGAAGCTTTTGGTGTTAACTATGAGATGATTATCTCTTCAGCTCACCGTTCACCAGAGAGAACAGCTAACTATATCCAAGAAGCTGAGAAAAAAGGTGCTCAAGTATTTATTGCTGCTGCTGGTATGGCTGCACACTTAGCCGGTGTTCTTTCTTCTAAGACTGTTAAGCCTATTATCGGTGTTCCGATGTCAGCTTCTGCTTTAAGTGGAATCGATGCACTTCTTTCAACTGTACAGATGCCAGCTGGAATGCCAGTTGCTACAGTAGCTATAGGAAAAGCTGGAGCTATTAACTCTGCTTACTTAGCTATGCAGATGTTAGCACTTGATAATGAAGAATTATCAGTAAAACTGAAAGAAGATAGAATTGCTAAAGCTAAAAAAGTTGAAATGGATTCTTTAGAAATAGAGACAATTATCAGCATATAGATTTTTCCTACATAAGGGGTTAAAATGAAGTGGATGAGTGATGAAGAGTATATGGAGCTTACTGGTTTAGACATAAACGCGATTGACGATTTATGTGATCGGGGAAAACTGACTGTAAAAGTAGAAGATGGTGTTAGAATGATTGACCCTTCTAAAGGTTCACACGAAGTGGTTCCGGCTCAACTTAGAGAACTCTCTACTCGTAACACTAAAGAGATGCTAGTGCAACCTGAGTTTGTTGAAAAGACAATAGGCACTATCATCAACCTTCATGAAAAAGTCCTAGATGCCAAAGATGAGACAATAGTCTCTGTTAAAAATGAAAATGAGTTTTTAAGAGAAGCTCTGTCTTCTCTTCAAGAACTATACGACGAAGATCGTAAAACTATCCACACACTTCAAGAACAACTAAAACTTTCTCAACAAGAAGTTGAGTTCATGAGAAGAAAATATAAATTAATGTGGAACAAAGCAATCGACGAACATACTAACTAATGACGATAGATGAAGCTTGTGTTGGTTGCATAATAAACCAAAGTGTTAAAGTCGCAGATGCCATAAACGCATCTGAGTCTTTAAAAGATAAAATGACCTCCACAGTTAAAGAGATGAGCTCTGACTTCTCCTTTGATGACAATCCCCCTGAAATTGCTTCTTATGTTTATGAGAAAATGGCTGAAATAGCCAATAAGACTGACCTTTATGAAGAAGTAAAAGCACTATCTACTAAAAAAGCACTCTCATTTGTTCCGCTTGTAAAAGAAGAACTCAGCAACTCTAGTGATAAGCTTTTAACTGCTACAAAAACTGCCGTTGCAGGAAATGTTATAGATCTTGCTGCTGCAGTTGAGTTTTGCCTAGAAGAAGAACTATCAAAAGTATTTCATACTGCTTTTGCATACAATGATTTTGATAAGTTTAGAGAGAAACTATCTAACGCTAAAAGCGTCTTAGTCATAGGTGATAATGTCGGTGAACATATTTTTGACTATCTTTTCATTGAAACTCTGAAAGATCTCTATCCGGATGCAGAGTACTCATATATGGTTAGAGGAAATCCAATCATAAACGATGTGACTATGAAAGAAGCTAAAGAAGCAGGTTTTGATAAACTTTGCTCTTTGGTAGACAGTGGTGTTAACACTCCCGGTTTTACATATAATCGTGCAAATGCTGAGTCTAAAGAGCTTTTTGACTCTGTTGATTTGGTTATATCTAAAGGTATGGGAAACTACGAATGTATGAGTCCATCGCATAGAAAAGACATATGTTTTCTTCTCAAAGTAAAATGTGATGTCGTCGCAAACTCTTTAAACAAAGAAGTAGGCGATATAGTTTGTAAAATGGTATAATGCCAAAAAAATTAATATAGGTACTTTTGATATGATTACTTTCAGCGAAATGCTACTAAAACTTCAAGAATTTTGGATGAAACAGGGATGTAACATTGTTCAGCCTTACGATATTCCGGCAGGTGCAGGAACATTTCATCCGGCTACTTTTTTACGCTCACTAGATTCACAACCTTGGTCTGTTGCTTATGTAGCGCCTTCACGTCGTCCGACTGATGGCAGATACGGAGAAAACCCTAACAGACTTGGAAGCTACTATCAATTTCAAGCTCTTATAAAACCATCTCCGGATAATATTCAAGAGCTTTACCTAAAATCATTAGAGTACCTGGGTCTTGATGTATCTCAGCATGATATCCGTTTCGTAGAAGATAACTGGGAGTCTCCAACACTTGGTGCTTGGGGTCTTGGTTGGGAAGTATGGTTAAACGGTATGGAAGTTACTCAGTTTACTTACTTTCAACAAGTTGGCGGTATCGAGTGTAATCCTGTAGCTGTTGAGATTACTTATGGAACTGAGAGACTTGCTATGTATCTTCAGGGTGTTGACAATGTTTTTGACATCGTTTGGAATGAGAATGAGCATGGAAAAACACTTTATAAAGATGTTCATAAAGAGAGTGAAATCCAGTTCTCAAAATACAACTTCGAAATAGCGGATACTGATATGTTATTTGCTGATTTTACTGCAAAGAGTGACGAGTGTTTAAGAGCTTTAGAAGCTGGACTTCCTCTCCCAGCATATGACTTATGTATGCTAGCATCTAACACATTTAATGTTTTAGATGCTAGAAAAGCTATCTCTCAAACTGAGAGACAAAACTATATCCTTAAAATTCGTGAACTCTCACGTGGTTGTGCTGAACTTTATAAAGCTCAAGAGTCTGATAGAATGAAAAGAGTTAAAAACTAATTCTTAGTTAGAATTGGTTGCCTGTGAAGTGTTATACTTATACCATTTTATTTAGGAAGAAACAGTGAATATACAAAAGATAATTGATCCTCTTAATTTGATATATTATGAGTATAACAAGAAAACAGAAACTCTCTTTTATGATACTAATTACGCAAATAGATTTATAGAACTAGAGTTTTTTAAAATCACATATTATTTAACTAAACAAAATATTCAATTTAGAGTTTTAAAAGATAAGTCCATAGAATTTTCAAAAAAAAGCTTTTTATTAAAAAAGAAGTTTCAAAAATTACTAAAATATATAGAAAACAAAAAGCAAAATATATATCTGTTAAATAATAATAAAGTTAAATTTGCAAAAAACATACCTCTTTTTGATATAAAATATATAAAACAAGACATAAACTTTTCTAACTATGATGCACTTATTTTTAGTTCAAAAAACGGTGTTTTAGCAGTTGATTCAATAAGTGAAGATTGGAGAAAAATTCCTTCTTATGCTATTTCAGAACAAACTGCAAAGCTTATTAAGGACTTTGATGCAAAACTTGTGTTTAGTGGAAAACAAAAACATGGAGATGAGTTTGCTTATGAGATTCTTCCAGAATTAAAAGGTAAAAAAGTTTTGTATTTGAGAGCGAGAGAGATTGTATCTGACTTCATCAATATTTTAAACAGTAATGGTGTTAAATGTGAGGATATAATTGTTTATGAAAATAATTTTATAGAACAAACTGAAAAAACATTACCAAAGAATTCAAAAATAATTTTTTCCTCCCCCTCTACAGTAAAGTATTTTTTTAAAGTTTTTTCGTGGAACGATTCATATACAGCTATTTCAATAGGAAACACAACAGCAAAATATTTTCCAAAAAATGTCAAGCCTATAATTGCAGATAAGACTTCTTTAAAAGCTTGTGTTGATAAAGCTTTAGAAGTTGAGTAACTTTAGCACTACACTCATCGGTCAAATAGACCGTATTCTATTTGAGGATGAGGGTTTTTTCATCGCAGTCTTAAAGACCGGTGAAAAGATTAGCGGAACTTACCTAGAGAGTGAAGTCGCTCACATAAAAGGCTCTGCCATAACTCTTAGCGGTTACTGGGAAGAGAGCAAAAAGTACGGAAAAACTTTCAAATTTGAGTCCATCAAAGTAAATCAAAATCAACTATTTTTCTTTCTAAACAAAATTGTAAAAGGTTTTACAAAAAAGATTTCCAGTGACCTCATAGAACACTTCGGAAATGAAAAACTCATAGATATTTTAGATAACGATATAGAGAAACTTCTGGAGTTTAACGGCATAAAAGAGAAGCGTCTTAAAAAGATTCAGACTTCTTGGAAGAAGTTTCGTTCTATGAGAAAACTTGGCGAGTTTTTAAGCCCTTATGATGTCTCACAAGCTCTACTTACTACCATCGCATCTGCTATGAAAGATGTTGATGAACCATGTACAAAGATAAAGGATAACCCTTATATACTTACTTCCATAAACTCTATAGGTTTTAAAAGAGCTGATGAGTTGGCTCTTAAAATGGGTGTAAAACCGGAAGATGAAAACCGTATAAGTTCAGCTATGGACTATGTACTTATGAACTACTGTGAGCAGCAAGGAAACAGCTGTGTTGCAAAAGAAATACTCTTTTCAGGACTCAATGAGCTTCTAGGATTTAACGCTAAAAATAATCTTTATGAAGCAGCACTTATCGAGAGAGTTAGTGAGCAAAGCATAGTCATTATGAAAAACGACAGAGTCTCTCCTGCAAGACTCTATGACTCAGAAAAATTCCTTTATGATACATTTACTACAAGGGCTAAAAAAGATAGCGGTGGATTTGTTAAAAACTTAGATGAATTCTTGGCAACCAAAGAGCTTAAACTCGGGAGTCAGCAAAAAGAAGCAGTCCAAAAAATAAATGAAGGTGCTTCTTTACTCTTTTTAGTTGGTTATGCAGGAACAGGTAAGAGTACGACTTCAAAAACTATACTTGACCTATTAAACACAAGGTACGAAGAAAAAGAGATAATGACCTGTGCCCTCAGCGGCATTGCATCTCAGCGTATCGCAGATACTACAGGTTATGAGAGTGCCACTATCCAGTCTCTTTTGGTTAAGTATGAAGACAGAGACGACTTTCCATTTAGAGTAGTTTTGATAGATGAAGCTTCTATGATTAACTCTAGCTTGTTTGCAAGACTTATGGCAAAGGTTCACCGAGATGCGATAGTCATAGTTGTAGGTGATGACGCTCAGCTTCCTCCGATAGGTGCGGGAAATGTTTTGAGTGATGTTCTTACTTTAGAGTTGGCACCTACTGTAAAACTTACAAAGATCTATAGACAGAGTGAAGATCAGGCTATAACACTTATAGCAAACGATATCCGTAAAGGAATAGTTCCTTCTTATAGACAAAAGTATGAAGATTTTGAGTTTACAGATATTAGCATTCCAAACTACTATGCTATAAAAAATCAGCTATCAACACAAGAGCAGCAAGAGATGAGAGAGGCTAATGCTCAGGCGATAGTTACAGAGATAGTTCACAAAGTTGTAGAGTCAGTTGAGAAAGCCAGATACCGACTAAAGAACAAGCAGATAAAAGAATACCTAAACTACTTTCAAGTCATAACTCCGATGAAGGGCGGGACACTTGGCTCTAACAATCTTAACATAGTCCTGCAAGAATACTTCAACCCGAATCCTAAAAAGTGTGTCAAAAAAGGCGGCGGTGAATTTAGGCTTATGGACAAGGTCGTTCACACCAAAAACGAGAACATGACTTCATGGAGTGCGGACGGTTTTAAGATGGGTGAAGACTCAAACCAGAGACGCATATTTAACGGTATGAGCGGACTTCTTTTTAAGATAGAAGAGGATGATGAACAGGTGTTCGTATTCTATCCAAATGAAGATGTAGTGGTAGTTTACGAGTATGAGGAGATAAAGTCGCATCTGATGCTCTCATATGCTCTTACCATTCATAAAGTCCAAGGTATGGAGTACGATATTGTAGTTATCCCTATGACTTTTTCACACTTCATTATGCACAACACTAAACTAATCTATACAGCTATTACAAGAGCAAAACACAAGTGTATTCTCATAGGCGAGAGCGGTGCTTTTGAGAGTGCCTGTAAAAAGTTTGAAATTACAAGAAGAGATACGGTACTACTAGAGCTATAACCAAAGCTACATCTTATTTTTTTTAACATATAATCATTTATTATTGTGTTAAAGGAGTGTTAGATGCCAAACGGACTGAGATTGAAGATAGCTATTTGTGGTAAAGGTGGGCTTGTCGGCTCAAAACTTGAAGAGATGTTTGCATCTAAGCACAACGATGTAATCGGCATCAAAATCAGAGAAAATACAAAAGTAGAAGATATTGCAAAAGATATAAACAAGTGTGATGTCTTGATAAATCTAAGCGGTTCGACTATCTTAGCCAGATGGGATAAAGCTTATAAAAATATACTCTACAACTCTAGAATAGATACAACAAGAAAACTCGTAGATGCAATAGCTCTATGTGCTGAAAAACCAAAACTTTTTATATCAGCATCTGCAGTCGGCATCTATGACTCAGAAGCAAAACACGATGATTATTCTACTGAATATGCTGATGATTATCTTTCACATATCTGTAAAGATTGGGAAGCAGAAGCCAGGCGGGCTGAGGAGTATGGTGTTAGAAGTGTAAAAGCTAGATTTGGAGTTATTTATGCCAAAGAAGGTGGAGCGATGCAAAAGATATTACCTCCATTTAAGATGGGTGTAGGCGGGAAACTAGGAGAAGGTCATCAGATAATTTCTTGGATACATATAGATGACTTGGTTCGAGCTTTTGAGTTTATTATAAAGACTCCTGAATTAAACGGCCCGATTAATTTTACAACAAAGCATACTCTTTCAAATATAGAACAAACTAAAATACTAGGCGAAGTCCTTCATCGTCCAACTTTTTTAGGAGTTCCTGCATTCATGATAAATTTAGTATTTGGAGAAGGCTCTACAGTAGTATTGGACTCCAAAGATGTATATCCAAGAAAGCTTCTAGAGAGTGGTTTTGAGTTTAGATTTGAGAGATTTGAAGATGCTCTTCGTGATATAGTCAGTTAGATTTTTGCAGCTGTTTTTATAGTTGTTTTGTGCTATCATATATGTATAAGAACATAGGAAAAAGTAATGGAGATGCTATTTAATATAGGAATCATCTTTGTCTTAGGAAGCATAGTCGGCTGGATTAGCCCTAGGCTAGGTGTTCCTCGTGTAGTCGGTTATCTACTCCTTGGTTTAATCATTGGACCACAACTACTTGGAATCGTTAGTGCACACTTTGTTGAACACTCGCATCTCATTATAGATATTTCACTCTCAATTATTGCAGTTCTTGTCGGAGCAACACTGAAATTCTCATTTCTTGATGAACACAAAAAAGAAGTAATTTATATAACTCTTTATCAGGCTATAGGAACCTTTGTAGTCGTAGCTGTAGGCTTCGTTATGCTAGGTGCTGTTTTTCCTTTTGAAACTGCACAAGTGCTACTGATAGCTTTACTTTTAGCCGGAATAGCAACTGCAACTGCTCCTGCTACTCCTCTTGCCATAGTTCATGAGCTTAGAGCAAAGGGCACTTTTACTTCAACTTTTTTAGCTATTGTAGCCCTTGATGATGTGATCTCTTTGATGATGTTTACTTTTGCTCTTACTATAGGAACATCACTTGTAGCCAGTGAAGTTTTTGAATGGATAAATATCTTACACGCTATTGTTATTTTACTACTTAGTAGTTTACTCGGAACTATTGCCGGTCTGGTAAATACGCTTCTTGAGAAAGTATTTGTAAACTCTAAAATGATGGAGACAATAGCTACTTTAGGATTGGTTTTTTTAGTTTACAGTATGAGTGAGTTTTACGGACTTGAACCTCTTTTAAGCGCTATGGTCATGGGAATAGTCATGGTAAACACTTCAGAGGATTTTGACCTTATTCAAGATGAGATTGATAAACATTTGGCAAATATTATATTTATGCTTTTTTTCATTTTATCTGCAATGTACCTAAATTTGGAAGCGTTGGTAACCATACCTGTTATCATCGTCTTGTATACACTTTTACGACTTGTTGGCAAAGTTCTTGGAAGTTATCTTGGAGCAGTCGTCTCAGGGAGCTCAAAGACTATAAAAAAATACATGGGTATAGCACTTTTTCCGCAAGCTGGTGTAGCAATCGGACTTGCACTCTCTATACAGAACCATCCTCAACTTGACAGTATTGCTCCTATTATTTTAAATATTATCATTGCGACTACGTTTATTCATGAGATGCTTGGACCATTTATGACAAAGTATGCCTTGCAGAAGAGTGGAGAGTGTGATGACAATGTAGCAAAAAAAAGTACAATTAAACAAAAACGTCGCTTTAGTGACTAAAAAGAAGGAGTGAGAATGGTTGAAGCTATTTTATTACGAATTGCTAAGAGTGCTATACTAAGTAAGTTTGATGAGAGATACAATCTTGATGAAGTGAGCCTACTAAAAGAGTATCCATATTTGGCAAAAAAAGGTGCTGCATTTGTAACTCTAAAGTATGACGATAACTTGCGTGGATGCATAGGTTCTATTGTCCCTCACAGAAAACTGATTGATGATGTCATACATAATGCGATCTCGGCAGCCTTTTCTGATCCAAGGTTCAAGGCTTTGAGTGTTGATGAACTTTCGCATCTAAACCTTGAAGTATCGGTTTTGAGTGAGCCGGAGATTTTAGAGTATGATGACTATGAAGACTTACTCAGAAAAGTTCAGCCCAAGATTGACGGACTAATCTTAAAGCATCACGGATATCAGGGTACCTTTTTACCTCAGGTGTGGGAACAGTTACCTTCTGCTAAGGATTTTTTGGAGCATCTGAGTTTTAAAGCCGGAGCAAATCCGTCAA
Source organism: Sulfurimonas sp. (assembly GCF_041563035.1). Classification (GTDB taxonomy): domain Bacteria; phylum Campylobacterota; class Campylobacteria; order Campylobacterales; family Sulfurimonadaceae; genus Sulfurimonas. The sequence continues at coordinate 78,447 of NZ_JBFFNS010000004.1, read as the reverse complement.
TATATAAAGAGCATCCTGAAATTTACAGATATGGGGTCGAACATATAGAAGAAAAATTTGACAAGGTTGAAGCCCTTTAAAAGGAGAAGTTATGAAAAGAAGTATGAGTGTAGCGGGTAGTTTTTATCCGGCAAGATCAGTAGAACTTGAGAGATATTTTGAACATTTCAACACAGTATATGAAGAGAACTTTACTCTGCCGGATGTAAAGAGCAGGGCTGTTATAGTCCCTCATGCAGGATATATCTACTCCGGTTATACGGCAAACATAGCTTTTAGGATTCTGCAACGCAGCGGAGTAAAAAAGTTTGTAATCATAGGACCTTCTCATAGAGTCGCGTTTGCAGGAATCACTCTTTGTGATTTTCAAAGCTATGAGACTCCGTTTGGAGATATAGAAGCAGACAGAGATATGACCCAAAAGCTAAAAGATGGATTTGAACTGACCTGTCTACAAAGTGCACACTTTGAACACAGCACAGAGGTACAGTTTCCATTTCTAAAAAACTATATACCGGACGCAAAAATTGTTGAGTTGGTGTACGGCAGTGCGTATGCAGAGGATGTTTCAAAAATTATAGATTTTGTTTTGGCACATGAGGATTACGGTGTTATTATAAGTACAGACCTAAGCCATTTTTATGACTTGGATGATGCCAACAGGTTGGACAATATCTGTTTGGAAGCTGTTACAAATCTGGATACTCATAAACTTACTAGCGGATGTGAAGCCTGCGGGATGATAGGAGTAGAAGCGATGATGCTAAGTGCAAAAAAGTTATCTCTAAACTCTCACATACTTGATTATAGAACAAGTGCAGATGCTAGTGGAGATGTAAGCAGGGTCGTTGGATATATGAGTGCGTATTTTATATGAAAAAGTATAATATATTTGCAAATATTCCAGCCGAGATAAAAGAAGAACTCTTTGAAGATATAATCTCAAAAGAGTCTGTTAAAATTGAGCGAATCATCTCAAAAGGTCATACTACAACAGAGTTTGAGTGGTACGATCAAAAGAGAAATGAGTGGGTAATAGTGCTTAAGGGCGAGGCGATCTTAGAGTTTGAGAATGCCAAAGACAAAAGACTAAAAGAGGGTGACTATCTAAACATACCCGCGCACACAAGACACAGAGTCTCTTGGACAAAACCCGATGAAGAGACTGTATGGCTTGCTATACACTACTGACTATTGGAGTAAATGCCTTAGTACTTACTTCTACTGCATCTCCAATATTTAGGTTTTGTGCTTCATCTTCACTTACAACTACTTCCACGAGTTGCTGACCGATAGCGATGATGGCGATATAGATAACATCTACTTTTTTTATATCTAAAAGTTCACCGCTAAAAGAGAACTTTTGACTTCCCGATGTTCGCAGAAGTATATCTATAGGTTTTCCGTCGTTTGTAATTTGTCCATTCTCTAAGACTACAACTCTAGATGCAAGTCTATATATCTCGCTAGGATCGTGGCTAACCATGATGGTAGTTGTATTAAACTCACGGTGAAGAGTAAGAATCTCATTTTGCAGTTTTGTTCGCATAGCAGGATCAAGGGCAGAGAGAGGCTCATCCATAAGTAGAAGTTTTGGTCGTCTCATCATGGCACGGCAAAGTGCAACTCTCTGTTTTTGTCCACCGCTTAGAGTGTTTGGAAGTCTATCTTTAAGCTCACTAAGTTCTGTGATGCCAAGCAGATGCTCTGCTAGCTCCAAGTCTTTTTTTACATATAAAAGGTTGTTTAAAACACTCATGTTATCAAAAAGAGCGTAATCTTGAAAAACAAAACCGATGGCTCTTTTTTGCGGCGGCAGTTTAGTTTTCGCATCTAACCAACTATCTTCACCGACTTTTATATTTCCAGTAGCATCTTCAAGCCCTGCCAAGATGCGAAGAAGTGTAGTCTTTCCGCTTCCACTTTTCCCGCTCAGTGCTAAGAACTCTCCTTCTTGGATGCTAATGTTTAGAGATAACTCCATATCAGACTGTGAGCCATGAAGTTTTTTATTTATATTTATATCAATCATCGGTGAAATCCAGCAAATTTATTATTGTTTTTATGGTTAAAGATGTAAACACTCAACAGAACTAAAAAGCTCATAATAACCATTAGAGCACTGTAAATATGTGCAGAACTATAGTCCATAATCTCAACCATCTCATAGATGGCTACAGATGCTACTTTTGTCTCATCCGGGATGCTTCCACCAACCATAAGCACTACACCAAACTCTCCGACCGTATGGGCAAATGTCACGATTATCGCAGTGATAAGTGCGGGTTTCATATTTGGAAGTGCGACTTTTATGATAGTCTCTAACTTACTTTTACCACTTATGTAAGAAGCTTCAAGCATATTTTTGTTTATGGATTCAAATCCGCTTTGAAGAGGTTGAACCATAAAAGGAAGAGAGTAAAATGAACTTGCAATGACAAGACCAGTAAAGTTAAAAACCAGCTTCACCCCAAAATACTCATCAAAAAAAGCACCGATAGGAGAGTTTTGAGAGAGGGCTATCAGGATGTAAAAACCTAAAACAGATGGAGGCAGGACTATAGGAAGAGCAGTTATAGCTTCTAAAACAGGTTTACTTTTAGAGCGGGTCTGCGAGAGCCACCAAGCAAGGGGCATTGAGAGTACAAAGAGTATAAGTGTAGTTATCCCGGCGAGTTTAAATGATAGTGCAAAAGGAGCAAATTCAATTGATTGAAGCATCTCTAACATTCGATTATCTCCTTGATTGATAACTCACTTGCTTTTATAAAGAGTGTAACACTATCTCCTACTTTTAGGTTCATTCTGAGGGATGAGTTTTTAGTTATGATACTCTCACAAGTGGCATCTCCCGTATTTAGTTTTATGCTGCTTAAAAGCTCACCATTGTTTATCTCTATTATCTTTGCATCTAGCTGATTTGAGTAGCTTATCTCTCCACTGAACTCTTTTGCTATTGCTATGTGAGTTGGTTTTGCAGTGAGTATGACTTGGCATCCAACATCTACTTTTTCGTTTAGATCCAGACTCATCATACTTAGGCTTTGACCACTGAAGTCAAAATTTACTATGTTTAGATTTTCTACACTTTTTATTTTTGTTATTGTCGCAGTGAATTTATTCATGGTAGTAAGTATCCATATTCTTTAAATATTTTTTTTGCATCATCTGAGAGGATAAAGTCATAAAAAGCTTTTACCTCTTTGTCATCTTTTAACATGACTATGCCTTGTTGGATGGGAGTGTATAGTTTTGTATCGACTGCTACCCAGTTTTCATTTTCTTTGTATTTTGACATATTAGATGAGTAAAGTGATGACTTTGCAATTATCCCGACATCTGCTGCAGTTACAGCGTAAGAGACGGTTTGGGAGATAGACTCACCGTAGACAAACTTACTCTTCACATCATTTTCAATCCTTACATTTGTTATTGCTTGCATAGCCGCTATTCCATAAGGAGCAGTTTTTGGATTTGCTATCGCTACTTTTGATACTTCCTCACTTTGAAGTATATAGATGCCATCACTTAAATCTCTTTTTTTGTTACTTAAAATAGCTAATGAACCTAAAGCATAAACAACAGGCTCCGTAATCGCTATTTTTTCTTGATATAACGCTTGTGGATATTTCATGTTTGCAGACATAAATATATGATATGGTGCACCATGTTTTATCTGTGCTGTAAGCTTGCCGCTGCTTCCAAGAGTTACACGTACTTTTGTTTCTGGATGGGTCTTGTTAAACTCTCTTTTTAAGTCTTCTATTGCATAGCTTACATTTGCTGCCACGGCTATGCTTATGGTCCCTGCATTCACCACTGAGATGCCAAGAAGTAGTAATATTAATAATCTTTTCATTTAGTTTCCTTAGATGCTAACAATAATATCTGTAGCTTTTATGATCGCATATATCTCTTGACCTATCTGTAAGTTAAGTGATTTTAGTGACTCATTGCTAATAGCAGATGTAAGAGTATTTTTACCGATAGATAGTTTCACTTCAGTACTTACAGCATCTGTCTTAAGCGCTGAGATAGTGCTTTTGATGATATTTCTGGCACTGATTCCATGAAGCTCATGAGTAGAAAGCATGATAGAACTCTCTTGAATAAGAGCAAAGACTTTGTCACCTTGTTTTAGGCCCATATCTATAAATGTTGCAGTTGGGATGATTGCATAAAGGGAACTCTCTTCAGAGATGCCAATCTCGACTTTGGTGTTATACTCAGCTGTGTTAAACTCTTTGATATGACCGGTAATCATGTTTCGAGAACTGCTTTTCATATGCAGTTTACGAATTAGCGAGAGGTGGTTGTCACTGTTTAGCTCATTTTCATCTACTTCAAGCAACAGAGCGTTATAAAACTCTTTGAACTTTTTAAATGTATTGATGAGTTCTTTACCGACTTTGGTTACTTGTGCTCCGCCACCGTTTTTTCCGCCTGTCACTTTTTGAACAAGAGGCTTATCAGATATGTTGTTCATAGCATCTACCATGTCCCAGGCAGCCTTGTAACTCATCTTCATAGCTCTTGATGCTTTGGATATAGAGCCATACTCATCTATCTTTTCAAGAAGTTCAACTCTACCATTGCCCAGTAGATTTTTCCCCTCTTTTTTAAACCAGATACGACCTTCTATTTCCACACTGAACCTCTGTATAATAAAATATATAACGGTATGATATCAATTTTAAAAAAAGATGTCAATTGTTATATCTGTTAAATTTAGTTTATATAATTTTAATCCTCTAAGATGTAAAATAAATCAATAGCTAAAATTGGAGGTGTGTGATGAGAAGTGTTTTATACGTTTTATTAGTTTTGTGTATGCCGATAAGTTTGTTTGGAGCAGGTGCAAATAGTAGTTTTAATTCAGTGGACAAAGAACTAGATAGTCTAAAACCAATGAAGATGCAGCAAAAAAAAGTTGCAGTTTCTTCTAATGATGATTCCCAAGATTCTCAAGATTCACAAGAAGATAGCGCTAATGCAACTAATATCCATCCTACACTATATTTAGTAGTTAAAGATGATCATAAAAATCATGATTTTAGCAAATTTAACGGATATATGCATATTGACTACGGTATGATTTTTACAGAAAATTTTGGAAATGATAAGTATGGTAAGGTTTATCGCTCTCTAACCCATAGAGCAGAACAAGAGTGTATAAAAAGAGCACAATATATTCAAGGTGCTCATATGAATACAATCAATGTTGTGTTAGATTATTTCAGTTATACAGGAAGAGCTCCAGCATTAGAAAACAACGGTGGTTATGGTTATGGAAGTGCTAATCTACACTGTTACGTATATAAAAATTAAAATAAATGTTGCTTAATGGCATAATGTTTTAATAGCCAGTATAGTTCTGAATATGAATAATTAAAAACGGTTTAATAATATTAATGTATAATCTCCTAATTCTTGGAGATATAATGAAACATATTTTAATATTACTATTTTTAACAGCTTTTTTATTTTCTAATGACGTCTTAACTATAAATCAAAATGAGACGGCTTATGAGCTTGGACAAAGTATTGACTACTATGTTGATGAAAGAGGCGATCAAACTTTAGAAGATATCCGCTCTGAAAAATTTATCTCTCATCACAAGCCTATCCCAAACTTCGGATTTTCAACACAGACATATTGGTTTAAACTACAATATAATTATGATGAGTTGATGAAAAGTAAGGAGTGGTGGCTAAATATTGACTATGCGCTTCTGGATTTTGTAGATATCTATGTCTTTGATGAAAAAGAAAATTTACTAATGCATAAAGAGAGTGGGGACTTAAATAGTGAAGCTAAAAAGGATGTAGAGCAAAACAAGTTACTCTTTTCTCTGCCAGCAGAGTCACTAGGTACTTATACTTTATATATGAAAGTAAAAACAACGGGTTCTATGTTTGTCCCGATGCAGATTATCAGCACAAAACCACTTTTAGAGACTACGCATCTAAACCAGACTCTGACAGGAATGTATTACGGGATTTTATTTATCTTGATTCTTTACAATAGTGTTATTTATATCTATACACGAGAGAAAATTTATATTCTGTATGTATCGTTTGTAATCTCTTATGCTTTGTGGCAACTCTCTTTTGATGGTTTGGGAATGCTATATCTTTGGCAAGACAGTCAGTGGATGAAGGAAAAAAGCACAGTTCTATTTATTTACAGTAGTACCTTTTTACTTATGCTTTTTTCTCAGACGCTTTTAAAAGCAAAAACAAATATTCCACGTTATAACAAATATGTTCTTCAACCATTAAGGTATATCTCTGCTGTTGGAATCTTGGCTTCAATAGTTCTTCCATATAACAACACTATAATCCTTGGAGCTGTTCTTGCAACTGGTGTACCTGCTGCACTCTTTATAGCCGGTCTTATGGTCATTAAAAAAGATTACTACTCTATCAGACTTTTTGTGCTTGGCTGGGGTATATTTTTGATAGGGACTATACTTTTTACTCTTAGTAAGTTCAATCTGATGTCGGGTTATATAATTATGAAGTATGCCCAGCAGATAGCATCTGTGATAGATATGATTCTTCTTTCCGGAGCTTTGGCTGAACGCTTTAAACGTCTACAAGATGAATATACATATAAACTTAAAAATCATAATAAAAATCTACAAAATGCCGTAACAGATGCGCTAAAACTAGAGAGAAAAAAAGATAAGATCTTGATTGAGCAATCAAGACTTGCATCTATGGGTGAGATGATAGAGCAGATATCACATCAATGGAGACAGCCTCTTAATGACCTGGGTCTGTTAAATCAAGACCTTTACTTTAAACAACAGCTTGGTACCTTGGAAGATGATGATTTTATAAAGACTCATAACAGTGTTGACAGTACTATAAAGTATATGTCGGATACTATTGATGACTTCAGAAACTTTTATAAAAGCGATAAAGAAGAAGAGATCTATCAACTCAGCAGTGCAATTGAGAGTATTTTATCGATTGTAAGACCAACTTTGGAACACTCTGGTATCCAAGTGACTTTAAAACTAGATTATGAAGTTAATGTCCGTAATGTTAAAAATGAGTTACAGCAAGTTCTACTCATAATTTTAAACAACGCTAAAGATGCAATGATAATAAATGCTATAGAAGATAAGAAGATTATTATTGAAGTAACAGCTGATGAAAAAAATGCTTATATTCATATATGTGACAATGGGGGTGGAGTTCCTGAAGATATCAAAGCAAAGATATATGACCCTTACTTCACAACTAAGTTTACAGGACAAGGAACAGGCATAGGGCTTTATATGTCAAAAATCATAATTGAAAAAAATATGCACGGATATTTAAGTTTGAAAAATTTAGATGATGGAGCCTGTTTTAGTGTAAAACTTCCACTGGCATAAAAGCATAAATATCTTAAGAAAAAAGATGATATGATTACTAATAGTTATATTTAGACGTAAATACACAACTAAGATCATTGAAGGTGGGTTTAGATGGCTAAGCTACTAATCATAGAAGGTGGGTTTAGATGGCTAAGCTACTAATCATAGAAGATTCTAAAACCCTCTGTATGGTTTTTGATGAACTGCTAAACAAATATACCAACTTTGATTTCGATATAGCCATGAGTTATGAAGAGGCAAGACTGTTTCTATCCCAAACAAGATATGAGTTTGCAGTAGCAGATATGAACCTTCCTGACGCACCAAATGGTGAAATCATAGCTCTGTTAAACAAACATAACGTTGCTCCCATAGTCTTTACAGGTATATTCGATGAATCCTTTAGAGAGGGTTTTGAGACTGCAAGAATAGTTGATTATGTACTAAAAGAGCGTTTTGAAAGCACTATCTATGTAGTTGAAAAACTCAAACAGCTAGAAGCAAACAAAGAAAAATTTGTGCTTGTCGTAGATGACTCTGCACTGTATGCAAGCTTTTTGAAGCAAAACTTTTTGCTTCATCATTTTAAAGTGATAAGTGCAAGTAACGGAAAAGAAGCTTTAGAGAAGCTAGAAACTTATCCCGAAATAGAGTTAGTGATTACTGATTACCATATGCCTGTAATGGATGGTCTGGAGTTTGTTAGAGAGATCAGAAAAACAAGAACCAAAAAAGATCTAAGCATCATTGTTTTAACTTCAGATACAAACTCATACACAACGAGTCGTTTTTTAAAAGATGGTGCAAATGACTACATAACAAAGCCATTTTCCAGAGATGAGTTTTATGCGAGGATTTACCAAAACATCGAGACAGTTGGACTATTTGAGTCAATGCGTTCAGAGTTTAGTGAAGACATTATAGAACTGCTCTCAGAGGTAACGGAGTTTAAGAGCACAGAAACATCATCTCATATAATACGTATGCGTGATTACACATATCTTTTGGCAAAACTCCTTGGAATGTTTGATGAAGAAGCTAAAATGGTAGCAAAAATGTCGATCATGCACGACATCGGAAAAATCACAATCTATGACGGTATTTTATGCAAACCGGATAAATTGACAGACAGTGAGTATGAAGAGATGAAAAAACATACTGTAAATGGTAAAAAACTTCTTGAACGTGCATTTAAAAGTGATCCTAAGGCTGGTAAAGTAGCTCAAGAAATTGCTATGCATCATCATGAAAAGTGGGATGGAACAGGTTATCCTATGGGGCTAAGTGGTGAAGATATACCCATTCATGCAAGAATAGTCGGTCTAGTCGATGTTTTTGACGCTTTAGTGCATAAAAGAGTCTATAAAGATTCATGGACATTGGATGATACTCTTTCATATATAGAAAAAAATTCAGGCATTCATTTTGATCCTAAAATTGTAAAAATATTTCTTCTCAATGTAGGATGTTTTATAAATGTTGTAAATAAGTATGATGATGAAGAAGCAAAAGATGGATATTGTAAAGTTAGTCATTTGTAATTATTTAGTGTAGTATAATAACCTCATGTTTTTAAAAACCAGACGTACTTTTTTAAAAAAGACTGCCTTTAGTACCACTGCACTTGTTCTTCCTCACACAGAACTTTTCGCATCTGCATCTATAATTGACACACTTGCATTAGCACAGAGAGATTTATATGGAGATCTACAGAGTGCTCCTAGCTTTAAAGAGATAAACTCCAGAGCATATTTGAGCCTTATTTTAACTCACTCTCGTGTTGATGAAGATTCAAAGAGGTATATAAAAAACGGGGCTGTCTGGTTGGACGAAGAGGCTATGGATCTTTATAAAAGACCATACATAAAGTTAAGCTCAAATGAGCGTCAAAAAACTTTGAAATCAATCGCTACTTATACTTGGGGTGAAAGCTGGATAGATACAATGTTAAGATTTATTTATGAAGCAGTTTTAGGTGATACTATTTATGGTGTAAACAAAAATGAAAGCGGATGGAAGTGGTTAGGTCATGCCTCTGGTCTGCCTCGTCCTAAGGAGCCTCTGCTATGAAATACGATGTTTGTATAGTCGGAAGTGGAGCAGGTGCTTCTCCTATAGCTTATGAGCTGTCAAATGCCGGTTTTAATGTAGTGGTTTTAGAAAAAGGAAAGTACTACAAAGAAGAGGACTTTTCAAAAGATGAGTTAGCAGTCTCACGTAGAGATAAGTTTACACCTCTTTTAAAAGATGAACAACACGTTATAAATGAACGTAAAGAAGATGGCGCGATTCAGAGATACGAAGGTTTCAGTAGTGGCTGGAACTTTTGGAATGGTTCAATGGTCGGAGGCTCATCAAATCTTATGAGTGGATATTTTCATAAGATGCAGAAAAATGACTTTAAACTAAAAAGTGCTTATGGAAATATAGAGGGAGCAAATGTTGTTGACTGGCCAATCTCACTTGAAGATTTAGATCCATATTATGAGAAAGTTAAAATGGTTGTTGGAGTATCAGGTGATGAGATGCCATACAGACCATTGGAAGTAAACGGTGCAACAAAATGGTTTGATAAGACCTGTAAAGAGTTAGGTTACAAAAGTTTTGCAACTCCAAGAGCCATACTTTCAAGCCCAGCATTAGGTAGGAACAGTTGTTCATATAGTAATTTTTGTGGAAGTTATGGCTGTGCTACAGGAGCAAAGGGAAGTGCAAGAGCAGCTCTGCTTCAAAAGTGTGATGCCAAGATAATTAGCGAAGCATTTGTATACCGACTAGATAGTGATAATAGTAAAATCACTAAAGCACACTACTATGACAAAGATATGAAGTCTCACTCTATAGATGCTAAAATATTTGTAGTAGCTGCTCAAGCTATAGAAAGTTCAAGACTACTTTTAAACTCTAAAAATAAGCACTTTCCTAATGGTCTGGCAAATAGCTCAGGGCAAGTTGGAAAGAACTTGATTTTCTCTGGCGGTGGTGCAGGAACAGGTCGTCTAAACAAAGAAGACTTTAGCGAAGAAGAGTTTAAAGAACTTATGACTCCGGGACTCTTTTTTAACCGCTCACTTCAAGACTGGTATGAGTATGAAAATAATGGTAGAAAATATAAGGGCGGAACAATAGACTTTCTCTTTGAACACTCAAATATTATCTCTCGTGCATCTAGAGAGTTCTACGATAATGATGGCAATATCATGTGGGGTAAAAAACTCCAAGAGAAGATTCACAACACACTTACAACTTCAAGAGTTTTAACATTTGAAGTTTTTAACGACTGGCTGCCGACTGACTACACATATGTGAGCATCGATGATAAAGTAAAAGATAAGTATGGTGTAGCAGTTGGAGCTATAAATCTTTATGGTCATAAGAGAGATGTTGAGGTGGGAGAGCATCTGGCATCTATGGCTGAGAAGATTTTAGAGAAAATGGGAGCTACCGAGATATCAATAGGTATTTCAAGCTCACCGCCACCGAACCTTGTAGCAGGTGGTTGTCGCTTCGGCACAGATGCTAAAACATCAGTTCTAGATAAAAACTGTAAAGCACATGACTTAGACAACCTCTACGTCACAGATGCCAGCTTCATGCCCACTGGCGGAAGCGTCCCATACACATGGACAATCTATGCAAACTCTTTTAGGGTAGCAGACTACTTAAAAATGATTATAGAATGAAATATATTATTGCTTTAGTAATTATGTTTGTCTTTTTAGGATGTTCTTTTAATAAAGATAGACCTAAGTCATGGGAAGTTAAAAAAGAAACAACTAAATATAGTATTGATGGGTTATATGAAAATATAGATGTAGGCAATACTCATGAATATATGAACAATACTGCTGATAGATTTATTTCAGACAATAGAAATGCATTAGAGTTTGATAAGATAGATTTAGAGAATAGACGCAAAGCATCGTTACACTATTTTCTAAAAATATCTACTGAAGATAATAGCAACACAATTATAAAATATATAGAGTTAAAACTGAAAAAAAGTAAATTACAAATTTCATTGCTTGATAAAGACTTTAATATTTTAGAAGTAGTTGAAAAAAATATTTTATCGGATGAAAATAATCAATCAATTTATATTTCAAAATATAATTCCGAAGTAGCTAATCATAATATAGTGGCTATTGCTGGTGTAAAAAATACAACAGAATTTTTATCGGATGAAAAATATCTTTATGTTAAAGATAGCGAGTATGGTGCGGCTTTAATAGTATTGCCAATACCTTTGCCAGTAGTTGCTTCTGGTAATGAATGGTATAGGTTTAAAAGAGTTGATGGAGATATTATAAAATGAAAGAATTAAAAATATATGTGTATATAGTTTTATCTGCTATATTTTTAGTTTCTTGTTCAAATAAAAATTTGGATATAGATGTAAAAAATAACATAACATCTATAGAGATAGATAACAATATTAGTGGATCAATATATCCATTTTTTATGTCGAAAAATAATGATAAGGTAGAAAAATATGGAAATGAAAAAGCTTCAAAAAGACTCGCTCTATATCTTGAACGAAATAATATAGATATAAAAAAGAATTATCAAAAAGAGTTAAAAAAAGCCTTAGATAATAATGACTTCTTTAAAGAAAAAATTGTTAAAAATGGAGACTATGTTTTAGCAAGTACAATAGAAATGTATGGACTAATTTATCCTCATATATATAATGATAATTATAAACCTATAGTAAGGATAAAGATAGATATGATAAATAAGAAAACACAAGAGTTAGTATGGTCAGATAGTTGTCATATCAGCATTCTTAATAGTGAAACTATGAGTAGACCTTTTCATGAATATATTAATAATCCACGAATTTTAGAAAAAGCATTTAGCGAAGTTATGCAAATAGCAATTAGTGAAATAATCAGCGATATATAGTTCATGAGCTTGTAAAACATTTATTCCTCATTTAAAATGCTCATGATACTTTTTAAAAAAGTGTAAATCTAAAGTGTGTGAAGCTTAAAACTTCTTCCATATCTTTTATGACTTTCTCCATTATAACGCCTTCTCTTCTTCCAGAGAAGAGTCTGGCCATAACATAACCGTTACTTAGTCCGATGATAACACGACCGTCACTTTTTTCATAAACTGAGATGCTAAGAGGCATCTTTGTAGCCATGAACTTGCTCTCATCAGCACTTAGCATCTCAGAAGCATACTTAGCATTACAGAACTTGATAATCTTTACTCTTCCAACATCTGCTCCGCCATTGTTGATTAACTCTTCTTGCTGATTTATAACACTTGATACATGCCAGCCATCTTGTTTGTTTATTCTGTTTTGAATCAGTTCTACAGTTTTGTCAAACTCGTATGAAGACTTCACCTCTTTTAAAAGCATGGTTGGAGCAGCTATTTTAAAACCTATGCCCATAACAAATACACTAAGAACTAAACCTAAAACACCGCCTACTAAAATTGATAACTTATTCATTATGCTTCCTCCGAAATACAGATGCTTTTAGCTCTGTATGCTTGTATAGTTTTAAAGGCAACAAAGCCAACGACCAAAGTAGTGAGAGCTATTAGACCCATAGATGCCAGATATGTAAAGGTGTTATGAAATATCATCTGCATCATAAGTGTGGCTATTGTTATGGCTGCAAGTGGAAAGGTATATGCCCACCATGAAATGTAAAAAACCTTTGTGTCGTACATCCTCATCATAAACAGAAGCAGTAAAAGCGTAAAGAGTGCAATGAAATATAAAAACATTGCAAATATATCTATAGAGCCGTTAGTGATTTTGAGATAACTTACAAACCCGACAGCCGGTGGTGCTATAAAGATGAAAAAAGTGGGTACAAGTTTTTGTGCTAGTGGATGATGAAAGAGAATCCTGTTCATGGTAATGGTAAAAAGAACTATCCAAAAAAACATTCCAAGTGAGAAGAAAAATAGCGATACATAAACAGGTGCAGCCTCAATTCCTATGATAGGAACAAGAACATTACCTACGATAGGGATGAACCAGGCAGGGTTACTGTGTACTACTTTTAGCTCGTTGTGTATCCAGTATCTGATAATTATTAGTGTAAATGCCAACTGAAGAGGTGCCCCGATGTACCATAGAAGTATGGAAAGTGTCGGAGCAAAATCATAGTAGGCAATAGAGAGCAGTAAAAAACTAATAGAGATCGCCGCCATGAAAGAACTTTTAACAGGATGGAAAAACTCTTTTTTTACTGCATCTGTGTAGTGAAGCAGTTTTAGCATGTAGGCTGTAAAGATTACTAAAAACAAAACTGTATCTATGAAGAGTATAGTCGCGTAAAACCAGTAAGAGAAATCCAGAAGATGATAGGCTTTTGCAAAGATTATTGCAAAGCCTGAAAGCCCCATAACTATAGCAAAGAGCTGAACAGGAAAATGTTCTAGTGACCTTTTGTTAAATGGCATCGCAGTTTCCATTATATTCCTTTGGATTAATTTGATGGAATTATAATATATATATTGTTAAGTTATAATAAATATAAAATGTAGTTTTTTACTTTTAATGATGAAGATTAAAAACTATTATAAAAATTATTGTAGAATTGCACCATTAAAACAAAAAAGGATATTTATGGCTTACGCAACAGCAAGACATATTTTAGTGGCAAGTGAAGACGAGTGTAATACTTTAAAAGCAGAGATCGAAAACGGAGCTTCATTTGAAAGCGTAGCGCAAGCTCATTCTCAGTGCCCATCAGGCTCTCAAGGTGGAGATTTAGGTAAATTTGGTCCTGGACAAATGGTTCCTGAATTTGACCAAGCAGTATTCAGCGGTGATGTTGGAGTACTTTACGGACCTATCGAGACACAGTTTGGTTTTCACCTTCTAGAAGTAACAAGTAGAGGTTAATGATTATGGTAAAAGTATCAGCTATCCAGATGCAGATGAGTGATGACAGAGATTCAAATGTCTCAAAGGCAGAAGCTCTTGTTCGTGAGTCTCATGCAAACGGTGCACAGATCATACTTTTACCGGAACTCTTTTCATCCCTTTACTTTTGTAAAGATATGGATGAAAAGTACTTCTCTTTAGCGACTCCTCTAAAAAACAACTCACTAATAGAACAGTTTTCTTCTCTTGCAAAAGAGCTTAGTGTTGTTATATTAGTAAGTTATTTTGAAAAGAGTGAAGAGAACTACTTTAACTCTTTAGTCGTAGTAGATGCAGACGGTAAAGTAATGGATAACTATCGTAAAACTCATATACCTGATGGACCTGGATATGAAGAGAAGTTCTACTTTAAACCGGGTGACACAGGCTTTAAAGTTTATGACACTGCTTATGGCAAAATAGGTGCCGGCATCTGCTGGGATCAGTGGTTTTGCGAGACTGCAAGAGCTTTAACGCTTATGGGTGCCGAGATTATTTTCTATCCGACTGCTATAGGAAGTGAACCAGAGATTCATCTTGACTCAAAAGAGCATTGGCAACGTGTTCAGATGGGTCATGCGGCAACAAATACAGTTCCGGTTGTAGTTGCAAACCGCATCGGAGAAGAAGATGGGGAGAGTTGTTCTTTGACTTTTTACGGTTCTTCATTTATAACTGACTATACAGGTGCAAAAGTTGCTGAAGCTTCTAGAGATAAAGAAGAGATAATATACGCAGAGTTTGATCTGCAAGACAACGCTAAACAACGTGAATACTGGGGTTTAATAAGAGATAGAAGATCTGAATCATATAAGGTCATATGCGACTAACAATTATTTTTATTCTTTAGTTTATCCAAGCTTTTATTGGATTTCTTTATGTATAAAATGATTATGTCAAGTTCTTCTTGAAGTTGGATGATTATATCTTCATTCGTCTCTTTTTTTAGACGTTTCTCAATTTCAAGCTCTCGTTTTTCTAGTTTTTCTATGAGGCTTTTAAGAGATTTTTTCTTGCCGGATGCTAAATTGTTTTCCAGATTTAAAGATTTTATTACATTGCTTATAAATTTTTTTATACCCATTATAAACTCCCATTTGAACTTTCTTTAATCTGCATTTTAACCTTTGAGAGTCACAGGCTTATTACGTTATTATCAAAGATAAATCATAAATTGGAACTTTTTTTGCTTTATAAAGATTAAAATATCTCAAAAAAGGTAGGTCTATGGAAATTGTACTCCGCAATAATCTTATTCTTATCACAACAGGTTTTGATACTTTAAACACTTCGTGGATGAAAGATTTTCTTAATCATCACGCGAGAGGTATGCTCTTTTTACCAAAGGCTGTACTTGTTTTTAGAAACGAAACACTAACTGAAGTTAGAGAAGAATTTTTACACGAACTGTCACAACACCATGCAAAAACGCATGACTTTGACCATAAATTTTTTCTTCGTTCGATGTTAAAGTATGGAACACAACCTATAAAGATTGAACTCGAAAAACTTGAAGATCCTCAAACTATAAAAGTAAATCTTTATGCTTATGATAAAAACACAGTTCTTATCTCACTGGATCAGCCTAACTTATGGGTACTAAACTACTTACGTTCACAGCTGGAAGTTTATGTTGAACGAGGGACTGATATCTCTTTGGTAGTAGATGTAAGTGACTTTAAGGCAAAAGCTAGACTTGAGCGCGCACTTAATAAACGGCATATTTTGCATTATCAGATTCAGTACAGTTACGACAATCGTTTCATGAGTAAGCTCTACAGTGATTTTGCTTCGTTTAGTTTTGGTGACCTTTGTAAGAATCAGAATGATGATGAAAATATGCGTCTTTATACGGTACTGGAGTGTCCTGTCGGAGCGAGTCAAGATGCACTCAAGAAAAGCTATAAAAAACTGGCTAAAGTATATCATCCGGATAAGATAATTCATGAGAGTCCAAATATGGTAAGGCACTACACGCAGAAGTTTCAACTTCTTCAAGAAGCTTATACAGCACTTCGGATAGTCAGCTAAACATTAGAATCAAACAGATGATTTATCAGTTCGGTGTTTGAAGCGTTTTTAACAAGTGATTCAAAATCTTCTGAACTGTATAGTGCCAAACTTTTACCCTGCATCTGTTTTAACTCTTTAGAAAACCCTCTTTTTGAAAATAAAATCGTTTGAGATGGTTCAATGTCTAGCTTTTCACACTTCTCTTGAAGTTTGTGTAACTCACTTTTGTTTACTCTATGGTTTGTCCATTTACACTCAGCTACGTAAACTCTCTCATCATCAGTAACTGTAAGTATGTCTATCTCTATCTTTGCATCCCAGTAACTACCGGAACTGAGTATTTGAGCATCTCTGAGGTTATAGTTTAGCAGTACTTCTGAGAGCTCTTCAAAAACAAGACTTGTGTAGCTGTTTTGTTTAGTTTCAAAGTTTTTAAAGAGTTTTTCGTAGTCGCCGTTTTTTATATCTCTTATATGAGGATATATAAAGTAAAACCAAAACCTGATAAACGGATATGTAAAAAGAACTTTATGAGAGATTCTATGACGTGCTATCTCTTTTTTTAGTTTGCCGTTTGGATTTAAACTTTTTGCAGGCTCTTCTCTTGAATACTCTATCTGGATGAGTCCTTTTTCTTGGAGAAAATTCAGTGCACTTCCACCATTTGCATTGTTTAGTCCAGCTCTGTTAAATGCAGAAAAAATTCGTCTGTCGCCTACTGCTAGTGCTGTTAATAGACGCTTGTTATTTGATTCTTCCATGACGAGCTGACCTATCTTTTCATTATACATATCAAAATTTTGAATGATTAGATCTTCTATGAGAAAAGTTATAGGCTGTGTTGTGTCTATCTCTAAGCCGAGTCCACCAAAGATGGCAAAGTACTCGATCTGGGTCTCCATATCGTCAGGATAGTTTCTAAAATAAAATGAACGAAATTGTTCTAATAGTTTTACATTTGTCATTGGGTATATTTTATCATAAAAAAATTACCTAAAGTTCACTTCCCCATTTCAATGCATCGATGCCATACTTTTCTCTTAGTATCTGTGTTTTTTCTGTTAGGTCTTTCATCTTCTGTTCATCGGCAAAACCAATAAGTGAGAGTTCCTTTTTAGAGTCTCTAGTAAAGCTCGAACAGTTTATACTAAGTCGTATAACATGGAGTCGTCTTTGTGTGTCTGCTTCATTAAAAAGGCTAAGACAAAGTGAGTCAAACTTTTTTTCTGTAAAGATTTCTGCAAGAGAGATGTTTTTATGAGAACTCTGACTCATTTCATAAGAGATGCTTAGATGAAATACGGTCGGAATAACATTTAACTTTAATATGGCAAAACTTAGATGCCTGGCCAATATATGAACCCTTCGTCTGAGTTCCGCTCTGTCATGAAGCGGGTCAAATGTTCGAGATATGCCTATGGATTTTCTCTTGTGTGTGGTCTCAATGGGTGCATCTGTGAGACCGCTTACTCTTTTGTACAACTCTTTTGCATATGGGCTCCAAGACTCTACAGTTCCACGTCTTTGTTTTAAATCGCCTAGAGTGTGAATTTGCGCTGAGAGGAGTCTGTTTTTCATACTTTTACCAATACCAGCAAACTCACCTACAGGAATATTCTGTATAAATGCATCCAGCTCATAAGGATAGATAGTTTTGCATCCAAATGGTTTAGCTGCGTTAGTAGCGAGTTTTGCAATATAGCGAGTTTTTGCAGCACCTATAGACACAGGAAGTTTAATTACTCTTTTTATCTCATGTCTTAGGTTATCGATGAACTGTTCGACTTCATCATCATCTACCCAGCCAGCCAAGTCTCCGTAAAACTCATCGATACTTGCTTGCTCTATGAGCGGGATCTTTGATTGTAAAAACTCATGAAGTTCATGAGAAAGCTTTTGGTACAGAGACATATTTGGTGCTTTTATGATTAAGTGAGGGCAAAGTCCAAGAGCATCTTTTATATTCATGGCAGTCTTCACTCCATAAGCTCTGGCTTCATAAGAAGAGGTTGTAAGTATGCCTCTTATTTTTCCTTTATCATCTTTAAATGCATCCAGGTCGTCATCACTCTCTTCATAGGTCTTATAAAAAGTTGGAACAAATGAGCCAGAGTTGTCAAAGTTTACTGTTTGTTTTTTTGCATCTTTGCTGAAAATCTTAGTATCACTTCTACCGCCGATAGCAACAGGCTTATGTTCCAGTGATGGATCTTTTATGCGAGCAGCACTTACAAAAAAGCAGTCTATATCTATATGTATTTTCATTTTTTAATTATATATAAAATAAAAGGCTTCTATGAAAAGTATGACAGATTGAAAATAAATTTCTTGCTATAATCTCGTCTATGAAATATTTAATAATTGCATTTGCTCTTTTGTTCACTGCCTGTAGTACCAAAAACTATGAAGTTACACAGACAAAGATAATCATCATAAAATCACCAAAACTAAAGTTTGCCGATGTTGGTTACCTCCGAAACTCCGAAAAGTCCATAGAACTTGAACTTTTTACAGCCGGCAAAGCGATAGAAAAAATAACTATAAATCATCTTATCTGTACAAGTGAAGGCTGTATGACTAAGAGTGGATTTAACAAAGACTATATGCATTACTCATATCCATCATCAATTATGCAAAACATACTTTTAGGACATCCTATATATGATGGAAAAAATAGAGTTCAGACTTCTGATGGTTTTGAGCAAAAGATAGAAGATGAAAATGTAAATATAACTTATAGAGTGAGTTCAAATGTAACATTCTTTAAAGATTCAAATAACAAAATAATATTTAAAATCAAGGATACAAAATAATGTCAAATAAATATGTAGGAGCGCATTGCTCGGCAAGCGGCGGAGTTTACAATGCCGTAACAAATGCACAGAAGATAGGCGCAAAGGCTTTTGCACTATTTACAAAAAACCAAAGACAATGGGTTGCAAAAGATTTTGACACAGAGACGATAGATAAGTTCAAACGTGCACTTGATGACAGTGGAATACTTCCAAAGCATGTGTTACCACACGACTCATATCTTATTAATCTTGGTCATCCAGAAGCTGACAAACTTGAAAAATCAAGAGAAGCCTTTGTAGATGAGCTTCAAAGATGTGAACAGCTTGGACTTGACAGACTTAACTTTCACCCGGGAA
The DNA here is from genome assembly GCF_041563035.1 of Sulfurimonas sp. Lineage (GTDB taxonomy): Bacteria > Campylobacterota > Campylobacteria > Campylobacterales > Sulfurimonadaceae > Sulfurimonas. Next base: position 59,017 of record NZ_JBFFNS010000004.1, on the reverse strand, counting down.
GTCACTTAAAGCAGATTAGTGAAGATGAGTGTCTTAGTATAATCTCCGAGTCTATTAATCTAGCTCTTGATAAGACAAGTGATGTAAAAGCTGTTATAGAAAACACAGCCGGACAAGGCAGTAATCTTGGATATAAATTTGAGCAATTAGCACAAATAATAGACAAAGTAGAAGATAAAAGTAGAGTTGGAATCTGTATAGATACTTGTCACATGTTTGTAGCAGGTTATGATATAAGAACAAGAGAAGCTTATGACAAAACATGGGATGATTTTGGAAAAATTGTAGGATTTGAGTACCTAATGGGTATGCATATTAACGATTCAAAGCCGCCACTGGGTTCAAAAAAAGATAGACATCACTCTCTTGGAAAAGGTGAAATAGGTTTAGACGCATTTGGCTTTATTATGAATGATGAGAGAATGAATGACATACCACTTGTACTTGAAACTATAGATGACAGCATCTGGAAAGAAGAGATAGAGCTACTTTATTCTTTGGAGAATTAAGCTAAAGTCATGTAACATTGTGCAGACATTTAAAAGGGAAATAAATGAAAAAAATAGTCTTATTATCTTTAATTGCAAGCTCAATGTTGATGGCGGGTGGATATAAAATCCCAGAGACTTCACTTAATGCTGTGGCTCTAAGTGCTGCAAATATTGCACATAACAAGAGTGCAGATGCTGCTTACTACAATCCTGCCAATATGGTTTTTATGGAAGATAAAAACAATATGGAACTGGATTTGACTTATATTGGTCTTAATCCTATAAACTATAAGGGAACAGTCTCTGGTACGAATCAAGACTTAGACGCTCAAAGTGAAAGTTTTGTTGTTCCAACACTACACTATGTTTCGGGGAAAACTGGAGAAGCTCGTATAGGACTTAGTATTGTTTCTCCTGGAGGACTTTCTAAAAGATGGAATGAAGAACCTGCAAAAACAAAAGCAGAAGAGTTTACTTTAAAAATTATTGAGATCAATCCGACATTTGCGATTCCCTTAAGTGATAAAGTATCACTTGCTTTTGGATTTAGAATAGTTCATACATCTGGTGTAGTAAAGAGTAATGGGAATATTGGTGGTCCATTTACAGCTTCTCGTGATATGACAGGAGATGCACTTGACTATGGCTATAATCTTGCGTTAGCTTATAAACCAACATCAGATTTGGAGTTAGCTGCTACATACCGTTCAAATGTTAATTTAAATGTTGAAGGAAATGCAAAACTGGTTACTACAGCAGGTGGTGGCTCTACTTACGATGGAGAAGCTAAAGTAAGAGTTCCTCTTCCTGCAACTTTTAGTGCCGCTGCTGCATACACATTACCTTCTAAAACTACTGTTGAATTCGTATATGAGAGAACTATGTGGTCCGCATATAAGGATTTAGACTTTGATTATGATGGAACTGAAAGTGCGACTTTAGCATCTATATTTGGTGCTTCAGTAGAAAAAAATTGGAAAGATACAAATGCATTTCGTTTAGGTTTGACTCAAGAGTTAGAGAGTATGACTCTAATGGCTGGTATAGTGTATGATGAGTCTCCTGTTCCAAGTAAAACATTAGGTTTTGAACTTCCTGATTCAAACAGTTTTTCTGTATCACTTGGTGGACGTTACCAAATAAACGATAAAATTGAGGTTGGTTTATCAGCTCTTTACTCTATGCGTGAAACAAGAAAAATAGAAACTAGCGACGCTAATGATAATAATTTAGTAGGTGAATTTACAAATTCAAATGCACTTTTAATCTCTACAGGTGTAAGCTACAAGTTTTAAGGATAATATTGAAAATATTAGTTGATTTTTTACAAAACAAAAAAATAGAAGAGTCTCAGATATTTGCACAACTTAAGTGTAGTGTAAATGAAGCTTTAATGCTTCAAAATCTAGCAAAAAAATATATGGAAGGTCAGGACGATGTCTTAGTCTTAGAACTACTTAATGAACTATATGAAGATAGTAATTTTGAGTATTTAAGTCATCTTCAAGAGGTGAAAATACTTCTTGAGCTTGGTTGGATACACCAGCAAAGTTTTACGCCGGTAAAGATTTCTGAGGTTACACCTTTAGAGCTTTTAAACACGGCTGTTGGTCTTACTCCATCATTTTTAAAACTGCTTCAAGATGGTGCTCCGGATATGGAGTTACCCGATATTAAACCATATACTGATCATCTTGAATATCTCCAAGATCAGTTTTTTAGGGTAGAACTTTATCAGAAGATGAGTACCATCCGTCAAAACGTTCATGAGCACTCTCTTGGCATCGATAGAGTTCAGCATAAACTTCAACTGCTAGAGCAGAGAATAGCTCAAAGAGTTGAACAGACTGCGGAAAAATTGGTTTTAGATAAATTTTTTAAACAAAAAAAGTTTCAGATTAAAGAAGAAGTTATATTTTTGGCTCTTCTTCGTGAAGAGTACAGCGCTACAGATGCATCTCTTCGTGAGATGAACGCTTTGATAGATTTGATTTCTTTAGATGAATATGACCGTATTAAAAATCGTTCACTTTTAGAAGATGGCTCAAATCTTATCAACGATGGAATAATCGACTATGAAGAGATGCTCAATCCGTTTGGTGGCATCTCTAGAGCATTTTACATTGTAGATGAGATCCTTCAAAGTATCATACATCCGCAAAAAAATAAAAAAGTCCGTCGTTTAAAACTAAATGCACTAATAGATGAGCAGGATATATTTGAACTTATAGACCCTGTCACTTCTTTAGAAGATGTTGTTCTTGCAAAAGAGACACAAACAACGCTAGAGAACTTGATGCGTCAAGTAGATAAAGAGGTAATAGGTCGTTTAGTGGAGTGGGGCATAAAAGATAAAAAAAGCGGAATAGATGCCAGAATAATCTTTTATGGACATGCCGGAACCGGTAAGACTATGACAGCTTATTCACTTGCTAAATCACTTAAACGTCAAGTCCTTGCCTTTGACTGTTCTAAGATTCTTTCTATGTATGTTGGAGAGAGTGAAAAGAATGTTCGTAAGATCTTTGATACTTTTTATGACTTAAGTGAGAAAACAAAGACAGAACCTATTTTGCTACTAAATGAAGCAGATCAGTTTTTAGGTGCACGTTCTAGCGGTGTTTCAAGTGGATCTGAACAGATGCATAATCAGATGCAAAATATTTTTTTAGAACAGATCGAAAATTTTAGGGGTATGCTTATAGCTACAACAAACCTGCTTGAGAACATTGACAAAGCATTTTCAAGACGCTTTAACTATAAGATAGAGTTTAAAAAACCAGATGAAGCACAAAGAGTTCAGCTTTGGGAAAAGATGCTTCCTGTGAATGCTCCATACGATGATAAATTCGATGTGAAAGTGCTTGCTAAGTATTCTTTGACGGGCGGACAAATCAATCTGATCATAAAAAATACAGCCTACAAAGTAGCCGTTACAGATGAACCGCTTTTTACTTTAGATGACTTCGTAAGTGAAATCAAAAGAGAAAAAGATGCAAACTTCGACAGCGAAAAATCAATGGGGTTTTTAAATAAATAACTCTACCTAAATGTAGAGTTATTTCACATTCTTATAATAAATTACATAAAATCTAATCAATATATTAAGCGGAAATTTAGCTATTCTTCACTCTTTACGAATCCTTACGTTACTTTTTTACACCTATGTTACCAACTGCTAAAAATCATGTAGCGTTTAGTAGCACTTTAAAATTCTTCTCCTTTTGGCTTCGTAAATTTAATACTCTTTTTGATATAGTGCATTAACTGTTTTTTCTAGGATAATGCTTGAAAACAATGAAAAAATTATTTAAAGGTAGGTTATATGGAGCATATTAGCACTGCAAATCCGTATTTTGGGGTATTCGTACTATTTGTTGTAACATTTGGTGCATTCACAGCTACGACTATCATAGCTCGTTTAGCGAGTCGCGCTTTAGCGGCGAAAGATAGTGAAAAGATTAGACTCTCAGTTTACGAATGTGGACCAGAGGTAACTAGACAACCAAATAGAATATCACCACAGTTTTATCTATTTGCGTTACTTTTCTTACTATTTGATGTAGAGATTATTTTTATGTTTCCATGGGCAGTAGACTTTAAACTACTTGGTTGGTTTGGTTTTGCTGAGATGTTAATGTTTATATTACTATTAACTATTGGATTCGTATATGCATGGAAAAAAGGAGCACTTGAATGGCACAACATAAAGTAAATTACACACAAAACGCTGGTTTACCTGTAGCACTTACAAGTATTGATAAAATCGTTAACTGGGGTCGTTCGAATTCACTTTGGGCACTGACTTATGGTCTTGCTTGTTGTGGTATTGAGATGATGGCATCTGGTGCATCAAGATATGACTTTGACCGTTTTGGAACAATCTTTAGAGCATCTCCTCGTCAAGCAGATGTAATGATCGTTGCAGGAACGCTTACAAAGAAGCACGCAGAGTTTATTAAAAGACTTTATGATCAGATGACTGAGCCTAGATGGGTTATTTCAATGGGTTCATGTGCAAATACTGGTGGTATGTTCAACACATATGCAACAGTACAAGGGGTTGATAGAATTATTCCTGTAGATTTATACTTGCCGGGTTGTGCACCTCGTCCAGAGACACTTCAGTATGGAGTAATGTTACTACAAAAGAAAATTCGTGCAAACCATGCGTCTAAAGCACAAAAAGCAAAAAGGTTAATGTAATGAGAGCATATACACCTAAAGATGATGTACAGGCTAAGCCGTATTACACAGACAGATTCTATAAATCTCCTCAAGTTGCTAAACATGCACCTGAGACTGATGAAGTATTCAATGCTGATTTAGAAGCTATTAAAGCAAAATTTGAAGTACTAGACGCTTACATCCAAGTAGAGCAAATGGTAGTTTATATTAATGCTAAAGACAACTATGGTGTTTTAGAGCTTATGAGAGAAACGCTTTCTTACACGCAACTGTCGGAATTGAGTGCTATAGATTGGCTAGCTGATAGAGGCGGATTTGAAGTTTTCTATCAAATGTTAAGTATGGCTAAGCGTAAGCGTATCCGTATTAAGCTATTCATAGAAAATGGACAGGCTGTAAACTCTGTAGAGAAACTTTTCCGTTCTGCTGATTGGTCTGAAAGAGAGATGTTTGACATGTTCGGCATCGAAGCTAACGGACATCCATTTATGAAAAGAATCCTTATGCCTTATGATTGGCAAGGAAATCCTCTTCTTAAAACTTACCCGCTTCAAGGTGATGAGTTTGCTGCTTGGTATGAGGTAGATAAGATCTATGGTAAAGAAGCAAGAGAAGAGATCGGACCAGAAATTCGTGATACTTCAAGAGTTGACCGTTATGACTCTGAGAGATTTGCTCGTTTAGGACATGAAGTACCTAAAGGAACAGAGATTACAGGAAATGAGCCAGCAAATGAACAAGCTTACCAAGAAGACGGTGGTGTGTTCTTGATTAAGAAATTTGATAAAGAGTCATCAGTAGTTATTGATGATCCTCAGAGATAGGTAGAAATATGGCACAAATAAAAAATAGATTAACACCGTTTTTTGAAAACATCACTTTTGATAGAGATGACAATGAGCTTATCTTAAACTTCGGTCCTCAGCATCCATCTGCTCACGGGCAGTTACGTTTAATGCTTCACCTTCAACAAGAGATGATAGTTAAAGCTCATCCTGATGTTGGATACCTTCACCGTGGTATGGAGAAGATGGCTGAGAACATGATTTACAATGAGTTCATGCCGACTACTGACCGTATGGACTATATTGCTTCATCTTCAAACAACTACGGATTCGCTCTGTCTGTTGAAAAGCTTATCGGTTTAGAAGTTCCTCGTCGTGCGAAAGTTATTCGTATGATGCTTTTAGAGATTAACCGTCTTATGTCTCACCTATTCTGGTTGGCAACTACTGCTCTGGATATCGGTGCGATGACAGTTTTCCTATTCGCATTCCGTGAAAGAGAATATTTAATGGATATTATCGAAGGTTATTGTGGCGCTAGACTTACACATGCTGCTATTCGTATCGGTGGTGTTCCACTGGATATCCAAGATACTTTTATATCTCAGCTAAAAGACTTCTTAGATAAGTTACCTCAAAACATCAAAGATTATGAAGATCTTCTTGACACTAACCGTATCTGGTTAATGAGAATGGAAGAAGTTGGTACTATCTCTACTGAGATGGCTCTTTCATGGGGTTGTACTGGTCCTATGCTTCGTGCGTCTGGTGTAGCTTGGGATATTCGTAAAGAAGAGCCGTATGAGTTATATGATGAAGTAGAGTTCAATGTTCCTTGGTCAGACAAGGGTGATAACTTCGCTCGTTACCGTATCTACATGGAAGAGATGAGAGAAACTGCAAAGATTCTTTATCAAACAATAGATATGTATCAAGAATGTGTTAAAAATGGAGAGACTGAGTTAATGGCTCACGCTCCTAAGTATGTATCAGCTCCAAAGCTTGATATCATGACACAAAACTACTCTTTAATGCAGCACTTCGTTCTTGTAACACAAGGTATGAGACCTCCTGTTGGAGAAGTTTATGTAGCAACTGAATCACCAAAAGGTGAATTAGGTTTCTTTATTAACTCTCAAGGTGGACCATATCCATATAGACTGAAGCTTCGTGCTCCGTCTTTTTGGCATACAGGTATTTTAACTGACTTACTTCCTGGACACTATATCCCGGATGTTGTATCGATTATTGGTACTACAAATATTGTATTTGGTGAGGTAGATAGATAATGAAAAGATATGATTTAAGACACTTAAAAACTGAGTTCGAACCTAGAATGAAAGAAATTTTAGGAACTCACAGTGCAGGCGAAGTAGCAATCTTTTTATTTGAGATCGGTGATTTTACTCCGATTCAAAAATCAGCAGATTTAGTAAAAGAGTGTGGTTATGAGTTAATGAACTCTTTAAAGTTTAACGAAGTCGATTGGACTGTCGTTGCAAAAAAAGGTTAGGAATTAATTTTGAGTAAAGTATATTTTTCTACTTGGAATGGTGAGCTGGTTAACAATGTTGGCAAACCCCAAGAAGAGTGGGAAGAATCAGCTTATAATCTACCTGCAACTTACGATGATCATCGTGACTCTAAAGCCTTTATCGGCTGGGATGGTGTTTCACTATTCAATGAGGACGTTGACGTAATTCGTCTAGCTATGGAATATGCTGCGCAGTACCAAGTGTACTCTGAAGCTTGTGGAAGATGTGCACCTGGAAGATGGGGTGGACGTATTCTATATGACCAACTAGATAAGATTGCTCGTGGTGAAGGTTCTGTAGCTGATATGGACCACTTAAAAGAGATCGGTAAAAGTATGCAAATCACTTCAAAATGTGAGATTGGTAAAACTGTTCCAAATCCTATTATTGATTTAATGACTCATTTTGAAGATGAGTTCATGGATTGTATAAACAATCAAAAACCGTCTAAACACTATAACGATGAAGTTGGTTATATTGCAAAAATTACAGCACCTTGTACTGATATGTGCCCGGCACATGTTGATATTCCAGGTTATATTGAAGGTGTAAGAGATTTAAGGTTTGATGACTCTCTTCAAGCTACTCGTCAAACAATGCCATTAGCTCACGTTTGTGGTCGTGTTTGTCCGCATCCATGTGAAGATGCTTGTAGAAGAACAAATCTTGATGAGCCTATCGCTATTATGGAACTTAAGCGTCTTGGGGCAGATTATGAAACTGACCATGGTTTTGGTTTCTTCCATCCAATGGAAAAACAACCAAGCAATGGCAAAAAAGTTGCAGTTATCGGGGCAGGTCCTGCAGGTTTAACTACAGCTTATTATCTTGCATCTGAGGGGACTCAGGTAGATGTTTATGAAGAACTTCCTGTTCTTGGTGGTGAAGTTGCAGTTGGTGTACCTGAATACAGAATGCCGATTGATAAGTACAATCAAGATATCGAATGCGTAAGAGATATGGGTGTTAATTTTATAACTAACACTAAAATCAATGCAGATGATATGAGAAGATTTGAGACAGAGTATGACACAACTATGGTTGCTACAGGTACTCGTATCTCTAAAAAAGTTCGCTGTGATAACGAAAGACCTGAAATCGAAGGTTACTGGTCAGCTATCGAGATGCTTGACCAGATTAATCTTTGGGATAAGTATGAGATTGGTGAAGCAGTAGACTTGACTGGTAAGACAGTAGTTTGTGTAGGTGGTGGATTCACATCTATGGACGTTGTTCGTTGTGCTATTCGCGCTAATGCTAAAAAAGTTTACATGATTTATCGTCGTGATGAGAAGACTATTATTAGAAATACGACCTATGAAGAGTATCATGAAGCGGTAGAAGAGGGTGTTGAATTCCTTTTCCATTCGGCAGTTAATACTATGGTTGATGAAAATGATGTTTTAAAATCTTTATTAATTGATAAGTTTGAACTTGTACCAGATCCAGATGGTGGGCGCCCTAACTTAGAGAAAATAGAAGGTGCATCTTATACTATTGAAACAGACTTCTTAATTCCGGCAGTTTCTCAGTCAGCTGATCTAGCTCTTCTTCCAGAAGAATGGGAAATGGAAATGACATCTTGGGGAACTATCAAGACAAACGGTAAAGACTATATGACATCTCGTAAAGGTGTTTTTGCATCTGGAGATTGTGAATACGGTCCGATGACTATTGTTAATGCAGTTGGTCAAGCTAAGCGTGCAGCTTCTGTAATGTCAAGATTCATGGAAACAGGAGAAATATCTCTAACTGATGATGAGATCATGGAAGATCACTTACGTAAACTGAAGGTTTATGATAAGAAAGAGAAAGTTCAAGGTTGGCTTCCGGGCTTACCAAGACAAGAGAGTGAGAAACTTGCTGTTGATGTTCGTAAAGACAACAACAAAGAAGTAAATTTGGGTTTCACACAAGAAGAAGCGATGAGCGAAGCTGACCGCTGTATGCGTTGTTACTACATCGCTATGATAGCAACATAAGGGAGGGGATATATGAGTGATTTGATTAATTTTAAAATTGACGGTATCTCTGTAGAAGCTAAAAAAGGCGAGACTATTTTAACTGTAGCCCGCAGACATGATATCTACATCCCGACTATGTGTTATATCTCTAAGACAACGCCTTGTGCATCTTGTCGTATGTGTGTTGTAGAGGCTGAGGGAGTTGAAGGTTTTATACTTTCGTGTAATACTCCTCCAACCCAAGGCATTGAGATTAAAACTAACACAACAGAGTTAGATACTGAACGTACAAACATTATGAAGCTGTATGGTGTAAATCATCCTCTAGAATGTGGTGTTTGTGACAAATCGGGAGAGTGTGATCTACAAAATAAAACTTTAGAGTTTGATGTTTCTAGACAAAACTTTTCTGCTCGTGATCAGTCACGTGAGACTAAAGATTGGGGATTAATTAATTATGACCCGTCTCTATGTATTTTATGTGAGAAATGTGTTCACGTATGTAATGAAGTGATCGGTGATGATGCTATAGATGTTCAATTTGGTGGATATAGCTCGACAATAATTCCTAAAAATTCGGATGTTCTTGATTGTACTTTCTGTGGAGAGTGTATCGCAGTATGTCCGGTTGGTGCATTAGTTAGTTCTAACTTTAAATATAGTGCAAATGCATGGGAGCTTAGTCGTGTACCTGCTACATGTGCTCACTGTTCTGCAGGTTGTTCTTTAGAGTATGAAACAAGACATGTTGGAATAAATGGTAATGACTCTATCTATAGAGTTAAAAATAACTTTGAGTTCACATCGCTTTGTGGTGCGGGTCGTTTTGGTTTTGACTTTGATAATAAAGAGACTAAAGATGAATCAGCATTTCATAAGGCTGTTAAAGCAGTAAAAGAAGCAAAAGCTATTCGTTTTTCTTCAATGATCACAAATGAAGAAGCTCATATCTTACAACTTTTAAAAGAGAAATTTGATATTAAGTTATTCAATGAAGATGCAAGAAAATACCAAGAGTTTACGAGAGCATACAGTAGTGTAAGTGGAAAACTTCACCATAGCGGTTCACTGGATGCGATTAAGCAATCAGACGCAGCGATTGTTATTGGAAGCAGAATAGCTACTGATAATCCTGCTGTCAGATATGCACTTACAACTGCGGCTAAACATAACGGAGCTAGAATAGTTTACGCTCACCCAATGGAAGACGCTCTAATGCAAAACACTGTTACTCAGCTTATGAAGTATGAAGTCGGTACAGAAGAGGGTGTTATGGCACTTCTTGCAAATGCTATACTCTCAGATGCTGACTTGTCTGATGATGAGAGAGCTTTCTTTAATGATCTTGATTTAGGTTATCTTGAAGCTGAGAGTAATATTGGTGATGAAGAAATTGCTCAAATGATGAAATCATTTACAAGAGCAAAAAACCGTGTACTGATTGTAGGTAATGATCTTATTGCCCATAAGCGTTCAGACAATATTGCAAAACTTGCAGCTATGATTGAAAAATATAGTGACTTTTCTTTAGTAGTAGTTCCAAGTGAAGTAAACACTCTTGGTGCATCTCTGATTTGTGATTTAGATAAAGATGAAGACATAATTGATGTAGTAGGTTACAATGCAAAAGGTAACTTTATTATTTCATCTCTGTCTTATGCAAACCTTGCAGTACCATCTTTAAATCAGCAAGAGGGAACTTTTGTTAATATAGACAACAAAGTACTTCCGACAAATGTCGCTGTAAGCTTTGATGGTTATACATTAAATGATGTAGCTAGTGCATGTGGTGTTGAAAGTGCAAATACAGTTGATTATACTAATAAGTTAAACAAAGAAGCAGGTTTTAAAGATATAGCTTTTGATTCTCTTGAAAACTTCTTATCTCCTTACGGTGATGACAATAGAGGTTATTTTCTAGATGAAGTAAATTGTGAAGCTAAGGGTAAACTTGATGAAGTTGATGATTTACCTGAATTCAATGGTACAATTATATATCATGCTAATCCTGTTTTACAGTTTAACGCTTATACAAATAAAACAGAACAACTAGAGCGTGACAACACTCTTAGAGGTTCTGCTCAATTTGCTTCTGCAGCTAAGATTGCAGATGGTGATAGAGTTGAAATAAGTTTCGGATCTAAAACTGTAACAAGAGAGTTTAAGCTTGACAGAGAGTTAAAAGGCACAATAGCATTGAACCCTACATTTGATGATGTAGTAGATGCTAGTAGATATAGATTTGAAAAATCCAAAATAGTGAGAGTAGTATAATGAGTAAAATTACTATAAATATTGACGGAAAAGAAGTCGAGACACAAGAGGGTGAGTTTATACTTAACGCCGCTCGTGCTAATGATATCTTTATACCAGCCATATGTTACTTAACAAGATGTAGTCCGACACTTGCTTGTCGTATTTGTCTTGTTGAAGCTGACGGCAAACAGGTTTATGCTTGTAATGCAAAAAGCAAAGATGGCATGAATATTACAACTACAACTGAAAATATTGAAAAAGAGCGCCGTGCAATCATGGAAGTGTATGATGTGAATCATCCTCTTCAATGTGGTGTTTGTGATCAATCAGGTGAGTGTGAACTACAAAACTATACGTTAGAGATGGGCGTAGACGCACAAAGTTATTCGGTAAAAGATGTAGATAGAAGTTCTCATGATTGGGGACATCTTCACTATGATCCGGGCTTATGTATTGTTTGTGAAAGATGTGCTACTGCATGTAAAGATATGATAGGTGATAACTCGCTTAAGACGATTCCTCGTGGAGCTGATGCATTAGAGGCTGAGTTTAAAGATACTATGCCAAAAGATGCATATGCAATGTGGAATAAGCTTAACAAGTCAGTAATAGGTTTAACTAATGGAACTGATGTTCTTGACTGTACAAGTTGTGGTGAGTGTGCTGCTGTTTGTCCAGTTGGTGCTTTAGTTGATACTCACTTTATGTATAAATCAAATGCATGGGAACTAAGTCAAGTTCCTGCTACTTGTGGTCACTGTTCTGCCGGATGTCAAATCTCTTACGATGTTAAACACACAAGTGTTAACGATGATACAGATAAAATCTACCGTGTTATGAATGAGTGGAACTATGTATCACTTTGTGGTGCAGGTAGATATGGGTTTGATTATGAGAACAGAGTTGAAGCTAAAGATGAAACAGCATTTGCATCTGCTATAGAAGCTTTCAAAAAGGCTGATACAATTGAGTTTACTTCAACTATTACAAACGAAGAAGCTTATGTACTTCAAACTTTAAAAGAGAAGCACGGATATAAGCTTGTAAACAGTGAAGCTAAATCTTTTCAAACTTTCTTGAGAAACTATAGTGAGATAAGTGGAACTATGCTTTATGGAAATGACCTAAAAGCTACTCACAACTCCAACTTTGTTATCTCTTTAGGAACAGCACTAAAAAGTGACAATCCAAATGCTAGATATGCACTAAATAACTCAATGACTGTAAACAAAGGTGCTGGTCTTTATTTTCACCCTTTACAAGATCCTATCATTGAAGGTCTTGGAAAAAGCATCATAACAGTTAAGCATGCGCCACTTCAAGAAGAAGCTGCTCTTTATCTTATTTTAGATTTATTTGCTGATAAAGAAAAACTACCTAAGAAAGTAGTTGAGTATTTAGAGAGTTTTCACTCTGAGAAAACAATCACTGTTGAAGAGACTATTAAAGAAACAATAGTTGAAATCGTTAAAGAAATGAAAGTTAACGAAGAGACAGGCGAAGAGGAAGAAGTAGAAGTAGAAAAATCTAAAATAGTTCCTAAAAAAGTTTCTAAAGAAGTTCAGGTTGATGATAACCGTCTTCTAGAGATTTTAGGTGCTGATGACGGTTTCATGGATGCATTGAATAAAAATCTAAGTAAAAAAGATACCTTTGCAATGGTGGTTGGAGCGGATCTTTACAACCATCCAAATGCTAAAAATATAGCTAGACTTGTTGGTTTAGTAGAGAAATGTAGTGATATTGAACTTACTATGATTCCACCACTAACTAACTCTTTAGGTGTAGCACTTATCTGTGAACTTGATGATGAGAAAGGTGCATACAGTGTTGGTTATAACACTAAAGGAGATTTTACTCTATCTGCTTTAGGTAATGGCGATTTAGATATGCCTGCTATCAATCAACAAGAAGGTACGCTTACTTCTATAAACAAAAGAGTTAATCCTACTAATGCTGCATTAGCGTATAAAGGTTATGAATTAAATGATATAGCTAATGAGCTTGGAATGAATTCTGAAAACGTAATCGATTATACAGCTTCTCTTCCAACAGCAGTAGGTTTTAATACAGTTGCATTTGATAACTTACCAAACCATTATGAAAATGATGGAACAGAAGTTAGAGGATATCTTCTTGAGAATGTAAAAATTAAAAGAAGCACTAACCAAAATGTAGAACCATTTAGTGAAGATAAGTTAGAAGGAACTCTGATTTATCTTGCAAATCCAGTAAGACAGTTCACTGATTTCACAAATAAAACGACTAATCTTGATGAGATTGCCGGTCTTTACATGAGTGAAGAGTTCTTAAGTCAATCAGAACTAAATGAAGGGGATAGTGTGAGAGTGAAGAGTAATAGTGGAGAGATTATTGTTAATATCGTAAGTGATAATAAAATTGCCGGTGATATAGCAGTACTACCAACATTTGATTCTAAAATAAATTCAGAGGCTTTGTTTAGCGGATACCGTTTTGCAACAGCTTCGATTGAAAAGGTGTAATATATGGAAACAGCATATTTAATTGAAACGGTTATAAAAATCGTTGTAGTTTTACTTGTCTTTTCTGCACTAGCGGGGATAGGAACTTACTTTGAGCGTAAAATCCTTGCATTTATGCAGCGTCGTCTTGGACCAATGAATGTTGGTCCTTACGGATTACTTCAAGTAGCAGCGGATGGTGTAAAACTTTTTACAAAAGAGGATATTATCCCAACTAATGTAGTAGCTCCTATATTTAAGATAGCACCGGTTATTACTGCTGCTACAGCATTTATGGCTGCTGCTGCGATTCCATTTTTACCATCATTCACAATTTTTGGATATGAAGTACATCCAATAGTTGCTGACATTAATATTGGTATTTTATATATCCTTGGAATTATGGGTGTTGGTCTTTATGGTCCACTTCTTGGTGGTATGGCTTCAGCAAATAAGTTCGCACTTATTTCTGCTGCTCGTGGTGCTGCTGTATTTATCTCATATGAGGTTGTTACTGGTTTATCAATCTTAGCTCCGATTATGATGGTTGGTTCTTTATCGCTTATTGATTTCAATGAATATCAAGCAGGCGGTATAACTGATTGGATTATATGGACTCAACCTGTAGCATTTATTCTATTTTGGATAGCTGCATTTGCTGAGACTGGTCGTACACCATTCCACCTTATTGCTAATGACCACGAGATCATTGATGGTTTTGGTACTGAGTATTCTGGTATGAGATGGGGACTTTTCTTCATTGGTGAGTATGCGAATATGTTCTTTATCTCATTTGTTATCCCACTTATTTTCTTAGGTGGATATGGAGACGGTAGTCTTCTTGGTGCATTAGGACTACTTGCTAAAATGGCATTTTTCTTCTTTTTCTTTTTATGGACAAGAGCTGCTTGGCCAGATGTAAGACCGGATCAATTGATGTGGTTATGTTGGAAAGTATTAATGCCAATCGCAGTTTTAAACATCTTAGTTACTGCAATAGTATTGATGTAAGGGGGTAATGATGAAAAATGAACAATTTAATAACAGAGATATCTCTAATGAATATTTTAAAGTAGATATCGAAGATTATCCGACTGACCCATGGGGTAAGTTTGTAAGAGTAGTAAAAAGAACATTCAGAGGCGAACTATTTGTTGGTCTATGGGTTGTTATGCGTGAGATGATCAGATTTGATATCCATACTGTTAGTTATCCTGCAGAAAAGATGCCAATAGGTCCTAGATACCGTGCTGTTCATGAGATGAAAAGATTATGGGAGTCAGATGCTGAAAGATGTATCGGCTGCGGACTTTGTGAAAAGATCTGTATATCTAACTGTATTAGAATGGACACTAAAATAGATGAAAATTCTCGTAAAGAAGTTACTGAATATACAATCAATCTTGGTCGTTGTATCTTCTGTGGTTACTGTGCAGAGGTTTGTCCAGAGTTAGCTATTACACATGGTGGTGAGTATGAAAATGCATCTGAGCAAAGAGAGCATTTTATTGACTATGCAGGAATGCTTACACCACTGGATAAGATGAAGGCCGGAACTCAACTTGAGTTTGAAGGTTTTGGTGCTATCACACCACATGAAGATGAGCGTGTTAAAAAAACACCTCTCGCATATTAAGGAGTTTGGGTATGTTTGAAGCGATTGCTTTTTATTTGTTTGCTTTTTTAACGATAGCGATGTTCTACATTACTGTAACAACATCACAAGCGTTATATGCTCTAACGGCATTAGCAGCAGGAATGATTTTTATATCAGCATTTTTCTTTATTTTAGGTGCTGACTTTTTAGGTGCGGTGCAGATTGTTGTTTATTCTGGTGCTGTAATGGCTCTTTACGCGTTTGGTATGATGTTCTTTGATACGACTAGAGAAGTTAAAGAGAAGAGTGGTAATAAGTATCTTGTTACTGGTCTAGCTACAATTTCTGCAGTTTTAGTTGTTGTAATTTTTGCTGCTCCAATCGTAGGAGAGAATATTACAGCTCTATATCCTATGACAGAAGGTGCGGGTAATACTCAAGAGATAGGTATAGTTCTTTTTACTAAATACTTAGTTCCTTTTGAACTTGCTGCTGTAATGTTACTTGTTGCAATGGTTGCAGGTATTGTTTTAGCCGGTAAGAAAATGGATCTTTCTCTTACTCTTATGAGTGATGCAGAGATTAAAGATATGAGAGAAGAAACAAATAAAAAGGTACTTTCATGATGGAAATAGGACTTAACCACTATCTTGTACTTTCTACAATTTTATTCGCTATCGGTTTGGTAGGTGTAATGAGAAGAAAGAACCTTCTAATGCTGTTTTTCGCAACTGAGATATTACTGAACTCTGTTAATATCGCTTTTGCTGCGATTTCACACTTTTACGGTGACCTTACTGGTCAGATGTTTGCATTTTTTGTAATTGCAATCGCTGCTTCAGAAGTTGCTGTAGGACTTGGTCTACTTGTTGTTTGGCACAAACGACATAATGCTATTGACCTTGATTTAATGTCAACGATGAAAGGATAGAAATATGGAAGTATTACTATATACAGCACTATTCGCACCACTTGTAGGTTCTTTGTTTGCTGCACTTTTTGGTGCAAAACCTAAGACACTTATTACGGGTGTTGTTACAAGTGCTTTACTAGGATTATCACTGATAGCTAGTACAATTCTTTTAGTATTTGTACTAACTAGTGGACAGCATGTTCAAGTTGAGATGATGACTTGGATGGCTACTGGTGACCTTTACATTCCTTTTGGTTTTATCGTTGATCAGGTAAGTGTTACTATGATGATGGTTGTTACTTTAGTTTCAACTGTAGTACATGTTTATGCTATCGGTTATATGGATCATGATAAAGGTTTCAACAGATTCTTCTCTTGGTTATCAGCATTCGTTTTCTCGATGATGGTTCTTGTTATGAGTGACAACTTTGCAGGTCTATTTATAGGTTGGGAAGGTGTTGGTCTTTGTTCATGGGGTCTTATTGGTTTCTGGTACCACAAAGAGAGCGCTACTTGGGCAGCTAATGAAGCGTTCATTATGAACCGTATTGCTGACCTTGGAATGCTTATTGGTATCTTCTTAGTATACTGGAACACTGGTACACTTCAGTACCACGAAGCTTTCGCAGCAATGCCAAGTTTAGATACTGATGTACTTACATGGATTGGTATTTTCTTATTTGTTGGTGCTATGGGTAAATCAGCTCAGTTTCCACTACATACTTGGCTTGCAGATGCGATGGAAGGTCCTACTCCGGTATCGGCACTTATTCACGCAGCAACAATGGTAACAGCCGGTGTTTACTTAGTTGTACGTTCAAACGAGCTGTACAGCCTTATTCCTAATGTTGGTTTATTCATTGCATCTCTAGGTGCATTTGTTGCGATATTTGCAGCTACAATGGCACTTGTTAACCGTGATATAAAGAGAGTTATTGCTTACTCTACACTATCTCAGTTAGGTTATATGTTTGCAGCAGCTGGTCTTGGTGCTTACTGGGTTGCACTTTTCCACCTTATGGCTCACGCATTCTTTAAAGCACTTTTATTTCTTGGTGCTGGTAATGTTATGCACGCAATGCATGATGAACTTGATCCATTTAAGATGGGTGCTCTTGGCAAGACAATGAAAGGTACAATGATTCTTATGACTCTTGCATCTGTTGCTCTAGCTGGTATATTCCCACTTGCAGGTTTCTTCTCTAAAGATTTGATTTTAGAGGTTGCGTTTGTAGATCATCACTTTATTATTTATAGTGTTCTTTTAGCTACTGCCGGTTTAACAGCATTCTATTCATTTAGAATTATTGCTCTGATCTTTCATGGTGAAGATCGTCATACTGCTTTAGGCCACCACCCGCACGAAGCTTACAAGTTTATGCTTGTTGCAGTGACTCCACTTGCTATTTTAGCTGTGGTTGCAGGAGCTCTTAAAGGAACTTATTTTGAGTATGTAACACTGGTTCTTCCAGCTACAGAGTACCATGTACACTCAGCTGCAACATACTGGATTATGACAATAGGTACGCAGTTATTTGTAATCACTGCTATCTACTTTGCTTATAAAAAATATATGAGTAAAGATATTAAAGTTCCAGATGGAACAAGTGCAATGGAAAATAGCTTTAAATATAAGTTATTGATTAACCAATACTACATTCCTCATTTTTATGAAGAGTATTTAGTAAAACCATATAGAGAGCTTTCTACTGTTTTCTGGAAACAGGTTGACCAAAAAGTTGTAGATGCATCTGTAGATGGAATAGCAAACATATTCTACGCAACGGGTGAAAATACAAGAACGATGCAGAGTGGTAACCTGTCTACTATGCTTAAATGGATGGTAGCAGGTCTTGTTGCTTTGTTATCGCTAGCTGTAGTTTTTGGACTTGCAGTTAGACATTCTGATGAAATTAAGACAATTTTATCAGGTTTAGGAGTTCAATAGATGTTAGACAATATTTTATCGATTTTAATTTTCTTTCCAGCTGTAGCAGCTATATTTGGATTTGCAGTTGCTAAAGACAGTATACGTGCTTATGGTGTATCGGTTGCATTTATAGAGTTCTCTCTTTCTTTATTACTGTGGTTCTCATTTGATTCAAATGTATCTGGAATGCAGTTTATGGAGCAGTTACCATTAGTTCCTGCATTTGGAATTAACTATATTTTAGGTGTAGATGGTATTTCACTATTTATTATTATCTTAGCAGCATTTTTTACAATGATCGGTATAGCGTCACTTACTGATACTAAAGATGTTAAAAATATGATTATCACGCTTCTGTTCTTACAGATGACTATGGTAGGTGTATTTGTTGCTTTAGATGCTATTGTATTTTATGTATTCTGGGAACTTTCTCTAGTACCAATGTTATATATCATTGGTGCATGGGGTGGACCACTTAGAATTTACGCTTCAGTAAAATTCTTCTTATATACATTTACAGGTTCATTGGTAATGTTAGTCGGTATGCTTTTCATGGCATATTTCTACTACCAAGCAACTGGTGTATGGAGTTTCGCAATTCTTGATTGGTATCGTCTGATATTGCCTGAGACATTCCAGCTATGGTTATTTGTAGCATTTTTCTTTGGTTTCGCGATCAAAGTTCCAATGTTTCCATTCCATACATGGTTACCATATGCTCACGGTCAAGCACCGACTATCGGTTCTGTAATACTAGCGGCTATATTACTTAAAATGGGTACATATGCATTTATCCGTTTTTCATTGCCAATGTTCCCTGATGCTTCAGTATTCTTCATGTTTCCGATAGCAGTTCTAGCTATTATCATGATTATATACACAGCTATGGTTGCATACGCACAAGAAGATGTAAAGCAAGTTGTTGCTTACTCTTCAGTATCACACATGGGTGTTATAATTCTTGGTACATTCGCTCTTAATGTTGAAGGTGTTACAGGTTCAATATTCTTAATGATTGCTCACGGTGTCGTTTCAGGTGCTCTGTTCTTGCTTGTAGGTGTTATCTATGATAGAAGACATACTAAGATGATGAGTGAATTTGGTGGTTTAGCATCTGTAATGCCTAGGTTTGCTACTATCTTTGGTATTATGATGATGGCTTCAGTCGGTCTTCCATTGACTATCAACTTTGTAGGTGAGTTTTTAAGTCTTCTTGGATTTTATCAACAATCACACATCTTAACTCTATTAGCAGGTATTGCTATCATTGTTGGTGCTATCTATATGCTAGCGGCTTACAAAAAGATGTTTTTTGGTGAAGTTACAAACGAAAAAAATAGAAATCTTCCAGATGTAAATAAAAGAGAACTTATTGCTTTAGTTCCTTTAGTAATTATTACAATTTGGTTAGGTATTTATCCTAAGCCTTTATTAGATCCGATTAACAACTCAGTCGAGTCTGTTATTCAGCTAATGCATGATAAATCTATAACGGATGAAGCTAAATCTAGAATTCCTAACCTTATAGACGGTGTTAAAATTACTAGAACTTCAGCGCA
Organism: Sulfurimonas sp.; assembly: GCF_041563035.1. Taxonomy (GTDB): domain Bacteria; phylum Campylobacterota; class Campylobacteria; order Campylobacterales; family Sulfurimonadaceae; genus Sulfurimonas. The sequence goes on along the minus strand of NZ_JBFFNS010000004.1, from coordinate 39,316 downwards.
GGAGGCACACTAATGTTAGAGCCAGTAAACGTTTCATTGGAGTCATTAAATTTAATGACTCTTGCACCAATGTTGATTCCTATCATCGGTGCGTTATTAATCTTAGTTATTGATATATTTAAAGGTGGCTTAGATAAAACTCTATATGTAATGATAAGTATTCTTTTCTTACTATTAGATTTAGGTGCTGTTGCAGAGACTGCAGGTCTGTTTACTGATAACGGTACTGTAATGGGTGTTTTTGATGTAATGCTTATTGATGGTTTAGCAATTCTTTCTCAACTGATTATTGTTGGTGCGTCATTGCTGTTTATTCCATTAGCATTAACTCATAAGAGATTCCACGAATTTTCTTACCCAGAGTTTTTCGCACTATTCTTATTTATGCTTGGCGGTTTCCAGTTCATGGTTGCTACGGACAACTTAATCCTGATCTTTGTTGGACTTGAGACAGCGTCTTTAGCTCTATATACAATGATTGCTATGCATAACCGTGACAAATCTTTTGAAGCTGCTGTTAAGTACTTTACTATGGGTGCATTAGCTGCAGGTTTCTTCAGTTTTGGTTCAATGGTATTTTATGCTCTAACAGGTTCTATAGAGATTAATCAAATTGCTTCAGTTCTAGGAGCTAATGGTTTTGCTGATATGGGCTTTGTTTTAGTAGGTGTTGTATTTATTTTAGCTGCACTTGGATTTAAACTTTCACTTGTACCATTTCATACATGGGCACCTGATGTTTATGAAGGTTCTTCTGCATCACTAGCTGGGTTTATGTCAATCGTTCCAAAAATAGCAGTGTTTATCGTTGCTATGAGAATGTTTGAGTTTTTAATTCACAGTGGAGTGATTTGGTTAGAGGTAGTTCTTTATATAGTTGTTGTTGTAACAATGACTATGGCAAATATCTGGGCATTAGTTCAGACTGATGTTAAGAGAATGCTGGCATATAGTTCAATCTCTCATGCAGGTTTTGTAATGGCTGCTATCTTAATTGGTACAACTCAATCAAATAGTGCACTTTTCTTATACTGGATACTATTTAGTTTCACTAACCTTGGTGCATTTAGTATGCTTTGGATTTCTCGTCAGAAACATCTGCCTGATCACCAAAATTCAGACCACAGTTATAACAAGTTTGCAGGTATGATTCAAACAGCACCGGTTGCTGCAACAATTATGGGACTTTTCATGCTAAGTTTAGCTGGTCTTCCTCCATTTGCACTGTTCTGGGGTAAACTATATATGATATCTTCTGCTGTAACAGGTGGATATACTGTACTTGCTCTTATCATGGCACTAAACTCGGCAATAGCCGGTTACTATTATTTAAAACTAATAGTATATATGTTCATGAGAGAACCGGTAATTAATAAAGACGGACATGTATTTGTATCAAATGCAACGACTCCGCTTAGAACAATCATTGGATTTGCTGCAGTGGGAACTATTTTTGCTTTTCTAGCTGTAAACCCAGTATTAGAGTTTATTACAGCGCTAGTATATAAAAGTGGCTACTAGTATTTAGTACAGATAAGGAGCAAAGCTCCTTATCCTGCACTAACGCTTAGTTTTCTTCGGCAGAAGGCAATACCCCAAGGGCGCTTCCTTTGGGCGCGCACAGTAAGCCGTGCTAATTTTCTATACAACTGGTTTACAAAATAAAAAGGAAAAGAATTTGTTAAAGTGGATACTTTTAGCCTTTCTTTCTCTTAACATATATGCCCTTGATATATCTCTTCAAGGTGCAAAAGAGAACTTTCAAAACTACTCTACACTACATATAAAAGATAAAGATAAATTTTTATGCGAAGAGATGACAAATGACTTCAAAGAAGTTGTAAAAATAGTTTGTGCATTCTCAAAATCTCCGGCAAAAGAACTAAAAACATTACAAAACGATTTTTTTAAAATAGAGACTCAAATAAAGAAAAAAACATTTTTTCTGATAATAACACCATATAAAAAAATGAAATTATTTCCTGTTGTATTTGACTTAAGTAAAGATGACAGTGTATACAAAGCAAATGCTAAACTGGCGCGTCACTGGATGCTGGTTGGTTATAACAAAGAACTTCCATATATTAAAACTCAAGAAGCATCTGACGTAGCTATAAACTTTCCGTTTATGCTTGATAAAGACAAACTGCCATACGTAGGCAGCCTTGATATGAAAGGTAATCCTGTCCATATACAAGAAGTACAGGACGTAAGTGATTATCTAAAGATAAAGCGTCTATATGCTGAAAAGAATTATGAAAAATGCTTAGAGCTTATAGACGAAGTTATGCTAGAGTACCCTACATCACTTTTTAACGCTGAACTGCTTTACTATAAGATAAGAGTTAACTCAAGACTTGAAGATAAAAATGACGATGTAATAGAACTGTCAAAAGTGTATCTAAGAGAATACTCTTCTGATGATAATGTTGCTGAAGTCCTGTCGCTTATTGCTAGAGCCTATTATCTCTCAGGTATTAGTGGTCAAGCAGACTACTTTTTTGACAGACTTTTTAGCGAACATGAAGATTCTCCATATGCCAAATGGGGTTATATATACAAGGGTGAGATGCTAGAAGAGTCAGGTGCTTCATCTAAAGCCTTGGAGTACTATAAAAAAGCCCTACATGAGACAAGTGACATAGATATTGCAGCAACAGCAGCATATAGACTTGCCCTTTATAATATCAACTCAGCAAATAAAGAAGAAGCTACTAAGTACGCAATGAAAATAATTCAGGCTAAGCCTAGCTTTTTTGCCTCTAAGTATAAAAAAACTTTAGAGATGATTGAAACCTTTGTAGATGAGGGTGAATTAGTTACAGCTTCAGCCATAGCTCAAGCTGTAGTGAATGAGATAAATGTAGAAGAATATGATGAATATGAATCTCTACTAAAAAATATAGGTGTATGGCTTGCAAAAACTCCTAAGAAACAAGAAGCCTTGAGCGCATTAAATGAGTATCTGAAGCAGTTCCCTGATGGACTTTATGATTCAGAAGTACAGGTCGCAAAAGACTCACTCTTTTTTGATGTAAGTGATGCGAACTTATCAACTAAAATTGCTGATTACAATAAACTAATAGAAACATATTCGCAAGACACTATAGGTAAAAGAGCAATTTATGAAAAAGCAAAACTCATGTACGATAATGGAATGTACAGTGATGTTTTAGAGTTTAAAGATGAACTATTGGCCTTAGATGCAACTACATATCCAGATACACAGACAATAGTGAATGATGCAGCAGTAGGTGCTATGGAGACTTCTCTTAAAAATAAAGAGTGTCATAGTGTTTTAAAAATATCTAGCGAATACTCTATAAAACTCTCAGACAAATGGGATGATGGAATATATGCATGCGCTATGAAAGGTGCTGATTTTTCACTTGCTAAAAATATTGCCAGTAAAAATTTAAAATCTGAGAACATGCAGATGAGAAAAAAGTGGCTCTACCGTCATATAAAAGTTGATTTTGCAACTGGAAATTACAGTGACGTAGTTAAAGCTTCTGAGGAATTAATAACACTTATAGAGGGTGATAATAAATCAGAGTATAAAGATGTATACAGAGTGCTTTTTGATACATACAATAGACTTGAAAATGCAGATAAAATGATAGAGTCATTGGCAAGTGTTCAAAAAGTATTTGGAGCTAGTTACAAAGATATTGAGAGATATATCTACGTTATGGCTATAGGTAGTGATAGAAATGATGATAATCTGGTACTTAAATATGGTAATGAAGTTATGAAAATACAAAAATCTTCAAACTCATACGCACAGAGTCCATTTGTTGAGTTTGCACTATATCAAGCTTATATAAATAAAGAAGATTTTAACAAAGCTCTAGAGATAATAAAATCACTAGATACTGTAGAACTAAGTAAAGGTGACAGATCTAGACAGAAGTATCTTCTAGGTGCTATCTATGAGAAGTTATGGAGAGGAGAAGAAGCACAAGTGGCATATCAAGAGTCAATAGATGCGGACGCTGCATCCGCGTGGGCAAAATTGGCAGAGGGTGCTAAAGAAGACTAGTCAAGAGATTTGAAAAATTTGTTGAATTTTAAGACTAGTTTTTTATCATCTGTAATATATAAAACTTCATAATTTTTACTGAAACTTTTTTTAGTCCAATTCGGACTTCCAAAGACTACTGTTTTTTTGTCAAATATCGCTATTTTAGTGTGAAGTTTTCTATCTACAGTTTTTGTTTCAACACCATTGAAGTCAACATCTTTTTTATCATAAAAGACTTTTACTGCCACACCTCTTTCTTGAGCTTTATCCAATAGCTTTGCGAATTTTTTATCTCCAAAATTATACATAGCTATATCGATACTAGACTTTGAATTTTCTATAAGTTCTTTAATGTCATTTTTAGCTTCTTTAGCATCTTGTGGAAAAAAATAAAGAGAGCTTTGTGCATATAGACTTATGCTTATTAGCAGGATTAAAAAGAGTTTCATGTTAGTAGATTCTCCAATTCTTCCAGTTTTGCAGAAGTTATGTTCTTAAATTGTGTACGGTTAAATGTTTGCTGTCTTTTCGCAAGTTGAGCTGTATGAATAGAGATGAGTTCTAACATCTGCTCTTTAGTGGTTTTTCCATCAAGATAATCAAGAACTTCAACTATACCTATAGAACCCATAGAGTGAGGTGCTCTTGTATATTTCTGCTCTAAATAACATACTTCATCTATAAGTCCAAGCTCCAGCATCTTATGAGTTCTTTTTGAGATCCTCTCTCTTAATACATCTCTATCTACATCGATGTTGTAGATGTCCAAATTTTCTATGATAGGTTTTGGAGGATTTTGTCTAAACCACTCAGAAGGAGTAATAGATGAAGCTTCATATATTAGTAGTGCTTTTTCTATCCTATAAGCATCGTTTTGGCTTATATTTTGCATATATTCAGGGTCAACTTTAGATAGTAAGTCATAACATTTTTGAAGATTTTCAAGATTGTTTTTTACTTTTAAAGTTACATTGGCATCTATATTTGGCAGAGTTGAGAGACCGTTTAAAAGTGACTTTAGATAAAAAGAAGTGCCACCGACTATTATGAGATTTTTACTTCTCTTTTCGCATAACTCTTTAACCTCTTTATAGATGTTTATAAAAACATCAACACTGAAATAATCATCCGGATTTAGTACATCAATACCAAAATGTTTAATCTCTGATAGCTCTTCTTTTGAAGGTTTTGCAGAGACAATATCAATCTCTTTGTAGATGCTCAAAGAGTCTATCGAGAGTATATAAGCATCTACTTTTTTAGCGATTTTGATTGCCAAATCACTCTTTCCAGATGCTGTTGGACCTATGATTGCAAGTTGCTTAATAGCTTTATTCATAGCAAAATTATATCATTTTAAATCAAGTTTGGGTAAAATAGAACAAAAATATTCTAAGGTAAATAGTTGCAAAGATATATTAATAAAATAAAAGACTTTAACGAACTGGTTATGTTTGAACACTCCATCTTTTCACTCCCGTTTATATTTATAGCTATGATTGTCGCAGCTGATGGTTGGTTTGGCTTTTGGCTCCTGCTTATGGGTGCATTGGCGGCGGTTAGTGCAAGAAACTTTGCTATGGGTCTAAACAGATATGCAGATAGAGATATAGATGCAGCTAACCCTAGAACAGAGTCTCGTCCAAATGTTGATGGAAGACTTGACGCTACAAGTATCATGATATTTGTAGTTGTAAATGCTTTTGTTTTTATTGCAATCGCATACATGATAAATGACTTGGCACTATATCTAAGTATACCGATTCTTTTTGTTCTTGGTTCTTACTCATATTTTAAAAGATTTTCACATTTAGCACATATTGTTTTAGGTGTCTCTCTTGGTCTTGCTCCAATTGCAGGTGTAGTCGCAGTTCAAGCAAGCATCCCGGCTTGGTCAGTTATTCTTAGTCTAGGTGTTATTTTTTGGGTGGCAGGGTTTGATTTGTTGTACTCACTTCAAGATATAGAGTTTGACAAAGAAAATAACCTATACTCTATTCCTTCTCGTTACGGTGCAGATGCTACGCTTTTTATCTCATCACTGTTTCATATGCTTAGTGTCATATTTTGGGCTCTTTTTGTTTGGATAGCTGGACTTGGGATTTTTGCTTATTTGGCTGTAATACTTAGCGCAGTGATGCTCGGATATGAGCATAAGATAGTCAGAAAAGATTTTACTCAGATCGATCGTGCATTTTTTACAGTCAACGGTTATCTGGGTGTTGCCTTTTTCGTGTTTATTATATTAGATAAGGTGTTCGTGTGAGTGTTCGCCTTGTATCTGCTCCGATTAGCTTAGTGTATAGCGAAGCGAGTCTTGATAAAGAGGCATACCTTAGAGAGTATTCACAGCTAAGCGAGAGTGATGATGACCCTATTAGTCAATGGTTGAAACTGGCAAAAGGTAGAGGTGAGACTTCTGATACGGATCCAGTCCTGCTAAACCTTGTTGTAGAGCTTCATAGAAAGATAGACGCTTTAGAGATGTTTTTAAAAAATGAGACGCCAAAAAGATTATCATTGACGAACAAGATTAAAATAGAGTCTATAGGATTTGAGCACTTTAAAGTGGAGTCTGCTGACTTAGAACCTGGTAAAGAATACTATGGTCGTGTTGAGATGCCGGTTCACCCAAAGAGAGATGTCCCTATATTCTTCAGAGCTGTTGATGAGTCACTATGCGAGATAGTTAAAATACATGATCGTGATGAGAAAGAATGGGGTGTATATTTGACAGCTAGAGAGAGAGTACTTATTCGTGAGGCAAAAGCTAAATGAAATATGCAGAACTGATTAACATAGAGTACATTGTAGTTGCTATGGCAGCTATGATTTTGTATCTTCTTTATTATGTTTTTACAAAAGATTCAGAATTTCATAAAAATATCCGCTCAGTCGCATCTGTAGTTGAAGATTTAAATAGAGAGATCTTTTACTTAAAAAAAGAGCTTACAGACACTCAAAAAGGTATTAAAAATAATACTAGCCGTATGAGTGATGAAGAGATATATGAAGAAGTAGAAAGAACAGTATATGATATGGTTAAACCTCTCTCTGTCGGAGTTCAAAGACTAGAAGATACTCTTGTAACAATGGATGAACAGATGAGCTTGAGAATATCATCTCTCGAAAGCGGAGTAAAACAGATTTCTATCCCTACTTCTGTTCATGGAAACGATGATCAAAAGATTATCTCACTATTTAAACAGGGCGTTTCACTGGAAACTATCTCTAAAGAATTACATATCTCAAAAGCAGAAGTTGAGTTTGTTTTAAAAATAAATAAAATTAAATAGGACCTAATGTAATGGCAGATAGAAAACTATTTACATTAGTCGCTATATTGATTTTTGTAAGTATTGTTCTTACCTACTCTCTATCTGCATACACAACTCTGCTTTTTGGAGTTAATGAGTTTCACTTTGCTATAAGACAGGCACTTTTTGGATTTTTAGGCATTATAATAATCTGGTCATTAGCGCAGTTAGACCCTGATGAGTGGCTGAGTACGATAGGCTTTACGCTTTTTATTGGTTCAACTATTTTAATGGTTGCCATGCCTTTTTTACCAGAGTTTTTGGTTTCAGCTGTCGGTGGAGCAAAAAGATGGATAAAAATATTTGGTTTTTCATTGGCTCCTGTAGAGTTTTTTAAAGTAGGATTTGTCTACTTCTTATCTTGGAGTTTTTCAAGAAAATTAGGACATCATGCAGATATGGGAATCAGTGCAGAGTTCAAACGCTTTATCCCTTACGCACTTGTTTTTGTAGGGGCTATGTTTATGATAGCTTTTATTCAAAATGACTTGGGACAGGTTGTAGTTCTTGGAATGACTCTGCTTTTTATGTTGATGTTTGCAGGTAGTAGTTTTAGATTTTTCCTTTCACTGCTCTCTATTGCTTTACTGTTCTTTATATTTTTTATAATGACAGCAGAACACAGGATTGTTAGAATAAAATCATGGTGGGCATTAGCTCAAAACAGTGTACTAGAACTGTTTCCTGCATCTATAGCTGAGAAGTTAAGAGTACCAACTGAGATAGAACCGTATCAGATAGGACACTCTCTAAATGCAATTCATAATGGTGGAATGTTCGGAACAGGACTTGCCGGTGGAACTTTTAAACTTGGGTTTTTAAGTGAAGTCCATACAGACTTTGTTTTAGCAGGATTAGCAGAAGAATTTGGTTTTATAGGTGTTTTATTTGTAGTGATACTCTTTATGTGGATACTCCAAAGAATATTTAAAATAGCAAATCGCTCAAATGATAGAAGTATGTATCTTTTCTCTTTAGGAGTAGGATTACTACTCTCATTTGCCTTTTTAATAAATGCTTATGGTATAAGTGGGATAACACCTATTAAAGGTATCTCAGTTCCATTTCTAAGTTATGGTGGATCTGCTATTATTGCAGCATCTATAGCTATAGGAATGGTACTTATGGCGTCAAAAAAAGCAACTATGGAAGAAAAATAGGATGGTGCGAAGTTGAAATTATGTATAACTGGCGGTGGAACAGGCGGACATTTGATGATAGCACAAGCTCTTGTTGAAGCTGCTGTAAAATACGGGCATGAAGTTATCTTTATCGGTTCAACCAGTGGACAGGATAGAAAATACTTTGAAGATAGAAGTGCTTTCTCAAACGTTTATTTTTTAGAGACTACGGGTGTTGTAAACCAAAAAGGGCTTGGTAAGTTCAAAGCTTTGTGGAAAGTATTTCGTGCTTTTTTGGAATCAAGAAAGATTTTAAAAAAGCATAATATACAAGCGACATATAGTGTAGGCGGATTTTCAGCTGCTCCAGCTTCTTTTGCATCTATAAGTAAAAGAATTCCTCTTTTTATACATGAGCAAAATGCTGTAGAGGGAAGACTAAACTCACTCTTAAAGCCTTATGCAAAAAGATTCATTTGTGCATATGACAAAAATTCTCCTATTAAAGGATACCCAGTAAAAGAGATTTTTTACCAAAATGCAAGAGTTCGTAAAAGTCTTGAGACTATAGTATTTCTAGGTGGTTCTAACGGTGCAAAAGCTATAAATGATTTGGCACTAAGTTTAGCGCACGAGCTTAAAAATAGAGATATTAAAATCATTCATCAAGCAGGTGAGAGTGATTATGAAAGAGTAAAACAAGAATATTCAGATTTGGATGTAGAAGTGGAACTTTATGGATTTACAAAAGAGTTAGCGACTCTTATCCAAAGAGCAGACTTGGCCGTGAGTCGTGCAGGAGCCAGTACGCTTTGGGAAGCAACTGCAAACGGATTACCGGCTTTTTATATTCCATATCCATATGCTGCAGGTGATCACCAGTATCATAATGCAAGGTTTATAGTTGAAAATGAGCTTGGTTGGTGTGAACGAGAGAGTGAAGACTTAAAGGCTAAATTACTAGAGGTTTTAGATGAGCCTCTAGAAGAAAAAAGTAAAAAATTAATGGAGTATTCAAACAGTGATGTTGCAGATAAAATGATAGAAGATGTACAAGAGAGTCTGAAATGATAAGAGAGTTAGCACAAGATTTAGTTGATTTGATTTTTGACTGGGGGTATATCGGCATCTTCTGCCTTATGGCAGTTGAGAGTTCGTTTATACCTTTTCCTAGTGAAATCATCCTAATACCAGCTGGATATTTAGCTTCACAAGAGCAGATGAGTATAAGTATGATAATGCTTAGTGGCTTGGGCGGATCAATGGTTGGTGCATTTATAAACTACTATCTGGCACTTAGTCTTGGAAGAAAGATTCTTAAAAAGTATGGAAAATACTTTTTTATAAAAGAGAGTGCTTTGGAGAAAATGGACAGTTTCTTTGAAAAACATGGACATATTTCTACCTTTACGGGAAGACTAATCCCAGGAATTCGTCAGCTAATTTCTATACCGGCAGGTCTTGCTCGTATGAATATAGTGCAGTTTTCAATATATACAGCGTTAGGTGCCGGTATCTGGGCATTGATACTAACAATGCTCGGGTATTTTATAGGCGAAAATCAAGAGCTTATAGACACTTACTTAAAACAGATTACGATTACAGTTGTATTACTATTGATCTTGTTGGGTTCATGGTATGCTTATTATCAAAAAAATAGAGGAGTTAAAAGTGAGTAATATGGATTATATGTTTGAAGTAGGTTTTTTTGGTACAAGAGCACCGATATTTATGGATGTAGTTACACTGATTGTGGCACTTTTGCCACTGCTTGTAGCGGGAGCTATTTATCTAGCTAAAACTAAAAGGTATAAAGCACATGTTTACGCACAGATATTAATATTTGCTTTTTCTGTCATAGTGCTTGGTTATTTTGAGACAGGAGTTAGAATGGTTGGCGGTTTTGACTCCTTCATGAAAGAGAGTGGAGTATCACATAACTATGCATTTATAGTACTTATCTTTCATATAGCTATATCTATAGTAACACTTATTATCTGGTCTACAACTATTTTTATGGCAAAAAAGCAAGTACAACTAAAAAAACATAGAAAAGCAGGACTTATGACCTTTACTGGAGTTGTAATGACTTCTCTGACTGGCATCTGGGTTTACTTCTTGATGTTCGTCTACTAATGCACTTGGCTTGAACGCAAGGAAAAATTATAAATTATAAGAGGAATATGAATGATAAAATTAGACGATGAAGCACCAGGATTTTGTTTACCAAACCAAGATGATATAGAGATATGTTTAAGAGACCTAAAAGGAAAATGGATAGTTTTATACTTTTATCCAAAAGACAATACTCCAGGATGTACAACGGAAGCTTGTGAATTTACAGAGGCAGCACCAGATTTCTCAGACTTAGATGCGATTATTATAGGTGTAAGTGCAGACTCTACAAAAAAACATCGTAGTTTTATAGAGAAAAAAGAGTTAGGCATTACACTTCTTAGTGATGAAGATACATCAATGATGCAAGAATATGGTGTGTGGCAACTAAAGAAAAACTACGGAAAAGAGTATATGGGAATTGTTCGTACTACTTTGATTATAAATCCGGAGGGAGTTGTAAAAGCTCTTTTTGAAAAGGTTAGAGTTAAGGATCATGTGGCAAATGTTAAAGTTGAGTTAGAGAGACTACAGTCTCTCTAAGCTAATTGAGTACCATCGGCTCTATTTTGAGCTTCCGTGAGTGTTTTCCTTTGGAAAACACTCCATACGCTCAAGCCGATGGCATTAATACTTGTAACGAAGGTAGAAACGGATATCTTGAGCTGAGTCTACTACGTTAGCACCTTGACCAAATGCTATTGCAGTATTCATATCCATAGAAGCTCCTGAGGTTCCTCCGAAGAAACCATTACTTCCACTATATGCATAATCTATATATGTATAACGGATCTGCATAGATAATATATCTTCGATCAGATACTCAGTCATATAAGCTTCATAAGCATCACCACGAGCTGCAACTTTTGAACCTATGTTTGTATCTTCACCATAGGTAATACTTCTCCAGTATTCAGAACCGTGATTATACTCTAGACCCCATCTTCCGTCTTCTGTAATAAGTGAAGGGAATTGTGTACCTACCCAGTATGAGTAACCAGTTTTAGATTCCCCTGTTGCAGTAGCAACCATATTAGAATCCATTGAAGCATAAAGCATACGTTGGTCACTATTAGGATTAGTAATACTCATAGCACCACTTACAAAGAATGTAGTATCATCTAGGAAGTCACTTATCTCATTTCCTATACCGTTTACAACAAAGTTAGCAGTCATACTGTGTAAACCACCTACTGTGTCAAAACCCTGTGTATAATCAGCAGTGTTTTTTACATCAATAAGATTGTTTGCATAGTAGTATTGTGTACCAATTGAATACTGCCCATTATCATATGGAACAAAGATAAGACCTGCCAGGTCTATGTTTGTATTTGCACTTGTAACACTAGTATAAGGTGTAGAGTTAAACTTAGGAGCTGCATTACTCATACCGCGACCGGCACAAAGTTTAATGTACATACCATCTACCCATTTGTCAAAACTGAACTTTGAGCTAAGACCGTCAAACTCAACATTGATAGTATGACCCATAGGTGAAGCAGGTTTATCATCATCACGAAGACTAATAATATGACCGTTCGTTGATGGACGGCGACCAACGCTAAAAGTCCATGGAACATCAGTTCCTATGAAAGTGTTATTTCTATATAGAAAATATGCTGAGCGAACTCTAAGTGTATCATCATAGGCATTTTCATTTGAAATCCAATCAAAGCCTTCAAATGCTGAACTAGCAGGAGTGCTAGCACCTGAGCGTTGACCGAAAGCTTTGTTGTAAGCTAACTGACCAGTAAAACTAAGGTTTTTGGTAGCTGCCCAATCCATATTTAACCATAGACGATTTGTCATAAATGCATCATTGTTCGCTTCTGATCCATCAGCCATTTTATAGTTAAGGTTTTCTAGTGTAAATCTATAATCAACACCAAATTTTAAATGATTACCAGACGTAGCTTTATTAAGTTCAGAGATACTTTCTTGAATTTCAGTAATCTCTTCTTCTACGTCCATCTCCTCTTTCTCATCCTCTTTGTCCCCGGCATCTTCTTTTTCATCAGAATCTTCAGCCTCTTTTTTATCTTCGGAATCTTCTTTTTCTTCAGCTTCTTCAGATTCACCTTTTTGAGTTTTGAGTGTAGCTATCTCTTTTCTTAGCTCAGCCATCTCATTTTCCATTGCTTGAAATCTTTCAAACATAGTCTGTGCATTAACATTAGTAGTTAATAGAGCTGCTGCTGCTAAAGATAATAGGAGTGGTTTGTTCATTCTAATTCCCTTTTTTAATATAAATAGTTGTTACAAATATAACACTTTTTTATAATATATTTGTGATACTATACAGTAGATAATATAAATCTTTTTTGAAGTTCAACATTTAATAGTATAAAAAATTATTATATCGTTACCCAATAAGACAAAGATTGACTTAAAACATAGTTTTACAATTACAGCCACAGAGTGCGTCCAGTAAAAGCTATATTTAAATATATTTTGAGTATAATTCGCGGATTTTTCTTCTGAATATTCACAAGAAAATATTAACAGGTATGTGTCAAAAAGTTAGTGCAACTTCCTATTTAGGACAGTATTGTTCGACATTACCAAAGCTAACTAACGAAATTTCTGGCTTGAAAAACAGCCCTTAAAGGACCTTAAATGGTAACTATGAAAGACCTATTAGAATGTGGTGTACACTTCGGACACCAAACTCGTCGTTGGAATCCGAAAATGAAAAAATATATCTTCGGTGTTCGTAAAAATATCTATATTATTGACTTACAAAAGACTTTACGTTATTTCCGTAATACATATACAATTGTTATGGATGCAGCTGCTGAAGGTCAAACAGTATTATTCGTTGGTACTAAAAAACAAGCTCGTAACTCTGTAAGAGATGCTGCTATCGCTTGTGGTATGCCATACGTAGATAACAGATGGTTAGGTGGTATGCTTACTAACTTCCCAACTATTCAAAAATCTATTCGTAAACTTGACGTTATTACTGAGATGCAAGAAAATGGTCAAATCGATCTTTTAACTAAAAAAGAAGCATTAATGCTTTCAAGAAAAAAAGAGAAACTTGATTCATACTTCGGTGGTATCCGTAATATGAAAAAACTTCCTGATATGTTATTTGTTGTAGATGCGGTAAAAGAGCACATCGCTGTTTTAGAAGCTAGATGTTTAGGTATTCCAGTTGTTGCTCCATTAGATACTAACTGTGATCCAGACTTAATCACTTACCCAATTCCTGGTAATGATGATGCTATTCGTTCAATTCAACTTTTCTGTCGTGAAATGACTGCTGCAATCAACGAAGGTAAAGCTCTTAGAGATGCACCTGAAGAAGAAGTAGCTGAAGAAGTTGAGTCTACAGAAGTAGAAGTAGCTGTTGAAGCTGAAGAAGCTCCTGCAGCAACAGAGGAAGTATAATCATGGCAGTTACGGCAGCAATGGTAAAAGAGTTGCGTGCAGCAACTGATGCACCAATGATGGATTGTAAAAAAGTTTTAGTTGAAGCTGATGGAGACATGGCTAAAGCAACTGAGCTTTTAAAAGAACGTGGTATTGCTAAAGCAGCTAAAAAAGCTGATAGAGTTGCTGCAGAAGGTCTTGCTGGTTTTAAAATCGCTGATGACTTCTCTAAAGCTACTGTAGTTGAAATTAACTCTGAAACTGACTTCGTTGCTCAAAATGAAGGTTTCCAAAACTTAGTAAAAGCTACTACAGAAGAGATTTATAATAATCAACCTGCTGATGTAGATGCCCTAATGGCTTCTGATTTTGGAGCAACTTTTACAGATGCTGTTACTAAAATCGGTGAGAAAATAGAAGTTCGTCGTTTTGGTACACTTACAGCAGACGCTACTACTGCACTAAATGGTTATATTCATTCAAATAACCGTATTGCAGTTGTTGTTATCGCTAAATGTGATAGTGAAAAAACTGCAGAGGGTATGAGAGATACACTTAAGCAAGTTGCAATGCACGCATCTGCAATGAAACCAACTACTCTTTCTTATAAAGATTTTGATGCTGAGTACGTTGAAACTGAGACTAAAGGTAGAATCGAAGTTATCAAAAAAGATAATGAAGAACTAGCTCGTCTTAAAAAGCCTCTTAAAAATGTACCTCTGTATATTTCTATGAGTCAACTAACTGAAGAAGTGTTAGCTGAAGCTGAAGCTGATATAAAAGCTGATTTAGCAGCTCAAGGTAAACCTGAAAAAATCTGGGACAAAATTGTTCCTGGTTCTTTAGCTCGTTTTATCTCTGATAATACAACTTTAGATAAAGAACAAGCTCTTTTAGACCAAACATATGTTTTAAATGACAAATTAACAGTTGCACAAGCTGTTGAAGAAGCTGCTAAAGCACTTGGTGGTACTGCTGAGATTACTGAATTTATTCGCCTTGAAGTTGGTGAAGGAATTGAAAAGAAAGTTGACGATTTTGCTGCAGAAGTTGCAGCACAAATGGGTTAAGGATTTTTCCTTAGCCTATTCTCATAACAAAACACCTCTCTCCACTATTTATATTCTCCAAAACTTATAATACATAATTCACAAAACATATTTTTAACATATAATTAATATTGATACTATTGCATATATTACAAAAAATTATGCTATTATAAATTATAATAATTTATAATAGAATGTCCCTGAAATATGAAGGAGATAAAAGTATGAAAGAGTTCGTTTATTATTCTCAAGAAACCCCAGAATTCCCGCTAAATGAAAGCATTTATATTGCTAACAGTACTTCAGATATTATCCCAGAAAAATTTATTGTCTCTAACTCAAATAATATTTCATCTGAAATATTAGCTAATGAAATTGATTTTTATATAAATAATACGGAAGATTCAATTGCAAAAAAAATAAAAAATATAGAAAAGCTGTATGAGATAAATGCAATTCGTTTTGATATGGCTCAAGATATAAGTTATTCACAAAGAGTATCTAAAGAAGTGTTACTAGTCTCAACTCTAGAGCAAAAAAATGAATTTTTAAAATCTATGGTTCCTGATGAATTTAATCTGTTTCATGTTACTCCTGAAGTTGTTAAATCAATTACAGGACACATTGGCAACTTATCAGTAGTGGTAAATGATAATTTCAAAGATGCAACACTAAATGTTTCTCAAATAGTATGGTTTGAACAAGAAGAGATAGCTACAAAGCAAAGTGGTACTTTTGATCCACTAGAGAGTTCGCTTGATGATGTTCTTGCAACTATACGTACAAACATAAGTAACTATGAATATAAAAAATTCACAGTTTATGATTCAAACATTTGCCAATATCATGAGCGTAGAGAAGAAGTATGTTCAAAATGTGAAGAGGTTTGTCCTACTGTCGCAATTATAAAAATAGATGAGACCAAGCATCTGGAGTTTTCACAGATAGATTGTCATGGCTGTGGCGGCTGTATATCAGTATGTCCATCAGGTGCATTGGATTATGCTCCTCAAAATAGAGAAAGCATCTATCTTATGGCTGACTTTTACAATGGTCATATTCCTTTAATTATTCCTCAAAAAATGAATATAAAAAACTTAGATATAAAGTTAAAAGAAAATGTTTTACCTTTTGCTATAGAAGGTGAAAAGTTCTTACATGAAGGAACACTTCTAACACTTTTACAAGAGTCAGGTTCACAACTGATATTTTACTCTGACTTTTTATCTAAAGGTACTAAAGACTCTATCTCAATCTTAAATCACATATATCAAAAAAAATACTCTATGGATGCAGTCATTATAGCTATGGATGAAAAAGAACTAGAATTAGCATTAGAAGAAGTTGATTTTGTTAATGATTCTAGATTTAAGATGAATGAATTAAACACAAGAAAAAGAGAGATATTTTCAACTAGACTTAAACATATAGTAGGAGATGATGACTTAGGCGAAGTACAAACAGGCGAGCATATTCACTATGCAAAAGTAAATGTAAATGAAGCCAATTGTACCCTGTGCTTAGTATGTGTAGGTGCTTGTAATGTGGACGCTATTACAGCAAATATTGATGATAATACCTTGAGAATAAATCCTAGCATCTGTACTGCGTGCGGATATTGTGAAGTATCTTGTCCTGAGGCGAACTGTCTAACCATAGAACAGGATGTTATCAAGTTAAACCCTTCTTGGTTTAAAGAAGAGGTTCTCGCTAAAGATACCCTGTTTGCCTGTGTGGAATGTGGTAAAGAGTTTGCAACAACAAAAGCAGTAGAGAAAATTGCAACAATGATGGCTCCAATCTTTGCATCTGACCCAATAAAAGAGAGGACTCTTTATTGTTGTGAGAATTGTAAACCTAAGATTATGATGAAAAGCTATATGGAAAATAGAAGTCTATATAACAAAGAAGGAGAAACTTTATGAATGAAGAAAAAATAAACAGAGCGAGAGCTTTATACTATGCAATGTTTTCTAGATGTTTTGTTTTTACAACTGATAATTCTAGATATTTTGAACTAATAAATTTTATTGACGTACTAAAAGAAAACCCTTTAGACAAAATGTCCCAAAAAGCATTGGAAGATATAAGAAAACTTATTAAATCAGATTCAAATGTAGCATTTATGAGCGAGTATGATGAAATATTTCATTCACCTGAGACTAAAAATATCAGAACTACTGCCTCTTATTGGGACGAGAATGTAGAGAGTGGTAAAAAAAGAGTACAGATGCAAAACTTCTTGGGTAAAACAAAAATAAGAAGAGATGAGAAAACATACTCTGACTATGAAGACAGCGTTGGATTTATATTTACTGTAATGAGTGAGTTATCTGAGCTTATTGCAAATGGTGAAGCTCAGTACAAAAATACTTCGCATTGCATCTTTGAAGAGATTTTAAATGAGTTCATAGATGATTTTTCAAGAGAACTGTATGAGCATGAAAGTGCAGATATTTTTAAACATATAGTAATCATACTAAAGTCTTTTGTTGAGTTTGAAAGAATATACCTAGAAGTATCTGCTCCGGCTACTAAAGAAAGAGTTTTAAAGCAAGTTTCGACGGAAGAAGAAATATCACAAGAGGAAATTGATAGACGTGCAAGAAATAAACTCTTAAGAGAGTCAGGTCCAAAACAAGAACAAGAGACTTGCTCTATAGACCTTATCTCAGATGTGGAAGTAGATATCTAGTTGTTACAAGTATGAGGCTTAAATAAGATTGATCTGTCGGTTTTATTTAAGTCTCATATCTTTGGGGCTAATTACAAGTTAAAGGAGACAACTATGCAAGAAAGTAGAAGAAATTTTCTAAAAAATAGTGCATTGGTTGTTGGTACCGCCGCTGTCGGTGCTACGGCGTTAGCTGCTAATAAAGAAGAAGCTTCTCTTGAAGCTAATTCGCATGGAGTAGTTGTAGGAAGCTCTACGAAAAAAGAGATTCTATACAAAAAAACACAAGCTTGGGAAGATTTTTATAAACAAGCTTTATAATTAACGAGGAGTGAAAATGAGTGCGTTTGATATGCTAAAAGCTCAAATCGGTAGACGGTCCTTTTTAAAAATGGCTGCTGTCGCTACAGCTACAAGTGTTACAAATAGCTTCGCTAATGATGGTATAACAAGAGCTGCGACACAAGAGGAAGTTAAAAATCCTTTTCCTGGTTCTAAAAATGTTAAATCAATCTGTACGGCATGTTCTGTTGGATGTGGTGTTATAGCTGAAGTTCAAAATGGTGTTTGGGTTAGACAAGAAGTTGCACAAGATCATCCGGTATCTCTTGGTGGTCACTGTTGTAAAGGTGCTGATATGATTGATATGGTTCGATCAGATGTCAGACTAAAGTATCCAATGGTAAAAAGAGCCGGACAGTGGAAAAGAATCTCTTGGGATGAAGCACTAGATGGTATTTCTACAAAATTAGAAAACCTAAGACAAACAGCCGGACCAGACTCAACAATGTTTTTAGGATCAGCAAAGTTTGGTACAGAACAATCTTACTACTATAGAAAATTTGCTGCAATGTTTGGAACAAATAATATAGATCACCAAGCTAGAATTTGACATAGCTCTACAGTTGCCGGTGTGGCAAATACATGGGGTTATGGTGCTATGACAAATTCACTTGGAGATATCCAAAATGCTAAAGCAATTATCATTTTTGGAGCGAATCCTGCGGTTAACCACCCAGTTGGATTTCAACATTTCTTAAAAGCTAAAGAAAGAAATAACGCAAAAATAATTGTTATTGATCCTAGATATACTAAAACTGCTGCTAAATCAGATCTTTACGCGCAGATTAGACCTGGTACTGACATACCGTTTATGTATGGAATGCTTAATATTATTTTCGCAAATGGTTGGCACGACAAAGGCTTTATCAAAGATAGAGTTTACGGCATGGAAGATGTAATGAAAGAGGCTAAAAATTGGCCAATTGAAAGAGTTGCAGATGTGACAGGTGTAGATGCTAGTCTGATTATTCAAATTACAAAAGCATATGCTAGTCAAACACCTGGTACTCTTATCTGGGCTATGGGTCTTACTCAACATACTAATGGCTCATCTAATACTAGAATGGCTCCTATCTTACAACTTGCTCTTGGAAACATGGGTGTTGAAGGCGGTGGATGTAATATCCTTAGAGGTCATGATAATGTTCAAGGTGCAACAGATATGGCTTGTTTATCTGATACATTACCAGGCTATTATGGTCTAAGTGATGGTTCTTGGAAATACTTTGCTAAATCGTGGGGTGTTGATTATGAATGGTTAAAAGGTAGATTTAAAACCAAAGATTGGATGAACAAAAAAGGTTTTACACTCGCTAGATGGTGGGCAGGAGTTCTTGCTGGAAATGAAGGTGAAGATGCAATTCATAATAATGGTACAAATCTAAAAGCACTATTTGTTATGGGTAACGGTATTACATCAACTGCTCAAACTAAGAAGGTTAAAGAAGCATTGGACAACCTTGAGTTGGCGGTATTCTGTGATCCTTTTGTCAATGAAGGTGCTATTCTTACTGATAAGCAAGATGATGTCTATATTTTACCTGCTGCTACTCAGTTTGAGACTTCTGGTTCAGTTACTGCAACCAACAGATCTGCTCAGTGGAGAAGTAAAATTATTGAGCCTATGTATGAATCTAAAACAGATCAGGACATTATGTTTGAACTGGCTAAAAAGCTAGGTTTCTATAATGAACTTACTGCCGGCATGAAAATAAAAGAGAATAAAAAAGATTTTACATGGCCTGAAGATGCTACTGATGAAATTGCAAGAATTATTAAGACTATTGGATTGACTGGATGGACTGCTGCAAGATTAAAAGCACACCAAGAAAACTGGCATATGTTTGATCAAGTATCTGGAAGAGGATATGGCAAGATGAAAGGTGAATATTATGGTTTACCATGGCCATGTTGGACTGAAAAACATTCAGGATCACCAATACTTTACAACATAAACAGAAGTGTTGCCGATGGTGGTATGGGATTTAGAAATAGATTTGGACTAGAACATGATGGTCAAGACTTATTATCTGCAAAAGGTTCTGCACCAAAAGGTTCTGCTAACAAAGATGGTTATCCGGAAATTAATAAAGATAATATAGAAAAAGTTCTTGGCATCAAACTTACGGCTGATGAGAAGAAAAGAATCGGTAAAAACTGGAAGGTTGATACTTCTAATATTATTGCCGAAAAATGTATGGAGAGAGGTATGGCTCCATATGGAAATGCTAAAGCTAGGGCTAAAGTTTGGACATTCCCTGATCAGATTCCAATGCACAGAGAGCCTTTACACTCTCCAAGACAGGATTTGACGAAGAAGTATCCAAGTTTTAATGATAAACCTAATCATTTCAGAGTTGATACGAGATATATTTCTGAACAGACTAAGCAGGATTGGGCTAAAGACTTTCCTATCAATTTAGTTACAGGAAGGCTTGTAAACTTAAATGGTGCAGGTATGGAAAACAGAGCTTCTAAATATCTTACAGCTTTAACTCCTGAGATGTTTTGTGATATAAATCCTAACTTAGCAGGTATGCATGGAATTCGTGATGGAGATATGATGTGGATACATTCGCCACAAGGTACAAAAATTAAAGTAAAGGCAAAATATTCTTACTCTGTTTCAGAAGATAGAGTATTTATACCAATTCACTTTGCAGGAGTATTAGAGGGTGAAGATCTATCTCATAAATATCCAAAAGGGACTAAACCATACGCAGTTGGTGAAAGTGCGAACACAGTAACAAATTACGGCTATGACATCATTACTCAGATTCCTGAGACTAAGGGTGGTTTATGTCGAGTTGAACGAGCATAGGAGAGCATTATGAGTAAATTAGATGTTTCAAGATTGAAATTTTACTGCGATGAAAACAGATGTATTCATTGTGATGGCTGTTCCGTTGCTTGTGCTGAAGCACATGAATTACCAATTGGAATCAACAGAAGAAAAGTTGTCACAATCAACGAAGGTATACAAGGAATGGAGTTTTCTCTATCGGTAGCTTGTATGCATTGTACAGATGCTCCTTGTGAGCAAGTCTGTCCAGTTGATTGTTTCTATATTAGAGAAGACGGAATTGTTCTTCACAATAAAGATGTATGTATAGGATGTGCATATTGTTTATATGCATGTCCTTTTGGAGCTCCACAGTTTCCTCAAGATGGCGCCTTTGGAACAAAAGGTGTCATGGATAAATGTACAATGTGTGCAGGTGGTCCTGAAGAAACTAATTCGCATAAAGAGAGAGAACTCTATGGGCAAAATAGAATCTCTGAAGGAAAAGTACCTGTGTGTGCTTCTATGTGTTCTACTAAGGCACTCCTTGTAGGTGAGTCAAGTGAAGTTTCTGATATCTTTAGAAAAAGAGTAATGTCTTCTGGACATGGGGTTCAATCTGCGCCTTATGGATGGGATAAAGCTTATGCAAAGTAAAAGTTTTCTTAGTGAATACAAGGCCTATTTTATTATAGGTTTTTTATTCATCCTTTTAACATATTGGTATTTTTTCTTAGCAACTATTGCTGATATAGGTTATGTATTTAACTTTACTCTGCAGATGTTACAAGGAAATTTTACCGGACAATTAGTGCCATTTGATAGTTTAACTCACTATCAACAGATGGAAGTAGGACTTTTTGGACCAAACTATGATGCGATAGCGCCTGAAGTTATCCGTGCATTCGAAGAGAGACAGCATCTGTTGCCTCTAGTTTTCTTGGTAGAGTTCTTCCTATTTTTGACTATGTTTATTGTTGCAAAAGGAAGAAAACAAGCTCACATAACTAGGGCTAGTGATACGGTTCAAGTATATTCACTTTTTCAAAGAGTGGTGATTTTATTAAACATTATAGTTATGGCTTACCTATTCATTACTGGATTTTCAATCACATTTGGAAATGTTACCGGCGGTGGATCAATGGCGAGATATATGAGAGCAACTCATGAGATTGTTGGGCTTGGTTGGATTCCAATCTGGCTTATCATGACAATAATTGCTTTTAAAGACCATAAATATTTTGTAAGACCAAGTACAAAACTCTGGAATAGTATTTTTCTCAGAGGGACATATAAACACATGGATAGAATAAACTATTATGCATATGTAGCATTTGGAGCGACTTTAGTTTTTAGTGGTTTCATTATTTGGTTTATAGTGCCGGATTCTGCAACACATGCAGAATTTATTCAATTCAAAAGATTTATCTTGTTCTTTCATTTTTTGGGAAGTGCGATTATTTCCTTCTTTACATTTGAGACTGTTTATTCCATGTTTGCGGCTGTAAAAGGCTACATTCCCGGTGTTGTAACTGGAAAGCTGCCTGTAGAATATCTAGATCAGTTAAGACCTGATGTTTTAGAAGAGGAAGCTTTAGCAAACTAAGTTTGGCATTATGCTCCTGAGAGAGCATAATGCTTTGCCTTTAAAGTTTAAATATGCAAAATTTGCATATTAGTATAAAAGTCAAAATCAAAACAGCAGTTGATTTTGATGCTATTACCGGCTACATAGCCGAAAGTGTAATAGAATGAAGATTGTGATTAGTTCTAAAACGGTTAGTCGTATAGACAAATAATTCTATATGAAAATACATCATCATTATTACTTATCAGAAATTTTACTTTATAAGTAATAATGATATACTTACTCTATGTCAAATCAAGAATCAAATAAAATTATCGTTATTGGTGGTGGATACGCAGGTCTTCGCACAGTTGAAAGATTATCTAAGAATCCTAATAATGAAATCATACTATTTGATAAAAATCCTTACCATTTTATGCAAACAGATGTTTATGACCTCATAGCAAATGAAAATGACTTTGCACAAGTAAGTGTCGACCTATTTACATTTTGTATGGGTTTTGATGATAATGTTGTTTTTTATAAACGAGAAATTACGAATATTGATTTTAAAAACAAAAAAATCATAACTCCTATTCAGAGATATAGTTATGATTATCTTGTAATAGCAGTAGGCTCAAGAACAAAGTTTATGCCAAGTATTCCAGGTTTGAGGGAGTATGCTTATGGGATAAAAGCTCTTCATCGCGCAATGTATTTTAAGCAGAAGTTTGAGATGTCACTTTTTAATAAAGTTGAAGAAGGCGGGACTTACTGTACACCCATAAATATAATAATTGCAGGTGCAGGTCTAAGCGGTGTTGAGATTGCGGCCCAAATGGCATCTTTTTCTATAGAGTTTTACAATAGAAACAATTTTATATGCAGAAAGTTAAATATAGTAGTAATCAACGCAGGAAAAACTATACTAAAAGGTATGGATAAACTATTAGTTGAGAGATCTGAAAAAAGATTATCAGAATTGAAAATAGTGGTTAAACATGAAAGAAAAGTTGTTGGCTTAACTGAGAAAAATGTAACGCTAAGTGATGGTGAAGTCTTACCGATGGACTTTATGATTTTTGCAGGTGGAGTAGAGCCAAACGGATTAGTATATGAGCTTGATCTTGTGAAAAATAAAGATGCTTATATAGTTACTAATGAATTTTTTCAAGTTCCACAATATAATGAAGTCTTTGCTATAGGAGATTGTACAACTATATATAATGATGGCAAGGCAGTCTCTCCAACTGCAGATGTTGCAGAGCAGATGGCAGAGTTGTGCTCAAAAAATATAAGCAATCTTATTTTGAAAAAGCCTCTCATTAAACATAATATAAAATCTCGTGGTGTACTGATTGCCCTTGGACGAGGTTACGCAGTTTCCAAACTTTTTGGTATTTATTTTAAGGGTTATATGGCTTATAAAGTTAAAAAGATTGTAGAGAAAGTTTATGCAAAAAGATTGGACTATAGATCAAGTCGTGGATGCAGAAAAATATTTGATACATAATAACTTATCTTTAGTTACATTTGCTATAATCCTCTTATGAATTTATTATCAGCAAAAAATTTATCACACACCTTTGAGTATGAACTATTTAGCGATATATCTCTTGATTTAGATGAAAAAGAGTCTATCGCAATTATAGGCATCAGTGGAAGTGGTAAGTCTACATTACTTCATATACTCTCAACTCTTCTAACTCCAGATAGTGGTAGTGTAAGTATTTTTGGTGAAGATGTCGCACAAATGAATAAAAAGAGATTAGCTAGGATAAAAAGAGACTCATTGGGATTAGTTTTTCAGTCTCACTATCTTTTTAAAGGTTTCAGTGCAAAAGAGAACTTGGAAGTTGCAGCGATGCTCTCAAAGCAAGATATAGATGATGAAATATTAAAAAGACTCAAGATCTATGAAGCGATTAATCAAAAAGTCACAGAACTCTCAGGTGGACAGCAACAAAGAGTATCTATAGCAAGGGTTCTTACAAAACAACCACGTATACTTTTTGTAGATGAACCAACTGGAAATCTGGATAAGTCAACTGCAAATGAAGTGATGGATATCTTTTTTGAATATTTAGAAGAAAATAGTGCAGCAATGGTTCTTGTAACACACGATGAAGAGTTGGCCTATAAGTGTAAAAAAGTATATAGATTGGAAAATAAAAAACTCGTAGCAGTTAAGTGAGTAAAATGTAATGTTATCATGGACGGATGTTTTTAGCGACACTTATATAGTTGGCTTTATTCTTCTGTTCTTTCGGTTTGCAGCACTTTTTATGGCAACACCTATCTTCTCTCATAAAAATATTCCTATGACTATAAAAACTTCTATGGCATTTTTCTTTACAATAGTTTTTTACTCATCGATGCCACCGCTTCAAATAGACATCAATGTACCTACCATACTTCTTGCGATACTAAGTGAACTACTCTTTGGCTTAGCGATAGGCGTTGTTCTGCTGCTGGCTTACAATGTAATAACATTTGCCGGTGGACAGATATCTTTTATGATGGGTTTCTCAATGGCTAGTGCTATTGATCCACAAACTGGTGTATCTATGCCGATAATTTCACAGTTTTTATCTCTTATGGGTTTGATGGTATTGCTTGCTATAGATCTTCATCACTGGTTACTACTTTTTATAGATGCTTCCTTGAGTAGTGTTCCTTTAGGTGGATTTTTAATGACTGAAGATCTTTTTAACTATATGATTAAAGCCACGTCAAATATGTTTGTAGTTGGTTTTATGATAGCTTTTCCGATCATCGCACTATCATGGCTGGCAGATGTTATTTTTGGAATGCTTATGAAAACTATGCCTCAATTTAACCTTCTTGTGATTGGTTTCCCTATAAAAATTATGGTTGCATTTATGGTTCTTATTGCAACTTTCAGTGCTACAATGTTGATTTTAAAAACGCAAATGCAGGAAGCTTTTAATTATTTAGAGATGCTTTTTTAGTTTTTTTTGATACAATGATAAAACTTATGCCCTCAAAGGAATAGACGTGAATATATTACTTTTAAATGATAATCCAGTAGTTACAAAACTAGTAACACTTAGCGCACAAAAGACTTCTGATGAACTAGATATTGTTGCTAGTGTAGAAGAAATTGAAGCTGGAACTTATGACTTATTTGTACTCGATGATACTCTTTATAGTGAAGAGTTACTGAATGAAGTTAAAGAAAAAGTACAATTTAGTAAGTCATTGTATATATGTTCACGTGACGCCGAAGAAGTTGAAGGTTTTACATCTACTTTAAGAAAACCATTTTTACCAACTGACTTGGTTGAACTTTTTGCTACTTTAGGCAAAGAAACTGGTACGATTGATCTTGGTTCTGATGAAGAAGTTGAAGATGAATTAGACTTGACTGACTCTTTGGAAGAGGTAATAGATGAGGGTGAACTTCTAGAACTTGGTGATGATGACATAGATGATCTTGATGGATTGGATGAATTAGATGAACTTGAAGAGTCTCAACTGAGCGATGACGTAGAAGACTTAGATGATATGGATCTAGAAATGGACTTGGATTCTGAACTTGGTGACGATTTGGACCTCTCCGAAGATGCGGATGAAGAAGATTTAGAAGATATGGATTTAGATTTGGATGAATTATCTTTAGATGATGTAGATCTTGGAGAGAGCGTTTTAGATAAAGATGAATTACAAGAAGTTCAAGAGCTTTTAGAAGAGACAGAAGAATCTAAAACAGAAGATTTATCTGAAGATCTTGATGATATGGACTTAGACCTTGATGATTTAGATCTTGGGGATGACTTAGATCTGGATGAATTATCTCTTGATGATGAAGAGTTAGGTACAGAAGAAGTTGAAGCTGAAGAATCTAAAACAGAAGATTTATCTGAAGATCTTGATGATATGGACTTAGATCTTGATGATTTAGACTTAGAAGAAGATACAGAGCTTGAAGTTGAAGCTGAAGAATCTAAAACAGAAGACTTAGCTGAAGATTTTGATGATATGGACTTAGACCTAGACTCAGCATTGGAAGAAGAAGTTAATGCTGATGAATTAGATGAAGACGAAATAAGTGATAAAGTTGATGACTTAGATTCAAATCTAGATCTTGAAGCTGATGAACTTTCGATTGAAGAAGATTCTGAGGAAGTTAGTTCAGAAGATCTTGACATAGCTGAAGAAAGTGATGATGCAGAAAGTTTAGAGGAGATGGAACTAAATATCGATGATATAAAAGATGAAGATTTAGAGAGCGAGATAGAAAATGCTGTTCTTGAACTTACTGATGAAGATTTAGAGAGTGAGTTAGATGCTGATACACTTTTAAATATAGCAGTAAGTGACATAGATGGACTAGAATCACTAAGTGCAAGAGATATAAAACTTGCAATAGGTGAAGAAGTTGGTGATGAAGAAGTAAGTACGCAAGAGTTGGATGAAGTAGTGCATAGTGATGAAGTGGAAAGTATAGAAGAAGAATCTGAAGAGTTAGATGAAGTAGAAACTATTTTAGAAGATACAGAAATCACACCGGACAACGAAGGTGTAGAATCTCTTAAAAAATTATTAGCGGCACTTTCAAATGAGGATGTGGCAGCATCTATGAAAGGCATGAAAATCAATATAAATATAACATTAGGTGACAAATAGTGAGTAAAAGCGGAGCAGTTTTAGTTCTCTCAGGCCCAAGCGGTGCCGGAAAAAGTTCTTTATTAAATGAAATAATAGATGATATTGGAGAGTGTTATTTCTCCATATCCACAACAACTCGCCCCATTAGAGCGGGTGAAGAAGAAGGTGTACATTACCATTTTGTAAGCGTAGAAGAGTTTAAGCAAGATATTGAAGATAACAATTTCTTAGAGTATGCGCTTGTTCATGGAAACTACTACGGAACATCTATTAAACCTGTTCGTGAAGCTTTAAATGCTGGAAAGTTAGTTCTCTTTGATATAGATGTTCAGGGAAATACAGCTGTTAACAACAGACTTGGAGATATAACAACTTCAGTATTTATAACACCTCCAACACTTTCAGAATTAAAGAAAAGACTTGCAGGTCGTTCTACAGACTCACAAGAAGTCATGGACGCTCGTTTAAAAATGGCTAAGAGAGAGATACAAAGAGTTAGTGAGTATGATTATCTAATTATCAACGATGATTTGCAAAGAGCTGCGGACTTATTGAGACAGATTGCTATTACAGCAAGAATGAAAATCTCAAATAATGAAGTCAACGATTTTGTACAAAAATGGGAAGATATAGAACAATAGTGATATATTAATAAGAACGATAAGAGTATTTACAGCAAAGTGTAGATATACTCTCGCATTAATTTTATAAAAAAAAGGAATATCATGGGCATGCCTGGTGGAACAGAACTATTAATAATATTTGGAATTATCGTACTTTTATTTGGTGCTAAAAAGATACCTGACTTAGCAAAAGGTCTTGGTAAGGGAATCAAAAACTTTAAAAGCGAAATGAAAGAAACAGATGAAATTGAAACAGCATCTACGGAAGCTCCAAAAAAAGTAGAAAGTAACGAAGAAGTTGCATCTACAGAAGCTCCAAAAAATACAACACAAGCATAATACTTGAAACAACGTGTATCGGCGCTTTTGCGCGAAAAGTTTGGTCGTGAAGTTGTTCTAGAAAAACCAAAAGACCGAGCTTTCGGTCATTTTGCTACGCCAATTGCTTTTTCTTTAGCTAAAGAACTTAGGAAATCTCCTATGGTTATAGCAGAAGAATTAGCTACTTCATTTAATGAATCAGAAATTTTTTCCAGTGTTGAATCAGTTAAGGGTTATTTGAACTTTCGTCTTAGTGAAGAGTTTTTAAGTGAGTACGGAGATTGGGCACTGCAAAATCAAAGTGAATTTGGAAAGCAAGATAAAAAATCTAAAATACTTTTAGAATTTGTTAGTGCTAACCCTACTGGTCCTCTTCATATTGGTCATGCACGTGGTGCTGTTTATGGTGATACACTTTACAGACTGGCAAAACATTTGGGTTATGACATTACAGCTGAGTATTATGTAAATGATGCAGGTAATCAAATAGATTTACTTGGTCTTTCTATTCAACTTTACGGGCGTGAAAACATACTTAAAGAGAGTGTTGAATATCCTGAGAGTTATTACCGTGGTGAGTATTTAGAAGGTCTTGCAAATGGAGCTGTAGAGAAATTTGGCAAAGAGATACTTAGTGATGAATCTCGTCAAAAAGAGCTTGCACTTTGGGCAAAAGACGGAGTTATGGATATTGTTGTTGAATCTCTTGCAAACACAAATATTCACTTTGATACGTTTGTAAATGAGTCATCCCTATATAATGACTGGAATAGAGTAATGGAAAAAATGGGTGATGGCATCTATAAAAAAGATGACAAAGTCTGGATAGCATCAGAGGCTAAAGGCGATGATAACGATAGAGTTGTTGTTCGTGAAGATGGTCGTCCGACTTACTTGGCCGGAGATATAGTTTACCACAATCAGAAGTTTGAACGTGGATATGATCACTATATCAATATCTGGGGTGCTGACCACCATGGTTATATTCCAAGAGTTAATGCTGCTATTGAGTATTTGGGTTATGATTCAAGCAAGCTTGAGACTCTTTTATCTCAAATGGTTAGTCTTCTTAAAGATGGTGAACCATATAAGATGAGTAAGCGTGCCGGTAACGTTATTCTTATGAGTGATATTGTTGAAGAGATAGGTTCAGATGCACTAAGATTTATCTTTGCATCTAAGAAGAGCGATACTGCTTTAGAATTTGACTTAGCTGAGTTTAAAAAACAAGACAGCTCAAATCCTATTTTCTATATTCAATATGCACACGCAAGAATTCAGACTATTCTTTCTAAAAGTGATTTCTCAAAAGAAGATATTATGGCTGCTTCTTTAAAAGGACTTGATGAAAATGCAGACAGTCTTCTTTTTGATGCTCTTTTACTACCTGAGATTATTGAAGATGCATTTAATTCTCGTCAAGTTCAAAAGCTTTCTGACTATCTAAAATCACTTGCAGCTTCACTGCACAAGTTCTATTATGATTGCAGAATCATAGGAACAGATGATGAAGCAAAACTTTTAAAACTACTTCTAGTAGTTGCTCTATCATTAAAAACTGGTCTTTCACTTCTAGGAATAGAAGCTAAAGATAGAATGGTTAAAGAGGAAGATTAGGATATAGTTCTTTTACTTCACCTAAAGAACTATGGGGAATCTGAATCAAGATGGGATTTTTACTCCCATCTAGCCACGAAACAATTCTCTTCATCTCATTTAAACCCATAGATGTGCACCCGGCTGTTGAGGCTTTTTCTGATTTTTCAACATGTAAAAATATACAGGATCCGGCTTCTCTTTCTTGATCTTTATTATGTGAGACAACAATACCAAGTTCATACTGTTTATCATCCCTTTTCATTCTCTCAAAACTTTTTGGTTTTATTTTTGGCATCTCTATTATTTTATTGTAATCTTTTGAATCAGAATCGTCTACACAGATTAATTTATTTGATAAATAAAGGTATTTTAAATCAAAACTTTGGTTTTTATCATAACCGAAAGTATAGGTGAGATTGAAGATTCCTGCCGGTGCTTTTTTATCACCTTCTTTCTTTAGAGGTTCACTATTTTTTTGTTTAAATTTAAACTCACCTAAACCCCAGCCAAGACCATTTTTACCTATATTTACATCAATTGTTTTTAATACTTTTTTATCGTCTTCATAACAACTAAGTTTTGCTCTTGAAGTATTGAAATCATCACTAACAACTAATATGATTTGCTGTGCGGATAATAAGGAATTTTGTAAAAAAACTAAGATTAAGAATGTTTTTATCATAATGTATGGTACTATTACTAATATATGAAGATAATTAATTTATGGAAAGAGTTATGAGTATAAAAATAAGAAAAGCTTTGGACCAGGATGCTCCATTTTTAGCACAGATGATTTTACAAAGTTCTCGTGCAGATAAGCAGTTTGGTATTTTTGATGTAATCTTTGGATCTAAAAGCGATGAAAAGACTTTAACAAATATAGAAAAACTCACAACCACTACAGCAAAAAATTATTGCCATTTTAGTAATTTCTTAATTGCGGAGATAAATGGTGAAAGTGTTGGGTCGTTATGTAGCTATGAACCGAGAATCGCAACTAAAGAAACATTCTTAGAGTCATTAAAAGAAATTGGTTGTGAAGCTAATGCAGAGGATTTTTTAGAGATTTTGGACTCTTGTGATTTTGAACTTAATAAGAGAACTTTAATTTTTGATTTTATGGAAGAAATAGAAGGGCACATGGATGTTGGAATTCTAAAATCTTTGATGCAAAAAAGTCTTCTTACGGCAAGGCTTAAAGGCTATAGAATAGCACAAACGATGGTTGAGATAGGTTCACTTGAAACACTGCTTTACTATAAAAAACTAGGCTTTAAAGAAGTTAAACAAAAAGAGTGTGAGCTCTACAAAGAGAAATTTGGCAGACCAGGTCTAGTACTTCTAGCTTTTGAGTTTTAGTCATAGAGACTTCAGTCCTTTCACTCGTCCCATCCCTTTTCGCTATCGCCTTGGCACTATACACAAGAAGTGTATTACTCTCACTCTTTAGTGGTATAGTCTTAGGTCTTTTTATCCTTAATAGCTTTGATGTCTTTGCATCTGTTGAAGCTGCTTTTCTACTCTTTACATCCCTTCTTACAAAAGCTTGGATACTTAAAACTTTAGGCTTTGCTATATTAGTAGGAAGTATTATGGCTTTGATAGACAAGAGCGGAGGTATAGACGGTTTTGTGAATTTTATGCAAAACAAAACAAAGCTGGTCAAGTCACCAAGGTCTTCTTTGCTTCTTAGTTATGCTGTTGGCGTAATAATTTTTGTAGAGTCATCTATAACCGCTTTAATAGCAGGAGCAGTCGGAAGACCGTTTTGTGACAAGTATAGAATACCGCAGGCTAAACTGGCTTTTGTATGTGACTCTACATCTGCACCTATAAGCTCACTAATTATCTTAAACGGTTGGGGAGCACTTCTTCTGGGATTGATATCGACACAGATAACACATGGAGTATTAGAAGCAAATGCTATAGATCTTCTTATAGATTCTGTTCTTTACAACTTCTATGCTATGAGTGCATTGGTGGTAACTTTTTTGGCTATATGGTTTAACATAGATATAGGTCCAATGAAACATAGTAAATATACTAAGATAAGTGCTCATACAGAAGAACTGTCAAATCCTCAAAGTATGTTTTATATGCTTTTTCCAATCTTACTAATGATATTTTTTGTATTTGTTTACCTGTATATTACAGGTGACGGAAATATTTTAAAAGGAAGTGGTTCTAGCGCAATTTTCTATACTGTTTTAACGACTATGCTTTTTACTCTTTTTTACTACGTGGGTACAAAAAATATGTCTCTTATGACTTGGAGTAAAACAACTTTAATTGGAGCAAAAAAACTATTCCCAATAGCAATGATATTACTCTTTGCATTCGCTATCGGTGAAGTTACAAGCGACTTAAAGACTGGGCAATATCTGGCTTCCTTGGCAAGTGAGAATCTTAGTATCTATCTCACTGCAGCCGTTATATTTTTACTTAGTTCACTAATATCTTTCTCAACGGGGACTAGTTGGGGAACGTTTAGCATAATGATCCCTATAGCTGTTCCAATGGCGGTAGCGATGGATGCAAATGTCGCTCTTACAATAGGTGCTGTAATATCAGGAGGAATCTTCGGAGACCATTGCTCACCTATATCAGATACCACTATTATATCTTCTATGGCGAGTGATTGTGAGGTCATAGAACATGTTCAGACTCAACTCCCTTATGCACTAATAAGTGGACTTATTGCCCTACTTATGTTTTTCATCGTTGCTTTCATTTATAATTAATAATCATTCAAAAAATAAAGTGTTATACTATTACAAATATCTTAAATTATTTAGCTAATAATTTAATCAAAGGGTGGACTAAGTGAAGACAATTCTGTTTTTAATTGTTTTACTGCCGTTTTATTTATTCGGTAGTGAGAGAAATGTGAGTATTGATTCGCAGTACGAAAAAGCTGTGAAATCTTATAAAGCAAAAGACTTCAAAAATAGTTATGAGATCTTGTCAAAGATATATATATCAAAACTCTCAGATGTAAAACTAAACTTTTATCTTGGTCGTTCAGCGTTTGAAACAGGTAACTATGAAGTTGCACTTGCAGCTTTTGAGAGAGTCGAGATGTTAGATCCTGCAAATCTTGGTAACAAACTGCAAATGGCAAGAACATACTTTATGCTAAAGATGTATGAAGATGCTGAACTTGCATTTAAGGAAGTATTGGAAAATCCAAATATACCTCAAAACCTTAGAACTAATATAGAGCTATATCTATCTAAAGTTACAAAAATTCAGCAAAAATCATTTACATATGCAACTGTAAACCTTGACTGGGTATATGACTCAAACGTAAACTATGGTTCATTAGATAGTGAGTACAACATAAATACAGGAACTCTACCATCTACTCCAGAAAAGTCTGATAGAGCATTACAGCTTTATGCTGACTTGGTAAATATCTACGATATAGGTGATAAGAATGGTTTTGCTATCAAAAATAGAGTGAAATTATTTTTAAAAGATTATCAAAATCTAGACGCTTTTGATGTTGCATACATTGGATATACACCAAGTATTTTATATAAAGAGACGAAATATCTTGGAGAGTTTGTATTAGGTTTAGATGTATTAAATCTTGGTGATAAAGAGTATCTTCGTACTCTATCATTTACCCCTAGATTTGAATATAGTCACACAAATACGCTTAGAAGTATTACTCATGTTAAGTATCAGAAAAAGTTTTTTGCTCAGAGTGCACAGTACGATCTAAATGCTGAACATTATGAACTTGCATATTCACTACAAAATATTCTTTCTCCTCGCTCATATATTCAAGGAAATATAACTGCTATCAGAGAAAGAAAACACCATGGTATAAGAATCGATGTAGATTATGATGAGTTTAGAGCAAATGTTGTCTATGCAAATCAGTTCACTGCAGTATATGGTACTGAACTTTTTGCAGAGTACAGAAGAAGAAACTATGAAGACCATAGTACTCTTTTTGGAAATACAAGAGCTGACAACGGTGGAACTGCAGCGGCGACTATTAATGCACGAATTTTAAAGACTTTACGTCTGCATTTAAAAGGTACATATAATAGAGTTGAGTCAAATCAAGATAGATTCAGTTATCAAAAATATACAATAACTGCCGGCTTGAACAAAACATTCTAGGAGCTATAAGATGAAACTTTTAACAAAAATTGTTCTATTATTTTTCTTACTAAGTGTTGCTATATTTGCAAAAGATGTTGCAACAGTTACTGCTCTAAATGGTAGTGCATTTGTAGAGAGGGATGGCACAAAAGTAGAGATTACCATTGGCGCATCTCTACAAGAAAAAGACACAATATTAACAGATGACAAAGCAAAAGTACAGATAATCTTTACAGATGAGACAATTGTAACAGTTGGTAAGAACTCTAACTTTTCTATTAAAGAGTATCTGTTTGAAGATAGTCAAGAGCCAGTCGCAAAGTTTGCAATGTTAAAAGGTGCGATGAGGACAATAACTGGTAAGATAGGAAAAATCGCACCAGATAAGTTTAGTGTACATGCAAAAACTGCACTAATAGGTATACGTGGAACAAACTTTAGTGTTCTTGTAGGTGAAGATGATTCTGTGAATGTATATTGTACATTCGGTGCGATTAGCGTAACGGTCAGTGGATCTGAGTATGTAGTTAACCAAGGTTTTTATATAACTATATCTCCTGATGGAAGAGTTGAGATAAAAGAGTTTACTCCACAAGATCTAAAAGATATGAAAGAGAAAAACTTTGGTAAGAGTGCTTCTAAAAAAGGTTATGCAACAGAAGATGCAACTGCCACTAATGAAGGTCAGCTTGATACTACGACTGAAGAGATGGATAATGTTTTTATAAAAGATATTACAGATACAAGTGCAGATAGTATTCAAACACTCAGCACAGGTGTAGAATCTTATACAAGGAATGGGGTACTTTATACAGGAACTTTCTCTCAGACAGCAACTACTGGTAGTACACCAATTTTAGGACCAAATGGTTCAGCAGAACTAACTGTAAATTTTGGATTGGATACAGCTGAATTAACTTTAAATAGTACAGCTACATTTAATCAAAACCCATCATTTACTGGTAATGATTTTACATTGGGTCAAACGATAAATACGGGTAATGCTACCGGAACATTTCAAGGAACAGGTAGTAGTGTAAATGGAACATACTACAATGATGAAGGTGCCGGAACAACTTCATCCGGAACATATAATGTAACAACAACCGATGCGTTGTATTAAGGAATATAGTTAATGAGTTTATTTTCAAAGATAATTTTACTTGTTATATTGATATCTTCTACATTGTTCGCTAAAGATGTAGCAACGATTACAGGTTTAAACGGTAATGCGTTTGTAGATAGAGATGGGCAAAAGATAGAATTAAGTCTAGGGGATAAACTTCAAGAAAAAGATATCATTCTTACAAAAGATAAAACTAAAGTGCAGATTATCTTTAAAGATGAGACCATAATCAGCATTGGAAAAAACTCTACTTTTGCCATCAATGAGTACTTATTTGAGGAAAACCAAGAGCCAGTAGCTAAGTTTGGGATGATAAGCGGTGCTATGAGAGCTATTACTGGTAAGATAGGTAAAGTTGCTCCTGATAAGTTTATGGTAAAGACAAAAACTGCAACCATGGGTATACGTGGAACTAACTTTAGTGTCTTGGTAGGAGAGGATGGTTCTTATCAAGCTTATTGTACTTATGGTGCTATTAGTGTAACTATCAAAGGGTCCGAGTTTATAGTGCAACAAGGCTTTTTTATATCTATTTCTCCTGATGGTAAAGTTGAACAAAAAGAGTTTACGCCAGAAGATTTAAAAGAGATGAAGAAGAAAAACTTTGCAAAATCTAAGGCTAAAAAAGGTGATGGTTCAGAGGATGGAGACTCAACTGCTAGTAATGATGGACAGATAGACACAACTACAGAAGAACAAGACAATGTATTTATCAAAGATATAACCGAAACAGTTACTGATGCTAAGCAAACAACTGACCTTGCTTCATTAATATCTTCGTATAGTATGAGTGACGCACAATATACAGGAAACTATACTACAACAGTTGATAGTGGAGGAGACTGGGGAGCTGCAGAAGGTGGTACGGCAACATTAAATGTTGATTTTGGAAATGATGTATCCTCGTTGGTGCTCAACGATGGGAACAATGACTTTACCGTAAGTGGAACTACTACTATTGAAGGAACTAGTTTAAAATTGATTGGTAATAACGGAAGTGATATTGTTAATGGTACATTTGAAGGTGCAACAGGAAATAAAGTAACAGGAGATTTTTCTGCAGATGTTGGTGGCAGTGGTGATGAAAAAGGTACATACACAGTTACAACTGAGCAGGTACTACACTAAATCATGAAAGGCAAGTATAAAGTTCTTATACCTCTTTTTATACTCCTTTCGCTATTCCTCTCTAGCGCATACCTCTTTTTACCTACTCACTTTCAATCTCTTGACAACAGAGTAAGAGACTTCTACTTTAAATTTCGCGGTCCCCAGAAGGCTAGTGAAGATATTGTTATTGTTGATATTGATGAGCGAAGTATCAAAGAGCTTGGTCAATGGCCTTGGGAAAGAGATAAATTCGCTCGCATCTTAAACAATTTAACTGCATCAGATGCCGGAATAATAGGGCTGGATATTGTCTTTAGTGAAGCAGACAAAACAAGTCCGAAACGACTTGCCAAGAAGTGGGGCATTGATGATAAGAAGATGCCTGACTATGATCTTATACTCTCACAAACAGTAGCATCTACTCCTACAATACTTGGTTATGTTTTCGATTTTGATGCAGATAACACAAATGAAGCTCCGCAAGTTCCTGCAATATTTGTAGAAAAGGGAAAAAAAGATATAGAGTTTCTTCCCTTGGCTCGAGGAGTTCTACCTAACTTGCAAGTCATTCAAGATTCAGCTTATTCAAGTGGATATATGAACAATATTCCTGATGAATCCGGAATTATTCGTAGTGTCCCTTTGATGATAAAGTATCAAGAACAACTCTACCCGTCACTTGCTTTTGAGATGTACCGTATAGCAACTGAGAGCACGAAAGTAGTAGCAACATACTCAGATGCAGGGATAGAAAATGTTCGTGTAGGTAAGCAAGTCATACCTAGCGATAGGTTCGGACGACTATATGTAAACTTTAGAGGACCGTTTAGAAGTTACCGCTATATCTCGGCAGTCGATGTTTTTAACAATAGTGTAGAAGGAAAACTTTTAGAAGGTAAATTTGTACTTATCGGGACATCTGCTTATGGGCTTATGGACTTGCGTTCTACTCCTATGGACAGTGTAATAGCCGGAGTTGAAGTTCACGCAAATATGATAGACAATCTTTTACATGATGATATGCTGAGAAAACCGGCGTGGGCTGAGGTGGCAGATATTGGAGCTATTATTCTTATCTCTTTTATAGTTATATTTATCTATTCTAGGTTTTCTCTATTAGTACTAAGTCTAGTTTATGTCGTTTCATTTTTTGCTCTTATGTATGCAAACTACTATCTACTCTTTACAGAGTATATAATTATAAACTCTATTTTTCCACTTGTTTCTATATTTCTTTCTCTTGTTGGGACTCTTGGGGTTAACTATTTTTTTGAGACAAGACAAAAAGATATGATTAAAGGTAAGTTCGCCACTAAAGTAAGTGCAAGTGTTATGGAGGATATCCTTGAACATGCTGATTCAAATGCACTTGAAGGGCAAGAGAAAGAGATTACAGTCTTTTTCTCTGATGTCAGAGGCTTTACAAATATTTCTGAGGCTATGGGAGATGCTAAGCATCTGATTAAGTTTATGAATGAGATAATGGAGCCAATGACAGAGATAATCATAGATGAAAAAGGCACAGTTGATAAATATATCGGTGATGCAATTATGGCTTATTGGAATGCACCGCTTGATGTTGCAGATCATGCAGATAAAGCAGTGTGTGCAAGTCTTAGACAACTTCACAAACTTAAAAGTTTAAATGATGAGTTGAGAAAAAATCCAGAGTTTGCAAATGTCACAAATATGGCAGATAGTTGCAATATCCCAATAGTCGATATAGGTATAGGACTAAACAGCGGAGTTGCTATTGTCGGGGAGATGGGATCGTCGATGCGTTCAGACTACACTGTTATCGGTGATACTATTAACTTAGGTTCCAGACTTGAGTCTCTGTGTAAGTACTATAACTCAAGACTAAATATTTCAAACTTTACAAAAAGCCAGCTAAAGGGAAAATATATCTACCGTTTTTTAGATCTGGTGACAGTAAAGGGGAAAAGTGAACCTATTGAGATATGGCAGATACATGATTTTGACAGAGATGAAAAAGAGCCTATTTTTTACTCTAGTAGAGCTGAACTTTTAGAAGAACTTGAACGCTATCATGAGGCTATAGAACTATATAAGTCAGAAAAGTTTGCAGATGCTCTTGTTATATTTAAAGAACTGAATAACTTAGAGCATAAAAGCAATCTCAAAATATACGACATCTACATAGATCGTTGTGAACACTATGTAGATATGCCGCCTGAGAACTTTAATGGAGTCTTCGAGCATACGACTAAAGGTTAGCCGTAAATGGAGCTTACTAAGCTCCTAGAGCGTTATTTATAGAGTAACGCATATCTTCATCCAGATTTTCCATGCTTGTCAGCATCCATCTAAGGTATCCTGCATCTGAGGCTGCTACTTCTTGAAGAGTCTTACCTTTATACTTTCCAAATCTAAATGATTTTACAAGTATCGGAGTGTTTGTCAGATCAACCATCTTCTCAACAGGGTTTTCGCTCGGGTATGCAGCTGAAACAGCCTCTCTTAGTTTAGTCAAAAGAAGTTTTAAAACTAAAACATCACCGATAGCATCGTGAGCTTTTACAACTACACCTAAAGCATCTGCTTCTTTTTGCTCATCTTTGTAAAGACCCATTTTGTAACGAAAGTATTGAAGTCTATGTGCATCTTCATCAGGTAAGATATGCTTAGCAACTCTTAGAGTATCTATGACTTTCATCTGAGTATTGAAGCCTTCTTTTTCCAGCATTCCAAGATCAAAAGGAGCATTATGTATAATCATATAGTTCTCACTGATATTTAACTCACACAATCTTTTATATGCAACACTATCTCTGCAGGCAGGTTTGTTCTCCAACATATCAGGAGTAATTCCGTGAACCTCCATCGCTCCAAAACTGATAGGTACATCAGATGAGCAAAACTCGTTATGTACTTCTACATCTTTTGCACCAAGCACTACGTAGCCTAATTGAATCACCCTGTCGTTCTCACCTACACCTGTAGTCTCAGTATCTAATATCACATATCTTTTTGCCAATAATTATCCTTCATTAACCTTTTAAAAATGGGTCTAGCATATACGCATCTTCTACATGTAAAAATTCTTCACTAAGCTCTATCTCTACAGTGTCTTCATTGATTTTATAGGTGCAAAAAACAACAAACCTCATAGGATAT
Organism: Sulfurimonas sp.; assembly: GCF_041563035.1. GTDB lineage: Bacteria > Campylobacterota > Campylobacteria > Campylobacterales > Sulfurimonadaceae > Sulfurimonas. The sequence goes on along the minus strand of NZ_JBFFNS010000004.1, from coordinate 285 downwards.
GTTTTGGCATAGTACTTAAAATTTTTGACACATAGAGGCTCATTTAACTCTTCAAGAAGAAACCTTACATACTTGATGGCTTCCTTGGAGGACTGGAGCTTTAGGAGATTGAAAATTTTTATAATTTTAATCTCCATAAAGAACTCTTTATCATTTTCCAGATAAGTGTTGTAGATGGCACGAGCAAGCTTTAGAGCATCGTCATCAAACGGTTCTTGTAATAACTTCTGCTTTTTTATTTCATGTAAACTCATAGTTCCGATATTTTACCTAATTTTACCTTTT
>NZ_JBFFNS010000003.1:0-187149 GCF_041563035.1 Sulfurimonas sp. | reverse complement strand
CTTAGTTTTCAATGATCTCAAACAATCTCAAAAGCTTCAACTCGAAGTCTCTCCAGGCCTTTTAAACAAGGTCTCTTTGTTTGTGGATGGGAATTATAGGGGGTTGTTGCTTAGAAGTTTCTTAATCGGTTGGGAAGTTTTGGAGAAGTTTTGTAATTGTTTTTAGTTGTAATTGGTTTGTGCATTAAACAGCACAAATCCAACCGCCACCAATTAGCCTATTATCGTCATAAAAGACAGCTGCCTGACCAGTTGCTACACCATATACACTCTCTTTTAATGTAACTGTTGCTTTGTTTTTTTCAATCTTAACATGACAAGGTACAGCTATTGTTCTATATCTTAACTTAACAGTAGTATCAAACTCATCTAATTCATTAAACATATTAAGATGTTCTATAGTTACACTATTACATGCAAGCTCTTCTTTTTTACCTACAGTTATTTGATTATTTTTAGCATCTATGTTCAGTACATAGTGAGGTTCGTGTGCGCCTTTTACTGTAAAACCTTTACGTTTTCCAATTGTATAATGCATATAACCTTTATGTTGACCTACTACATTTCCTTCTTTATCAAGCACATCACCACTATTATCAACATTTACATAATCTTTTAATAAGTCTGTATATGTTGTTTCAACAAAACATATCTCACTTGATTCACCTTGAGATGCGAAAGACTCTAAGCCTTTTATAGATGCAGCAAACTCTTTTATATCACTTTTATGTCTGCTTCCAAGTGGAAAAATAAGTTTTGACAAAATATCTTTTTGAACGTAAAATAGAAAGTAACTCTGATCTTTAGTATCGTCTTCTGCTTGATAGAAGTATTCTCCATCTGTTTTTATATAGTGTCCAGTTGCTACATAATCTGCTTCAATGGAGTCAGCAAATTTAACCATCTCACCAAACTTTAGATTTCTATTACATAAAGCACATGGATTTGGCGTTTTACCCTCTGCATATGTATCTATAAATGGTTGAAATACTTTTTCATTAAATATATCTTGCAAATCTAATACATGAAGTTTCATTCCAACAAAGTCTGCAGCTTTTTGCGCTCTTGCCAAATGTATTTCATGGTAACCTGGTTTTGAGTGAAGTTTCATATATAAGCCTTCTACATCATAACCATCTTTCTTTAGTAATAGAGCTGATACGGTTGAATCAATTCCACCACTCATACCTACTAATACTTTTTTAGTTTTATTCATATCTATATATCTTTGTATTTTATATTTTTGTTTGTAGAAAACTCTGATAGTGACCTGCAGTATTGAGAATCTCCAAGGCCAACATCCTTAAGCATCTCAATCTGTTCTAACAATGATTGCTCAATTTCCTCAACTACTACTTTCAAATCATCAGTCAATCTGATCATTTCAAAGTCTACCTCATCTATCATGCCACTCTTTAGCATCTTATTCTCTATAAACTCCATAAGTGGTTTATAAAAATCTACACCAACTACAAAAACTTTAACACCTGTAACTTTTCTTGTTTGAATAAGAGTTAAAGCTTCAAATAGTTCATCTAGAGTTCCATATCCACCTGGGAATATAACATATGCGATCGAATATTTGACCAACATTACTTTTCTTGAGAAAAAATAATCAAAGCTTAACTCTTTTGTTGTGTATGGGTTTGCTGTTTGTTCAAAAGGGAGATCGATGTTTAGACCTATAGAATCAACATCTGTATGTTTATGAGCACCTCTGTTTGCACCTTCCATAATTCCAGGTCCACCACCTGTCATTATATTAAAGCCACGAGAACCTAACATAGAAGCTAATTTTTGAGCTTTTCTATAGTAAGGATCATTTTTTTTTGTTCTTGCGCTACCAAATATAGTAACCGTTGGTCCTAACTCACCAAGTTCATCAAAACCTTTTACAAAATCAGCAATAATTTTAAAAACACTCCAAACATCAGCTGACTTTATATCTTTTATGTATTTTTTTGCTAATTCATCTTTATTAGCTTTCATTTTACGCCTTAAGTTGAGTTAATCTCTCTCTTTTTGTTCCGATAGATGTAATTTGAACACCAAAGTTACCGTCTACAATTACAACTTCACCTTGTGCTATCACATGATTATCTACTAAAATATCCAAAGGATCGTTTGCTAGCTGATTTAACTCAATAACAGAACCTATATCCATATTTAAAACATCTTTAAGAAGCATCTTTTTCTTACCTATTCTTACTCTAACCGGCAGTTTAACATCCATGATAAGAGAGATGTTATTCATCTCTTCGCCACTTAACTTAATATTAGAACTATAATCATCACCCATTGATGACATAGCTGATGACACACTATCGCTACTTTCTTCTGAAGTATTACCTTCTAACCCATTATTAAGCTTTTCATCCAAAATAAACATAAACAGAGAACTCAGTTCACCTATAATAAATTTATACACGTACATTTTGGCGTATTCTTCTAGACTTACTTCTGCATCATCTCCGATAAATTCTATACTGTCTATTTTAAATGATAAAACAGGTATCTCTTTTTGTGCAGAAAGAGAATTACCGATAGCACCAAAGATATTTGATATTATCTCCTTTGAAGCATCTAGATCATCATCGCTTACATCATCTCTATCACTTGCATCTTCACCCATCATCATATCTGATAGAGACGCAGCAAGATTTGGGGTAAGAGCAACCATGGCTGTAGCATCAATATCACCGCTAACACTTAGTTTAGCAAGTACAATAGGAGGAATAATATTTGATATGATACTTAAACTTTGTTCCTCTTTCATCTCCAGTGTTGGGGCTTGTCCAACCAAGGCTTCTACTGTACCAATTGTTTCATCTTCAAATAGTTTCATAAAATCATTCATCTATTTATTCCTTAATTAATATCATTAACTATATCTTGAACTCCAGAGATTTTTTCATGTCTCATATTTTCAAAATTTTCTAATGCACGTTTAACGGCATCTTTTTCTGTATCTATTACTTCTGAAACTTGTATAGATTTTCTAAATCTTCGTAGTCCTATTTCACCGCGAAATCTTTCTTTCCCGTCTATACTAACCGTTACAATATCATCAGCTGCACTGGAAAGTCTTACAACATCACCGATTTGAAGGTCTAAAACATCTCTCATTGTAAGTTCAGCATTGCCTAGGTTCGCTTCTACGTTTACCTTTGCACCACCAAGTAAAACTTGTAGTTCGGTATTTCTACTTTTTTTAGAACTTGTTTCATTTAGCATCAGATCTCTACTTGCCAACTTTGGAAGTATAGGTTCTAGAGATATAACCGGATAACAAATATTCATCATACCAGAGCTATGACCAATAATAATCTCCATTACAACCATAACAACAATCTCATTTTGTGCAACAATTTGAACAACGTTAGGACTTGATTCTTTAGACTCAACAGTAGGATAAATCTCCATAACAGGACCCCAAGCCTCTTTTAGTGTACTCATCATTACACGTAAAATAGTCTCAAAAAGACTTAATTCTATGTCTGAGAATTCTCTACTGGCATCAAAAGGTTCACCTTTACCACCTAAAAGACGATCTAACATAGGAAAAGCAATAGATGGATTTATCTCTATTACACCACTTCCCTCTAAAGGTTTTACTGAGAAAACATTAAAACTCGTCGGATTCGGAAGTGACATAAGAAACTCACCGTAAGTCATCTGATCAACTGAATGTAGTTGAATTTCAACAATTGAACGCATAATAGAAGATATCTGAGATGCAAGCGAACGAGCCATCTTGTCATGAACACCGCGAAATGCACGTAGTTGCTCTTTTGAAACCCTATTTGGTCTCTTAAAGTCGTACAGCGTTACTTGTCTTTGTGGAAGCAGATTGTCATCTGAACTCTCTAAGACATCATCACCTTCATCTTCAACAACATCAAGTAGTGCATCAATCTCTTCTTGTGAAAGTATATCTGCCATATTATGCCCCTACACTTTCTTTAATTTTATGAATCACTGATTTATGAATCTGTGAAATTCTAGACTCAGTGATATCTAAAATCTCACTTATCTCTCTAAGTGTCAACTCTTCAAAGTAGTAAAACTGAATAATCAACTGTTCCCTTTCATTATATCCTGATAGAACTTTTTTAATTACAGCCACAAGCTCTTCTTTTTCAATCAAAGCTAATGCTGCCCCTTCGTCACCAACTTGAAGTTGATCATGTAGAGGCATAACTGTGTAAATAGTAGAAGCTATTCTGGCATCGTGAATCTTTTCTTCAGTCTCATCAAGCATCTCTGCCAGTTGCGCATCCGTTGGTTCTTCTTCATTAGTCAGTCTATGCTCTTCAACTGCATAGTCTATAGCTTTTACAAGTTTTCTACTCGCACGAGACAAGATATCTAAACTTCTTAAATAATCTAGCATTGCCCCGTAAACTCTTTTTTTGGCATATCCCCAAAAAGAGTCGTTTAACTTCTCATCATATCTTCTAGCTAGTTTAATTAATTCTTCTGTACCTATAGCTGAGAGGTCCATATAGTCAATTGAACTTGGGAGCCTCTCTTTTAGTCTAAATGCCATAGCTTTAACAGCAGGTAAATACTGAATAGCTAGTTCATCTTCTTTGTGTTTGATATCTTGCGTATATGCAGAAATCATGATTTTTGTCCTGGCATCTCTTGAGAATTCATCTTTATTGCAGCGTCTGTGATTTTATATACAGAGTCAATAAGCTTTTCTCTTTTGTTTATCTCTTTTACAAAAAGATCTAGTTCTCTTTCATGTGCATCTTTAGGGAACGAATATGATTTTGCAGTGATAGTTCTAAAGTACAATGCAATTATGACATGAGAAAAAAGGTAAAAGAATGCAGTAATAAAAAAGGTATACGTGAGTAAGCCTTCAGCATCAAAAGATTTTAATACACCGAAAATAATTCCGACAAAAAAGCCTTGAACTGTAAAAAAATATACAAAGTTTTCACCTAACATCCATGTACCCCAAAAATAGACTTAAAAATGTCCCATTAAGCGTTTAAATAGCCCCGTTAATCCACTCTCATTTGGACTAACGAGCATATTTCGTTCCAATCTACTTGCAATTTTACTTGCTATAGCCGTTATATCAACATGAGGTTGAGAATTTGGATAAGAAACACTAAAAAGAGCTCTCCGCTTAATTGAAGAGCTTACTTTTACATCACTATTGATTTTACCAATTAGTTGTAAATCTAATTTATCTCCAATATTTGCTAAAGCAACTTTACGAATCTTATCAAAGACTGCTTCAGCCTCTTTCTCATTTTTTACTTGATTCATAATCAGACCGATATCATTTCTCAAAATTGCAACAGTTTTTATGGTTGCATATGCATCTGTTATAGCCGCTGGATCTGGCACAGTCACAACTATAACATCATCAGCTGCATTTAAAAACATCTGAATATGTTCACCTATTCCAGCACCGGTATCTATAATCATAACATCAAGCTTATCAAGCACTTGGGCTTCTTCCATAAACCTTTTAAAAAGTGCTGCATCTGCATATTTTAGTATTTCATCACCACTCTCACCAGGAATCAAGATCAAATTTCTAGTAATAGGGATAAGGATATCACTAACACTAGCTTCACCCTTTAACACATGAAGGATATTCTTTTTAATCTTTACATTAAACATAACATCTAAATTAGCTAATCCAATATCCGCATCAAAGATACCTACATTTAGACCACTCTGAGATAAAACGTAAGCAAGGTTAGAACTTATGGTGCTCTTACCTACTCCACCTTTTCCACTCGTAATAGCAACAAATCTAGTTTTCTTAGATTTTTTTTGTGAGTTTGAAGCCACAAGTTCTTCTAGTTTCTCAGCCTGATGTCCCATCATGCTTTGCTCCTATTGAAGCCGTTAAGTAGGCAATCTACTAAAAAATCACTACTTGCACATACAAGATCTTCCGGGACTTCTTGTCCTACGGAAAAATAACTTATAGGACTTTTTGTCTCATAAGCAAGTGAGAAAATATTTCCAAAGCCCATAGTCTCGTCAAGTTTTGTAAACATAACTGTATCTACGTTGAGTGTTGAAAAGTTTTCATAAGTAAGTTTTAAATCTTCATACTTAATAGAACTCGGCATTACTAAGACAACATCAATATTGTACTCTGTGTCATTAGCATCTAAACACTCGTAAATTTTTTCTATCTTATTTTTGTCATATGGACTTGAGCCCATAGTATCTATAAGAATGTAGTCACAGTATCTAAGCGAATTTAAAGCAGTTGAAAATTCTGGAGGATCTACTACAGTCTCTATGCCAAGTTTCATCATTCTTGCATATTGCATTAACTGTTCAACTGCACCAATTCGGTAAGTATCTAAAACAACTAGTCCGACTTTATATTTTTTTTGCATTAGGTATGAGTATCTTGCAGCAAGTTTAGCTATAGAAGTTGTTTTACCAACTCCTGTAGGGCCGACAAGCATAATGACTTTTTTGGTTCCTGGTGTAGGTACACTCTCTCTTCTGATAGGAATCATTTTTCTAAGAAGAGTTTGAAAATACCTCTTAACAGTTGATGAGTTTTCTCTCATCTTTAGTGGCATATGCTCTAAAGTCATTCGCATAATTCCATCAAGATGGTCTCTATCCATACCACTTTGAGATGCCAGCCTATATATCTCAGCAAACTCTGATGGTATTTGATGCTCTAAATCTGGTGCTTTTTCATCCCAAAACATATTTTGAATTAGTTTTACTTTATCACCAAGTTTATTTATCTCTGATTTTATCTCTTTTAACTCTTTTGGCTCATAAGAACTAGCAGTTTTTCTAGGAACACCATATTCGTAAAGGGGATCTGTTACATTTGCTATTTCTGATATTTGTGCGGCTGCACTAGAGATATCATAAAGAACATCTTCACTCTCTTGTCTTAATGGCTTTTGTTTATCCAATGGTTTTGGTTTATTCGGATAACTGGCATGAATATCATTACCGTCAATACCAATAACGATCTCATATAGAGGCTCTCTACCAAGTGCTTTTTTCTGAATCTCTCGAGTCTCAATAAGCATACCATCATCACCTACCTCTAGCTTAGCTTTTTTTAGAGCTTCGGAAGGTGTACGACCTGTAAATGTAAGTATTTTCATCTATCTATATCCATCAATGGAATCATTACACTCTCTCTCTCAAACCAACTTGCATGTGGTATTGTAAGTCTATCTGTTTTAATAAATCTATTATCAAAGAAGATGATATCCAAATCTAAAGTCCTTGGAGCATTTGCAAAACTTCGTTTGCGTGCAAATTTTTTCTCAACTCTGTGTAAATACTCCAAAAAAGCTAACGGTTGCATGCTTACTTGGAGTACAATGATTGAATTTAAAAAATCATCCTGATCCATAAAACCAAATGGAGGATTTTTCAAAATCAACGATGTTTGTAAAAGCTCAACTCTTTTATCTCTTTTAAAAAATGCATAAAGACGCTCAAACCTTCGTTTAACATCTCCAACATTTCCACCTATTCCCACTGTAACTCTGTAGCGATGAGAACTTTTGGATCTAAGCATAGACCCAAAATGTAAGCCTTTAAAGGTCGTTAAACTCTCATTAAGCCTACGCTTTATATACATGATTACTGAGCTGCTGTCGCTTGTTGTTGCTTTTGCATCTCTTGAGCTGCTTGCATTTCACCCATAATCTGTAACATACCAACCATTGCAAGGTGGTAACCAAAAGGACCAAAACCAACAACAGATGATGTACAGACAGGTGCAATCATATTTTCTTTTCTGAATTCTTCACGACGATGGATATTACTAATATGAACTTCTATTGCAGGAAGACTAACTGCTGAAATAGCGTCTCTGATAGCTATTGAAGTGTGAGTATATGCTGCAGCATTGATAATAATACCATCAGCATCTCCATAACATTCTTGAACTTTATCTACGATCTCGCCCTCTAGATTACTTTGAAAAAATTCAATTTCTATATTATTTTGAGTTGCAAATTCTTTCATTTGAGCGTGAATCTGCTCCAATTTCATTGGACCATATATATTTTGTTCACGAACACCAAGCATGTTTAAGTTTGGACCCTGGATAACTACTACTTTCATTTCTTACCTTTTTTGTAAATATTAAAACTTTTAAGGAGATATTCTATCTAAAGTAATATTAAAAAGAGTTACGCAAAATCAATACTGTTCTTTTTTCTCTACTAGATTTTCACAATCCATAATCATGTCATATAAGTCGATATCTCTACCAGACAGACTGCATACATTTTTACCAGTAGCATCTACAAATATAAAGGCTTCTGATTCATGAAATTTCTTACTCATATATTTTGAAAAAATTACATACTCAGCACTCTCTAAATCACACAAAGTTTTGGATATATGTTTAAACTTATCACAGCTTTTTACAAGCTTTTTTATTGACAAAACCTCACTCTGCAGACTATTTTTAAGAACATCTGTTAAATCAACCAGTTCTTCTTCCAAATTTTCAAATTTTATAAACTGACTCATCATAATCTCCTTTATTAATCTCTTTAATTTGATTATATCATACTTATATTTTTCTATCTATAAACTTTAAGAATGTTTGAACTTATTTTATCGTAACATCTTATAATAACAACTAATAAATCAACCTGAAGAAAGAGAAAATTATGACTCAAAATCATTATAATGTAATTGTAATTGGCGGGGGTGTCTCCGGTGCTGCCCTATTTTATGAACTCGGCCGCTATACTGACATAAAAAACATATGTTTACTGGAGAAATACGGCTCCCTAGCGTCATTAAACTCGAATGGATCTGCTAACTCACAAACAATTCATTGTGGAGATATTGAAACAAATTACACATTAGAAAAAGCTGCAAAAGTTAAAAGAACAGCCAAAATGGTAGAAAAATATTGTCTTCAATACGGCTACGAGAATAAAGTCATTTTTTCCCACCAAAAAATGGCTTTAGGAGTCGGTTACGAGGAAGTAGACTATATAAAAAACCGTTACAAAGAGTTTAAATCTCTTTACCCATATTTAGAATTTTACACAAAAGAACAGTTGGCTGAAATAGAACCTGCCGTTATTTTTGACAAAGATGGAAAAGAGCGCCCTGAAGATATAGTGGGCATGGGTGCAAAAGGTGAATATACTACTGTTGATTTTAAAGCACTTAGTGATACGTTCATAGATAACACTCTTAAGATAAAAGACAAAGTAACTGATATTTTTTTCAACAATGAAGTAAAAAATATTCAAAAGATTGGAAGTACCTATCATATTGAGACAACAATGAGTCAGTTTACTGCAGATTTTGTTGTTGTAGATGCAGGGGCGCACTCTCTATATCTTGCGCATCAGATGGGTCATGGACTAGATTATGGTTGTCTTCCGATGGCTGGTAGTTTTTACATGGGAAATCGTAAGATTTTAAACGGTAAAGTTTATATGGTTCAAAACCCTAAACTCCCTTTTGCCGCACTTCATGGCGATCCGGATATTTTGGTAAGCGGCTTCACAAGATTTGGTCCTACTGCACTTATGCTGCCTAAACTTGAACGTTTTAAACCTGGTACTTACATAGACTTTTTCAAAACATTAAGACTTGATTTTACCGTTATTAAAATATTTTATGACTTATTTAAAGATTCTGATATCCGAAACTATGTACTTAAAAACTTTATGTTTGAAGTTCCATTTATTAACAAAAAACTATTTCTTCAAGATGCAAGAAAGATTGTCCCATCTCTTAGTGACGAAGATATATCTTATGCTAAAGGTTTTGGAGGTGTCAGACCTCAAATACTTGACAAGAAAAACCAAAAACTTATGCTTGGCGAAGCTTCAATAAATACTGGTGAAGGAATAATTTTCAACATGACACCATCACCGGGAGCTACATCTTGTCTTGGTAATGCTGTTCGTGATGTAGAAGCGATATGTGAGTATCTTGGATTCAGTTTTGATAAAGAACGTTTTGATGACGAGTTAGTAGAAGAACAAACTATACAAGGGGATGAAATATGACAAATGAGAATAAAACAAGAAAAAAACTTTTATATATAACTGATCAGCAAGAGTATACAGACCATGGAACTATCGGTCCATTATTTAATGGATATCTCAAAGAGTATTATGATGTAAATATTGTTTATTTTACAAAGTTTAAGAATAGTTTTCAGTCAAAAGGCACAGACTATGTAATTCCACAACAGTATAAAAAAGAGATATCATGTTATATGGATTCCAAAGGCGTTGATCTTTCTTCATATGACTATGTATTTGTTCGTAACAAGCCTGATATTTTAAAAAATATTCTTGAGAGTCGTGAAAAGTATGGATATAAGGTGGGGTATAGACTCTCTTTTCCAAAAAAAGAAGAGATATATGAGGCGCATAAAGCAAAGAATAGTAACTCAATTATGGCTACTGTGAAAAATTACTTTACAAAACAAAGCAAAAAAAATCTTCTATCAAAATGTGATATTTTCATGCCAACATCTAAAGATATGGAAGATACTTTTTATGCTGATACTGGTGTCAGAAGTTTTCCTCTACCGGCAGGACTAGATCCAGCAAGAATCACACCTCACCGCAAGTCAGATGGAGAGAAACGCCACTTTATCTATGTTGGAACACTAGACGCACTTAGAGAGTTTGAAAAAGTATTAGTTGCTTTTACAAAAGTTCACTCAGATAACTGGCATCTAAACATCTCAACGTTAGATTCTGAATTTGCGAGAAATGTAATGCAAAAATATCCTACGATCAGTGATAAAGTAAGTATTTTAAAAGCGGACAGTTTCAATGAACTTATAGGTCAAATAGATGATTGTGATGTTGGTATTGCTCTTCTTCCTGATATTCCGATCTATTCTACGGCAATACCTGCAAAGACCATGGACTATTACACCTGCGCTATTCCAACACTACTGACTGATAATGCAAAAAATCGTACATTGTTTACTGATGATGATGCTCTGTTTTGTAACTTTGAAAGTGATGAGATCGTTGAAAAACTCGAAATGATTATAAATATGTCAGAAGAAGAAATTGCAAAAATGGGACATGCCGGACAAGAAAAATTGCTCGCGCATAAAAGAAACTATGAAATTATGGCAAAAGAGCTTTATGAAGAGCTAGAATCACTTTAGAGTGATTCTTAATAAGCTTTTCATGGCTTATTTAATATAATTTGCAACTTTCATATATAAAGATTAAACATGCAAATAATATCACCGAACTATATACTAACACCAGACACTCTACTAACAGACTTAGCAGTTGCTTTTAATACAACAATACAAAAAATAGCTCCCCTAGAAGAACTAAAAAAAGAGTATCCAGATGCAGAAATAACTGTTTTAGAAAAAAACTCACTTCTTATGCCGGGACTTGTTAATGCTCACGTTCACATAGAATTTAGTGCAAATAAGACTAGCCTTAGTTATGGCGACTTTATGAACTGGCTATACAGTGTAATTGAAAACCGTGATGAGCTTATAGGTGGATGTGATGTGAACTGTATGAGTAAAGCAATAGATGCTATGCTTGATTCTGGTATTACAACATTCGGAGCAGTAAGTTCTCATGGAATGGATCTTGAAGCTTGTGTAAATGCTGCGCAAAATGTAGTTTTTTTTAATGAGCTTATCGGTTCTCAAGCAACTATGGCAGATGCTCTTTTTGATGATTTTCTCTCCCGTCTAGATGCTTCAAAGAGTGTAAAAAGAGAAGGTTTTCATCCAGCTGTTGCCATTCACTCACCATATTCCGTTCACCCTATCCTGATTAAAAAAGCTCTCGAAATAGTAAAGAATGAAGGGCTTAAACTAACAGCCCACTTTATGGAGAGTGAAGCAGAGAGAGACTGGCTAGACAAAAATGACGGCGATTTTAAAGACTTTTTTGAAAAGTTGTTAAAACAGAACTATGCAGTAAGTGACTCCAAAGAATTTTTAGAACATTTCAATGCTCAACAAACTCTTCTTACGCATGTTGTAAAAGCAAATGAAGATGAGTTAAGGACAATAGCTTCAAATAAACATACGGTCATACACTGCCCTATCTCGAACAGACTTTTAGGAAATGGTGCTATTGATTTGAATGCTCTTGACAAACAAAAAATTAACTGGGTATGTGCAACCGACGGTCTTAGTTCAAACTATGCACTTGACCTTTTTGAAGAGATGAAATGTGCTCTATTCATGCACTCCGAGATGCCGCTTCTTGAACTTGCTAAAAAACTAATAAATAGTGTAACTGTCAATGCTGCATCTGCACTAAACATAAACACAGGTGAGATAGCAGAGGGTAAAAATGCGGATATGCTTGTCTTGGACTTAGACAAAGAACCAAATGATGAGTTAGCAATCCATTTAATATTACACAGATATAATATCTCTAAAGTTTATATAAACGGAAAAAAAGAAAAAGGTAATTAATGCAATTTTTAAAAAAACTATTTTCACCAATTACAGCAACACTTGGTTTCATCCAAAATAATTTCAAAGCGATGATATTTGTACTAATTGTTGTTTTTATATTCGCTCCTGCTAGTGAGCAAGACCTTACTCCAAATAATCTTCAGCAGATTAACTTAGTTGGCCCGATTATTGAGGTCTCAGAAGTATTAGACCAAATTGAAGAAGCCGGATCTAACAATAATGTAAAAGGTGTTTTACTCGTTGTTGATTCTCCTGGTGGTGCTGTCGCTCCATCTATAGAGATAGCTTACGCAATTAAAAGATTAAAAGCCAGAAAGCCAGTTGTTGTTTATGCACAGGGAACAATAGCAAGTGGTAGCTACTATGCAAGTATATGGGCGAATGAAATCGTAGCAAATCCAGGTTCAATGGTCGGTAGTATCGGTGTTATCATGCAAGGTGCAGATATGAGTGAGTTAATGGATAAAATCGGAATCTCTACTCAATCTGTTAAAGCAGGTAAATACAAACAAGTTGGAACTCCTGACAGAAAATGGGAGCCTTTTGAAATAAATGAGTTAAACAAAGTCATACAGGGGACTTACGACATGTTTACTAAAAATGTTGCAGATGCAAGAGGTCTTGACATCAAAAAAAGAGACCAATTTGCAAATGCTCATATATTTACTGCACAGCAAGCTAAAGATGTTGGTTTAGTAGATTCACTAGGAGTAAGTCACAATGCAAAGATGAAACTTATTTTACTAAGTGGAGTTGATCATCCTGTGTGGAATAAAGAAGATAAATTCGATAAGATTATGAAGAAATTATCAGCATCTGCTGCTGTAACTCTTCACACTTATTTTCCTGCTTTAGTACTGAAGTAGTACCATTAACTCTACTCTAAGCTTCCGTGAACATTCTCTATGAGGATGTTTCATACGCTTAGGTTAATGGCACAACTCTTACAACACTTTGAGTGTTTTCAAAAATTCTTTTTACTCTGTCTTGCCAAAGTTCGCCAAACTCTTTTATCTCAATAGGTTGTGCTAAACCACCCATCATTTTTTGCATCAATGGCTGCATATTTGGACTAGGCATAATAGATGATGGATCATACATAACATCTACGCTCTTACCTGTATCAACTCTAGTAAATCTAGCAGAAGAGTCTATATATGCGTCAAAATCCATAAGAGAGTGTCTTGCAAATTTTCCTGCAAGTCCCTTAAAACCACTCTTATCTGTCGCACCTGTGATTTGAGATACAACATTACTGATTACTCCAGCAACACCCTCTTCAAGTGACTCTTTAAACTCGACTTTGATGTTTCCACGAACAGCTACTTCATCAGGGTAGAGAGCTTTTAAAGCTTCTGCTGTTATCAGGTAAGCGCCTGCTACAGTTGGACAACTATGTCCTGCTGATTTAACTACGTCTAAATAGTTAAACTCGTACTCACCCTTTACGAATGCACCTAAAACTGCTGAAAGTGGATCTTGTACTTTTATAACTTCTACTTCGTTAAAAAAATCTGGATAATTCATGTAATATTTTCCTTTTTAATTACCTTTGCAGTTATACTAACTTCATCACTCTGTGCCATAAATTCATCTCCAACATTCAAGCTGGATATGTCTATAACTTTTGAGTTTTGTGATATTTGTGCAAAGCCTTTTTTACTTTTTAATTTTGGATGATTTGATTCTATCATCTTTTGTAGATTTAAAACTTGATTTTGGGCAACATTAAGTCTTGTAGTCATTGCATGAGAAAAGGAGTCTTTTAAAACTTTCACTTCTTGCATCTTCTGTTCTAGTTTTCGTTCTATAGAATGGCTTGAATATAAGTTATACAAATGAGTAAGTTCTTGTTTTGAACTCTGTATTCTTTGAGACATCAGTTGTGTGTATTGAGATGATATAGAGTCTAATGTCTGATAGAGTTCATTAGAATCCGGTAAAGTCATCTCTATTGCAGCACTTGGAGTCGGCGCTCTCAGGTCTGAAACAAAATCACTGATCACCCAGTCTATCTCATGACCTACAGCGGAAACAATAGGTGTTTTTGCTCTAAAGATAGCATCTGCCACTATCTCTTCATTAAAAGCCCATAGGTCTTCTATACTACCACCGCCACGACCGACAACTATAAAGTCATAGTCTCTTGTGTCACTTACAATAATAGCATTCGCTATTGAAGACGCTGCACTATCACCCTGAACTAAAACATCATACACATCTATCTCTAATGCTCTATATCTAGAGTTAGCAACTCTTAACATATCTTGCAAAGCCGCTCCAGATGCTGATGTGATGAGTGCGATTTTAGAAGGAAACTTCGGAAGTTGCTTTTTTCTACTTGGTTCAAAATAGCCTTGAGATGTAAGCTTTTGCTTTAATTGCTCATAAGCTAATGCTAAAGCTCCATGACCGGCAGGTTCAATTGAGAAACAGTTAATCTGATACTCACCTCTAGGTTTATATAGAGTTATAGCACCATCTAAAATGACTTTAAGACCCTCTTTTAACTGAAACTTTAGTTTAGAGGCATTGCCTCTAAACATTACAGCTTTTAGGGTTGATGTTGAATCTTTTAGCGTGAAGTATATATGCCCGCTGTTATGGAAAGTTATTCGAGAGAGTTCTCCCTCGACAAGAACACGAGAAAAACTACTCTCTAGAAGAGTTTTAATCTGCTCATTTAGTGATGAAACATTTAAAACATTCAAAGCTTCACCTTATGTAAAAATTATTTTTTTCTAGCTATTAATAGTGTTGAGATATCCATAGAGAAGCTTTTTGTATATAGCATCTCGAAACCGGCTGCTTCAAGTTCATGTTGCATATTTTCTACTGTTGAGAAGTCTTCAATTGAGTTTGGTAAGTACTCATATGCTTCTAAGTTTTTAGAGATAAATCCACCAACTTTTGGAAGAATTCTGTTCATATAAAAATCTCTGATCTTACCAAGTAGAGATGGATTTTCATTTTTCATAAATTCAAGTATAACAACTAGTCCATCTTTTTTAAGGACTCTATTAAACTCATCTAAAGCCTTTTGTCTCTCTACAACATTTCTGATGCCATATGTAATGCTTAAAAAATCTGCACTCTCGGCTTCAAGTGGAATCTCTGTCGCTTTAGAGATATGGTAGTTGAACTTAGGGTATTTCTCTTTTGCCACATCAACCATACCAACAGATGGATCAACACCAACAATTTCGCCAATAGCTATGCCGGACATTTCAGCGCGAGAACGCCAAAAGTCCATCATATCACCGGTGCCACAAGCTACATCTACAATTTTATCAAGAGAATCTTTACCATAAAATTTATAAGCTAAATCACAAGCTTTACGTCTCCAACTCTTATCTACACCCATACTCATAACACGGTTTGCTGTGTCATAAGTTGGTGCGATGTCATCAAACATTGAGACGATTTTTTCTTGTTTTTGTGTTTCTTGTTTTTTCATATTATTTTTCCCTTTTCATCCACATGATTATATCTTGGTCTGCTTGGTCTATATTTAAAATTTCAAATTTTTCTTCTACTTTTTCAAATCCACTACTTCCATTCATCGTAGGAGCCAAGTAACATAAGTAGTAATCAACAATTTCCTTAGTAAGTTCGAACATTTTTGAACTTCCTTCTATCATAATATTTTTATAATTATTAAGTTGTGTGAAATTATCTTCTATAAATACTTCTCTATCCTCAACTGCGAACAGTGGTATTGATTTATCAAATATTTTTTCTCTTGATATAATTAATATATCTGGGGCTTTACCATTTACTAGTCTGGCATCTAGAGTCGGTCTGTCTTCTCTTACTGTGTTTCCACCGATTACAAGCAGATCACACACATCTCTCATAGCATGAACATTTGTTCTTGAATGAGCTGAACTTACAGTACCCGCATCTGTAGTACCGTTTAATCTTTGTGCCCATTTAAAAAATACGAATCTATCTTGATTCCATATGTTAAACGGTGCTATTAAATCTTGTGCCTTTCTCTCTAAGATAGATGTTTGAACGTTGGCTCCACTTTTTTTAATTATATAATTTCCACCTGACGCTTCATTATTGATATCGTTAAAACCAACAAATATTTTTTTTATACCAAGCTCAGAAATTAGAGATGCACAAGATGGAGTTTTACCTATATGTGAGCATGGTTCCAGTGTAGTATAAAGAGAAATATTATTGAAGCAATTATTATGATTTTGCAAGAGAAATGTATGGATATCATTTGAAGATGTAAGTTCAAGTATTTTAGAATCTTTTGTAAGCTTGAAGTATGCACTTTGAAGTGCTAAAACTTCCGCATGAGGAAATCCAGCTCTTTTGTGTGCTTCTACAGATAGTAGTTCTCTGTTTGAACCGACAATAACACAACCAACTGCCGGATTTGGATAAGTTAGACCTTGATACTTCCAAGCTTCTTTCAAAGCAAGGTTCATATAAAAGTTAGAATCGATTACCATTCAAAGTAAGTTTTAGCTTTTGTTATATCGTTGAACTCGATTTCTACTGTCTCATTTTCAGTTTGAACAAATATCTTAGAGCCTTCTACTTTAGCTAAAACACCTTTTATCTTCTCTTTTGAAACTGAATTAAGAGCTACTTTATCACCAACAGATTTTTTAAAATGATTAATAGTTGTCAACTTTCTCTCAATACCAGGACTACCAACTTCAAGTCTATAATCACCAGATACAGGAGGAGTAACATCAAGCAGTGGAGATATCAAATGCGTAAGTGCAACACAATTGTCAAGTGATACACCACTTCTCTTGCCATCTATAACTTCTTTTGAAATTACACTTACACGGTAAATTGTCTCATCATTTTCACTAACAATTAAAGTGTCGTAAAGTTCCAAATCAACTGATGAAACTAATGAATTTATATCACTCTCTAAGCTCACTGTGAATCCTTTGCAATCTTTTTAAATAGTTCTTCAATATCTTGTGATTTTTTAATCTGTGCATCAAACTCAAATGTTAGTTTCGGACAACGATACCAACCTTGATCTTTAAGACAGAAATTTTCAATAATAGGAGAAGCTTTTCTAAGCTGTCTAAGATAAGTATTTTTATCTTTTTCAGAGTAATTGTGTGGGTTTATATAAACCTTAGCATCACTTCTACCGCGAGAACATTTAACTTCAATAATATCTAACTCATGAAGTCTATTGTCATTTAACTGACCCAGTGCTTCTGGGATCAATTCCAAGAGAAGTGACTCTGTTCTCTTGATTTTTATTTCTGCTTCATTCACAGAGAAACTTTTTGCTCAACTTTTTTGAATGTTTCAAGGATATCACCAGGTACAACATCGTCATAACCACTAATAACAACCCCACACTCATAACCGTTACCAATTTCTTCTACATCATCTTTGAAGCGTTTAAGAGAAGTAAGTTCACCTTCATAATGAACAACACCATCACGGATAACACGAACCATTCCACCACGAATCAGTCTACCATCAACAACAACAGAACCAGCAACAACACCTTTAGGTATTTTAAATACTTCTCTAACTTCAGCTTGACCAGTATTTTCTTCAGTAAATTTCGGTGCCATCATACCAGTTAACATACCAGTAATATCATCAAGTAGTTGATAAATAATAGAGTAAGTTCTAATATCAACATTTCTTTGTTTAGCAAGTGCTTTTACACTACCAGTAGGACGAACATTGAAACCAAGAAGTACACAATTTTCACTGTTAGAGACCAGTTCAACATCATTTTCTGTAATCCCACCAACACCTGAAGAGATAACGTTAATCTTAACTTCATCATTTCTAAGCTCATTAAGTGAAGTTTTAAGTGCTTCAAGAGAACCGTGAACATCAGTTTTAAGTACAACTTTAAGAGATTTCAATTTGCCTTCTGCAATCATAGAAGTCATATCTTCTAACGTTGACTTAGTAGAGTGAGAAAGCTCTTTATGTCTATCATATTCATGACGTTTAAGAGCATACTCTTTAGCTTCTTTGTCGTTACTCATTGCCATCATAACTTCACCAGAGGCAGGTACTTCATTAAGTCCGACTACAACAGCTGTGTGACTTGGAAGGAGAGATTTAATCTGTTTTCCGTGCTCGTCTATTAAAGCTTTAACACGTCCGTAAGCACTACCACAAACAACATAATCACCAACTTTTAGAGTACCGTTTTGAACGATTACCGTAGCAACAGGACCACGACCTTTTTCCAAAGAAGATTCAACAACAGCAGCTTTAGCCATTGCATTCTCATTTGCACGTAATTCAAGAACTTCTGCAGTTACTAGAATGTTTTCAAGTAAATCATCAATTCCTAGTCCACTTTTTGCAGAAACAGGGATAAATTCTACATCCCCACCCCAATCAACTGGATTGATACCTTGCTCAGCCATTTGACCTTTAACCATATCTGGTTGAGCAGTTTCTTTATCCATTTTATTAAGTGCTACAATAACAGGAGCACCTGATTCTTTTGCAAGTTTGATAACTTCAAGAGTTTGAGGTTTTACACCATCATCAGCTGCAACAACGATAACAATAATATCTGTTACATCTGTACCACGCTGACGCATATGAGAGAATGCAGCGTGACCAGGAGTATCTAAGAAAGTAATTGCTTTACCATGTTGATGAACTGTGTAAGCACCAATATGTTGAGTAATTCCACCAGCTTCACCTTCAGTAACTTTTGCTTCACGAATAGCATCTAGCAATGATGTCTTACCATGATCTACGTGACCCATTATTGTAATAACAGGAGGTCTCTCCGTAGCATCTTTATCTTCTTCTAAATCATGAGCCAAGTCATCTTCATAGTTAAACGCATCTTTAGGATCGATAATTGTAACTTCTACATTGAACTCTTCTGAAAGAATCTCAATCTCATCATTTCCTAAGAAATCATTCTTAGTCATCATCATACCAAGATCAAAAAGAACTTTAATTACATCAGACATTGGACGTTTTAGTGCTTCTGCAAATTCATAAACACGAATATCTTCAGGAATCTCAACATGAGTTACTATTTCTTCTTCTTGTGCCGTTTTTGCATATTTTTTTCTTTTATCACGGGAAACTTTTCTACCACGAGGTGCTTGCTTCTTATTAGCATTTCTACCTGCTGGCTTTGGTGCACGAGGTTTTCTAGGCTCTTCAACAGGAAGAGGAGCTCTCTCTGTTGAATTTAAATCAAGTAAAGTAACTTGATCATCCATATCCATAGAGACTTCACTCATTGCTCCACCAAATATGTCTATCTTTTTACCAGATTCTTTTTTTCTTGTAGGTGCTGCACTACCTTGTTTAGATTTTTTCTTTTGAGCTAATTCTTCTAAAACTTCTGCACTTACTTTACCATAAGAAGATACTGTCGGTGCTTGTTTTTCAGGAGCAGAATAAGTCTCTTCTACTTTTGGCTTTTTCTTTTTAACAATTTTAAGGCCTGTTTTTTTAATCTGGCGAGTAACAACAGGTATAACAACTTTTAAAGGGCTTTTCTTATCCTCTTTTACTTCTGCGCTAGGTTCTTCCTTAGTCTCAACTATAGTTACTTCTTCTTTCGGAGTTTCTTCTTGCTTAGAAACTTCTTCTTTAACTGTCTCTGTCTTAGGAGCTTCTTCAACCTCTTTAGTAGCTTTTTTCTCTACAGGCTTTTCTTCTACTTCAGGAGTTTCTTCTTGTTTTGGAGTATCACTTTTTGCTTTAGTAGGTGTTTTTTCTGCAGGTTTTGCTGGCTCAGCGGCAACCTCACCATTCATAATGAAGTTTGCTAATCCCTCAGCTTGCTCCATTGTCACTACGCTTTGTGCCGATTTCACTTCAAGACCCATTTTTTTTGCTTTTTCTAAAACATCTTTAGAAGCTATTCCTAGTTCTTTTGCAATTTCGTGTACTCTAACTTTTTCTATCATCAGCGATGATCTCCTTTAGTTTGTTCGTAAATTTATCTTTGTCTCCACTTTTGCATTGACGCATAAGTGCTTTTAAAACTTTTTTTTCTTCAAAGATACAATTTTCGCATAAATAAAAACTTCTTCCAATCCCTTTGAATACTTCTATTGAACCATCAATACATTGAAGTCTCAGCAGATTACTTTGAGCTTCTCTATTTCTACAAGAGATGCACATTCGAAAAGGTTGATTAAATTTTTTCGCCATTATATCTAAATCTTACTTGATTTAATAGAGATTATCTCTCTATTACCAACCCATTGTTATCAAAATCCAAAGTTTTCACAATAAAATCAGGAAATTTTTGCTTTAATTTGTTCGCAATCATAGCTGAATCTTCATCATATGCCATTGAAAAAAATGTAGATCCACTCCCTGAAAGCGTGCTCATCAGGGCACCACTTTCATATGCAGTCTTTTGTACAGAAAATAGTTCAGGTAGCACTTTCATTCTAGCTTTTTGATGAAATCTATCTTGTGCAGAAAGTTTTAACATTTCCCAATCTTCATTAAAAAATGCTCCGACTGTTAAAGCTGTGTGTGATAAATTATATATTGCATTCTCTTTAGAATAAGATTTTGGTAAAAGCGTTCTGGCTTTCGATGTATTAATTGGCTTGTTTGGTATCGTAACTATAGCTTTTAAATATGTAGGAAGATGTTTTCTCTGTGAAAAAACCTTATTTTTCTCAACTGTTGCAGCATTAAAACCACCCATAACTGCTGGTGTAATATTGTCTGGATGAGACTCATAAAAAAGTGCATGATTTAAAATTCTTCTTTTTGAAACTCTGATACCGGCTGCTTCATGTGCACTTGCAATTGCACTAACAATTACGGCAGATGAACTTCCAAGACCTCGTGACATCGGAATTTGATTAAAAAAAGTAAACTTAAAGTTTTGTTTTTTCTGAGTTAGTCTATTATAATGATCATTAAATATACTTACAAAAAGGTTATTACCTTTTAATCTTGGGTTATTTTCACCTTCACCCTTAATGCTGACACTGAAAAATTTTGATGGATGAAATTCTACTGTATTTCGTAGATCTACAGCTAAGCCTAAAGAGTCAAATCCTGGTCCTAGGTTAGCACTTGTTGCTGGTACACTTATTGTCAATTATTTTCCTATCCAACAGCCCCAATACCGTAAAGAGGCGTTGCTATTGTGCTAAACTCACTATAATCAAGCACATCCCGGAGTTTAAATTCCATATTTGGTGCTGTTTCTAGTTTTTGAGTTTTTATTTCTGATGAAATTTTAACAAAATATAGCTTTCCAATCGCTTTTATAGGTTGATTTTTATTAAAATAAAATGCATCTGTTGCAAAAAGTGGTATATTTTTCAAAACACTAAGAGATTTCAGAAAAATATATGCAACTTTTATCGCCATAAAGCTTCCAGGTCCATTTGCATAAAAAAGATTTTTTACTTCATATTTTTTTAAAATGTCATCATATATCTTTGGTAAAACATCTGAACTTTTCTCTTGACTCTCAATAGTATCTATAAGCTTTTTATCTTCATATATTCCTACCTGTATTGGTGAAGACAAAGCGACTAGAACAACATCTATAATCTTAGGCATATGCTTTTTCTAACTCCGCAGTTTTTTCACCTACAAGTTCTATGACTTCATAGTTTTCAGGATTTTTTAGTAACTCAACAGTTAGTTTATGATTTAAATCATGACTTCCTGCCATTGCTTCATAGTTCCCTATAAAGTTCATACCAATAAGAGACATGTCCCCTATCGCATCTAAGATTTTATGTCTTACAAACTCATCCGGAAATCTCAAACCTTCAGGATTTAAGATCTTTTTATCATCTAATACAATTGCATTTTCTAAAGTACCGCCAAGGGCTAAGCCTTTTGAACGAAGGTATTGAACCTCATGTAAAAAGCCAAATGTTCTAGCTCTTGCTATCTCATTCTTGTAACTCTCTTTTGTAAATTCTAGTACATACTCTTGTTTGTTGATCACAGGATGAGGAAACTTAATAGTAAAATCATATTTAAGATCAGGCGATGGAGAGAGTTTTACATACTTCTCCCCCTCTTGAACTATGATTTCTTTTTTAATACGCATAATTTTTTTAGGCTTATCCAATTCTTGAATGCCTGCTTCATCTAAAAGCATACAAAAACTTGCACTACTTCCATCCATAACCGGAACTTCATCAGCGTCCACTATTACTTTTAAATTGTCAAGTCCGTATGCATAAACAGCAGATAGCATATGCTCTATAGTAGAGATCACAACTCCATCTTTACCTATAACTGTTGCCATTTTAGTATCTACTACATTTTCTGGTGTCAGGGCGATTGCAACATCTACATCACTTCTATAAAAAACTATCCCACTGTTTGACTCTAATGGTTCTAGTCTTAAGCGAACAGGAGTTCCCTTATGTAACCCTATTCCAACTAACTCAACAGCTTTTTTTATAGTAGTTTGATACATAATTATATTTCCTTAGCTTCTATCTATAATTTGTTTAGCATTTTTAATAACATCACTGATATTTAATTGCATCCATTCTTTATCCATCCACTCTGCAGGACGGACTTCAACTCCTTGGATTAAAACACCAAAATGTAAGTGATCCCCCATAGCATAGCCACTTTTGCCTGTATTTGCCACATTATCTTTAGCATTAGCAAAGTCACCGCTATTAACGTTAACGCTTGAACAGTGACCATACAGAGTATATAGACCAAGTCCATGATGAATAATAGGCATGTTTCCATATATTCCATTATAATCTGAATATACTACATTACCGCTGTTTTGAGGTTTTATCTGAGCCTGAGCATTACTTGCCATGTCTAAACCTAGATGGTATGATTCACTTACTGGGTTACCTTCATAAGAGTACTTTCTATGATCTCCAAATGTAGCAACAACTTGTGCATTTTTTAGTGGATACATTTTATTAATTTTAAAATCACTTATCATATCATCTGGAACTTTAGAAGTGATCTCGTGAATCAGCTTTTCATTTTTAGCTCTTACATCTTCATTTATAATTTTAAATTGCTCTATTGCGTCTTCAACACCTTGCGTTTCAACAAACTCTTCTGCAAGTTGAGCAATTTTTCCTTTTAGAAATTTGTCACTTAACTTTATATTAGAGACTCTATACTTCTTTTGTTTTATATATAACGGGATATAAGTTTTTGAACTATTTTCAGCATAGTCTTTAGCGATGATTGTTGCTTTAAAACTGTCATTTACTACTGGCCATGCTAGTAAAGAAATATAGTAGCCCTCTTTATAAAAAGGTTGTGCTTTGAACTTTTTGTCATAATTTGTTTGAATGTAAAACTCTTTTAAGTTTTCATCGTTCACTTTAAAGATAACAAGAGCTGCCCCACCCTTTTTAATTTTATATGAATTACTGATGATTGATAGTTCTGGTCTTTTTTTATCAATTTTTAGTTCAAACTCTTTAACAGATGTATTACCATTTAAAAAGTTCCACTTGCTTGCATCTGTAGCTTGAACTATGATTTTAATACTTTTATCTTTCATAGCATAAGCACTTCTTGGTGGTTCTACTTCTACACTTAGTGAACCTTTTGGTGTTATAAACTGCTCATAATGTAGAGTATTCTCATCATCTTTACTTTTTAAAATTACACTATATGATTTAACACCACTAACATCATCTATATCGATTTTTAGTGGTTTTTTTAAATTCCAATAGCCATTTGAATGTAGACTGATATTTGGAACTTCTCTCTCAAACATTGCAGAACTATATACATATACAGCTCCCGCTATTACTAAAGCGAATATTAACTTAACACCTAACGAAGACTTACCGTTTCTTCTTCTCAAACTATATTTCCTTATTTATTATTTTTAAAACTTCATACTCATTATTTAAGTTTAGCAAAACTGATAATTCTACCTGAGGCAGCTTCAATGCCTCTATTAAAGCTTCATCACAATCTTCAATAGTTGCCCCTGTTGAGTTAAGATCATCATCACAGATGTAAAACACAGCAGCTTTTGCAGAATTTTGAAGAATCATACCTTCTAGCATTATTGCTTTTAACCTTAAAGCGCATAAAGTGGTTCTTTTCATTATAAATTTATTGCAAGTTTTATAATCTGCACCACACTTTATTAGTTCTTCAGCCATAGCAAAAAATGTACCATTGACACTAGAATTTAAAAAGCCGTTACTCTCTTGCAAAAGCCCTCCGTAAAGTGCAGTTGCCATCTTATTATTTATCTTAATATTGTTATTTTTAAACAGATTAAAAAGCTCAACACTGCCACTCTCAAGCTCTATTATAAAATCAGCTGATGATACTTTTGCAGATTTTATTTTTTCAAACCATGGTAAAAACGACAGCTTATTATCTATATTTTTAGTTTCGCAAACCAAAGAGACTTTTTTATGTAACCTAAGTACATATGTATACAAAGCACTGGCACTTGACAGATTTTTGGCATCTGCAACTATCATAACATATTTTGCGTTATTAATTCCATCTAAAATATTATTCATATCTCTCTCACACTTTTGTGATTATACACTATTTTTTATTCATTTTATAAACGTAGGCAAGTACTTCAGCAACCGCTGCGAAGAGCTCTTCAGGTATCGGCTTATCAACTTCCACATCAGCATATAGACTTCTTGCTAATGGAGGATTTTGAACAATATGTACATTATTTTCTCTTGCTATCTTTTTAATCTGCTGAGCAATATTATCCATACCTTTTGCTACTACTATTGGTGCACGCTTTGTTTCTTCATATTTCAGCGCAACTGCATAGTGTGTTGGATTGGTAATAACCACATCAGCATTTGGTACTTCTGCCATCATTCTTTTTCTAGAAGCTTCCATCTGAATTTGGCGAATTTTACCTTTTATTAAAGGATCCCCTTCCATATTTTTCATCTCATCTTTGACCTCTTGTTTACTCATCTTTAGACCATCAAAGTACTGTTTTCTAACTATTACGACATCAATTATTGCATATATAAAAATTATTACAAGCATAACAAAGGCTAAAATAATTGCTTTATCTTTTAACCAGGAAAGCTGTTCTCCTAAACTAAAAAGCGCGACTGTTGGTAGTTCAGTTATATATAAAAAGAAAAAAACGAAACCTATGCCTAGCGTTGTAAAAGATTTAAATGTCACCTTTACAGACTCTATTGCTTTTTTCATAGAAAACAAGTTTTTCGTTCCCTTTATTGGATCAATCTTTTTAAAATCAGGAACAATGGCCTTTGTCGTAAAAAGAAATCCAAACTGCGCTAGTGCCGCTATAATACCTGATATAGCAACCGCTATCGCTAAAGGCATAATAATAAGAAGAAACTCTCTTACCGTCACGATTGCTATGTCAATCATGAATAACTTGTCTAATGGTGTCCCAATCAAAGAGAAATAATATTTAAAAAGCTGTAAGACATGAGAACTCATATAAGGAAAGAGCATCAGCGTAGCTAATATTGCAACAAAGAGAGTAATAACTCCGGAAGCATCTTGTGACTTCGGAACATTACCCTCTTTTCTGGCATCTTCTATCTTTTTGGGGGTGGGTTCTTCTGTCTTTTCAGCATCATCAGCCATGGATTATAACTTTAGTCCATTTTCATAGATAGGTCTATCCAATTTGCTTGGTGTATTAATGAGCCACTACTTATAGCGTCTACACCACTCGCAGCGTAAGATTCGATTGTGTCCAGTGAAATATTTCCACTTGCTTCTAAAAGAATATGCGAAAAATTTTCGTCTCTGTAAGCTACAATCTCAGAAATTTGCTCTGGTGTCATATTATCACACATAACAATATCAGCACCGCTAGCCATCGCTTCTTTTGCTATTTCAAAGCTCTCAGCTTCTACTTCTATCTTGGCAGTAAAAGGAATATTCTTTCTGGCTTTGTCTATATAGCTTTTTAGATCTTTAATAGTTTTAAGATGTGTATCTTTAATCATCAAAGAGTCATCAAGTCCCATACGATGGTTTACTGCACCACCTGTTCTTGTTGCATACTTTTCAAAAACTCTAAGCTGTGGCCTAGTTTTTCTAGTATCTAAAAGCTTTACACCATATGGCTCGATGATGTTTACATATTTTCTAGTAAGTGTTGCAATAGAACTCGCATGTAAAAGCATATTTAAAAGTGTTCTCTCAATACGAAGAAGAGTATGCGAATCTCCACTAATCGTAGCTATCACATCACCTTTTACAAATACTTCAGAGTCACATTTAAACCAAGTGATTTCAAATTTCTCTAGTTTGGCTAATACATCTATATACTTTAATCCGGCTACTACACCTTCACTTTTTGCAATAATCTTAGCACTAGCATCTACGCTTGGCTCAACTAGAGCATACAGATCTCCACGACCAACATCTTCTGCAAGTGTATCTACTACAAATTTTTCTATCATAATGCCAACATTCTCTCTAAAGCAATTTTTGCCCATTTTTGAGTCTTTTCATCTACAAGTATCTCATTTAAAGGCTCACCATCATCGATTGACTTCAAAGTAAGGTAAACATCTTCAAGAGTAGTCTCATTCATTGTCGGACACTCAGGTTTTGTAGATGATAGGACATATGTATTCTTATCTCTTAGACGATTAACCATGTTAAACTCTGTTCCAACTGCAACTTTTTGATCTTCTGGAAGCTCTGTTATATACTTGATCAGTTGAGAAGTAGATCCAACAAAATCAGCAGCGTCACAAATAGCCGGATCACATTCAGGATGCACTGCTATTAAAATACCTGGATATTTTTTACGGTAAAAAGTAATATCTTCAACTGTAAAAAGTTGGTGAACTGAACAAAAACCGTTATAACAAATAATATCTGCATCGTTAGGATCTTTTCCGTCTCCGATTACACAAGAGTTTAGTCCCATTTGGTTTGCTATATTTTGACCTAGACATCTATCTGGGACAAAAAGAATCTTTTTACCCTCACCCAAAGCTGTTGTAATAATTTTTTTAGCGTTTGAGCTTGTACAGACCATACCGCCCATTTCACCAACTTTTGCTTTTACATCAGCATTAGAGTTAATATATGTAATAGGTAAGATATTGTCTTTTGATATTCCATTATCTTCTAAGAACTTAACAGATTCATCATAATACATCGAGTCAATCATTCTCGCCATTGCACAACAAGCTGCTTTTGGCATAACCACTCTCTTATGTGGAGAGAGTACTTTTACACTCTGTCCCATAAACCCAACACCACTAAAAACTACGAATTCAGCATCATCATCTCTTGTTCTAATAGCAAGTTCTAGAGAGTCACCAGTAATATCAGCCATTTCAAAAACTTCATCTCTTTGGTAAAAATGTGCCACAAGAGTTACACTTAACTTCTTTTTTAGTTCAATAATTTTTTGTTTTAATTCTTCATTTGTAAACTTCAACAAATAACCCTTAATTTATAATTTTGTAATTATATCGAATTTTATATAGTTATAACTATATGTAAAGTAAAATGTCGCAATTAATATATAAGGTATTTGATGGAATTTTTATTTAACACGAATGTACAATTTTTTATAGCGGCTTATCTTGTTGGTGGTATTCCATTTGGTCTGCTTCTTGCAAAGAAGTTTGCAGGGGTAGATGTTAAAGCAAGTGGAAGCGGTAGTATTGGTGCTACAAATGTACTCAGAGTTGTAAAAGAAACAAACCCTGATCTGGCAAAAAAACTTGGAGCTGCCACTCTAGCTCTAGATGCACTAAAAGGTATTTTAGTTTTAGCTGTTGCTTATTTTGCCGGTATGAGTGAATCTACACTTTGGGGAATTGCTGTTCTTGCTGTAATAGGTCACTGTTTTAGTCCGTACTTAGGTCTAGAAGGTGGTAAAGGTATAGCAACAGGTATGGGAGTTATGATGTTTATGCTTCCTATAGAGACAATTATTGCTCTTGTAGTTTGGGCTATTGGCGCAAAAACAATTCGTATTTCTTCTGTTTCATCACTTACAGGTGTAGCAGCACTTTTAATCTCTAGTTTTTTTATCCATCCTCAAATGGCTCACGCCCCTGTAGTTTTCATAGTATTTATTCTTTATTATAAGCATATTCCCAATATCATTCGTCTTCTAAAAGGTGAAGAAAAAAGAGTAGTTTAGTGACTATCCATATTGAAGACCTAAAATTGCAATGTATTATTGGAATTTTAGATTTTGAAAGAGTAACTCCTCAAGATGTAACTATCAATATTACAATAGATTACAACTATGAAAATAACTTCCTAAATTATGCCGAAATTGTTCAATTAGTTAAAGAAATTATGATAAAAAGTGAGTTTTTTCTTATTGAAGAGGCTTTAGATAAGTTGAATTTAAAGTTAATTAAAGAATATTCTTCGATAAAAAGCATGTTTATAAAGATAACAAAACCATCGATTTTACCCGATTGCAAGGTAAGTGTGAGCAATAATTACAAATCCCAATCTTAATTATAAGTTAAAGAATTATTAAAAAAAGTTGAAAAAAACTTTAAAGTTAGCTAAAATTATGATATCATTCCGCCAAAATATTCACTTATAGGACAAAATTAATGCGCATTCTTATTATAGAAGATGAAGTAACATTAAACAAAATGCTTGCTGAGGGACTAAAAGAATTTGGTTACCAAAGTGACGTAGTAGAAACTCTTAAAGATGGAGAATACTACCTAGACATTCGTAATTATGATTTAGTTTTAATGGACTGGATGCTTCCAGATGGAAATTCAGTAGATATCATTGGTGATATTAAAACTAACACTCCAAAAACAGTTGTAGTTGTTTTATCTGCAAGAGATGACAACGAAAGTGAAATCGAAGCTCTAAGAAGTGGTGCTGATGACTATATCAGAAAACCATTTGACTTTGATGTTCTAATTGCTCGTATTGAGGCTCGTCTTCGTTTTGGTGGAAGTAATATAATTGAGATTGAAGATTTAGTTATCAATCCTGAAGAAGAAAAAATTACTTACAAAGATCAAGAGATTGAGCTTAAAGGTAAACCTTTTGAAGTTCTTACTCACCTTGCTCGTCACCGTGATCAAATTGTTTCTAAAGAACAACTTCTTGACGCAATCTGGGAAGAGCCTGAACTAGTTACTCCAAATGTAATTGAAGTTGCTATTAATCAGATTAGACAAAAAATGGATAAACCGTTAAATATTACAACTATCGAGACTGTTCGTCGTCGTGGTTACCGTTTTTGTTTCCCTAAAGAAATAAACTAGATATTATTTAAAACGCGAAAAGGAACCCGCTTCCTTTTCACTGCGCTTACAACTATAGCTTTACCTTTGGGCAATAATTTCATCAAACACTCTCTTTTTATTTTAATATACTAGGATATAATTACATATAATTTATATCAAGGTAATAAATGTTTTCAAAAAAAAGTATTAGAAGAAACTTTCTGATTCAACTGATCTTTGCATCAGCTTCCCTAATTTTTATATTTTCATCATTTTTATATTTTTATATTGAAAATTCAATATATGATGAAAAACATCAAGAACTGATTCAGTATGCAAAGAATATAGCAACTAATCAATCGCTTGTTCAAATAGATCCTGATACTCCTGATACTGTTCTCGGAATAGATGTTGAGATAATTCATATCAAAAAACTAAACCAAGATATAGACCTGTATGAAAGTACAAAAAAAAGGCACACATATCTAACCTTAGTATATCCATTTAATTTTGACGAACTAAGCTATCTTAAAATCACAAAAGAGATAACTCCTACAAAAAAATTATTAGCTAAAATTCTCCGTTATATATTTATAATCAATATCCTCGGTTTTATACTTGTAATAGTATATGCAATCGCTCTATCAAAAATGTTGATCACACCAATTCAAACGATTAGTTCGAGACTCTCAAACATGAACGAGCATCTTATGAGACCTATAAAAGTAAAAGAACTACCTGAAGAGTTTGAACCACTTGGAAGTACAATCAACCACCTTATAGCCAGAATACAAAACTTTGTGAAATATCAAAAAGAACTATTCATTGGAACAGCACATGAGCTTAAAACTCCACTTGCAGTAATAAAACTAAAAAATCAGGTAACTCTCATTAAAAGAAGAAGTCCTGAAGAGTACATAGATGCCCTTAAGACAACGAATAAGACTATTGATGAAATGAACGTTATCGTATCTAATATTCTCAACATTGGTCGCCAAGAAGGTGCTCAACTTGAAAAACCTACAGAAGTTGATGTAATCGCTGTACTACGTGAAAAAGCAAATGATTTCAAGCTGTTAGCTGAGAATGAAGGCAAAGAGTTACATATGAACTTTGAACCAAATGGTTTTATGGCAACATTACAGATATCCCTATTGAATCAAATTGTTCAAAACTTTTTACAAAATGCTCTAAAATTTACAGAACAAGAGAAGTCAGTAACACTAAGAAGTTCTCAGAGTGAGTTTGGACTACTTATTGAAGTCATTGATGAAGGATGTGGTATAGATGAAAGTATAGATCTCTTTGCACCGTTTAAAAGACAAGGGAACAGGTCTGGTGTTGGTCTAGGATTATTCTTAGCAAAAAGTGCAGCTGATGCGCTAGGAGCAAAGATAAATATTAGAAATAGGACTGATGGAATTGACGGTACAATATCTTCATTAGAAATAAACTCTAAATTATCTTGTATACTGCCAAAAAGATAATCATTTAAAAAATTCTGAAGCTATAATTTGATATAAATCGGACATGTAAAACATAGAAAATTATTTCTATAAAAAAACAACTATAAAACATAAGGTTTACTAATGGCTCTATTAATTAATGATGAGTGTATTGCGTGTGATGCATGTCGTGAAGAGTGTCCGACTACTGCTATCGAAGAGGGTGATCCTATTTACTATATAGATCCGGATAGATGTACTGAATGTGTTGGTGTTTATGATGAACCTGCATGTATTTCTGTATGTCCAGTTGATTGTATTGTTTTAGATAAAGATAATGTGGAATCTATAGCAGAACTTCAATTTAAATCAAAACATTTACAAGATGAAGAGTAGAAGTCTCTTTTAATGGCCAAGCGAGTAGCAGTTATAGATATAGGCTCTAACTCAGTTAGATTAGTAGTTTATGAAAAAACCTCTCGTTTTGCATTTCATCTGCTTAATGAATCAAAAAGTAAAGTAAGACTCTCAGAAAATGCTTATCAGAATGATGGCAATCTTCAAGAGATTCCAATGCAAAGAACAATAGATGCACTAAAAGACTTCCTAAGTATCATTTCCTCATATAATGCAAGAAAAACTCTATGTGTCGCAACTTCAGCCCTTAGAGACGCACCAAATAAAAAAAAGTTCCTTCAACGAGTAAAAAAAGAGTTAAAACTAAACATTAAGATCATTAATGGTGAAAGAGAAGCATACCTAGGTGCAATAGCATGTGCAAACCTTCTACCTTCCCAAAAAGATGCCTTAAGTATAGATATTGGTGGTGGATCAACTGAGATGGCACTAATAAATGATAAAAATGTTTCAAATACTCTATCTATTAATCTTGGAACAGTAAGAATGAAAGAGCTGTTTTGTGACGAGAAAAAGAAAAATGAAGCAATAGAGTATATAGACAAAAAGCTAGAGGCTCTAGATGGTTTAAAAGCTAGTACACTAGTTGGTATCGGTGGAACATTTAGAGCTATCTCAAATGCTATTATGAAAAATAAAAATCATCCACTGAACAAACTTCATGCATTTTCGTACAGTAGTACAGAGCTAGATGAGTTAATCTCATCAATTATGAAAGCTGATGAGACAGAACTAAAAGATCTTGGCATAAAGAGTGATAGATTTGACATTATAAAACCTGGGGCACTTATACTTCAACGAGTTTTAAAAAAGCTATCAATTACCAATGTTATAACAAGTGGTGTAGGGGTAAGAGAAGGAGCTTTTCTAGCAGATCTTCTTAGAGGTTCTAAGGATAAGTTTCCTGAGCACTACAATAGCTCAGCCAGATATATCTTAGATTCTCATATTAGCGAGAAGGGCATATCTAACCAGTTAAACTCATTAGTTAAAAAACTTTTTGATATTACACATGAGCATCTGGGAATAGATGCTTCTTATCGTAAAGATCTAAGTATTGCAGCTAAGCTTTATCCTTGTGGAAATGATATACACTTCTTCTCCAAGAACAAGCACAGCTATTATATACTTCAAAGTGCTTTAGAGTACGGTTTTACGCACAATCAAATCACACTGATATCTACGCTATGCAAATATGCAAAAAAGAAACTGCCATCTTCTGCACATATACAAAAATACAGTAAGCTACTACCCGAGCAAAAGACTCTCAATGCTCTTAGTTATCTACTCTCTCTAAGCGTATCCCTCGTAGCGCATAGACCAAGAAATATTGATTTTAAACTAGTTTTTAATGATGGAGTGTTGAAAATAGACTCAACAGAGTCTCTTCGCTTATGCAGAGAGTCTGTAAATAAGTTAGATACAATAGAAGATTTTAAAGTTATATTTTAAAATCTTTGTCCCATTGTAAATTCGAAAGAAGTTGTTTTATCTCCGTCTTGCACATTAAGTGGTTTTGAGAACATTAACTGAATTGGACCAACCGGCGAGAACCATTCTAATCCAGCTCCATAACCACCACGCGAAAACTCATCTAAAGAATCATCACCGATAAATCCCCAGTCCAAGTATGTAACAAGTCTCATTTTAGCCTTTGGCACAAGTGGAAAACTAAGTTCTACGTTATTAGAAAATGTCTGTCTACCACCAACTCTTCTTATAGTTCCATCAGTGTCCGTTACAACAGGAGAGATAGAGTATGACTCATAACCTCTAACACTTCCAAGTCCACCCATATAGAACTTGTCAGCAATTGGTAAGTATCCAGTATCTGCAGCAAAGTAAAATCTAGCTTTATATCTAAATATAGCATCAAAACCTATATAGTCTTCTAGACCAGTATATTTAGCAAAGTTAGTTCTACTTTTAAAGAAATCTGCATCTCCGCCAAGTCCTGACCTCTCAAAGCCTTGACTAACTGTATAACCCTCTCTTGGAAGATAGTAATCATCTGTATTATCAAATTTTGTGTTTATAAGTATCGAGCTCTTAGAATAGCTTTCAAAAAATCTTGAGTTTGCCACTGTAGAGTTAGCGTCTACATCACTGTAAGCATTATCTGAAAAGCTGTAACCTAAATAACCGCTAACATGTCTGGAAAACCTATGCCCGGCTCCAATACTTACACCTTGAGAATCTACACTATAGTCATTATATTCATAGAATGATTTAAAAATAGAGAAGTTACCGCTAAAGTCACTATCGTTTAGTCTTGGATTTGAGATATTAAATGAGTAGTTTTGAGTCTTTTCTGACTTCTCAGCTTTAACACCCATGTTGATACCTGAACCCCAGATATTTCTATCATTTACAGCAACTGTTACTAGTAGACCACCGTAACTACCATATCCACCACCAAGTTGAACATTACCGGTTGGCGCTTCTTTTACTTTTACTACAAGGTCCATGTTAGAGTTATCGATTCTCTTTTCTTCGATTGTATTACCATCAAAGAAACCCAGTCTACCTAAAGAGTTACGTGAATCTTTAAGGTCTGTTAGAGAGTACATATCTCCAGGACCTAGATAAAGCTCTCTACGTATAATTCTGTCTAGAGTTCTATTATTTCCTGAGATTACAACATTTCTAATCTTAACTTTATCACCTGGAGTGATTTTGAAAACAACTTCAACCGTATGATCTTTTTTATTTTTTCTAAGATCAGGAACTACCTGAACAAATGCATAACTAAGATCCGCTATTATTGTTTTTATTTTTTGTGCGTCATCACGAAAAGTCTTAATATTAAAAGCTTCACCTTTTTCTAAGCTAATTACTTCTCGTATCTTCGCATCATCTATTACATTTGTAACTTGATGGATAGAGATACCACTGATATGATAAACTTCACCCTCTTCTATCTGGTAACTCATATCAGCAGTATAGTGATCAAAATTTACTCTTACAAAAGGCTCATCAACTTTAGCATCCAGGTATCCGTACTGCATATACATGTCACGAATTCTAAGTGGATCGTAAGCAAGATCAGATAGCTTCATCTCTCCATTATTTCGTCCCCAGAACCAACCCATAAACTGATGTTCTTTGTTTGCAATCACATCATTGAAAAGATCAGTCTCTAAACCGACTACACCACTATAGTCTAGTTTTGTTATAACGATCTCTTCACCTTCATTTGCGATAAATGTAACTTTAATACTGCCATTATCAAGAGTCTCTTCTTCAATCTCAACAACGCTGTCTATCTTACCGTCTTGTGCTATTGCTTCTTGGATCCTTTTTTTGGCGGCAAGTAATTTTTTCTTATCGTATAATGAACCTTTTTTGATCTGAACAACACTGTCTAAGATATCTTTATCGTTTTCTTTCCAGCCCTTTAACTCAATCTTAGAGATAATTGCTTTTTCTTTAAAGTGATAAGTTAGATTACCATCATCAAACTCAGCCCAAACATCATCAAAATAACCTTGTTTAAAGTATTTTTTGATCGATTCATCAAGAGTTTTTTCATCAATGGTGTCACCAACGTCAAAATCAAGCATTCTTAAAGCAACCGGCTTTGAAATGTGTACCATTCCATCATAATTAATAGACTTTACAGTCATGGCAAACAGGTTCATTGTTATTAGGGTTAGCACGATTGCTAAAAATATTCTCATTAAGATTCCATACGTTATAAAATAAGAAGAGATTTTACCCGTTGTGAGGTTAATGTTAAGTAAATTGTGACATAATTTGATAACTAAATAAAAAAGAATAATATGAATGTAGCAATAGTAGGACTTGGACTTATGGGTGGCTCACTTGCACTGAGTCTAAAAAAGTTAGATTTTATCGATAAAATAGTTGGAAGTGATCACAACAAAGAGCACCAAAAGCAGGCATTAGAGCTTGGTTTGGTTAGTGAAATAGTAAATTTTGAAGAAGTAAAAAACTATGATGTAATCTTTTTAGCTATCCCTGTTGATGGTGTAATTTCTGCACTTAGCAGTTTAACAGACATTGATGAGAGTACGACTATTATTGACCTTGGAAGTACAAAGTCTAAAATAGTATCTTCTGTTCCTCCATCTATAAGAAAAAACTTCATTGCGGCACATCCAATGACCGGAACAGAAAACTTTGGTCCACATGCAGCTGTAGAAGGTCTCTATCATGATCAGGTAGTAGTTTTATGTGATTTAGAAGATAGTGGAAAAGTTCAACAACAAGTTAGCAGAAAAATATTTAAAGCTCTTGGTATGAGAAAGTACTTTATGGGCTCAAACGAACATGATCGTCATGCAGCTTTTATATCTCATATGCCTCATGCTATCTCGTACTCAATAGCCAATACTGTTATGAAGCAAGAGAACAAACATACAATTTTAGCTCTAGCTGCAGGTGGTTTTCGTTCTATGAGTAGACTTGCAAAAAGTTCACCAAATATGTGGGAAGATATCTTTAGACAAAACAAATCAAATCTACTTGAAGCTATAGACCTTTTTGAGGGTGAACTTAAGACTCTAAAAAAGAGCATTGAAAATGATGAATGGAGTGAAGTAAATAAGACCATGAATGATGGTTATAAACTTCACGATATTTTAGACTAGGTTATACTTTTCAACTATCTCTTTTAATTGTTTTTTATCTACATCTATCTTAGCATCCGAATAAATATTTCTCTCTAAAATATCTATGATGCTTTGAACTTGCACATCATCTCTATATGGAAATAATTTTACTAACAACGTTTTAGGATCTTTTATAGAGACACTTCTTTCTTTCTTTAAATACTTCCACGGTTCAAGCAACATTAATAATATACCTGAGAATATTCCAAGTATAAAAATCACAACAATCCAAGAATTTGCAAAAGGGCTGGCTTCTTCAACAACGGTAGGTATAACTTTCTCTTCTCTTTTTATAGTAAGTTCTTCTTTTGGTTTTGCATTTTTTACTTTTATGCTGATCTCATTCGTTGAGATAGTTTTAATCTCTTTTGTGACTGGATCAAAGTACTTTAAAACAAATGGTGCAATCACAAAATCATGCTCTGCTACAAAAGCTATTTTTTGAGTTAGTTTATTACCATTTACAACTATTTTTTCATCAAAAACATTTACACCTTCTATGTAAGGTTTAAAACTTTTAATATCTTCTAAGTTACCGTTTCCTAAAACCTCTATAGTAAGATTAAGCGCTTCACTTGGGTTTATCTCAGGCTTATCTGCAGTAGCAATTATGCTAAAATCACCTACGAGATCAACACCTCCAGGCAGTGGCTTTACGTCCACACTCAACTCATTTGAATAGTAAGTTCTCCACTTTATCTTTGGTATCCATGCACCCCAGCTGTCACGAACATGTGCTCTAGATGCTATACGCATCTGAGCCTTAGTAATATTTAGTTTTCCTACTCTTTGAGCCGCCATAGTGTAAATTACTTTTGAAACTGAATATATTCCATCTTGGCTTCTTTGCGGTTTGGATTCATCTTTAATCCAAAAGCCTTTTAACTCAGGTGCTACGAACTTACTGTCCACCGCTTCAGCATCTCTTTTTTGTTTAAAAAGAAGGGTTACTTCAAATGGTTCACCGACAAAAACTTCTTTTGTAGGAGTCTCAAGTAATAAAATAAAATCAGCATCCTTATTTGCAACAACTTTACCTACTTCTATCTTTACTGAGTTACTCTTTTGAATTTTTCCATCTATCTCAACTTCTATGGGTTCTATCACACAACTCTTTTGAGGCATAAACTTGTAGCTAAGTATGTTACTTCTAGATACATCTCCATTTTTCATCTCAATAGATGTTTGTGAACTGGTAGAGATAACATCAGTCCCACAAAGACTTTGGATATTTGGCCTCTGGATATCTACCCCGGAGATATGTAAAGAGTATGTAACCATCTCACCATCTTCTATGCTAGTAGCATCTACAGTTGCTTTTACACTTGCTTCTACTGAGTATTGTAGTAATAGTAAATATAAAAGTATTTTACCAAGGTTTTTCATCGCTAGTTTCCTTCATAGGTTTTTGCTCACCCAATTTATATAAATAACTGTTTTTTTGTAAATTCAACTGATCTAACCATTTAGCTTCTTCAGCATCACTCATTTTCTCTTTAGATAAATTTTGAGCTTTACTTTTTGAATCAGAGCTTTTCTTCTCATCATCTTTATCAAGTTTTTCTAACTGCTCTTTTTCATTTTTTTCATTCTTTTTGTCTTCTGTATCTGAGTCTTTTTCTTCTTTAGACTTCATGTCATCAGATTTCTGCTCTTTATCTTTAGACTTTTTACTTTTTGAGCTATCTTCATCTTCTTTAGATTTGTCTTTTTTATCTGAATCTTTTTCCCCGTCTTTAGAATCTTGGGATTCACTTTTGTCGTCTTTCTTTTTATCTTTTTTGTCATTTTGTTTATCACTTTTTTTAGAATCCTGTTTTTGCTTTTGTTTTTTAAGAAGTTTTTTTACTTCTTCTAAGTTTTCTCTTGTATTTTTGTCTTCTTCTATCTCCAAAGACTTCTCATACGACTCTACAGCTCTTTGAAGATTTTGTCCCTTTGCATGAGCATTACCCATATTAGAGAAGTTTTTTGCTCTTAAGCTATTATCATTAAAAGTTGCCCTCTCGTACAAGTTCACAGCTTCTTCATATTTTTTTTGTTTATAAAGAGAATTCCCAGCATTAAAGTAACTCTCGCCTTTTTTAGACTCCTCAGCATACTTCTCATATAGTTTGCCGGACTTTTCATAATCCTCAGACTTATAAGCTTCTTTCGCCTCATTTAGATCCATAAAGTCTAAGATTCCGCCTCTAAGATCCATAGATGCTGACATAAATAAAGAAAGGAGTAGGAGTGAAGGAAGTTCAACTCGAACTCTCTTACTCATAGAGCTAGTTGCAATCAGTAAAAGAAAAAGAGACATTGCTACAGGATAGTAAAAAAGAGGAATATACTTATGTATCTCTTCACTCTTTAAATCTTTTTCTTTTGATATATTTTTTATCTCTCCTAGCATCGCTTCTATGTCAGAAGTAGAAGTTGTATTTTGAATATATACCCCGCCACTGGAAGTTGCCAACTCTGATATATTTTCATTTAGTTTTGAGACAAGTATCTCTCCATGTTGCTTGATAAAACTTCCGTTTTTTAGCTTTATTGGGGCACCTTTTGTAGTACCTATGCCCAAGATAAAAACAACTATATTACTTTTTTTTGCAAGTTCTATCTCTGCTGAAAAGTCTTTAGAGTCTCCGCCGTCACTAAGTATGAGAAGATATTTTTCACCTTCACTGTTTTGTGATTTTGAAAAGACATCCAAGATAGACAGGAAATCCGTTCCCTTTTGAGTTATGGAAGTAGTATCTAGTTGAGTCAGTAAAAAGCTTACGGCACTTGTATCAAAACTAAGTGGTGAAACAAGGTATGAGTTTTTTGCAAAAGCCATAATACCGATACGCTCATCAGGAGCTTCTGATAGTAGAGTAAGAGCTTTTTGCTTTGCTAACTCTAAACGATTTGGATAGACATCCTCGGCTAACATTGAGTCTGATATATCAAGTGCTATCATGATATCAGCACTCTTGGCTTTTACTGTAACTACTCCGTCATCTATAATAGGTTGAGCAAGTGCAATGATTATAAAGAGTCCAATCATAAAGAACAGTGCGTTTCTTGCACGAAGAGTCAGAGTATTTGCACCAACTCTAAGCTTGTCCATAACCTCTTTAGAGAAAAAATGTGCTTGAGTCTCTTTTTGAGTAAGAAGAAGTCCAAATAGTATGATAAGAGGCGGTAACATGTAGTATAAAAATTCAGGATGTAAAAAACTCATGCATGCCCTCTTTTATTTCTCAAATATACATAAAGCATCAGAGAAAGCAAAGCTATAAAAAGAGGATAAATATAGTAGTACTTAAGATAGGAAAATGTTTCAGCTTTTATCTCTGACTTTTCCAGTGCATCTATCTCTTTGTAAACTTCTTGTAGCTCAGTCGCACTGGCTGCCCCAAAAGCTTTACCTCCGGTTTTCTCAGCTATCTTTCTTAAAACTTGAATATTGTATTCATGAGGCATTCCAATACCAATAGGATAAACTTTTATCTTCTCTTTAGCTGCCAGATCAAGGGCAACATCAAATGGTATTCTATCTATTTCGGGAGTACTAAAACCGTCTGTGAGTAAAATAGCTACCTTGGACTTTGACTCACTCATCTTTAAAAGATTTACACCTTGTGCCAAAGATGTATATAGTGCTGTGTATTGTCCAGCCATTCCTATGTAGAGTTGTGAGACAATTTTATTCAAAATATTTTCATCATAAGTCAGAGGGGATGCAATAAATGAGTATGCTCCAAACACGACTAATCCTATATTGTCGTTTTGTCTCTCTTTTATAAAGTTACTAACTATCTCTTTGACTACATCAAATCTTGTAAGCTGAGGGTTTTTAACATCAAAACC
This sequence comes from Sulfurimonas sp., assembly GCF_041563035.1. Lineage (GTDB taxonomy): Bacteria > Campylobacterota > Campylobacteria > Campylobacterales > Sulfurimonadaceae > Sulfurimonas. The sequence goes on along the minus strand of NZ_JBFFNS010000003.1, from coordinate 147,215 downwards.
CTGTGCTTTCATGGACTGAGATGCGTCTAGTATAAGTGCTATTTCATAACCATCTTTTGGTTCAAGTTCATAAGGTTCATCTTTGACAGGTGACATCAAGCTCAAGATAAGCATTATGATTCCCAACCATTTAAGGAAAAACAGCAACTTAGATGCAGATACAGAGCTTTTCATAAACTGACCGGTATGTGGAAAGTACAGAGATGGTAGTTTCATCTTACATAGCGAAGCGCAGGCTACGAAAAAAAAGATTACAAAAACAAGTCTAGGGAACTCAAAATAAAGTCCGTCAAACATCAATCATACCCTTATAAACTTCTATATAACCTATTACCTCAGCGTCAAACAGATCAACTTCTTTTCTATATTTGTAAGATTCCAACCTTTGGACAATATTATCATACATATCAGAATGTCTTTGAGAGTCATCTTTAAAAGTAAGCCCAAGTACGGTAATAGCATATGCAGCGTGTTTTGTATTACTTAGGTCTAGTGAAGTTATAAGTTTATAGTGTTCTTTACGTATGTTATAAGCATTTTTTGCTTTAATATATTTGTATGTTAAGTAAATAATCCCCAAGACAATTAAAAGTGATATAAAGCTAATTCCTAAAAGATAATACAAAGAGTACTCTTGTATATCAACTATAGGTTTAATGTCATGGAGTGGAATGTCAAAGTTTTGTTTTGTTTCTTGCATCTACCTTCCCTCAAACAATCTACGAAGTTCTACACTAGCTACACTGTGAGTATATATTTTAGTAAATCTAATTTGATGTTTTCTAAGTGTGTCATATAGTTTATGGTCATGCACTGCAACTTTTTTAGCATAAGCTTCTACGCTTGAAGAGTTAAAATCACCTTCTAACACTGCCCCGCTCTCCGGATCAACAAGAGATGCAAAGCCCATTTCAGGAGGTTTTTCTTCAAGTAAATCGCGAACAATCACAGCTACAACTTCATGTTTTTTTGCCAGTAGTTTAAAGTCTGGAATCTCAAAAAAATCTCCAATAACCAAGATAAGTGATTTTCTTCTTAATCGTTTATATAGAGTGTCTGATATGACTTTAAAGTCGACTTTTTGATTTAACGCATTAAAGTCTAAGATATTTGAAACATTTTTTTGAATTTGGTGAAGTTTTTTGCTTGGTTTTGAAGTTGAAACCATTTTGTCTGTAAATATATATGAACTTAGCAAATCGCCATTTTTAAGAGTTGAAAAACCAAGAAGTGCCGATATCTCAGCTATTGTGTCTTGTTTAAATTTTTTAGAGCCAAAGTGAACACTTCCATTTAAAACTGCAGCTAGAACGACATTTAGTTCCCTCTCTTCACGGAAGATCTTAATAAACGGTTTTTGCATCTTAGCTGTAATGTTCCAGTCAATATGGCGGATATCATCACCGGCCATATATTCACGAAGTTCAATAAAATCGTATCCTTCACCTTGAAAGATAGAAGGGTTGTTACCGACCATTTCACTGAAGACTTGTCGTCTTGCCCGAACTAGAATTTTTTGAAGTTTACTCATATTTTGCTATCTCAGTTTTAAAAATTATTAATAATTATTCATAGGAGTATAGCTAAACGTGGTTAATGATTAGTGAAAAACATAGTGGTTAAAGTATGTGCTTAATAAGATATAACATAAATGATGCTAGAATAGGAACAGCACTATAGATAGTGTAATACTTATAATATGGCTTAAACATGTTTAATTTATCAATTACTCAAAGATATATACCTGCCGTTTTACTGGTGGCATTTTTTATAATTATTGCTAATTTACTCACTAAAAACGTGATTAGCTCAAATGAAGAGTATGGAAAAATAATTAATGTTAGTGGTAAACAGAGGATGCTTTCTCAAAGGCTTGTTATACTTGGAACAAACTATATAGCAAACCAAAATAAGTCTACAAAAAGTGAACTTCAAGATGCGATAAATGAGATAAGTTCAAGTCATCAATATCTACTAACCAAAGTTTTCACTCAAGAACTACACTCCATTTACTATGATAAAGGTCTCAATAAAGAGCTAGAAAACTACATCCTAAATTTTCAAAAACTACTTTCAACTAACGATCAGTCCTATCTAACTGAATCTAGAAACTCATCAAAATCTGTACTTATAAAACTTGATAAAGCTGTAAAAGAGTATGAAAGGTATGCCAACTCTCAATTGGATACTTTAGCTAATTATGAGTTTTACTTAATGCTAATAACTCTGTTTGTCCTAATACTTGAAGTATTTTTTATCTTTAGACCTGCAGCTAGAAAAATTGAAGAAGATACAAAAGAAATAACTAATAAAGAAGAGTATGAAAAAGCGGTAATCGAGTCAAATAATAACGCTATTATAGCAATTGACTGGACAGGTAAAATCACTACCTACAATAAAAAAGCAGAGCAGATGTTTGGCTGGACTAAAGATGAGATGCTCAACACAAGAAATCTTACAAACATAATTCCTCCAAGATACAGAGAAAAACATAATATTTCTTCACTTAAATTCCTTACAACAGGAGAGTCATGCGGTATCCTGGGTAAAGAACATGAGCTAGAAGCTATAAAAAAAGATGGTTCTATTTTTCCTATTATTATATCTTTTGGCTCAAAATACAAACCAGATGGCGCACTCGTAGTAGCAAATATATCTGATATCACTGTTCACAAAGAGAATGAGAGCAAACTAAAAGCTTTAAATGAAAACCTAGAAGCTATCATCGATGAAAAAACAAAAAAACTTCAAGAGATCAACGAAAATCTATCATATCTTGTTGAGAGTAAGACTAATGAAAACATCAAACAGTTAGAGATCATTCAAGAGCAATCAAAACTCGCTTCTATGGGTGAGATGATAGGAGCTATTGCTCATCAATGGAGACAGCCTCTTAATGAGATAAATATGAGTATTCAGAACCTTGATGATGATTATAGTGACGGTCTGATAAATGAAGAGTTTATAGATAATTTTATAGATAAAAATAAAAAGACTGTCAAGTTTATGAGTAACACTATAGATGACTTTAGAAACTTTTTTAGAATTGACAAGGTAAAAGAAAAGTTTAGTTTAACAGAAGCTATAAGCTCAACTATTTCAATACAGTCAACACAGTTGAGTAGTCATAATATTGAAATATCATTAAGTGGCAATGACTTTGAAATAAGCGGCTTTAGAAGTGAGTTTCAACAAGTTATCTTGAACCTTATTAATAACGCAAAAGATGCAATACTAAGTAAGAATATACAAAATGGAAAAATAGATATTAAACTCAAAGATAGAAATGTAAAGATTCAAGACAATGGTGGTGGTATACCGCAAGATATAATCAACAGAATATTTGAACCGTACTTTACGACTAAAGATCAAGGTAAAGGCACAGGAATAGGTCTATATATGTCCAAGATGATCATTGAAGATAATATTGGAGGAACTATAAAGGTCCAAAACTATGATAATGGTGCAAAATTCACTCTAGGATTTAGCGATGAATGAATACTTTAACTTAGCCACAATCCTTTATGTAGAAGATGAAGAAGGTATTAGACTTGAAACGTCTAAAGCTTTAAGAAGATATGCCAAAGAACTTTTCATAGCAAAGGATGGTCAGGAGGGATTGGATCTATATAAAAAGCACAATCCTGATATTGTCATTACAGATATCAAGATGCCAAAAATGAACGGCATAGAAATGTCAAAAGCAATCAAAGAAATAAACAATGAACAATCGATAATAATCACTACAGCACACAGTGAAAGTATATATTTCATGGAAGCGATTGAACTGCAACTTAGTGGGTACATTTTAAAGCCCGTTGACAAAAAATTGTTAAGAAATAAGATAATTGAAATAGTAAAAACTATGATAAAAGACAGAGAGTTTAAAAAGAACAAGACTTTAATGGAAGAGATAGCAAACCTACAGAACAACATTATTATAGTATATGATGAACTATACAATATGATTTTCGTGAATCAAATGTTTTTAGACTTTTTTAAGATCGACAATATAGAAGAGTTTGTAAAAAGGTATGAGTGTATAGAAAGTACATTTATTCAACATAAAGATTTTTATTCTCGTAGAAACCATGGCATAAAGCATTGGATAAAAGATATTAATGATTTTGATGATAAAAGGCAAATTGTATCAATATTAGATTATAGAGGCATGTCACCAAAATCATTTTTAGTAGAGATTAAAACAGTAAAATCAACCAAACACAATATATGTACTTTTACTGAAGTAACAACAATGATAATCGAGAAAGAAGAGCTAGAGAAAAAAGCATTTATTGACGAGTTAACAGGCATTGCAAATCGCGCGAAGTTCAACCAAGTGCTTGAAAGTGAAACCAAAAAATTTAAAAGATATAAAGAAGATCTCTCTCTTGTCATGTTTGATATAGATTATTTCAAAAATATAAATGATACATTTGGACATCAAGTAGGAGATGTTATTCTCTCTAGTCTATCAAAGTTAGTTGGTTCAAATATTAGAGTTGTTGACTTTTTTGCAAGATGGGGTGGAGAAGAGTTTGTTATTTTATTACCAAATACAGAAATAACATCTGCCGTCTCTTTTGCAGAACATATAAGAGTATATATAGAAGACTTTGTTTTTACAGAAGAGTTGAAAGTGACATGTAGCTTTGGAGTAGCTCAAATAGGTGAGGATGACACAGAAGAGAGTTTGTTAAAAAGAGCAGATGAAGCTTTATACAAAGCAAAAAACAGAGGAAGAAACAGAGTTGAAAGCCTTTAGAGATAAAGGCTTATCTCTAACTATGGAATAGCTACAGTCTCTAAAACTTTTTGAATTATCTCATCAGTTGTAATACCTTCAGCTTCAGCTTCATATGTTAAAACAATGCGGTGACGCATGATCTCTTTCGCTATGTAAGCCACATCAACCGGTGTTACGAAATCTTTACCTCTTAGGTATGCCATAGCCTTTACAGCCTTAAACATATCAATACTTACACGAGGAGATGCACCAAATTGGATAAAGTCTTTTAACTCTTCTAAACCATAATCAGAAGGATTTCTAGTTGCATTAACCAACTCAATAATATACTCTTCAACCTCTGCGTCTACATGAATCTCTTTAATAGCTTTTTTCAACTCTTCCAAATCATCATGAGTTACTACAGGTTCTATAGTCTCAAACTTTCCACTCGATATTCGTCTTGCAATCTCAAGCTCTTCATCTTTTGTATTATAATCAACAACGATCTTTAGCATGAATCTATCTAGTTGAGCTTCAGGAAGCTGGTAAACACCCTCTTGTTCAACAGGATTTTGAGTAGCCATAACAAAGAAAGGAGGGTCTAGCTTAAATGTAGCATCTCCTAAAGTAACCTGCTGCTCTTGCATAACTTCAAGTAGAGCTGATTGTACTTTTGCAGGAGCACGGTTAATCTCATCTGCTAAAAGAAGATTTGTAAAAATAGGACCTTTTTTGATTTTAAAACTGTTGTTTTGCGGATCATAAATCTCTGCACCAAGTATATCTGAAGGCAGTAAGTCAGGAGTAAATTGAGCTCTCTTAAAGTCTAAGCCTAGTGATTTTGCAAGTGCATTAACTGTTGTAGTCTTTGCAAGTCCTGGAACACCCTCAATAAGAATATGTCCTTCACATAAAAGAGCGATGAGAAGTCCATCAATCATTCTTTCTTGTCCAACAACTACTTTAGAAACTTCTTGTTTTATCATTTGTATCTTAGAAACCATACGTAATTGACCTTATGTTTAATCTGATGTAAGTATATCTAAGAGGGGTTAATGATTGCTGAATTGCTATCTTCTTTCCATCTTTTTAAAAACTCTCTTCTCTCATAAGTCTCACAACCTAGCTTTTGTTTATATTCCATATGAGAATGTCCTAAGTTCCAAAAAGAAAAACCCTCTTTTTCCAGAAATTGGGCAAGCAATACTAACTGTAAGTTACCATAATTGTTATATTTTTTTTCTTTTAAACTAAAACCGCTAAGACTTGTATATGTAGTTCCAATAATGTAACCTATTTCTCCGGCAATAACTTCATCTGTATCTTTTGAAATCACTTCAGCAGAAATTATCTTGAAATTTTTTATCTCATTGTTTCTTGCATATAATTTTTTTAAAATTTCCAGATACTCTTCTTTTAACCAGTTATATTTATGTTGCTTACAAATATTTTCAAGGACTTCATAAAATCTTTTGTTTATAGAGAAGCTATAACTCTCATTGCTCAGTAATTTTTTTACTTTTTTTGAAATATGAAGGTCTTTAAAATCTAAAACTGCATAATCAAACTGAAGCTCTGGAAGAAGTACCAATCCACCTTTTGTATCATATGTAGTACTTATAAATCCAGCACGGGCTAGTTCTACATAAAATTCAACAGACCAATCGTCACTCCAGTAATAGCTATTTTCCATATCTATAGATATTGCTTCTTGAAAATATCTCTTATCTTTTAATTTTTCATGAGTTATATAGTATATTTGAGGTTGTTTATACATAGTGTGAGTATAGGGAAATTAATCTAGTTTAAGATTAATGCCTATAACTTCATTGATGCCTTGAGATTTGATATCTTGTTCTAAATGGATTGAAGCATTTTTATATGCGCTTGCCATTGAACCATTAAATCTCTCTTTTACTATAACTGATTTACCACCAATACGCTGAGCTTTGTCAAAAACACTCACATTCAGAGTTAAAACGGCTATCTTTCCACTGACTCTATCAGTAGTATTTACTTTTACATGTACAGCTTTTTTCTTAGAGTTTGTAACATTAAAACCACTTTGTGCCAAGTAGTTTTTTATGCTATCAGCAAACTTAGCTGATTTTTCATTACCGCTAACAAAAAACTTCAAACTTTTAGACTCTGCTAAAAACTCTTTTTGTTTTTTAGTTATAAAGTCTAAATTTTCTTTTTTGTTGAAAGTCTTATCAAGTTCTGCAATGATTAAAATTTCAGAGAGTAGTTTAGTTGCACTCCCAGACAACTCTTTTTTAGTGTTGTATCTAGTTAGAGCATCTCTGCCTTTAAGATCAGCATATTTTTGAGATATAATTTTTTTCTGAGCTTCAAGATTTTCTTTCATACCCTTTACAAGCTTTTGCTTATCTGTCTCAATCATAACAGCAAACTCTCTGTAACTGACTTTATGTGATTTAATAACCCTATAGTTATTTATCTTTACTTTAGATACACCAGACTTGATTTGATTTTTAATATTTGAGTTTACAAATACGCCACGAACTTCTTCATTACTTTCGTATGTAGATTCTATGGTAGTGCCAAGCTTAGCAATCATATCACTTAGAGCAGCTTTGATTGCAGACTCTCTATCAGACTCAACACTCATGCCATACATAAATTGATCATTGTCACTTGGAAGTGGAGCACTTATCCATGCAGGTAGTACTTTTGGAGTGGGTTTTGCAGCAGGAGCGGCAGCAGAAGAGCTACCACCACAACCTGTAAAGATTAGAGCTGTAAATATTAATAGTAATGAACTTTTAATTACTCTATTTTTACTTAGCATTCATTTGTCGCTTTGCTTCTTCTCTCTTTTGAATTGATCTATCAATTCTAGAAAGTGCCAAGTTGATTTCTTCAACAGGTTCAACTGTTAATGAATCAGCCATAGCATATATTTTTTTAGCTTCATCTAAATTACCTCTAGCCTCTTTTACAACACCATATACAAATGCAACTACATAAGATTTACCATCTAACTCGTCAAGTAAACCCTGTAGTATTTGCTCAGCTTTATCCATACGACCAGCTTTAATATACGCTAATGATGTCTCAAAAGTTTTCTCTTGTTTGCTAGTCACATTTTTTAGTTCTATCTTATCAAGTAATGCAACACTGAAGTAGATATAGTGCGGAGTTAGTTTATATACAAACTCATTAGCTATAGCACTTGTTAATCTATTTAAAGCTTGACCTTCTGAAAGAATAGCTTTTCTACAAGAATCTCCACTATACTCTTTATTGATAGTATCACCATAGATGATAGAACCTGTCTCAACATTTACAATATTAAGGTTTGCAGATACTTCAGCCTGAATAGTCTTACATGTAACCTTATAGTGCTTATATCTAACACATCCATCTTTAGTCCATTTAAGACATTTTTCTCTATCTTCTACATATTTATCAGTAGTTGCAGTAGCAGAAGCTATTTCCCCATTAATAACAGCCTGAGCACCTATCAACTTACCAACCTTAGTTGCAGTAGCTTCATCCATTAGCTCTGAAGATTGAAGTTTTTGCTCAGCCATGATCTTATTTAAATCTTTACGACTAACTACAGTAAAGTATCTCTTTTGATCAAGCTTATGCTTAGCTATTTCAGACTCAATTTTACCAGATAAACCATGTCTATCATTTTTAAAACCGCTAATCGCAACTTTCTTCTTTGTAGCCATTTCTCCCACTTCTGCTGGATCCAGTGCTTTGATTCTAACCTTTTGAGCACAACCACTCATCAGTAATGCAACAGCAGATGCCGTTAGTAACAGTTTTAGTGATAATTTCATTTATCTTCCCTTAAATAATTTAGAAAAATTCTAGTTAAAAATTATTTAACTCTACATTAATTCTATTACTTTTTTACATTCACTGTTACAACTGACTCATTTTGACCAAAAGTTTGAGTATTAAAGGCCACAAGGCTGTTAAATAACATTATTAAATTGCTTATTGATTAGTATTTTTTTTGCATCTTTTAGAGATTTTATCTCTTTTGTTTCCACTTTCCTTATAAAATCTTCATATTTCTTTGCATCTTTTAAAGCCAAAATAACCATAAGTTCATCCAGAGATTTTGCAGCTTCTATCTTTGCTTCAAATATAGCATCTGCTGAGTTTATTTTTCTTACTCTTTTAAAGTTTATCTTTGCAAAAAGAAAACCAGCTATAAAAGTAAATACGTAATATACAAAGTCATAACTAAACTCAAAGGCTTTTTCCTCAGCATCCAATAGCTCTTCTTTTTTATAAGCTTTTGTTACTTCAACATTTATTGCGTCTATGAACATCTCTTTGATTATTTGCTCTTTTAAATCAAAATACTCTATTTTTACTTCTGGGATTATAAAATCTTTCTCACCGACAAAGGCAAATTTTTGACTCCAAGAGCCTTTATAACCATCTTTTGTAAGTGTCACATTTTCTATGACTTTTTGAGAAAATATCTTCACTCCATCTATCTTAAATTCAACAGGTTTTAAAGCCTTAAAGTTTCCGATTCCTTCTATATCTATCTCAAGATGATAAGGCTCATACGCTTTTAACTTCTCTTTGTCTTTTTTTACATTTGAAACAAACTCACCTACTAAATCTGTACTGCTTTGTTTAACATTGACAACCACTGCTTCTTGTTTTATAAAACGTACGCTAAATTCTTCATAATCAGCGTTGTCACGACCAAGTACAGTATTTTGGATAGAGTCTTTGTTTGTCTTTTTCATTGTTGTGTTAAAAACAAATTTATGAACACCGGAGTGTTTTACAAAAGCAACAAATTCAAAAATATTTATTTTTTTACCATCTTCTATTCTTTCAGTTTCACTAAGAATTTCAACTCTGTACTGATCGTTATCTACAACTGGATTAAATTCAATGACATAAATACCTGCAGCGTCACTGTACTCACAAATATACTTGAGATATATAGCCTCATTTGTCATTGCCTCTGTTTTATCTGCTTGTACACTCCATTGATACGTAGATGCGAAGAGATTCAGATTTAAAAAGATTAAAATTATTAAACCAGCTCTACCAAGGTTGTTTCTCATTCACTCCCCTTTTATTTATTAGTTCATATTGCTTTGAACTTAGTTTTGCTTTGCCGGAATTCAGATCTATTTTCGATTCGGTCTTTGTTTTCTTACCACCGTCCTCAGCTCCACTGCTTGCACTGGCACTAACTTTCATATTTGAACTGCCACCCTCTTTTTTCTTTTTGTTAGAGTTCTCTTTTTTTGCGATTGATGATTTTTTACTGCTTTTTTGCTGACCTGTGCTCATCTGCATCTGCTCACCAACATCTTTTATGTAATGCATGTTTTCATCTGCTTCTTTAGAATAACTGAGAGTAAGTGATTTCAAGTAGGCTTCTCTTGCTTTTTTAAACTCTTTTAATCTTACTAATGAATTACCCATATTATAAAAAACGACAGATTTAAACTCTGCATCTGCAGATTTTACTCTCTCATAGGAGTGAAGTGCCTTTTCATATTCTCCACTTTTATAGTAAGAACTGGCTTTTTTAAATTCTATTCTATTTTTATCTTCAAAGTAGTCTAAAATATTTGCGTCTAAACTCACTCCAAAAAGAAGTAAAAAAGCCAAAACATACCGCTTTAGTGTTGTAACACTTACTAAAAACGAAATAATAGCTAAGACTATAAAAAAGTAAAATAGTTCAAGATTTCTGATTATAGTCGTTTTAGATTTTTTATCATCTGTTTTTTGATCTTGTAGTGCATCTGCTAAATCATCAAAACTTTTTGTATAGATTCCGCCTGTAGCATCTGAGACAGCCTCTATAGCTTGGTTTTCCCTACTCACGACTATATCGTTCGTCTCATCTTTTAAAAGCTCTCCATTTTCCAGCATTAGAGTTCCGCCACTCTTAGTAGCGAGCATCAATACATTTACAATAAGTGAATTATCTTTGGCATATTTTGCTTCATCTTCATAAGAGATCTCATCTCCACCGTCACTCAGTATTACTACACTAAGCTCCTTTGATTTTGACATCTTTCGTGCTAACTTCAACGCAGGCATTATAGAACTGCCCTTTGTAATAATAAGCTTATCATCAAGTGAGCCAAATAGATGCTCTAAAAGTTCACTATCTTCTGTCATTGGTGAGAGTACTATTGCATTTGTAGTAAACCCAAGTATTCCAAACCTGCTTTTTTTTTCACTCTTTACAAGAGCGTTTAAAACCTCTTTTGCCTTTTTTAGCCTTGAAGGTGATACATCATTTGCCTGCATGGAGTATGATAAGTCAACGGCTATCACAACATCACTTAGTACCTGTTCACTTTTTATAGGCTCTTGTTCTATAACTGGACGGGTAAGGGCTAAAACTATAAGTACAAAGGTAACTATATAGCCAAGAGAAACTATGCTTAAATCTCTGAAGTCTTTTTTAATAAAGCCAGCAACTAAAAACAGAAACAACCAAAAGTACTCAGGAAATAAAAAACTCATTTTCTTATCTCCTTGTATAATAAAAACAGAAGCAGCCCAGATGCTAAAAGTAAAAATATCTGATAAAAGTACTCTTTTAAAATATACTCCCTACTTTTAATATTTGATGATTCAAGTTTGTCAATCTCGCTGTAAACTTTTTTCAACTCTTTTGCAGAAGTAGCACTAAAAAACTCTCCGCCTCCATCTTTGGCTATAGTCTCCAGGAGCGCTTCATCTGCTTCACCTTTGTTACCCATAGCGATGGTATATATTTTTATACCCTTCTCATTTGCCAATTTTGTGGCTTCTTTAGGTGAGACACTTCCGCTGTTATGTTCACCATCACTAAGAAGAACAATAACTTTATTCTTTGCCTTAGAATGTTTAAATGAGCGCACACCTATAGCTATAGCTTCACCTATAGCTGTGTTTTGTCCAGCCATACCTTGGGTCAGATATTCTAGCATCTGAGTAACTATCTCTTTTTCATAAGTTATTGGAGATGCTATAAAAGCAAAATCTCCATAAAGAACTACTCCGACATTATCACTGATTCTTTTTTTTATAAACTCTGATGCTATGATTTTAGTTATCTCAAATCGGCTGAGTCTCTCACCTTCACTAACCTCATCTTCAAAATCAAAGCCTGATGAGTTCATAGATCCACTGGCATCTATGGCAAGTACTATATCTTTACCGTGTCTATTATTTGGACTTAGCTTATCCACCACTATCGGAGATGCAAGTGCAATACAAAGAAAGATAAATATCAAAACTTTTATAATCCACTCTATCTTCAAAAAGTTCTTTTTAGCAGATAAAAACTGAAGATGCACAAAATAAACCGGTTTCATATATTCTTTACATTTATATAAACAATAAATTATAGGTATAAGTAAAAAAATTAAAAAAGGATATTCAAAACTATAATAATTCATTGTTATATTCTACCAAAAATAATATTTTATATGCGTAATTACTACAAATTTAAAAAGATTTTGAAATTCCTTGTGAAATATCTTGACATCTAAAATCTATTTGTCTATAATTTCGACCTCTTAAGAATAAGAGACATAAGTCTTGTTAGCTCAGCTGGTAGAGCACGTCACTTTTAATGATGTGGCCGATGGTTCGAATCCATCACAGGACACCATTTTTATACACATAGTTGGCCCCGTCGTCTAGCGGTTAGGATCCATGGTTTTCATCCATGTTACAGGAGTTCAATTCTCCTCGGGGTCACCAACTTTCACTTAAAAACAATCAATAAAATTATTACAATTCAGGATTTGGTTTTCCTAAAAAGTACCCTTGCCCATAATCGATATCTAGCTCTTTAATCTTTTTATATATTGATTCAGTTGCAACAAACTCACCTATAGTTTTTATGTCATTTTTCCTTGCAAACCCTACAATAGTCTCAACAACGCCATAAATCTTTTCATCGTTGTCTATCTCTTTAATTAGACTACCGTCTATTTTTAAGAAATCAGTATTTAGCTTTATTAAGTACTCAAAATTACTGTAACCAGTTCCAAAGTCATCTATTGCGATTTTCATTCCGCATGTTTTTGCATCTCTAATAAATGAATCCATCATATCAAACGATTCGATACCTTCAGATTCTACTATTTCTATAACAACCTGGTTATTGACTCCATGCTCAATTGCAAGATCAAATAACCAGTCACTCACATTATGTAGCATTACATCTTCAGCACTTAGATTTATAGAAAATTCATATTTTGTTCCGTTGAATTTTTCAAAAGCCTGAGTTACAACTATTTTAGTAAGATCCTTATAAAGTCTAGTCTTTTTTGCTATATCTAAAAAGAAAAATGGAGATATCTCTTCACCGTCTCTTTTAATCAAGCGCATTAGTGTCTCATACTTTTCTATCTTGTTGTTTGATGTATTAACAATTGGTTGATAATATGCTTTTATACGATTTTCTTCTATTGCACTTTTTATCTCATTTGTCCACTCTATATTTTTCTTGTACTCTTCATCTATGTTAATCTCATCAACATATCCTACTATGTCTTTATTACTCTTTTTAGCGTATTTATGAGCTATATCTGCTTCATTTATCAGGTTATCACTGTTGCATGATACTCCTATAGTAAGTTGTATTGTGATTTCATTGTTATCTATCTTAAATGTTCTCTGTTTTATCTCTTCTTTAAAACTATTTAATTTTTCAAAAAACTTATCTTTTGTTATTCGATCGCTATCAACTAACACGGCAAACTCATCTCCATTTAAACGATATAGATCAAACTTATCATCATTAAAGTAGTGAAACATTTTATCTGCTAAATCAATGATAACAGAATCACCGGCTTTATATCCATAAAAATCATTCACCTCTTTAAAGAAGTGGATATCTATAATCGCCAAATATGACTCACCATTTAACTTAACGTCTTCTAGTAACTTAAATCTATTTCCAAGACTAGTCAATATATCTGTCAAAAAGTTCTTCTTTAACTCTTTTTTAGAATTAACAAGCTCTGTAACATCATCTCTAAGTGCAATATATTCGATAATTATGTTGTTCTCATCCTTGATAGGAACTATTGTTATATTGGCATAAAAAGTACTTCCATCTTTTTTAGAGTTTTTAAGAAGCCCATGGTAAATCTCACCAGATTGGATAGTATCCCACATATTTCTAAATATTTTCTTTGGAGTATTTGGATGTCTAAAGATATTATGAGGTTTTCCAATTAGCTCTTTCTTTGTATATCCTGTCTTTTTACATAAGGTATCGTTTACATAAGTTATTATTCCATCAGGACTACTTTTACTAACTATACTCCCCGCATTAACAGCCTTTATATATTCAGAAGAGTATTTATTGATTCTTCTTATTTTTGTAAAAGCTCTTGTCATGTTTTTTAATAGAGCATTTATTGTTTTTGACACTATCCCTATCTCATCATTATTTTTTATCTCCAGTTTATTTTCTGAATAGAGATCTTTTAAGTCACCATTTTTCAGACTATTTTCTATATCGTGGATAGCATATATAAGATTAGTGATAGGTTTTTTAACTAATATGTATAAAATTAAAAGCAAAGATAGAAGTATAATAATATCAATGAGTATCATCGTATATATTTGATTTAAAAGTGTTGCTTTTGTAGCATTTACAAAACTATTCACATTCTCAATATCAGCGGCTATTAATCCATATCCTATTAGCACGTTATTGTGATTTAGCATTTCAATTGATGTTATAAAATAGCCGTCTTTTATTGTGAAAAGTTTTGTTGTCAAATTATTTATATCTACTTTTTGCAGTGTATTTAATAGTTTTCTACTGGTAATATTTTTTCTTTGAGACAAAAACATATTTCCTACTTTGTATATGTTTGAATCAAATCTTTTTATTCCTTTTTCATTATCGAGTGCTAAAAAAACAAGGTCATACTTTTTTTGCTCTTTTGCTTTTTTGACAATTGAATTAAACCCTTGTATAAATTCAACACTTCCAATATACTTATCATTATCCATAACAGGGGAAAGACCTCTTAAAAGCATACCGGCTCTACCACTCTCAATAGTAATAAAAGGTTTTCTACTCTCTTTAACATCTATAATAGAATCTCTGAACCCCTTTAGATCATCACCATATTTATTTAGGTTCCAATGACGTAAAAAACTATTGATATTTGCATCATGAATATGAACCTTTACATTTTTATAATCACTGTTATTTTTAAATGACTTACTTATATTGTCCAAGTTTTTTATAGCTATGTTTCTATCATTTTGTTTAAGAGCATCATATATATTATTATTGTTGGCAATATTGATTACATTTGTAAGTCCAACCTGCTCTTTTTCGTTCAAACCTTGATCTACATATGCTTGCATATTTTGTGCAAATGTAGAATATGCGTCATCAGAAATATTCTTCAGAGATTGCATACCGTTATAAGTAATGAGTAGAATTCCTAAAAGCATCACAAAGATTATTGGTATATACACTTTTACTGTTATTGAAAGATTCTTTAACATAGTTTCCCCTCTTACATCACCAGACTATTATAATAAATTATAACTTATTATACACTCAAAACTTTTTAAAAAACTTTTCATTTTTTACATATATTTTTATTTAGTATGAAATAACATTTTTTTATGTATAATGAGTTCAGAAAACTCTTAATAGGTGACTGTTATGCAAGTGGATTTTTACACCAAAAAGATATTAATAGTAGATGACAATAGAGTAAATATCTTGGTTCTTGAGAACTTACTTGAAGATGAAGGCTACACTTCTATAATCAGTGCAATGTCAGCACTAGAAGCATATGATATACTGAAAAATAATAGTATTGATATGATTTTATTAGATGTTATGATGCCACAAATAGACGGACTTGAAGCATGTAAAACTATTCGCCAAAATCCAAATTACAATCATATCCCCATCATCATGATAACAGCAGATATAACGGATGAAACTCTTAAAAAAAGTTTTGAAGCCGGAGCAAATGACTACCTTAACAAACCAGTTAATATCACCAACTTAAAAGTAAGAATTGAGAGTCAATTTATGAATGCTCATAAAGATGCTTTGATATTAAATCAAAACAGATTACTTGCAGTTAATGAGACTGTTCAGATGCTTGCACATCAATGGAGACAACCGCTTTCAATTATTAGTACCATTACAATGGATATAGCTGTCGCTTATGAGTTTGATGAACTAACATCAGAGCACCTAGATAAATCATTAGAAAACATTAATCATGCAGTACAAGAACTCTCAAAAACACTAGATGAATTTCGTCAAATCTCCAATATAGAAAAGACCGCTTCACTTAACAATATAAATGACACAATTAATAAGAGCATCCTTCTGATTCAAGATAGACTTGAATCAAACCACATTAACATAGAAATAGATCTGCAACACCAAGAGGATGTATTATACTTTCCTAACGAAATAATTAAGATTTTAATTAGCATCTACACTAATTCTATTGAAGCTTTTAAAAGAATACCCACTGATACCAAGAAGTTTATTAAAATATCTACAAAGCAAAATGATGATTTTACTTATATAGAGATCATAGATAATGCAGGTGGTATCGAAGAGGTTCTAATAAATAGAATATTTGATCCTTATGTTAGTACAAAAGAGGAAAAAAATGCTGTAGGGCTAGGTCTGTACAATGCATTTAACATACTAAAAGAGTCTATGCGTGCCAGCATAAAAGTTACATCAGAAAACTCTCAGACAACAGTTACTATAAAACTGCCAAACTCTAAATAAAACTATCTAAAGGATAAGCTATGCAAAAGTATAAATGTGTGTTTTGCGGGTGGATCTATGATCCAGCAGTTGGTGACGAAAAAGCTGGTATTCCTCCAGGAACTTCATTTGAAGATCTACCTGAGAACTGGGTCTGTCCTGGGTGTGGATCTGGTAAAGAGTATTTTAACCCTATAGACTAATAACTACATCTTTAAACTGTAGTTTATAGGTACATGAAGTATTAATTCTTCATTTGGTTTTGGAAATTCTCCGGACAAGTCTTCTATAGTTTTTACTGCAGCACGACTCAGTATTTCACTCTTTGACGAAAGTACTTCTATGGAGTGAGCAACAGCATTTGTAGAGAGTTTGAACCTTACGGTAACTTCACCTATAGTACCCATTTTTCTTGCTCTTCTTGGATAGTATAAGTTATCTTGCAAAAGTTGAATTATCTTAGCAATATGCTCTTGCATATACTCTTGTTCAAGACGTGCCTGTTTAGCATCTGTATCTTCAACTATCACATCTTCTTTACTAATCTCTTCTTGTACTACCTCAGTCACTTCAACAGGTTTTTCTTCGACAATCTCTTCTTCTTTTACTTCTTCGATAACTTCTTCTATTTCTTCAGGTACAACTTCAGGTATTTCTTTTACTATCTCTATTCTTTTTACAATTGGCTTTGGTTCTACTTTTGGCTTTTCAATCTTTTTTGGAATAGGTTTTAGTTGTGGTTTAGACTTTGGCTTAGGGGCGGGTTTATCAAGCGGTTTTTTAGCGATTACGTCACATAGTTGGATGCAAACCTTTTCTTCACAATCCACTTTATTCAGAGATGGAATGTTTTTCCATGTAAAGAATAGTGCTATTAGTAAAGTTCCGTGAAATAATAGTGAGAAAAAAAATGAACTGCCGTGTCTAATCATAAGTAAAATAATAGCTAATTATGTGTTACATAAGTATTAATTTCTCAAGGAATTCTTTGGTCACCTTAGCAGCGTAAGCACAGCCAAAAGAACTAGTTCCTTTGGCGCTCAATAATTAAATAGCTCTTTTGAATTCAGGATAAGCTTCAACACCACATTCATTAACGTCCATACCTTCAACCTGCGCATCATCTTCAGCTCTAAATCTAGATACTTTGTTGATAAGATAAAGAACTACAAAAGAGACACTAAATGCGAAAACGGCTACAACCAGAACACCTTTAAGTTGAGCCATAAATGAAACACTATCTACAAAAATTCCAACCGCAAGTGTTCCCCAGATGCCATTTACCAGGTGAACAGAAAGTGCACCAACAGGATCATCAAGTTTTAGTTTATCAAAAATAGGAACAGCAAACACAACTAAAGCACCACCGATAAGACCAATTAAAATAGGAGTATACATATCATATAGATCTGGTCCCGCAGTTACAGCAACAAGCCCGCCTAAGGCACCATTTAAAATCATAGTGATATCAAAGAGTTTATATCTTACATACATCAGTATTCCGGCAATTAGTGCACCAGCAAGTCCAGCTGTATTGGTATTCATTATTGTCTTAGCAACCAAATTTGCATTCTCGACACTAGAAATTGATCCGACTGAACCACCATTAAACCCAAACCAGCCTATCCATAATAAGAATGCACCAAGCACAACTAAAGGGATGTTAGATGCAGGGATAACTCTTATCTTACCGTTTACATAACGACCCTTACGAGAACCCATAATTAGTATTGCTGCCAGAAGAGCCCATCCGCCGGTTGAGTGAATAACAGTAGAACCTGCAAGATCATACATATCAAGGTCTAAAAATGTACCTGATATCATATCTGCACCCCAACTAACGTTTACTACTGTTGGATAGATAAAAGCACCCATAATAACAGCAAATATTGCTAAAGGAAATATACGTACACGCTCACTTACACCACCACTCATGATGTTTATAGTTTTACCTACAAATGCCATTTGAAACATAAATGCAGCCCAGATACTCATAGAGTCATTTTCCCAAGAACCAAAGGCAAGAGAGTAACCAATAAGCAAAAATGCTAAAGAAGCAACTGCATAAATCATAACGTTGATAGTTAAAACGGAAGTAACATTTTTGGTACGGACAAGTCCTGCTTCAAGCATAGCAAAACCAGGAACCATAAAGATTATGAGCACCATTGCAAACAGTGCGAAGAAAGTGTCGATGATGTATTTAAAATCAGCTTCTAACATATAATATACCCCTTTGAAATATTAAAGGGGCAATTATAGCTTAAAAAAAGTGCAGATATTTTCTCAACTGATTAATTTTTAATCAGTTGTAGGATAATAAGATCATCACGCCAAAAGGAGTAATCTTTAGTTGCCTCAGCGACGCCAGCGTAGTCAAAAGGATTAGTTCTTTTGACCTGCTAACTAAACCGCCTCGTTGTCAGTTTCACCTGTACGTATACGAATAATTTGTTCTATTTCACTAACAAAAATCTTACCATCACCGATTTTTCCAGTTCTAGCAGCTTCAACAATAGTACTAGTTACTTGCTCAACCATCTCATCATTGACTACCATTTCCATTTTTATCTTTGGTAAAAAGTCTACAACGTACTCAGCACCACGGTAAAGTTCACTGTGACCTTTTTGACGACCGTAACCTTTAACTTCACTAACAGTCATACCAGTAATCCCGATTTCTGCCAGTGCGTCTTTAACATCTTCTAATTTGAATGGTTTAATAACCGCTTCTACTCTTTTCATAATATCTCTCCAATTTAATTTTAACATTCTAGCTATTTTTATATTTTTAAGCAACTTTGTAATTGCAAAAGGACTTGTTCCTTTATCGTTCTAAAGGTTTATAGCCTTTTCACCATGAACAGTCTCATCAAGACCACGACGTTCAGTCTCTTCATCAACTCTACCACCACCAGTGATTGCAGAAGCTATAAAGAATACAATCGCAGTAACAACACCACTGTATACAATTGTTAAACCTATAGCACTAAACTGAGATACTAACTGTGAACCCATGTTATAGTTTTCAGGCATTGCATAATCAGCTATAAAGATTGCTGTTGCAACTGAACCCCAGATACCAACTAGACCATGAATCCAAAATGCGTCTAAAGAGTCATCAACTTTGAACATACCTTTAAGTTTAGCAACACCATAGAAACCTAGAGCACCACCAATAAGACCGATAATAATAGCACCTTCAACACCAGCAGAACCAGATGCAGGAGTAATTGCAACCAGACCGGCAACAGCACCAGAAGCACCACCAACTAAAGTGGCTTTTTTGTATACTAACCACTCTAGCAGAATCCAACCGATAACACCAAGAGATGCAGCAACATTCGTTACTAAGAACGCAGATGCAGCAGTACCATCAGCAGCAACTTCAGAACCTGCATTGAAACCGAACCAACCGAACCATAATAAAGCAGCACCAAGCACAACTAGTACAGGAGAAAAAGGCTTGATAGCAGCTTTACCGTAATCTTTTCTACGTCCGAGAATCATTGCAACAACAAAACCGGCGACACCAGCATTTAAGTGAACAACAGTACCACCAGCAAAGTCCATCTCACCAAAGTTAAGTGTCGTACCACCACCCCATGCCCAGTGTGTTACAGGTGCATAAACAGCAACTATCCATAATGCTGCGAATATCATAAATGTAGAGAATTTAACTCTTTCAATCATAGAACCACTAGCGATTGCAACAGCGATTGCAGCGAATGTTCCTTGAAATGCTACAAAAAGAAGCTCAGGAATAGTACCACTTAATGTATCAGAAGTGATTCCAGATAACATAACCTTACCAGTACCTATTAAGTCACCATCGCCAAATGCGATTGAGTACCCAACGATAACCCATACTAAAGTACCAACTGCATAAGCACCTAAACTCATACCTATAGTATTAAGCACATTCTTAGAACGAGTAAGACCACCGTAAAAAAGTGCTAACCCCGCAGGTGTCATTAACATTACAAAAGCCGTAGCAACTAACATCCAAGCAGTATCACCACTGCTTAATGTATCTTCTGCGAATACCAAAGTCGGTAACGCTAATAGAGCAAGAAATAATTTCTTCATCATTTATCCTTATAGTTTATCTGCTCAAAGTATACAAGTTAACTAAAAGGTATTAATCAAATTATTGATTAATTTTTAATCAGTTTTAGAATCAATAATTGCTCTTATGTTTTATATCACCTAAGCCTTTACATCTTCTTCCCAGAAGAACTCTATCCACTGAGTAGCTTCTTTGACCGAATAATCTGGTTGTATAAGTGCTGTTTTTTTGTAAAAAAGAGTTGCAAGTTTAAATTCAGCATGTGGGTATTGTTCTTTTAATAGTTTTAATATTTCAACCATTGTTTCGCCACTGTCTACTATATCATCTAAGATTAAGACCTTTGAAGCTTTTGAAAGATCTGGAATATTAAAGATATCAAACGTATCTAGTTTAGTAGTTCCTTCATAATGAATAGAATTAAGACTATACACATTTCTTGTGTTTAATGCTTCTCCCATAAAGTGACTCAGAGTCAAACCACCTCTAGCTGCACCTAACAATACATCTGCATTAAATTCTCTACTTAATTTTATTAACTGTGTAGTATCTTGAACAAACTCTTTGTAAGAGTAATAATATTTTTCCATTCTCTTGCTATCCTTGTAAAATAAATACCAATAAACTAATACCGGTAATTGAAATAATTCCAATATTTAAATCAGAAAACTCTTTTTTTGCTAACTTGATTAAAGTGTATATGATGAAACCTGATGCGATTCCGGTTGTAATTGAATATGTTAATGGCATAACTAAAACTATAAAAAACGTACCTGCACTGGTTGCAAAATCCATCTCTTTAAAATTAATCTTTCCAAGTTCTGTAAACATCAATACACCGACAACGACAAGTACCGGATAGATTGCATTTGAAGGGATTGACTTAAACAGTGGCAGCATAAAAAGTGTAGTAACAAAAAACATGGCAGTAAATACCGCAGTCAATCCTGTTCTTCCACCTGCTTCTACCCCACTGGCACTCTCTATAAAACTTGTAGTAGTTGAAACTCCGAGTAAGCTTCCACCTACTGTTGCGATTGCATCTGCTTCTAGTGTTTTTTGTAAACTCTTATCATCTTTATTTTTATCATCTTGAAATAGATTTGCGCGAGCACCTACTCCTGTTAGAGTACCTAAAGTATCAAACATATCTGTAACTAAAAAAGTTATCACTACAGGAAACAGACTTAAAGAAATTGCACTTACAATATCAAGTTTCATTAGAATTGGTTCAATAGATGCAGGAAAGCTTATTAGAGCTGTTGGGAATATACCTATGCCAAACATCCAGCCTATTACAGAAGTTATTCCTATAGAGAAAATAAATGCACCTTTTATCTTATATGCATAAAACATAAATGATAATATCAGCCCTGTTACTCCCAACAAAACATTTGCATCTGAGAAATCTCCAAGTTTAACCAAGGTGGCTTCACTTCCTACAATCATTCCCATTTGCTTTAAACCGATAAATGCTATAAAAGTTCCTATACCAGCACTAATTGCTCTTCTTAAATTTAAAGGAATAGAAGTCATTATCCATATTCTAAAATTTGTAAAAGACAAAAAAACAAAAATAATACCTGATAAAAATACGATTCCAAGTGCAGTTTCCCAAGGAATTTTCATACCTAAAACAAGTCCGTACGAGAAATAAGCATTAAGTCCCATACCAACACTCATGGCAATTGGAGTATTTGACCAAATACCGCTAAACAGAGTTGCGAGTATAGTTATAATAGCCGTAGCAGTTATAACAGCATCCATCGGCAAACCTGCGTCCGCAAGTATAAAACCGTTTACCGGGATAATATACATCATTGTTAAAAAAGTTGTGAAACCTGCTGTGAATTCTGTCTTAAAATTCGTATTATATTTTTTCAATTTAAAGTAATCCAAACATTTTCCTTTGATAATTGTCTTTTAAATGTGATATATTATCCTACTTAATAAAATCACAACTTAAAAAAAACAATTGTTAGAGCAAAGCTTAAGGGTTAATAAGATAAACTAAGCCGAATTTATTTTTAAAGACTAGGTGTTTTATATGAGCGATTTGCTAAACAACGACGACATACAAACTATTAACATAGAAGAGACTCTTCAAAACAGTTACCTAGATTACTCAATGAGCGTAATCGTAGGTCGTGCCTTACCAGACGTGCGTGACGGTCTAAAACCGGTTCACAGAAGAATTTTATACGCTATGGACAAACTAAACCTTTCTCATGGAGCAAAGTTTAAAAAGTCTGCTCGTATAGTTGGTGATGTAATTGGTCAGTACCACCCACATGGTGACAACTCTGTTTATGATGCGCTAGTTCGTATGGCTCAAGACTTCTCTATGAGAATGCAGCTTGTAGACGGTCAAGGAAACTTCGGTTCTGTAGATGGTGACTCTGCGGCAGCGATGAGATATACAGAAGCGCGTATGACTAAATATGCAGGAGAACTTCTAAAAGATTTAGAAAAAAACACAGTAAACATGACAGATAACTACGATGGTACTACTAAAGAACCAGAAGTTATGCCAACACGTGTTCCAAACTTACTTATCAATGGTTCTTCTGGTATTGCTGTCGGTATGGCTACAAATATTCCTCCGCACAACCCTAGAGAGGTCTTAACTGGACTTAAAGCACTTCTAGCAAACCCAGATATCTCTTTAATTGAGCTAATGGAGCATATCAAAGCACCTGACTTTCCAACTGGTGGTATTATCTTTGGTAAAAAAGGAATAACAGACGCTTATGAGACTGGTCGTGGTCGTATTAAGGTTCGTGCTAAAACTCATATTGAGCAAAAAGCTAAAAAAGAAGTTATTGTAATCGATGAACTTCCTTACCAAGTAAACAAAGCCCGTCTTATTGAAAACATTGCAAATCTTGTTAAAGACAAGATGATTGATGGTGTTTCAGAGATCCGTGATGAATCTGACCGTGACGGTATGAGAGTTGTAATCGAGCTTAAAAGAGATGCAATGAGCGAAATCGTTCTTAACAATCTTTTCAAGCAAACAAGCATGCAGACTACATTCGGTATCATCATGCTTTCTATATTAAACCAAGAACCTAGAATCTTTGGTATCATAACTATATTAAAGCACTTTATAAATCACCGTAAAACTATTATTATTCGCCGTACTATTTTTGATCTTGAAAAAGCAAAAGCTAGAGCGCACATCTTAGAAGGTCTTAAAAAAGCTCTTGATATTATTGATCAGATCATCAAAGTAATCAAAGCAAGTAAAAATATAGAAGAGGCTCGCGACAACTTAGTTTCAGAGTTTGATTTCTCTCCAATTCAAGCACAAAGCATCGTTGATATGCGTCTTGGTAAACTTACTGGTCTTGAGCGTGAGAAAATCGAGAATGAATTACGTGAGCTAATGGAACTTATCGAGTACTTAGAATCAATCCTAAGAAGTGAAGAAGTTCTACATTCAATTATTGATGAAGAATTTGATGAAGCTTTAGAGACTTATGGTTCAAACGAAAGAAGAACAGAGATCGAAGATGATTATGATGACATTGATATCGAAGATCTAATCCCGAACGAGCCGATGGTTGTTACTATCACTCATAGAGGTTACATCAAGCGTGTACCTCTTGCATCTTATGAAAAACAAAAACGTGGCGGTAAAGGTAAAACTGCAGTTACAACTTATGAGGATGACTTTATAGAAAGATTCTTTACTTGTAATACTCACGATACACTTCTGTTTGTAACAGACCGTGGTCAACTTCACTGGCTAAAAGTTTACAAAATTCCTGAAGGAAGCAGAATTGCTAAAGGTAAGGCAGTAGTTAATCTTCTTAACCTTATGGCAGATGAAAGAATCCGTTCAATCATCCCAACAACAGATTTCAGTGAAGAGAAAGGTTTAGTATTCTTTACACAAAAAGGTGTTGTTAAGCGTACTAACCTAAGTGAATTTTCTAACATTAGAAGTAATGGTGTAAGAGCTATCGTTCTTGATGATGATGATGCACTGATTACCGCAAAAATAGCAGATCAGTCTATAAAATATCTATTTATTGTTACTAAGTTAGCTCAATGTATTAAATTTGACATTGAAAAAACTCGTGAGCAGGGTCGTAGTACTCGTGGTGTAAGAGGTATCAAGTTCAAACATGAAGATGATGAAGTAATCGATGCTAACATAATCGCAGATGATGAACAAGAGATTTTAATCATAGCTGAAAAAGGTATCGGTAAACGTACAGATGCCGGTGAATATCGCTTAACTAATCGTGGTGGCTCTGGTGTTATAGCTATGAAAATGAGTACTAAAACTGGTAAATATGTTGTAGGTTGTCTGATGGTAGATGAGACTATGGATATGATGGCTCTTACTAAAGCCGGTAAAATGATTAGAGTAGATATGCAAACTATCTCTAAATCAAGCAGAAATACATCTGGTGTTTATATTGTTAAAGGTGATGATGTTGCAAGTGTTTCTCGTTGTCCAAAACAACCGATAGAAGATGAAGAAGATGAAGCAACTCCACCTACAACGCTAGATGTGGAATAGTATTTGCTTTTTAACTCACATTAAATCAAAGGCACATTTTTTTAGTGCCTAAATAAAGGGATACACCATGAAATATTCTCTACTTTTAGCAGCACTATTGGGTGCTTCTTCATTAGTAGCTGGGGCACCTGCAGCACCTCAAACAATAGGAAACTTCGAAAAGATAGATTCTCTTGAAACACAGGTATCAGGTATTGACAACAAAGTTTCAGGTATTGACACTAAAGTATCTACAGTAGAGACTCAAGTATCTGGAATTGACACTAAAGTATCTACTGTTGAAGAAAAGCTAGCTTCTATTGAGTCAGATATGGCTGAAATGAAAGCACCGAAAAAGCCAGTTAGAGAAGGTGAACAGACTCTAAGTGAAGGTGCTGATGTACTGATTAGTGTTACTGGTCAAGGTGTAGCACCAATGAACACTTCTTCTCCAGCGCAAGCATATGCACTTGCTAAAAGAGCTGCAACTGCGGATGCATACAGACTGATTGCTGAGAAAGTTAAGGGTGTTCGTATTGATGGTCAAGACCTAATCAAAAATATGATGGTTAAAAGATCAACTGTTCGTACTTCAGTTAAAGCAATGGTTAGAAATGCAAATGTTGTTGAAACAACTTTTAAAGAGGGTCTATGCGAAGTAGAGATGGAAATCGTTCTATCACACGCGCAATTTGCTCACTAATCCTTCTTAGCTCTTTCGCATCTCTGAATGCGAAAGAATTTCTTATCTCTTATCGTTATGTGGTAAAAGACGCCACACTATACAATGAAACACTCCACATCTCGGACTCTATGAAAAAATGCACCGGAAAACCTCAAGTTGCACTAATTCTTACAAATTATGGCAACGAGAATCTAAAACAAACTATCAGGAATAATGAACAAGAATTTATAGAATATATGCACAAACTTGGGCTTAATGTTGAGCATAAAGAGAGTACTAAAAATTTTCAAAACAAATCTACTACTATCCTAACACTTAAGACTACATGTTTCAAAGTCGATTTTAATGAAAATTTCGCTAGAATCTCACCTTTAAAATAGGGCTCAAATAGGACATTTATTGAAAATTGCAATAGTTGAAGACGATATCAATATGAGAAAATCTCTTGAAATCGCTATGAGCGATTATGAAGAGTTTGAAATCATTACATTCAAAAATGCGGTAGACGCTCTTAAAAAACTTGACAGCACTTTTGACCTTATTATTACAGATATTAACATGCCAAAAATGGATGGGATAGAGTTTGTAAAAGAGTTAAACGGTAAATATGAAGTTATTATTATGACAGGTAATGCAACACTTACTCGTGCGATAGAATCTATTCAACTTGGTGTGAAAGACTTTTTACTAAAGCCTTTTGATGTAGACACTCTAGTTGCTGCTATAAAAAGAGAAGACCAGATACAAAAAGTACAAAAGTCAGTTCCTAAGACTAAAACAAGTACTAATACAAGTGGATTTTTAGGAACTTCTAAAGCACTAGAGAGCATTATAAACATAGCAGACAAAGCATGTAAAACAGATGCAAGCATCCTTTTGCTTGGAGATAGTGGTGTTGGTAAAGAAGTTTTTGCTTCTTACATACACAAGAATTCGCCAAGAGCTAAAAAGCCATTTGTAGCTATTAATATGGCAGCTATCCCGGAGAACCTAATAGAGAGTGAGCTCTTTGGTTTTGAAAAAGGTGCTTTTACAGATGCTGGGGAAGCTAAGGCAGGTCAGTTTGAACTCGCTAACGGCGGAACACTATTTCTAGATGAGATAGGTGAGATGCCTTATGGTGTTCAGGCAAAACTCCTTCGCGCCTTGCAAGAGAAAGAAGTAAGACGTCTTGGTTCAGCAAAAAGTATAAAGATAGACATACGTGTAGTATCAGCAACAAATGCAAACTTAACAGACAAGATAAAAGACGGAGAATTTAGAGAAGATTTATACTATCGTTTAAATACTATACCTCTAAGCATCCCACCTTTGAAAGATAGAAAAGATGAGATTTTACAAATAGCAGATGCAATGATCGAGATAAACTGTAAAAAGTACGATTTTGATCTTAAAACTTTTAGTGAAGATGCACAAGAACAACTTTTAGCATATAACTGGCCTGGAAATATAAGAGAACTTATATCAGTTGTTGAGAGAGCAGTTATCCTTAGTGAAGGCCAAGAAATAACAGCAGATGAACTTTTTTTACAAAATAAAATACAATAAATAGGAGAAAAGATGTCTAGAAAATATAATGTAGCAGTAGTTGGAGCAAACGGAGCAGTTGGTGAAGAGATAATAACAATTTTACAAGAAATAGATTTTCCACTTAACAAACTAGTTCCACTAGCAAGTGAAAGAAGTGCCGGTTCAAAAATAGAGTTTAACGGTAAAGAAATAGTTATCAAAGAATTAACTAATGATATTTTCAGAGAAGAAGAGATTGAAATAGCACTTTTCTCAGCTGGCGGAAGCGTTAGTGCAGAATTTGCTCCAGATGCTGTAAAGGCAGGAGCTGTTGTTATCGACAATACTTCTCACTTTAGAATGGACGCAAATGTTCCTCTAGTTGTGCCTGAAGTTAACCCTGAAGATATTGCTAAGTGGCAAGACACTGGTATCATTGCTAACCCTAACTGTTCTACTATTCAAATGGTTCAAGTACTCAAACCACTTGATGAGGCTTATGATCTTCTAAGAGTAGATGCAAGTACATACCAGGCAACTTCGGGTGGTGGAAAAACTGCTATGGAAGAGTTAGTATCTCAGATGCAAGACTTCTTCGCATTTAAACTAAGTGACGCGGAGCATAAAGCTTTCCCTCACCAGATAGCTCTAAATGTTATTCCCCAGATTGATGTTTTTATGGAAAACGGTTATACAAAAGAAGAGATGAAAATGGTTAACGAAACTACTAAAATCATGCACAAAGAGATTCCTCTAAGTGCGACTTGTGTTCGTGTTCCTACTCTTCGTGGTCATGCAGAAGCTTTAACACTTACTTTTGCTTGTGATGTAGATGCTTCCGAAGCTAGAAAAGTTCTAGAAAATGCTCCAAATATTGTTGTAGTTGATGATCCATCAGATAGTCTTTATCCTATGCCTGCAACTTGTGTAGATATGAACGAGACTTTCGTTGGTCGTATCAGAAATGACAACTACGCTAAAAATATGATTCATATGTTTATCGTGGCCGATAACCTAAGAGTCGGCGCTGCTACAAATGCTGTACGTATCGCTCAAAAATGGGTAGAAATGGAAGGAGAGAAGTAAGAATGGAAAGAATGTTTGAAGGCTCTTTATGGGCTTCTAGATTTATGGTTATCCTTGCTGTAGTATTTGGTCTTATTGGTGCTATAGTACTTTTTATTGTAGCTTCATTTGATATATATGAAACTGCTAAATTTGTTTTAAATACTTATATAACTCATGCTCATCCTGAAAACTTTCATGAAGATGTAGTTGGTGGTATTATCGGTGCAGTTGACTTGTACCTGATCGGTGTTGTTATGCTTCTTTTCTCATTTGGTCTTTATGAGCTATTTATCTCAGATATAGATGCTGCAAAAGATGAGAGTGGTGAAGAGAACAAGATTTTAGCCATTCATTCACTTGATCAACTTAAAGATAAGATATCAAAAGTAATCGTTATGGTACTTGTTGTTGGATTTTTTCAAAAAGTTGGTCATACGCAATACGATGGCGCGCTAGATATGCTATACTTCGCGCTATCTATAACTGCTGTAGCAGTTGGACTTTTCTTTTTGGGGAAAGTCGGAAAAAAGAATTAATTAATCCGTAAAAGGAGCAAAAGCCCCTTTTACTTCGCTTGGACCGCTGTGGTCACTAAAGCTTGACTTTGATAAAAGTCAGAATAAAAATAAAATAAAACGTATAGAAGGTATTAGATGAGTAAAATATTTGTAGATGCATGTTTTGGTAAGCAGACACCGTACACTCCAGTTTGGATGATGAGACAAGCGGGTCGTTACTTACCTGAGTACATGGCTGTTCGTGCTGAGGCTGGAAACTTTTTAAACCTATGTCATGATCCTAAAAAAGCTTGTGAAGTAACACTTCAACCAATCGACATCGTAGGTGTAGATGCTGCTATACTATTTAGTGACATCCTAGTTATACCGGACGAAATGGGTATGGACTTAGAATTTATCAAAGGTTTTGGACCAAAGTTCAACGATCCTATCAAAACAGAAGCTGACATTGATAGACTTATCGGTGGCGACGAAGCTGCATCTAAACTTACTTATGTTTTTGACACTATTAAACTCATCAAAGAAGACTTAGATAAGAGAGGTGGTGAAATTGCACTTATCGGTTTTACTGGTGCTCCATGGACACTTGCTACATACATGATAGAAGGTGAAGGTACAAAAACTTACAACTTATGTAAAAAAATGATGTACTCAAGCCCTGCACTTCTTCACAAGATACTTGCAAAAGTAACAGAAGTTGTAAAACTATATATGGAAAAACAGATCGAAGCCGGTATCGATGTTGTTCAGATTTTTGATTCATGGGCTGCTGCTATAGAGCCGTCAAAATATGACGAGTTCTCATGGAAATATATGGTAGAGATTGCTGACTATTTAAAAGGCAAATATCCTCATATTCCAATCATCATGTTCCCTAAAGGTATTCCGGCATTTTTAGACAATGTTTATGGAAACTTTGACGTATTTGGTGTAGATTGGTCAACTCCTATGGCGCTTGCAAAAGAGAAACTTGGTGACAAGTACGTTCTTCAAGGAAATATGGAGCCATGTCGTCTTTACTCTAAAGAAGAGACAACTGCATGTGTTGAGTCTATCCAAAAAACTATGGGTACTAAACGTCACATCTTCAACCTTGGTCACGGAATCCTTCCTGATGTACCTGTAGAAAATGCTATACACTTCGTAAAAGAGTGTCAAAGAGTTAGTAAAATATAAATGACTACTATTTTCGGTCCTATAAACTCAAGAAGATTTGGTTCTTCTCTGGGTATAGACCTCTCCCCTGCCCTTAAACAATGTAACTTCGACTGTCTTTACTGCGAGCTTGCTCCTACTCCGACTGTAGATGCACAGACAAGTACCGTGACAGTAGAGCGTATTATAAACGACTTGAAAGAACACTTGAGTGATAAAATAGACGTTATAACGCTAACTGCAAACGGAGAGCCTACTCTATATCCGCATCTAAAAGAGCTAATAGATGAAATAGATAAGATAAAAAACAAGACTGAGACTCTCATACTTACAAATAGTGCCACTCTTGTTGATGAAAAAGTTTTCAACACACTTCTAAAACTAGACCAAGTTAAACTATCTCTAGATGCTATAAGTGATGATGTCTTTAAAAAGATAGACAGACCTCATGCAAACATAAAAGTAGATGAAGTCGTAAAAAAAGTTCAAGAGTTTAGCAAAGTCTATAAAGGCAAGCTCTTTATGGAAGTACTATTTGTACATGGTCTTAACGACACAAAAGAAGAGATAGCAAAACTAAATGAGGCTCTTTTAGACATAGATGCATCTCGTGTAGATTTAGGGACCATAGACAGACCTCCAGCATACCCTGTGATGGGAATAAGCTATAAAGAGTTACATGAGGCTTCACTAATGTTTGACAGCTCTATACCTATTCATATAGCTTCTAGAGTTCATGCGGAACCAAACAACTCTCTTTACAGCGAAGAAGATATTCTAAACACTCTGGATAAAAGACCACTTACACAAGAGGACATAAATCTGCTTTTCGATGAAGTAAGCAAAGAGAGACTTGAAAAACTCTTAAAAGAGCAAAAAGTAGTAAAAAAGGCAGTTGGAAATCTAGAGTTTTTGCTACCAGACGCCAATGTTAAAAGAAAACGCAAAAAGTAGCCCAAATAGCTTGACTTTTACGCATCTGTTAAGTATAATTTCGGCTCAATAAATAATCCGGATTAGCTCAGCGGTAGAGTAGGTGACTGTTAATCACTTGGTCACTGGTTCGAATCCAGTATCCGGAGCCATTTATTTGAATCTTACTAACATATTCCGGATTAGCTCAGCGGTAGAGTAGGTGACTGTTAATCACTTGGTCACTGGTTCGAATCCAGTATCCGGAGCCATTACTTATTAAACAATCAAAAACTTATTCTAAACTAATCAACTTTTACTAAATCGCTATTATTGATATTATTGTCAATATAACTTAATACTTCTATCACGAGGATGTCTATAGTCATTGGGGTTGTTTGCTTTATTTAATAAAGCAAAAACAAAGCTAGCTAATAATATTAATACTAATACTTTCACAACTTTGTAACCCATATTAGGATTCTCCTTGCATTTAGTTAAGTTATAACAATCAAATTAATTTATTTCTTTTTGAGTATGCCTTTAAAATCAATATAACACCTATAACACCAGCTATGAATGAGGCAAAGAAAATACCTAGCTTAACTGCGTCTATCACACTTTGGTCTAAGAATGCGAGTTGAGTTATGAAGATAGACATTGTAAACCCTATACCGCCTAAGAAACCGACTGCTATTACTTCATCCCAACCTAAATCATCAGGTTTTTTTACAATGTTCAGTTTTTGAGCCAAATATGTAAAGCCGACAATACCTATAGGTTTACCAACAATAAGTCCAAGAACTACACCTATCACAATAAAGAAGTTTTGAGACACTGCTGAGAAGTCAAGTATAACACCTGCGTTTGAGAATGCAAACAATGGCATAATAAAAAATGCAGAAAACCCATGAAGCTGATGCTCTAGTTTTACCAGTGGATTTTGCACTTTATCGTAGTTATAAGCTATATCTTCAAGTGCATCTATTTGATGATGATTTAAAATAGGAATATTATCTATATGTTTTTCAAACTCATCTACAGATTCTTTTGTATTTTGTATAAAATCTTGCTCGTCAACTTTTGAACTGATAGGTATAGCAAAGGCTAAAAGCACACCGGCAATTGTTGCATGAACACCTATTGAGTGTATAAAAATCCACAGTGCAATACCTAAAAGAAGATATGGCATAAGCATTGTTACTTTCTTAAGATTTAGTATCCAGATAAGAGCATAGACCAAACCGGCATGAATAAAATATTCAGCATGAATTTCACTTGTATAAACAGTAGCCACGACTATAACTGCACCCAAATCATCAACTACAGCAAGTGCTACCAAGAATAGCTTTAAAGCAGGATTTACTTTTTTTCCAAAAAGCATCAAAATTCCCAAGGCAAAAGCGATATCTGTAGCCATAGGAATACCGAAACCTTTTGGATCAGTTGTATTAAAAGCTATATAAACTAAAGCAGGGATAACCATCCCTCCAATAGCAGCAACTATTGGAAAAGTTGCTTTTTTTACAGATGAGAGTTCACCTATGAGGAGTTCTCTCTTTATCTCTAAACCGACCATTAAAAAAAACAGAGCCATTAAACCGTCATTTATCCAGTGCATCAGATTCATAGAAATAGTATGACCACCCAATGTCACACCTAAAGCCATATTCCATAGTTCAAAATAGCTCTCACTTAGTGCAGAGTTAGCTACCATTACAGCAGCTATTGTCGCTACAAACAGTAAAACACCACTAAACGATTCGTCTTTTATAAATCTTTCTATTGTATGTAGATGCTGTGTCATATTATTTTTTCTTCCTTGTTTTAGATACTCTAGTTTTATTTACTTTATATTTGTAGTTTTTTAATTTCTCAATTATAATAGAAGATATGTCATATATTTCATTAATTGTACACTCTTCATTCTTTTCAAAATCTTTTCTATTGTCTTCAAACTTGCTAATCAGCTCTAAGAAATCTATATCTTTTAAATATGGATATAGATTAGTTGATTTTTCTTCTTCAAGTATCCAATGACTCAACACACAAATAACTAAAAATTCTGGTAAGTATGCAGGTTTATTTTCATAAAACTTTGCCACTGTTTCAGCCATCACATCATAATAACTAATCAATGGATCTTCATATTTAGCTAACTCCCTAAGTTGTTGTGACTTTTTACTCTCCTGAACCAACTTCATAAAATAGTCTACATTTACAACAGACTCTTGAAGGTTGACTAGCAACTTTCTTAGAGTATCGTAAACATAACTTGTATCACTATCTGTCCCAACTGTAGCTTCGTACTTAGCTTCGTCGATTTGTGTAAAGTATCGCTCCAGTGCTGTTCTTGCAAATACAAGAAGAGCCTCTGTTTTTATATCTACTAATAAAACAGCTTTAACTCTATTTTTACAATTATCATGTATGAGTTTATTTATAGGCATAATATTTATGCACTTATTATCGTCTCTATTTCTAAAGAGTCAGTTTCCACTTTCTTAGCTTTAGAAACTCTATCTTCTTTTAGTTTAGTAGCTAATTCTTCATTGTTTAATGCTAATATCTGCATAGCTAAGTAAGCAGAGTTAATAGCTCCAGCTTTCCCGATTGCAACAGTGGCAACTGGCATTCCTGCCGGCATCTGAACAGTTGAAAGAAGTGCATCAATTCCACCTAGTGCAGATGCTGACATTGGAACACCTATGATAGGCTTAACTGTTTTAGAAGAAAGTACACCTGCTAAATGCGCAGCCATACCAGCAGCAGCAATAAAACATTGAGCACCTTTTTTCTCAGCTTCTTGAATGTAACTAGCTGTTCTCTCAGGTGAACGGTGAGCAGAAGATACAATCATCTCATAACTAACACCAAAAGCCTCTAATGTCTCAGAACACGACTTCATCACTTCATAATCACTTTTAGAACCCATTACTATTGATATAAATTTCATATTTTTTTCCTTTAAATTACCTGTTTTATTTATTAATTGTTTATAGTTGTAATTAGTATTTATTAAAATACAGAAATTATGTAAATATAGGGGGTCTGAGGAGGTTGTTGCTAATTTGTATAGTATAAATTTCATCTTTATATGTAATATATGATTGGACTTCAAATATATCAATACTTAAATCAAATGATAAATAAGAAACTTCTTTAAATTCACTCTCTATATTGTTTTTTTGTTCTACACATTCAACAGCATTATCTAATGTACTTTCAACAAAACCCGCAGACTGGGACATACTTAAAGAGACATAGCTTAACAATGCTATAAATAAAAACACATAAATTCTTTTGTTTATCATAGCACTATTATAATTCTTTTACTTACTTAAGTCAATATATCTTTAAGTAAACCATTTTTTTTATTAAGCAAAAAAAATAGTTTATTTACAAAATAAAGAATTAACTGTTCTTCTAATAGACTATTTTGTGTATTCTTTTTCAAGGATAATTAATGAAAGTACTTTTAACTGGTTCTACTGGGTATATCGGTAGACGATTAAAGCAGAAATTTTTAGAAGATAAAAATATTGATTTAAGGCTTTTTGTCAGAAATAAAAAGAGTCTATCCTCAAACATATCAAAAAATGTTGAAATATTTGAAGGTGATACCTTTGATATAGAAAAACTAAAACTAGCTCTTAAAGATATAGATGTTGCTTACTATTTGATCCATTCATTAAATAAAAAAAACTATAAAGACTTAGATAAAATATCCGCTCAAAATTTCATTGATATTGCTAAAGAGTGTGGAGTCAAAAGAGTTATCTATTTGGGTGGTCTTGGTGTTAAAAATGACAACACAAGTAAACATCTCCTAAGCAGGATTGAAACTGGTGAGGTTTTAAGTTCATGCGAAGAGGTTCAAACAATCTGGATTCGAGCTGGAGTTATTATTGGATCGGGAAGTACAAGTTTTGAAATCATAAGAAACCTTACAGAAAAACTTCCTGTTATGACAACACCAAAATGGGTATACACAAAAGCACAACCAATTGCTGTTGATGATGTTTTGAACTACCTTTATGAATCTCTATCTCTAGATGCCAAAGAAAACCTTATTGTTGACATAGGGAGTGAAGAGCTAAGCTATAGAGATATGATGGAAAGAACAGCAAATGTTTTAGGTTTAAAAAGATTTCTTATACCTGTTCCTTTTTTATCAATAAGTTTATCCTCATATTGGTTAAATATATTTACTCCTGTGCCTTTTATAGTTGCTAAAGCATTGATCGAAGGATTGAAGTCTGAAGTAACTATTCAAAATAATAATGCTAAAAAATACTATCCAAAAATCAATCCCTTATCTTTTGAAGATTCTGTTGAAAAAGCTATTTCTGAAATAAAAAACAATCAAGTTATAAGCAGATGGAGTGATAACTGGGGCGTAGTATGGGAAAAAGAGCATACACATGAAATATCAGATGCTATTTTTGTAGATAGAAAAATAGAAGATTTAAAAGATATAAGTTCTCAAAAAGTATTTAAAACATTTATAAGCATAGGCGGAGAAAATGGCTGGTTTGATTATACTTTTTTATGGAAAGTCAGAGGTTTAATAGATAAAATGATTGGAGGAGTTGGTTTACATAGAGGAAGAAGAGTTGAAAATGAACTTCGTGTTGGAGACAGTCTGGATTTTTGGAAAGTTATCGACGTCGAAGACAATGAACGACTTTTACTCTTAGCTCAGATGAAACTCCCAGGTACAGCTTGGCTTGAGTTTAAAATAGAAGATAGTAAACTTATACAATCTGCATACTTTTATCCAAAAGGAGTATTGGGTAGATTATATTGGTATTGTTTGATTCCTGTTCATTATTTTGTTTTTAAAAATATGATTAAAAATATTATCCAAAATGCTAAGAAACCTTGAGTTGATGACATTAAAGTATGGAATCAAAAGGATTACCGGGCTACTCCCTTAAAGTTCTTAGATAAATACAAGGGAGACTGTATAGTATAAACTAGATATTCTTTGATGAACTTGCAACATTAGATTTTAGACCTAGAAACGCAACGGAACCGTTAAAATTATTCAAGATTCGTTAACGTAGGTATAGGCATGGACAAAAAAATAAAATCTTTATAACTATAAACTTTTATATCTAATTTATAGTTATTAATAAAAAGTTTTTTTTCATCCATAGATAATTCATTTGGATTGATTTTATAGTTTATAAAATTTTCATTAATATTTTCTTGCATTTTAAAAATTTTAATATCTTCGAGTGATGGTTTATTTGTTATTAATGAGTACATTTTCATTTCCTGATGTTTCGGTTCATTACTCATCGCAATGAACCTTTTTTTTGCAAATAGGAAGTCTTATATTGACCTAGTAGTGTAGTTTAGTTAGAGTCTTTTGTAGTTTTTTCTGCCGCGTTTGTACATTTTTCATATTTGTCGTCACATTTGTCTGTACATTTTTCTGAAGAGTTTTCAGATTTTTCACATTTTTCAGCGCATTTATTGTAAGCTGCATCACATTTGTCAGTTTCTTCAGCACTTAACGGTGATAAAAGAATAATTGCTAACAGAGTAGCTTTTAGTAGTTTCGAAATACCCATTTTTACAAGTCCTTAATATTAAGTTTAATATTTTAATAAGATTGTTTTGTTAGGATTTCATTACGGTTTTATTAAAACTGTAACTTAATCCTTAACAAAACTACAATTCACGTTTTACTAGGAGTATATCAATATTAACCGCCAAGCTATATTGATATACAAAGTAGAATAAATTTCACTATTCGCAGTCGAATTATACTCCCAAAATCAAATTTTTTTGCTAAAAATTACCTTAAACGAAATCAAATATCATATTAAAAATAATTGATACTTTTTCTAAAAAAAAGAGTATAATTTCTAACTCAAATTTTAGGCTTATTTTTATATTTAAGACCTTTGAGTCAAAAGAAATATCTATTGATATTTCAGGTTTTTTTGGCTGTGTTTGATATCTTCTATCAAACAACTATCTTATGTATAACATAATAATTTTATCGAGGACACAATGAACGTTTCTGATGTAGTGTTTGAAATGGAACTTGCTGGCGTTGATACTGCTGTTATTGCTAGTATCGTTGCACTTTGCGAAAGCAAAGGCTTTAATAGTGACTTTATTGATGAAGAACTTCTAAAAAGAGGTTATCCGAAAATTTTTACTATAAATTATGATGAGTATGATGATTTTGAAGATGATGAGTATTATTCAATAGAAAAATTTCCACATAAACATCAATATGATGACTAAAGAGGTAAAGGCTATGACAAATAAAGAATTAGTAAATGCTTACTATCAAATGTGGAATGAAAAAGACTTTGATAAAGCAGATAAGATCTGCGATAAAGACATTCGCTTTCGTGGTTCTTTAGATATTACTGCAAATGGCATTGAAGGTTTTAAAGAGTACGCTCAAATACTTACAAATGCATTTCCAAATCTTTACCATGCTGTAGAGATGTCAGTCTTTGAAAATGACATGGCAGCTGTTTATGTCACTTATTCTGGAACACATGAAGGTAAAATATTTGATTATGAACCAACTGGTAAGCGTATATCATATTCAGGGGCATCATTTATTCATATAAAAGATGGAAAAATTCGCAATATAAATATATTAGGTGATTTAAACTCACTACATAAACAACTTAGTGAATAGAAAGATATTATTGTGAATTATCAAAATGTTTTAAATGAGATATATCAAACAATTGAACCTCTTTTAAAAGAAGGTAATGTAGCAGATTATATTCCGGCATTGGCACAAGTTAATCCAAATCAGTTTGCTATGAGTATTACACTTTTTGATGGTAGTAACTTTCATGTTGGATGCAGTGATGAAAAATTCTCAATTCAAAGCATCTCAAAAGTTTTTACTTTTACTAAAGCACTCAGTATATACTCCAAAGAGTTATATACTAGAGTTGGTAAAGAACCCTCTGGAAATCCATTCAATTCATTAGTTCAGCTAGAGTATGAGCGTGGAATCCCAAGAAATCCATTTATTAACGCTGGAGCGATAGTTGTAACTGACACTTTACTTAGTAAGTATAAAACAGTAGATGAGACTTACAATGAAGTCTCTAGTTTTATAAAAGAGATCAGTGATAATGTGGATATAGGTTTTGATAAAAATGTTTGGTTTTCAGAATATAAATTTGGTCATAGAAATATGGCTTTAGCAAATTTGATGAAGAGCTTTAACAATTTGGATAATAATGTAGAAGATGTTGTTAAAACATACTTTAAGCATTGTTCAATAACTATGAGCACAAAAGAGCTATCTAGGGCTATGCTATTTTTAGCTAACCACGGTACTGACCCAATTACAAATAAGAACTTTCTAACTTCTTCTCAAACAAAAAGAATAAATGCTGTGATGCTGACATGCGGTCATTATGACGCCAGTGGAGACTTTGCTTATCATGTAGGACTGCCTGGTAAAAGTGGTGTTGGTGGTGGTATAATTGCTGTTGTACCAAATGTTATGAGCATAGCTGTTTTTTCACCTAGATTAAATAACTCTGGTAATTCATTAGCTGGTACAAAAGCATTAGAGATGTTTACTACTAAAACTAATTTATCTATTTTCTAATTACTTTACTTAAGAATAACCATCGAACTACATAGTAAATGTAAAATGTTCGATATGTGTCTTAACTCTATAGATAAAAGGATTTATCATGTTAGTTTATATCGATGACAGGGAAGACGAAGAGTTAGAAGATGACTATGGTTACGACTACGGTTCTGATAGCGAGTGTGACTATGATTATGACTCCGAAAAACAATCTTATGACTATGTTGAGAATGCAGACGATAGCTGTTTTAGTTAAAAACTTCTACTTCAACTTTATTTCTGCCATTTTCTTTTGCCTTATATAATGCACTATCAGCTCGTGCAATGGCAGTGTCATAATTTTTATCATCATGCGTAAAAGATGTCAAACCGATACTTACAGTTATATGTAACTTATTACCATCGATGTCTAGTTCTTTGTTTGCAAATTCTTCTTTGATTTTATTAGCTAGGACTAAAGCATCTGCAAGTTTTGTATCCGGCAGGATCATAGCAAACTCTTCGCCGCCGATTCTTCCCAATATGTCTGTTTTACGGGAGTAATGTTTTAAAAGATCAGCAAATTTTTTCAAAACTATATCACCACTTAAGTGCCCTAGAGAATCATTTATCTGCTTGAACCTGTCCAAGTCAAACATCATCAATGAACTAGTGGTATTGATATTACGTTTTACTCTTGAAAGTTCTTCTTCCAACCTACGACTAAAAAACCTTCTGTTATACAGCTCTGTCAAAAAATCAGTAGTTGCTTGAAGCTCTAGTTTTTCTTGCATCTCTTTTTGAGTTGTAATATCTAATATACTCCAGACTACACCTGTACTTTCCTTTGTCAACTCGATAGATGAGCCAAAAAATTCGCACCATATAGCCTTATTGTCTTTTCTTTTTAACTGATACTCTATCTTTTGATAAGAATCATTTTTAACTTTTGTAAAATTATCTGTTATTATTTTATTTGATGGATCATTTAAATGAATATGTCTACTGCTCTTCCCTATTAACTCACCTTTGGAATAACCTATAATCTCACAAAAACGCTTGTTTACCATAACTATATTACAAGTCTCATCTACGAGCATAATACCAGATGCATTATTTTCAAAAATCATTTCAAATCGTTTTTTTGTTAGTGACAACTCATCGAGAGTGATTTGCCTCTCCAAAAAAGAACCCGCCCACTTAGCCAGCAGTCTCATGAACTCATCATCAGTTGAGTCGTATTCCAACTGTCTAGCTTTTGGGGAAGAGAAATTTATAGTGCCATATACTTTAGAGTTTACTCTGATTGGTGCACCTATGTATGACACAAGATCAAAGTCTCTGTGGCATGGATGACCCGCATATTTCGAAGTTGTGACATCTTTTATAGCTAGTACATCATCTATTTCTAGAGTAGTCTTACAGTATGTTGAACCCAAGGCAAATAACTGTGTATCATGGAGTGTATTAGGAGGGGTGGACTGAACATCAACAGTATAGTCCTGCTCAACGATATGACTAACTATCCCAAACTCTAGCCCAAAGTGTTCTTTACCTATAACCAAAGCTTCTCTAAGCGTTTCTATAGGGCTGATTTTTGAGATAGCCGCAATTTTATTTAGTTTATGAAGTGTCTCATTTTGTCGTTTAATAATTCTTAATTTATCTTTCAATTGTCACTCCTGACACGAATGTACTATTATTGCATAACAGACCTAATATTACAATAGTACTTAACTACACTAATGTGATTTCCATTATTTCGAGTAGGAATAGTGCTTCATATCGGTTGAAGATAGCTTTTTT
This sequence comes from Sulfurimonas sp., assembly GCF_041563035.1. Lineage (GTDB taxonomy): Bacteria > Campylobacterota > Campylobacteria > Campylobacterales > Sulfurimonadaceae > Sulfurimonas. The sequence goes on along the minus strand of NZ_JBFFNS010000003.1, from coordinate 106,923 downwards.
TAGATGGTTTTTGCGTATGTCTATGTAAGTGTTTTGTGCATCTGTAAAGTTAGCGTATTCCAAGTTAGTATTTTCAAATAGTGCCCCCTTAAAATTTGTGCCAGAAAAGTCAGCTTTTTGCAGTGAAGAGTTTCTAAAGTCTACTTCTTTCGCACTGCACTCTTTCATGACCAGATCCTCTAGTTCTAAGCCATAAAAGTTACTGTCATTTAAAATAGTCTCTATAAACCGCAAAGGGTTCGCACTAAGCAGACTTTTGTAGTCACACATAGTCCAGTCAACCCCGATCATCTTACACGACACAAAAGTAACATCACTCATTTTGGTGTCGGTTAGTTTCATGAGACTTAGGTTACAGTTTTCAAAACGGCATTCTATAAACCTACATGACAAAAAGAAAGTTTCACTAAAGTCACAAGATACAAAAGTACATGATTCAAACTCTGCTTTTTTAATCTTTAAGCCATGAAGAGAGATGCCTTTAAAATCCTCTGCAAAACAGTCTAAACCATCAACAATACTTACTACCGCCATTTCTGTCCTTTTATACTTATGATGAGATTATAACCTTATAGAAGTGGATTTTCAAGCTCAGAAGTGTAAAATAACGACTACTATTTAAAAGGCTCAAAATGAAGTACATCATAGACATGATAGATGATATACGAGAAAATATACAAAACTCAAAAGAGTACACTCTGCTGGCGATGCTCCTAAAAGAAGATGAAGAAAAAAACTTTCAAAATGCAGGTGAAAAGGTCATCACATCAATAGAGATAGACCATGACGCTAAAAAGTTACTACTAGGCTTCTTAGGTGCAGATGCATCTACAAAAGAGCTTCTAGAGTGTGTAAACTCTTTAGATATGAAAGCTATGATGTACGAAGTAGTAGTTAAGATCTCGGATGAGCATCCACTGATGTCAATTGTAGGGTTTGGAGAAAACAAGGAAGAGAGAGCTTATACTTTTTTTGTGATGACATAAAGACTACGGCTTAAGTACAACGCTCTGTATTTGTTGGGCAGGTTTTTAGGTGTAGTGAAAAATATACTATTATTTAATTTATGCACACTTCTAATAAAAGTGGATTTTTAACCTCATGGGTGTTATTTTAAAGATAATGCGAACTTTTAGAAGACTCAGTGAGCTTGAGAAAGTACCAAATCTTGATTTGTCTAAAGAGCTTGATATCATCGAAAAAATCAACCTACAAGACATAGAGCGGGATGACTCAGTAATGTAATCACTAGATGTTAGCTGGATATCGTTTTATATTAAATCACAAAAATATCAATATAAGTATTTTTTTATTATAATTGGTTAAACACTATAAAAGGATAATTAAATGGCTCAAACTATAAGATTTGGTACAACAAAATTTGAAGAGTTACCAGCATTACTTCAAATGAATCCAGAAGATCTAGAAAGTAAAAAAGCAAGACTTTTTCCAAAAGGAAACAGTGAACATGAGACATCAGTTGTATCAATTTTTTTAGCTTCTTTGAGTGCTGTAAAAGAATATAGAGAAGAGCTTTTTTTATCCATTGGAATTAATAAAATTAAAACAAGAAATGTCAATATTTATATATATGTAGAAATTCAAGATGGAAATAAGGAAAATAGGCCAGATGGTCTAGTAGTAATTACAAGTGGCAAGAATCCAATAATAGAATGGGCAGGAATTATTGAAGCAAAAATTGGAGACCATATTTTAGATAAAAATCAGATTGATCGTTATGCAGATTTTGCGGATAACCTTGGAATCAAAGATATTATTACAATATCAAATCAATTAGTCACAACTCCAATGAATTCACCTATAAAATTAAGAAGAACAAAATTTAAATTATATCATTGGTCATGGACATACTTAAAGGTTATAGCACAAAGACTTATTCGAACAGATAGTGTTGAAGATACAGATCATATTTATATACTTAGTGAATTAAGACGATTTTTTGATGATAATAGAAGTCTAAAAAACTTTATTAATATGGGAGCAGAATGGAAGAATAGTGCTAATGATATCTACTGTCATAATGAAAAACAAAAAATTAAATCTGATATACTAGATAATATTCTTATTCCATATATACAAGAAGAAAAAGACAATAGTTTACAGTTAACTGATAAGACAAGTCACTACATAGAACTTATTGCAAAAGATGATAGAGTTGAAGAAATAACACAGATGCTACAGGAAAAAAAGATCATAACTTCTAAGTATATGATTGATAGAGATAAGCATAATACATTTAACGTAGAAGCAGACTTTAAGGGCTTATCAATAAAATGTTCTACTTCTTTTGAAATTAGTAAAGGTAAAGCTCAAGCTCAAACAACATCATTATTAAAGATGCTGGAGAATGACTCAGGCTATCCAGAAGGCATCTTTATAAATGCCATATATCCAAGGAATAAGTATCTTTCTAAAACAGGTATATCACTTTCAAAACTAATAGACGAAAGAAATGATATCACAAACACACAGTATAGTATTTTAGATAAAAGTCTAGGTGATACTGTAAAATATTTTGAAATATATACTATAAATATAATTGGAAAAAGATTTCACGGAAATAAAACATTCATCGATGATTTTGAAGCTTACAGCGAAAGATTTTTAAATCAAGTTATGGAATATATTTCTTAATTAACTCATATATCAATTAACTGTGCCAATTTTACATCTAGTACTTTAGACATCTTATATAACTGCTCTAGATTGAAATGTTTGTTATATTTATTCTATTATTTATCAGTAGCTTTTTTTATTTCTTGTAAGTATGCTTCTACATCTTGAACATGCTTTTCAGTAGCAAGTCCCAAATATATAAGTTTTAAAAGTTCAGGTTTTGAAGTTTCCCAGTTTTTTATAGTCTTTGGGTCAACACCGATGCGTTCTGCTAATTCTTTTTTAGTCATTCAATAATTTCCCCATATAAAAACTTGACATAACGGAAAATATTTACTATAATTGTAAAAATTAAAGTAAATATTTCCATTTGTTAAATATAATTGTAATAATAAAGGAACATCCAGATGCTATAAATCATACTTGTGTAAACAGTAAAAAACCATCAGTTTTTTAAACAGCTTTCTCTACAAGCATAAAAGAGTAGATGCTACTTTAGTGTTAAAAATAAATCCGTTCATTATCACACAAGTATTATTAATGGTTATTGAAAAAAACATGTAAATTTAAAATTTTCATTCATACACGTAGATTAGGGGTGTAACACTATGGTAAAGTCTTTATATCTGAGCATGTCGCTGCTTACTCTTGCTCTTTCTTACATCTATCTCATCCCTTATCGTCTCAAAAGAAAAGTTGACACACTAGAGCAGACTCTCTTAGAGCATCAGACACTTGTGGATATGAGCAGTGCTATCTTACTTCGCTGGCACAACGACTCTGCATCTAGCATCTACTACGCTTCGCAAAACATTCTTCAGCTCATAGGTTGCACAAAACAAGAGCTTGAGGCAAAAACTGTGAGTTTTTCTCACTGCATCTACGAAGATGACATAGCTCGTGTGACTTCTGACATAAAAGATGCCGTAGAGAAAAAGCTCCTCACCTTTACGCATCCACCCTACCGTGTAGTGACTAAAACTGCCCATGTCAAGTGGGTTCAAAACCACACTCTGCTCCTGCGAGATGCCAACGACAACATAGTAAGCTTTGTCGGCTACATTACAGACATTACTGAGCTAAAAAACAGCGAACTCAGGCTTAAACTTCTATCTCAGACAGATCAGCTCACCAAAGTACACAACAGAAGGTACATAGATGCTCTACTACAAACAGAGTACTACTACTTTCACAGAAATAGACAAGAGTGTAGCATCGTACTTGTGGATTTAGACCATTTCAAGTCTGTCAACGACAACTACACGTTATAGGTGATGAAGTTCTCGTAGAGTTTGCTGAGCTTGTAAAAGAGTCCATAAGAGAAGGAGATCATTTTGCCAGATGGGGTGGAGAGGAGTTCATGATAATCTTACCACACACAAACTTCAGCCAAGGGATCATCCTAGCACGTAAGCTCCGTAAAGTCATATCAGACCATGACTTCTCAACTGTATGGCATCAGAGCGCTAGTTTTGGAGTTAGTAGCTTTGTTAGTGGGGTGAGTATAGAAGAGACCATAGGTGCTGCAGACAAAGCTCTTTACAGTTCTAAGTCCAAAGGTAGAAACTGTGTTACTTAAGAATATAGTTGATATTGTTATAGTTCTTTAATAAACTGTTCCTTGGTTTTACTTATGTATTGAGTAACAATTTTATCAATATTATCACCCTCAACATATCTTCTGCCTAGAGACCTTTTTATATCATTTTTATTTTCTTCAAAAAATTCTTCATATATCTCATCTTCTAATGGCATCTGATATCGCAAAGAGTTTAATATATTAGATATTCTATTAACTCTCTTTTTAATATTATCAATATATTCAGGCAAATATTCTTCCGTGCTTTTAGCAAGCTCCTCATCTTCTAAAAAATCACTATTTTTAAGTATCTTCTCTAGTCCAACAACAGATTTTTCATACTCTTTAAAATACACTGGTATGGAAATATTATTTGTCTCAAGAAACTCTCGCACAGAAAACTCATTAATCTCATCATACTCAAATACATCATCAATTGCCATAGCCATATCTTGTTCGTAAGAGCCTTTAAACATAGTAACATTTACTAAGTCATAAAAAGGTGCAACCTCTAAGCCATCCTTACTTACAAAAAATGATATGTTTTTTCCGTGAGCGTCACTATTTCCTATAATGAGGTTTAATATACTCCACTTGATTATCTGTTCTTTGAAAAGTACTGGAACAACTGCTTTATCAGCCAAAGAAAAGAGTTTAGAAAAAGAGACACCTTCTCTGTACTGGGAAGCATTTTTACCTATATTTCTTTCATACTTATATGAGACAGGTAAGCCAAGTGCTTGAACACTATCTATAATATGTTTTCTGTTTATGAGATTTTCATTCACTATCTCTCTATCAAATCTCTCTACAAACAAAACACACTCATTTGCTATCTCAATACAATCAACTTTAGCGACATTGAAACCTAAAGCTTTTGCTAGTTTCATAGAGACAAATTCATTGGTTACTACATTTTCTCCAGCTCTATTGAACTTCAATATGTGAGTTGAGCATAGATTACCTTCTCCAAATCCCATTTTGCCTTCATAAATAGTTAAAGGAAGTTTAGCTTGGACACCTGCTACACTCAACCTAGGTGTACCATTCCAGATATGGATAGGTTCTATATCTCTTGCCTTTACTTTTTCTTCCAGCTCATCTTCCGTTATCTCTTTAAAAGATGTCTCTAGAGTAAAAACTTCGTCACTAGAAAATGTCAATGCACCAGTGGTTTCTAAACCTATCTCTTTTAATATTGCAAACTTTTCACTTTTTGATACCTGATAATATATACTAAGTTCTTCAAAACCTCTTCCTTCTGGAAGTAAGTTCTCTATGAAGCTTTTGACAGCCCCTTTGTCAAATCCACCAAACCCAAGAGAAGGACTGATCTCAAACCCATCTTTTTTCCAACTCTTTGCATAAGTAAGTTCATAAGTTTTCTCGAAACTATCATAGGAAATAGTCCCTACTAATATTCCTCTGTAGTGTATGTACAATAGATTCATATTTTATTCCTCAAGTCTCAGTTTTAAGCCTAGCATATTTATAATAGTAAAGATGGTTGAAGTATTTGCATTCTCTCCATTCTCTATAGAGCGAAGCGTTTTGTCACTTATTCCGCAGAGCATAGCAGTTCTTTTAATAGATAGTTTAGACTTAGTTCTTTTGTATTTAATCATATCACCAAGATCAGTTAAGGTTTTTATGGAGCTGTCATTTGGTTTTTGAGATGCGATAACTTTTTTGCCGCTGCCAACTACTGTCTCTTTCTTGAAAGAAGAGTTAGCATTTAGTTTTCCTAAGATTTTTCCTACTTTAGTCTGCTTTGATTCACTTTTCATTTTATCTCCAATATCTAAAAGAGTAGCATATTACCATCATAGCAAAATAAAATATAAAAGTACACTAAAAGGGTATTTAGTTACCACTATGAGACAAAAAAGAGTAAAAAGGTTCTAAAAGAGTATTAATTTACCATTTAAGCCAGCAGATTCTCACCCACAAGCAGAACAAAACGCTTCACCAGGTCTGTCACCTTCTTTATGCTCTTCACCTTTTTCTAGTACCTTGTAAAACTCTACACGAAAAACTACTGGACCAGTTATAACCACATGGTGGTATCTCTCAGACTCTATGACTATAGGATGGTCTTTGTCAGCATCTAGAACATTATCTTTGTCATCTTCCCAGATATACTGCAAAGAGCCCTCTTCTACTACGACCAGACCTACTTTACCTTTTGGAGCAAGGTGGTTTTTCAGTATGCCTTTTACGACTGTCTCTTCTGTCATGTTTGGTGTCTGTCCAACTTTTACAGCGCCTTCTGGTAATTCTTCGTTTTGAAAGTTCATAATTTATTTCCTATTTTTAATATTTTAGTTCTAAAATAACTTTATTGGTAATTTTAAACCACCGCCAGACGGTGAAGAAAAACTTGTATCGATGCCACCTAGTGCATCTTGTTTGGAGTTTAGTAGTGAGCCTGTATCTCCAAGGTTTGAAGATAGTCCTTCACTAGAACCTCCTGCTTTTGCCAAGATGCCAGCCTTTAGATCTTTCTCAAAGCCTCTACTTGCTTTAGTGAGCATTTTACTCATCCCATGTGAGAGTTGTTCATCCAAGTCACTTTTTACTTTTATGGCAGGTTGGTCAAGCTTTCCGTCCACAGATATATCTACATTGAACTTTGAGATTTCAGATAGTAGATCATTTGCCAGTTTTTGTGATGGCATCTGAAGTTTTACATTTGTAACATTTACTTTACTTTTTGCTTTAATGCTTGCATCTTCTACTTCACCTTTTATAGTTGCATTTGTAACTATGTCGTTCATACTTAGTGCTTGCATATCAAGTGTGGCTGTTTTAAAGCCTGTAGCTTTGACATCAAAGCTAGTGTTTGCTTTGTCACTACGTCTGTCATCAACTACATCTGCGACTATCTGTTTGTACTGTGTTCCTTTCGCATCTGCGTGAAGTTTCATAGGTTTTCCGTAGAGCTTTTGGTTGCTGGAAAGGTCTTTTACATTTATATCTAAAACATCATCTTTTAGTTTTACATTTATCTTAGACTCTTTTACTACAAGGTCTGGAATCTTCGAGAGGTTTGCATACTTTATCCATCTTCCTTGACCGCGAGGAGGAGGAATATCTAAAGCCTCTTCTTTCTTAGCATCATCACTTATATATGGAGCTAGCATCTCATAATATTTTAATCCCTTCTTCATATACTCGCCTATCTCATCACTCATAAGAGTACCTATGAGATTAGCTCCGCCACCTGCATTAAGAGAGTACTTCTTTTTCAGACGGTCTATGTCTTGTTGTGGAAGATTTTTAAGAGCATATATTTGCTGTTTGAGGCGTTTTTGATCTGCATTGAAATCTTTTTGCAGTGAGGTATACTTGCCTTTTAAAGAGTTTATCTTAGCTTTTAGTTTATCTATGTCGCCTTTAGCAGATGCTATCTTTGTTATGTCTCCACCTTGGAGGCTTTTTTGAAGTTTCTGGGCATCTGCTTTTATCTCATCTACTTCATTTTTGCTCTTTAGCTCATCAGATATCTTCGCCCATTTTTCTTTTGTTTTTTCTATATCTGCTTTTAGTTTCTGTGCCTCTGTTACAGACTTTAGCTCCTCTTTTGCAAGTATGTCATCTACATTTGGAAGAGCAAAAGGACTTGCATCTTGGGATGCAGACTTCTTGTCTACGCCTTTTGCTTTTGGGGCTTGTGTTTTTGGAACATAAGAGTCATCATAAGCTTTTGCTGCAGTTGTTCTTTTTTCGTTAAAAGCTAAAGCATTTACGTTTAGCATCTCTATCATCGCTTTTTTCTCCATAAGTGCAGAAAAACCAAGATCAAACTCTACATCTCCGACTTGGACAAGGTTATGAGTAAGTTTATCTTTGTCCGCTATCTGGATGCCAGATATCTTTACACGTAAGTCTGAAAAGCTTGAACTAAAATCTTTGATGTTTACTTGTGTCTGTAAAGAATATGCAAGAGACTTCTCAACAGCTACGCGAGCAAGAGGATCAAAAAGAACTATAAATATAAGGGCGATTCCTACAGCCAGACCACCAAATACACCAACACCCCACCAACGAAAGAGTGAGTTTGTTTGTGCTTCTTCGTTGAATAGTTTCATCCAGCGAGTAGCCTTCCATTCGTTTAGTTTAGCCCCTATCTGATCTCTGTAAAGAGTGATAACTCTGTTTAGTATAAGTAGCATCGGAACAGCCAAAACTGCAGATACTATTAGCGAACCAGTAACAAGTGTATAGTTAAAAGAGCTCCATCTAAAGAGTGCTGAGTTGTACAGAGATGTAAAGAAACCGTTAAGAGAACCGTTAGTTAGAACCGAGTAACCAAGAGACTCAAACACAGGATCAAAAAGGTAACCTACTCCGCTAAAAATAGCAGTGAAAAGAAAAAAGAGTCCAAAGTTAACATTGAATATAAGTGCTAAAAACAAGACATCTAAAAGTATAAGAGAACTTGTAGGTAAAAAACCTGCAAACATCGCTAAGACTATAGCCCCCGAGAGTTGCCAAGACTTACCTGAAGAGTTGAGTGCTTTAAAAAGCTTACGAATAAAGTTAAACATAATCCACTTCCTCTGTATATTATTATTTATTATATTATAACGGTTAAAAAGATATTATGCTACACTCTATCATATATTTTTTTAATCTGAACTCAAGTCGGTACAAAACTACAAGAAAAAGATGTAATTATTACTGAGTCAAAAAGCTCAGTAGGCTTGATTTTTAAGGACAATACACGTATATCTGTTGGTCCAAATTCTAAGCTAGAGATTGAAAAATATCTGTTTGAACCTGCAAACAACCAAGAAGGTTTTGTCACTAACCTTTCAAAAGTAAGCATCGAGTGCAAAACAGGACTGATTTCTAAAGTTAATCCAAAAGCATTTAAAGTAAAAGTAAAAACTGCGACTATGGGTATATGTGGCACTCACTTTATAGTTAATGCTGATTACACTACTTTTTAACGCTTGTTCTAATAAAATAGAATTTATATTATTGCTCCAAGAAGATGGTGAAGTAGGAAAAAAAGAAAATAGAAGAGTAGAAGTAACTATTAAATAATAAGGTAATAATATTGAAAAAGATTATAAGTGGATTTGAAAAAGAGAGAAACGTACTTGTTATATCTAGTATAGTTATAGCTTTTTTTATTTTCTTTAGTATAGATCTTACAGCCCTACATCTCACTTACGAAAATACTCTTATAACTTTACTTGCACTAAACGCATACTTTGCTATAAGACTAATTCTTGAGTGGTTAAAATCAAAAGAGCTTCTTATAAATATAGCTGTACCACTGCTGCTTGGGTCAATCGCTATGGGTTATATAGTTTACAAACTAAGCCTGACTTCTATAATCTTTGATACTACTCTACTCTCTATCCTTCTTATTCTTGGCATCGGTGAGTTTACTGCATATTTAATATCCTTGAATGTTGAGTACAGTGTATATAGAAGATCAGATACAGAGTCTTCTAAAACATATCTGCCTAAGACTCCATTTGCACTTAAGTCGAAGTTAAAATACATTCCACTGAGCCTTTTACTACTTCTTGTCACTGGGCTTTGTGCTGAGTTTATTCTAAGTGCTCCTGTAAACTCTTTTTGGTTCATAATTTTACTTTTTCCATTTAGTGTGCACATCTTAGCTTTAGCTATTTACTTTATATCTATAGACAAAGATGATATAGCCCAAAACATAAAAATATTTGATGAACAAGACAAAAACCACCTACTCTCAACTATAGGCATGAAGCTAGCAAACAAAAAGTCAACATCTTGCAGAAAGACAACAACTGAACAGTACCAGACTGTTATGCATTTTTTAGAAAATGGACTAGATCCAAATGAGATATTTGAAAATCGTTATACACTACTTTTGCCTAGTACATGTTGTGGGGATTTTAAGTTAGTAAAGTTACTCATAGAGTATGGCGCAAATGTAAACTTTGTAAGTAGCAATGGAGTGACTGCTTTACACTTGGCATCTGAACATGGTTCAACGGAACTAGCACAACTGCTGGTTAAAAGCGGAGCGGATATAAACATAAAAAACCCTCAAGGCAAAACCGCTTTGGATTTTGCAAAAGAGAGTAAATCTGAGGATATTGTGAAGCTTCTTACTTCTGAGTAAGACCGTGAAGAGTACTTATGATTTCATCCATCTTATCGCTGATAAGACTAACATCATCTGAGATATTATTTACTTCACTTGCATTTATGTTAAGTGCATCTGAGCTATCAGAGATAGACTGAATAAGTACGTTTGTAGTAGCTGATGTCTCAGCTAATGATTTTTGAGTACGTTCAGCAAGCTTTCTTACTTCATCTGCAACAACTGCAAACCCACGACCATGTTCACCTGCACGAGCAGCTTCAATAGCAGCATTTAAGGCAAGAAGATTAGTCTGCTCTGCTATTTCACCGATATTAGAAAGGATATCTTTAGTCTCATTCGCACTTGCAACTAAATTCTGAAGGTTATCGACCATCTCATTCTCTTTTTGAGAAACATCATGTATGCGTTCTACAGTACTGTTTATCATATCTTTTAGATCTATGATAGTCGTATCAGTTATTTCACTGATAGTCTCATTTAACTTCTCAGATGTTTGGATAATATGACTTTGAGTATCTTTGTTTTCTTGTTCCATATTTTGTAAAGATTGACCCAAAAGGTTGATGTTATTTAGTAAGTCAGCCATCTTTGCTTCAACTTTCACTTCACTTCTTGAAGTAAACTTTCCATCAGCATAGCTTTGTAAAGTAGCTATAGCATTGTCGAGGTTTTTTTCAGAAGATGTCAACATGTTATTCATACTGTTTCTAAGAACATGTACATATGGTGTTTTAGAGTCTGCATTTACTCTACATGAAAAGTGACCCTTTGAGACTTTATCTGCTAAAAGAACCATCTCTCCTGCAACACGGGTATCAGCTAATGTTGCTTCTTGATAACTGGTTACAATCTTGTTAAAGTTTATCTCCGCATCATTAGTTGAGTTCAGATTTATATCAACTTTGTTTCTTTTAAACTCCATCATCTCTATCAAGTCTAATCTTTTTTTATTTAAAACATTAGCCCCACCAGAGTCCTTAATCGAATTAACTCCTACAACTACCCCAAACACAACTACTGCTAAAACTGCTTGAATAACATTTGAACTGGTTAGAAAAAGAGAAGCTATTAAAATCGCGAAAGCTATTGATACTACTATTGTTTTTTGTAAATTATTCATCTATTTCCCTATCTTAATGTTTTGTATAGCGCTTCGGCTGCTTCAATTTCTTGTGTTGAAGGCTTTCTTCTGCATGACATGTAGCGAGTTTGGTTGCTTACTGAGTCTTTCATAGGGTAAACTGTTGCATATACCCAGTAATAACCACCATCTTTAGTCTTGTTTTTTACATAACCATCCCAAACTTTTCCGCTCTTTACAGTGTCCCACAGATCTTTAAATGCAGCCTTCGGCATATCTCTGTGTCTTACAATATTATGAGGTTTTCCAACTAATTCATCGATTGTATATCCTGCGATTTTACAAAAGTCATCATTGGCAAACAAGATAATACCTTTATCATCAGTTTGTGACACTAGAAAATCATCATTTTTTAGAACATGTTCTTGCATAATACCTCTTTACTGTTATTTATCATTGAATTATAGCAGAATGCAATGACTATTGAAAGAATCTTTGTATGGAAAATAAGCAAGATTATCATACTTACGAGCCTTAAACACAAAGTTATCACATATTTTTACCTTTTATTAACTTTAAATATCAAAATCAACTCTCAATCACTTAAACAATTTAAATGCAATTTAGGCAAAATTCGACAAAATTCAAAAACTAAGGAAAACCATTATGGATGCAACAAGCATGGAAACTGTATATAATCAAGCTATTTTATTTTTTGCTCTTTTTGGGCTAATGTTTATTATCTCTTTCTTTATCACTAAAAGAAATGCAAAGAAATTTGAAGATGAAAATTCTATAGAAGCAAGAAGAGAAGCAGCAAAAAAAGAGAAACTTGTAAATACATTTTTAAATACTTCAACTATAAAAATATTAGGAAAAGAAGCTACCCTGCAAGAACTTACGCACAAACTAAACAGAGGTGCTATAAACAAAGAAGAGTACTCTATACTTGAGCAGACTCTAAAGGCAAGTTAGAGTTTACTGATTCTTTGTAGATTCAGATATAAATTTAACTATATATGTTATATTAACATATATTAAATTTTTAATTTGGATCGAAAATGAAATATATAGTACTCACACTTTTGACATTCACACTACTTTTACTAAATGCTTCAGAAGTAGATACACCTACTAAAAAAACAGCAGATGAGTTTACTCTTATACAGCCTATAGCAGTCGAAGAAGCACCTCAAGAAGATGTCATAGAAGATATTGACGGTGATGGTGTATTGTCCGATATCGACAAATGCCAAGATACAAAAAAAGGTGTTAAAGTTGGACCAGACGGCTGTAAACTAAAAAACATCATCGTTCTGCTTAAAGGTCAAAAAGACAATTCATCTATTGTAGTTGCAACTGGGGTCGGTAATGTAGTTGTTGACAAACCAAATCAGTTTGTATCTATATCTTCAAAAGATGATTCACCAACAGAGCCAAAAAATATAAGTAAAGATGATTTAAACGCACTTTTTTCAGGTGTAATATCTGAAATACCAGAGAAACAACTATCATACACACTTTACTTCAATGGCATTAAACTCACAGATGAATCAAAAATCTCTCTACAAACTATGATAAATGAAGTATCACAAAGAGATAAGCCATATATACAGATCATAGGACATACTGACACAGCCGGTTCTTCAGAAAAAAACAAAATTTTAGGTCTAAAAAGAGCAAAAGCAGTTTATGAAATGATAAATAACTCTGATATATCTTACGCAAAAATAGATGTAGACTCTTATTCTGAATCCAATTTAGCTATTAAAACAGAAGATAAAACTGTTGAGCAACTAAATAGGAGAGTAGAAGTATTCGTACATTAAAAAAAAGAATCGTTTTTTTATATCTTCTCTTAGGTATATTTATAATTGTCAATCACTATGCCGCTTATAAGAGTGATATAACGAAAAGTTTTGACTACATAGTTTATGATATAACTACAAACTTGCTAAAGGGGCATGACTATAAAGATAGAGAGTCTAACGTAGTAGTTGTTGATATAGATGAGAAAAGCTTAAATACACTGGGTCAATGGCCATGGCCTAGAATCGTTGTAGCCAAACTCATAGATAAAATAAATAATATGAACCCCAGTACAATAGCTATTGATATTATCTTTCCTGAAAAAGACAGAACATCACCAATAGAGATCTCATCTTTTTATAAAGACTTCTTTAATATAGACACATCACTTAGTGAAATACCAACAAAACTTCAAGATAATGACATCATACTCTCAGATATTTTGAAAAAGAGTAAAAGTGTTATGAGTGTTTATCTGAGTAAAGACAACATTTCAAATAATAATTGTGAGAACATAAACTCTATGGATGCTGATTTAAATCATTTAGAGTTAGAGTACTCTCAATATCTTCTATGTAATACATCAAAACTGAAAACTTCTTCTAAGTATTATGGGTTTATAAATACTACTATTGACTCCGATGGAATACTGCGTCGAATGCCGCTTCTTAGAAACTATAAATATAATATTATCCCTACTCTGTCTCTAGCAACATTACTAAATATCGACGCTGATTTTAAAATAATTGATGATAATAACTTTGAGCTCTTAAATCATAATATTCAAACAGATAAACATACAAATGTACTCCTAAATTTTTACGATAATATTTGGTATAAGAAAATATCTGCTCTTGATGTGTTAAATGAAAAGATACCAAAAGATATGTTAACCGGAAAAATTGTTCTTATCGGTTCTTCAGCAGCTGCACTTCATGACCAAGTTGTAGTAACTGGTGGTGAAAAGACTGTTGGAGTTAAGGTACATGTTACAACTATTGATAACATTTTACATGATGAGCTTTTAGTACAACCTATATACTTTCAACAGATCAACTCCTTTATCTCTCTTTTGATAAATATTTTACTTTTTTATCTACTTGTTACAAAGCATAATAACCTTATTTTATTTTTGTTTGTAATTACATTAGTTTCTTCGGTAGTCGCGACAATGGTAAATTTTGATAGCGGTGTTTACATATCTATTGGTTATTTACTGGCACCCTTTCTTGTTCACTTTTTTGTAATTAGTGTTTTATATATAATTATTGACACTTATGAGCGACGTATATTCAGTGAAGAGTTAAATCGCTCTCATGTAGCTCTACTAGATAGTATGGTTCATGTAGCAGAGGTTCATGATATTGAAACTGGAGCGCATATTATTAGAACTAAGAAATATATAAAACTTTTAGCTGAGCATCTATATTCAAAAGGTATATACACTAAACTACTCTCACCAAATTCCATAGAGATGATGTATAGAACAGCTCCGTTACATGATTTAGGCAAGGTTGGAATTGCAGATTCTATACTAAAAAAGAAAGGTAAATTGACTTCATCAGAATATGAAGTTATGAAAACACACTCAGAACTTGGTGGGCAGATCATAAACAATGCTATACTAAGCTACAAAGAAAATGACTTTTTTGTTATGGCTAAGAATATTGCACAGTATCATCATGAAAAATGGGACGGCAGTGGTTATCCAGAGGGTCTTAAAGGAAATAATATCCCAATAGAAGCCCGTTTGATGGCTATAGCAGATGTATACGATGCTCTAGTCAGCAGACGTGTATATAAAGAGCCTTTTGCTTATACAAAAACTATTGAGATTATTATAGATGGAAGAGGAAAACATTTTGATCCTGTTCTTGTAGATGCGTTTCTTGAAATACAGGGACGATTTAGAGATATTGCTGAAACATATTCAGACAATAGTTAAATTAAATTTTTAAATGGAGTCAACATGAAATATATACTTTCAATACTATTACTACTTACAAGTCTTAATGCTTCTGAAATAGCATTCGCAAAGAGTGTAAAAGGTGATGTAACAGTTAAGAGTGGAGATAAGACTTCTAACATTAAGAGTGGAAGCACTCTTGATAGCGGAATGATTCTAATTACTAAAGAGAAGAGTTCTATAACTATCATATTTAAAGATGGCTCAAACTTGGTTCTAGGTCCTAACAGTATGATCAAACTAGAGAAGTTTCTTTTTAAACCAATAGAAAAAGAGTATGAATTTGAACTGTTTTTGGAAAAAGGTTCAGTCGCTTTTGAGTCTGGAAAGATAGGCGATCTATCACCTGAAGACTTTATTTTAAAAACTCCGGATGGAACTGTAGCCATAAGAGGTACAAAATTTGCAGTTAAAGTTCAGTAGAAGTAGTAATTAATCTATATATTTATAATCTTTAAGTATTTTTAAAAAAGCTTCTGCCATCATCTCATAACCTTTTGCGTTTGGATGTACATAGTCGCTTTTTAAGGCTCTGTTTAACTCTATATGAGTAAGGACATCATCTTCTAAAAGTACACCCTCTTCATTCGCCACCTCATCATACAATGAAAGCGTTCCAAAGCCAAAGACGTGAAAGTCAGGTATCGCCACAAGAATAACTTCAGTACCGCTTTTTTTTATGACTCTTACCATCTGAGTTAAATTTTTCTTTAGATCTTCAAGAGGCAGTTTTTGAAGTATATCATTACCACCATGACAAAGGATGACCAGATCAGGTTTTTGTTCCAAATACGTAGGTAAACGAAGAAGACCTTCTTCACTTGTCTCACCATTTATGCCGGCATTGATAACTCTTAGTCCGCTTTTTTGTTGTAAGTATGCAGGATAACTTGTGTTAGATGATGCTCCAAAACCATGAGTCAGACTATCTCCAAAGGCCAATATTACGGAGTCTTTATCCAATAAATTTTTTGACAAATTATTTCTACTCTCTTTTGTATATACTATAAATGCAACAATTACAATAACTAAAAACGCCATCAGTGTTGTTTTACTCATGGAGTTATTATAGCATGTGAATTATTTATAATAGAGAGTTTGTTTATACTATATTTTTATCATTTGCAGCGTCTGCAAAGACAAACCCATCTTTACCGCTTTTCTTAACCTTATACATAGCCTCATCTGCTCTAGATAATATACTATCTAAAGTTTCAGTATTTTCAGCCGTTGCAATACCTATACTCATACCTATCATTACTTCTTCTTTATCTTTTAAGACGATTGGTATGCTAAAACTATCTATGATGCGTTCTGAAAGAGAGGAGAGTTCATCTACATCTTCATATTCAGGGATAAAAATAACAAACTCATCTCCACCTATACGAACTGCTATTTCATTAGTTCTACTCATACTTTGAAGCCTATCACTTATAATCATAAGTACTTCATCCCCGGCTGAATGACCTAAAGTATCATTGACCTTTTTAAATCCATCAAGATCTATAAACATCAATGCCATTTTACGCTCAAACCTCTGAGCACTCTTTTGAAAGATATCAAAATTCTCAACAAGACCATTACGATTCAGCAGACCTGTTAGTTTATCTGTCACACTAAGATGCTCCAACCTAAGTTCAAGCTCTTTTCTACTATCTATATCTGTATAAAACCCTATGATTCTATCAGGATTCCATTCTTTGTCAAAAAGAACTTTTGCACGATTTAAGATCCACTTATATTCACCAGAACTTGTCATAACTCTATATTCAGTCTCATAGTACTCTGTATTGGCACTTAAATGTTCATGAAGTTTTTTCTCTGCCTCATACACATCATCCGGATGAACCAATTTTTTCAAAAAATTAAATGAACAATCAACATCATCTTTTTTGTATCCCAACATTTTAAACAGAGTAGAAGAACAGAACATAGTATCTTTTTTAATACTCCAGTCCCACAGTCCATCACGGCTACTCTCAATTGCCAAATTGAAGCGTTCTATATACTCGTGAAGTTCTTCTTCTTTTTCTCGTTGTTCTGTGATATCAACTATATATCCGATATAGTGACTTATCTCATCATTAGAGTCATAAACTATCTGAGTAGTATCATGAATCCAAGCATAAGTCCCGTCATGTCGTTTTATTCTATAGTCTTCATGCTGAAAAGAGTCTAATCTCTTTTTAGAACTTTCTTGTACTTCTTCAAAAACTCTATCTATATCATCTTCATGAATTATTTTACTGTATTTGATATGAGAATTTAAAAAAGATTCCGGTTTATAGCCTAATATATTTTCTAGACTCTCTGAAACATACTCAACAGGCCAGTCAGGACTATTTTTCCATTTAAAGACAATAATATTACCATTATTGAAAAGATTATAAGCAACCTCAATTTCTTTTGTCTTATTTTTATTCTCAGCAAATAGATCAATAAGCTCTAAGTTAACATTTACTCTTGTACTAAACTCTTCATATGTAAATGGTTTAGCAAGAAAATCATTTGCACCGTGACGTAAAAAGTTTGTGGCAATTTCCTTACTGTTTTGTGCACTTATTGCAATAATAGCAAGCCTGTCTTTACTATGTGTTTGACGTAGGAGCATTGTTAGATCCATACCATTCATACCAGGTAATTTATAATCTACCAAAACCAAAGATACATGATTTACTTTTAATATTTCTACAGCTTCTTCAGCATCGTGTGCTTCTAAAGCATTAATTTGAAGCTTTTGTAAATATCTTTTTATAACTTCCCTAGTACTCTGTGAATCATCAACTATTAAAACTGTCTCGTTACAGTTTTTTAATATTCTATTGACTGACGTAGCTATATAATTAATACTTTGAGGGTCACTTTTAGCAACATACTCAACTATAGGCTTTTTGAGTACTATTTCTTTAATCGTCTCATTTATTCCACTACTCAGAACAATAGTTGGAATTTCGTATTCCAAAGCAAGATCAATAACCTCTCCATTGTCGGCGTCCAGCAGATGTACATCTAAAACAGCTATATCAAACTTATTCTCTTGTATAAAACGTTTTGCCTGTTCATACGATTGTGCCATAAAAATATTGGCCTGTATTATTTTTGAGATCTCTTCTTTTACAACTGTACGGATAAATTTACTATCATCAACAATCAATATATTTTTCATAAATTTAAACCTTTTCTAGATATTTTAAAATATCTTTTGGAAGTGCTTTAATAGAGTTTTGCTTAACAACTGCACCAAGGTCATTCGCAACTTTCGGCATTCCGTAAACAACAGAACTGGCACTGTCTTGCCCAAAAGTCATCGCACCGCTTTTGCGCATATTTAACAAACCTTTAGCTCCATCGGATCCCATTCCTGTCAGAATAATACCAACTGCATCATTAGAGGCTGTTTTAGCTACTGAATTAAATAGTACATCAACAGAAGGACGATGACCTGAAACTTTCTCTCCGGTTCCCAGTTCAACGTAATACTGTCGGTTAGAGTATCTGAGAACCATATGAAGATCTCCCGGAGCTATCAAAGCTACCCCATCAGTTAGGATATCTCCATTTTTTGCTTCTCTTACATCTATCTCGCAAAATGTGTTTAGCCTATCGGCAAGCTGTTTAGTGAAATTTTCCGGCATATGTTGAACTATAAGTATCCCAGGTGCATTTTTTGGAAACTGTGATAAAAAGTTTTTAAGAGCTTCTACACCACCGGTAGATACTCCGATAGCTATAACTTTTTGTCTAGTTTGAGACAGTGGTTTATTAAAAGGCAGCTGAGACATAGGTGAAGAATTTGTTTTATTTGAAATATTAGCACCTGCTGCAGCCTTTACTTTTTCTAAAAGTTCTATGCTGTGTTTATCAGATGCATTTAGCATTTTCAGTGTCGGTTTTTCTATAACATCAACAGCCCCGGCTTCTAAAGACTCCAAGGTCTTACTGCCTCCAACTGTTGTCATTTTTGAGACCATAACCACAGGTGTTGGCATATACTTCATAAGTTTTTTTAAAAAAGTTATCCCATCCATTTTTGGCATCTCTATATCCAGACACACTACATCAGGCTTTAATTCTACTATCTTGTCTCTAGCTTCATAAGCGTTATTTGCAGTATATATCTCTTTTATATCTCTATCACCACTGAGGATATTTGTAATTATCTCTCTTGCTGTAGCACTGTCATCAACAACTAGAACTTTAATTCCCACTCTCTACACCTCACCTTTATGAATATATTTGAGAAGGACTTTTCCCGTATCACTACGCATCATAATCCGTCTTCCCTTATCTCCGCCAACATCACTTGCTGTTATTGGGATATGATACTCTTTTAAAATCTCTTTAGCAATTAGTATATTTTTACGCCCAACCATCATATCTTCGCTGCTAACATCTATAACATTTGCACCGCCAAATATTTTGGCCTCCATATTTTCTATCTCGCATCCGACATTTAACATACTTTCTATGAGTCTTGGTATAGATATATTACCGTATTTTGGAGTTTGCAGACCATGTTCATTCCAGAGCGGAACAAGATAATGGTTCATCCCACCTATGCACTGTATACTGTCATAAAGACATACAGCTATACATGAACCCAATATTGTGCTGATCTCTGTAGGTCTGGCACCAATATTAATCTCACCAACGTGAATAAATTTTCGTATATACATTATCTAAAACTCTACCATATCCTCTGAGTCATCAAAGATAAACTCATTAGAACCGATTCCTCTTGAGAGACTGACATCTTTCTCATCAACTTTGGCTATTTTAACTGTAAATACTGTTTTATTCTCTTGTCTTGTGTTTTGAATACTTCCATCAAGTGATTCTATAAGACCGCTTACAACACTAAGTCCAAGCCCAAGTCCAGCTGTTCTACGAGTATTTCCTGACTCATAATGGTAAAAACTGCTATAAATATCTTGCTCTTTTCCTTCTTCGATTCCCTCACCCATATCTTCAACACTTATGATGTAGTTATCCTCATCACTTGTAAAAGAAACATCTATTTTAGAGTTTGAGTAAGAGTACTCACAAGCGTTTGATACAAGGTTTAAAAGGATTATATTTACTTTTTGAGAGTCACTGATAATATCATCAGAGCCTTCACTTGTATAGTTGATATATAAAGACTTTTCTTCGATTAAAAAACTAAAATAATTTGCAACCTCGTCAAATATATCTTTTATCTTTACCATTGAGTAATCATTAGCTATCTCACCTGCTTCTATCTCAGATGCACAGAAAATATTTTTAAGACTAAAGTCCAGTTTTAACAACTCCATCTTCATTAAAGAAGAGAGCTCAGCCAACTTAGGATCATCAGATTTTTTTACCATCATATTTACAAGGTTTAAAAGAGAAGACATCGGGTTATTAAACTCATTTTTAACTAATGAAAGGAACTTACTTTTTATCTCTTGAGATTTCTTGTTCTTTTCATTTAAAACAAGCAGCTTCTTTGTCATCTCTTCCATTTCGCCAATAGAAGATTTTTTCTCATGAAACCTACGTCCAATCTCATCTAGTAACTTCTCATCTGTAATTGTAGAAATATCCATATCTGTCCCTTTATTGTAATTTATAAATCGATGGTGAGACCAATCTATAGTTTAGTTTTTTATTTTGTATAGACTCTGAGTGTCCGACAAACACCATAGAGCCTTTTTTTAGCAAGGCTGTAAACTCACTCAGTAGCTGATCTTGAGTCTGACGATCAAAGTAGATCATAACGTTTCTGCAAAAGATAACATCAAACTTGTTTTTAAACATTGCGTAATTACCTGTTACCAGATTAAAAGAGCGAAAAGTAATATACTTTTTCAATTCATCTTTAATCTTAAAAGCTTTCCCGCCTTTTTTTCCTAGCGCCGGATTAAAATACTTATACTTCATATGTTTAGGAATATTTTGAACACTCTTTTCTTCATAGATTCCGTTTTGTGCATGAATCAACATGTTTTCTGATATATCAGTTGCCAATATCTTAATATCCCACTCATAAAAATCTTTCAAATGCTCTTTTAGAAACATCAGTATACTGTATGGCTCTTCACCACTAGAACATGCCGCAGACCAGATGCGAATACGTTTATGCTCTTTATCAAACATTTTGTCTATATTTTCTAAAAAATATATCCACTGATTGTCTTCACGAAAAAAAGAAGTAACATTCGTTGTAATAGCATTTACAAGCATTATCAGCATCTGGTCACTCTTATCATCTTCTATCATCTCATAGAGTTCATTATAATTGTCCAGTTCAAACTTTATAAGCCACTTTCTAAGACGAGTTTGTACAAGCGTGCGTTTATGCTCTGAAAGATTAATACCTATCTCATGATATATAAGTTCTTGAAATTTTTCAAACACCTCATGGCTAAGCTCTTTTTCGCAAGGCATTAATTATATTCTCCATAACTGATCAACTCTTCTACATTTAGAATAAGTGCAATCTCTCCGCTGCCCATAATAGCACTGCCTGAGAACTCTTTTAGTCTTGAGAGTACAGGTCCTAAAGATTTTATAACTACCTGCTGTCTCCCTATAAGGTCATCAATCAAAATAGTATATTTTCCCTGTACACTGTCAACACAGATAAGTGTTGATTCGCAAATCTTTGGAGCTTTATCATCCAATTCAAGTATCTGATTTAATCTAACAACAGGTAGCATCTCACCTCTTAGATCAACAAACTCACCCTTATGCTTAATAGTATGCACCATATTTTTACTTGGAAAAAATGACTCCACTACAGAGAGTGTAGGAATAATAAACGTATTTCCTGAACTACTAACCAGCATCCCGTCTATGATTGCAAGAGTCAGAGGAAATATAATAGTAAATGTTGTACCTTTGCCTAGTTCTGATTTAATGTCTATTTTTCCATGAAGCTTATTTACGGATGATACTACAACATCGAGTCCCACTCCACGTCCTGAGAGATCTGTAACTCTATCTAACGTAGAAAATCCAGGTTCCATAATAAGAGCATATATTTGAGAATCACTAAGTTCATCATCCTTATTGATTAGACCATTTTCAACAGCTTTGGCAAAGATTTTATCTCTATTGATACCTCTTCCATCATCAGAGACTTCTATAGCTATAGAACCACCTCTATGATAAGCTCTAAGACAAATTTTACCAACTGCAGGTTTCCCAAGCTTTTTTCTCTCTTCAGGGCTACTTTCAAGTCCATGGTCAATGGCATTCCTGATTAAATGAATAAGGGGATTTGACAATTCGTCAACCATAGTCTTATCTATCTCTGTCTCTTGCCCGTTAAGATCAAGAGTTATCTCTTTGTTTATCTTTCTTGAAGCATCTCTTGCAACTAGTTTCATCTTCTCAAATGTATTACCGATTGGCACCATTCTAAGAGACATAACCTTACTCTGAATAAGTTTTGTTATTTTTGATAGTAAGGCCATAGTCTGAGTTACACGTTCACTCTTAATCTGCTTAATATCTTCATTCTCTTCTATAAAGTTCTGAGCGACAACAAGCTCACCTACAGATGCAAAAAGCTCATCTAATTTACTGGTGTTTACCTTTACAAAAGAACGTACTTCTCTCTTACTTGAAGTTTTGTTAACAGCTTCTTCTTTACTATCTTCAACTGAGTTAGGCATCTCTTCTTTTGATGACTTTTCAAAAATTTTACTTAAAAACTCCATAGTAAACTCATGTTCTTCTATATATTCAAAAAGTTCATGAATATCTGATGATGGGCTTCTGCTAGCAAGAATAATATCTACTTTTCCTATATTACTTTTTTGAGGATCAAAATTATCCAATTCTGGAATGTTATTCATGTCCCACCACGACTCAATTATACGTCCCTCTTCGCCAAGTAGCTTAAAGAGTTTTGCATGGTCAAACCCACGAAAGTATATGTCTTCATCCAGAGAAAATGATATATGATAAAGTTCTTCACCATCTTCAAGTTTTGAACTGTATTTTATTATCTCATCTTCACTAAATATATGATCATTTTTAGGTTTAGATGCAGCTAAATCAAGCTCTGAAAACTCTGAAGACAGATCGGCTAGTGGTTTTGAAGGTGCTTTTGAGACTGACGCTTTCACATCAGTTGTTGATATCATCTCTTTCATTGCATCTATTGTTTCATCAAAGTTGTCAGGTAAACCACCCTCACCTTTTACTTCTAGCCATAAAACATCTTTAATGATTCTAACAGCTTGCAGAAAAACATCTATATTTGTGTGAGTTACACTCTCTTCACTACTACGGTAATAATCAAGAATATCTTCAAAGCTATGAACGAACTGTCCAAGTCTGTTAAAGCCAAAGGAGTTAGCACTGCCCTTTAGAGTATGAACACCACGAAACAACTCATTTATTAGCTCTTTATCTTCAGGGCTTTCTTCAAAATCTACGATATCTATATCAAGCTTATCGATTATCTCTGTAGCTTCTTCAATAAAAATTTCGCGTATCTTATCTTTGTTCATGTTTTACCCAATGGATCAATCCGTAGTGATCAATATTTAAATCATTATCAATAACATCAATAACTATGCCAGGTTTTGTTTTTTTAACACTATGAAGTAGACCAAACAAAGAAGAAGACGTAAAAACACCAGTGTCATTATTCACTTTTATCTCTTCTATGTATTCGAGTCTAGGTAATATAAAATTTTTCAACTCTATGACATCTTTTATATCAATGCTAAGCTCGATTTCTAGTACGTCTCCATCAATAGTCATCTAAAACTCCTTGAGATCCTCTTCGTCCAATGGAAAGATATCATTTGCCTCTTTTTGGGCAAAGTTTCTTTTCTTAACCTCTCTTGGTGTTTGACTTTTGTAAACCGGTTTGTATGAAACTGATCTTGACTCAGACACTGCTTCACCAACCATTTTAGCTATAACTTTTACCATCTCATTCATAGAGATAGCCTGAGCATTTAACTCTTCAGCAGAAGCTGCAGCTTCTTCACTTGTTGCAGCATTTTGTTGAGTAACATTATCTATTTCACCCATTGCCATAGCAATTTGATTCATACCGTCGCTTTGTTCTTTTGAAGATAGTGCTATCTCTGTAATTAGTTGAGAAGTTCCTTCTACACGTTCAAGTATCTCTTCAAATGCTTGTGATGTGGTTTTAGCTATCTCTGTACCATTTTTTGTTTGAGAAATAGACTCTTCTATGATTCCGGATATCTCATTAGAAGCTTCTGAAGAGCGTTGTGCAAGACTCTTAACCTCATCAGCAACAACTGCAAAACCAAGACCGTGTTCACCCGCCCGAGCAGCTTCAACAGCGGCATTCAGAGCTAAAAGTTTTGTTTGTGCTGCGATTTCATCTATTGTTTTAATGATTTTTGAAATACGCTCACTTGAATTGTTAATATCAATCATCGCACTGATCAGTTCTTTACCTTTGTCACTTCCGTTTTGAGCAGAATCTTTTGATCTTCTTGCAAGAGAATCTGCCTCATTTAGGTTAGCACTGTTTTGTGTGTTGATAGCAGTTGACTCTTCTATAGTCGCACTAACTTCTTCAACCCCGCTAGCTTGTTCACTCGCACCTTGTGCAAGTGCAGTTGATGAATCTGTAATCTCTGTAGATGCACTTACAACTTGGTTGTTTGATTCCATAATAGACTTAACTGCTTTGCTTATTGGTTTACTTATGTAATTACCAAGACTCAAAGCGGCTAATAAGATTATTACTAAGAATACTGCTGCCATGATTAAGATGTTGTTTCTTAACTCATATACCGTAGCCAAGATCTCGCCTTCATCTATCTCTGCAATAATCGCCCAGTGAAGATTATCATAAACAAAAGGTGCATAAGAAGATAAAACTTTTTCTCCTCTATAATCAGAGATAAAATTCGTATCAGTTTTACCTGAGATCGCACCATTAGATGAAACTGTTTTTACAGAACCTCTATCAGGGTTTTTAAATGAAGCTTTAAGTGAATGAGTTTCTGAGTTTAAGTAACTGTCACTACGCATCAGATAATCTTGTCCAACTAAATAAGTCTCTCCTGTATCACCCATACCTATACGGTCATGCATAATTTTATTAATCATCTTCGGTGAGATCTGAACTATGATTACACCAAAAATATCTCCCTTTTTAAGCATAGGTATACTCATGAACATTGTCGCTTCATCATTTGAAGGAGCATAAGACTTCATGTCTACTAGATGCGGCTTACCATCTGCAACTGTTTTCCCCCATGCTTCAGCTATCTTTTCAGCTCTCAGCTCTCCGGTTTTAATATTTTGACCAAGATCAGATTTTTTAGTTGCACTATACATAACGTGACCATGTTTTGAGCAGACTAAATAAAAATCATCTAACTCATTTTTCTTTATAAAATCTTTGAAATAACCGTCAAACTCAGAGTAGATTTTTTTTACTTCTGACTTCTCTGTTATGTTGAAACTTGAAGTTGCTCCCACTTTGTACTTGTCATGAACATTTCTCAGTTTTATATACAGATCATAGATCTTTCTATCTTCGCCCATGTTTCCAAGACCAAGTTCAAGCATCTTAAAGTAAGTTGTAAGCTGCTTGCTTTTAAGGTCTCTAGCCATCTCCAGCTTGTTTTTTGCTTCTTGTGTTAAAGCTTTAGTTGATGAGATAGATGATGTTAGTGCCATAATAAAGAATGGTACTGCACCAACTAGTAAAAGTGCTGCAACCAACTGTTTTTTAATTGTAAGATTCATTATTTTACCTCTTTTTCATTAGATCTTAGTGTCTTTATATCTAGTAACTCTGTTGCTTCAAATATTTGTTGTAAGTTAAGAAGCATTACAACATCATCTTCTATTTCAGCAACTTTTTCGATAAACGATGTATCTATATTCTTTCCAAAATTTGGAGTATCAACAATATGATCATCATCAAGTAAAATCACGTCTTCTACCTGATCTACAATGAAACCGATAGAGATGCCGTCTACCTCATAGATAATAATGGCAGTATCAATATTAAACTCTTTTTCATCCATACCAAACTTCAGTCTTATATCTACGACAGGGATTATCGAGCCACGTAGATTTATAATGCCTTTAATGAATTCTGGTGTTTTAGGGATATGTGTAATATGTATGGGCGCTATTATCTCTTTGATCTTTGAGATGCTAAGTCCATACAACTCATCATCAACAAAGAAGGTCAAATACTTGTTTGCCATAGTGTGTTTTTTCATTACGGTATCTTTAATCACTGTTAAATCCCTAGAACCATCTTAATAGACTTAACCAGCTTCTCATCACTAAATGGTTTAACCATCCAACCGGTAACGCCTATCTCTTTACCTCTTGCTTTCATCTGAGCGGAGCTCTCAGTAGTAAGGATAAGTATAGGTTTTGTTCTAAAAGCTTCCATTTGCTTTATCTCTGTAACAAGTTCCAAGCCATCAAGCTGAGGCATGTTTACATCACTGATAAGCAGGTCAAAATCTTCCCTACCTTCTACTAATGCGTCTCTAAGCTCCACGGGGCTTATATATGTGACAAGCGTGATAGTACCATTTGCTACAAGTTCATCCAATGCCATTTCAGCAGTCACTAAAATTGTCCGGGAATCATCCACTAATATAATTTTCTTCGCCAAAACAAAACTCCTTATATGGCTTTATTATACCTATTTTATTTTAAATGTCCGCATATTATGAATCAAGATTCACATACTTTTTCTCTCTATTGTGATTCATTTAACGATTAAAATATATTATATAACTATATATAATTTATTTTAAATACTTGAATTACTAAAGTAATGTTATACGTCCCACTAAAAGTTATGGTTATAATATCGGTATAAATAAGGAAAGTCGTTATGAAATCACCAACAGATACTCAAGGTTTAGGTTCCACTGATTTAAGTGGAATTTACAATGAAGCTATTCTCTTTTTTACTGTCTTTGCTCTAATGGCTATCATCTCGTTTGTTATCTCTAAAAGAAATGCTAAAAAGTATGAGCTTGAGCACTCAATTGAAGATAGAAAAGATGCAAGAAGAAAAGATGACTTGATACATACACATCTAAATTCTTCAAGTATAAAAGTTATGGGTAAAAAAGCTAAAGCTGAAGAACTGTTAAAAAGATTTAATCTTGGAATAATAGATGAAGAAGAGTATAAAATACTAAAAGAGCATCTAGACTCTCTTTAGTAACTAACAGATTTTTCACTGTTATCTAAAAAAAGTCTTCTAATAAACTTCAGGTCAGAACCCTTGAATTCACTACTTGTATAAGTAAACTCGAGTTTGTCTTTTATTTTATCTATAAAAGTTATGGAGTTGTTATAGTCAGTGTGGGATAAAAAAACTATCAAAAGATCTGAACTAAGTTGTTGAACTATATCTATCTGTCTTGTATTTTCTTCCAGTATATCAAATGCTTTGGAATCACTGGAGTTGACAAGTATAACCGATAAAGGAAGTCTATAGCGAGAAGCCCTGTAAAACTCATCTTCTCCTATATTTAGAACATTCTCTATCATCAGTTCCATAATAACACCCCTCTTAGCACTCTGCTAAGACGATTATACTACATAAGAATTTATATTAACCTATTTGCTCATTTAAAAGATACACCCATGCTCTGTCTTTGGAACCATCTTTTAAAACAATATCTTTTTCTTGTCTTTTGAAAAAATGTGGCATATTTTCATAATCGTCTATCTCATCTATCTCATCTTGAGATACCTCAAAAAGAAGTCCATCAATAACGTTAACTCCTTTATGCATATCTTGCAACAGTGGAAAATCTCCGCTCATAATCTCATATGCACCGGTAAGTGTTCCAGGCTTTACTTCTTTACCTCTTGTAAATTTACTCTTTTGCAGTGTTCCGTAACTAAATATCTTTATACTCATTTTTTGCCTTTTAACTAAAATATTCTTCCCTTTAGATAATACAATAGTTATATAGCATGGATATAGCAATCACTTGTTTTAAAAGAATTCTTGTATAATGCCCTCATGTTTAAACTATTTATCTCTTTTTTATTACTATTGTCTTTGTTGGATGCTAAAGATATCATTCCTTCTTTCAAACTGCGTTCTGTCGGTTACGTAAATGACTTTGTAGTGGATGCGAACCATCTATATGCTGCAAATGATATGGGAACGGTAGATGTATTTGATCTAAAATCAAAAAAGATGGTTAACCAGATTGTCTTACCTCCGATTACTACTGCTTTGAACAAACTGATAGCTGCAAATATCATGAGCGTTGATTATCTAAATGGGAAAGTTCTCATTGTGAGCGTTGGAAAAGATTCATTTAGAAATGTATGGATATATGAGAATTATGAACTTAAAAACATTATAAATGAAGAAAAAAAACTAACTATTAAAGAGGCTCGTTTTTTAAGTGATGGGCAAATTATTTTTGGAACACTTGGCTCAGAAGTAGTCCTGCATGACAGACGTGAACAATACAATATCTACAAGACTCAAGCCTCACACAGTACACTCGGCGATATAATGCTGAGTCCCGACAAAACTGAGATAGTAATTGCAGATGAGAGTGGTGCAATTAAGCTTTTAGATGCAAAAAGTTCTGAGATAAAACAAACCTACGATTCACAAAATGTTGATAACATCTTTCATGTCGCATATAGTAACGGGGTAGTTCTTACAGCTGGTCAAGACAGACGTATGGCTGTATATCAAAATGGGCAAAAAGACTATCATATCAAAAGTGACTTTTTAGTCTACTGTGTTGGTCTGAGTCCAAGTGCAAAAATCGGTGTATATACAAGCGGCGAAGAACATCACTTGCAACTATTCAACCCAACTACAAAGATTCAAGGTGATCGTCTTGTAGGTCATGACAAACCTGTAAACCAAATAAGATTTATAAATGAAAAAGAGCTATTTAGCTCTGAAGGTCGTAGAAATATTTTTTACTGGAGATTAGACTAGTTTTTCACATATTTAGCTAAAAAACTATTAAGCTGATTTGCAAATTCATGTGCGTCTTTTTGCGAAAAAGCTTTCGGCCCTCTAGTCATCTCTCCACTCTCACGGATCTTTTCCATCAAATCTCTCATTGCAAGGTATTGTTTGATATTATCAACACTGTATAACTCTCCCCGATGATCTATTGCATGAGCATTTTTACTTATAACTCTGTCAGCTAGTGGAATGTCGGCAGTAATTACTAAATCACCATCTTGCACCAGCTCGACTATCTTGTGATCAGCTTCATCTGCTCCGGCTTCTACTATCATATAAGTAATATTGTTTGATTTACCTATGTCTATTTTTTTATTTGCAACAACAAAAGTTTTAAGCCCAAGTCTCTCTATAGAGCGAAATAGAATAGGCTTTAAAAGGTTTGGAAAAGCGTCCCCATCTACATATATATTAATCAATAACAATTTCTCTTTTCATTTTAGTTTTTATAAACGTGATTATACTCTTACATCAAATCAAATGCATTAATCAAATCAACTTCTAGATCATTTAATTTTTTATTTGTATCAAGTTTTAGAAGTTTAGCCTGTGTTGATAAGTGAAATTTCAAATCTGTTCTGTCATGCTTAGTAAATAGCTCTTCTGTCGATATGTTGATATCTTTGAGTTTTTTATATGTTTCAGTCATGTCCTCTTTATCAGAGATTATTACTATCTGATTTTCTCCAAAATATCCAATAAAAGCATTTGGCAACTGCTCATTCTTAACAGATTTAACAATGTTCGAAAATTCAATCTCTACAGCCGCAGCTTCGACTTTACCGTACCATTTTGCAATATTATCAAAGTTTTTTGCACTAACTATTACAACACCTAACTCACTAACACCATGTTTTAGAAGTTCTATTTTTTCTAAAACAAACTTTCTGATTGGGAGTTTTGTATGTTCATCTTTATAAAGTGCATTATGAATAGCTGTAATATCGCTAAAAGTAAGTATATAACTGTTTTCATCTTCTAGTTTTGTTAAAGTAACTTGATATTCGTAAGTGTTTGCATCTTTAGTGATTCTAACTTTTTTCTCATCATCATCTAACTGCTCTAGCTGTTCTATAAGGTCTTTGTTAGATGCAGCATTTACACAATGAGAAGCTTCTTCAAAGAGTACTCCGATCTCTGGCATCTCTAGTTTTAAAGTATCATATGAATCAAATCCGCCTATCTCTAAAAAGGCTCTATTAGCCATGCTTACTTCATTATCTTTGATTATGACTATTCCGATGTTAATCTCATCTACTATTATCTGAGCATTTTTAGAAAGTGCTACTATTTCATTTTGAAGTTCTTCTCTCTCGTTCTCAAAAGTCAATTCTTCTGCTATTTTGTAAAGTACATATAAAAATTGTTTATTGTTAAAAGGTTTCAGTACAAATCTATTAACGTCAAGGTTAATGAGTTTCATTAAATACTCACTGTCATTATGAGCAGAGGTTACCAGAATAATCTGATCATAATATATCTCTTTTATAGCTTCTATCATCTCTATACCATTCATATTTGGCATATTTATATCAGTGATAACTACATCGAATTCACGCTCTTTATACTTTGTAAGACCTATCGCTCCATCTTCTGCCAAAACTACATCTGGAAAAAAACGACCTAAAAAACTAGCTGTCTGCGTACGGATAACTTCATCATCTTCTACATATAATACGGAACATTTTGAAGCATATTTTTTTAACTTAACAATATTGATCTCCACTTATATCTCCTCTTTTACAGGTATTGTAATAGTAAAACTTGTTGAGTCATCTTTAGTCTCAACACTAAGAGTTCCTTGAAGATGATCCTCAACAATCATCTTAGACATATAAAGCCCTAATCCTGTACCATTTTTCTTATCTTTTGTACTAAAATATGGATTAAATATCTTCTCTAAAATATCTTTAGGAATACCACCTGCATTATCTTGAACAACTATTTGAATGTTACCGTTTATCTTTTTGGTGGATAGTTTTATAACTCGGTCTTGAATCTTATTCTCAACATATGCATCCATAGCATTTTTAACAAGGTTTAAAATTATCTGCATTAGATCATTTTTCTTTGTCATAGTCTTCACATTATCTTCATAGTCTCGCTCTAACTCAATAGCATGGTTTTTAAGTGTAGAACTTATTACATGACAAGATTCGTCTATTATAAGACTGGCATCTACAATTTCTGATTTATGATCAGGTTTGAAAAAGTTTTTAAAGTCATCTATAGTGTGTGACAGATAACCTATCTGTGTGTTGATAAGATTTAGATTTTGGGTAAACCTATCTTCATCAATATCTTCTAACTCAATATCAAGTAGTAGGTTATTAGTAGTCATACTCATTCCGGTGAGTGGCTGTCTCCACTGATGAGCTATCATACTTATCATCTCACCCATAGCTGCAAAACGAGATTGTTTTGCTATGAACTGATCTTTTTTATTTAGTTGAACAACAAAGTATCTAACAGTAAGATATATACTTAAAAAGACAAAAAGCATTAAAGCTTCTACAAGCCCAAAAAATATCATCATATCATCATCTGAATCAACAGCAGAATAGATAGCATTTATGGAACGTATATGTCCCTCTTTTTCATTAAATCCATTTTTAGTCCCATACATCTGGAGCATATCTTTTGGTGCATCTTTGTAATCGCCGTGACACCTTAGACAAGCTTTAGTATTTTTTCTCGTTGGAAGTGCAAAAAAGAGATAATCTTCGCCGTTAAGTTTGATTCTCTGGGAGTAAGATTTTATATCTGTTTCATTAAAAAGTTTTAATATTTTTGACTCATATTCTGTCGCTTTATTCAGAGGATTTGTAGGATTATCACTTGCAAACTTAAACTCTATTTTATTGATTATATGTTCTTGTTCTGCAATCTTTTGCTGAAATATTTTATCTACATGTCCAATGATAAAAGTGGATGATAAAAGAGCAGGATTAAAATACTCTTTTGAAAGATTATAATCGTTTATAAGCTTATAAACTGCAGGTTTTTGAAACTCTGAGACATATTTCTGCATAGACTCTGAGAGAAGTACATTTTGTCTAATCAATTTATACGCTTCTTTCTCGTGATAGGCATCTAAAACAAAATAAAAAACAGTAGAACCAAACATAAAAGTTATGATGAAGATTATTGTTATTTTTCTGATTAGTTTATCTAACATTTAAATACCTACTTATAATATTTAATAATGATATCATAAAAATTATATTTTTTTTAGTATAATCAACTCTATAAAACTAAAAGACATAAGGATATTTCTTGGCATATAACTTAGAAAATACTCTCGTAATAGGTATCTCCGCTACAGCTCTTTTTGATCTATCAAAAGAGGACAAGTTCTTCGAAAAAGAATTTAAAAATAATCCTGAAAATGCCATTCAAATGTACAGAGAATATATGCTAAAAAATGAGCACCAACCATTAAATGAAGGTATTGGGTATCCTCTTATTAAAGCTTTGCTAGACCTGAATAAGTATCAGAAAAAAGCTGACTCTCCACTTGTTGAAGTTGTTATTATGTCAAGAAATTCTCCAGACACTGGAGTAATAGTTTTAAATAATATAAAAAAACTAAATCTGAACATAACACGTTCTGCTTTTACTGCCGGAGAATCAAGTGCAGACTATCTAGAAGCATTCGATGTTGATTTGTTTTTGACGACAAATGAGTCAGATGCACAAAAAGTCATAGATAAAAAGGTATGTGCTTCTGCTGTTTTATCTACTCCGCCTGAATATAAATGTGATATACCTGATGGCCAAGTCAGGATTGCTTTTGATGGGGATGCTGTCCTTTTTGATGAAACAAGTGAGTTGGTTTATAAGACAGGTGGTATAGAAGCTTTTCATGAAAATGAACACAATTCTCAAGACATTCCTATGAATGAAGGACCCTTTGCATCTTTTTTAAAAAAACTGGCAAGACTTCAAGAGAGACTTCCCATGAAAATGGAGCTTTCACCGGTTCGCATAGCTCTTGTAACTGCTAGAAATGCTCCTTCAGACATAAGAGTTATCAAGACTTTAAGACACTGGGGAGTCTACGTAGATGAAGCATTTTTTCTAGGTGGAATCGAGAAGAGTAAAATACTAAAAGCTTTTAAGGCTCACATATTTTTTGACGACCAAGATGTGCATTTAGAGACTTCATCATTAGTTGTACCATGTGGAAAAGTGTTATATCCATCTTTTTCCAAACTAAAAAACCAAAAAAAATAGTGTGATTTTGTAACAATACTGTAATATTTACATTTTACTATTGTAAATAATAAAAAGTTATATTATAATAAGCACTAATTTATCACAAAATAATTATTATTTTTTGATACGAAAGGGGTTATAAATGGTTAAAAATAGTATTATAGTTGTAGAAGATGATGAAATCACAGCATTGAATCTCAACTTATCACTTCAAAAACATGGATATAACGTTATTGCAGTGTGTGATAATGCTACTCAGGCAAAAAATAAAATTCAGGCTTATAAACCTGATTTAGTCATCATAGATATCTCTCTGGATGAAAGTAATGATGGAATTGAACTAGCAAAAGTAGTACGTCAAAAATACAATATTCCATTTATATTTCTAACATCTTATAGCGATGATGACATTATTGCGCAAGCAAAACTGACTGAACCATACGGTTACATTGTAAAGCCATTTGATCCCAACTCTCTTCATGCAACCATTCAGATGGCTATTTTCAAGTATGAAGTAGAGAATGAAAGAAAAGATAATATTGACTCATTAAAAGTTGATAAGCTAAACCTAGAAAAGCTTCTTTACTCAAAAAGAGCTTCTGACAAACCTATCGTTCCTTTTGGTGATAAGTATCATCTTGACATTAGTGTATGCGAAACATTTTATAATGGCAAGAAAATCAAACTTACTAAAAAAGAAAACGCATTTTTACGTCTGCTTGTAGCACAACTGGGACTTGTTGTTAGTTTCGAGCAAGCGATGAACTATGTTTGGGATGAAAGCGGTGCAACAGAAAACAGCGTTAGAACTCTTGTTTGGAGACTAAGAAACAAACTTGAGACTGATATCATCAAAAATGCTTCTGGTATAGGTTACTACATAGAAGAGTAAAACCTAAAAAGAGTTTTAAGAAATCTCTATTTCTTGAACTCTATCTTTAATTTTTTCAAACACTTCCATATAATTATATTCACTGTTTTGAGACTTCGCCATTTGCTCCATCTCGCTAGCACTGTGTTGTAAGAACTCTATTCTAAAGTTTCCGCTAGACCCTTTGATGCTATGAGCATTTAGAGCTATTTTTTTATAATCTTTTTCTTTGATGGCACTTCTTAACTCAGGAATCTGCTTTTTCATCTTTTTTATAAACAGAGTTAGAAGCATAAGTAGCTCATCTTCACTAAGCATAAGTTCTTCTTTAAGTTTTGCTGCGTCAAGCCCAGAAATATTACTTTGAAAATTTTTGACTTTTTCTTTTACTGCTTCTTGTGCAGAGTTTATCTTTAGATAAAGTGCAAATACTCTCTCTAACTCTTTTAAAATTATTGGTTTACCTAAAAATGAATCAAATCCACTCAGAAGACCTCTCTCCTTTGCACCCTTTATAACATTTGCTGTAAGTGCTGAAACAGGAGTATGTCTAAGTCCTCTTTTGATCTCATAATCTGCAATTTTTTTAACGGCTTCATTACCGTCCATAACCGGCATCTGCTCATCCATTAAAATCATGTCATAGTTATTTAATTTATAAAGTTCTACTGCTTCATAACCATTCCCCGCAAGATCAAAAGTAAGTCCATATTTTTGTAGTAGTATTTTAATAAGCTCTTGATTTGCCTCGTTGTCTTCAGCAACTAAGATATGACCTATAAACTTTGTACCTACTTCATGCTGATGAGGAGAGTAGGAGTTAGGATTTAGAAGTTCATTAAAGGTATCTCGTATCTTTGAGCAGTATAGAGGAAATGATATAGATGTAATGTTGTCATACTTATCATATTCATCATTTGGCTTACTTACCATAACTATAAATTTTTTATCTGAGTTTATTGTTCTCGCAATAAAACTTCTATCAACATCTTCTTCAACAAAAAGAGCAATGTCAAAATCAGCATCTATAGAGTCTATCATCTCCGTATTCATTCCAAATACATCTGCATATCTTAAAAATGATTCTTCTTTATATGCATTTTTTGAGTCTTTTGAATATACTGCGATTTTAAGAGATTGGAATGAGCTTACATCTTCATAGATAGGGCATATATCACTATGTGCATCTACTGGCATCTCCACCCAAAACTTACTTCCATTACCATATATAGATTCAGCATGAACACTTCCACCCATATGATGCGCCAACTGGTGACAAATAGAAAGCCCTAGTCCTGTTCCGTCACAATTCTTCTGCTCACTATGTTGAGCTTGTGCAAATGCCGTAAAGATATTTTCTATATCTTGTTCTGCAATCCCGATACCACTATCAGTAACACTTAGTTTCAGTACTCCTTCATAGCAAGCGGCTTCTACACTTATATGCCCTCCATTTGGAGTAAACTTAATGGCATTGCTTAAAAAATTAGACAAAATTTGTTTGATTCTAAGTGCATCTGCATACAACTCTTTTGGAATATGAGGATCAATAAAGGAGATAATAGTGATATCTTTTACATTTGCACTTGCAACAAAAAGCTCCATTGTATGACTTATTTCATCATGTAAGGAGAAAATCTTTGGCTCAATAGTAAACTCACCACTGCGAAGTTTTGAAAAGTCTAGAATATCATTGATAATACTCAGAAGATTCTCTCCACTATTTAAAATAATGTCTAAATATGTTCTGTGCTTTTTAGACACGTCTTCATCTATGAGAAGATTTACAAACCCTAAAATAGCATTTAATGGTGTTCTAATCTCATGTGACATATTTGATAAGAAGTATTCTTTAGCCTGAGAAGCTCTATCTGCTTCAAGTCTGGCATCTATAAGCTTTTGAAAAATAGTATCTGTGTAGTATTTTAAAATACCTCTAAAGTTTTTATCAAATATATAAGAGATCTCATTTGCCATATCTTTTGAATCCAGACCTTTATCATAAGCAAAATCAATCATTGAACGACGGAAGTGACTACAGATTTCAAAAAGCTCATCTGCACTTATCTCTCTATTTTTTAAATATGACAGCAAGTCTTGCATAATTGGACAGTTTCCTATCTTCATCTCACCTGCAATTACTCCCATAAAATAGTCAAAAACACCGCTAGCATACTCTTGTAAAAAATAATCTCTATCTATATCATGAATATTTAAAATCTTTTGCGGAGATTTATACGATAGCCACTGAGATAAAATATCATTCTTATTATTTATAAATATTTCTTGCGTATCTGTTAAATTTGGTACCTGTGATTTCATATATTTGCCTATTTAAATATTTATGGGTTTACTAAAAAGTAAGATATTACCATGATAAGGGTTAACTTGATAAGAGTTATGACAGTTGTTCCTATTATGTTTCCAATCTGGCAACTTGTACACGATGTAAATTGCTTACCTTCATACTGGGCATAGAAAAAGTATATTAAAGAGAGTCCTAACACGCCATAAGAAGCGTAAAGTTGATAAGACCACATACTCTCTAATGAGTTTTGAGTTGATATAAACAGAGAAGCAACTATTAAAAGAGCCATCGCTATCATAATGATGTTAATCGCTTTTAGTATGTAATCTCTTTTAAAAGTTGTCGGGCAACTTTCAGAGATTGCTATATCACTTCCAAACTCAAGCTTCTTCTCAAAAAGTTTTTTCTCATCTTTTGAGAGTTTATTGATAAATGATGAGCCAAATGTATAGTCTATCTTTCTTTGAAGCAGGACTGCTTCAGCACCTGTTGCTTTTAAACTATGCTGTTGAAAATTTCTATCTTCATATACAATAGAGATATTATTGTGTCTTTGGACAGTAGCGCTGAGTCCAGGAAAATATGCTGTTTTTTCAACTGTAGTAATTTTATCACTACTTCTTATTATTCTTGGATTTATAAGTTCTAAATAACCGTCATCATCAGACACAAAGGACATTTCCCCTTTTTTAATAATTATTATATTATACATCTCAGCTATCTGAAATGCAGCAAGTGCGTCGAGAGAGTTTGCTTCGATCGTATCTTTTAGATCTTGGATAATCGAGATTATCTCTTCATTAAATACTCTTACATCTGTACCGTACTCTACACTTGGTGGTGTTGGATAAGTAATAATATCTCTTACCATTAAACTGCCTTAATATAATTTACTAAAAATAGGATTTTTCCTCTTTGGTTGAGGGTGATTGTCTTACCCTCCAAGGTGGAGGGTTGAAGAATTAGTGACTTTTTTTAACCACTACTAGCATTTTTAAATTTATAGCTATGAATCTAAAAAACTGAAATATAACACACGTTCTCATCCATTTTGCAACTGGACCAGGTGTCATTGTTGTAAAGTTATTACTATACGCTTTAATATTTTTTTCGCCATATTTAGACATTGTATTTTTCCTTATAATTTATGTATGCTGATAATCTCTTTGACGAGCATATTTTATAAAATAAAATATAGCCGAAAA
Source organism: Sulfurimonas sp. (assembly GCF_041563035.1). Classification (GTDB taxonomy): domain Bacteria; phylum Campylobacterota; class Campylobacteria; order Campylobacterales; family Sulfurimonadaceae; genus Sulfurimonas. The sequence continues at coordinate 69,171 of NZ_JBFFNS010000003.1, read as the reverse complement.
AGAATCAGATTATCAGTGTAATCTTTTTTTTATCTCTACTCTGGGATTAGAGTCCAGCCTGGTTTAAGCTCAGCTTTCCATATGAAAAGGTGATGAAGTATATGTTTAATCCAGTGACCTGCAAGACCTATCTCACCGAAAGTGTAATCTGTATCACGACCAGTACCTGGGTACTTCTCGAAATCTGGAACAACAGGATAAATTGTCATCGCCGCAGCTGTACCATCAAATAGTCCTTTACCGGCAGATGCAACACAAGCAGCACCCATTTCAGCCATAGAAGCTTTATGTAATGGAGCATCTTCACCTTTTAGGATTCTGTCACAAACACTATGAGCAACAGTTTTACCCATAATACCTGAAGGCATACCTGTACGAGGTGGAGTTGGAACAATTGGAGTTCCGTTTGGAGAACTCATTGGTTTTGAGATTGGGTGTGGAGGTGCAAAAGCAATACCACAAGCAAACATATTACCATATGTAGGGTTTTGATAAGTCTCTGGCCAGTCACTAGCTTTCCAGTTCTCGTAAGTACCCGCAGCATAGTTTGCATCAACTTTCATAAATCCGTTTGGAGCGAATACTGTATCTGTAATATCTTCACCAGCTTTATTGTAAGCTTTAAGCCCAACACCGGCAAATGGAGGAATTAACATTGAGAAATCAAAGCTTTCCTCACCCATTGAACCATCAAGCAGTTCATAATGAATATTTCCAGATTCAACTTTATTTACGTGAGCACCGATAATCCACTCAACATCACGTTCAACAAATAGAGACTCTGCAAAAATTCTTGAACTTACTGCAAAACCCATAGCTTTCATATGAAGTCCACCAACACCAAAGTCACCTAAGAAAGACTCATTTGATATCCACTTGATGTCTGCCATATCACGAACACCAGCTTTCTTTAACTCATGCTCAATATTGAAAATATACTCAAATGCAGCACCTTGACAAGTACACATACCGTGTCCAGTACCGATTAAGAATTTCTGGCGCTCTCCAGCTTTCATTTTTTCAACACATTTTTCTAATTCTTCTGCAGCATGAACTGCGTGATCTGCTGTACATACTGAAACAGTGTGTTCACCAAGACCATTTGCATCTCCAAGACCTGGAGTTGCAGCGAAGTTTAGTTTAGGACCTGTTGCATTGATTAAGTAATCATACTCAATATTTTCAGTTTGTCCTTCTTTACCTTCTTCTGTAAACTCAATACTTACAAAAGGTTTGTCACCAGATTCATTCCCCTCTGGATTGATTGACACTGCTTTTGCTTGCTTGTATGTGATACCAGCTTTTGCATATACAGGAGCTAAATCAAAAGTAACTTCTTCTTTTGTCATTTGACCAACACCAACCCAAATATTTGATGGAATCCAGTTCCATTTTGAGTTTGGAGTAACCACAACAACTTCATGAGATGAACCCAACCATTTTGCTGCGAAAGTTGCGGCTGTATGTCCAGAAACACCACCACCTAAAACGACTAATCTTGCCATATATTCTTCCTCTTTATTTAAAAGTTACAGCAAGGTTATCACAAGTTTATCACATTACTATCACAAAGAATTATTATTATATAAATAATTATTATATATTCAAATTATGTAAGCGCACAGCCCTTTAATTTAGGGACTTTTTAGCTTCTTAAAAATCATATTTGAGGTAGATTTTTAAGTTTTTGCTTAGAATAAAAAATATTTTTTTACATCTTTTGTGTAAAAACTACACATTTCAACAAGTGTTTTGTAAACTGTAAAACCTACTTCTCGTCTACTTTTAAAATCTTACTTATTATTTCATACACATTTTTTGAAAGGCTCTCCACTGCAAGAATACGTTCTAACTCTTTTTGCATCAACTCTTTATTTTCATTGTTTAGTCTCTCGTATATTTTAAACGCAGATGCAAGTCCGGATGCCATCTGTGGATTTATCTTGTCTATCTCTATGATCTTATCTGCAACAAATGAATAACCATGCCCATCTATAGCGTGAAAGTGCTTGTAGTTTCTTGCAAAAACACCTATAAGTGAGCGAACAAGATTTGGAACTTTTTCATCATAGACTTCATCATTTTCAAGTGCCATAACACGTTCAAGAGTTCCATTTCTAGTAGATGCTGCAAGTATTGCAAAGTACTTGTTCATAACCAGAGTGTCATCTTTATATCTGTTGTAAAAATCATTTAGTGCTACTTCACCCTCTTCGCTTGTTATATTTTCCAGTATATCTAAAGCAACTACTCTGTCTGTCATAGTAAGAGACTCTTCGTACTGCTCTCTTGCCATATCTATCACTTCTCTACTCTCTAGTGCAGACAAGATTCTAAGAACTCTGTTTTTGATAGCACGTTGACCCATGCTAATAGCGTCTAGTTCTTTGTTTTTAGGTTTATGGTTTTGTTTGTAAATCTCCAATAGTTTGTCTTTATAGAGTGTTGCCAGTTCACGTTCTAGTCTATCTTTAGCCAAATATATAGGCACAAAATCAACTATGTCCTGTCTTTGCATCAGAGTCGATACAGATGGAAGTTCTAAAAGTAGCGCTTTGTATGACAGCTCAATGTCAAGATCTAAGATATAACCGTAAGCTTCTAAGAACTCTTCATCAATATTTCCTGTATCCATCATCTCTTCTAAAGTCTCTGTAGCAAAAGACTGTGCTGACTCATATCTTATAAAACTGTTTTGGTCATGCTTCATCAAAAATGCATACTCTTTAGCAATCTGTTTTATTTTAACAGGAGCAGAAAAATCACGGTTTATAGATAGGTAAGGCTTAGCATCCAGACATTCAAAAATAAATTCCTCTTTTTCTTTTGAGACTATCAATATCTTTTCCAAGATCTCATTACCAGTTAAGCTTATAAGTCCAACTTTTAACGGAAAGTAGTATGGTTTTTGTATGCTTCCATCCACTGCATTTGGAACGCTCTGAGTCAGAGTAAGCTTATAAACTCCGTTATGAAATGATTCTTCAACATTTAATGTCGGTGTTCCTGACTGATGGTACCAAGTCTCAAACTCCAAAAGGTCAATTCCGCTTGCTTCACTCATAGCCCATAAAAAGTCATCTGTTCTTACAGCTTGACCATCAAAAGTATCAAAGTATAAGTCAGTTGCTTTTCTATAGTTTTCTTCGCCTAATAAAGTGTGAATCATTCTAATGATCTCTGCACCTTTTTCGTAAACTGTAGATGTGTAAAAGTTATTTATAGACATGTATGAGTTTGGCTGAATCGGGTGAGCTGTTGGAGATGCATCTTCGACAAACTGTCTATCTCTTAAACCTTTAACATCCTCTATACGTTGAACCTCACGTGAGTTTAGATCAGCTGAAAAAGATTGATCACGAAACACTGTAAGTCCCTCTTTAAGTGTCAGTTGAAACCAGTCACGACATGTGATGCGGTTACCTGTCCAGTTGTGAAAGTACTCATGTGCTATAACACTTTGGATGCCCATAAAGTTAGCATCTGTAGCTCTGTCTTCATCTGCTAAAACATAGTGAGAGTTAAAGATATTTAGACCCTTGTTCTCCATAGCTCCCATATTAAAACTATCAACAGCGACTATATTGTATATCTCCAAGTCATACTCACGTCCGTACTTTTCTTCATCCCAAAGCATTGACTCTTTAAGTGATTTCATAGCGTGAGCACACTGAGACTCATTTCCTTTGTCACAGTATATGTTTAGCTCTACATACTCTCCGGATGCAGTCGTGTACTCATCATTTACACATCCAAGATCACCTGCTACTAAAGCAAAAAGGTAAGATGGCTTTGGATGCGGATCGTGCCAGGTAGTTCCATGTCTACCATTCATAAAGTCATGGCAGTTTTTCTTGTTTCCATTACTAAGAAGGATAGGATACTTATCTTTTTGTGCGATTATAGTAGTAGTAAACACACTCATAACATCCGGTCTGTCTAAGTATGGAGTGATTCTTCTAAAACCTTCCGGTTCGTTTTGAGTACAAAAGATAGAACCTGACTTGTAAAGTCCTTCTAATTCAGTATTGTTTTGAGGATATATTTTGTTTTTGATTTTTAAAGAGAAAGACTCCGGAACATTCAGGACTGTCAGACTATCTTCATATATGATATAGCGAGTATCATTTAGTTTCAAGTCATTTAAGTAAATCTCTATTAGCTCCAAGTCAATAGCATCTAGGCGTATATCATTTTCACTACTATCAATCTTGTGTATCTTCATGATATTTGTTACAGTCGTAAAATCTTCAAAGAGTTCAAAGTGTAGTTCACATCTCTCTATTTCAAACTCCGGTTTTTTATAATCTTTTAAGTATATAGTTTTCATTTGGCTCATAATGCCTCTTTTTTTATTTTTAATAATAATAGCATAAGAGTTTTAGTGTAAAATTACACCAATTAATTATAAAGGTATCTATAGTGAGCATTTACAGAGAGTACGACATCCGTGGCATCTACGAAAAAGAGTTAAATGAGCAGAGTGTTGTTCGTATTGGTTATGCACTTGCATCTAAGATAGACGGTGAATACGTATCTGTTGGTTATGACGCTAGAAGTCACTCTCCTATACTTTTTGAGTATCTTGTTCACGGACTAAATGCAGGCGGTAAAAAAGTTCTAGATATGGGAATGGTTCCTACTCCGGTTAACTACTTTACTAACTACCAAGAGTGGGATGGTATCACTACATCTGCATCCATCATGATTACAGGTTCTCACAACCCTAGCGAGTACAACGGTTTTAAGATCACGGTAGATAAAGCACCATTCTTTAGCGAAGACATCTACGCTCTTGGTCGTGAGTGTGAAACGATGCAACTTCCTGCTAAAGTTAAAAGAGATGTAACTAAGATAGATGCAGTTACTAGATATGTAGACTTTTTAGTACATGAGTTTCAACACTTAAAAGCTATGGACACTAAGATAGTATACGACTGTGGAAATGGTGTTGCCGGTGTTGTTACTGAAGATATTTTTTCTCAACTAGAACTTAAGACAAAGGGTCTATACATCGAGCCTGATGGAACTTTCCCGAACCATCATCCAGACCCTTCTGAAGAGCATAACTTAGAAGATGTAAAAAAACTTCTTGCAACTGATGGTGATATCGCATTTGCATATGATGGAGATGCTGACCGTATCGCAGTTCTTACTCACAAGAACAACATCAAGGGTGACATGATGGCACTTCTTTACTCTATGACTATGGATAAGCCTACTGTTGTCGGAGAAGTAAAATGTTCACAAGTTATGTACGACGAGCTTGAACGTCGAGGGGCTACAGCTGTCATGTACAAAACCGGTCATTCAAACCTAAAAGTAAAGATGAAAGAAATAGATGCAGACTTAGCTTGTGAAGTTAGCGGTCATGTATTTTTCAAAAACCGTTACTTTGGTTATGACGATGCTATCTATGCAACTCTTAGAATGTTAGAACTTATCCACGATAAAATCGACTTGGACGAAGAACTTGCAAAACTTCCTCAAGTTTTCTCAACTGAGGAGATAAAAGTAAAGACTACTGAATCTGAAAAGTTTAAGATTATAGATGCTGTAAAGGTTTTACTGAAAAATCCACCGGCTTCATTTCCTACTATCAGGGATATCATAGATGTAGATGGTGTTCGTATTAACTTTGAAAACGGCTGGGGACTTGTTCGTGCGAGCAATACCACTCCTGTACTTGTAACTCGTTTTGAGTCAACTTCCCAGGAAACGGCAAAGCTTTATGAAAAAGCTATAAATGATTTAATAATAGAGGCAAAAAGCTCTTTGTAGAAATGATAATAAATTTATATAATATGAAACGCTTATTGAAATTTCTTCTTATTTACTTTGTTATAATTATTTCAGTATTTAGCTTTTATATTAGTGTAATAGATGAACACCAAAAACAGCTCTCAATTACCTACGAAGAGCTGAGTGGTGTTGAGTATTTAGAGAGCATCTATCAACTAAGTGTTAGCATTACTGCTCATGAGTCTCTTTTTCACATTGAAGGCAATAAAGACAAAATAAACTCCGCCCAAGAGCTTATAAAAAAACATGCAGACTCACTCTACTCACTACAAAAAAAATACCCAAAATTTATAAATCTGGATTTAAACAGACAACTAGAACTTGAAAAAACATCTCATACAAATGAAGAAGATTATTATCAATTTTTAGAGTCTATAAACCACGAGAACTATCGAATAGGAGATTTATCTAAACTTCTTTATGAAAACGATAGAAAACTGTACTTTTTGAATGCACTTGCTACCCACTATCTGCCTGAGTATCTTATTAGCACAACTATTAGACACAATATAGTCACAGAGTTCAGTCATAACGGAGAGCTTAGTAACTTTAAAAAAAATCTATATACAGAACAAAACAAACTTGTCTATCTTAGTTCTCAAGAGCTAAATGAAATCATAAAACTGCTTGAACCATATAAAGAGACCAATAAACTAACATATTTAATAGAAGAAACACTAAGAGAACTGGACAACCTATCTCAAATCTCAACCGTAGTTTCAGAGTGGAAAAACAATCCCAAAGAGCTTGAGTCTTACTTAAAAATATCAAGTAAAATACTAAAACTCGCATATAGACTAAACAATGCAAACTTTTATATTTTAAAATCAGAGCTAAAAATCAGAAAAGACCATTTAGAGCAAAAAGTTTTAATAAACAGATTTCTAATAATTTTTATTATTGTGTTTATTACAGCAATAATATTCTACTTTTATCGTTCTACTTCCCTAAATATACAAAAAGATATAGAGATCAAAAAGATAAACAAGACCCTTGATAAGTTCGTTATATTTTCCAAGACTGATAGACATGGGAAAATCACCTATATCAGCAGTGCTATGCAGAAGTTAAGCGGTTATTCTTACGATGAAATTATTGGTAGAAAACACAATATATTTACTCACGAAGATATGGATAGGGCTGTTTTTAAAGAGTTATGGGAGACTATATTAGACAAAAAAGTCTGGAAAGGTAAATTACTTAACAAGACTAAAGACGGTTCTTTTTACTGGATACGAGTAACTATTATCCCTGAACTAAATGAAGATGCAGTGATAGAAGGCTTTAGTGCTTACTCTCAAGATATAACAAATGAAAAAGCACTTGAAGTAGAGAAGAAAAAGACTCAAGATGCCCTAGAGTTTAAAAGCAAATTTTTATCAAATATGTCACATGAAATCAGGACACCTCTGAATGGGATCATTGGTCTCACATATATAACTCTTAAAACAGAGCTAAACGATAAACAAGAAAAGCTAATCAGTAAGATTAAGTCTGCTTCTGATCTGCTTCTTGGTGTCATAAATGACATCTTGGATATTTCAAAAATAGAATCAGGAAAGATGACTATAGAGAAAGCTGACTTTAACTTAAAAGAGATAGTTACAAATGTAACTGACCTGCTCATGCATCAAGCTCAAGACAAAGATATCCTACTTGATGTAGATTATGAAAATATCTCCAACTTTCAACTCATAGGAGACTCTTTAAGAATCTCACAAGTACTTACAAATCTGCTTAGTAATGCTATAAAGTTCACTTCTACAGGTGGGATTGGACTCCGTATAAAGGGTATGCAAGAGAATATTATTAAGTTTGAAGTAAAAGATACAGGTATTGGTTTAAAACCACAACAGATAGAGATTCTTTTTGAAGAGTTTACACAAGCAGATATGAGCACTAGTAGAAAATACGGTGGAACAGGGCTAGGTCTATCTATCGTTAAAAACCTTGTAGAACTGATGGGTGGGAAAGTAGCGCTTAAGAGTAAGTTTGGAGTCGGTTCTACTTTTAGTTTTGAGATTCCTCTAGAGGCGTCTGATAGCTGTCTATTAGATAGAAAAAACACACAAAATATGCAATCTCTTGAAAACACTCTAAACAATATAGGGGCAAGAAAAATCTTAGTAGCTGAAGACAACAAGATGAATCAGACTATCTTAGAAATGCTACTAGAAGATACAAAACTTGAGATAGACTTTGCAGAAGACGGAACTATAGTTATAGAAAAGCTCAAAGAAAAAGATTATGATTTACTCTTTATGGATATTCAGATGCCAAATATGAATGGATATGAAGCTACTGAGCATATTAGATTGACAGATAAAGATATTCCTATAATAGCTCTAAGTGCCAATGTAATGAAAGAAGATACGGATAAAGCTTTTGCATCTGGGATGAATGATTATCTTGCGAAACCTATAGATGTAATAAAGCTATATACAATGCTGATAAAACACCTAAAAAATTAGTTTTCTTCCACCTCACCTTTATTGATAATATCTAAATAGTGCTGTATAGAGTTCACATATCTCACAGGCTCGTTTCCTCTGGCGTAACCATGTTTTAAATTCTTATAATATTTTTTCTGAGACAAAAGAGGTAGAACTTTTTTAATATCATTCCATGAGTATGGGTTTTTGTTTAGCTTTCTAGCTAAAGTCTGAGCATCATGAATATGCCCCATCCCAACATTATATGCAGCGAGCGTAAAAGCCAAACGGCTTTTACCTTTTATCTCCGGTGCTAATCTCTTCTCAATTTTTGAGAGATACTTTGCCCCGCCATGAATACTCTCTTTTGCATTCAGTCTATTTTTAACACCCATCTGCTTTGCTGTTGCTTGAGTTAGCATCATTAAACCTCTAACACCGGTATGACTCGTAGCTTTTGGATTCCAGTGTGATTCTTGATATGACTGTGCAGCTAATAAAAGCCATGGAATATTGTATTTTTCTTCTGCTTCTTTAAAGTATTTCTCATACTTTGGCAGACGGGTTTTTAGGCGTTTATAAAATACTTTTGTATCGTAGTAGTCAAAGATACCTAAAAACGAGTAGTAAAAATCTCTAAGTTCGGTCATTTTACCAGAATGCTCATACACGTTTAGCCATTTATATAGACTTTCATTTACAGAGTTGTCACCCTCTCTCAAGATCCATGCAAGATTCTTTTTCTCACTAAGAACGAGTGTTCTAACAAGTTCAGGATAGTAACGCTGATTTATCATAAAAATATTTGAATCAGCTACAGTACAGTCTACTTTTTGCTCATGAGTAAGTTCAAGTAGTTGTTCTGTAGAGTATTTATCAGTTATATTAAAATCAAGCCCTAAAACACTTCGAGAGAGTTTACTCATAGTCACTTCATAACTCGTATCTTTTCCAACAACTATGTTTAACCCGACAAGATCCTGCACATTCTCTGGAATAGTTCTTTTTTTATACATTCCACTGTTACAGATCAGATGCTCTTGTGTAGTGTAATATTGAGGACCAAACTTAAAATCTTTTGCTCTAGTTGATGTATTACTAATAGATGCGACAGTTATATCTCCAACGCCATCTCTAGTCTTTTGAAGTGCTTCACTAACAGTATAAACAACAGTTAAGTTGAGATCTACACCTAGCTTTTTTGCATAATCAGATATAAGTTCATACTCAAACCCTCTCTCTTTGTAAGAACCTACATAGTAGACAGTCGGTGAGTTTAGGATTACAACATCAAGTCGTTTTTTTTCTTTGATTTTTTCAAGAAGAGTAGTAGTTGGTTCAGGCTTAGAAATATTGATGAAAAACAGACTAGCCTGCCAACCAACAATAAAAAATAGCACCGCTATAACCAACTTAGGTTTATAGTTTCTCATTAATTACCTCTAAACCTAAGTATCTCTCAACTACTAGTTTTGCTTAATTCTACTAAAGCAAGACTAACTCTTAACTTAACTGCCTCATAATTTTCATGTTTTTAAAGCATATTTAGCTATAATCACTTCAATAATTTATTCATATAAATCAAGGAAAAAAATGACAACTCACACTCTTTTAATGCCTCTAGATATGCACCTTCACCTTCGCGACGGTGTTATGCTTGAAAACGTTGCTCCACTTACTGCCTACAGCTTCAGCGGTGCTATCGTTATGCCAAATCTTGTTCCTCCAGTATCAACACTTGAAGATATTCAAGCATATAGAGAAAGGATTATGGCAGCAGTTCCAAATGATTTTTTTGAACCATATATGACTCTGTTTTACAAGAACTATGACAAAGCATTTTTAGAGAGTGTTGCAGATGAAATCACTGCTATAAAACTTTATCCCGCAGGAATTACAACAAACTCTGAAGGTGGTGTTTCATCTTTTGACATTGAAGAGATGCGCCCTACTTTAGAAGCTATGAGTAATTTAAATATTCCCCTTTGTGTTCATGGTGAGACTGACGGTTTTGTTATGGATAGAGAAGCTGAGTTTATGAGCATCTATGAACTTCTTGCATCTAACTTCCCAAATCTAAAAATCATTATGGAGCATATCACTACAAAAGAAGCTGTAAATATGCTTGATAAGTTCGACAACCTATATGCAACTATTACAGTTCATCACCTTTTACTAACGCTTGATGATGTTGTTGGCGGTATGATGATGCCTCACAACTTCTGTAAGCCTATCGCAAAAAGACCAGAAGATTTAGACGCACTGCTAAGTGTGGCACTAGAAGCTCATCCTAAAGTTATGTTTGGATCAGACTCGGCACCACATCCACAAGAAAAAAAAGAGAGTTGTGGTTGTGCTGCGGGTATATTTACAGCACCTATAGCTCTTCAACTTCTATGTGAGATTTTTGAGCAATATGACAAACTTGATAATCTTCAAGCATTTGTAAGTGACAATGCACAGAGCATCTACGGTCTCTGCCCAGAATTTAAAGAAATTATTCTGGAAAAAAGACCATTTGTTATACCTGAACATTATGCAAATGTAGTACCTATGTACGCAGGTCAAGCAATCAACTGGGCAATTGCGAGCGTTGACTAAAGTTTTACTTTTAGAAGATGACCTCCTTTTTGGAGAGACTCTTGTTGATTTACTAGAAGAAAATGACTTTGAAGTCACGCATGTACCAAATGGGCAAAGCGCTATAGACGCTACATACGATAAAAACTTTCATATCTACATACTTGATATCAATGTTCCTCTTATTGATGGCGTCACAGTCTTAAAAGAACTTCGTGAAGCACAGGACTCAACTCCTACAATCTTTTTAACTTCTCATAAAGACAAAGAGATGCTTACTCGTGGTTTTATGAGCGGAGCGGATGACTATATTACCAAGCCTTTTGATAGCGATGAACTTATCCTTAGACTTCATGCACTTCTTAGAAGATGCAAGTCCAGCAGCGTAGAGTGCATTGCGCTGCTATGTCATGATGAGATTCATCAACGTATTTTGTATGATGAAGTAGAGCTTGATCTTTCAAAAAAAGAGTATGCTCTTCTTCTACTTCTTATGAAACATGTTAATAACACTGTTCCAAAAGAGCTTATCAGTGATGAGCTTTGGAGTGTTTCACAAACAGGAAGCGATGGGGCAATACGTGTTTATATTAACCGCATCAAGCAGTTACTTCCACAAATGACAATCGAAAATATTCGCGGTATCGGGTATAAACTTGTTCCGTAATCTTCGCATCAGCATCTTTGTATACTACTTCTTAACCGTAAGTGCATTTTTGGGTACTCTTCACTACTTTTTAGCCGTCGTTGAAGTAGAAAATATTTTTCTTCTGGCAATTGTGATGCTCTGTTTCAGTGCTCTTGGTGGGGTAATGATCTCAAAACTCGCGATTGATCCTCTCCAAGAGCACGTAACAAACTTGCAAAACCTATCAAAAGAGACTCTGCATGAGCTAAATCTTCCCATAAGTACTATCATGACAAACTCAAATATGCTTAAAAAAAATATGGAGAGTGAGAAGGATTTAAAAAGATTAGGTAGAATAGAGACAGCCTGTTCAATGTTGCAAGAGAGATATAACGAACTGGATTATATGATAAAGAAGCAGACTCTTCATGAGATAAAAGAGAATTTCATGCTTGATGAATTAGTTAAAGAGAGGGCCCAGTTTTTAAAGCATATTTATCCACATGTAGAGTTCACTTTGGAGCTTCAAACTACACAAATAATAAGCGATCGAACAGGCTTGGCTAAAGTCATTGACAACATTATTGATAATGCTGTAAAATATTCACCAAACAGTAATAAATGTGATATAACTTTAAGTGATAATTCACTCCATATAAAAGATTATGGTTGCGGTATGGATGAAGTCGAACTTATTCAAATATTTGACAACTATTATCAATCTAATGATAATATGCGGGGTTTTGGAATAGGTCTTAGCATGGTTAAAAGATTTTGTGACACACAAAACATAGAACTGAATTTCAAGTCTAAACCGGATTATGGAACAACAGTATTACTAAAATTTAAGGACGATTAATGGAAAGCAACTTTTTAGCATACGCAGAAGAGGCACTTGACTACGGTGTAATGGGAATTTTAATACTTATGAGTATTGTAACTCTATGGTTATTTATAGAGAGAATGATGTTTTACAAAAGTGTTCGTTTTGATGACTATAATCATAGGGATGTATTAGAAATGGACTTAACTGACAACATCGGTGTTATCAGTGCTATCGGCTCAAATGCTCCTTATGTTGGACTTCTTGGGACGGTTGTGGGGATTATGATTACATTTTACACAATGGGTGATGCTGGAGCTGTAGATGCTAAAAAGATCATGACTGGTCTTGCTCTCGCACTAAAGGCTACTGCTATGGGTCTTATCGTAGCTATGCCTGCTATTGTTGCTTATACTGTTGTACTTCGTAAAGTAGAAAAAATACTAACTGCCTATGATGTGATTCAAGACACAAAAGAGCACTAATAATGGCTAGGTGTAAAAAACAACCAAAAAGATTTGACCAGATAAATGTTATCCCGTTTATCGATATCATGCTTGTTCTTTTAGTTATGGTTTTAACTACAGCTACATTTATAAAACAGGGTGTTATCCCTGTTGAACTACCTGAAGCAAAAGCCTCTAAAAAAGAAGACCTCAAAAAAGAGATAAGTGTTTATGTAAATGCTAAAGGCGAGATGTTCTATGAGAAAGAGAAAATAGATGCTAAAGGTCTTGAAGCAAAACTATCTCAGATAGATAAAAAACAGACTGTTGTTCTTAGAAGTGACAAAGAGTCAAGATTTCAAGACTTTGTAACTGTTATGGATATATTAAAACGCTTAAAACACGAACAGCTTTATATAGTTACTAAAGAGTAACTCTTTAGTATGATTTATCCATGAGCTTAATCTTAGAAGTTAAGCTCGGCTCTTCTTCTTTTTCTTCTGATTTAATGCTCTCTTGAACAGACTTACTTACTTGTGTACTAAAAACCTTTTTATCAACATCTTTGTTCTCTCTAAAAAGTGTACTTGCTATAAAAAATAGCACCATGATTACAACAATACTTACATAAAGTAAAATATAATTTCTAATATGACCTGATTCAAAGGGGTTTTGCATTATTACTCTTTATTATTTTTTGGATTCCAATTATATACTAAATAAGATAACTTACATTATTTTTATGATAGTATATTTTAAAATTAATTTAAGGAAACTACATGCAAACAACAACTTTTAATGGTACAACTGTAAACTTGGCAGGGAATGCACTTAATGTTGGTGATGCGGCACCGACAGTAATAGCTACGGGCACTGATCTAAGTGACGTAGAAATCGGTGGAGCGAAAGATAAAATTCAACTAATCATTACAGTACCATCACTCGATACTGATACTTGTGCGGCTGAAACAAGAAGGTTTAACGTTGATGTCAATAACTTGGATATCTGCGAGACAACTGTTATCTCTATGGATTTGCCATTTGCGGCTGATCGTTTTTGTACTACAGAAGGTATTGAGAACCTGACTGTTGCATCTGACTATATTAACAAAGATGTTAGTAAAGCTTTTGGTGTTTTAATGGCTGATAATAAACTCATAGGTCTTAGTGCAAGAGCTGTTTTTGTAATCGACAGAAGTGGAATAATAACTTATAAAGAAATTGTTTCTGAAGTAACAGCCGAACCAAACTACGAAGCTGCACTTGAAGCTATCAAAGAAGCTAGATAAATTCACTTAACTTTATAGCCAATTCCTAGGAAGTGAGCCTTAGTCATTTTATGCTTACTTCCGTCTTTGAAGTATCTAGTGCAAATAGACTTGAACTTAAAAAAAAAGCACTATTAATATTATATTTTTCATACTCCACCCTAAGAAGTCAAGTTGTAAAAAGCAGCGTTCTCCGCTTTTCCGTAGTGATAACCTTGAAGTAAATCTACACCTAAGTCTCTAACCGTTTTAGCAATATCTGCATCTGATACAAACTCAGCTATTACTTTAATGTTATTTCTTTTTGCATAATCTACCAAGATAGATAAAATCAACCTACAGTTATCATCACTCTGAATATTTCCAATTATAGAACCGTCTATTTTAACAAAATCAGCTCTAAATTTGGAGAGATGTGTAAAATTTGAATATCCTGTTCCAAAGTCATCTATTGCAATCAAAGCACCGTAACTCTTAACCATGTTAATAAAGTCTTCTAAAACACTATAGTCTCTTATCTCTTCAGATTCTAGCATCTCAAATGTGATTGTAGGTCCATCATGTTTTTTAAGCCTATTTTCTATGTATGTGACTAACTTATGAGAATTAATATTCTCATATGTAAGATTGATAGTAACTTCTTTATTTGAAGCTTTGGATACTGCAAATATTTTCTGAATAATCTGTCTTGTAAAGTTCTCAAAGAAGCTACTCTTCTCTGCAATACTTAAAAAGTCCGAAACAGCTATAACATTTCCATCGGCATCTCTAATACGAGCCAGAGCTTCATACTTAACAACTTCTTCTGTTTTAGCATCTACAATTGGCTGAAAGAAAGGTTCTATTCTATCGTTGATAAGAGCATCTTTAAAGTCATTAAACCTTTTTAAGTTTAGTTGATGAATCTCTTTTGTATTTATAGAATCATTATAAATGTAGTATCTGTGTTTTGTTTTTTTAGCCTCTTTTAGAGCCAAAGATGTTTTACTCAAAAGATCTTTTGAACCACATGCCATCGAAATATTAAAAGTCACCACAATATCATTGATAATAAAATTATCTTCTGATAAAAGAGCAAACTCTATCAAAGACTCATACTTACTAAATAAACTCTTATCATCTACTAAGATAAAGTATCGATCTGAATCAAGTTTATAGAGTACTACACTCTCATTAGAAATATAACTTTTTAGCCTTTGTGAAGCTTCCAGTAATATTTCATCAGCAATCCTCTCACCATAGAGATCATTGATAACAGTAAAATCTTTGATATCAAGTAAGATTGCCATTAACTCATCATCATTTGATCTTAATCTTTCATTTAGTTTTTCTCTGTTTGGTAGGTGTGTGAGGGTATCTGTTGAGTAAATCTCTAGCAGTTGTTGACTTTTTATAAGTTCTGTAATATCTTGTCTTATTGATATATACTCTAAAATCTTCCCACTTGAATCTTTAATAGGATATATTGTAGAGTTTACATAGTAGGCATTGCCACTTTTTTTAATATTTTTAAGGACACCATTCCAGATATTTCCATCTGATATTGTTCGCCAAATCTCTTTAAATACAGACTTGGGAGCAGTCGGATCTTTTATAATAGCGTGCGTGCGTCCTAAAAGTTCTTCTCTGCTATACTCAGATACCTCACAAAACTTATCATTTACATAAGTTATATTACCTTTAATATCTGTCTTTGAAAATATACTACTCTTATCAACTGCATCTTTATACTGTTCAAATATAGATTCGTCTTCCATACTTTACCCCTCTTACATAAGCAAATATGCCCGATATATCAAAATTGATTCTGACATACATAGTATAGCATCTATCAAAAATAATCATATAATTGTTGGTTATATAAAACTATAATAAATTAAAAGCTATAATACACTTATCACATTATTTTGACAATTATTCTATGCTACCATTATATAATAAACCTATTAGAGAGCAGTTAGAATCAAAAGAGAAAAGAGAGATTATTTGGATAAGAATAACAATAATTTGAAAATTGTAAACAGCACTAAACATATGTTTTTTACAATTATAGGAATTATAACTTTTATTACAATTTTCTTCCTCTACCTAGGCTATATGCACCATAAGTTTGCTCTAGATCTTATAGTAAAAGAAGAAAAAAACATTGCCTCTAAAATATACTATAACACACTAAAAAATGTTGCTCAAAGATATGAGTCTGTTGCTAATAATATACTCATGAATAGAGAAGTTTTAGAAGCCTTTGAGAATTACGATAGAAAAAAACTTTCAAGTATAACGGCACCTATATATAAAAAATTAAGCGATGATAATCCTTACTTAAAGATCATGCACTTTCACACCAAAGATACAAGAAGTTTTTTAAGACTACATAAACCTGAAAAATTTGGAGATGATCTAAGTTTTATCAGACACATGATCAACAAAGTAAACCAAACAAAAAATAAAGTAATTGCTATGGAAGCAGGTAGATACGGAGTTTACTATAGACTGGCTCTTCCTGTGTCAAATGAAAAAGGTGATCATTTAGGTGTATTTGAATTTGGTATTAACGTCAACTATATTTTAGACACATTCAATCAAAACTATGATTTCAAAAGTATTTTACTTTTGAAAAAGAATATCTTCAAAATCATCCATGAAAATAACAAAAACATAACTTATAGTTCATACTCTAACGACTACTATTCCATAGAATCAGACATAAACAATATATGTGCCTGTAAAAGTACAACTATATGTAACTGTACTACTTCTCCAGTTTGTAACTGCGGTACAGATAAAGACTGTAATTGCATTACTTCTACAATTAAAGATGATAAGCTTGCTATTATTGAAAATGACAAGAATAGCAATATAATTTTTACAATAAACACCATAAAAGACATCTCAAATAAGGAAATTGGTAAAGTTCTTTTTATTAAAAATCTAAACTATTACACAGATGAGATAAATATAGTAAAAAACACATCTATTATTTCAGTAATAATTCTTCTTTTTCTTTCTTTTTATCTGATGAGAAAAATATTTAACAACTATATAAATGTCATAAACAGCTACCAAAGTAAACTCGAGATCAAAAACCGTACTCTTTTAAAACTTGTAAATGTTGATCACCTAACTAAGATCCATAACAGAAAATCTATAGAAACCATTCTCATTAAAGAGCTAAAAATAGCAAAACGTTATAACCATGAACTCTCTGTTATAATCTTTGATATAGATGATTTTAAAAATATAAATGATACTTTTGGGCACAACATTGGAGATAAGGTTCTTAAGAACATTGCTAAAGTAGTAACTTCTACTATTAGAGAGAGTGATTATTTTGGAAGATGGGGTGGGGAAGAATTTATTGTCATCTCAACTGAGACTTCTTTAAATAATGCCCTTATTGTTGCTGAAAAAATCAGAGAGAGCATCTACAAATACGATTTTGAAGAAGCAACGCAAGTAAGCTGTAGTGTCGGTGTTGCAGAATATACAAGTGAAGACACACATCAAACTATAGTACACAATGCTGACACAGCACTATACGAAGCTAAGCATAGTGGAAAGAACAAAGTTATCGTCTACAAAAACATCTAAGTTATGAAGTTGTTATTTCCATTTTCTTTCTCTGATTCTAGAGTGACAAGACGTACACTGTTTTAGTATTTGATTATAATCTTCAAGACTATCATCAAAATTATCACCATCTATTGCCAAAACTAAATCCTCAGCATACATTTTAATCATCTTAGCTCTTTTTTTGGCAAATTTACCTGCATTTGCTTTAGAATCTGGCAGATATGTTGAAGCGTCAGTTTCTATTAAAGAGTCTAAATTATTTATGAGAATTTGTGCGGCATTCTTGATACCTTCTTTATTGTTATAAAAACCGGCTCTTTGGATATTTACAACAGCTTCAAGCATATTTCTCATATCTGAAGATAGTTTTGCTTGTTGAGTTTTATCTCCTGCATATAACGAAGAAGTTAACAGTAGCGAGATTACAGTAATAATAATTTTTTTCATATTTCCTCTTTAGTATTGAATTATTTCTTTAGTGTACTCACTCAGAGTAACTGTTAGAGCATTGTCCATTACACGTTTTTTAGCTTTTCTTTTTCCACCATAATATTTTTTAAACTCTGGTTTAAATGCTTTAAAATACTCATGAAACTTATCCGGACCAAGTACAGCAGATGCCCATATATTGTCATCTTTATCTACCTCAATAACAATAGATGCTAAAGGCTGTTCAGCAGGACCTGCTATATGTTTACAACCTTTCTTTGTATCAAACGCTGATAGATGTGAAGAACACACCATAATACCGCTTTGCTCACACGCCATGGTCTTTTTACCGCGAGGCAGATATTGTAAAAAACTATCATCAGGAGTCGGATGAGCCAATTGATGAGAACAAATAGCACTATATGCTACTATGCTTCTGTTCGCTCCGACACCGCTCTTCCAAAGATACTCTTCACCGTCTTCCGATTTTAAAGTAACATTCTCAGCAGTTTGCTCTCCTAAATCTAAAAGAATAGATGGAGTACCTACAAATGGGTAGTTAAACACATAGTTAGTCTCTTGCTTAAGTGATGAAGCCTTGATCGGTTTTCCATTAGCATCTACAAGTTGTACTTTTTCATAGCTTTGAAAGAGTGCACCTTCGCTTGCATAAAGTCTTCCTGTAATTGTTGAGGGAGCTATTGCTATTGCAGCACCCACACCGGCAATTTTTAAAAAATTTCTTCTATCCATGAAGTTTCCTTGAGTTTCTTAAATTTCAACTAAAAACTACAGTTAATTTTTAGTTAAAACTTAGAAGGGGAAAAACCCTTCTAAAGTGTTGCCTAACTAAATAGGTCAGCCATAACTCCACGATACCAGTCACGAGTAGCTTTAGCTGTACCTGATGAACGATATTTACCGCTAGGAGCTTTAGGTACATGACCTTTACCTTTGATAATTTTACCATCCCAGCTAAAGTCATGAGTAACCATAATAGCTTCCTCTGGCTTGTCACCGACCATTGAGTAACATACATTACCAGCTTTAACTGGTGCAGCTTTAACTGCAAGAGTGTAAGCTTTACCATGTAAACGGTGAGCAATTTCTTCCGCACACTGTTTTCCAGCCCAGTTAGCAGT
This sequence comes from Sulfurimonas sp., assembly GCF_041563035.1. GTDB lineage: Bacteria > Campylobacterota > Campylobacteria > Campylobacterales > Sulfurimonadaceae > Sulfurimonas. Next base: position 50,048 of record NZ_JBFFNS010000003.1, on the reverse strand, counting down.
CTGTCCACTTGGTGGGATAGCATGAGCTACAACATCACCAACAGCATAAACATCTTTATCAGATTTAGTTTGGAAAGAACAACCGTTCATTACTACTTTACCAAATGAATCTTTTGTAGTCTCTAATCCAGCCATTTCAACAACAGGGTTAGCTTTGTTATTAGGGATAAGGTTTAGAACCTCATACTTAATAGTTTTTTGGCTCTTTACAACTTCATCCATATCTTTAGTGCTTTGAGTATATGTAATTGTTTTAGCTTTTACATCTACATCATCAATCTTACAGTTATCCATATGAACTACATTATCTCCGTACAAGTCTTTCCAAGCCTCTTTAAATGCAGCGCCTTTAGCAATTTTGTTAGTTGGATTAAGGATGATAACTTTACCGTTAATTCCTTCTTTTTTCATATACGCTGCAATCATAGCTGCTCTTTCAAATGGAGCAGGTGGACAACGGAATTTGCCAGATGGAACAGTTATAATCACATTACCATCTTCCATATTTGCTAAGTTTCTCTCTAAAATAACATGCTCACTCCCTGGAATTAATGCACCAGGAGCACTTCTACGAAGACCATTGATTTTCTCTTTAGAAAAAGTTGGAAATTGACCTTCATAATTATAAGCAATACCAGGAGATAGAACTAAAATATCATACTTAACAATACCAGCAGCAGTATGAACTTCTTTTGCTGTTCTATCTATACTAACAACTTCTGAATGTAACATGTTGTAACCGTGCTTATCAACAGGCTGAGCATAATCAAATACAAATGTACCTAAGTTAACACCATCTAGCTTACCAAGGTTAGTATTGGAAAAAGGACAAGACATAAAAGTGTCATTTTTTTCAATAACTAGCACATCAAAGTTTTTATCCTTTTTCATTAAACCTTTAGCAACTGTAAGACCACCGAAGCCTCCACCAATTACAACAACTTGATGTTTACCAAGAACTGTTCCTGCCTCAGCGCTTGCTTTAGCTGCTGGCTTAGCTTCTGTTCCAGCACAGCCTGTTATAGCTGTTGCAGCAACTGCAGCTACACTTACTGCTCCTACTTTTAGCGCGTCACGACGATTCATATTCATAAATTTTCCTTTTGTAGTATGGTAGTGTTTCAAAAATCAATACTGATTTTTGTACTGCGAAAATATTACAATTTATGATATAAAATAAAACTTAGACATTGATTTTAGTCAACTTTGTCATTTTATGACAAATTGTAGAAATAAGTATTTATTATGCAATGTCACATTTTTAGTTACTTAAAAATATATAAATAGTATATAATACTATACTTTCTTGATAAAAATGTATACATAAGAAACAATAAATGTTGATAAGTATTGATAATTTTCTTATTATTATTTTATAAGAATATTTTCAATTACTTCTATAAAACTTTAAATATGTTACTAAATAACACTATATATAGTGAAAAGTCTATTTAAATTAGTTTCAGATATAGTTGAAAACATGAATAAAGAAGATTTATTTTTTTAAAAAGGTTACTAGCAGAAAATTAGAAGTAAGTTTGAGACCACTAATACAAGTGATCTCAGAGATAGAAGTTAAGTAGAGTTATTACATCATACCTGGCATACCCATTTGTGGAGGCATTCCGCCACCCATATCCGCTGGATTTTCTTCTGGGATTTCATAGATTGCGGCTTCTGTTGTAAGAAGTAGACTTGAAACAGAAGTTGCGTTTAGTAAAGCTACACGAGCAACTTTAAGTGGATCTATTATTCCAGCCTCAAACATATCTACATACTCACCAGTTGCAGCATTAAAACCAATGTTCTCATTATCAGCAGTTTCTACAGCATTTACTACAACACCAGTATCATAACCTGCATTTTCAGCGATTTGTTTGATAGGTGCTTTTACAGCACGAAGAATAATTTCACAACCGATTTGCTGGTCACCTTCAAGCTCAAGCTTAACTTTTGCTCCAGCACGAACTAAAGCAGCTCCACCACCGATAATAATGCCTTCTTCAACCGCAGCTTTTGTAGCAGATAAAGCATCATCTACACGATCTTTTTTCTCTTTCATCTCAGTCTCAGTTGCAGCACCAACTTTGATTACTGCTACTCCACCTGAAAGTTTTGCAAGACGCTCTTGAAGTTTTTCTTTATCATACTCAGAAGTTGTAGCATCTAGTTGAACTTTGATTTCAGCTATTCTGCCAGCAACTGATTCTTCACTACCTGCGCCATTTACGATAACAGTGTTATCTTTGTCAATAATTACACGAGAAGCTTGACCTAAAAGTTGAATAGTTGCACCTTCGATAGTATGACCTGTCTCTTCTGATATAACAGTTCCTGCAGTTAGTGTTGCAATATCTTGAAGCATAGCTTTTCTTCTGTCACCAAAGCCTGGAGCTTTAACAGCAGAGATATTTAAAACACCACGAAGTTTATTTACAACTAGAGTTGAAAGTGCTTCACCTTCTACATCTTCAGCGATGATAAGAAGTGGACGGTTAGTTTTTTGAACTTGCTCTAAAACTGGAAGTAAATCTTTAAGTGAAGAGATTTTACTATCAGCTAAAAGAATCCAAGGATTCTCTATCTCAGCAGTCATTTTTTCAGTGTTTGTGATGAAGTAAGGACTTAAGTAACCACGGTCAAACTGCATACCTTCAACAACATCTAACTCATCAGAGATACCTTTAGCTTCTTCAACCGTAATAACACCGTCTTGACCAACTCTATCCATAGCTTCAGCAATCATATCACCAATAGAAGTATCTGAGTTTGCAGAGATTGTAGCTACTTGAGCGATATCTTGCTTACCGTTTACAGTTTTACTAGCTGCTTTTAGGTTTTCAAGTATTGCTTCGCAAGCTTTATCCATACCACGCTTAACTTCCACAGGATTAGCTCCGGCAGTGATATTTCTAAGACCTTCTGAGAAGATTGCATTTGCTAAAACTGTAGCTGTTGTAGTACCGTCACCAGCTTCATCAGCAGTGTTAGATGCAACTTGTTTTACAAGTTGAGCACCCATATCTTCTAATTTGTCTTTTAGTTCAATCTCACGAGCAACTGAAACACCATCTTTGGTGATTACAGGAGAACCGTAACTTTTTTGAATAAGTACATTACGACCGCGAGGTCCCATTGTGACTTTTACTGCATCTGTTAGCTTTTGAACACCACGAGCTAATGCATTACGAGCATTGTCTGAAAAAATTATTTCTTTTGCCATTAAATTATCCTATTATCCCAAAAATATCATCAGTATCTAATACTAAAAATTTATCCGCACCAAGAGAAACTTCGTTTCCTGAATACTTTCCAAATAAAACTACGTTTCCGTTTGCCAGATCTGAAACTTCTTTACTTACAGCTACAACTTCACCCTGAGAAGGTTTTTCAGTTGCACTATCTGGGATAATGATTCCAGAAGCAGTTGTATTTGCTTCCTCTACTCTTTTTACTAAAACTCTTTTGCCTAATGGTTGAAAGTTCATACATATCCTTATATATTTTGTAAATATTTTATAAATTGGATGCTACCCAATAATAGGTAAATTTTTGGTAAATAATTAATTATAGATTTTATAAAAATTAAAAAAAAATCATAAATTGTCCTTAAATAGTATTATTTGTGATAGAATCTAAAAAAACTATAAGGTTGTGTTATGGAATCCAGACAAAAAGTAATCACTGCTTTAGTTATCATCTTTTCTATATTCTTTATTTCGATGATTATAAGCACAGCATTAAACTTCAGGGAATACGGTGTAAAAACTGCTGAAAACAGGGCAAGTCTGACTGCTGAAATAGTAAAGATTGGCTTGACTTCACATATGGTTAACGGGATTATGGATCAAAGAGATTACTTTCTTGATCAAATAGGAAGTGTAGAAAAAATCAGTGAGCTTTGGATAGCTCGATCTCCTACCGTAATAGAACAGTATGGTGAAGGCCATAACAATGAAACACCAAGAGATAAAATAGATACAGAGGTATTAAAATCTGGAAAAACAAAATCTTTAACTACTGAAACAGCAAGTAAAAGTATGATGCGCGTCAGCATACCGTTTGTAGCTACAGAGTATGGAACTCCAAACTGTATGGCATGTCATAAAGCCAAAGAAGGTGAAGTTTTAGGTGTTGTAAGTATGGTCATGGATATTTCAGAGATACGCACAAGCAGTCTAAGAACTGTTCTTTATAACATGGCTATCACTATTGTTACGATTATATTTGTCTTTATGGTTATAACTAGATTTATAAAACCGTTTGTAAGTATATTTTACTCTATAAGAGACGTTATGCAAAGTGCTTATCATGGTGATTACTCTGTAAGAATTAAAGGGCATCAGAACAAAGAGAGTGAAACTGTAGCAAAAATGCTAAATACCATGCTCGAAAAACTTCAACACACATTTGAAGAGTTAGACAAAAAAGTATATGTATTTATAAAAAATAAGAACTATGTAAAAGAGCCTGATCCTCTCATAAATATCAACACTACAATAGAGAGACTTTCAGATATATACAAGTTCAAACAGACAATAGAAAATGATAAAGACTTAGAAGATATATATAACCGTATTGCTTCTGTCTTAAAAGATCACTTCAAACTGGATGATTTTACTATGACAGAGATAGATACGATGAACAAAGTCAAAAAAATTGTATATAGTGAAAACGGTTGTCATTGTGAGATTTTGGAGGGTGAGTGTAGAGCAGACCGCATTCATTCAAGTGTTGATTCTAGCATATTTAAAAACTCTTGTGAACTTTACAAACTTGAAGATACTGAGTATATCTGTACACCATATACTATCTCAAATGAGTTAACTTTAGTTCTTACCATAGTAACCAAAGGTGTTAAAGATACTGAGCATGTTAGAACTATTACGAGCGATATAGAAGATTACATAACTACTGCAAGGCCTGCGATAGTTAGTAAAAAATTGATGCAGACACTTAACCAGATGGCTAGAGTGGATCAGTTAACAGATATGTATAACCGTAAATTTTTAGATGAATTTGCTGATGTTTCTATTCCTCAAGCCGTACGTGCTGGAACTTCTTTTGGTGTTATGATGATAGATATCGATTACTTTAAGATGATAAATGACAACTATGGACATGATGTCGGAGATGAAGCGATTCGAATGGTCTCTGGAGTAATTAAGAGTAGTATTCGCAAAGCTGATATGGCTATTAGATATGGTGGAGAAGAGTTCTTAGTACTTCTTTATAATTGTGAAGAAGAAAAAATAATCGAGATTGCAGAAACTATAAGAATTGAATTTTCAAAACAAAAAATCTATGCTAATGGAGATAGTTTCTCAAAAACTCTAAGTGTTGGTTGTTCAAACTTTCCAAAAGACAGTGATAGTATATGGAAATGTATTAAATTTGCGGATATGTCTCTTTACCAAGCAAAAGATACTGGAAGAAACAAGGTTGTAGCCTTTAACAAGGATATGCTGGACAACACAGAAGTTGGAGATAGCTACTAGGTTTAAAGCCGCTTTTTTGCAAATTTAAGGATTATAACCAAGCAAAAGGAAAATAAAAGCTTTCCATGGTTATAATTCCGACCTACAAAATAAATGTCACGGTAGCTCAGCTGGTTAGAGCACTGGTCTCATAAGCCGGGGGTCGGGGGTTCAAGTCCCCCTCTTGACACCATTTCATTTTGTAGAACCCTTCAAAAACAAACAATCAAAACTTAAAACCATCACTAACTAAAGTTCTATATATCTATAGTTGATTAGCATATATCAGCGCTTCACATGTGTCTTGCAGGGCTTTGTTATATACATATACATTTATCTTGTCCAACTCTTCTTTTTGTATCGTATAATCATCTACAGACACCTCCGTTTTGTCTTTTATCTTTTTAAACGCTTTATGCAGAGTGCCATACGAGCCAAAGCCTTTTATGCTATTTTTATTTGGATTATAACTTTCCCAAAACATACTTAGAGGCAGATCTACAGTTATACTGTATATATCCTCTGCATTGAAAGAAGTATTGTCGACGTAGTTTAGTGTTTCTATTGCAGACTTATTGTATATTGATTTAAAATCTATCACTTCATTATCTAAAAGCACAGCATCTCTTAAATCACTCTCGTTAATATGTTTGACCATATATTTTTCAAAATGATCCTTGATAAAAAGTGCATGGTAGACAGGGACGACATGAGATGGAGTACTCATGTCTTGTATATGGTGAATGACACGTCCTAAATTGTTGTAATACTCTTTATCATCGGTGCTAAAGCTTTTCATATCATCTATGCGCTTTTGAAGAATATCTTCTGAAGTTGTCTTGCATTCTCCATAATACCTATTTACAGTTTTCGGAATCAAATCATTTGCTCTATAAAAATGCCAATTTGTAATACGAGAGTAAAACTGGGTACTATCTTCATCATCAGTTCCCTGAATAATCTCAGTTTTGAATGATTTCATTTTCTCTGACAATACGTCACCACAACGAGAGATAGCTATATCCGTAATCATTCTATGTGCTTCTGGTTTCATTAGTTTCCTTTTTTACACAGTATTATAATTTCACATAAAACATTATATCCTATTAATATATTCAAGTTGTAAGGTTTTTATAAGATTATTTTAATCAGATAAGATAAAGATGAATAGTCAGTATACGAGGTTTTTATTGTTTTACATAGAGAATATATCTATATTTTAAAACCCGCGAAACATCCGAGGCACAAAAGCTATCTCACCAACACTTAAAGCATGGTCTAGTTCTTCTATCAGCCTTCCCTTCTCTCTTGGTAAGTTTCCTGCTAGATGCAAGGCGTTAGATGCGTGGTTTGAGCGGAAGATGATTTTGTTAGTCGGGTTTAGTAGTTGTAGAAACTTTTTTTGTTCTTGGAGCAGCTCTGTATCGTCTAGCATCTCAAAGTCATTGAAGTGTTTGTAAAACTTATCTTTTGAGTCCTCTTCGAGTCCTAGTTGCAGAGTTGAGAGGTAGTTTACTTTTGTAGCGTTGATTATCTTTGCACTCTCTTTTATGTGTTCATCCGAATACTTTGTCCCACCCATACCGAGTATGACTGTCGCAGATATTTTCAGCCCTGCATCTGAGGCTTTATTTAGTGACTCGATGATCTCGCTTTGGCTTACACCTTTTGTTATCTTCTTTAGAACTGTGTTACTACCCGTCTCTACTCCGTAGTAGATTAGGTTCAGACCGTTTTTCTTTAACTCTTCTAACTCTTGGCTTGATTTATTTAGTATGTTTTGTGCAGATGCGTAGAGTGAGACGCGTCCGAGTTTAGGAAATGATTGTTTTAAGTAAGAGAGTAGTTTTAAAAGGTAGTCCGTATCAAGGGCTAGGGCATCTCCATCAGCCAAAAACACTTTTCTTGCATCTGGATATGAGTGAGCAAGAGTATCGACATCTCTAAAGACATCTTCTATAGCTCTTACTTCAAAGCTCTTTGTTTTGTACATCGAACAAAATGTGCAGTTGTTGTAGCTACACCCATAGGTAGCTTGGATGATGATATTGTCAGCTTCTGCGGGTGGTCTATAAAGCGGGTATGAGTACTCTAGCATCTAAGTCTCTAAACTAAAAACATCCACTTAGCAGCTATAACTATAAAAAGCCCTAGAACGATTACAAGTTTATGAAAGTGATGTTCCATAAAGTTGCTCTTCTTGCCCTTTGTAAACTTCACATAAAGGTTAGAACCTACACCTGCTACTATGATAAGAACTAGTGCTATTTTAAACACTAAGATTTTCTGTAGATCAGTCTCAAAGAAACCTGCATCTGAGTTGATGAACTTTGACATCATCATACCACCAGTCAGCACTAAAAACAGAAGTGTAAGTGGAAAGATTTTAAAACTTCTTTTTCCAAGTGTCTGGTTTATCTTCTGTTGTGTATCTTTTTCAAACTTGTTCTTAAGTGTCGAGATAACAGCCAAATCGCTAAATACATAACCTAAAAAGATTATCGCTAAAATAAGGTGGATAATATGTGCGTATGGATAGATTGCTTCCATGATTTCTCCTGAGTAAATATAAAGGGATTATACATAAAGAGTATAAATTAAACATTGACAAGGTGCAATGTAGTAAAATGCTTAAAAAAAGAGGAAGCTTGTAGTGATAAAGTATATTTTCGGTGTTCTTGTAATCGCTGTCGTTTTTCTCTTTAAACCTGTCACATCACACTTTATAGAAGAGTACGCTTCAAAGCTTTTAGAGCAAAAAGTAAAAGTCACTTCTATCAGTATCATTCCTCTTAGAGCAGACGCATACATCTCAGAGTCAGACAACACTATAAGTGCAAACGTCATAGGCATCTATCCACTTAAAGTCAGAGCTTATTACAGTGGTGATATAGATGCTTTTAAAACTTTCCACCCACTCAAGGGTCGTGGTGAGGCTACTGCAGATATCTACTACGATAAGGTGCTTCTGATAACCGGAGATGCTTCTCTTTACGGAGCAGATGCGAAAGTCACAGTAAAACAGTTAAAAGAGAACTGGTACGTTGGTGTAGATGCCACTTCTCTAAGTCTAAAGACACTTCAAGAGCAAAACAACAAAGAGGTAAAAGTAGATGCAGTAGTAGACTTTGATCTCAACCTATATACAGATGCCAATACATCTATAGACTTGCAAACAAAAGCCATAAATATTTCAGGTACTCATATCAAAGATGTAGATATAAAACTATTTCAGAGAGAAGCAAACTACAAACTTGTAACATCATTTAAACCTCCAAACTTTTACAAAACGAGTCTAGAAGCAAATGGAACTTTTAAAGATGGAAACATCTCAGCATCTACAAAAATAGCCTTTAAAGATGTAAAACTGGACATAGACAAGCTCAAGATAAACACTAAAACACTTTATACTTCAATGCACACTTCATCATTTGGTGGAGATTTAGATGCTACTTACAAAAAAGATATACTTTACTACAACGCTAGAAACCTGCATCTATCAAAGGTCTTAAAAGCAGCAGAGCAAAAACCTCTAGCACGTGGATATCTAAACCTAAAAGGGAAGATAGATACAAAGACACTAGACAGTGACTTCATTTTTAGCTCTCCTTGGCTCGTGGCCGATAAGCAAAGAGTAGAGAGAGTAAGACTGAGCGTTCCAGACTTGAAGTACAAAGATAAAAAACTGACTACTTCATACAAACTAAGTGCCTCGTTTATGAAAAAACTTTTTGCATTTAGCGGTGATATCTACTTCAAAGACATCTTAAAACTAGATGCTAAAAGCAATAATTTTAAGGGTAATACAACCTTGCATCTAGAAGATAAAAAGTTTGATGTAAGTATGAAAAGACTCGATTTAGAAGAACTTCAAAAGTTTGCATCTGTAAAACCTCAGGCAAGTGGTCTAATCGACATAAAGGCAAAAGGTGATTTTGAAAAAGTAAACTTCTCTATAGAGACAGATGCAAAAGTAAAAAAGCGTAATATCCATGCAGAAGCTGACGGTTCGTACAATCTAAAGTCAAAACTGCTTGAGTCAAACTTCAAAGCATCTGTGCCACTTGAAAAAGACTCATTTGATGTGAGTGGAAAAGCAAGCTACAAAAAACACCTTACACTTAATGCTTACAGTTCCAGTTTTGGTGCCATAACACGTTTAGAACTAGAAAATAAACATTTTAAATTTTATACATATGACATGAATCTACACAGACTAGCCACAGCACTTGAAAAACCTAAGATACTCTTTGGGCTTGTGAACGTTGAAGCTCAAGGGAGTCTTGAAGTTATAGACTTTAAGATAAAGAGTGATGAACTACGCAGAAATATGAAACTCGAAAGGATAGACAACTCGCTTTCACTAGATCTAAGCGGTCAGTACACTCCAAAGCTACTAAGAATAAAAGACAATCTTGTTATGCACTATAAAAAAGAGCATATACCTCTAAAACTGGATATCAAGATAGAGCCAAAAGCTCCATATGAAGCAAAAGGATTTTTAGCACATGGACAAGACAAGCTAGTAGTACACTCTTTTTCTTATGAAAATGAGCAGATAAAAACTGACTTTTTATTTGATGTACAAGATCTTTATAAATACAGAGCGTTGATGGCAAACGCATTTCATGGTCCTTTTAAAATTGACGGCGAATATACAGATGCTCTAAACATAACAACAAACTCGCTAGGCGGTGAAGCAAAGCTTACTTTAGAAAAAAGTATCTTATCTATAGGACTAAAGCATCTAGACATAACAAAAGTGGCTCACCTCATCAATGAAAATGATATTTTTATTTGTGGTGATTTAAATGGTGCTGCTTCTTATAACATAAAAGAAAAGTCAGCGAAGAGTGATATCTCTCTTAAAAATTCCGTAATAATAGGTATCAATATAGATGAAAAGATATCAACAGTTAACGATTTAATGGGTCTTAATGTTCTAAGTATGTCAAAATCCATCTTTTCTAACTTTACAGATGCAAACAAAAGCCAGACAAATATAAATCATCTACAGTTAAATACCTCTCTAAAAGATAAAAACGTAAAACTTGATGATGTGGCATTCAGAACTGATAAGTTTCTCATAGCAGCCATTGGTGACTTTAAGCAAAACGGAGATATAAATTCTCTTGATGTCAGCATAGTAGATAGACAAGGATGTGCGATCATCACACAAGCCTTAAGTGGAAATATTAAAGACCCTAAAGCAGCGAAAACCACCTCAACTCTTGTTAATATAGTAGAGAGAGTACCTACTTCTATTTTAAAGACTGGTAGAAAGATTCTTAACTTTTCAACTGAGACCATAGATGATGTTGCTTCGTTTGGAGTAAACCAAGTTTTTAGAACGGATGCCAATATATCTATCACTTCTGATGTAGTTTCAGAGAGTTCATCTCTTATAGAATCTACATCAAACATCCTTAGACCAAATATAATCATGCCAAAGGGATGTAATGTAATATATGATGGCAAAGTAATACATCCAAAAAATTTAAATAAAGAATCTATAAAGGAGAATAAATGAAAAAAAGTTTTAAAGCACTAAACATTAAATGTGGGGGTTGTGCTAACACTGTAAAAGAATCACTAAGAGAAAATTTTGGCGAGGTTGAAGTCGACTTAGAACAAGACCCGAGAGTAGTAACGCTGGAGATAACAGATGAAGAGCACGAAAAACTTTTTCGTAAAAAGATGAGAGGTCTTGGTTATCCGATGGATGATGAGATACTTGGAACTTTTAGAGCAACTGGACTTAAAGCAAAGAGCTTTGTGTCGTGTGCTGTTGGAAAAATGAACCAAGAATAGAGTTAAATATCTCATCCAAACCTGCACCTACAAGCAGAGTCTCATGCGTGTATGGATGTTTAAACTCCAAAGATATCGCATGAAGAAGTAGTCTATGACAATTGAACTTATCTCGTACAAATATATTATGTTCTCCACGTCCATATTTTGTATCACCTAAGATGTGATGCGAGATATGTTTCATATGTCTTCGTATCTGATGCTTTCGACCTGTCCGCGGTTTTACTTTTACGAGAGAGTAGCGGGTCTTATCATATCTGCCAACTACAAAGTCAAGTTCTACTGCGGCAAGGGTATCATACTCTGTAACAGCTTCTTGAGCCTCTTTTTCTTTGCCTGCATCTTTATCTGCTATCTTATCCAGTTTCTCTTTTAGCGCATGATTTATTAGTCCAGATGCTTCTGTATATCCACGAACTACACAGATGTATGTTTTTTTAGTTGTGTGCTCTTTAAACTGTTCGGACATTAGTTTTGCCGTCTCTTTATCCAGTGCAAAAAGCAAAACACCCGATGTCGGTTTATCCAACCTGTGAATAGGATATACCCACTGCCCTATCTGGTCACGCAGCATCTTCATAGCAAAATATATCTCGTGTCTGTCTATCATAGACTTGTGGACAAGAAGTCCACTTGGTTTGTTGATGCAGACAAGATAATCATCTCTATATAAAATTTCTAATTTATAATCTTTAAACATACTTGGTATAATATCAAAAAAGGCTTCATATGACTTATGATTTCTCCATAACCGGTGTTTTAAAAGAGGGCTTTCGTCGTACAGAGGGAGTTAAACTTACTTTTGTTGGCTCAATAATAATATATGCTCTAATCGCTCTATTTGTTAAATCACTTGTAGAGTTTATATTTCCAAACGGTGAATCACTTGTAAACGCTTATGCTTCTTCGACCGTAGAGATGCTCTTTACTCTTCCTATCTTAATCGGAATCATGATTCTTGGAGTAAAACGTGCAAGAGAAGAAGAGTTGAGCATTCCATCTATATTTGACTACTTTGGGATGATAATCCCAATAATGTTAGCTTACGTTGCAATGACACTAATCCTTACAATCGGTTTTTTACTGCTTATCATCCCCGGCGTCTATCTTGCTGTCTCTTACGCTTTTGTTTATACACTTATAGTAGACAAGGGGCTTGGCGTTTGGGAAGCTATGGAACTGTCTCGTAAAACTGTAACAGAGCAGTGGTTTAAGTTCTTTGGATTATCTCTTCTTAGTGGCATTATCATTATAATCAGTGCCTTACCTCTTGGCATCGGTCTAATCTGGACTATACCAATGACATATATTAGTTACGGTTTACTTTATCACCGTTTATTTGATGAAGATTAGTTATATCACATTTTTTCATATCACTTTAAAGAACAAACAATAAAATTTTGACTACAATAGGACAATACAAGCACAAAGGAGACTATGTTTTGGACTTTGACAAGATAAGAGAGCTAAAAAACAATATTAGTATCATTGATAATTCAAGAAAAGACATCGTAAATATTTGGTTGTCAGATGCTGATGTTCAAGAGATACTTGACTTTCATGGTGTTGATATTGATATGTTTAAACATAACTATGCACACCCTGTGCTGAACTACTTTATCGATGTAGTCCATGGGACTCAAAAGATTGGTGACTGTCCTGTTATAACAAAGCTCCTTGAGTACTTAAAAGAAAAAAATATCTCCTCTTCTGAACTTTTCATGATATGCATAAACTTTCGAAAAGCAATCATAAAAGACATCTTTCAAAAACATGAGATGAATGAAGAACTATATGAAAATATAAGCTATGTTTTTGATACAAACTTCAAAGGTGTCTTAGAAACATTTAACGAAACTATTTTCACTGCTCAAAGAGAAGCTAAAGAGCTTTATGAGATTTCCACTAAAGACCACTTGACAAAAATATACAACAGAAAAAAGTTTGATGAACTGCTATCATTTGAGATAAAAAATTCTAAAATAAATGAAAGTTCACTATCTATGATCTTATTTGATATTGACCACTTTAAACATGTCAATGATAACCATGGTCATGATGTTGGAGATAGAATCTTAGTTTCACTATCAAATCTAATAAAAACTCAGATTAGAGATTCAGATATCTTTGCAAGATGGGGCGGTGAAGAGTTTATTATACTCATGCCAAGATCAAATAAAGCAAGTTCATCTGCAAGAGCTGAGATGTTTAGACAGATGATAGAATCTTATTCATTTGAAGCTATTAATAATATAACATGTAGTTTTGGAGTAACTCATTATGAGCACGGGGACGATGAGATATCACTCTTTAACAGAGTTGATAGAGCTCTTTATAAGTCCAAAGAAAATGGTAGAAACACTATCTCTATTCTTTAAAAGAGACTAATTACTTAGCATCTCTCTTAGTAGTTTTTCTTTTTTTCTTTGAAACCGGTTTTACAAAAGCTTTTTTAGCAGGTCTTTTTTTCTCTACTTTTTTATGCTCACTCTTTAGTTTAATCTCATCTTGATCTTTTCTTCTGATTGTAGGATCTGGTTCAAAACCCTCTACTACTTCTTGCGGTATTTTTTGACCAATAAGTCTCTCAACATCTTTTATATCATATTTATCATATATATCTAAAAGTGAGATAGCTTCACCATCTCTACCGGCACGACCTGTTCTTCCAACCCTATGAACATAGTCTTCAGGGATAGAAGGAAGTTCGTAATTAATAACATATGGAAGTTCTTCGATATCTAAACCACGAGAAGCTATGTCTGTTGCGACAAGAACTCTGATCTTGCCCTCTTTAAACTGAGTAAGAGTTTTTAGTCTGTTGGCCTGTGTTTTATCTCCATGGATGATTCCACACTTAAGACCATCTTTTTGAAGCTCTATAAATAGTGCATCTGCACTTACTTTTGTTTTAGTAAATACTAAAACCTGAGGAAAGTTTCTTGAACCGATAAGATAAGCTAAAAGTTCTGCTTTTCTATCAGTATCAACCATGTACGCAACTTGGTTGATAGTATCGACTGTAGTATTTTTCTTAGCAGTCTCTATAAAAGCAGGTTTAGTAAGAATCTGTTTTGAAAGCTTTCTAACCTTGTCACTGTAAGTAGCTGAGAAAAGAAGAGTCTGATGTCTTTTTGGAAGTTGCAGATGAATTTTTCTTATCTCTTTTGAAAAACCCATATCCAGCATTCTATCTGCTTCATCAACTACAAAGACTTCTATATTTGAAAAGTCTAACCCTTTTTCCATAAGTTCCATAAAACGTCCAGGAGTTCCTATGACAATGTCTATACCAGTTTTAAGCATACGCTGTTGAGACTCTATGTCTTTACCACCGACTAATATAGCACTGGTAAGACTCATATGCTTAGAGTAGTTTTTTACATCTTCATGTATTTGAATAGAAAGTTCACGAGTCGGTGAAAGAATCACAGCTCGGATGGCTCTGTTTTCATCGGCAGTAGTGTTTCTGAGTTTTTGTAAAATCGGAAGAGCAAAAGCTGCTGTTTTGCCTGTTCCTGTCTGAGCAGTAGCGAAGATATCGCTCTTTGCCAAGACTAAAGGAATAGCTCTTTTTTGTATAAGCGTTGGATGTTCATAACCTAACTCTTTGATAGCTCCAAGCAATGGCTTGATTAGCCCTAGTTTTTCAAATGACATATATATCCTATTATTAAATCTCATAAAACCTGAACAAGTCCAGCTTTTACTAAGTCACTGAAGCTTCACCTTTGGTGAGAGAGATTGTATTTATTGGTGGAATTTTAGCATATTATTAAAAGAATAAGGGGAATTGATAAAAAAATATCTATTGTACTTGAGTACAATAGATATTTTATTCTATTATAGTATTATTCTATTACAAATAATACCAATACATTTAAAGGACTTTTAGTTGAAGGCTCAAAAAACAACTTATACAAAGATAACAGCTAAAATCATAATAATTACCCTTTTTGTTACGCTCCTTTCTGCTTACATCTACAGCGAATATATGAAAAAAAATGCAATATCCACTTTAGCACATATAGATGCTAAAAAAACTAGTATGCTTGTATTTGAAACACTATATACTGCTATGCAGAGAGGTTGGAGCAAAAATGACCTCAATGAGATTATCGATAGATTAAACACGGTAGACGAAAATATGAAAATCAATGTCTATAGAAGTAGCATTGTTGCTAATCTATATGGGGATATAGAAAAAGATAAAATAGCTAGAGAATCAATTTTAACAATTAAAGAAGCGATGAAGGGTAAAGAATCTCTGAATATCTCTAATTTGGACTTTATAAACTATTATTATCCTGTAGTAGCCAAAGGTGCTTGTTTAAAATGTCATACTAATGCAAAAGCCGGTGAAACATTAGGCGTTATAGATATATCATACCCTGTAAATGAGCTAAAAGTATCTCTAAATGAGATGATAAACTTTTTTATTCTATTCATCGCTGTATTTTCATTAGTAATATTCTTAGCAATTTTTATAGAGCTTGACAGGTACTTAATAAAACCAATTAAAAATTTCTCAAATGTAATTAAAAATATTACAAGCTCTCATGATATGACAAAGCGTGTAGAGGTAAATGACAATATAGAAGAGATAGATGCGATAAAAGATGTTTTCAATAATATGCTTGATTCTATAGAACACCAATTTTACTTTGACAACTTAACAGGTCTTCAAAACAGAAGAAGATTAACAGAAAAGCTTGAATTACGACTAAACTCTTTTTTAATGATCATTAATATTGATTCTTTTCAAGAGATAAATGATTTATACGGTGATGAAGCCGGAGACAAACTATTAAAAGAATTTGCTGCATTTTTGCACAAAAACATACCAAGTGAGGGAGCACTATACAGACTTCATTCAGATGAGTTTGCTTATCTATGTCAAAAAGGAATAGATCTAAAAGAATTTTTAATGTTTGCTTCTTTAATAAGTGAAAGAATTTCCCAGGAGAGCTTTAAAATAGACTCAAAAAGTGAAGTTAACCTAAGTGCCACTATCGGTATGGCTTACGGTACGGAGACGCTTCTTGTAAATGCAGATACAGCTCTAGTAGTAGCTAAGAAAAATAGAAAACACTACCTGCTTTATAATGAGTCTATGGCAATGGCAAAAGAGTATGAAAAGAACTTTAGCTGGACAAAACGTCTAAAAAAGGCAATAGATGAGAATAGAATAGTACCTCTATTTCAACCAATAGTAGATGCTAAAACACAAAAAATTGTTAAGTATGAGTCTCTTATGAGAATTGTTGATGAAGACAATACTTACATAGCACCTATTCACTTTTTAGAACTCGCCAAAAGAAATAAACTCTATCATCAACTTACAAAAATAATGATAGATAAAACATTTGAAAAATTTAGAGATGTCTCATATCTAGTATCTATAAATATCTCTGTTGAAGATATATTAAATAGAGATATCTACAATTTTATACTGGAAAAACTACGCAGTTCTCAAATGGGAGGAAGAGTTATTTTTGAGATCATAGAGTCAGAGGGTATAGAGAACTTTGATGAAGTAATCGAGTTTATTAATGAAGTTAAAAAATATGGTGCCAGAGTATCTATAGATGACTTTGGCACTGGATACTCTAACTTCGAATACCTAATGAAGTTAAAAGTTGACTACATCAAAATAGATGGTTCAATGATAAAAAATATAGATACAAATAAGAATTCTCAGCTTATTACGCAAACAATAGTAGACTTTGCAAAAAAGATGAATATTCAGACAGTAGCAGAGTTCGTTTACTCTAAAAATATTTTTGACAAGGTTCTAGAGCTTGATGTTGATTTTGCTCAAGGCTATTACTTTGGTGAGCCAAGTGAGAATATAGAGTAAACTCATGCATATTATTTGAACTGTAAGTTGCATAAAGATATAATCATTGCAATTAAATAATAAGTGACACCAATGGTTAGAAAAAATCTGAAAAAAATAAGTAAAAGCGAAAAACTAAAAGAATTTATAAAAAAATACAAAGTAGCACCGGAATATCTGTCAACAAATAGAAGAATGGTATCAAGAGCTGTACTAATTGGTCTGTTTATAGCTTTTATTCCAATGCCCATGCAGATGCTGCTTGTACTTGCGATGATGCCATTTTTCAAGTTTAATGTGCCTATAGGTCTCGCAATGTGCTGGCTTAGCAACCCCTTCACAATGCCGCCTATGTATTATATGGAATATATGACGGGTGCTTTCTTATTAGGAAGTGAGCCGTTAGAAGTTGAGATGACACTAGAGTGGTTTAGCAAAAATCTTGATGATATATTTATAGACCTCTATACGGGAACTCTTTTTTACTCTGTAGTTGGTTCTTTAAGTGCATACTGGTTGGTAAATTATTTTTGGAGGGGTTCAGTGGAGAGAGATAAAAAACTTCACCGTCACGATAGAAAGTCTTAAGAATTCTTCTTAAGACCTTTTGTTTTAGCTAATCTCTCATAATAAACCCAAGCGACAACTCCAACTAAACTCATAGCTAGACTCATAACTTGACCTTGAGTTATCATATTACAACACACATAACCTATTTGTACATCCGGAGCACGGTAAATCTCAGCGATAGCTCTAAAAATACCATAACTGATAGCATAAACTAAAATCAGTTCACCACTAAATCTTTGGTACTTTCTATAAGCATAAACAACTATGAAAACACCAAAGCCTTCTAAAACTGCTTCATAAAGTTGTGAAGGATGACGAAGAACACCATCAACTAAAATCCCCCAGCTTACATCTGTCTCTCGACCAATGAGTTCTTGGTTTAAAAAATTACCTATACGACCGAATACAAAGGCAAGAGGTACGCTAAGAGCTACAAGATCCATAATCTTTCCAAAGGCAACTTTGTGCTTCCTTGAGTATAGATATGTACTTATAAGAAAGCCAAAGATAGCACCATGATAACTCATACCACGTATACCTACAAACTCACCGTTTTGAAATGGATTGAATATCTGCCAAGGCTGAGATAGATAGTAGAGAGTCTGGGTATCGTAAAACAGGATATACCCTAGTCTTGCACCTAAAATAACGCCTATCTCTACATAGATAAAATAGTTGTCAATCTCTTTACCTTTGAAGTCTAGATTATCTCTTTTAATAAAATATTTACCAATATATAGAGCACTGACAAGCGCCAAGACATACATAATCCCATACCAATGAACGGGAAAAGAGATTATGTGAAAAGCTATCGGGTCAAACGTATCATATATATGATTCCAAGCTGTCATATAGTCTTAGTCTCGTAAAGCTTCAGCGATCAGCTCAATAGGGTTTTTAAATACAGTTTCAACGTCAGCGTAACTCATAGAAGCATTTATCTGCATTCTACAAGCACTACATTCAGCACTTACTACATCTGCATGAGTATTTTTAATCATTGCTGCTTTTGGAATACCGGCTGCTTTTGCAAAATGATATTTTTCACTCTGCATTGTCACCCCGCCAAACCCACAACAAACATTTGGATCACTCATCTCTACGATGTTGTAGTTTTTACTGATCAAGTTTCTAGGTTCAGCATGGATGCCTTGCATCTTCTTAGCGTGACATGGATCATGATACGTTACTATCTTTGTATCTTTTTTCTTTGTCTTAAGAAGTTGTTCTAGATGCGTATGATGCTGAAGCCACTCTGTTGCCATAAAGATTTTACCTTTAATCGCTGCAGCCCTAGCTTTCCACTCCGGCTGGTCGTGAAAGTAATGTTCATAGTCGATTTTAAGCATTGCGGAACATGTAGCTTCAGGGACAATAATAGCTTCAACATCGCTACTAAAACTCTCAAAGTACTCAATATTGAACTTTGCATTGTAATCAACAGTATCGAAATCACCTGTAAAGTATGCAGGAGCAGAACAGCACTTTTGATTTTTTGCTAAGAATGCGTCTATCTCTAAGTGACCCAATATTTCTAAGAGACCGGTTCCAACATCTTTATAATTATAATTACCTAAACAACCTATAAAAATAGCTACTTTTCTTTTCCCGCCATTATTTATATTTTCTGGATATGTATTTAAAAATGATGTTTTTCTAAGACTTGGAAGTAGTCTGTCTGCTTTTAACATAGGAATAGAAAAGCGTGAGTTCATAGAGTCTATGTCGGCTTTAATCTTAAACCCGCAAGTCTGAAATACCCATCCAAGTTTAAAAGCCAAATCATTCATCCATCTATGACGAAGCAGCAGGAAAAAGGCTTTTTTATACCAAGCTATTCCAAACTTTTGTGCTATATCTGAGCGAACTTGCTCAATAACCATATCTGTAGGAAGTGATTTGGGACAAACATCTACACAGTTTGTACATAAAAAACAGCTCTCAAAGATGTCTTTTACATTTTTATCTAAGTCTAGTTTTCCTCTTTGGTATGCTCCCAAAAGATCTAAAAATCCACGAGGAGAAGTAACCTCATCGGCGTTTACATTATGAATAGTACAAACTGGAATACACTTTCCACACTTTACACAATCATCAGTGATGTTAGCGTAATCAAAAATTTCTTGAGGCGTTTTGCTCATTTCTACACCGTTTTTGAAAATGTTTTAGAGCTTGCAGCATGCTTTTTCATATACGCGTCAAAAGGCATAGCTATATTACGTATAAGAAGAGTTCCTGTTTCACTACACTCTATATGATTTTCATCCATTGTTAAAAGATCGTCCTCTGCAAAAGGTTTAAGTGCTTCTATTGCATCTGCAAAATATGTTTTAAACTCTATGTTAAAAAGTTTCTCAAATCTTTTTATATCAAGTTTAAAGTTGCTCATAAGCTCCATAATTACGTACTGTCTGATCTGATCGTCTTCATTTAGAACAATACCACGCTCAAACGGAAGTTTACCAGCATCTATAGCCTCTTCATACTCGCCCATAACTTTAAAGTTTTGATTGTATGAGTCAACACCCTCACCGATAGAGGTAAGTCCTACTCCGATAAGGTCAGCTCCACCTTTAGTAGTGTAACCTTGGAAGTTTCTATGCAGTTCACCCTTATCAATGGCTTTAAATAGATCATCTTCAGGTTTTGCAAAGTGATCCATACCAATCATTCTATAACCATGAGAAGTCAAGAAGTCTATAGTGTACTGCATAATTTGAAGTTTTTCATCAGGAAGAGGAAGAGTAGTCTCATCTATCTTTCTCATAGTTTTTTTAAGCCAAGGAACGTGAGCATAATTAAATACTGCGAATCTATCAGGGTTAAGAGTAAGAGAAAGAGCTAGAGTCTCTTTAAATGTTTCAAGAGTCTGATATGGAAGTCCATAAATCAAATCTACATTCACTGAAATCATATTGTATTTTCTAGCTAAATCCATTGCATCTTTTGAAATAGCATATGGCTGAATTCTATGTACTGCAACTTGAACTTTTTCGTTAAAATCTTGAAGACCAAAACTTACACGGTTAAATCCGGCTTCACTCATTACACGCATCTGATCTTCATCTATATGACGAGGATCTATCTCACAACTGATCTCAGCATCACTGCGAAAGTTTGGAAAGTATGATTTAATCTCTGCAATAATCTCTTTAAGCTGTGCCGCTGTAAAGAATGTCGGTGTTCCTCCACCAAAGTGCATCTGAAGGACTTCACGATTACAATCAAGATGTTTTGAAAGTATTACCAATTCTCTTTTTAGATAATCCATATAACGAATCATTTTGTCATCTTTAGAAGTAAACACAACATTACAGCCACAAAAGTAACATGCATTTCTACAAAAAGGCAGGTGAAAATAAAGACTTATTGGACGAGAAGAGTCTTGTGATTCTAACTTTTGGATATATTCATCATAACCATAAGCATCACTAAATTCTAGTGCAGTTGGGTAACTTGTATATCGAGGACCTGGTTTTGAGTACTTTAAAAATTTTGAGAAATCCAGCATAAAAAATCCATTTATAGTTTAATTACCGCGATTATCTCTAAAAAATACTAATAAACCTATTAATTTATTTATCAAACTCTCCAGCTAATCTTTGATAAACCTCAGATTTTTCTAAAAGTTCACTATGACTTCCAGATGCCACTACTTTACCTTTTTGCATTACAAGTATTTTATCAGCATGTTCTATAGTGCTTAATCTATGAGCAATTGTAATAGTAATCTTATCTTTTGTGTACTCATCTAAAGCTTCTTGGATTCTCTTTTCACTCTCATTATCAAGTGCCGATGTAGCTTCATCAAAAAGTAGAAGTGACGAGTGTTTATATATCGCTCTAGCTATTGCCACACGCTGTCTCTGACCACCTGAAAGGTTTGATCCGAACTCTTCCATCATTGTATCTATCCCATTTTCAAGAGATGAAACAAACAGTGAAGCATCTGCTAGTCTTAAAGCTTCTTTTACTCTCTTAACATCTATTTCTTGACCATAAGCAACATTCGCTGCAAGTGAGTCCTGAAAAATATATATTCTCTGAGTAACAAGAGAGATATGATGTTTTAAAGAATCCTGTGTATAATCTTTTATATCTCTGTTATTTACAAAGATGCTACCGACATTAGGATCATAAAAACGAAGAAGCATATTTATAAAAGTAGACTTTCCACCACCACTATCACCAACAAGTGCAATATTTTCACCCTGCTTTATCTTTATACTCACATCATCAAGTGCGTATGCGTCTTCGTACTTCAAAAATACATTTTTAAATTCTATCTCTTTTATATCATTTTCTAAAAGTTCTTGACCATCTACTATTTTACTTTTAGTATCCATTATTTCAAAAACTCTCTCACTTGCGGCAATTGCATCTTGAATTTTTGAATAAATCGACCCGATACGACGAATAGGTTGAAAAACAAGTCCTACAGCAGTTAAAAATGCAGTAAATTCACCAACTGTCATATTCTCATTATAAACTTCTCTACCACCGACAAAGATAACTGCAGCAAGTCCGGCGGCACCTATTATCTCCATCATTGGAGATACTATCTCTCCTACATAGACTGACTTCATATTTATTTTAAAGAACTGCCAGTTTTGAACACTAAAACGCTCAAGTTCAAACTTTTCTGTTGCATTTGCTTTGATAATTTCACTATTATTAAAAACCTCTGTAAGTCTAGTTACCACATCTGCATTTTTTGCTTGTGAACGATGTGAATACTTTTTTAATTTTTTTGCTATTAAAATAAGCGGGTAAATAACTAATGGGACTACAACTAAAGAGTAAAGTGCCAACATAGGGTTTAAATATATAATGTATATTATAAGAGCAATAACTGTTAAGGACTCACGAAAAAGTTCCGGTAGCATATTTGATACAAAATATTGGATTCTATTTATATCATTTGTTACACGAGATATTAACTCTCCACTTCTGTTCATATATAAGAACCCCATATCAAGACTAACCATCTTTTCAAGTAAAAGCTCTCTAAATCGCGTAACTATATGAAGTCCAATGTAGTTCATATATACTGACTGTATATAACGACCTATTGCCTTTAAAAAATAGATGCCAATCAAACCGATAGGGATTAGAAGCAGCATCTCTTCTTTCCTTGCTATAAACATGTCATCCATTAATGGTTTCATAATATGGGCAGTGGCAGCAGTAGCACTAACCGTCAGAATAATCCCGATAAGCACTAAAAAATATTGAAATTTGTATTCTTTTATATAGGGGAAAAATCTTTTTAAAACTTTTTTCAAATATATCTCCATGAAGTAATAACGCTATTTTACACTAACTATACTCATTAGAAATTAAACTTGATATAATTACAAAAATTAACCAAAGGCAAACTCTACATGTCAGCGAAATCAGTATTAATCATTAGATGTGGAGCATTGGGCGACTTAGTATACGCTACTAGTATTATAGACGCTCTCAAACTTCAATTTGGCGATAATACTATTATCGATTTTGTATGTACGCCCGGAGTTGGAACCCTATTTAACAAAGATCCTAGAGTAAATAAAGTTTTCCCCCTCAAACATAAAAAAATACCTATTTTACTAAGCTCTCAAAAAAAAGATATTATAAAAAACTCTAAAAAGAAAGCTTATGACTTACTAATAAATTTTGAAAGTGGGAAGCAGTTTAAAAGCTTGGTGGATAATATAATTGCCAATCAAAAAACGGGTTACAATTTTACAGACATGTCAATACCAAAAGGTATAGTACATATGGTTGACATCACCAAACTATCTTTTAAAGATATTGTTGACGAAGAGATATACAACCAAAGCTTTCCAAGGCTTATCGGGACTTCAAAAGATGAGCTAAAACAAAAGATAAGTCTGAGTGAAAGATATATCATAATCAGTCCTAGTAACTCTCATCAAAAAAGAAATATTTTAAATTATCGTGCTTGGGAAAACAGTAGTTGGATAGAGCTAATAGAAAGACTAAGCAAAGAGATAGAAGTTGTGATTGTTGGGAACAGAGGTGAAGATGAGTTCTTCAACCTTCTAAAACCGTATCCAAACAATGTTATTGACTTGGTTGGTAAAACTACTTTGCCAGACTTAGTTGGTGTAATAGACGCTGCAGTTGGGTTGATTGCAACAGATACAGGAACTGCACACATGGCTTCAGCAGTAAATACTAAGGTGTTTGCACTAATCGGTCCAACTCCGGCAAATGAAACTGGACCATACAAAAGTCCAACAAACGAAGTTCATATCATAAGTGCTAATTTGCCATGTTCTCCATGTTATAAAACAGAGGTTATGAAAAACTGCAAAGACAATATTTGTATGAAGAGTATAAGTGTAGAACAAGTCTATAACAGCATAAAATCAGCAAGTATAGTGTAAAATCTCTTCTTAAATTAATCTAATAGGTACAAAGCAATATGAGAAAAAAGATTTTAGTAACCGGTGGAGCTGGATTTGTTGGAAGTCACCTTTGTGAGAGACTTGCAAGTAACGAAGATAATGATGTTTATTCATTAGACAACTATTTCACTGGTAGTAAAGACAATCATGTAGCAAATGTGACTTATATAGAAGGTTTAACAGCTGATATAGATAAGCTAATAAACTTTGCACCAGATATGGTATATCACCTTGGTGAATATTCAAGAGTTGAGCAAAGTTTTGATGATATTGAAAAAGTTTGGAAATTCAATAAAGATGGTATTTTTGCAGTACTTGAATTTGTAAGAAAACATGGGTGTAAAATACTTTATGCAGGCAGTAGTACAAAGTTTGGAGATGGTGGTTTAGGCAGAAGTGCAAGTCCTTACGCTTGGACAAAAGCAACAAATACTGAGCTTGTACAAAATTATGGCGCTTGGTTCAATGTACCGTATGCGATTACATACTTCTACAATGTATATGGACCTAGAGAAATTCAAACTGGAAAATATGCAACTCTAATAGCACTATTCAAAGAGAAAATGAAAAATGGTGAGCCACTCACCATAGTAAGTCCAGGCTCTCAAAAAAGAAATTTCACTCATATCGATGATATTATCGACGGCTTAGTCTTAGTCGGAGAGAATGGATATGGAGATGAGTTTGGAATAGGAAGCCCTGAAGCATATAGCATCAAGGAGATTGCTGAGATGTACGACGGTAAGATCCAAATGTTACCAGAGAGAAAAGGCAATAGAATGACTGCGGATGTAATCTCAGCCAAAACTGAAGCTCTTGGATGGAAACCCACTAGGACTATTAAAGAATATATCGAAGAATTAAGAGCTAATAATTGGAAGTAGTTTAAATGAAAACTTGTGTAATTATTGCTATCTATAGTGATTTAGAAGCATTAAAACTCATTATAAACTCTTTACTATCTCAAACTCATATTCCTGATGAAATAATAGTAGCTGAAGATGCTGAGCATGAAAACATCAAACAGTATATAAACTCTTTAAACAATAAAAATATAATTCATATTTCTCAAGCAGACAATGGCTGGATGAAAGAAAAAATTCTAAATGAAGCTATCAAAAAATCTACAAGTGAGTATTTAATATTTATAGATGGAGATTGTGTTCCGTATACAAACTTTGTAAAAGCTCATATAGACTTAAGCGAAAAAAACACAGTACTTTGTGGCAGAAGAACTGAACCAGGGGAGTACTTTAGCTCTTTAATAAGATCAAATCAACTTACCATGAAAGAATTTGAAAAAAAATATTTTGTGAATTATTTTAAACTAAAACAAGATAATATAAGACATATAGATGAAGGAATGGAATTTAAAACAGAATCTGTAATTTTCAAACTAATACATAAACTTGGAAGGAAAAACTCTCATATAGTTGGTTGTAATTGGTCTTGCTATAAAGAAAATTTAGTTCAAATAAATGGTTATGATGAAGATTTTACACTCCCAACAACTGGTGAAGATACGGATATAGAAAGAAGACTAAAACATTTTGGAATTAGGATGAAGTCATGTAGGAATGCAGCTATTGTAGTACACCTCTATCATAAAAAAATTTTTAATGATGATATTTCATCAAAAACGGAAGCTTTAATGGAAACAAAAAAAGACATATATATTTGCAAGAATGGACTGGAGAAATTATGAAAGGTATAATACTAGCAGGCGGATCAGGAACAAGACTCTATCCAATTACCAAAGGTGTAAGTAAACAGCTAGTTCCTATCTATGATAAACCTATGATTTACTATCCACTTTCAGTTCTTATGTTAGCTGGAATAACAGAAATATTAATAATATCAACCCCCCATGACTTACCAAGGTTTGAAGAACTTCTTGGTGACGGTTCTGATATCGGTATGCAATTTACATATATCGAACAACCATCACCTGATGGCTTAGCTCAAGCTTTTATATTAGGAGAAGAGTTTATTGGTACCGATGATGTTTGTCTCGTTCTTGGTGATAATATATTCTACGGACATGGATTAACTGATCTTCTTGCTCAAAGTGTAAAAAATGCTACTAACGAGAATAAAGCAACAGTATTTGGTTACTATGTAAAAGATCCTGAGAGATATGGTGTTGCTGAATTCAATACAAATGGCGATGTGACAAGCATAGAGGAAAAACCGACTGAACCTAAGTCTAACTATGCAGTTATTGGTCTATACTTCTATCCAAATGACGTAGTAAAAAAAGCCAAATATGTAAAACCAAGCGAGAGAGGTGAGTTAGAAATAACTACTCTTAACCAGGATTATCTGAAAGAAACAAGACTTAAAGTCGAACTTATGGGCAGAGGCTATGCATGGCTAGATACTGGAACTCATGAAAGCCTTTTAGAAGCATCTCAGTTTATTCAGACAATTGAAAACCGTCAATCTTTAAAGGTAGCCTGCATAGAAGAGATAGCCTATGAAATGGGATATATTTCAAAAGAAAAACTACTTGAACTTGCAGAACCTCTAAAGAAAAACCAATATGGCCAATATCTAATAAGAAGAGCCCTAGAAGGTACTGTAAAACGATGAGATTTATAAGAACGGAAATACCGGATGTTGTTATATGCGAACCTATAGTTCATGGAGATGCTCGTGGCTATTTCGTTGAGACATTTCGCCAAGACAGACTTGAAGAGTTTTTGGGGTTTAAAATAGACTTTTGTCAAGATAATGAGTCTAAAAGTTCTCGCGGTGTTCTTCGTGGTCTTCACTACCAATTAGCCCCTTCTGCTCAGACAAAACTTGTTCGTGTAATCCAAGGAAAAGTTTTAGATGTTGCAGTAGATATCAGAAAAGAAAGTCCTACTTTTGGTAAACATGTAGCAGTTGAACTCACAGGTGAAAATAAAAGACAACTTCTTGTACCGCGTGGCTTTGCCCATGGATTTATAGTTTTAGAAGACGATACAATATTTGCCTATAAGGTTGACAACTATTATTCTCCCGAAAATGACAGAGGTATTGCCTTTGATGATTCAGATTTAGGAATCAATTGGCAAGTAGATTCTTCTTCTCTTAACCTCTCTGCAAAAGATAAAATACAACCAAGACTAGAAGAAACAAATGATTTATTTGAGTACGGGGTAAATTATTATGAATAAAGTTTTAGTAACTGGTTCGAAAGGTCAAGTAGGTAGTGAGCTTAACGGATTAGCATCTGAGTACCCGTATGATTTCTTCTTTACAGAGAGAGACTCTCTTGACATAACGAACGAACAGAGCATAAAAGACTTTATAGAGATACATAACATAGACATTATTATAAACTGTGCAGCGTATACAGCAGTCGACATAGCTGAATCCCAAAAAGATCTAGCAGATGCTATCAATCATAAAGCAGTTAAATCTCTAGCGCAAATCTCAAAAGAGAAAAACATTAAACTTATTCATATCTCAACTGATTATGTATTTAATGGTCAGAACTATAGACCATATATAGAAACAGATGCTACAGATCCAAATAGTGTATATGGAAGTACTAAACTTGATGGTGAAAAAGCTCTACAAGAGATTAATCCAAAAAACTCAATTATTATTAGAACATCATGGGTTTACTCATCATTTGGAAGTAATTTTGTAAAAACAATGCTTCGCTTAGGAAATGAAAGAGATGAGCTTGGAGTTATTTATGATCAAGTCGGCAGTCCGACTTACGCAAGAGATTTAGCTAAAACTATATTGGAGATTGTGCCAAAGTTGCAAAACCAAAATGTAGAGGTTTATCATTACTCAAATGAAGGTGTGCTCTCTTGGTATGACTTTGCAAAAGAGATTATGAAAATGGCTAAGAAAGAGTGCAATATAAACCCAATTGAGACTAAAGATCATCCTACACCGGCTTCAAGACCACACTATTCTCTGCTAAATAAATCAAAAATCAAACAAGAGTTCAACATAAAAATTCCTTTTTGGAAAGACAGCTTAGATGCATGTCTAAAAGTTTTAGGAGAGAGAAAATAATGAAAAATATATTAGTTACAGGTTGTGCAGGTTTTATAGGAAGCAATTTTGTCCCATACTTTTTAGAAAAATATCCTGATTACAATATTATAAATCTTGACCTGCTTACTTATGCAGGTGACTTAGAGAACCTAAAAGAGTGTGAAAACAATCCTAAATATAAATTTATAAAAGGTGATATCTGCAATCGTGAATTAGTTGAATTTATTTTCAATGAGTATGACATAAATGGTGTTATTCACTTTGCAGCAGAGTCTCATGTCGATAACTCTATTAAAAACCCAGGTGTCTTTATTGAGACTAATGTAAATGGAACTTACACTTTGGTTGACGTAGCTAAAAACTACTGGATGGATTCTCCTTTTAACTATAAAGAAAAATATAAAAATTGTAGATTCCATCACATTAGTACAGATGAAGTGTATGGAACTCTAAATGAGACGGATCTTTTTACAGAAGAAACACCATACGCTCCAAATTCTCCATACTCTGCTTCAAAAGCGAGTTCTGACATGATAGTTAGAAGCTATCAAGAGACTTTTGGTCTCAATACGATTATCACAAACTGCTCAAATAACTATGGACCAAAACAGCATGATGAAAAACTAATACCAACTATCATTAGAAAAGCTTTAGCCGGTGAAAACATCCCAATCTACGGAGATGGTAAAAATGTACGTGACTGGCTATATGTACTAGATCACTGCAAAGGAATAGATTTAGTATATCATACAGGCAAAGAAGCAAATGTTTATAATATCGGTGGAAGAAATGAAAGAACAAATCTTCAGATAGTAGATGCTATCTGCACTATCTTAGATGAAAAAGTTCCAAAAGATTCAAGCTATAAAGAACTTGTAACATTTGTAGAAGATAGAGCCGGACACGATAGAAGATATGCTATAGATGCAACAAAACTAGAAAATGAACTCAGCTGGAGAGCTGATGAAGATTTTGATAGTGGTATAATAAAAACTATTGAGTGGTATTTAAATAAAAAAAGAATTAACAATGTATGATAAAAAAGAAAAAATCTACTTTCACAATGTAAGAAAAGAACTACTTGACTTAATACCAGAAGAAAATAAAAATGGTCATGTACTGGAAATTGGTGCAGGAGAAGGCAATACCTTGGTATATGCAAAGGAAAATGGACTAGCTAATCACATATATGGAGTTGAGCTATGTAAAATTGAAAACTCCAATCAAACAAGTGAATTATTTTCAGATTTCATTATTGGAAATATTGAAAACATTGACCTACCATTTGAAGAGTTAAAGTTTGATGTAATTATTTGTGGTGATGTTTTGGAACATTTAGTTGACCCTTACGAAGTAATAGACAAATTAAAAAAACATTTAAAAGATGATGGGGTAATCATTGCCAGTATACCAAACATACGTGAGTGGAGAACAATGAAAACAATCTTAATTAAAGGTGATTTCAAATATTCCGATGAAGGTATACTAGATAAAACACATTTACGCTTCTTTACAAAAAAGAATATTCTTGAACTATTTGAGAATAAAGACTTTAATATTAACAAAATTATAAGCAGTAATAAAGATGACGCCTTAAAGTATTTAAAAAAACTACGACCATTAAAGTTCCTTTCTAGATTCTTTTTTGAAGAACTTTTTACTATCCAATACTACGTAGTAGCAAGTAAAAAAAAACCAAATAATAAGCATTAGATGTGAATAAAAATAACCCTCTAGTTAGTATTATAATGTCATCATATAATCATGAAAGATTTGTTGAAAAAGCTATTTTAAGTGCTATAAACCAAACATACAAAGATATAGAACTTATTGTTATTGATGATGGATCTAAAGATAGGTCACCAGAAATATTAAAAAACTTACAAGAAAAATATGGATTTCATCTGGAACTTCGTGCAAATCATGGACTTGTAAAAACTCTCAACTATGCTTTGAAAAATTTAACAAATGGAAAGTTTGTATGCATCCTTGATTCTGATGATTATTTTCATGAGAGTAAAATAGAAAAACAAGTGGCTGTTTTAGAACAAAACCCTGATTGTGGATTATGCTATAACCCAATATACTATGTAGATGTAAATGATACAATCATTTCAGATAAGATAGATAAAAAAAACACTTTAACTGGTTATATCTTTGAAGAATTTTTTAGAGGTGATGCACATATCCCAGATGGCGGTGTTTTAATTCCTCTAAAAGTTTTTCAAGACATTGGATACTATGATGAAGATGTAGAGCTTGAAGATTATCAACTATGGTTTAAAATACTTTCAAAATATCCTGTTTGTTATATCGATGAACTACTAACATATTATCGCACACATGAAACAAATGTAAGTAATGATGAATACAAAATGCTTCTTTGGGAACGACAGGTAATTAATAAATGGAAAGATCATCCTGTTTATGAAAAATCAAAGCCGTTTGTATTTAATAGATGGTTTGCAAAGTTTGCAAAATATAATAAAAAAGAAGCTCTAATATATCTTTTTAAAATTATAAAATACAAGACGACATATGCAGATAAAAACTTTTACAAGGGAATAAGAAGATTGTTGTTTTATTGGAAGACATAATTTATAGACTTAATGCATATTTTATTATCTAACTTATTTCAAGAATACATGGAGCACCAACTATGAAGCCAAAAGATATCAACACATTTAAAACAGAAAAATTATTTTCTATTTGTACTCTGGTTACCAACAAAGATGAATACCAAGAGATGATTGATTCATTCAATCATTCTGGTTTTAATGAATCAAATAGTGAATTCTTGTATGTAGATAACAGTATTAATAATCAGTTTGATGCATTTCAAGGAATAAAGTATTTTTTAACATTTGCAACTGGGAAATATATAATAATTTGTCATCAAGATGTAATAATCAAATATGACAATATAGAAAATTTACTAGAATGTATTGCTGAAGTAAGTTTATTAGACCCAAATTGGGCTATACTTGGTAATGCTGGAGGGGTATCTATAAACAAACTAGCTGTAAGAATTTCGGACCCACATGGAGAAGATCAGCATATAGGAGATCTACCAGCTAGAGTGTCTTCTTTAGATGAAAATTTTCTACTTATCAAAAGAGAAGCAAATTTAAGTATTTCAAACAATATCGAAGGATTCCATTTTTATGGCACTGACTTATGTGTTATTGCTGACATTCTTGGTTATACGTCATATGTTATTAACTTTCATTTGTATCACAAAAGTGCAGGTAATGCTGATAACAGTTTTACAACTGTATTAGATAAACTACTCAGCAAATATCAAGTAGCGTTACGTTCTAGAAGAATTCAAACAACATGTACAGAATTCTATATTTCTAATAGCAATTTTATTTCATGGATTATGGAACGAAAACTTGTCAAAAGCTTCCTAAAGAGAAAAATTTAATATATGTATGCACTCAATCATAAAACACTGAAATATTTACAAAACACACAATATGCTTTAATTATTATTTTAATCTTAACACTGCCATACTTCATTGCTCCGGCATTTACATTGTTAATCTCAGTATTTATATTCTTAATTACAATAATTATCAACAAAATAGATATTAAAAATTTACTACAAGAAAAAACTATTTTTTATCTTTTATCTTTTATAATTCTAGTCTATATTTCTGCCCTTTGGTCACCTGTGGACAATATATTTGAAGGAAACTTCAAAGTTAATATAGACTCTTATCTAAACTACTTTTTTTTAATTCCAGGTATATATTTTGCCAAGTTATCTAAGGAAAAAATAAAAATTATTTTTTCCTTAACCATTTTATCTCCAATAATATACTTAGTTTTATACTATACAAATTTTTTGCAAATCACTCACATTTATTCGTATCACTATGATAGGAATACTGGTTCGTATAATCTATATGTAGATTTATTTGCAAATATATTTTTATTATTGTCTGCTATATTTTTATTAACAAAACTTACTATTAGCATATATGCCAAAAATCATTTTAAATCTATTGGTTTGTTATTACTATTCTTACTGTTTTCAATATCTTTATTTATAGATGAAATAACCATATCCAGAATGGTAAACTTAAGCTTTTTAGTATCGGTTATTTTTGTTATAATTTACGCGCTTCCAAAAAAGTTAAAACTATTTTTTTTTATAACACTAAGTATAATATCTGTACTATTTCTTTACACATCTAATGATTTTAGAAAAGGTTTTACAGAGCTTAAAGAGACATACACAAACAATAAGTATGAAGGTTCTTGGGGTCATAGAACTAAACTAGCAATTTATGGTATAGAAATGTATCTAGAACACCCATATATAGGTAGAGGTACCGTAGATATTGTTGACCAAATGAGGAAAAACAAACTAAATAATCCAGAGGACTTTAAGGATGGTTCAATTCATTTTCATAATAATCATATATTACTATTAGTTCAAATTGGAATTATAGGATATATAATATTTTTATTATTCATTTATAATCTCTATACGTTCAAGATAAAAGATAGAGAAATAGATATATACAAAAAGGCTACAGTTATCGTTTTCTTGACAGTTATGCTTGGTGAACACTATTTGCAATGGATTCCTGTATCGTCATTATTTGCAATACTAATCGCATTATTTTTATCATATAAAAAATATGAAGATATGGAAGCTATATCAAATTAAGTTTACTATTTTCTATATCTCTAAATCGTTTATTTAAGATTTCAAGTATGCTCTTCCAGCTATAATGTTCCTTTACTCTTTTTATAGCATGGTTTGATTTCTCAAATAATTCTTGTTCGTTCAATATCAAATTACTTAGTTTATTTTCAAGCTCCTTTTGAGAACTAATGATTGTACCAGCAATTTCATTATTTGTTATCTCATTCGCGCTTGATATTGGTGTTGTTAAAATGTAATTTTCATAAGCCATAGCTTCAATAAGAACGAATCCAAAACTCTCTTCTATAGATGTTAAGCAAAATATTTTACTCTTAGCATACAATTTATAAAGCTCTTTTCTATCATAGATAGCATCTGTAAATATAACCCTATCTTTTAAATTAGGATTTTTTTTATAAAAAGCATCTATTTTAGATATAAATTTTGTTTCTATAGAACCGACAAAAATAACTTTATAATCTTTTAGATCAATATTCTCAACAGCATTAAGTAAAAATTCATTGTTTTTCTCAGGTGCACCAATCCGTCCAACTGTCAAAATAATATTCTCTTTTTCTTGATAACTTTTTAAAGGTATTAAAGAGTACATTCTATCTATATCTATACCATTTGGCATATGTAAAAATTTACTTCTGTGTTCTTTATATTTATTAGATACTATTCGGCATCCTTCTATAGACTCAACAGATATAACATCCAATTTTTCTAGTGCTTTCTCAAACAGCCAATTTCTAGCAGCATACTTAGGTCTTTTGCCTGGAATAAACCCGCAGTGTTCTTTGATTGCATTTAAGCCAGTATCAGACTTTAAAAACGCTATTCCATCTGGATTTCTCCACTTGTACATTAGAAAATTCAAGTAAGTTTTCTCTCTATGATGAAACATGTGCAACACATCTATTTTTTTTGCATTAAAAAAAAGATACCAAAGAATAGAAAGAGAATACCTTCCAATTTTCACTTTAGGAATAAATTCTAACTTTAAACCTTTTACTTCATCTTCTAAATAGTCATACGACTGCTTATTTTTATATGTCACTATTTTAGATTTATAGTCAAAATATTTATACATTAAGTATGGTATTTGACCAACATCCTTGATAAGGTGTATGTTATCTGTCTTTTCAAAAAGAGTAACAAATGTTTTCATACTAACTCTTTCAGTATTTTATATAGTTTTTCAAACTGCGTTTCACTATAAAACTTCTCGTCGGCTTTAAGTTTACCTGTACCGGAAAGACTTTTTCTTAAAGATTTGTCATTAAACAGTATTTCTATTTTTTTAGCTAGATCATTTGAATCTCTTGTCTTAAATAGCAGTCCGCTTTCATTATCATCAATAATCTCTAATGGTCCACCACTATCACTTCCAACTACAGCTATTTCACACTGCATAGCTTCTATAAGAACAAGTCCAAAAGTCTCTCTGTCAGTTGCAAGAACAATCACATCGCATACCTGCATAAGTTTTTGAACTTCCGTCGTAAAACCTGTAAATATGATTCTATCTTTTATACCGTCTTTTTCTATATTGTCTTTTAACTGCTCTAAGTAAGTATCATTCATCGCATGACCGACAATAAGTGCCTTTACATCTATACCTTTACTAGCAAGCTCTTTAATAGCATCTATAACTAAATACTGACCTTTACCCTCTTCTATTCTGCCTACTATTCCAACCGTAAATGATTTGCCTAAATTATATTTACTGCGAAGAGTCTCTTTCTCTTCATCACTGATAATTTTTGGACTCTCCGCCCCCATATATAAAACTTCTACCTTAGGTTTTATATCACTAGGTATAAACTTCTCTATCTGCTCTTTTACCTGATATGTGACTGGGAGCATTAAGTAAATATTTTTATATAAAAATTTATGATAAAAATCATTTTTAAATCTTGTCATAGTCATATTTCTAGTTTGAACAAGTTTAGGTTTTTTCTTTGAAAAAAGTTTTGCTAAAACAGCTACCGGGATATCTTTTGTCCAGTGAAGATGAACTACATCGATGCTATTATCGTCTATAATTTTTGCCAATTTTTTTGCAGTTAAAAAAGAGAATAACATTGAACTTCTTTTTATCTTTTCATACTTATATTCTGTATCTGAATAATACTGTTCTAACTTTCCAGCCTCATTTATAACACTAATGACATTTGTTTTGTCATGTAAGAAATGTGATGCCCTAACCATATAAAGTTCTAACCCACCCAAATCAGGAGATAAGCAAAGCTCTAAAATATTACTATTTTTCATTTTCTTGCATCTCTAACATAATCACATACTTCATATAGCTGTTATAAGCAGATGCAAAAGCAACATGCCATTCATGGATGCCGCCAAAGATTCCACCTTTTGATATAATACCTTTAAACATAGCGCCAAATCCGTGAACAAACGGGTCATACCATGAAGCTCTTTTACCCTCTGCATATCTAACCTTTGCCAGATTAACTGCAAATCGGTCAGCCTTACTTACCAATACTCCAAAATCTTCAAAAGAGTAATGAAGCATATCTATATCCAAATCCACATAGTTATCAGTCTCAACTTTCCCATGCTCACCGATAGTGTTATAGCCACACTTGGATTTATTATAAAGTCTGACGACACGGTCTGGGTACCATTGCTTTATAAACTTTTTTCCTATAAAACTTTTACGACGAAAAGAGTATGCATCCGCGTCTCCATTTTCATAATCTAAATCCCTTAGAAACTCTATGGCTTCCTCTTCAAGTCTCTCATCGGCATCTATACTCAATATCCACTCATTTGTTGCGAATTGCTCACAAAAAGCTTTTTGACCGCCATCACCCAAATATTTTTGTTCTATTACCTTAGCGCCCAGTTCTCTCGCTATCTTACAAGTCGCATCACTACTAAAAGAATCAACAACTATAACCTCGTTACAGATTTTCTGAACATTTAAAATTACTTCACGAATATGTTTCTTCTCATTTAATGTTATAATTGTTGCTGTAATATTTTTTTGCATATATTCTCAATATTTTTTATTTAATTTTACCACAAAGTAGCTAAAAACTCATGTCCTACAAACTCGAATACAACAAAGAATTTCAAAACTTCAAAAATATACTTCTAGATATAAAGTCAATTTTTTCACAGAACTCAGGAACTATTCATCTAGCTAGAAACGAACTAAAAGTTATTGAAATTGAAAATATAAAAACAGTCGTTAAAGCCTTTCGAATTCCAAACTTTTTGAATCAATTTGTATACGCTTATCTAAGAAAATCAAAGGCTTACAAAGCTTTTCATAATGCTACAAAACTTCATGAACTTCAAGTAAGCACACCAGAAGCTATAGGTTATATAGAGTTTTTTAAGTCAGGTCTTTTAAAAGAGAGTTTTTTTATATCTAAAGAATTCAAATATGATTTTACTATTGCTCATATTAGAGATGACCAACCTACATATAAAGAAAAAGTCCTACAAGACTTCGCAGAGTTTTCTTATGATATCCATACAAAAGGTGTTTGGCATGTAGATTATTCAGGTGGGAATATTCTTATTCGCAAAGAAGAGGATAAATATATATTTTCTCTTGTAGATATAAACCGTATGAAATTTCGCTCAATAACTGGGTATGAAGGCTTAGAAAACTTTAACAAACTATGGTTTAATGAAGAAGATTTAACTACTATAGCCAAAACATACTCTAAGATAGCAGGACTTGATGAAAATAAGGCAATCAGTGAGATTTTAATGCATGATAAAAAACTCAAAGACAAAGTACTTTTAAAGAGAAAACTAAAAGGCAAATAAATTAAATAGTCAATAACTTATTTTTAACATCTTGAAACATTTGATCTCTTAATTTTTCATCAAGTGGAATCATAAAATGTTGTTGTTTCTTTTCATCCCCAACACCCTTCCACCTTTTTGAACTTGCAAACAAAGTATCTGCGAAGAATGTCATAGTAGGTGTTCCAACTAGAGATGCAAGATGATAGGTTCCAGTTGAAGTGCTCACAAAAAGTTTAAAGTTACTAATCAGTTTTGCAAAATAACGTATACTCTCTTGAGAAAAATAAAAGACTACATTGTAAGCCATAAATCTACTTTGCATCTCTTCATAAAGCTCTTTTTCATCGGGTCCAAAGGTAAGTACTACCTGATACTTATTTTCTATTAAAACCGCATGTATAAGCTCTTCATACTCGTCCAGATTCCAGTTGGCATCTGATGAGCCTCCAAATCCTACATGAAATGCTATTACCTCTTTTTCTATGTCATTGTTTATGCAGAAAACTTCATATATCTTTTTAGCATCTTCAAACTCTAAAAGAGGTTTTTTATATTTTAAATCTATATCAGGAAATAGAGTTTTTGTGAGTTCAAGGTTATACTCAAACTCAGCCATCTTCACTTCACTTCGTCTCTGTTTAACTCTATAAGTATAAAATATCTGCGCAATCTTTGTTGCTGGAGCTATTCTTTTTGGGATTCGTGCTAAAAACTGTGCAAAAGCTATACGAGTGTTTGAGAAGAGAGTTATTGAAGCTTCAATCTTTAAAGCACGAAGTTCTGAAGCAAAATTCCAGATGCTTTGCCCACTATCAATTATAACTTCATCTATGAAGTCACAAGACTCAGCTAGAGTTTTGTTAAGTGGTGCCACACAAGCGATAATCCTGTTATTAGGATTATGATGTTTAAGAACATACATAGAAGGAAGTGCAGTTATAAAATCACCAAGCTTATCTGTGCGACATACTAGAATATTCAACTCTTAGTTCACACCAATCTGAAAATACTCAAAACCGTATTCATTCATTTTTTCTTTATTAAACTGATTTCTACCATCAAAAAACACTGGGTTTTTAAGTAGTTTTTTCATCTCATCAAAGTCAGGACTTCTAAACTCTTGCCACTCTGTTACAAGGATAACAGCGTCAGCACTTTTGAGTGCATCGTATTTACCATCAACATAAGAAACTTTATCATTACCTTTTAAGTAATAGCTCTGGGCTTCATGTCTAGCTTTTGGGTCATAAGCTACAACTTTCGCCCCTCTTGAAGTCAACTCGTTTATAATTGTAATAGAACTTGCCTCTCTCATATCATCAGTTTCAGGTTTAAAACTAAGTCCCCAAACAGCAAAAGTCTTACCTTCAAGATTTTCACCAAATCTAGTAATAACCTTATTACTCATTACATATTTTTGGTCAAGATTAACAGCTTCAACAGCGTCTAATATTCTAGGATTATATCCAAAGTCTTTTGCTGTTTTTGCCAGAGCTTGTACATCTTTTGGAAAACAGCTTCCGCCATATCCACAGCCTGGATAGATAAAGCTATATCCAATACGACTGTCACTTCCGATGCCGTTTCTCACCTTATTTATATCAGCTCCAACTCTCTCACAGATTTGACTCATCTCATTCATAAAAGATATTTTAGTTGCAAGCATTGCATTTGCAGCATACTTTGTCATCTCAGCACTTTTTATATCCATAGCTATAAACAACTCATGACGCTTCATAAACGGAGCATATAACTCTCTCATTACATCCATGGCTTTTTCGCTCTCAGCACCGATTACAACACGGTCCGGATGCAAGAAATCATTTACTGCTGCACCCTCTTTTAAAAATTCTGGATTCGACACAACATCGAACTTTATATCAACACCTCTACGGTCAAGCTCAGCTTGGATTGTAGCTTGAACTTTATCAGCAGTTCCTACAGGAACAGTTGATTTATCAACAACAACCATGTAATCATCTATAGACTCACCGATAGTTTTTGCAACAGCTAAAACATATTTTAAGTCAGCACTTCCATCTTCACCCATTGGAGTTCCAACTGCAATAAAAGCTATTTTAGAATTCTTAATTGCTTTACTAGAATCAGTAGTGAAGTCAAGTGTTTTATTTTTGTAATTTTCTAATGTCATATCTTCTAAGCCTGGCTCATAGATAGGTATAATACCTTGTTTCAAATCTTCAATTTTCTTCTCATCAATATCTACACAAGTTACACTGTTTCCCATCTGCGCAAAACACACACCGCTTACTAAACCTACATAACCCGTTCCAATAACTGATATTTTCATCAAATAATTCCTAAATAAAATAATTTAGTGATTTTACCTTAAAAAGGATATAATTCGCCTTATTTTTTTAGGATTAGATTTGCAATTTAAAAACAGATACACTCAAGTTATTTCAGCTGTTATTTTCAGTATTTTACTTTTTACAACGATTAGACTTTTCTTCTATTTTTCTTACTTTGATTATTTTAGTGATTTGACATTTTTAGAAACTCTAAAGTCTTTTTTTATGGGTGTTCGCGTAGATATTGCACTGATTTTCACATTTACTTCTATAATATGGCTAATTCTTCTTTTGCCGTTTAAATTTACAACAAATAAAATATACAGAAGATCATTAGGAGTTTTATGGGGAGCTATATTAGGTGGTATTATCTTCTTTAATATTGGTGATATTTTATATTTTGGATTTGTAAACAGACACCTAAATAATGAGCTTAGTCTAATCGGAAATGATATTGGTATTTTAGTTGATATGGTAGTAGATTTTTATCTTATTCAAACCATACTGGGTACAATATTTTATTTTGTAATTGTATATTTTTTCTATAGAGTATTTAATTCTAATATACACAACAAAATTATTAGACAAAGAGAGTGGGCGAATATGCTACTTGTAATAATAATTGCATTTGTAGGAATCCGTGGGAAACTTGATGGTATCTCGTTTGGTACTTCAGATGCATTTGCTGTAAATAAGGTATCTTCAGGAAACTTAGCACTAAACGGTTTTTTCTGTTATTACCGTGGGGGGACTATACAATGTACAGACCACTCAGCAATAAAACCGGAAGAAGCTATACAAAAGGTGCAAGAAAACTTACACTCAGAAAAATTTGAATTTATAGATAATAATTTTCCACTGATGAGAAAGAACAAAGATGTTGTAAAAAACAACTACAACATCGTTATAATTATGATTGAGAGTCTTAGTTCAAGATATCTTGATGAGCTTGCTGGTAATGATTTTAAAGTTACACCTACACTTGACAAACTTGCAAAAGAAGGACAATTGTATACAAATTTCTATGCAAACGGGCAGAGATCACAAGAGGGAATTACGACTATATATACGGGTCTTACTCAGCCTGTAGGTTTCGAAAACCTAGGTGAAGGACTTGAACTTTACAATCCTTCATACTTAGGAGATATAGCACATAAAAACGGTTATTCAACTCTAGCGATGCAGAGCTCGGACAGAGGTTCATTTAGAGTAGACAAACTTAGTGCACTTGCTGGATTTAGAGAGTATTACGGAGCTGAGGATATTGAACGTACAGGAGAGGAAACAGGGCAACCAAACTATGGTGCTTGGGATGGGAACAGTTTAAGATTTTTATCATCAAAATTAAAAACAATAAAAGAGCCTTTTGTTAGCTTTTGTTTTACTGCTTCAACACACTCCCCCTTCTATTCTCCTGGTAAACAATGGGAAAAATACCCTCATGATGTTAAGTCTGAAAATGGTTTTTTAAATACTTTAAACTATGTTGACACGCAGATAAAAGAGTTTATGGAAGCTTCTAAAAAAGAGCCTTGGTTTGACAATACAATATTCATTTTTACGGCTGACCACGCTAATCAGACAAAAATCAGCAATGAAAAAAAGATAAAATCAACAAATACGAATTTACCTGAATTTCATATCCCACTTATTATATATGCTCCTAAAATCATAGAACCAAAAAGATCAGATATTGTGTCTTCTCACAGTGATATCATTCCTACAATTATTGATCTTCTGGGCTGGCAAAATCCTTTTACAACAATAGGCAACTCTCTTTTTGATAATAGTGTAAAAAATAGATTTGCCTTTGTTAAGATGGGGAGTATTGTTGGACTTAGTGATGCTGATGGTTCAATATACTATAACTTTAAAAATCTTATCAGTAAAAAAGGCTCTATAACTAAAGAAAATGAGCAGCTAATTCTAAATATAGACTCTGCGCAAGCTCATTTACTAAAAAACTCAAAATGGATGAAGAAAGATTGAAAGCTCCTTTTAAATGGGATGACTATTCAGATCAACCGGCACAACTAAAAGACAGTAAATATAAAAAACAGATGCGTAAACGAGAGATTTTATCGTTAACAAAAACAATCTTTACAGCTCTTATAATTCTTCCTTTCTCGATTATAGCTATGCCATTTGTAAAAAGGAAACAGATAGATTCCGAGAGTTTCTTTTCTATGGGAGTTGATTACCAAAGAGAACCAGAACTTACACTTGAACTTTTAAAAGAGCTGGATGTTAACAGAATTTTACTTCGTATAAAACTTTGGGAACTTGAAACTATTGATGAACTTAAAAGCTTTATATTAAAAAATAAAAATAAAAAAATAATACTAAAAATACTTCAAGACAGAGAACACGTAGAAGATTTAGAACTTTTACAAAAAGACTTAAGAGTGATTTTTAAAACATTTGATGGTCTTGTAGATATTTATGAGATAGGTTCGACTATTAATAGAGCTAAATGGGGATTTTTCTCTGTTGACGAATACAATAGATTTTACAAAGTTGCATATGATTTAAAAACAGAAGAGTTTCCGGATGCTAAACTTATTGGAAGTGGTGTTATAGACTTTGAGTATCACTTTACAGCCCATACACTTTTTAACTTTTTTAAGTATCACTATGATGGTGTCGCATCTCTGCTTTATGTAGACAGACGTGGTGCACCTGAAAATGTTCAGATGGGATTTACTCTTGCGGATAAGATAGCGTGGTTAAGTACTATGGTCTGGGTTAGCCCTAAAAGTGAACATTCTCTTCATATTACGGAAGTAAACTGGCCTATAGCGGGAACTGCACCATATGCACCAACAAGCGAATACGAGTGTATTAGTGAAGAGCTATATGCAGACTTTATGCTTAGATATCATCTTCTATCTTTTGCATCGCAACAGGTGAATTCTCTATCATGGCATCAGCTTATAGCTCCTGGTTACGGTTTAGTCGATAGCAGAAATGGGATTAGAAAGCGTTCAGCATTTGATACATATAAGTTCATGATACAAACTTTAAAACACGCTCAGTTTTTGCGACTTGATATTAAAAGAGACTACTACATACTTCAATGTTTAGTCAACAACAGACTTTTGCAAATTCACTGGACACTAAAACCAACTACACTCAGAAATGAAGATTTTTTTGAAGTCTATTCTATGAATGGAAAACTGATTAAAAATGAAACTTTAGAAATTGGTTCTTCACCTTTATATATATACATTAAAGAAGCGGTATAATTGCATCTATGAATAAAAAATATTTAAATGTAAAACTATACTTCTGGCTACTTTTCTTAGTCTCTTCTATAATCTTTGTAAGCTTTCCTCAAATAGACCTAGCGGTAGCTTCTCTCTTTTATGATGGGAAATCATTTCCTCTTAACGGCTCATGGATAGAAGACATCCTCTACCATTCTGTAAAGCCTCTTATTATTGCCTTTGCACTATCAAGCTTAGCAATATTCATATATAACTATCTGAAAAAGAAAACACTTTTAGATATAAACTCTAAGGCTATGCTTTTCATAGTTCTTTTTCTAACAATAGCACCTGCACTCATAGTCAATACAACTCTAAAAGAAAACTGGGGAAGAGCAAGACCTGCACAGACTGTAAACTTTGGTGGAGATAAAGAGTTTACTCCTGCTTTCATACCTAGTAATCAGGGTGGTTACTCTTTCTCATCAGGTCATACAGCTGCTGCTTTTAGTCTTTTAGGTTTTGCTCTTTTAGCTAAAAGAAGACAAAGATTATTTATATCACTAGTTCTCGTTTATGGCACTTTAGTTTCCTTAGCAAGGATGGCTGCAGGCGGTCATTTCTTAAGTGATGTTGTCACCTCGTTTTTTATAGTCTATATTTCAACTCATATACTTTATAAACTAGTATTTAAAGAGGATTCCGCGTAGTGCACAAAAATCAACTTACTCAGATATTAGTCCTTCTAATCTTCAGTTTCATAGTTCTTATGGCTATTAGACTAACTCTATACAACTTCTATACAGATGATTTTTCAAACCTGACTACAAGTGAATTCTACGCATCCTTATTTATGGGCTTTCGTGTAGATATGATAACTATTTTTACATTTTCATCTCTTTTTATATTAACTCTTCTTTTTATAAAACAAACAAAGACAAGAGCATTGGTAGCACTTTTTTGGGCTATTATTTTGAACATAATTTTTATACTTAGTTTTAGTGATGTACTTTATTATGACTACATTCACAGACATATTTCAAATGAAATATTTCACCTTGGTGATGATATGGATATTATAATTGGTATGGCTTTTGGATCAATGCTTCCATACACACTAGGTGCAATAATTATCAGTGCAATATTTTTATATACTGTATACAAATTCTTCTCAAAAGAATCAAATAATTTCATCTCTGGAAAAAAATTAGCTCTTCTGACAATTGTAACTATTTTAGTTGTATTTATCGGTATACGAAACAGTTTTGCTGGGAAAAGTTTTGGTAGTAGTGACGCGTTTGCTGTAAATAAAGTAAGTAGTGGAAACTTAGCGTTGAATGGATTTTTCACAATATATAGAACTGCAAAAAAGACAGCTAAGCATAATCTAATGGAGCTAGATGCAGCTATAACTATATCTCAAGAAGCACTTAAAACTCCAAATGCTCCTTTTACAGATGCACAATACCCTCTCTTACGCCAATATCCGTTTAAAGACAAAGAAAAATACAACGTTGTAATTGTATTACTAGAATCTTTTGGGGCTGAACATATTGACGGTTTCACTAAGTATAAAGAGTTAAATGTCACACCATACTTTAAACGTCTTAGCAATGAAGGGTTAAAGTTTACAAACT
This sequence comes from Sulfurimonas sp., assembly GCF_041563035.1. Taxonomy (GTDB): domain Bacteria; phylum Campylobacterota; class Campylobacteria; order Campylobacterales; family Sulfurimonadaceae; genus Sulfurimonas. The sequence goes on along the minus strand of NZ_JBFFNS010000003.1, from coordinate 6,326 downwards.
TCTACTCTAATGGCTATCGCTCTATATTTGGTATTACTTCAATATTCACAGGTGTGACAATACCAGCGGGAGCGCAATACTTAGGAAAAGGACTGGAATTATCCAATCTAAGTTATCTAGGAAGTGTTGCTAAAGAAAATGGCTACTCTACTATCTCGATGCAAGCTGCAAATCGTCGTTCATACAGAGTAGATGCAATTAGTACTCTATCTGGTTTTGATGAGTATTATGGCGCTCAAGACATGCCAAATATAGAAGAGATTGATGAAGGGAGAGAGCCACTTACTGGTACATATGACTTTAATATGCTTGATTTTTACCATAAAAAGCTAAACAAGATGAAAGAACCTTTTTTAGGTTTCGCATTTACAGATTCTACTCACTCTGACTACCATCTTCCAAGTAAAAAGTTTGAAAGATATCCACATGATCTCAAAAACTACAATGGTGCATTGAATGCCTATATATACGCTGATGATGCCATTCGTCGTTTTATGGAAGGAGTAAAAGATGAACCTTGGTTTGATAGAACTATATTTATCTTTACATCTGATCATGGAAGCGGTAATGCTTTAAATGGGCTTGCAAGACAATATCGTCCCGATGATAAGACTCTTGCTTCTATAGAGCATTTTAGAATTCCGCTTATTTTATATGCACCAAAAATATTTAAACCTGAGGAAGTAAAAACTCTCGGCGGGCATAATGACATATTTCCTACAATAGTGGATATGCTTGGCTGGAAGGCTGACATAACTACTATGGGTAGCTCACTCTTTGATAAAGATATAAATGAAAGATTTGTTTATTTTTATGCCGGCAACCTTATAGGACTTATAACAAACAATGGTTATATAAAATATAACTTTAAAAATATTGTTGAGAAAACGGGCAGCGAGGAAAATATACAAAGCATGAAGAAGCTACTTTTTGGTGTTGATACAGCAGAAGCCCAGTTACTTGAAAAAAATAGGTGGGCTAAATGAGAATTATGATTATTCTTCCAAACTGGCTTGGAGATGCTATTATGGCTACTCCAGCTATCGAGCTTTTAGCATCGCACTATAGAGATGCAAGGTTTACATTTGTAGGTAGCTATGTTAGTATTGAAGCACTTAAACATCACCCTCTTTGCCAAAGAGCGATAGTAGATAATACCAAAAAGGCTTCAAACAGATATCTGGCTACATATAAACTTGCACGTGAACTAGGTCAGTTTCATCTAGCTATTACTTTTAGAAACCAGTTTCACTCATCTCTACTTTTAAGATTTACAAAAACAGTAGTTTGCATTTCTAGACAATCTTGGCATTCTATGTTTTTACTATCTCATACACCTAAGATTCCAACTTCACAGCACCTTGTAAAACAATATTGTCAGTTAGCTATGACTGACACAGATTATTGGAATGGAGATGCACCAAACCTGACACTATATATAAAACCTCAACAGTTTAATAAACGCACTATTGGTATAAATGCCGGTGCAACTTACGGAAGTGCAAAACGTTGGTATCCAGAGAGATTCGCTGAAGTTGCTAAGGAGTTTGCAGATAAGTTTGATATCATAATTTTTGGTGGACCCAATGAAGTAGAGATGGCGGACGAGATTGAGTCAAGTCTCAAAGATTTTGGGATTGAGAACTATAGAAACTTAGCAGGAAAAACAAATATAGAAGAACTTTGTTCACATATAGCAGGATGTTCACTCTTTATTACAAATGATAGTGGTCCAATGCATGTGGCAGCAGCTTATCAAGTACCTACGGTTGCTATATTTGGTCCTACAAGACATAAAGAGACATCTCAATGGATGAATGAAAAGAGTAGAATTATCAGACATGAGATGGATTGTTCTCCTTGTATGAAGAGAGAGTGTCCATTAGGACATCATGATTGTATGAAAACTATTACATCTTCTGAAGTTGTAGAAGCAGTAAGAGAACTTGGGTTCTAAAATCTACGATTTTTTAATTATTGGAGCAGGTTCGGCCGGATGCTCAACTGCTTATTTTTTACAAAAAAGTGGAAAAAAAGTAGCCATTATTGATAGAGAAGGAATTGCCGGTGGAGCGAGTGGAGTTGCCGGAGCATTTCTTTCTCCACTTCCAGGTAAGAAAAATAGTTACAATAATTTTGTAAATGAAGCTCTAAAGTTCTCTATACGTTTTTATGAAGAACTAATTCCAAATGCAATTAATAAAAAAGGTGTACTAAGAGTCCCAAATAACAATTTCTCAAAAGAAAAACTAGAGAATAATGATATAGAATATGAATACTTTAATAGCAAAGATTTGCAAGATATATCAACAAACTTTAAAGATATAGACGGTTATTTTTATAAAAATGCAGCTGTTATAGAGCCTCTTAGCATTTGTAACAAGATGGTAGAGGGTTGTGACTTTTACAAACAAGATATAGACAAATTAGTTTTTAAAGATGGTATGTATTATATAGAAGATATTAAAGCTAAAAACATAATACTGGCTCAAGGTGTCAGTAACTCTTTAGTCAAACATCCATACATGAAGATATCTCCTATTTTTGGTCTTAGAGTTGATGTTAAAACCACTACAAAGATTCCTTTTAACATTCATAAGTCTATCTCAATATCTACGAATAAAAATGATGGTACTGTTGCGATAGGTGCAACTCATGAAAGACATGATTCCTCGCAGCTGGAGTGTACAACAACTTGTGATAAATGCATTTTTTATGTAGATAACGAAAAAAATCAAGTAGAGTCTCTTTTAAATAAAACTAAAGAGCTAATTACTTTAAAAAATCTAGAGGTGATAAAAACATATAAAGGTGCAAGAGCTACTATAAAAAGCTATTTTCCTGTTATTGGAAAAATTGTAGATTATGAGAGTTCACTAAAAAAACATCCGTCAATAAAAAATGGTACCAAGATTGCGCAAGACTCATTAGAATATTATCCAAATATATATATCATAAATGCTTTGGGATCTAGGGGGTTTGTTTTTGGTCCGTATTTGGCAAAAATATTAAGTGAGAATATTTTAAATGAAACTCCTATACCAAAAGAGATTTCAACACAGAAACTTTTCTACAAAACAGCACGAAAAGAAAAATCACAGCTCTAAAAAAGAGCCGTTGATTAAATTAAAAGCCGAATTTGAATCCGATATAAACAGATTTATTGTAGTTTTTATCTCCACCAGAGCTAGCTGTATAGTTAGTATCTAAAGATCTATAACCTACAGTTACACTACCATTTTTAATCACTTCAAGATCAAGGGCAGCACGATACTCTAAAAAGTTCTTTGCATCTTGCATAGATAAGACTTCAGGTGCATAATAAATAGCACCTCTAACATAAAGTGGCATCTTATCGCTAAAAGCAAGTTTATAACTAGCCTCAGCACCTAAAGGTACACTGCTAAAATTTTTGGCACCATTTAGCTTTACCCCTAATCCTATTACAAGATCTGTAGCTTCAACTTTTCTTTGCATTAAAAAGCTAACTTCAAAATAATCTTGCATATCGCTGCTACTAGAAAATTCACTATTATCTACACTACCATGTAGTAATTTTGCACCTACAAAAACACTATCTGGTTCAACAGTATCATTAAACTGACCCATGTCAATTTTTGCACCAAACTCCAAATCTTTATCATTTATATTAAGCTCTACGTTATGCATTGCAAAAGCAGATACTGCACATACAGCAAGTAGTCCAAGTTTTTTAAACATTACTTTCCTTGTATTTTCTGGATTGTCTTTGTTGTACTTTTGCCATTAACAAAGTCAACAAGTTTCAATTCACCAGCAAATTCAGTTCCAACAACATCTTTTCCTTTGTAGTCACCGCCCTTTACGAGGGTGTCAGGTCCAATCATTTTTATAAGGTCATGAGGTGTATCTTGTTCAAACGGAACAACAAAGTCAACCGCTTCTAAAGCTGCTAATATATAAGCTCTATCAGGTGCTATATTTACAGGACGAGTCGGACCTTTAAGCCTTGATACAGACTCATCAGAGTTTAGTCCTACTATAAGAACATCTCCAAAACTTTTCGCTTCTTGAAGATACTTAACATGACCAACATGTAAAATATCAAAACATCCATTTGTAAATACCACTTTCTTTCCAGTAGCTTTACAACGATTTACAATTTGTGATATATCTTCAAAACTTTTTATATGTGCATCTGATGTACTTTTATGTAGAGATGCTTCATACTCTTCTATCTCATTTAAAGTAACAGTAGCAGAACCAATTTTTCCAACAACAACTCCGGCAGCTAAGTTAGCAAAAGATGCTGTTTCTTCTATGCTTTTTCCAGCACTAAGGGCAAATGCGATAGATGCTATAACAGTATCTCCTGCACCGGTTACATCAAAGACCTCTTTTGCTACAGTAGGAAATCTTTTTACTTGCGTGTCATAAGTAGCAATTCCATCTTCAGACAGAGTAATAAGGGAGATATCTAATTCCACTTCATTTTTAAGCTTAAGAAGAGCATCTTTTAAAGATTCAGCATCTTTAATATCTATATCAGTTGCTAAAATAGCTTCTTTCTTATTTGGAGTTAGAAGATATGCTCCTTTATATTTTGAGAAGTCACTTCCCTTTGGATCAACAAGAACTTTTACACCGTTTTTATTTGCAAGAGAAATAACACCTTGACAAAGCTCAGAAGTTAAAACACCCTTTCCATAATCAGAAAGGATAACAGCATCATAAGAAGCTATATTACCTGATATAGAATCTATTATTTTCTTAACAGATTCTATATCAATCTCATTTTTACTCTCTTTGTCATATCTAAGAATTTGCTGACTAACAGCTATTATACGACTCTTTTTAGATGTTTTTCTACTCTTCTGAATTATAAGGTTTGAATCATCTACATTAATAGACTTCAACATGCTTTTAAGCTCTAGTCCATTATCATCATCACCTATAACACTGCTAACACTAACCTCCGCTCCAAGAGCATTTAGGTTATTAATAACGTTACCTGCTCCACCCAGAACTGTCGTTTCTTTTGCAATATCAACAACTTGTACGGGTGCTTCTGGAGAGATTCTATCACAACTACCCCATAAATAGTGATCTATCATTAGATCACCGACAACCAATATCTTTGGAGTAAAGTTTTTAAGAACCTTCATTATTTAACTTCTTCTTCATAAATTCTTTTAATCTCACCTACATATAACTTGATTGCATCTTCCATCTCAAATCTAGGTTCATATCCCAAAGCTTCTCTAGTTGTAGCTATATCTGCTTCAGTATGAAACTGATAACTACCTATGAACGGATTTGGAATATACTCACAAGGAAGAGTTGTGCCAAGTTCACGTTGAAGTATATCAACTATATCTTGGAAGCTTCTAGCCTTGCCAGTTCCAACATTATAGATGCCACTTGCCTTTGGTTTCATAGCTTTAATATTTGCTTGAACAATATCTTCTATATATATAAAGTCACGAAGGATTTTATCACTGTCTTCAAAAAGTCTAGGATTTTTACCAGAGAGTATTTGATGTCCAAATTGTAAAACCATAGATGCAGTGGTATTTTTGAAATATTCACCTTTTCCATAAACATTAAAATATCGAAGTCCTACAATAGAGATATCACACTCTTTCATATATTCACGACTTAAGTTATCCATACTCAGCTTAGAGAACCCGTAAACATTTTGAGGAGCTTCCCTTCCTACTTTTTGAGGAGATTCAGCATTCCCGTAAGTTGCTGCTGAAGATGCGTATATCATATTTGCGTCGTGTCTAATAGCTAACTCAAGTAGATCTTTATAAGCATTTACGTTTGTTTTAATCATTAAATCCTGCTCTAATGCAGTTGTATCAGATATAGCAGCTTCATGAAAAATATAATCAAATTTATAGTTTATTTCTAGATCTAGAAGCAGTTCCTTATCATTTATATCCCCACTTATGACTTCACCACGAAAACCTATAAGGTTCTTGAAATGTCCAAAGCTTTTTAAATTACCGTTTGAAAATGTTTCACCACTTCTAAAGCTATCTAAGACAACGACTTTTGCATCCGGATGATTATTTTGAAAATAAAAAGCTAGGTTCGAACCTATAAATCCAGCCCCACCAGTAATTAAAATTGTTTTTTCTTTTAAGTCGTCTTCTATGTATCTCATCTACTCATCCATATCATATAATTTTAATAAAATGATACACTATAATTCATTAACATGTATTTAAGAGTCAAATCACTATAATTGGTTCGAAAATTAATCTAAGGAAAAAAAATGAAAAAAATCGTAATCGCTTCAATCGCTACTTTAGCACTAGCAACAGCTTCAATGGCAGCAG
>NZ_JBFFNS010000002.1:0-212242 GCF_041563035.1 Sulfurimonas sp. | reverse complement strand
TCTTTATCATTTTCCAGATAAGTGTTGTAGATGGCACGAGCAAGCTTTAGAGCATCGTCATCAAACGGTTCTTGTAATAACTTCTGCTTTTTTATTTCATGTAAACTCATAGTTCCGATATTTTACCTAATTTTACCTTTTACTTTTAAATGATTTAACTACTGTAAAAAATAAATATTACTGTATAGTATAGTTATCTGAAATGTTAAAATGTTTCAGCTTTTTAAGTTTAGGAGTTACAATGCAAATCATCGGTCTTATCCTAGCCATCGTAGGAATTGGTTTTGCAGTATGGGGATATCAGTTGTCCGGCTCTGTTGGTTCACAAGTGACACAAATTGTTACTGGTGCAGATACAGATAAAGTAATGATCTATTATATTTTTGGTGCTGTGAGTTTTGTTGTTGGCATTTTTCTTTTTCGTAAAAACTAAAATAAAGAATTAGTTTAAAAAATATATTAAAACTTTACAAAATTAGATTTTAAGAGCAATGCTCTAAGAAAAATCTGATTAACAAAAGGGAGAGATGAAATGCTCGAAACTATTGCACTAATCCTAATCATCCTTTGGCTTTTAGGGTTTGTAAGTTCATACACTTTGGGAGGATTTATTCATATTCTCTTAGTCATTGCACTTGTAGTTATTTTGCTTCGTGTTATCCAAGGCAAGCGAATATAAATGGTCTTACAAAGCTTTTTATATTCTCTAAACAATTAAATTTACAAAATAAAGGAAAAAATATGAAAATTTCAAAACTTATTTTATCATTTGTGATCAGTGTATCTCTATTTACTCAAGTTCTATCGGCGCAAATAATCTCTACAGGAGCGGTTATTGAGCAATCTAGCTCAGTATCTTCTAAAGAAAAACTATCCCAAATTATATCTCGAGAAGATGTAGCAAAAAGATTTCAGGAGTTGGGTGTAGATTCAAAAGTTATTGAAGCGAGAATCGCTTCTATGACGGATGAAGAAGCTTCTAAGATTGCACATCAAATTGATACATTACCAGCTGGTGCAGATGCAGGTATGTCAATAGTTGGTGCTATTGTTTTTATTTTTATAGTTTTACTCGTTACAGATCTTTTAGGTTTAACAAAAGTTTTTAACTTTACAAAATAATAAATTGAAAATAAGCAAGTTTATTTATTTATTATTTGCAACAGTCATCTTGATTAATTCAAGTGGCTGCGCACCTAAAAATCCTCTCCCTTTAAATAATAACTACTCTTCATCTAAGATAGATGTTCCATTTGTGGCTCCTCGCTCAGAACTTTGCGCTTCCTCGTCCATAGGGATGATTTCTTCTTACTGGAAATCGACAACTCCTTATGTTCCAAATCTTACACTAAATGAATTAGATGAGAGAACATTGATTCCTGCAAAAGGCGGTACTCTTCAGATAGAACTTATTGCAGCAGCTAGAGCTAATGGTTTACTAGTTTATCCTCTTGAAGCAACATTTGAGGCACTTATTTGTGAACTCTCAGCCCATCATCCGGTTATTGTCTTGGTAAACAGAAGTTATTCTTGGTACCCGCTTTGGCATTATGCTCCTGTTACTGGGTATGATGCCAAAACTCAAACCATTTCGATGCATTTTGGCGAAAGAGCAAATGAAACATTTTCTATTGGAACATTTGCCTCATTATGGCAGAGAAGCGGTAATTGGGGAGTTGTACTTTTACCTCCTACGGAGTTACCTGCATCTGCTAGTGCAAAAAAGTTTTTGCTTAGTGCATATGATCTTGAAAAAATTGGGATGATAAATGAAGCGATTATCGCCTATGAAACTGCTCTTACTCGTTGGGCAGATGATATTCCAACACTTTTTGCTTTGGCAAATGCTTACTATAAGTTGCAGCAGATAATTAAAGCTGAGGAGATTTACCGCTATATATTGTTGATTGATTATAAATATCCATTTGCTTTGAATAATCTAGCGGATATTTTATGTCATACAGGCAGATCAGATGAGGCGTTAAAATTGCTTGATAGAGTAGATTCAGATGACGTTGAAATAAAAACTCTTATAGACAATACACGTAAAGAAATTAACAAGGGTTGTACTCCTTTTACAAAAGAATAATTATATTATTTTGGGTCAAAGCCCATCTGATCTTTACCTTTTGCTTCTAAATTTTACTCGAAAAGTCTCCGTTTTTTTAGCATCTAGAACAATTTTAAAAGAGAGCTTGTTTCCATGTTTAAATTTGTATTCTTTTGATGTCTCAATAGTACTCGTAGTGTTTTTATTAAAAGGTACTAAAAGCTCTAAAGTCTTCTTCTCATCAGAAGAGTTTTTTAGAGTGTAGAGTACAGTTGCATCTAGGTAGCTTTTAGTGTCTGCTCTCTTCTTTATAGTCTCTTTAACTTTAAGGTCAAAGTTCTTACCGAGTGTAAGATTTATAGATGTATCTTTTGGTGTGTGAGATATCGAACTCTCACCTAAGAGAATGTTACTTGAATTTAGTTTTGAGTAAGTTCTAACCACACCTTTTGGAAGAGGAAAGTCAAGTTTCTTTATCTCTATGTATTGAGTCACGCTATGCTTTTGCTCTGAGTGTAGATATAGCGGGTTTGAAGTGGTTGCTTGGTATCTTCGTTTTATAGGAATGGCATTTTGAGTGATGAACTTTATCTGAGTTTTTTCATTGTTAGCTAAGTTCACTTTAAAAGGTATTGTGTAGAAATGATAACCTTCATGTGCTTGATGTGACGCCTCGGGTGCTGTTTGCATAACCATTGCTTTTTCATATCTGTACTGTGGCTTTAGTCTTTGTGCTCTGTTTATATCTCCTGCAAGAACATGAAGTTTTGTATCTTTATAAGCTTTTCCTGAACGATTGTCTATAGTTATCCAGCCAGTAAGGTCTGCTTTGTCACCGTGAAGGTTTAGTATGTAGTCACTTTTCCAAGATAGATTTCTGATGAGGTAGTCGATATCCATCTTAGCTTCCAGGCTCTTTTTAACATCTATATTCCAGACTAAAGAAGGCTTTGTAATTAGCGAATCCGGGATAGTTTTAAAGATAATATCTTTACTTAAAACAGAGATGATTTCATTGTTTACTTCTTTTACTATGGCACTTGCTCCGCTGTGAGAAAGTAGTGTTACATTCTTTTTGTTGACTTTTACTTTCTTGCCTATATGAGCATCTAGAAGTTTACTCATTGTGAGCTTGTCAAAGCGGTACTGCTGAGAGTAAAGCGTAACAGAGTTAGGAAGTACTACATTTACTGAGTCAGTCTCAATAGTACTAGCGACACCTTTGTAGACAATCTTCTTATCGTCTTTTTTGATACTAAGTTGTTTCTCTTCATGAACGAGACCTATGCCGCCGTTGTAAACTATGAGTGAAGAGCTAATAGGTTCTGGACTTAGAAATGAAGCATATAGTGAACTGGTTAGAAGTAATAGTGAAGTTGAGAGTAAAGATATTTTTTTCATAGTAATCCTTTACATATATGTTACACTATCAAAAAAAATAATGGGTAATAATGATAACCTCACCTCTAGTCTATCTATTTTCTCTAGCACTTCTTGCAACAGTTTTTCATCTGCTAGACACCAGAACTACTTGGAAAGTTTTCAAGTTTATTCCTGCTGTTGTTTTTATCTACGCTTTTTCCATGCTCTTTGCATCTTTGGGAGTCTTTGATAAAAACGAAGAGATAGATGCTATCTATAAACTCACAAAGACAAACCTGCTCCCTGCGATGCTTTTTCTTATGCTTTTACAGGTTGATTTTAGACACTTTTTTAGACTAGGAAAATCTCTGCTTATCTCCTATGTGTTAGCGGTTCTTTCGTTAGGTTTTGGTTTTGTTATGGTCGCGTTTGTTTTTAACTTTGACTCAGACTCAGCGGCGGCTTTTGGGGCGTTAGCTGGGAGTTGGATGGGTGGAACTGCTAACATGATAGCTGTCGGTTCTGCTCTTGGTGTATCACAGGAGGCGTTTGGTTATGCACTTATAGTCGACAGTGTAAACTACACTTTATGGGTTATGCTGCTTCTCTTCTTAGTACCATTCGCATCTATGTTTAACAAGTTTACAAAGAGTGATGAAAACATGGCATATCTTGGTGAGATAGGGTGTGCTTGTAGCATGGGAGCACCAAGATACTGGCTACTTATACTTTTCGCTCTTGTAGCATCTTTTGCTTCGCAAATAATCGCTCAAAATATAGAGATACTAAACAATACAACAACCATAGTTCTTATAGCATCTACACTTGGAGTCCTCGGCTCATTTACAAGACTAAAAGAGATAAACGGTTCCAGCGAAGTAGCATCCACAATGCTATATATACTTATAGCTCTCATAGGTTCAAAAGCAGTTTTTGATAACTTCAGTGATGTCGGAGTCTATGTAGTTGCAGGTTTTAGCATCTTGGTTATTCATGCTGTTATCATGGTTATCGGAGCCAAGATATTCAAGCTCGACCTGTTCAGCGTAGCTGTTGCATCTCTTTCAAACATAGGAGGAGTTGCATCTGCACCGATACTCGCCGCGACTTACAACAAGTCACTAGTAAGTGTAGGAGTACTTATGGCGATAATGGGTTATCTCATAGGAACTTTTGGTGGTTTGCTTGTTGGGAATATTTTGATTGGGATTGTGAAGTAAACAAGCAGTTCAAATAACAGCTTATTACTATATACTTACACCATATTAAATATCAAAAATTTTATCGACACTAGGCTTAGATCATGCAGAAAAATAGAGAGTCAAAATTAGTCGTATTATGAAGATAGCAGACATATCAACGGAAGTCAGAGAGATAGCTCTGAAGACTCCTTTTATAACAGCTCTTAGACGAGTAGATGCGGTGGAGTTTGTGAGAGTTACAGTTGTTTGTGATGATGGCAGTGTTGCTTACGGTGAAGCACCTGCTACTCGGGCTGTTACCGGAGAAGATATCTATAGCATCTTAAGCGGTGTGGCTTTTATACAAGAGGATCTTATAGACTTGGATCCTAAAGATGCTATAAGAACTCTGCATCTGGCTGAGATGGGCAGCAGTGCAAAAGCCGCTCTTGATATGGCACTTTATTCTCTAATCCCAGAGAATAAAGAAAAACAAAATCTTACTCTCCAAACAGATATAACTATCAGCCTAAAAGAAGCAGATGAGATGCTTAGTGATGCTAAAGAAGCTATATCAAACGGTATGAATATTTTAAAAGTAAAATTTGGCTCAGACATAAAACATGCCATAGAAGTAACAAATAGACTCTCAGACCTAGATGCCAAACTCATCATAGATGCTAACCAAGCTTGGACGCAAGATAGCACGATGGAATATTTAGAAGCTACTCTAAATGTCAAACTTGAACTCATAGAACAACCTGTAAAAGCAGACCAACTACATGAGCTTAGATGCATAACTAACTACTCACATGTCCCCATACTTGCAGATGAATCGGTCTTTACACTCGAAGATGCAAAAGCAATCATAGAGTACGCCTGTGCTGACATGATAAACATTAAACTTATGAAGTGTGGCGGAGTTACAAAAGCTATAGAGATCTTAGAGTTTGCAAGAAAAAACAGTGTGAAGTGTATGCTCGGTTCGATGCTTGAAGGTCCTATCTCTATAAATGCAGCTCTTAATCTGGCAATGGAGTACAGTGATGTCATAGCCTACATAGACCTAGATTCACCGCTACTTTACAAAGAACCATCAAATGAGTTAGAATTTGATTTTAATGGCTGTGAAATTACGAGGAGATTTTAATGAAAAAAAGAACAAAGATCTTAGCAACTGTAGGCCCTGCATCTGACTCTCAAGAGATGATAGAAGCTCTTATGAGAGCCGGTGTAAATGTATTTCGTCTGAATTTTTCTCACGGTACACATGAGTATCACTATGAAGTACTGCAACGCATACGCACGGCTGAGAAAAAGAGCGGTCTGTTTGTTGGGGTACTTCAAGATATCAGCGGACCTAAGATTCGTGTGGGTCATCTTGAAGAACCTTTTGAACTTGAAACTGGTGACATAATTGAATTTGTAAAAGAAGAGATTGTAGGAAGTAAAGTAGGAGAGGGCAGTTACCGCAGTTGTATAAATCAGCCGACTATTTTAGAGCAGTTAAAAGTAGGGGAGTTTATCTATCTTTATGATGGGATGATTCGTACTGAGGTTGTTGAAGTTCTGGCTGAGTCTGTAAAAGTAAAGGTGAGAAACAGTGGAGTACTTACTTCTAAAAAAGGTGTAAACTTTCCAAACACTAGACTCGGCATCGATGTTCTGACTCCAAAAGATAGAGTAGATATGCTTTGGGGAATAGAGAATGATGTTGACTTTATGGCTATTTCTTTTGTTCAAGATGCTCAAGATATGATAAATGCGAGAAAGATCATAAATGACAATAACGGAAGAGTCCAACTCTATGCAAAGATAGAGAAGTTTGATGCAGTTGAAAACATAGATGCCATCTTGGAAAATAGTGACGGACTTATGGTCGCTCGTGGAGACCTTGGCATCGAAGTTCCTTTTCATGAAGTTCCGGCTCTTCAAAAGATGCTTATAAAAAAAGCAAACGAAGCTTCAAAACCTGTCATAACAGCTACTCAGATGCTTCTTTCTATGACTACAAACGACACAGCTACCAGAGCTGAGATAAGCGATGTGGCAAACGCTGTTTTAGACGGCTCAGATGCTGTTATGCTCTCAGAAGAGAGTGCGATGGGACACAATCCTGTTTTAGCAGTTAAAACAATGATGAAGACTATCATCGGCGCTGAGAAGATCTATCCATTTAATAAATTTTCGGTTTTTCGTATAACTGATGCAACAGACAGTATAAATGAGGCAGCGGTAAGACTCTGCGAAGACACAGATGCTTGGGGACTTATAGGTCTGACGTCTTCTGGTTCATCTGTTAGAAAAATATCTCGCTATCGTCCTCGTCGTGATATCTATGCAGTTGTGCATGATGAAAAAGTTGCAAGATATTTGACTATGTGTTGGGGAGTGGTTCCTGCTTTTATGGTTGAAGAGGGTTCACTAGGACAGATGATGTGCAATGTAATGAATCAGGGTATAGAGAGAAAAGTACTCAAGTTAGATAAGAGTTATATATTAACTGCAGGTGACCCTGTTGGAGTAGCAGGGTCTACGAATATGATCCGTATACTTAGAGAACATGAGATGCAGTTCTTTAAATCGCTTACATATTAAGAAGTTGAGTGAGGAAACTCAACTTTAAATACTGCACCCTTATCATCGTTTGACACAGAGATATAGCCACCATTTTTCTCTGTGATCTCCTTAGCTATGTAAAGTCCAATACCACTACTTTTTGTACTGCTTGTAAATGGTTCGAAGATATCAAGAATTATATTTTCATCTATCCCGCCGCCATTATCACTAATGGTGAGTTGATAGTTTTGAATATCTATCTTTATCTCAGGATCTTTTATCTCTCTTTGTTTAAAAATCTCTCGTGCATTATTGATTATGGAAAAAACTATTTGTGTAAATTCATTTGCATTTCCATAAGTCTCTGCTTTTTCGCTAGAGTTTAGACAAATCTTTATCTTGTCATATTTTAGAGTTGCATCTGAGATGCTTAAAACTTTACTTACAGCTGAAGTAAGTGAAAAAGTTTCACTGGAATAAGATGGTTGATAAAAATTTCTAAAAGTCTCTACTGTCGTTGACATGAAGTTTATAAGGTCTTGAGCCTTCTCAATCTTTGATATTTTCTCATCTTTTGTACTATCTAACTCTTGTTCAATTTTTATCTTTTGACTTATATTTAAAGCAGATAAAGAAGCTAATGGCTGTTTCCACTGATGTGCTATATGCATAAGCAGTTCACCCAAAGCAGCCTGTTTTGACTGTTGATGAATCATCTCTTGCTTTATTTTGTTTTTTTCAAGCTCTTCTTCTACTCTTAATTCCAAGTCTTTTTCATAAGCTCTTAGTTTCAAGTGTGTATGAACACGAGACATAAGCTCATTTGGGTTGAATGGCTTAGTTATGTAGTCAACTGCCCCGAGTTCAAAACCTTTTTGCAACTCTTCTTGCTTATCAAGAGCAGTTAAAAATATGATTGGAATATTAGAAGTTTTTTTGTTGCTTTTTAAGATATTACATACTTCAAAGCCATCCATGTCCGGCATCATAATATCTAGAAGAATGAGATCTATATCCTCACTCTCAGCTGCTTCTAGTGCTGTTTTTCCATCTATGGCAGTAATCAAGTCATACTCTTTTAACAGTTCAACCAACACATCAATATTTTCTTTAACATCGTCAACGAGTAATAGTGTCTGTATATTTTTTATGAGAACTCCCCTTACATATAAAGTGTATAATTCAATAACCACTTGTAATAATCCGTCATAAACTTTTATTATATACTATTCTATCATGTTTCCCGTTACATGGGGCTTTTGTTATACATAATGTCATCATATTAACCAACGTTTTAAGTTTCAACAAGTTATAATTGAAATTAATAATTTATGGAAGTTGAGTATGAAAAAGAAGTTAATATTTACAATTTTACCTAGTTGTGTATTGGCTAGTTCATTGCAAAATGCCTTGCAAGAAGAGATATCTTATCTGCAAGAAGAAACATTTGTCACTTCAGCCTCTAAAGTAAAAGAAAATATCAAAAAAACACCAGCTTCAGTTACTGTTATTACCAAAGAGATGATAGAAAATACGGGAGCTAATAATATATTTGACGTACTTAGATCTGTACCAGGTTTGGGTGTATCTCAAAGTAATATTTATGTAGATAAAATAACTGTTCGTGGTATTGAAACATGGTTTTCAGAAAAAGTATTAATCCTGCTAGATGGACACTCTTTAAACGCAGATCTTCTAAATGGTGGAGCTACTGGAGCGTATAAAAATATTCCTATAGAACTTATAAAAAGGGTGGAGATTATTAAAGGTCCTGCATCTGCTTTATATGGTGAAAATGCTTTTACGGCTCTGATTAATATTATTACAAAAAAAGCAAAAGATATTGATGGGGCAGAAGTAGCAGTCAAATATGGAAGTGACAATACTAAAGTCGCTAACCTTGCTTTTGGGAAAAGCTATGATGATTATGATTTAGCCGCAAATCTTAACTATATAAAATCAGACGGTAATGAAAGATTTGCAAAAAGTGATGCAATCTCTCAAAGTGGATATACAAATCCAACTTTGGAGAGTGTCAATGCCTATCTGAGTTTTATGCACCATAACGGTATCTATCTTAATGCAAATTATAACAATACAAAAGACGGACCAAGATATGGTGTGGCAAATGCTTTAAACAATGAAGATATGTCAAAAAAAGAAACGTATTTTGTAGAATTTGGATATAAAAACAGGCTAAATAAGTATTTTGATATGCATGCAAGAACATACTATGACAGCTTTGAAGCAGATAACAAGTGGAGAGTCTTTCCTTCCGGTTATCCTAGTGCAGGACATGTTGATGGTATGCTTGGGTATGTGGGCTATAAGACAAAAAAGTTAGGTGCTGAAGCGGTTTTAACATTTCAAAATGATAACTATACTGTGGTTAGTGGACTCTCATATGAGAAGCAAAAACTAACAGACCCTTGGCAAAAACTAAACTGGAACCCTTTAACGAATGCTCCACTACCAAGTATACAAGACTTTTCAGACCCCAGTACAAACTTTATAGATGAAGTTGAGAGAGAATTCATCGCAGTCTAC
This sequence comes from Sulfurimonas sp., assembly GCF_041563035.1. Lineage (GTDB taxonomy): Bacteria > Campylobacterota > Campylobacteria > Campylobacterales > Sulfurimonadaceae > Sulfurimonas. The sequence continues at coordinate 202,543 of NZ_JBFFNS010000002.1, read as the reverse complement.
AGTGAGCTACTTTATGATTTAAATAATGATCTTAGGCTTAATGTAGGTTTTCGTTATGATCATTATAGTGATTTTGGAGGTACTTTCAATCCAAGAGTAGGTGCCTCATGGTCCGTGAATAAAAACAATGTCATCAAGCTTATGTATGGTGAAGCATTTCGAGCACCAACGTTTGCAGAACTATATAATAAAAACAATCCGTCGATTAATGGTAACCCTAACTTAAAACCTGAGACTGTTAAAACGCATGAGTTGAGCTTTCATAATTCCAGCATCCAAAGCTTAAAAGCATCTCTGACACTCTTTTATACAAAGATAGAAGATATCATAGTGCTTGATAGTACTCTGTATAAAAATAAGGGAGAAGTAGTTACTAAAGGTCTTGAGTTTGAGGCAAAATATAACTTAAAAAGAGGCTCTTATATCATTGCAAGCTATACATATCAACACCCGGACAATTATTTGACTGGAAATAAACTGGAAAATATCTCAAATCATGAAGCTTACTTAGGTCTAAACTATAGGATCAATAGATACTTAAACCTCTATACTGATGCTAAATATATAGGAGAGCAGACAAGAAGTTCTAGTGATACAAGAGATGAAGTTAGTGACAGCATAATGAGTAATGTAACACTTCTGGCTAAAAATATAATGACGGATGATTTAGCGTTGAAATTTTCAATATATAACATCTTTGATGAGAAGAGTTATGACTCTTCTACGCCGTTTGACTATCCATTGGGTGGCAGAACGTATATGACTGAACTAAATTATAAATTTTAGGAGAATTATAAATATGACGATAACAACAAAAGAAGAGTTTTACACACTACTAAAGGGTGCTACATTTTTAGCATCTGGCGGTGGTGGACCATTTGGACTTGCAAAAACGATAGTGGATGAATATTTTAAAAATGTTGACACTTTTGTTATTGATATAGTCGACTTAGAAACAGTTAATCCAGATCAATGGACAGCAATAGCAGCAGGTATGGCTCAACCTTCTGCAGGTATCTTGTTAACACCACAAACTATAGTTGAACCTACTGTAAATGCTGTTAAAGCAATGGAGAAGTTACTTAGTGTTGGAATGACTAAGAAAAATGACACTAGATTTGACGGGTTTCAAAGATTTGATTTTTTAACTCCTATTGAAGTTGGAGCTATTAATGTAACGATACCTCTTATCAGTGCTTATTTATTAGGAAATAATTTAAGCATAGTTGATGGCGATCCATCCGGACGTTCGGTACCGACCATAGATTTGACAACATTTGCAGTATCTCAACCTGTTATGCCAAATATGGCTACATCTGCCGGTGAAGATTATGAATATAGTGTGTTGTCACTCAAGAACTATAAAGATCTCGGCATAGCATATGCAAAACTTATTCAAGCAGGTTTAATAGGTATTGATACAGGTTTATGTTTAGCACCTATGACAGCTCAAACATTATCGCAAAACAATATTGTCACAGGTACACTTAGAGATGCTTATAACATAGGACTTATATTTGAGCAAAACATAAGTGCAGCTCAGCGTTTAGAGAGTATTCAAGCGTATTTGCTTAGCGAGGCTCAGACTCCTAGAGAGTTAAAAACAATATGTACAGGGGTTGCAAAAGAGTACTACACTAAGACAGAAGAAGACAATGATCTGGGTTACTTGACAATAGAGACAGATGATGGAAGAGGAATCTATACTATATTGATTCAAAATGAAAATATGCTAGGTCAGTTTAATGATGAGATATCTATTAACATTACAAGTCCTGATTCTATATGTTATGTATCTACGCAAGATGGTATTTTGGATGATAGTGATATCTATGATAACACTTTGATAAGCCAAAAACTGCAAAATGGTGAAGAGGTTCATATCAGCGTAGTTGCTATTGAGGCGGCAAGTGTAATCAAAGAAAATAAACAACTAATGTCTGCATGGAATGAGGCTTATAAAACAAGTCGTTACTATGGTACTTATAACGAATCTATTTGGACTGAGTAAACTGGGATATGAAAATGAAATCACTGCTTTTAATCTTATTATATGTTAACGTACTTGTTGCAGATACATTAAAAGTATATTTCTATACAACAGAAGCACATATTAATAATTTCAAATCTCTAAAGGTTGGTTTTGACAAATATTTAGCAAAACATGGAGATTATGAGTTTCAACCATTTAATGATAAAAAAACTTTTGAGAAGTATCTAAAAGATAAAAACTCGATTGTAGTCATATCTAGTTGGCACTACAAAAAAATATCTAAAGAGTATGACTTAAAAGCAAAGTTGGTTGCTCAGAAAAAAACAACATTAAAAGATACTAAAATACTCGTAGGACAGACAACAGAGGTAACACAAGGTGTTAAATTACTTGTAGGGTTAAAAGATCTTCCTCTCAAGGGGGTTGTTACTTCAGCTTTTGATGATGAGTATACTAAAGAACTTCTATCTACGCTGACAAAAAAACAATCAAATAATCTATCAGTCCTAGTAGTTCCTAAAGAGATAGACGCCCTAATGAGTGTTGGTTTTGGCATGAGTAAATTTGCTCTTGTATCAAGAGATAGTTTAGGTCTTTTGAAAAAGATAAATCCATTTTTAGCTAAGAAATTGAGAATATATAAAGAGTCTAAACCAACATATAGAATGCTTGTAGCTTGTAATAAAATGGACAAAGAAAAATCAAAACTTATGTCTATCTTTGAAAATATGGATTTAAATAATAATGGAAAAGATATTTTAAAAATGATTGGAATAGATAAGTTAGTAGTCCTAGGTGCTAATGATCTAGAAAATATAGGTGGTGCAGAATGAGATTATTAATCTTAATATCAATAATAGCACTCTTTTTACAAGCACAGGAGATCCTGGTAATCAACTCTAATGCAAAAATAGAGAAATATAAAGAGACAGAAGAAGGGTTTAGGAAAAGTATAAACAGACCTTTTAAAACATTGGACATATCAGATATGAAAAGTAGCAAGATTAAAGAGCTTCTATACAATGAGTACCCTGATGTTGTATATGCGATTGGTGCAAAAGCTTATCAATATGCAAACCAATATATACCAGAGAAGAAAATATACTTCTCTTGCATTATGAACTGGAAAAGACTAAATATGAGTGGTGAGAGATATGGTATATCTCATGAACTAAATACTGAAATGCAACTTACATTGATTAAGTCCATCTTTAGAAAAATTAAGAGCATAGGCATAATTTACAGTAAGCACACAGAAGATGTTGCAAATAATTTTGTGATAGATGCTCAAAGTTTGGGGATCAAAATAATCTTGCATAAAGTAAATAAAAGCTCTATAGCAGATGAAAAATTTGATGATATTTTGAGTAAAACTGAGGCGATGATAATATTACCTGATCCAATTCTTTTAAGTGATGATGATATTGTTAAAAGCTTATTTAAACTATCAAAAGAGTATAAAAAACCAGTTTTTGCATATCATGAGTTATTCATAAAATATGGAGCTGCTCTAATAACATCAGTAGACAATCCAACAACAGGAAGACAGGTGGCAACCATGATAAATAGTGTCACTGAAATAGATGCTGATAAAAAGATTTTTTATCCTGCAGGGACAAAAGTTATTTTCAATAAAAAGGTAGCTCTAGACCTTGAAATAGAATTTAATAACTACTCTGCATCTATGATAGCTGAGGTTATAGAGTGAATCTGATAAATAAGTTTATACTGAGTATTTTATTTATTACTATATTTGTAGTCTCAATATTTACTATTATTCAGATTAGTGAGCAGAAAGATATTTTAAATGCAGAGTTAAATCAAAGAATATCTTTGATGAAAAATAACTTAGAGTCAAGTGCAAAACTTGTCATAAAGTCTTTAAAAACAGAAGTAGAAAATGATATAGCTTCATTTAGTTTCTCAGATATTGATTTAGCATTTCAGAAGTTAGCAATGAGTAAAAATATTGACACGGTTATGTTATTTAACCATGATAGAACTATGCAACTGATTTCCGGAGATGTAAGCTTTAAGGATAAGCTCTTAAGTATTAATAATTCTCATTTAGAAATACAAGAGATAAATAATGGAGATAACTTTATAGTGTCTACTTCTATATATTTAAGCTCTAAATGGGGAGAGTTACATATAGTCTACTCCCTTATTGAATTAAAAGAAGAGATACATAAGACAGAAGAAAATATTAAAAATAAGATAAAAATCAATATCGTTAAGGCCATATATACATCAGTTTTATTAGCTGTTTTTTTAATATTTTTTGGTTATTTTTTCATAAAAAGATTTATGGCACCTATATTAGTTCTTACAGATACGGCTAAAGAGATAGCAAATGGTAATCTTGAAGCAGGTAAAGAACTGGAAAATATACAAAGTAATGACGAGATAGGACTTCTCACTAGAACTTTTAAAGAAATGAGCATAAAACTTGATAAATCATACAAAGAATTAAAAGAGTTTACTGATTTATTAGAGCAAAAAATACAAGTAAGAACCAATGAGTTAGAAATAGCGAAAAAGAAAGCTGAAGATGCAACAAAAATAAAGTCGGAATTTTTAGCAAATATGTCTCATGAGATCAGAACGCCTATGAATGGGATACTTGGTATGACTCATTTGGCATTACAAACAGAGTTAAATGAAAAACAAAAAAACTACATACAAAAGATAGACAACAGTGCAAAATCTTTACTTGGCGTAATTAATAATATTTTAGACTTCAGTAAGATAGAAGCCGGCAAATTAACAGTAGAAAAAGTTGATTTTGACATTTCAGAAGTTATTGAGAATGTTATACATGTAGTAGAGTTGAAAGCTAAGGAAAAAGATTTAAAGATAGCTGTTGATTATGATAAGCATATAGGTAAACATTTTAACGGGGATAGTTTAAGACTTTGGCAAATACTTGTAAATCTCTTAGGAAATGCAGTTAAGTTCACAGATTCCGGTGAGATAGGAATCTCTATCAAAAAAGTTTCTAAAAACAGATTTAGATTTGTAGTTAGTGATACCGGAATCGGACTAAGTGAAGAAGAACAGTCAAAACTTTTTACATCTTTTTCTCAGGCAGATGGAAGTATAACGAGAAAATATGGCGGAACAGGATTAGGACTAAGCATATCCAAGCAGTTAGTAGAACTTCTTGGCGGTAAAATTTGGGTTGAGAGTCGAGAAAGTATTGGAAGCAAGTTTATATTTGAGATAGACTTGGAAGAAAAAGAGAGTAACTTGTTTAGTGACAAAAAAAAGCTAATGCAATATCCCTTAAGTATAGATATACAGACTTTAGCAGGAAGTAACATTTTACTTGCTGAGGATAACGCTATGAATCAGGAAATCGTTTTAGGGATTTTACAGCATAGTGGAATCAATATAGATATTGCAAATAATGGAAAAGAAGCAATAGAAAAATATAATCAAGACCCGCAAAAGTATGAACTTATTTTGATGGACTTGCAGATGCCGGTAATGAATGGCTATGAAGCTACTAAAATCATAAGAGAGAAAAACAAAGAGATACCAATTATTGCTTTAACTGCAAATGCGATGAAAGAAGAAGCTAAAAAGAGTGAGAGTGTTTTAATAAATGAGAGCATAAGTAAACCGATTGATATTGAAAGACTTTATTACCTGCTTCTAAAGTATATTTCACAAAAAAGTTTTGCTAGTTATAGCAGAATCTCATCATTTAATGTAAATTCCAGCACTGATTTACAACTACCTGCATTAAAGACTATTGACACAAGTCTTGGTCTAAAACAGCTTACCGGAAATACAAAGTTGTATATTAAAATATTAAAAGATTTTTACACTAACTATGGTAACTTCTCACTTGATAGTATGCAAGAGAGTGAGTTTGAAGCAGCAATACATATACTTAAAGGACTGAGTGCTAACATAGGTGCAACATCATTGCATAGGGTTCTAAAAGGCTTAGATGATTATCAAAACAAAGAGAAGCTAGAGTTATTGTCTATAGAGCTTAAAAGAGTAATTGATGATTTACATGTAATCAATGAAATAGACGAAAATGAAGATGAGGGCAAAAAAGAGATATCAGAGGAAAGAGTAAATGAGCTCTTTGTAGAGTTAAGAGAAGCTGCTCAGACAAGGAGACCGAAAAACTGTGAGTTAGTTGTTAATGAACTACGAGCAATAAAATTAAATAGCGAGGATAAAAAGCTGTTTAAGATTGTAGATAAGTTTACTAAAAGATATAAGTTCAAAGATGTGATCGAAGCATTAAAGGATAGATAGATGCCAGAAGCTAAACAAACGATTTTAATAGTAGATGATACCGAGACTAATATTGATATTTTACTTGATATTTTAAATGCTTATGACATTGTAGTAGCCATTGATGGACATAGTGCTTTAGAGATAGCATCTGAAGACAATCCTGATTTGATCTTGCTTGATATCATGATGCCGGACATGGATGGTTATGAAGTGTGTAGAAGACTTAAAAATATGAGTCATACAAAAGATATACCAGTCATATTTGTAACTGCAAACACAGATGAAGACTCTATTGAGAGAGCATATGAAGTCGGTGGCATAGATTATGTAACAAAACCTTTTAAACCACGTGAACTAACTGCTCGTGTAAAGACACAGATAAAGCTGAAAAATCTTTTGAGTGATCTAAATTTCATAGCTTCATATGACTATCTTACAAAAGTTTATAATAGAAGAAAGTTTTTTGAACTTGCTAATAAGATGTTTGTTGAAGAAAAAGATAATTTATATGCTGTAATGATAGATATAGATAAGTTTAAAAGAATAAACGATACTTATGGACATCCGATTGGTGATGAGGTGATTAAATCAGTCGCTACAACTATTAAAGAATGTATTTCAGAGGATGATTTGTTTGCCAGAATAGGTGGTGAAGAGTTTGCAATCATCTGTCACTGTAACTCTCAAGAGGAGATTGTTCAAAAAAATGAGTTCATCAGACAGAGCATAGAAAAGCTAGAGGTTAATGTAGATAAAGAAACTGTAGTTAAATTCACTATAAGCAATGGAATCGCAGAAGCAAACAGTGATACAGATACATTAGACTCACTTCTTAAAAGAGCAGATGCTGCTCTTTATGAAGCAAAGGGAGCGGGAAGAAACAGAGTAGTGTTTAGAAGTTAAAACTCTGTTTTTTAAATACATTGAACTCTGTTGCAATTTTTTCATCTTCAAGTCCAAGTTTTTTAACCGCTTTAGGATTTACTAAAAACCAGACAAGAACTACATCTACTTTATCGCCTTTGAGTATCTTAAAGTCATACTTTACAACTCTTTTTTCATTTGCTTTTATCATAGTGTTTTTTATATCTTTTTTTGCAGCCCAAGGCATTGCAGGTTTTCCATCTGCTCCTATTACTCTTACAAAAGTCTCATCTTTGAGCTTTGTAGTCTTTGCATCTCTTGTAACACTTACTTTTAAAACTGCTACTCTTAATGGATGTAGCAATAGAGCATGTGAAGTCTGGTTATCAATATTTACTTTAAAACCATTAATCTCTCTAAGTAAAGAGATGTTTACGTACTGAGTCAGCATCTCTGAATGAAAGTGAGAACCTGCAAAACCGTGAAAAGCGTGCTTCTTTGTCTTATGTAAAAGAGAGACACTACCTTCGACTTTTGGCATATGACAACTGACACAGTTAGCACCGTTTAGTTCATTGTCTATATTTGTAGAACATACATTAAGACCGTGTTTATTCATCTTGTGAGAGTGACATCCAACACAAACATTACCGTTTTTCATATGTTCATTGCTCTCAGAAACTATGCCATGAAATGGTGATTCCATATGTTTAATCATAGTTCCAAAGTAGTTTTTTTGAGTATTTGTCATAATGTTAGTGTTACTTTGTTTGTGAAGTTCTATGCTTTTTATACGGTGACAATAAGCACAACTGATAGCTTCTTGGTGAGTTTGATTGTTTGCATCTGGAAGAGCTTTTTGACCTTTTGTTTTCATTTTGTCAAGATTGTCGGCAGTTGGAGTATGGCACTTTCCGCAACCATAACGTTCCTGTTTTAGGTTTTGTGGATGTCTGTCCCAAACAGCTTTATGAATAGGATCTTTTTGTGGAGTTGCATTTGCATGCATTGAGCCATAGTACTCGTTGTATATTTGAGGGTGACAAGCTTTACACTCTTCGCTTTTAGCGTATGTGTGAACAGCATCATTTGCAGATGCTGAGATAAAAAAGAGTAGAAGCATATGGATGAACTTCATGTTTGTCCTTAAGTTATGATATTATCTGTAATAATAACTAAAATAACTTATAGAAATATTATTCATCTTTTTTAGCTACATACTTAAGCCATAGGAAACCAAAAAGCCCTGCAAATAGAGATGCAGAGAGGATTCCTACTTTTGCTTGAAAGATAAGGGTGTCATTTCCTAAAAAGGCTAAGTCAGCTACAAAGATAGACATTGTAAAACCAATACCGCCTAAGAAAGCAACACCAAACACCTGACTCATAGTACTTCCTTGTGGAAGTTCAGCGACGCCTAGCTTTACAGCTAACCATGCAACTCCGGCTATACCTAGAACTTTACCAAGTATGAGCCCTGTAATAATTCCTAATGATACAGGCTCAACAATAGTGTCGCCTATAGATGAAAAGTCTATAGATATTCCTGCATTTGCAAGTGCAAAAAGTGGAATGACTATTAGTGCGACGGGAAGATGCAGGTCATGTTCTAATCTTGCTGAGGGTGAACCAACTGAATCAATCTTATCTTTAATGTTTAGTAAAATGGCTTTTTGGTTCTCATGCATAGTGTGGTCGGTTGCAACAGGATAATTGTCATACTCATCAAGTAGATTTTTTGTGTGTGATGTAAAGTCAATAGGTGTTAGTTTTGGTCTTGATGGTATACTCATAGCAGCTATTACACCGGCAATAGTAGCATGTACACCAGATTCAAGCATAAAAAACCACATGATAAGACCAACAATAAAGTAAGGCAGAATAGCATGTATCCCAAAACGGTTAAATGAAACAAGAACAAGAAATGAGACACCTGCTAAGACAAGAGGTAATATATGAATCTGTTCTGTATAAAACAGAGCGATTACAGTTACTGCACCCAAGTCATCTACTATAGCAAGGGCAACTAAAAATGTTACAAGTGCAGTAGATACCCTTTTCCCAAGTAAAACAAGAGCACTGATTGCAAAGGCGATATCTGTTGCCATAGGTATACCCCAGCCATTCGCACCTTCACCACCAGAGTTTATGCTAAGATAGATTAGAGCAGGTAGAACCATTCCACCAATAGCAGCTAAAATAGGTAACATAGCAACCTTAATGTTTGAGAGCTCTCCGACTAGAATCTCCCTTTTAATTTCAAGACCGACCATGAAGAAAAATATAGCCATAAGCCCATCATTAATCCAATGATGAACGGAATGTGAAAGTTTCCACTCTCCTACATTGAAATCTATGTTGGTGTGAAAGATATGTAGGTATGTATCTACTAAAGGAGAGTTTGCAAGTAGTAAAGCTATGATAGTTGTAACCATCAATACTAAACCAGTAGTTGTTTGAGCATGTAAGAAGTGTTCAAAAGGAGTGGATATTCTTTGAAAAGCTTTTTCCCAAGGTGCATATAATTTCATTAATTTCCTTTAAAACATTACGCTTGTGCCGGTAGATATCTCACTCATTCTGTTTGCAGCATGTACATGACCATTTCTGGTGGCTTTTTTCCACCATTTCATGGCACTTTCGATATTTTTTTCTACGCCCTCACCATCGTGATACATCAGTCCTATAAAGTATTGTGCTTCAGAATTATTATCATAAGCAGCTGCATCAAAGAGTGCATCAAAGGATTCTTTGAACCTTTTTTCATTATATAGTTTATAACCCTCTTCGACGCTATGTGACATAAAAATTTCCTTGAATAAATTGAGATATTATATCTAAGAAGAGAAAACTTAAAAAATGTGTGTATAATCTGCTTATGAATTTAAGTGAATTACAAAACAAAACAGTGCTACTGTTTGGACAGAGCCGAGCCTTTAGTGCAGATGAGTTCAGTTCTCAGATGAAGTATCATAAAATAAATCTTACAAAAGAGTATAGCGAAGATGTTGTCTTGGTCGTTGACGGTAAGATGATGACACCGTATGAGCAAAATGCCAGTGACAAGTTATATGAAGAGAAGATAGATGCCAAATTTATGGCTATTGATGCTCTTGAAAAAGAGTTGGCAAAGCACATAGATGCAGATACTCTTATGATGAGTCTAAAACTCTCACACGACAAAGATAGACTAAAAGATTTTTTAACAAACTCGATGATTGATGATGAACTGTTTTTAAGACTATTGAAGATGTACAAGTGGAATGGTGATAACTTTTTTGACACCGATGATAACAGAGATGTAAGTGCGGCATTAATCGTAAGGTTTTATCAAAATATAGAGAGAAACCATAACGTTCAGTATGCAGCACTTGGGATTATGCATTTGGTAACTCAGACAAAAAATGAAAAACTTCTTGAAGCAGTTTCTTATTTGGAACCGATACAGCAAACTATGAATCTTGGTGTAAATGAGGCAAATAATAAGATTATCTCTGCCATAGTGACAAACTATGCAACAGACAGAAATGTTCTTAATATGTTTATTAAAAATGCAAACTCTTACACCAGAACGCTTATCGCTATGAGAGAAGATTGTGATGAAGAGATGCAGATGAATCTTGTTAAAACTGAAGATGAAGATGTACTCAAAGCACTCTCCTATAACAGTAATCTTTCAAAACATGTTGTAAAGAAACTACTCTTTAATGAAGGATTAGCTAAAAATATGGCTAGAAATCTTAGACATGATGATGTATTGTTTGAGATATTTTTTAAAAACTATCCAAATGAAGTTGCTAAAAATGAGTTTATATCAGTAGAGATGCAAAAAAAATTAATAGCTTATCACGCGAAAGATGTGATGCTGGCACTTGCAACAAATGAGAATTTAGATAAAAAAGTAGTGCTAGATTTACTTAAGGAAGAGTCTGAAGAACTTAATCTTGCTCTTTACGAAAACTCTGCTACTCCACAAGAGAGTCTTGAAGAAGCTTATGATGATGAACTAAACCATCTTGCCCTTGCAAATAATGAAAATACGCCTAAACACATTTTAGAATCATTAGCTCAAAGTGGAGAAATAAAAGTTTTAAAATCATTGGCAAAAAATATAAGTACGCCTGTTGAAGTGCTGTATCAGCTTCAACTAGATTCTCGATTGGAAAGAGCTGTTAAAGAGAACCCAAACTTTGGTAAGCATATCATGAGTGAAAATATAGGGTGGGAAATATAAGGTGGAAAATAGATGAAAGCTTCTAAATTAACGAAGACACTAACAGCACTTATAGAACAAAAAGTTCCAGCTTTTTTATGGGGTGCGCCGGGAATTGGTAAATCATCGATTGTTAAGCAAATTGCTCAAAGCAATGAGATAGATTTTATTGACTTAAGGCTTGCACTTATGGATCCTACTGATTTAAAAGGGATCCCTTTTTACGATAAAGAGTCTCACACGGCACTCTGGGCACCACCGGCTTTTTTACCTAAAAGCGGTGAGGGGATTTTATTTCTTGATGAGCTTAATACTGCTGCTCCAAGTGTGCAGGCATCTGCATATCAGCTTATTCTTGATAGAAGAGTAGGTGAGTATGAGCTTCCAGATGGTTGGGCGATTGTTGCTGCTGGAAACCGTGAGAGTGATAGAGGTGTTACATATAGAATGCCGTCTCCTCTGGCAAATAGATTTGTCCACTTTGAGATGGAAGTTAATGTAGATGACTGGAAATTTTGGGCTTATAAAAAAGAGATAGATGAAAGAGTAATCTCTTATATCTCATATAAAACAGAGCACCTTTTTACTTTTGATGCGAAGAGTGAAGCAAAAAGTTTTGCAACTCCTAGAAGTTGGGAATATGTAGACTCCATCTTAAAAAGTAATATGAGCCAAGACTTACTACTTGATTCTATCAGCGGTGCTGTTGGACGTGAAGTAGCAGTCGGCTTTTTGAGTTTCGCAAAAGTTATGAGCAGACTACCTGATATTAAAAATATATTAGCATCCGGAGATGGCGAATATAGTGACGAGGTAGATGTTTTATATGCTCTGAGTACAGGCTTGGTAAGTGCTTTGCTAAAAGAAAATAGTGATGAAAACTTGGATAATCTGCTTAGATATACGCTTGGATTAAAAAGTGAATTCGCAGTTATGTGTGTGCAGGACTTACAAAGAAATGGTGTAAAAATGGAACACTCTGATGTTTTTAAAGAGTGGGTGCAGAAGTTTGCTTTTCTTCTTGCATAGAATAAGTACAGATGCAATTATCAAAGAAAATATCCTCGGCTAAAGCAAAACTATTAGTTGAGTATCCACTATTTGGAACAATCGCTTCAAAATTAAAAATTATACAAAATGATGATATTCAAGCTTTCAAAAGTGATGGAACTACACTTGAATACAATAGTGACTTTTTCAATGAGATAAGTTTGGGCGAGATGGAGTTTGTCTTCGCAAATGGTGCGATGCACGCATCTCTGGCTCATGAGTCGCGTAAAAATGGGAGAAGCGGTTGGTTGTGGCAACTCTCAACTGACTATGCCGTAAATGATATGCTTGTTGAAAATGGATTGGAGCGTCCATATCAGGCTCACTACTCAAAACGCTTTCATGGTCTTTATGCTGAAGAGATATATTCTGAGTTAAAAGATGATATCTTACGTGATGAGTTAGAGTATGAAGCTGATGATGTTGATGATATTCAAGATGATGAAAACAAATCAAACGATGAGCAAAAAGAAAACAACCAAGAGCGTGATAAAACTGAGGAGACAGAGCAAGACGACTTAGTCTCAGAAGAACTCTTTGAAGAGTTTGCAAAATCTGTTTTAGAGATGGAGGAAAAACGAGGTGAACTTCCATCAAGCATAGATAGGTTTTTTAAAATAGAATCAAATGGGAAGATTGACTGGAGAGATGAACTGAGAGTAGCCTTGGAGAGATTTCACAAAGATGACTATACTCAGATGCCACCAAACAAAAAGTTTTTGCATCTCGGGTTTTACCTACCCTCTAGTGTCTCTCAAAGATTTAAGTTAGTCGTTGCTGTTGATAGCTCAGGCTCAGTTGATGATGAACTTCTCGGTGAGTTTTTAAGCGAGTTAAACTTTCTTATGAATACAATTCCATCATATGAGATAAACCTTTTAGTCTGCGATGAAAAAATCCGTTCTCATAAATTATTTTATAGTGGAGATATCTTAGAAGCCAATGTTGAAGGTGGTGGTGCTACTGATTTTAGACCGGTTTTTGAATTTATTGAAGATGAGATAGAGGATACAAAACTGCTTCTATATTTTAGTGATTTAGATGGAACTTTTCCAAATAAAGAACCATCTTATGATGTGAAGTGGATAGCTCCAAAAGAATTAGAAGTACCCTTTGGAGAAGTTATAGTTTTAAAGGATTAGTTAAAAAGTATCTGATTTTTACCGTTTTGTTTTGCATTGTATAGCATCATGTCTGCTTGGTTTAATGTTTCATCTAGAGTGTCATCATTATGCAGAGCTACACCGATAGAGATAGTAAATTTGATTTGATTTGTTGAATCTACGTTGAAATTAAATCTTTCTACTTCTTGTCTTAATCTCTCAAGTATATCTGAAGCACTATATTTATTGATATTTTTTAGAACTACACAAAACTCTTCACCGCCAAATCTTGCTACTATATCTCTATAGCTTGTATTTGTTCTGAGTACTTCAGAGATGCTTGTTATAACTTTGTCTCCAATATCATGACCATAAGTATCATTGATATGTTTAAAGTTGTCAATATCTATCATCGCAACAGCGAATTGTTCACCACTTTCTTTTGTGTCTTCAATATACTCTTGCATATTCTCAAAGAAGTAACGACGATTGTAAAGACCTGTTAAGAAATCTCTGTTTGCATGGTTTGTAATGAATTGTATATTTTCTAAAGCTTCTATTGAGTTATTGATTCGACAAGAAAATTCTTCTTTGGAAAATGGTTTTTTTATGTAGTCATTTGCACCTTGTTTTAAAAACAGAGCATTTATCTCTTCATCATTATTTGAAGAGATAGCGATGATACAGAGCTCAGACTTATTGTAATCTTTTCTTATTTCATTAGTAAGTTCAAGACCATTCATAACCGGCATATTATAGTCCGTAATTACCATTGACAGGTCAGGATGAGCTTTGAGCATACCTACAGCTTCTTCACCATGAGCAACAGTGATTACCTGATAAAAAAGATTTTCAAGCATATTTTTCATGGTTTTTCTAAAGACCATAGAATCATCAACTAGTAAAACTTTATGTTTTTGATTCTTCTCTAGTCTTTGAATCGTTTGAATGATGTAATTGATATCATCTACACCACCCTTATTCACATAATCAATGATGTTCTTTTGAAGCATCGTCTTTCTAAACTCTTTATCAATATTTGCACTTAGAACGATGGCGTGATTACCTTTACTTAAAACGTAATCAACAATTTCTCCATTTGGTGCATCTGGCAAGTTGATGTCAAGCAGTGTTAAAAAGTAGGTGTACTTCTTTAAAAATAGTTTTGCTTCTGATAGTTTGTAAGCTATATCTACTTCATATTTTAAAGATAGTTCTATCTTCTTGGCTAAAAGTTTTGCAAGTGTCTTATTGTCTTCAACGATTAATATTCTTTTCATGCGGTTATTATACTATTTTAGTATAATTTCTTTATGAATTATCTAGAAGAAATCACGGAAAAACTGCTCTGTAAACAAAATATTTTTTTAACAGGCGGAGCAGGTGTTGGAAAAACAACTATAACAAGAGAAGTGATAGAGCATTTTGAGAGTGAAGCCAAAAAAGTAGCAAAGCTTGCATCTACAGGTATGGCAGCTACTCTTATAGGTGGACAGACTCTTCATAGCTTTTTGGACCTTGGTATCGCATCTGACATCAAAGAGCTGCAAATCAGCGGTAGATTAGAGATAAAGAAAAAAACAAAAAAACTGATCTCAAGTATGCATCTAATAGTTATTGATGAGATTTCCATGGTAAGCGACTGTGTTTTAGAAATGATACAGTTGAGACTGAAACAGTCAGAGTATAAGGGAACACTTCTCGTAGTAGGAGATTTTTTACAACTTCCTCCTGTGGTTCGTGGAAGTGCAGAAGTCAAGTTTGCTTTTGAGTCTGTAGCTTGGAATGAGTTTGAATTTGAAAAAATAGAGCTAACCCATATATATAGAACGGATGACAAAAAATTTATAGAACTCTTAGGAAGTGTTAGGGATGGTTTTGTGAATGAAGAAGTACATAATCATCTTAACGAGTACATAAAACCACTACCGCAAGACTTTAGTGAGTTCACTTTTTTGTTTGGTAAAAACCACTCAGCATCTAGACATAACAAAAGTCAGTTAGCTCACATAGATAGCGAAATATTTGTAAAAGAAGCTCAAATCATAAAACACTCAAACAGTGTCAAAGATGCAGAAATAGACAGATTTATAAATGATTCTAGAATTGATAAAGAACTGGAACTAAAAATTGGCGCTCCAGTTCTTTTTACAAGAAACTCTTGGAACTACTTTAACGGTGAGAGAGGTGTTGTAGTAAATGTAGACGCAAGCTATGTCTATGTACAAAAGGCAGATGCAAAAGTTGTAAAGCTTGAAGCGGTTGCCCAGAGTAAGGCTAAGTGGAGTGAGAAAAGTGTGAATGGTAAAAAGGAGATGGTTGAAGAACCACAACTTAGCATCTATCAGTTTCCTATAAAACTGGCTTTTGCAATTACTATTCATAAGTCACAAGGTATGTCTATAGAAGATCTGATTATCGAGACAAATGAGATATTTGCACCGTCTCAGTTCTATGTAGCACTATCCAGAAGCTCTAATCCTAAAAGATTAAATCTTATAGCACCTGACTGTCAGTGGCACCAAATAGTTTTTGTAAATAATAAAGCTTTGGGATTTGTAAAAGGTTCTTAGTACTATAGTTTAAATGCTCTAAAATTACCATCATGAGATAGAATGATCACTTTAGTAAACTTCTGTTTTTTAAAAGGTATTATTTTTACTTTTTCAAAAGCTTGAGTATCCATTCCATTTGTGATGTAGTCTACCAGGATTAACCACCACTCCTCATAAACAGGAAAATTTTTATCAATCTTTTCATCTTTTTCATCTATAAGAAGCTGAATATTTTTATGAAGTTCATCTATGTTATCAATGATGGGTGCTTCTATACTGACTATGTTGCCATTACTTTTGCTTTTATAGTTTCTGTTTAGTCTTCTTACTTCAACCGCAATTTTACCATCAATCAAAAAGTCAGGAGTAACATTTCCAAGAGGTTCATACTCTAGTTTTGTATGGGGTAGAGTCTGTAAGTATTGCTTTGCTCTGATCTCATCAGCGTTCTCTTTTCTTTTCATGATTAATATATTAGCAAAAAGATAGTAAAAATTGTTTTTAAGTAATAGATTTTAGAAAATTAAGGATAGGGGGGGGGGATTATGATAGTAGTCTGTGACGAACAAACAACGCACTGAGTACGTTATTTATTCAAGTTAGTAAAGACTACAGGTCGTCTTCGTGCTTAGCAAGATACTCAGCAACACCTTCAGTAGAAGCTTTCATACCTTCGTCACCTTTTTGCCAACCAGCAGCACATACTTCACCATGCTCATCAGTAAATTGCATTGCATCTACCATTCTGATCATTTCATCAATGTTACGACCAAGTGGTAAATCATTTATTACTGCGTGACGTACTACACCCTTACCATCAATTAGGAATGAACCACGTAGAGCAACTGCTTCACCGAAAAGTACATCGTAATCTTTAGAGATTTGTTTTGTAAGGTCAGCTACAAGTGGGTATTTAATACGGCCAATACCACCATTGTTTACTGGAGTCTCTCTCCATGCAAAGTGAGAAAATTGAGAATCAACAGATACACCGATTACATTTACACCACGGCTTTTAAAATCTTCAATTCTGTGAGAAAAAGCAATAATTTCTGAAGGACATACAAAAGTAAAGTCTAGTGGATAGAAGAAAAGTACAGTACCTTTTTCACCTAAGTTTTCTGATAATTTAAAGTTTTCGTCGATTGAGCCATCTGCTAAAACTGTTGTTGCTGTGAAATCCGGAGCTTGGTTTGTTACTAACATATATATGTCCTTGTGTTTGTTTTTAAGTTGCTGAAATTCTAACACAAATACATTAACAAATCTTAGAAGAAAACAAGTAATAAATTTATTTAAGGATAATTTTTATCTTTTATTATGTTGATGTAAAATAGGAAGAAATTAATCATACTTTGATATACTTCGCTCGATTTATAGAGCAAGACTCTATACTTCAATAAGGAAAAAATCGATGACGAAAGAGTATATATTTACTTCAGAGTCTGTAACAGAAGGACACCCTGATAAGATGGCAGATCAGATCAGTGATGCAATTCTGGATTATATTATTGAACATGATCCTAATGCACGCGTAGCGTGTGAAACATTGGTATCAAATGGTTTTTGTGTAATTGCAGGCGAATTGAAGACGACGGCTTATGCCCCAATGCAAGAGATTGCTAGAAAAGTTATTCAAGAGATAGGGTACACAGATGCAACTTACGGTTTTGACTACCGTGCTGCTGCAGTTTTAAATGGAATCGGCGAGCAATCTCCGGATATCAATCAGGGTGTTGACCAGGCTGACGGAGAGATAGGTGCGGGTGATCAGGGACTGATGTTTGGTTATGCTTGTCGTGAAACGGATGTTCTTATGCCGCTTCCTATACACTTGGCACACAGATTGACACAGAGACTTGCAGAAGTAAGAAAAGAAGGACTTGTTCCCTATCTTCGTCCGGACGGTAAAGCTCAGATTAGTATTAAGTATATTGGTGATAAACCTGTCTCTGTTGATACTATTGTTATATCTACTCAGCATGCACCTGATGTTCATCAAAAACAGATTCATAAAGATATGATCAGTGAAGTTATAAATCATGTGATTCCAGCTGATATGATGAATGAAAATACCACTATACATATTAACCCGACTGGAAAATTTGTAATTGGTGGACCCCAAGGTGATGCAGGACTGACCGGTAGAAAGATAATAGTAGATACTTATGGCGGTAGCTGTCCTCATGGCGGTGGAGCCTTTAGTGGAAAAGATCCTACTAAAGTAGATAGAAGTGCTGCTTATGCTGCTAGATGGGTTGCAAAAAACTTAGTAGCTGCGGGAGCTTGTGATAGAGCAACTATACAGGTCTCATATGCTATCGGTATAGCTAAACCTGTTTCTATATTAGTTGATACACACTCAACCGGTAAGGTTGAAGAGGAGAAGATAGAGCAGTGTGTAAAAGATCTTTTTGATCTTTCGCCAAAAGGAATTATAGAATCTTTAGATTTATTGCGTCCAATATATAGAAAAACAGCAGCATATGGACACTTTGGAAGAGAAGACGAGGGCTTTACATGGGAGCGTACGGACAGAGTTGATGAGATTAAAGACTATTTGGGTATTTAACTAGTTATTTTATCTATTTTTAAAAATCTTGTGATAAACTTATCTCGAAAATTAATTTTAGGAGAATTTTATGGCAGTAATTATTAATGACACTTGTATCAACTGTGGTGCATGTATCGATGAATGTCCAGTAGAAGCAATCGTAGATGAGGATGATAATCCTCAAGATGAAGAGATTTATTATGTTTATGGTGACAAATGTGTAGAGTGTGTTGGTCATCATGATGAACCAGCTTGTGCTACTGCATGTCCTACTGAAGGCTGTATTACTTGGGATGCTATCGGTGAAAGCCCAGCGCATCGTGAAGATATTACAGAAGAACAACGCTCGAACCATGAGAATATTGTAGACTAATTCTCTCTTTTTTAAATCATAAAGTGGCACTTTTGCGCTTTATGATTCCTCTTTCTTTTACAAATCTTTGCATTTAAACTTAAACCCACCATTTTTTGGATATAATTCCACCCTAATTTTATACTTATACAGGAGATTTGATGGAACGTACACTATCAATAATAAAACCAGATGCCGTAGCTAAGGGCGTAATTGGTAAAATTTTGGATCGTTTTGAAAGCAATGGTTTAAAAATTGCAGCAACTAGAAAGATTCAACTTTCTCGTGGAGATGCTGAAGCATTTTATGCTATTCACTCTGAGAGACCTTTTTTCAACGACTTAGTTGATTTCATGATCAGCGGGCCAGTAGTTGTTTCTGTTTTAGAAGGTGAAGATGCAATGCAAAAGAACCGTGATTTAATGGGTGCTACTAACCCTAAAGAAGCTGAAGCTGGTACAATTCGTGCAGACTTCGCTGAAAACATAGATGCAAATGCAGTTCATGGAAGTGACTCTGTTGAAAATGCAGCTATCGAAATTGCATTCTTTTTCTCAGAAAGAGAAATTTCATAAGTTAAAATATGAAAGTTACTCTTAGAAAAGTAGGCAATACGCCGGTAGATTTTGAAGTTAAATCAGATGAAATAACTTTTAAAGGTTATTTACAGTATGATTCTGGCAAATTGATTTTGCTAAAAGCTAATCTAGATGGCATAGCACTTACTGAGTGTAACCAATGTGGTGAAGAGTTAAAATTACCAGTAAATGAAGAGATAGAATTTTTTATCTCTGATGGTGTTTATGAAGATGAAGGTAACATCGAATTAGATGTTGTTGAGTCTTTCAACTCTATAGCCGATATAGATGAGCTTTTAAACTCTGAAATTGAGCTAATCAAAAGTGACTATCACAGTTGCGAAAATTGTAAAACTAAATAACGAAAGGATATAAATTATGGCAGTACCTAAAAGAAGAGTCTCTCACTCTCGTTCAGCGAAAAGAAGAACTCACTATAAAATCACTTTAGCTAAACCGGTTAAAGATAAAGACGGAACATACAAACTACCTCACCACATCAACCCAACGACTGGTGAGTATAAGTAATCAATGGTAAAAATTGCTATTGATGCAATGGGAGGGGACTTTGGTCCCGAACCAATTGTAAAAGGCTGTGTTCAAGCACTCAAGAAAAAACTTTTTATACCTATCTTAGTTGGTAAAAAAGATGAAATTTTACCTCTGTTACCGAAACGTTATAGAGCTAAAATTTCTATTGTTGAAGCTGATGATGTTATCTCAATGTCAGATGCTGCAACAGATGCTGTAAAGAGAAAAGAAAGCACTATATACAAGGCGATAGAACTTGTAAGAAATGGTGAAGCTGACGGCATTGTTTCTGCCGGACACAGCGGTGCAACTATGACTCTTGCAACACTTAGACTTGGTCGTCTTAAAGGCGTTTCTCGTCCTGCTCTTGCTACTCTTATGCCAACAAAAACTGGTCGCCGATCTATTTTGCTTGACGCAGGTGCAAATGTTGATTCTAAAGCTCAGCACATTGCAGAGTTCGCAGTCATGGGTGGTTGTTACGCGGAAGACTTACTAAAGATTGAGAATCCAAGCATTGGTATTCTTGCTAATGGTGAAGAATCTTCTAAGGGCAATGAAGTTACAAAAGAAGCTTTTAAAATCTTAGAAGGTTATAAAGGCTTTAAAGGAAATGTAGAAGGTAGCGATATCTTTAACGGCTCTTGTGATGTAATAACTTGCGATGGTTTTGTTGGAAACCTTGTACTTAAAGCTAGTGAGGGTGTTGCATCTACTATAAGCCAGCTTATTAAAGACTATATTAGAAAATCTCCTGTTGCCATTACGGGTGCACTATTGATGAGAAAAGTTTTCAAACTTCTCAAAAAACAAATTGATTATGCTGAAATAGGTGGTGCTCCACTTATCGGAATCAAAGGTTGTGCAATTGTTAGTCATGGAAAGAGTAATTCTAAAGCTATTGAAAACGCAATCTATCAGGCTATAAACTATGTAGACACCGGTGTAAATGAGCATATTGTCTCAAGACTTGAAGAGTTAAAAAATAAGGAAGTTTAATGGCTTATGCTGCATTTCGTTCAATTGGAGCATATGCACCAATTGATATCTTGACTAATGAAGACCTTTCTAAAATGGTTGATACTACTGATGAGTGGATTACCAAAAGAACAGGTATTAAAGAGCGTCATATAGCAGCAAAATATGAGACAACTAGTGATATGGGTGTTGAAGCTGCAAAAAAAGCTATAGAGCGAAGCGGTATAGCTAAAGAAGATATAGATATGGTTGTTTGTGCAACGATATCACCTGATTATTTCTGTATGCCATCTACTGCTACTATTATTTCAACTAAACTTGGACTTAGAAATGTTACTGCATTTGACATCTCTGCTGCATGTACGGGTTTCGTTTACATCCTATCTATTGCAAAAGCATTTATAGAATCAGGAATGAAAAAAAATGTTCTAATAATAGGTGCTGAAAAACTATCTGCTATAACTGACTATAGTGACAGAGGTACGTGTATCCTTTTTGGTGATGGAGCCGGTGCTGCTATAATCAGTGCAACAGATAACAAAGATGAAGCTATAATTGATGTACATACTGGTGCAGACGGTGAATATGCAGATCTTCTTATGACTCCCAATGGTGGTAGTGGTTCAGTTCACGATTCGCTAGATCAAGAAGCTTCTAGCTGTTTTATGCAGATGAAAGGTAATGAAACTTTTAAAGTTGCTGTACGTACACTCACAAAAGATGTAGTTGAGATTTTAAAAGAAAATAACATTGAAAGTGAAGCAATTAAGCATTTTGTACCACATCAAGCTAACTACCGTATTATTAAAGCGGTTGGAGATGCCCTAAAACTAAAAGAAGAGCAAGTTGTTTTAACTGTTGCAAAATACGGTAACACATCTGGAGCGTCTATCCCTATGGCTATCAATGATATATATGAGCAAGGAACACTTAAATCAGGGGAGCTTATGTTGCTAGACGCCTTTGGTGGTGGACTTACTTGGGGCTCAGCATTAGTTCCTTTTTCTCCATTAAAATAGATAGATAAACTACACACTCTGTAAAGCGTTAAAAACTCTCTTATAAAAATCTTTAGCAGGTGGTAGTTCTACATTTCCATCTCTTAATTTTTCTCCCCACATTGGGTTAGGAAAATAAGAATCCTCTTCAAATCTAGCCATTACATGTATATGAACTCTTGGAAGCATATTAGCAAATGAAGCCATATTTATTTTTGTAGGATTATAGTAGTGTTTCATCTCATATTCAAGAATATCATACACTTCCCACAGTTTGATTCTTAGAACTTTTGGAACGTCACCCAACTCTTTATAAGGTTCTTTTGTGAAAATTTTTAACCAAGGAATCTCACTATCATGTTTTTCTATATAAATCTCACTATCTTCGTAAATAAGCATATGCATAAAAATCCTTTGTTTGCTGATATAATATCATAAGTAATATAATTTTTATAAATAATTATATTACTTATGATAGCTTTTTGTATGGGGAAGTTGTTTATTTTATTTTTCTTGATGTGTAGCTGTACTTGAAGTATTTATATAAGATAAACCCCATAAGATAGGGGCTTATTAAAAGCTTAGTCTCTATGTCTATTAGAGCTTCCACCTGAGCGGTTTTTATCACGATTTCCACGGTAACCACCGCCATCACGACTTCCGCCACCATCACGGTTGCGATCTCCACCTCCGCCAGTACGAGGCTTATTGCCACGGTAACCACCGCCACTGCCGCTTCTACCACGAGGACCGCCTCTACCACGAGATTGACCACCTCTTTGAGCAGCACGAGCAAGAATTGCATCCATTTTATCAGCAGGAATACCAATTTGGTTTGGCCCTTTTATATCTTGTTGATCCAGTAACATTGAGATTAGCTTGTAAGCCATTTGCTCTTCATCTATATCTTCACGTAACCTATCTAAAACTTTATGAGCTTCGTCGTAGATTTTATGATCTTCAACTTTTTTAACTAAAGTCTCAATAGTAGAACTTCTTAAGTCATTTTTACTTGGAACATAGGCGTGACCCATTGAAGTTCCAACTTTTTGCTTAATACGTTGAAGTTCTTTAAACTCTAGCGGAGTTAAAAGTGTAATTGCCTTACCTTTTGTACCAGCACGACCAGTTCTACCGATACGGTGAACATAAGACTCAGGATCAAAAGGAATATGGTAGTTGAAAACATGGGAAATATTATCAACATGTATACCACGTGCAGCAACGTCAGTAGCAACAAGAACTTTTACAGAGTTACTTTTGAAACCTTTAATAACTGTCTCACGTTGACGCTGCTCCATATCTCCATGAAGACCGTTTGCTAAGTAACCAGCGTTAGAAAGAACATTTGATAGTCTGTCTACTTCACTTTTTGTTCTACAAAATACAACTGATTTTTTAGTATCTTCAGAGTCCATAAGACGAATAATCGCGTCATCTCTTTCTGATTCTTCAATTACATAGTAAAGTTGTTCAATATCAGTATTTGTAGTTTCACCTTTTGTAATAGATATAAATTCCGGATTATCTAAAATACGCTCTGCTAGAAGCTTAATAGGCTTCGGCATAGTAGCTGAGAAAAGTAGTGTTTGACGATTTGTCGGGAGGTATGAAAAAATTTCATTGATATCATCTAAAAATCCCATATCCAGCATCTCATCAGCTTCATCTAATACAACTATACTCGGTGTAAAATCTTTGACCATATCTTTTTTGAGAATATCTAGTAGACGACCTGGAGTAGCAACTACAACACTTGCTCCACGCTCAATAAGGTCTATTTGTCTTTTATATGAGCTACCGCCATAAACTGTAACGGTTCTAGCATTTATGTTTCTACCATACTTGAATAATTCATCGCTTACTTGTGTAGCAAGTTCTCTGGTTGGAGTAATTACTAAAATTTCAACACCGTTTCTTACATCAATGTTATTAAGTGCAGGAAGACCAAAAGCTGCTGTTTTTCCTGTTCCTGTATGTGCCTGACCAACAATGTCACGACCTTGTAATACAAGAGGAATAGCTGCTGCTTGGATAGGGCTTGGAGTTACAAAGCCTGCTTGTTGTACGCTTCTAAGTATGTCTTTACTTAAACCTAAGTCTGCAAATGTGAGTAAAGTTTCTTCAACTGGTGTATTATCTTCTGTTTGTGCATTTTCTTGCATCAATATCCTTTAATAGTAAGGAGATGATACAAGTTTGCCGAACGCAAAGGCACCTTCCCCTTAAAGTATTTCGCGAATTATACCCAAACTAAACAAAGTTTATCTTGAAAGTGATTATAGTTAAAATAATTTAAGTTTATATTGTGTAAAAAAAGCTAGCAAAAAAGCCTATTTATAGATTATACTGCAGTTTTTCCCTAATTCTTTAGCTTTGTATAGAGCTTTGTCAGCTTTTTGTAAAATATCTTTTAGTTCTTTGTCTTTATCTATATCTAAAGTAGCAATACCGATGCTAACACTGTATTTAATAATGTAATCTTCTATGTGTACTTCAGAAGAGTATATTTTTTCACGAAATCTCTCGGCAAATAAGTAAGCACCTTGACTCTCTACTTCCGGAAGCATAATAGCAAACTCTTCTCCGCCAATACGCGCAATAACATCTATGTTTCTAGCCATATTTAAACAAGTTGAAGAAAAATGCTGAAGAACTTTATCTCCTAGTGAATGCCCATAGGTATCGTTAAGTGACTTAAAATTGTCAATATCGAGCATTAAAAAGCTCAAATCCCTTCCGTATCTAGTAGAGCGTTCTATCTCTTTATTAGATATTTCCTCAAACTTACGACGATTCAAAACTCCTGTTAAAACATCAATGAATGCTATTTTTTCCAGTTTTAGATTTTGTTTTTGATGTCTTTGAATTTCTAATTCTTTTTTACTTAAGTAGAGTTGGGTATACATATCACCTTGTAAAAGTTTTTGTCTTGTTGTTTCATAAGCGCTGTACATTTTAGCCATTTCATCATTTGTACTTGTAGATTTTAGTTTAAGTGTTCTTTCTCCACGTGCCAAATGCTTCATAGCATCTATCAATTGATATATTTCATTTTTTGAACTCTGTTCAAACACGTATATTATAATAACAGTTAAAATAAAAATTATACTCGAGTATAAAATCCACTTGAGAAGTTTATCTGTAGCATCTTCTAGTTCATTTCTGATTAGCATGCTAATTTCATTTGTGAGTTTATCTTCAAATATTTTCATACTGTTTATAAGTTCTGTCATAGATTCAAACCAAATTACAGAATTCAGACCTTGAAAATTGTGATTTTTTATACTAGTTTCAATATTATAAATTTTATTCGAAAGAGAAGAGTTTATTATTGAATTTAGTGTATCTTTTTGAAGTGCTGTAGCTGTATGATTGAAGTTGTTTATAAGAGTACTTTGAGAACCAGAGAGTTGAATGAAATTAATATATTCTTTTTTACTTGATATCTCATCATTTTCTAAAATTATTGTTCCATATGCTCTTTTTAGACCTAAGGACTCTTTATACTGTAAGAGTGACGAGAGAGAAGATATGGATGAAGAAATTTCTTTATCAAGATTATAAATTGCCATTTTAGAGGTTATGCCTAAAATATTTCTGATTATGTCTGTGTAGAAATTTATTATACTGCTCTGAGACACAGTATTGGCATCTATTTTTTTTCGAAAATTATCGAGTGTATTTATATCTTTTGTAAATGTTTCTATAAAAGGATTAATGACTAAAAGTTTATCACCATGTACACTCAGAAGCTTATTATTAAATGATTCTATTGATTTTTGAACAATTATTCTTTGTTTGTTGAGCCTCTCTTTAAATTTAGTTTGAGATGAAGATATGTATCCGGAGCTTAAACCTCTTTCAATTTGTAGTGAATGTGCTAATTCATTAATATTTGAAATAATATGAGTAAAACTTGATGTCTTTTTTATATCTTCATATCTGCTATAGTCATTGAAAAGAAGAATAAAGGCAAAAATCAGCATCCCAGTAAGTGGAATAACAGACAATAAGAATATTCGTTTTGTAAAACTAAATGCCTTAGTTGTTTTATTGATTATTCGCTTAAGTAGTGACTGTTTAGGTTCATGCTTCTTCGATAGAGAACATTTTTCAAAAGTATCTGTTGCTGGAATGTCTTCTTCGATAATATGATTAAATAGCCAATCCGTTAAAAAATAACTAACCTCTTGTGCATTTTCAGTGTTAAGTGAATTTGTGAGCTTAGTTTTTAGCTCTGGAAATTTTTTGATTAAATCTCTGTGATGTTCTATCCGTTCTTTAATTTTTGGATAATTACATTTTTGTAAAAAAATCTCTTCTCTGTTAAAGTGTGTTTTCGTATTCTCTTCTAAGTCATCAAATATACTATCTATGACAGCTTCTGTTTCATCATCTCTTATAGCTACTGACAGGGTATTTATTATCTTTAGTATGTTTTTATGGTCGTCATCTAACTCTTTGACTCCAATGTTTAACCCATTATTCCAATTTATCATAATTAATTATATTGCAATAAGTATCATAGGGTTGTTAAAACAAAAAAAAGACATCTTATTTGTAGACAATTGTGCAGTTTCTTCCTGATTCTTTAGCTTTATATAGAGCTTTATCGGCCTTTTGTAGAATCTCTTTTACTTCTTTATCTTTATCTAAAACAGCGATACCGATACTGACACTGTATTTTAT
Organism: Sulfurimonas sp.; assembly: GCF_041563035.1. GTDB lineage: Bacteria > Campylobacterota > Campylobacteria > Campylobacterales > Sulfurimonadaceae > Sulfurimonas. Next base: position 175,822 of record NZ_JBFFNS010000002.1, on the reverse strand, counting down.
AACCTGACCTTCCAACTCTACTTCGCAAGAGTATATCTTTTCACGAAATCTCTCGGCAAAAATATAAGCACCCTCACTTGTAGTCTCAGGAAGCATGATTATAAACTCTTCTCCACCAATTCTGGCTACTATATCTAGGCTTCTGGCCATATCTAAACATATAGATGAAAAATGTTTTAGAATATCATCACCTATTGCGTGTCCGTATGTATCGTTTATGATTTTAAAGTGATCTATGTCAAGCATTAAAAAACTAAGATCACTTTTATAACGTTTAGATCGTTCCAACTCTAGATTTGAGAGTTCCTCAAATTTACGACGATTTAATGTTCCGGTTAAAGGATCTATAAATGCAAGCTCTTCAAGTTTTATATTTTCTTTTTGGTGCTTTTTGATTTCTAGCTCTTTTCTACTCAAATATAGTTGAGTGTAGATATCACCTTTGAGAAGCTTTTGTCTAGTCGTTTCATAAGCATCATACATATATGCTAGTTCATCTCTATTTATGTGTATTGGAGATAGTCTGTGAGATCTTCCTCCTGTTGCCAGATCTTTCATAGCATTTGTTAGTTGATAAATTTGAAATTTTGTACTCTTTTTGAATGTATATAAAATTGAGAGCGTAATAATAAGTATGGTACCTGTAAAGGATAGCCACAAAAGAAAATTTATAATAGTATCATTAATACGTCTGTCAATAAGTAGATTAATATCAAACAAAAGTTCATCTTCAAATAGTTTTAAATCATTAATAAAGTTAGTCATAGATCTAAACCATACTTCTGTATCTAGCTTGTCAAATCTGCGTATTCCTATACTCTTTTCATAGGAGTTTACCAGCTTAGCAATGACAGAATTTCTGATAGTTTCATTGGTGTGTTTTTGTGCGCCGGAGGCTGTTTGCTCAAAAGTATTTAAAAAAGCCTGTTGAGTTCCTATAAGTTTGGTAAAAGTAATATACTCTTTTTGTGTAGCATCCTTTTGCTCTATTATCATAGTTCCGTAAGCTCTCTCTTGCCCAAGAGCTTCTTTTAGGTGTTGAATTGATGATAGTGTAGCGATTGAAGAAGAAACTTCTCTGTCTAGATTCAAAAATGCAACTTTTGGAGTTATACTTAGAATATTTTTAATTATTTCTGTATACATGTCTATTGTACGAACTTGTGTAATTATTTTTTCATCAATATCTTTTCTAAGGTTGATAATAGATGATATGTCGGTTTTAAATCTATTTATATATGGTTGAATAACTTTTATATTTTTTATCTCTGTAATCTCTACTTTATAAAGAAATTCTTTTGTAGCCATGTCTACGACAGTTCTTTGGACTTGCAGATTGTCTTTGAACTTATTTTGAGATGAAGTTAGATAGCCACTGCTTAAGCCTCTCTCTATCTGTAAAGCGTGTACTAACTCATCTATATTTGAGATGATATTGGTAATAGCTGAAGTCTTTTTCATATCTTCATATTTGTTAAAATTATTATGTAAAATGATTATTCCAAAGAGTAGCATTCCTATCAGTGGAGTAAGTGCTGATAATAGTATTCTTCTTGTAAAGCTAAATTTGTCTGTAGTCTTTTTGATTAGTTTTGAGAGTATATGTTTCTTTTCTTTTTTTTCTTTAGTTAATCCACACTCTTCAAACATGCTTATTGCAGGAATATCTTCTTCTATGATGTGGTTAAATAGCCAGTCTGTCAGGAAAAAACTAACTTCCTGTGCACTTGAGGAATCTTTTGAATGTGAAAGATTTGCTTTTAGTTCTGGGATTTTTGAGCTAAATTCCCGATGCTGCTTTATATGCTGATCTAATTTTTTACAGTTACATTTTTTAAGCAACTCTTCTTCTCTGCGAAAATGATCTATCGCATAGTTTTGTAAGTCTTCAAAGATGCTGTCTATAAATTTTTGAGCCTCATCGTTGTTTATTGCTAGTGCAAGTTTATTAATAATATTTAAAAGATTTTTATGGTCATCATCTAAGGATTTTACTCCAAGACTAAGACCTTCATTCCATTCTACCATAATAGGATTTTAACATAATGTAGTATAATTTTCCCATAAAAGAGATAGGGTGGCTTAATGGATCTGTATTTAATGCTTTTAATAGCTGGTGGTGTAATTATTTTAATTTTGGCTTACCTCTACTTAGCGACTCTCCAAGATAAAAATAATTTACGACTTAGATATGCAGTACTGAGTAGTCGTTATGAAGAGGAGAGTAAATCCTCTAAAGAAAAGTTAGAAATAATGCAAAATGCAAAGGAAGAACTCTCTAGAGAGTTTAAACTACTTGCAAACCAGATATTTGAAGATAAATCAAAAAAGTTTAATCATACTCATAAAGAACAGTTTGAGATGCTGCTTCGTCCATTTCGTGAACAAATTACAAATTTTTCAACTCAATCACGAGAACAGTTCAGTTATGAGGCAAAAGAGAGACATCTTTTAAAAGATGAACTTATTCGCCTGAAAGAAATGAATTCACAACTATCACAAGAGGCAGTAAACTTAACAAATGCTCTCAAAGGTGAGAATAAAACACAGGGAAACTGGGGTGAGATAGTTTTAGAGAGAATACTTGAAGAGTCTGGTCTTCGCAAAGGAATAGAATATAAAACACAAGCTACACTAAAATCTGTAGAAGGTAAAGCATATAGACCTGATGTAGTTATTCATATGCCTCAGGAGAGAGATATAATTATTGACTCGAAAGTTTCACTTGTTGCTTATGAGAGGTTTATGAGTGAAGATGACCCAGATGCCAAGTCTTTAGCTTTAAGGGAGCATATCAACTCAATTGGCGGACATATAAAAGATCTAAGTTCTAAAAAGTATGAGAGCTTAGAAGGAGTAAACACTCTTGATTTTGTGCTTCTGTTTATGCCGATAGAGGGAGCTTTCTTACTCGCTCTTGAAGCAGATGGGGAGTTTTTTAAACGAGCATATAATAGTAATATTTTAGTGGTTTCTCCTTCAACTTTATTGGTTACGCTGAGAACTATAGAGCATATTTGGCGTACACAAAGACAAGAAGAACATGCTAAAAAAATTGCTAGTGAGGCAGAGGCTATGTACGAAAAACTTGTTTTATTTGTTGATGAGATGCATAAAGTCGGCGCTCACTTACAAAAAGCTCAAGATGCTTACGATACTTCGATAAAGAGACTTAAATCTGGAAAAGGTAATATTATAAAGCGTGCTGAGAATATGGTGGAACTTGGTATTAAACCAAGAAAAGTATTAAATATTTCAAGTGAAGATGAATCATGAAAATTAATGAAAAAAGAATCATACCCTATCTGATAGTTGTTGTTCCTTTGGCTCTTGTATTAACCGCAAGTTTTTTTATCACTACTTTTTATATTGAAAAAGTAAATGCATACTTTTATCATGTAAAAGAGCGTGCTATAAAAGAGCATGTTGAGTCTAAAAAAGCAAAGAGTGAGATATGGGTTCAGCAGCTGAACCTTCTTTTTGATTATAGAAGTAACAGGGTAGAAGAAGATATAAAAGAAGAGTTGCAGACAAGGGTAGATATGGCATATAAAAGTGCCAGATTTATTTATGAGAAGTACGAAGGAAAAAAAGGCAATCTGGAGATTAAAGAACGCATCATTGATGCTCTAAATCAAATGACATACAGTACAAAAAAAGACTACATCTTTATAGCTGATTTTACAGGAAACAGTATACTATCAAGAAGCTCTTTACTAAATCAAAAAAATATTAGTGCATATGAAGATGTCGATGGAAGGTCTATCATCCTAGAAGAGATACAAAAAGTGAGAAAAGAGGGTGAAGGTTTTTTAGAGAGTAATTTCTATACCGGTTCCGGAAAGCAAATAATCTTGGTAAAAAACTTGGATATGTATGACTGGTATATAGGATCATCTACAAATGTATTGCAAAAGTTAGATGCTTTAAAAGCATCACTTTTAGGTATGCTTCAAAGTATACCTATGGATAGTGCTGACTTTATGGGGCTTTATGATAATAAAAAAGCTATTTTTCTATCTAAAAAAATGAGAGAGTTTCTAGGAGACGAGTCTCTTGAAGTTATAAGTGAAAATCTCTCTAAAGAGCCAACTTGGTATAAAGATAAGGTAGATGGTATTTACTATTACAGTAGATATTATGAACCGCTTGATTGGTACTTGGTCTATGGGTTTGAAATATCTAAAATGAGTAAAAAAGAGTTGAAAAAACAGACTGAGCTAGAAGAGATGCTCGACAATGAGTTAGAGTTTATAATAAAAGCTTCAGCATCTATTGTTGTGTTTGTTGTTATCTTGTCTCTTTTATTATCCAGAAAAATAAACCAGATATTTTCTCAGTACCAGATTGAGGTTCAAAAAAGAACTGATGAGCTAGAGAAGTTAAATGAGTCTTTAGAACAAAGAGTTTCAGACGGCTTAAAAGCTCATAGACAAAAAGATAAGATGCTTATTCAACAGTCAAAAATGGCTGAGATGGGGGATATGCTTAGTATGATCGCTCATCAGTGGAGACAACCGCTAAATCAAATGTCATATCTCTTTATGAACATCGACTCCGCTTATGAGTATAAAGAGTTAACAAAAGAGTATCTTGACGATAAGCTAAAAGAGGGGAATACTCTTTTAGAATTTATGTCAGTAACTATAGATGATTTTAGGAACTACTTTAGACCGGATAAAGATAAAGAGTTTGTTTTAGTAAGCGATGTTGTGACTACAAGTGTTTCACTTATGCAAAAGTCACTCGAAGTCAGTGGTGTCGAAGTGGAATTGGAATCATATGGACGGGACTTGACTCATATATATAAAAATGAGTTCATCCAAGTTATGCTGAACCTGATTAAAAATGCAAAAGATATCTTAGTCGATAAAAAGATAAAAAATCCAAAAATAGTAATTAGATCCAGATGCGAAAGAGAAAAGCTTATTGTTGAGGTATGTGATAACGGTGGTGGAGTAGATGAAAAAATAATAGATAAAATTTTTGACCCATACTTCTCTACAAAAGATAATCAAAGTGGAACAGGATTAGGACTTTATATGTCTAAGATGATTATAGAAGAGCATCTAGGTGGAAAACTGAGTGTTAGTAATTCTGAAGATGGTGCTTGTTTTAAAATTGAGATTTAATTTTACTTTTTAATTATTTATTGTTTATCTTAGTATAGAATACGCGCATATGAAATCAATTAAAAATAAAATACTATCGGTTTTGCTTTTCACATTCTCTTTTTTTGTGATGCATGATTATATAGTTGTAGTAGATCATCATTCAGACTTTAAATCTGAAGTCTATCATATGGAACAATATGATACTTCTAAAGATGTACAGGCTCATATTCATGAAGCTATTCATACTATTTTGGCTTTTAATTGTGAGTCAGAATTGTCAGTACAAGAAAAACTTCTAGATGCTAAACCATTTGTTTCTCCTTTTATTTTAATCTCCCATGTAAATCTCGTTCCACAAAGACCTCCTTTAGCTTAATCTTTTTTTCAATCTATATATTATTTTAAAAAAGGTCAACAATGAAACTAAAACTATTTTTAGTGTTTTTCATTGCTCTTAATGCTTATGCTCAAAATTTATCAGAGATTTTAGAAGCACTGCAAAAAAGTAATAAAACACTCTCTATTACACAAAGAACTTATTCAGAAATAGCTCAAAACGAGTTAGCTGATACACAGGAAGCACCAGAACTTGGACTTAGCTTATCGCATGCCGATGAGAGTACTCAAGATGGTTTAGAATATGCGGTAGGTATATCTCAAAACTTGGCTCATCCATTTTCACTTTCAAGTAAAACGGATGCAACAGACGCCTTAACAAAAGCAATAAGACAAAAGGCAAAGCATGAACTTCACATTCTTAATTTAGAAGTATCATCAAGATATCACTCAGCATGTATTTCAAAAGAGATGCGTGATGGAGCAGATCTTCTTTATAAAGAACAAAGCAGTAGATTTAATCAACTAAAACGTGCTTATGATCTAGGGGAGATCTCTAAAAAGAGTCTTCTTTTTAATAAGCTTGATTTGGCAAAGCTACAGCAAAAAGTAGCTTCTTATAAAAGAAGTTACTTAACAGAGTTATCATATCTTCAAGAATCTATAGATAATTTGACTATAGATGAACTTGTCTGTACTGATTTAGTAGAAATATCTAGAGATATTAAACTAAACTCCATCGAAGAACATGGTGAGATAAAAGAGATAACATATCAGCAAAATTCAGCTAAATCTTTTTATGATGTTTATAATTCATCATTCAAATCACTTGGGTATGAACTCTTGTATGAAAAAGAGCTGGATAAAACGCGTTATACCTTTGGACTGAGCATCCCGCTTGGCGGAGCAACTACTCAAACTCAAAAACAACAGGCTGAGTATTTGCATAAAAACTCATCACTGCTCGCTTCCAAAGAAGCTCTCAGTTGTGAAATAAAAAACGCTTCAAAATCTCTTCAACTAAAGGTAGAGACTCTCTATGATGAATACATTCTGCTCAACCAAGAGATTCTGCCTATGAGTTTAGAACTCAGACAGCTTTCAAAATCTGCTCTTAGTGAGGGTGAAGGTACTGTTATGGAGTACCTGGATGCTACAAGGTCGTATTCAGAAAACCTACTAGAGATGCTACGAATCAAAAAAAATTACTACTATGAGCTTTTTGAGCTATATAAAAAAGCTGACTTAGATTTAGGAAAAGAATCATGAAAAAAATATTTACTTTATTAGTTGTTAGTCTGAGTCTATTTGCATCTCAAACTATAGAGATATCAAAAAAACAACAAGATGACTTGGGTGTGAAAACTCAAGAAGTTACAATCATTGACTCTATTTCTGTTGGACCATATAATGGAATTGTTACGCTAGATAAGAGAGATATTATCTCTATAGGCTCAACTGTAGATGCTGTTGTTAAGAATATATATGTTAGAAAATTAGAACATGTAAAAAAGGGAGAAAAACTTATTTCTCTTAGAAGTAATGAACTTTTAAATCTGCAAGAAAAATATATTAAGGCTCTTATAGAGAGTGAAAATATAGATAAAAACTATGAGAGAAATAAAAAACTTCAAAATGAAGGCATCGTCTCACACAAAAAACTTTTAGAATCACTGCAAGAAAAGCAAAGCAGTGACTTAAGAGTTAAACTGAGTGCAAATGAACTTCTTGCGAGTGGTTTTAGTAGTGAGATGTTAGTCAGAGTTCAAAACAACCATCAACCGATCATGCAGATAAATATCCTTGCTCCAAGAGATGGAATAATCAATAAAATAGATGTAAATATAGGGGAAAAAGTAGAGTCAAACCGTGGTATGATGAGCATATATGCTGATGGAAAAAGATTTCTAGAACTCAGTGTTCCTGTTAAAGCAATAGCAAATATATCTATTGGTGATGAGTGTGTTTTTGAAGCATATAGTGCAAAGATTACGGCTATAGGAAATGTAGTAAACAGCGAGTCACAATCAGTTCAAGTACTAGCCAAAATCGATAATGCCAAAAATATTATGATAAATAGAATCTACTCAGTTCTTATCACTAAAAAGATAAGCGGTGCTGTAAAAATCAAAAAGAGTGCCTTAGTTTTTGATGGAAACAACTCTTATGTTTTTAAAAGAGTAGCTAATGGTTTTGAGGTTGTAAGTGTCACTATTATTAAAGAGGGTTCAGTTTGTTATGTCGTAAATGCTGATTTAAAAGCTGGAGATACTTTAGCTGTGAGCTCTACATCAGCACTATTGGGTGCGATGGAAACTCCAGATGAGTGAAAAGTTAATTAGTTTTGCGCTTGGGCAAAAGGTATTAGTTCTTGTAATCGCGACTGTAGTTCTTTTTTTTGGAGCATATTCAATGCTTAAGTTACCTGTAGATGCTTACCCTGATGTAGCGCCTACTCAAGTGAAAATAATTCTAAAGTCTTCAGGTATGACTCCGGCTGAGATGGAAGCTCGTGTAATGATTCCGGTCGAGCAAAACATGCAAAGTATACCAGATCAGAAAATCGTAAGATCACTGGCTAAGTATGGGCTTTGTGATATTACTATTGATTTTGCTGATGGAGTTGATATTTACTGGGCAAGACAACAGGTTGCTCAAAGATTGAGTGAGGTTCAAGATTTATTGCCTGCAAATGTTACAGGCGGGTTAGCTCCTATTACTACACCTCTTGGTGAAGTTTTGATGTTTACAATAGAGTCAGACACACTTGATCTGATGCAAAAAAGAACTCTTCTTGACTGGGTCATAAATAAAAAAATCCGTTCTATTGATGGTGTAGCAGATACAAATGCACTCGGAGGATATGTAAAGACATATGAGATAGTCCCAGATTTTGCAAAGATGAAACTCTATAAAATAAATATGAAATCACTACAGGAAGTCTTGAGTGAAAATAATAAAAATGATGGAGTTGGTAGACTTTCCATCGGTGAGCAAAGTCTTTTTATACGTTCAGAGGGAAGGCTGAAAGATATACCGGATATTTCAAACCTCATTGTAAAGTATGAAAACGGCAGAAATATCAGGATATCGGATATTGCAGAGGTCAGAATTGGTTCGCTGACAAGAGGCGGTTTTGTAACAAAAGATGGTAAAAAAGAGGCTGTTCAGGGTTTGATTCTCTCAAGAAAAGGTGTTGATACATCAGGAGTTTTAAAAAGAGTAAAAGCAGAACTTCAGATGATAGAAAAAGATCTGCCAAAAGGGACAACTATAAATATTTTTTATGATCGTTCAGACTTAGTTTCAAAAGCGATAGAGACTGTTTCAATGGCACTCTTAGAAGCACTTGTTTTGATAGTGATAGTTCTATTTTTATTTTTGGGTAACTTTGCATCCGCATTTAGTGTAGCCATCATCTTGCCTTTTGCAGGGATGATGACTTTTGTCGCTATGGGTTATTTTGGTATCACTGCAAACTTAATGAGCCTTGGTGGTTTAGCTATTGCCATTGGTATGCTTGTAGATGCTGGTGTTGTTATGGTTGAAAATATAAGTGAGCATCTATATGATGAGAAGTATAAAGATGAGCCTAAATTAAGACTGGTTATGAAGTCGGCAAAAGAAGTTGCTACACCTGTTTTTACAGGTATTTTAATCATTATTATAGTTTTCTTACCACTATTGACGCTCGAAGGCTTAGAAGGAAAACTTTTTGTCCCCGTCGCTCTTAGTATTGTTTTTGCACTTACTTCATCGCTTATACTTGCACTTACTTTTATCCCGGTAGTCAGTTATTATGTTTTAAAACAGGTTCCGCATAAAAAAGTTCCTATGATGGTCTTTTTGGAAAACAGATATGAAAAAATCCTAAAATGGTCTTTAGCGCATCAAAAAATAGTTTTCTTGGTTGCGGCAATTTTATGGATAGTCGCGGTTGGTGCTTACACTCAGGTTGGTAAGACTTTCATGCCGACTCTTGATGAGGGTAATGTAATCATCGGGATAGAGAAAAATCCATCTATCTCGCTTGAAGCCAGTAAAGAGATAGATCTGAAGATTCAACAATCTCTTATGAGAGAGGTTCCTGAGATTATATCCATAGTTGCCCGTGGCGGCAGCGATGAGATTGGTCTTGATCCAATGGGTCTTAACGATACAGATACATTTTTAGTTCTTAAACCAAAAGATGAATGGAGAGTTCCTTCAAATGAGTGGTTACTTGATGAGTTTAGAAAAGTTCTAGATGAGTTTGTCGGTATTGAGTATGGATTCACACAACCTATTGCTATGAGAATATCTGAGATGCTAAGTGGTTCACGTGGTGATATTGTTGTAAATATTTATGGTGGAGATACTGCCAAGTTAGAAAGCATAGCAAAGGATATTGCAAAAATCACAGAGTCTATAAAGGGCAGTAGTGATGTCTATAAAAAGGCAAATGAGGGTGTTGCATACTGGGAAGTAGAGTTTAAAAATGAAGCAATGGCTAGGTATGGGGTTAGTAGAGATGAACTTTCATCATACCTTCAAGCAAGTGTAAACGGTGTAGAAGTAGGTATCATCCAAGAAGACCTTAGAAGAATACCACTAATGATAAAAGGCTCAGAGAACCTGCAAACAAGTATGAGCACAAATGTTGATTTACAGTATGTTTTAAAAGATGGAAACAGTGTTGAGATAAATGAGTTAGTAAACTTTAAGATGACACAAGGACCTGTTCAGATAGACCATGAAAACGGGATGAGAAAAAGTCTTGTTCAGACAAATGTTGTCGGTCGTGATTTAGTTGGTTTTGTTGATGAGTTAAGTGGTAAGATAGAAACCTCTATAGAGTTGCCACAAGGATATTTTGTTGAATATGCCGGAGAGTATAAAAATCAGCAAAGAGCTGCTGCGAGACTCTCTTTTATAGTTCCTCTAAGTATAGGGCTTGTTTTTATTTTGCTGCTTATGACATTCAAGTCTAGTCTGCAGGCATTTTTAGTTCTGCTGAATATTCCTTTTGCTCTAATTGGTGGTGTATTCGGACTTTATTTCACAGGTGAGTACATGAGTGTACCCGCAACAGTAGGATTTATTGCTCTTATGGGTATAGCCGTGCTAAACGGAGTAGTAATGCTTAACTATTTTAATTATTTAAAGTATAGTGTAAAAGATTCTTTAGAGCTTGTTACAATAGGCTCCATTAGAAGATTAAGACCGGTTCTAATGACTGCATCTATCGCGGCTCTTGGTCTTATTCCTATGCTTTTTGCAACAGGGCCAGGTTCAGAGATACAGAAGCCTTTAGCTATTGTTATTATAAACGGTTTAGTATCATCTACATTTTTAACTTTGGTATTGTTACCTATTTTATATCATAGGTTTGTTTTGAAGAAAGAAGATTAAATATGGGATATTCGCTTGTCAGATTTACTGATAAGCGAATAAAAAAGTTTGTTATTAAATTAGTTCTAATGCTCTTGTACTAACATATCTTTTAGCTATCTCATCGATTCTGCTAGTCGCTAACATCGCAACAATAAATGTAAATACAAAGGCGTAACTATAAGCATAGTCTAGAATATATGTAAGTGCTAAAAATCCAAAAAGCGGGATAGCTACAAAAAATATACCAAGCATTAACTTTACTTGAATTTTGATATTTGTCTCAAACTTTGTATCGCATCCAACTACACAAGTAAGAGGATTCGCTTCGAAGTTTTTTAGCTCTTGAGATATATTTACAGAAATTCTTTTAGCTCTATGTTTACCTTCGACTTTTTCAAATATTTCTCTCACACTGTCGCATAAAAATCTATCAGTTCTATTTAGAAATTTTTTAATCATAGAACCTCCCCGTATTATTTATAAGTGTATTATAACATACCTCTATGTTCATAATAATTAGTCACTATATGTATGGAGCTTGTATCCGCTTCCAGATACATTTTCAATACAATTCTCAGGAACTTTTTTTCTTATTCCGCGAACTAGAGAACGAATGGCATCTTGACTCATACCGTCATACGCCCAGATAGCACTTTCAATCTCCTCATACTTGACTACTCTAGTATGATGATGAGCTAAAAGATCAAGAAAAAGAGTCTCGTTTTTTGTAAGTTTTATCTCTTTACCGTTATCATAGATGACCTTTTCATAAGCGTTATATTGTGCTGTTGGAGATAGTGAAAGATTGAATTTGCTCTTATCTTCAATAAGCTCCATAGATTTTTCTAAAGCACCGATCAGTTTTTCTTTTGTTATAGGCTTTATAATGTACTTAACAAGTTGCAGCTCAACTGCTTTTAGAAGATACTCAGTATCTGAGTGAGCTGTCGCTATGATGATTTGAACATCTTTGTCATGAGCTCTTATGTAACTCGCCATGTCGATGCCATTAAGGCGAGGCATACTTATATCTGTGATGATTATATCGGGCTTATGTTCCCTCCAGACTTTAATGGCTTCTTTTCCATCTTTTGCTTGGAGAACTTCTTTAGCAACACGTTCTAAGTACTCGACAGCACTTTTTCGCACCATCTCCTCGTCTTCGACATAAAGAATAGTGAAATTTTTTAGCATATTTTTCATAATTTATTCCTCATTTTAGGTATTATACTCTTATGAAAATACAAACACAATATAACTACGAAAAAACATGGACAACAACAAGTGAGACTGATCTTCTTAGGATGATAGAAGAAGAGATCGGAGATGCAGATCCAAAGGGAACTCTGGCTTATGTAAAAGAAGCCATAAAGGGTGGTAAGGTCATTACGGTTGGAAGTTGCAGGTTTAGACTCGAAAAACAGGAGTAAATTATGGATAAAGAACTAGAAGAAGTCAATAAGTTTTACAATATAGTAGTAGAATTTATAGCTAACTACTCTTTTCAAATTCTTGGTGCCTTAATAATAATTATTATAGGTGTTTTTGTCTCTAGATATGTTCAAAAACTTGTTTTAAGGGTTATGATAAACAATAAAATAGATGAGACTCTAAGTGCATTTGTTGCTAATTTTGTAAGATTTTTAGTTGTTGCAATTATGGTGATACTCGCACTTGGAAAACTTGGCATCTCTATAGCCCCTTTTATAGCTGCTCTTGGTGCAATTTCTCTTACAGCTGGACTAGCTCTTCAAGGAAGTGTTTCAAACTTTGCTGCGGGTATTGTGCTTGTTCTTACTAAACCATTTAAGATAGGTGATACAATAACTGTAAATGATGTTTATGGAGAAGTGGAAGATATAAAACTTTCTTACACTATCTTGAGAAATGAAGATGGTGAGCAGATAACTATACCAAACAAGTATATGATAGGTGATGTTTTAGTAAACTCATTTTCTTATCGTGTTGTTGAAGGGAGTGTTGGTGTAGCTTATGACAGTGATGTTGAAAAAGCAATAAGTACGATAAAAGATGTTGTACTCTCTCAAAAAGATGTAAATAGTGAAAATGAACCGATTGTCGGAGTTGAGAAATTTAATGAGAGCTCAGTTGATATCGCTTACAGATACTGGGTTCCTACAAAGAGTTTTTTTAAAACACAATACGATGTCAATATAAAAGTTCTAAAAGCATTAAACAGTGCAGATATAACAATACCATTCCCTCAAAGAGAGATTAGAGTTTTAGGAGAAGATAGTGTTTCAAAATAGCGATATAGCAAAGTTAATTATTAGACTTAGTCTTGGTATCATGATGTTGTTTCATGGTATTGACAAAATCATAAATGGCATAGGTGGAGTAAAGTATCTTACAACTAATTCAGGACTTCCCGAGTTCTTAGCTTATGGAGTTTATGTAGGTGAAGTAGTAGTACCTATCTTTATAATCCTTGGACTATATGCTAGAGTTGCTTCAGTAGTCTTAGCTCTAAATATGCTTATGGCTATCTTTTTAGCTCACGGAGGGTCACTATTTGAATTAGGCAAACATGGGGCACCTGTTATTGAACTTCCACTGTTTTATTTGATACTCTCAATATCTCTATTTTTACTTGGTTCAGGAAGGTATAGCGTTAACTCCAAGTAATAATTTATGCTTTTTACTGTAGGGTTAATATAGAATTTATTTATATAAGGGCTAAAAAATAAATGTTAAGTACATCAAAAGAAAGCGGAGTTGTCTGGTATAAATCACTCGGCTTTTCAATCCTTTTTTGGTTTTTACTTTTATCATTGGTTCCTCTACTTATTATCTCATATGAGAGTAATGCGATAAGTGTAAAAGGCTTCAAAGAAGCTGCTTTTGAAGATTTGAAATATTCAGCAGAATTAGAAAAGAAGTTTATAGATAATTGGTTCTACTATAGAAAAATTGATGTATCTAGCTGGTCGCAAACAAAAGCAAATATAGAGTTTTTGAATCTTATTACAGCTAAATATAAAAACAGCTCTAAAAGTTTGAAAGAGTTTATAAATAGTTCCCAATACGCGGAGACAAGAAGTAACCACGAAGCTGATTTACGTAATCTAGTAAAAGAGTATGATTATATTTATGATCTGTTTTTGATTGATAGTAATGGAAATATCTTATACACGATAACTCAAGAGGATGATTTAGGTACAAATCTACTTAATGGTGATTATTCTTCAACAAAATTTGCTTCTTCTTTTACAACAACACTTAAAGATGGAAAGATTCATTTCTCTGATTTAGAACTTTACAAACCCTCAAATAATGTAGTAACCGGTTTTTTAACTGCGCCTATGCTTGATAATAGCGGTAAACAAATTGGTGTATTAGCGGTTCAGATAAAAGCAGAACGTATTTCTTCATTATTTAATGATGGAAGAGATAAAACAATAAATTATCTACTTAGTAAAGATGGTCTTTTAATAAGTGACACGTTTACTAAAACCTTTAAGTCTCAAGTAGAACGTTCCGTATTGAGTAAATGGTATGAGACACATGAAAACTATAAACATAAAACAAATCAAGAAGAACTTGTTAGTTATAAAAATCCATTCTCTAACACTGTTATCGGGATTCCTAATGATATAGATGTCTTAGGAGTCAAATGGATACTTTTTAGTGAAATAAGTGAAGATAGTGTCTATACAATTGCAAAAAAAGTTTCATATAAAGCTTTCATTCTTTTCCTTATCACTACACTCGTTGTTGTGATAGTTTCATTTCTTATATCTCGACGTATAGTAAAGCCTATTAAGTCTCTCTCAGATGCCAGCATTAAGCTTTCTAGAGGTGAGAGGAATGTAAATCTAAATATAAATTCTAGTAGTGAAATCGGACAGTTGAAGTCCGCATTTCATATAATGATAGATTCGCTTAAAAAAAATGAAGAGCAACTAACTAAGCAGACATTAGAAGCTAAAAAAGCATTGCAAGAGCTTGATGAACAGAAGTTTGCACTAGATGCGCACTCTATTGTTGCTATTACAGATGTAAAAGGCACCATAACATTTGTAAATGAAAAGTTTATAGAAATCAGCGGGTATCCCAGAGAAGAATTAATAGGAAAAAATCACCGTCTACTTAACTCAGGACTTCATGGTATGGAGTTTTGGAATAATATGTATAAAACAGTTTCAAGCGGTAAAATTTGGCATGATGAAGTTTGCAATATTGCAAAAGATGGACATTTTTACTGGGTTGATACGACTATAGTTCCATTTATGAATGAAAATAATAAACCAAAAAGTTATATAGCAATACGAACTGATATAACAGATAAAAAATCAGCAGAGTTAGAACTTATAGAAGCAAATGAGATTGCAGAGGAAAGCGTAAAAGCAAAATCAGAGTTTTTAGCAACAATGTCTCATGAAATCAGAACTCCAATGAACGGTGTTATCGGTATGCTTGGTTTACTTATGAATACAAAACTTGATGATATTCAAAAGCATCAAGCTTCTTTAGCTCAAAAAAGCGCAAAATCACTTTTATCTTTGATTAATGATATCTTGGATTTTTCTAAAGCTGAAGCCGGAAAGATGGAGTTAGAGTATATTGATTTTAATCTTCGTGAGGAACTTGGAGATTTTTCAGAGTATATCGCTGTAAGAGCGCAGGAAAAAGGGGTTGAATTAATCTTAGACACTACAAATATTGAAGTAGACATCATTAATTCTGATCCTGGGCGTATACATCAAATATTATCCAATATTGTAGGAAATTCAATCAAGTTCACCTCTGATGGCTACATCCTGATAAAAGCTAGTTTAAACACAGAAAATGATGAAAATATCAGACTCGTTTTAGAAATGTCTGATAGCGGTATCGGGATACCAGAAGATAAGTTAGATAACTTATTTGACTCTTTTTCACAAGTAGATGCATCTACTACAAGAAAGTATGGTGGAACGGGTCTTGGTCTTGCTATAGTTAAAAAACTGTGTGATCTGATGGATGGATCTGTGCATGTAAAAAGTAAATATGGGCATGGCAGTACATTTACTGTCGATATTTCTGTAAAACTTAGTGAACATACAAGTTCTGTTAAACCTCCTCAATACGCAGAAGCTAAAAAAGTTTTGATTGTAGATCTTTGTAAATTAAATATTGATGTACTTGAGAATCAATTGCATCACTGGGGCATGGAAGTATTTAGAGCAAGAGATGAAAAGGAAGCACTTGAAATAGTTGAAAATGAAAGTTTAGACATTGTATTTATAGATATGAGCATGGATAAACTTGGTGAGTTGATACGTAATAACCCTGAAAATAAAAATGTGAAGTTGATTATGATGACACTCTTTGAGCATAGAGAGGATATTCAAAAGCCTACTCACGCTTGTTTTGATGCATTTTTTCCAAAACCTATGACTACCAAAAATATGTTTGAAGCACTCAGTCTATTATCTGGAAACAAACTTATACATAGTTCTAAAAGTGAAAATGTAGAAAAAGAGGTTTCCTTTTTTGATAAAAATACAAACCTTTTACTCGTAGAAGACAATCAGACAAATCAAATAGTGGCAAAAGGTATTTTGAATATTCTTGGACTTAAAGCAGATGTGGCTAATAATGGTCTAGAAGCTCTGGAAATTTTAAATAATGCTAGCAAAAAATATGAGATTATCTTGATGGACTGCCAGATGCCAGAGTTGGATGGTTATGATACAACAAGGGCTATAAGGGAATCAAAAGCTGGGGAAGAATATCTTGATATACCAATCATAGCAATGACAGCAAATGCAATGCATGGTGATAGAGAGAAGTGTGAAATCGCAGGAATGGATGATTATATCACTAAACCTTTAGACCCTGAGTTATTGAGCAGTATACTTCAAAAGTGGCTGATAAAAGTGGAAAAAAATACTGAGTCAGAAGTAATAATATGGGACGAAAATAGTGCTTTAAAACGTTTGGGAGGCTCAAGTGAGCTTCTAAAAAAAGTTTTAACAATATTTGTGCAAGACATACAAAACTCTATTACTTCTCTAAAAGAAGCAATAGATGCTAAAGATGCGGATAAGATAAAACTTCATGCTCATTCCATAAAAGGTTCAAGTGGAAATATTAATGCAAAAAGTTTAGAAGAAAAAGCTAGAGAATTAGAGGATGGTTCATCTACATTAAAAAATCAAGAGCTAAGAGATAAGTTTGAAGATATGAATGATATAGTAACTGAGTTACTTGTTATCTTAGATAAATATATCAAAGATAATAATTCAGAAGTAATTGAATATAAAGTCAGTAAACTAGAAATAATAGATATTATGAAAAATCTTAAAGAGGAGTTAGAAAAAGGTTCATACATAGAGACTACTGACATGAATATTTTTAACGCTGCTATAGATGAATCCATAGACTTTAAGTTAAAAAAGTTAAAAAAAGAGATAGATAGTTTTTTAATGCACGAGGCTTTGATAACCATAGAGGATATTTGCAAGGAGTATAGCTTATGAAGTTAATATTTAAAAGTACTGTTTTTTTACTCTTTGCTATATTGATAATTTTGCTATACAACACATATTTTAAGTCTGATAATGGTGTCACAAAAACCAAAATAATACTTGGGCAATCTACTGCCATGACAGGGGGAGCTTCAAGTTTAGGTAAGCCTTTTCATGATGCTGCACAATCTTACTTTGACCATGTTAACTCACAAGGCGGGGTTCATGGAAGAAAAATAGAATTAGTTACTTATGATGATAAGTATGAGCCATCGATAGCCGTGGATAACAGTCTTAGACTTATAAAAGAAGATAAAGTATTTGCTCTCTTTGGAGAGATGGGTACACCTACATCAAAAGCTGTCTTAGAAGTGGTCAATAAATACAAAGTGCCTTATTTGACTCCATATACGGGAGCAGAACTTTTAAGAGAGCCTTTTAATCCTCTAGTTATAAATTTTAGAGAGAGTTATTATGCAGAGACAGAAGCACTTGTTAAGTATGTAGTAGATGATCTTAAAATGGAAAATATTGCTATTTTTTACCAAAATGACAGTTATGGAAAAGCTGGGCTCAAAGGTGTTGAGATTGCACTAAAAAAGAGAAAGATGACTCTTAGTGCAAAAGGAACTTATGTAAGAAATACTCTATCTATCACAACAGCTCTGAACTTTATAAAAAAAGCAAAACCGCAGGCTGTGATTATGATAGGAGTGAACAAACCTAGTGTAGAATTTATAAAGCGCCTTAAAAAGGATGGTTTTAAAGATACAGTTCTTGCATCTATATCTGCTATTTGGAGTGAGTCTTTGCTTAAAAACTTAGGAGAAGATGCTGAAGGATTAATAATATCACAGATAGTTCCACTTCCTTGTTGTGATTCGAATTTAGCTGTAGCAGAGTATAAAAAAATATTTCTAAAGAGTGATGTTGAAAATGTTTGCGGATTTGTGTCTTTAGAAGGATTTTTAAGTGCAAAACTTGTAGTAGAAGCTCTGAAGTTAAGTGGAGAGTCTCTTAATAGGAAAAGCTTTATCAAAAGTTTTGAAGAACTACCTAGCAACTCATTAGATGGACTTGAAATAAGCTTGTCTGAAAATGATCATCAAGCTATGGGTAGTGTATATCTTACTACTTTTAAAAATGGTGAACTAATAGATATAAAGGAAAACAGATAGATGAGTTTCCTAGACAGATTAACACTGAATGCAAAACTAAACTTACTTATTCTAATGACTACATTATCTATATTAATCATCACAGCAGTCTCTTTTTATATCCGTTTGGAAGATAGAGATACAGTAGACCATATATATAAAAATCATGTTACACCTTTAGTAACTCTAGAAGAGATAAAAGATATATATAACATTAACATACTTGATACTATCAATGAAGAGAGGCTTGGTAATATATCTAAAGAAGACGCATTTGAAGTACTAAAACTAGCTAAAGAGATATTAGGGAAAAAATGGAATCAATTTGGACTTAAAGAGATGGATGATGATGAGAAAGAACTTTTTGCATATTCAAAAAGAGAGTATGTAAAAATCATCAACATATTAAGAGCTGATGAACATGCTTCAGAGAAGAAATATGCTCAAAATATTTTGGAGCTTAAAGATATAATTAGCCATGCAAATATTGAACTAAATGAGTATATCAAGTTCCAGCTAGAGCTTGCATATAAGGAAAAATTGCGATCTGATCATAAATATATGAAGTTTATAGTTTACGCATCATTTTTTATACTTTTAATGGCTGCGCTTTTTTACCTTTTTTCATTAAAAATTAAAAACAATATAAAGACATTGAGTAATGAGTTGATAGAGGCTAAAGAGATAGCAGAAGATAGTGTAAAGTCTAAATCAAAATTTTTAGCAAGCATGTCTCATGATATTCGAACACCTATGAATGGTGTCATCGGGATGCTAGGTCTTTTAATGAATTCTAAACTTGATGATACTCAAAGGCATCAGGCGACTTTAGCCCAAAGTAGTGCAAAAGCACTTTTAAGTCTGATAAATGATATTTTAGATTTTTCTAAAGTTGAAGCCGGAAAGATGGACTTGGAATATATAGATTTTAATATTCGCGATGAACTTGGTGACTTTGCTGAGAGTATTGCTTTTAGAGCACAAGAAAAGGGTGTGGAGCTCGTCTTGGATGTAACTGATATAGATCGAAGTATAATCAATGCAGACCCAGGGCGAATACGTCAAATACTATCTAATATAGTCGGTAACTCTATAAAGTTTACTTCCCAAGGGTTTATATCAATAAAAGCAACTCTTAATCCAATTAACTATACAGATGCAAGGTTGATTATTGAGATGTCTGATAGTGGAATTGGAATTCCTGAAGATAAAATAGCTACACTATTTGACTCTTTTTCACAAGTTGATGCATCAACAACAAGAAAATATGGTGGAACTGGTCTTGGACTTGCGATAGTACAAAAGCTTATCGATCTTATGGATGGTAAGATAGACGTGAAAAGTGATTTTGGAAAAGGAAGCATCTTTAGTATAGATATAGCTGTTAATCTTAGTCAAAACACATCGTTAGCTGTGCCTAAAACTTTTGTAAAAGATAAAAAAGTTTTAATTATAGACTCTAGTAAGTTGAGTATTGGTGTTATACAAAAACAATTAGAACACTGGGGTATGAAAATTGATAGTGCTACAAATTCTAAAGAAGCACTTTTAAAATTGGAAGAGGGTAATTTTGACATAACGTTTATAGATATGGTCATGCCAACTATGAAGGGTGAAGAGCTGGCAGAAATCATTCGCAATAATCCTAAATATGACAAAATAAAAATAATAATTATGACCTCTCTTATAGATAGAGGAGACGCCCCTCACTATGCTGATATCGGGATTGATAGATTCTTTCCAAAACCTGCTACGACAAAAGATCTTTTTTCCGCTCTTGCTACTCTGTCTGCTACTCAAGAAACTATAGATGTTGCCTCGGCTGAAAAAGACGAGAATGAACCAACTTTTGAAAAGAATATACTTCTTGTTGAAGATAATCTTACAAATCAATTAGTGGCAAACGGGATGTTAGAAGATTTTGGACTTGAGGCAGATATCGCAAATAATGGGATTGAAGCTTTAGATATTTTAAATAAATCTAACAAAAAGTATGATCTCATCTTTATGGATTGTCAGATGCCGGAACTTGACGGCTATGATACGACAAAAGCCATAAGAGCTGAAGAAGCAGGAGATATCTATACTAAAATACCGATAGTAGCGATGACGGCAAATGCAATGCATGGTGATCAAGAAAAGTGTAAATCAGCAGGAATGAGTGATTACCTTGCTAAACCAATTGATCGTGAATTATTGAAAAATATACTTATTAAATGGCTTTAAATAGAGTTTGACTATTAGTTTTTAAAATATATGATTAAGATACTATTAAGAGTTAGACTTGTAAGCTTGACGTAATAAAAATTAAAAAGGGTAGTGATGGAAGAAAAAGCTGTTATATTAATTGTAGATGATGTAGCTTCAAATGTACAAGCACTTGCAGGAGTATTAAAAGATGACTACAATATAAAAGTAGCAGTAAACGGTACTCGCGCGCTTGAACTCATAAAACAAAAGCCTCATCCTGATTTGATTTTGCTTGATGTTAATATGCCTGAAATGGATGGTTATGAAGTTTTAAGAGAGATTAAGAGATGTGTTGGTTGTGAAAGTCTTCCTGTTATGTTTGTAACCGGTAAAGATACAGAAGAAGATGAAGAAAAAGGTCTTTTATTAGGGGCTGTAGATTATATTAAAAAACCAATACACCCAGCCATAGTAAAAGCAAGGGTTAATACACAGATAACACTAAAAAGACAAAGAGATGAATTAGTCTATAACGCTTTACATGATCAACTGACAGGTCTTTACAATCGTAATCATTTGGTGGCTGAGGGAAATAGAAAATTCTCAAGAGCTCTTAGACAAAACGATAAACTTAGTATTATGATGATAGATATAGATCATTTTAAAGCTGTAAATGATACACATGGACATTTAACAGGAGACTTAGTTTTAAAAGAAGTAGCATCTGTTCTTGTTCAAGATAAAAGAACAGAAGATTTTAGTGCAAGATTTGGTGGTGAAGAGTTTATAATAGTACTCGAAGGGTGTTCCAAAGAAGATGCACAAGAAAAAGCAGAAGCTTTAAGAAAAAAGATAGAAAATTTAAATCCTGCAGATATCGAAGTGACTGCGAGTTTTGGAGTAAGTGAATTAAGTAAAGAGCACAGTAGTTTTGAGTCTCTACTCAGAGCTGCAGATTCTGCACTTTATGCTGCAAAAAATAGTGGACGCAACTGCGTGGTAGTTGCGTAAATAACTGCTATGGATGTCGAACTTTTATTGTAGAGTTTAGACTCCACCCAATAATAGTCATAAGGGCTATAACGGCTATTGCCGGTAAGATTTCATAGGCATGAGTAAGATAGACTAACCATAGTAAAATAGCTCCCAGTGGAGTCGGTACACCGGTAAAGTACTTATCAACTTCTCCTGCATCTGTATTAATATTAAAATGAATAAGCCTTCTTAGCCCTGAAATAACGTAGTAGATGCTTACAACTGCCGCAACTAGCATTAAGATGCCAGATAGTGATGTAGAGTAAACGGCTTGAAAGATTAAAAATACCGGTACAAGTACAAAACTTAAAAAGTCTGCAAAACTGTCAAGCTGAACACCAAACTCATTTGATAAATTATATTTTCTAGCAATCTTACCGTCAAATATATCAAAAGCACCACCTATCCATGCAAGAATAATCGCTAAAACAAAGTTGTTTTGAGTGATGAAATAAGTAGCAAGAAGACCGGCTGTAATATTTACAAAAGTAAAAAGGTTTGCCAGATTAAAGTGAGAAGTGGCTTGGTATAAAAATTTCATAAATTACCTTAATTGAAGTTTTGGCGTAATTATATCTCTTATCATGCTATTAATCAATTTTTTATATCTTTATTTGTAGTAGAATATTAGATATATGTTAATTATTAATAATGATAACTTTTATCATTATTAAGATGCTTCTAAGTTGATATCTATTATCATTTGAATAAGACAATATAAAGACGGACTGAAAATGATAGATATGATTTATTTGCCACATGCTGATGAAACTGCTGCTAAAGCAAAAACTCCTGTAGTTACAGAGAAAATGACTACGGCTATAGAGCAAAGCGGTATGATTCACTCTAAAGTAGCTGGAAGATATGATGTTGTAAAAATACTTCCAAAAGAAGCAGATAGTTTTGACACTATGTTTGACTATGCTGATGCTTTTGGTAAGTTTAGACTCTCTTATATAGATAGTGCGCACAAAATCAGTGCTTTACCTAATAAAACAGAAAAACATGCTACTGCTATTGGTGGTGAGTTTGGATTTAACACCGCAGAACTTAATGGATTTCAAGCTCATATTGCGGCTTATGTATCTCAAAGTGTAGACTTTATTAATCCAGAGAAAAAAAATCTAAATGAAGACTTCTTCGCTAAAGATTTAAACTCTTTCGCATATATTGCAGAAGCTAGCATCAACTACTTCAATGATTTTTTTCAAACAAAAATCGGACGTGTAAGAGTTGAGACACCTTTTGCAAACAGCGATGACATTAGAATGGCTCCAAATACCTTTGAAGGGGCATGGGCAAATATTGATTACAGTGACAAGCTAAAGACTCAACTACTATACTTTAATAGATGGGCCGGTTATGATTCTCAAGATGAGTCAGCAGAAGCGTTTCAAAATGAGTTTAAAGATTTAGTATCTTCAGAGAGTTTTGGTATGGTTGGAGCTTCTATAACATATGAGTATGCTAAAAACAGTGAAGCCTCTTTTTGGTATAACTATATAGACAAGCAGAGTGCAATTGCTTATGCTGAGGTTATAGGTATATACTTTATTGATGGGGAAGATGTTCACTTAGATTATGGTCTTCAAGCTACCAATATACAAGAGTTAGAAAACTCGAATGTAGATGGGAATGTTTTTGGTGCTATGTCTATCCTTCACTATAATGGTGCATTTATCGGAGGTGCATACAATATTGCTTTCTCAGACAACGGAAACTATGTGACAAATGGTTTTGGTGGTGGACCTTACTATACTTCACTTGATGAAGCTTCAATCTCATCAATATCAGAAGCAGGTTCTGCATATACTGGTGGTTCAAATAACAATGCAGAATCATTTAGAATCGGGGCAGGGTATGAATTTGATGGAATCTCTATAGATGGCTTGGTCCTAGAGCTTGTTTATGGTGAGCTTTACAGTGATAATGGTAGAATCACAGAAAAAGATGCAATACTTACTTATGACATAACAGATCGATGGTATTTAGAAGGAATATTTACAAACTATAAATCAACAAGTAACAAAAATACTTTTGATAGAGCACTTATGAGACTTGAGTATAAGTTTTAATCAGTAATTAACATGATATTTATTATCATTATAAAAATCTAATAAGAATTAAAATATGAAAACATTAAAAGACTGCAACAAAGCTTGCAAAGTAAAAGTTATAAAGTTACATGCACCAACTGATTTAAAACAGAGATTGATCTCTTTTGGAATTATGAAAGAAGCACTTATAGAAGTACTTGAACATTCTCCAGCAAAGAGTACTGTAGAAGTAAAAGTTGGTAAAATGCGTATAGCACTTAGAGCACAAGAAGCAGAACTTATAGAGGTTGAAAAGATATGAAGCAGATGCAAGAAAAAGCTTGTCCAATAATAGCTAACCATATAAAAATAGCTCTTGTTGGACAACCGAATGTTGGTAAGAGTATGCTTATCAATTCTGTGTCAAACGCGCATCTGCATGTTGGAAACTTTTCAGGTGTGACAGTTGATAAAACAGAAGTACTTTTTGATTATAAAGATTACCATTTTACAGTTGTAGATCTTCCTGGAACTTACGCTTTTACAGATTATACTATTGAAGAGAGAGTTACACATGATTACTTGTGTGCTGAGAGCTATGATATGATAATCAATGTAGTAGACTCTACAAATTTGGAAAAAAATCTCCAACTTACATCTGAACTTATGAGCATGAGTAAGAGTATAGTAATTGCCCTAAATATGAGTGATGAGGCTGATAAAGAGGGCATAGAGATTAATGCTTCTTATATGTCAGAACTTCTTGGAATCCCTTGTGTAAAAGTATCGGCAGTTACAAAAGTAGGAATAGAAGAACTTTTAGATGCAGTTATATCCGTAAGAGAAAAAGAGTCACAAGAATCAAAACTGATCTTTAGTGAACCGGTTGAAGAAGAGATAGCTCAAATAGTTTGGTATCTGGATAAACACAGATATGAAGCAGTAAATTCATATAGAAATATTGCGATTAATCTTCTAAAGAACAATAAAAAAACTTATGCAAAACTTCACGATGACCCTGTATGGACAGAACTTCAGCCAATTTTGATAGAGGCTGCAAAACACGTAGAACTGCATCATGACAGTGATGATATAAAAGAGTCATTTGCTGAGGAATATGCATCTTTTAACAGAGGTATAGTTGCTGAGGTTTTAAAACAAGAAACTGTTGACGAAGAAAAAACTCTAACTGAGAAAATAGATAATATTTTGATTCATCCATTTTTTGGTATTCCAATATTTTTATTTTTTATGTGGTCTTTGTTTCAACTGACTTTTGAAATCGGCTCAATTCCAATGGATTGGATAGATGCGTTCTTCGGCTGGTTTGGTGATACTATCGGAGCAACGATACCAAACGATGATGTCCGCTCACTTGTAGTAGACGGTATTATCGCCGGTGTTGGTGCAGTTATTCTTTTCGTTCCAAATATTATTATACTCTTTATAGGTATTGCACTTTTAGAGAGTACCGGATATATGTCTAGAGTTGCATTTTTACTTGATGGTTTTTTCCATAAGTTTGGAATGCACGGACAATCTTTTATTCCTCTAGTTACTGGTTTTGGGTGTTCTATTCCTGCTTATATGAGTGCTAGAATACTAAAAAATGATCGTGATAGATTACTGACTCTTTTTATCATAGGTTTTATGAGTTGTGGGGCTAGGCTTCCTGTTTATGTACTTTTTGCAGGTGCTTTTTTCTCTCCTGAGATGGCCGGAAATATCCTTTTTATTATCTATATAAGTGGGGCAATGATCGGTCTTATTGCTGCAAAGATTTTAAAACTTACAGCATTTAAAGGCGCTGATGAGCCATTCGTTATGGAGATGCCAAAGTACAGATTGCCATCTGCTAAACTTATCTGGCATACAGTTTTAACTAAGACAATGATGTACTTGAAAAAAGCAGGTACTTTTATCGCAGCTGCGTCTATGCTGATCTGGTTTTTAAGTAACTATCCGCATAATTTACTGATAGAAGAAGAATATGCAGCTAAGATTGAAATGGCTATAAGCCAAGAAGCAAAAACTACTTTAGCAAATGAGCAGGCTGTTGCTCATTTGGAACAGAGTTATTTGGGAAAAATCGGAAAATTTTCTGAGCCTATTTTTGAGCCATTAGGCTTTGACTGGAAGATGAGTGTTGCTCTTCAAACAGGTCTTGCTGCAAAAGAGGTTGTTGTATCAACTCTTGGTGTTCTTTACGCTTTGGGTGATGATGTAGATGAAGAAAATAGTTCTCTAGTAAATGCTATAAGTAAGAACATTCCTTTTGCATCTGCAATAGCATTTATAGTGGTTATCATGATTTATCTTCCTTGTTTAGCAGCATCTATAGTTTTTACTCGTGAAGCGGGCGGAATAAAATATTTCTTTTACCTATTCGCCTTTACATCAATTGTCGCATATTCTCTTGCTTTTATTGCATATAATATTGCTTTGGTTCTAACTTAACCGACTATTAGTTTATCTCTGTTAAAATTCGACTATGAAAAAAATATTAATGATTGAAGATGACTTAGAATTAGCCGAGATATTAACAGAGTATCTTGAGCAGTTTGAGTTTGAGGTTATTACAGAAGATGACCCTTTTAAAGCAGTAAGTATATTAAAATTGGAACCGTTTGATTTAGTAATATTGGATTTGACTCTTCCAGGAATGGATGGATTAGAAGTATGTGAAGCCATACGTGAACGCCAAGATATCCCTATTATAATCTCTTCAGCAAGAAGTGATGTTACTGACAAAGTAAGAGCGCTTGAACTTGGTGCTGATGACTACTTGCCAAAGCCATACGATCCAAGAGAACTAGAAGCTAGAATTCACTCAGTTCTAAGACGATATGCTGCAAAATCAGAAGCAAAAGAAGAGTCTAAAAGTGATTTTAAATGCGATACTTCATCTATGATTATTACATATAAAAGTAGAAATATCGACTTGACAAATGCAGAATTTGGCATACTTGCTTACATGATTGCAAAACAGGGACTTGTTGTATCAAGAGAAGACCTGATTCATAATGTAAATGCTATAAATGAAGACTCATCCAACAAAAGTATCGATGTTATGGTTGGAAGAATTAGAAATAAACTAGGTGATAAAACTCTCATAGAGTCAGTTCGCGGTGTTGGCTATAAGTTACTTAAGTAATAATGAAAAAACACGCTGTTTTAATAACTGTACTATTTGCACTAGCTGTTACTTTAGTTAGTGTTAGTGCAGTTTTCTGGGAGTTTTATAAATTAAATAAACATCAATATATAGACCATATCTTCTCAAAACACGAGACTATTACTCAAATATACCGCGAACACCTTCAGAAAAAAACTTCACAAATCATGCTTGAAGCAAACTTGGCTGTATATAAGTTTGTCATAGAAAAAGATGAACATGAAAAAAAAATAATTTTGGAAAAATCAAAACTCTTAAAACAAAAGAATTTTAAAAGAGTCGATGAATCTATTATGTTAAATAATCAGGGTCTTTATACTCAAAAAGTTGTCCGTGATCTTAGAATATCAATGGTGGAATTAAGAAAAGTTATATATTTTTATATTGAATCACCAATTGGCTCAGTTTTAATTCAAGATGAAGAGTTGAAACCATACACATATTATTCTATCGCATACTCTTATTTAACAATTATACTTATTATATCTATATCATTTGTACTTATTTTACAGAGACTTAGACCTCTTATTCGTTTAAGAAGGAAGATCGCTCTTTTTGGAAATGGAGATATGGGCATATCATTTAAAACTTC
This sequence comes from Sulfurimonas sp., assembly GCF_041563035.1. Classification (GTDB taxonomy): domain Bacteria; phylum Campylobacterota; class Campylobacteria; order Campylobacterales; family Sulfurimonadaceae; genus Sulfurimonas. Next base: position 148,341 of record NZ_JBFFNS010000002.1, on the reverse strand, counting down.
AGGTAGTGATGAAATAGCGCTTGTGTCAAATGAGCTTGAATCTACAAGAGAGAAGATTAACTCACTGCTGGATTCAAGAACACTGTTTTTAAGAAATATAATGCATGAGCTAAAGACACCTATTGCAAAAGGGACTATAGCTACTCAGATGCTTCCTACTGCTAAGCAAAGAGATAGATTTAGTTCTATATTCGGCCGCTTGGAATCACTTATAGAAGAGTTCGCTCTTATTGAAGAAGTTACAAGCATAAACGATAAAAGTGATTTTAAAGAGTATAGACTCATTGACATAATTGATGGAGCTATTGATATGGCCATGGTTGAGCGCAATAGTGTGACTATAGATGTGGATGCGGCAGTAAAATTAATGGCTAACTATAGACTCTATACTACTGCTATTAAAAATATGATTGATAATGGGATTAAATATTCTCCAGATTCTCATGTGAAAATTTTGATTATGAATGATGAATTGTGTTTTGAGAGTAAGGGTGAATGTATAGCACATCCCCTGCAATACTATATAGAGCCATTTACAAAAGAGAATCCTTCAAAAAACAGTTTTGGTTTAGGTCTCTATCTTGTTGATTCTATCCTTAAGGTGCATGAGCAAGTTTTAGCACATGAGTATGATAATGGTGTAAATCGTTTTATTTTTGCATAAGTTTTTGTCAGTAAACTAGTGTAATGAATACGATAGATAAAAATATTAAAGTTTTACTTGTTGTTTTTTTTGCATTCTCATTTTTTGCTTTTGGCTGGCTGAGTCATTCTGCCTATAAGCCTGGAAAAAGAATAGAAAAGCCATCTGTTTTAGATGAGATTAAAAAGACAAAAATTCTTAATGTTGTTTTACTAAATGCACCTTCTACTTATTATATAGGTACAGACGGAGCTCAGGGCTTTGAGTATGATCTGCTTCATGCTTATGCCGAGCATCTTGGTGTTACTCTAAATATTACTACCGCAAACACAATCAAAGAAGCTATAAAGTTTTCAAAACTGCCACATATTCACATTACATCTGCATCTCTTGCTAAGACAAAAGCTCGAGAAGAAACCTTTAACTTTGGACCGTCATATTTTGAAGTTCAAGAGCAGGTTATCTGTTATCGCGGGATGCTTGGAAGCGGTAAGTTTCCACGAGATATAGAAAATCTTGCTGGACTTAGTATTACGGTAGGAGAGGGGACAAGCTACAGTGAGACAATCAAATCTCTTCAAGAAGATGGTTATGATATAAATGCAACGTTTGATTCAGAACTATCAACTGAAGAATTACTCGAACAGGTTGCATCTCACAAAATAGACTGTACCATTGCAGACTCAAATATATATGCACTTAATCAAAGATATTTCCCTAGTATAGCACTAGCTTTTGTTATAAGTGGGAGAGAACAGTTAGCCTGGGTTTTAGCCAAAGATTCAAAAAAATTAGAAGCTGATATGTACTCATGGTTTAACAGCTTTAACCAGAGCGGAAAACTGGCACAGCTAAAAGATCACTACTATAGTTATGTCCTCTTTTTTGATTATTACAATAACAAGATGTTTTATAAACGTGTAAAATCAAGACTTCCAAAATACAAAGAATATTTTGAAAAGTACGGTACGCAGTATGGTATTCCTTGGACTCTTTTAGCCGCTCAGTCATATCAGGAGTCACACTGGAATCCAAAAGCAAAAAGTTTTACAGGAGTTAGAGGTCTTATGATGTTAACTCGCAGAACAGCAAAACTTCTGGGTGTTAAAAACCGTCTAAATCCAGACCAGAGTATAAAAGGTGGAACAAGGCATCTAAATCAGATGCTAAAAAATGTACCCCAAGGTGTAGAAGGTGAAAACCGTCTTAAATTTGCACTGGCAGCTTATAATATTGGAATGGGGCATATTCAAGATGCACAAACTCTCGCGGATAAAATGGGGCTTGATCAAAACATATGGAGTGATTTGAAAAAAGCTCTTCCTCTACTTTCTCAAAAAAGATATTACCAATCACTTAAACATGGTTATGCTAGAGGAAGCGAGCCGGTTAGGTATGTTGACTCCATATATGACTATAGAGATATCTTACAAAATATAAATGAAGTAGATAAAGAAGAAAAAGGTAAACAAAAGGAAGAAAAGCAAAAGAAAAAATAGTTTTTTCACTGACCATTAAGAGACATAAGGATAACATATACAAACTATAATTTATTCAAAGGTTTAGTATGAAAAAAGCTATATCAAGTTTAGCAGCTATCAGTACTTTGTTACTCTCTACATCAGCATATGCTACATTAAAAACAGACAAAGTAACTTTAAAACCAAATATGGTTCTACAATATAACAAACTTCCATCTTCAGCAGAGAATATTTCGGAAGCTTTCTCAGAAGGAGTATTTTACGGTCGTCTTAGGTTAAACACATTTTACTTGGACTGGCAAAATGAAGATAAAGCAGGTGCTGTAAAAGACAATAGAGCTATGGGGCTTGGTGGTAGTATTATATATAAATCTGCACCACTTAAAGGTATAAGCGGTACAGTCGGATTGTATACATCACAAAACCCTTCTTTTTATCGGATGCAAGCGAGTGATATAAGTTATTTAAAAGCCGGTAAAGATACTTTTAGTCGTTATGATACAGATAAAACTGGCAACTTTGGAATGACAGTTCTGGCACAGGCCTATCTTCAATATGATATAGCTAATACATCACTATATGCTGGTCGCCAAATGTTTGAGTCTGTCTTTACAAAGTCAAATGATACAAAAATGATTCCAAATACATTTGATGGTATAACTGCGACTATTAATGATGTTCCAAAAACAAAGATTAAGCTGGCATATTTGGCTTCGCAGAAGCTTCGCGATCATACTGTTTCTCACGATGTTATCGCATATAATGGCTGGGAAGAGAATGATGACTCTGGTGTAAATAAAAATTTAACTGTAGCTAGAATCGGAAATGATAACTCTTTATCAATAGTTTCTGTTACTAATAAATCTATCAAAAATTTAAAAGTTGATGTAAGTTATGCAATTGTTCCTGATGTAGTTAGTAATCTAGCTTTTGAAGCTCACTATACTATCCCTGTTGGCGCTGATTGGAAGGTTTTACCGGGAGTTAGATATATGCAACAGTTTGATAATCTTGGAGCTTCTTATGATGTTGCCAACTTATCAGGTAATCATATTGGTTATGATAATGCAAAGAGTCTTGACTCAAATCTTTTAGCTCTAAGATTAGATATTAAAAACCAAGCATTTTTAGCTCGTATTGGTTATTCTCAGATTGCTGATGAAGCAGATATCATAGCTCCATGGAGAGGATTTCCTACTGGTGGATTCACTCGTGCGATGGCTCAGTTAAACTGGTGTGCAAACACGAAAACGTATATGATAAGAGCAGGATATGATTTTTCAAAAGCTAAGTTGATTCCTGGTTTTAGTATTATGGCTCGTTATGCTATACAAGATTTTGATGATAAAAAAGATGGAGTGCAGGCTGATAGCAATATTATTCATATAGATGCTCGTCAAAACATCGGTAAAAATTTAGAAGCTAAATTAAGACTTGGTTTTGTAAATGTGGAGGGTGATATTTTAAAATCAAATGGAATAAATTATAAAAGTGACAGTTCGTATAATGAGTATCGTTTTGAGTTAAACTACTTCTTTTAAAAGAAATAGTTTAGAATAGTCTGAGCTTTTAAGGCTCAGCAAATTATAGTGCCTCACCCTCTTTACCGCTAGCAAGACCAGCTAAAAAAGTTTCCATGTCATATTTTACTCTATATTCAGGTGTCATAATATGTATAAGGATATCACCTAAATCAACTACGATCCAATCTCCACTCTCATCAATATTGTTAAATGTCTCACCTGGTTTTAGGTCATCTTTAAGATGGTTAAGCAAAGCACCTGTATGTTTAATACCCAGTGATGAAGCTATTATCGCGTACTCTACGAAGTAGTTTTTATTTCTTAAGTCAAAAACCTCGATACCTTCAGCTTTGTTTTTGTCTAAAGAATTCGTGATATTATCTATTCTGTTTTGCATTTTGTTCCTTGTAATATTTTTCTATTTCAACTGCACACTTTTGCGGCAGTTTAGTTTTATCTATAGTATGTCTCAAAGTAGTTGATGATATATCTACATCTATACTTAGTTTCACAAAGTTTTCTGGTATCTCTACTGACTCTCTAGTTGCAACTACAAAAGTTACTAATTCCTGCAGTTCTTGATAGTTCTTCCACTTATGAAGAGTCTCAAGATTGTCAGCCCCTATAGTTAGATATATCTTTTTATATTTTTTCAAAAGATACTTCACACTTTCTATTGTAGGTACTTTTTTAGCCTGTGATACTTCAAAGTCTGATATTTCAACATTTTTATAATCATAGAAAATCTCTTTTAACCACTTAAGTCTTAACTCAGAGGGGGCAAAAAATTGTGATTTAAAAGGATTTAAAAATGTTGGCATGACGATGACTTTGTCAATCTCTTCTATATTTAGTAAAGCCTTGACAATTGCCTCATGAGCGATGTGAGGTGGATCAAAAGATCCGCCAAATAGTGCAATAGTTTCCATAGGGTTCCCAAATTTAAAGCGAATTATAGCTAGTTTTAGATAAAATAATACAATTTTTTTAATTTTAGGAAATATAATGGCACTTAAGATAGCAATTAACGGATTTGGTAGAATTGGTCGTTGTGTGGCTCGTATAGCAGCTACAAGAAATGATGTTGAAATTGTAGCTATAAATGATATGGCAAGTATGGACATGATGCTTTATTTACTAAAGAATGATTCTGTTCACGGAACATTTGCAAGTGATATAGTTCAAGTTGATGAAAATAACATTAGTATTGATGGGCAAACTATTAGAATTTTCAGTGATCGTGATCCTAAAAATTTAAGTTTTGCAGATTGTGGTGCTGACATGGTTTTAGAGTGTACAGGTGTTTTCTTGACTCAAGAGTCAGCTCAGATTCATATTGACAATGGTGTTGAAAAAGTTCTTTTCTCTGCACCTTCAAAAGATACTCAAACAGATACATTCGTAATGGGTGTAAATGAAGAAAAATACGATGGTCAAAAAATTGTTTCTAATGCTTCATGTACTACAAACTGTTTAGGTCCTATTGCTCGTGTTTTAGATGATGCTTTTGGAATTGAAAAAGGTCTAATGACAACTATTCACTCATATACTAATGATCAAAATATTTTAGATGTAAAGCACTCAAAAGACAAGCGACGTGCAAGAGCAGGGGCTATAAATATGATTCCCACAACTACTGGTGCTGCTAAGGCTATCAGTCTTGTTATGCCTCAACTTTTAGGTAAGCTTCATGGTCAGAGTGTTCGTGTACCTACACCGGATGTTTCTATGGTCGACTTGAATGTTGTAGTTAGAAAAGGCACTACAAAAGAGGAAGTTACGGCAGTGTTTAATGAAGCAGCCGATAATAGACTTAAAGGTCTTTTACTGATGGATAAAGAGATGAGAGTTTCCCAAGACTTCGTTGGATGTGAATACAGCTCAATCGTTGCTGAAGACTTAACTCAAGTTATTGGCGGTGATATGGTTAAGATTATGGCTTGGTATGACAACGAGTGGGGTTATTCAATGAGACTTATTGATATGGCTCTTCACATTAGTAAATAGGACAAAAATTTGGAACTATTAAACATAAAAAACCTAGATTTAGCGGGTAAAAAAGTTTTTATCAGATGTGACTTTAATGTACCGATGGATGAGTTTGGAAATATCTCTGATGATAGAAGAATTCGTTCAGCAATTGCAACTGTAAACTATTGTTTAGATCAGAATTGTGCAGTTATTTTAGCATCTCACTTTGGTCGCCCAAAGGGTGAAGTAAATGAAAAATACTCTTTAGTTCCTGTCGCTAGAAGAATTCAGCATCTGCTAAAAAGAGAAGTTGTTATGGCTAAAGATGTTGTTGGCGAAGATGCTATGTCTAAGGCTAGAACACTTAAAGACGGAGAAGTTTTACTTTTAGAAAATCTTCGTTTTGAAGCTGGTGAGACACAAAATGATGTAGAGCTTTCTAAAAAACTTGCTTCAATGGCAGATGTCTATATCAATGATGCTTTTGGTGTAAGTCACCGCGCACACGCTTCTGTTGAAGGAATTACTCATTTATTTGACAACAAACACAAAGCAGCCGGTTTTTTACTAGAAAGAGAGATAAAGTTCTTTGGTAAACTTATAAATGCACCTGTACGCCCGTTTGCAGCTATTGTAGGTGGTTCAAAAGTCTCAGGTAAACTTGAAGCACTTATAAACTTACTTCCTAAAGTAGATAAAATTTTCATCGGTGGCGGTATGGCATTTACGTTTCTAAAGCAGATGGGTTATAACATTGGGGCATCTTTGGTAGAAGATGACCTTTTAGATGATGCACAACACATCATGGATGAAGCAAAAAAACTTGGTGTTAAGTTCTACCTGCCTGTAGACGTAATAGCAGCTGAGAAATTTTCTGAAGATTCAGTAAGTAAGATAGTTACAGCACAAGAGATTCCTGACAACTGGATGGGACTTGATATTGGACCTGCGACTGTAAGACTCTATCGTGAAGGTTTAAATGATGTTCAAACAGTTCTTTGGAACGGACCTATGGGTGTTTATGAGATGGAAAAATTTGCAAGAGGTTCTAGTAAAATAGCTCACTTTGTTGCAGATAGCTATGCAACGACGGTAGTTGGTGGTGGAGATACTGCTGACCTTGTTCAACGTGTAGGGGTTGATGATGAGATGAGTTTTATCTCTACTGGCGGTGGAGCTTCTTTAGAGCTTCTAGAAGGTAAAATACTTCCTGGTGTTGCACCGTTAGTTATTGAAGAAGAGGCATAAAATATGATAATAGCTGCAAATTTAAAAACAAATTTAACTCGTAAACAGACTACGGAGTATGTAGATGAATTAGAAAGTTTTTTGAATAAAAACAAAATTTCTCAAGAAGTTTTAGTTTTCCCTGCGGCATCTTCACTTAATGCTCATAATGGAAAAGTTACTATTGGTGCCCAAAACGCTTATGCAGCTGCCAATGGTGCTTTCACTGGTGAAATAGGACAAGATCATTTAGATGAATTTGGCATTAAAACTATTTTAATAGGTCATAGTGAGCGTCGCCATGTACTAGGTGAATCTCAAGAAGAACTTGTAAAAAAGTTCAACTTCTATAAAGAGCTTGGTTTTAGAATAGTTTACTGTATCGGTGAGCCTTTAGAGGTAAGAGAAGCCGGTAATGAGACGATGATGAAATATATTTCAGCTCAGTATGAAGGAATAGACACAGATTATGAAAATCTGATTATTGCTTATGAACCGGTTTGGGCTATTGGAACAGGTTTAACACCAACACTTGAAGAGATAGAATCTATTCATAAAGAGCTAAAGAAAAAATCACCGGCACCACTTTTGTATGGCGGTAGTGTTAAAGTTACAAACGCTAGTGATGTTTTAGCATTACAGAGCGTAGATGGGATATTAGTTGGAAGTGCTGCACTGTATGTAGAACACTTTTGTTCAATGTGTGAATATGCACAAAATATAGAAAATAAAAATTAAGGAAATAATGTATGATAATGAAGGGTAAAAAAGGTCTAATCGTAGGTCTTGCAAATAATAAATCAATAGCTTATGGAATCGCAAAATCTTGTGCTGACCAAGGTGCAGAGATGGCATTTACATATTTAAATGATGCACTTAAAAAGAGAGTTGAACCAATTGCTAAAGAGTTTGGAAGTGATAAAGTATATGAACTTGATGTATCAAACGAAGAACATATGGCAGGAATCGCAGAGTTGATTGAGAAAGACTTTGGTAAGATTGACTTTTTAGTTCACTCAGTTGCATTTGCACCAAAAGAAGCACTTAGCGAGCCTTTTATTAAAACTACAAAATCAGCTTTTCAAATTGCTATGGATATCTCGGTATATTCACTTATTGATTTAACTAATCGTTTAGAATCAGTTTTAGCTGATGATGCTTCTATCTTAACTCTTTCATACCTTGGCGGACCAAAATATATCGTTAACTATAATGTAATGGGTGTTGCAAAAGCGGCGTTAGAATCAACTGTTAGATATATGGCTGTTGATCTTGGTAAAAAAGGTCAAAGAGTAAATGCTATTTCAGCAGGACCAATCAGAACTTTAGCTGCTGCTGGTATTGGTGATTTCAAACAAATTCTTAACTGGAATGAAATTAATGCACCACTAAAGAAAAATGTTACAACTGAGCAAGTAGGTAACTCTGCAATGTATCTTTTAAGTGACTTAGCATCTGGTGTTACTGGTGAAATTCACTATGTTGACAGTGGGTACAATGTTATGGGTATGGCAGCAGCCGAGACAAGTGAAGATGGTAAAACAGTTCTTTCTTGGGACATAAAATAACAATTTAATCTACCTAATAAGCAGTAGGACTAACCAAATTCTACTGCAACTCTCTCCTGCTAAACAAATTGTGATTAAAAAATAATCAATTATCTGTACTTTATATGTATAATATATGTAATAATTATTCCATCAAAACAAGAAAAGAAGGAAATGAAATGAAATTTATTAAACTTAGTCTAGCGGCAGCTCTAGTTGCATCTGTAGCATTTGCAGAAGAAGCAAAATCAGATTTAGAGATCAGTGCTAATGTAGCAATGACTAGTAATTATGTATGGAGAGGTATGACTCAAAGTAATGACTCACCGGCAATTCAAGGTGGACTTGATGTGGAGTATAAGGGATTATACGTAGGTGCATGGGGTTCGAATATTAATTTTTCATCTAATCCGGATGCTTCTATGGAACTTGATGCGTATGGTGGTTATAAAAACGAAATAGCTGGAATAGGTTACGACATAGGTTACATTCAGTACGCTTACCCGAATGATTCTAAAGCTTTAAACTTTGGTGAGGCATATGTTGGTTTGAGTTATGACTTTAAAGTTGTAGAAGTTAGTGCAAAATACAGCCTAGGCGTTAATACTGATACTATTGATCCTGAAAATGCTTATGAGGGTGCTGTTAGTATACCTTTACCGATGGATATTAGTATAGACGCAACTGTAGGTAATTATGAGAATACCGGAGTATATTATATTGCAGGCATCACTAAAACTATTGGAAAATTCGATTTCAGTGTAGCTTACAGCGGTATGGACTTTGAAGCTGCCGGAACGGATACCGAAGAAAATGTTATAGCAACTATATCTGCAAGCTTCTAATATAAATTCATATTTAACTCTCTTTTCCTGTTTTTAGAGAGTTAAATTTTGATATAATCTCTCACATGTTACTACTATCAAAAAAACTTTTTTATCTTCTGTTTATGCTATTGCTTATCTCAGTAATATCTTTTTTGGCAATTCATGCTGCACCAAATAGTTTTTTTGCAGCGGGTGAGTTAAATCCGAACATGACTAAAGAAGCTATAGAACAATTAAAAGCTGTTTACGGACTGGATAAATCACTTTTAGGTCAATATGTAGACTGGGTTAAAAATATAGCTACACTCAATTTTGGTATCTCTTTTGTGAGCGGACAGGATGTTACCACTGAGATATTTAAACGTATCCCTATTACACTTATCATGAATATAACAGCTCTAATCGCAGTTTTTGTGCTCTCACTTTATTTGGGGGTAAAAGCAGCTTTAGAGTATGAAAAAAAAACAGATTACATAATTCGTCAAATATCTCTTGTATCTTTTTCTATGCCGTCTTTTTATCTTGCACTTTTGTTTATAATCTTTTTATCTCTAAATTTAGATCTTTTTCCAATAGCAGGACTTCATTCTATAGAAGAAAAGACAGGTTTTGCGTACTATAGTGATATGGCTTGGCATCTAGTCTTACCCGTTGGAGTTATGATATTTGTAGGGTTGGGAAGTATGATAATCTATATTCGATCTTTAACACTTGAAATATTAAAGAGTGATTACTACTATTTTGCACTTTCTCGTGGACTTAATAAAAAGAAGCTTCTTCGTTACTACATACTTCCAAATCTATTGCCTCCAATTATCACACTTCTAGGATTATCTCTTCCCGGACTAATTGGCGGAAGTGTTATTTTAGAATCTATTTTTGGGATTGAGGGAATGGGACAACTCTTTTTTATGAGTGCTTTAAGTAGGGACTATCCCATAATAATGGGTACTTTGATGATAACGGCTTTTTTAACTTTACTTGGAAATATGATTGCGGATTTGATACTATTAAAGCTAAATCCATATATGAAAAGAGGGTAGAAAACTTAAAATAGTAACGCATTTGCTGTGTTTCCTCGCTCGTCATCTACTAAAGTACACTTCCTTACTCAGACCTTGCAACTACATTACTCTTTTAATTTTTAGTTTTAATGAAAATTTAATTGGAGGTTGGATTCTCTGCCTCGAAAGAGGCAAAGCTTTAGTGGCCATAGCGACCTAAGCGAAGCAAAGGGGCTTGCTCCTTTGCGGACTAATTAAACAGTGCCTCTAGTGCATCAACACCATCTTTAGCTTCTTCAATTTCACCGTCTTCTGTAGTAACGGTGTCATTTTCAACTAGTTCAATGTTTAAACCTGTAAGCATAGATGCAAGACGGATGTTAATTCCACTTTTACCGATAGCTTTTGATTTTTGATCAGCCGGAAGAGTAATGATAGCTTTTTCAGCATCTCCGTCTTCATTTCTAACAATTTCAACATGAGAGATAATAGCAGGACTCATAACACGAGAGATAAAAAGTTCTGGAATAGATGTATACTCTACACAGTCAATATTTTCACCTATTAACTCTTGGCTTACTGCATTTATACGAACACCCTTAACACCTACTGTTGCACCGACCGCATCTACTTGCGGGTGAGTACTAAGAAGTGCAATTTTTGCTCTCTCACCAGGAATACGAGCACTTCTTTCTATGATAACAGCACCGTCAGCAATCTCAGGAACTTCAAGAGCTAGAAGTTCTTCTAAAAATTTAGGGCTTGTACGGGAGAGTTCGATTTGGATACCGTTTTCTTTGTCCATGTTTACACGACGGACAACAGCTTTTAAATGGTCGCCTTTTCTAAATATTTCACCTTTAATACGGCTTTTCATCGGTAATACAGCACGAACTTCATCTACTTCTATATACGTAGCATTATGAGAGTCAACACTAGTAACACGACCTGTTACAAGTGTACCAATTTTAGATTTATATTTGTTAAAAAGTTCATCTTCTACAAGTCTTTGAATATGATATTCAATTTCTCTGTGAAGCTGAGAAGCACCAGTTCTTCCATACTCTTCTAAATCGTGTGGAATCTGTAGTTGATCATCAAGCTCTACTTGATCATCATATTCTCTAGCATCTGTAATAGATATGTATGCAGGAGCAACTTCTTCATCTTGAAGTCTTTCATCATCATCTGCTACTACGGTAATAGTTTGAACAATTTCTATGCTCTTTGTAGCTTGATCGATATTTGCTTCAAAAGCAAAATTTCTATCAATAACTCTTTTTGCAGTTTGAATAAAAGCAGTTTTTAAAGCCTCTATAACTTTCTCTGGTTGAAGACCTTTTTCGTGTGCAATTGCGTCAACAATATCTAAAATTTTTTCCATTAATATATCCTTGTCAAGGTAATCTCATAAAAAACAATTGTAATAAATTTGGGATTTCTTATGAAGTGGTGAAATTATAGCGAAAATAACTTTAATATGACTTTTAGTAGAGTTTGTATATAATGCAAGACTTTTATAATAGTAGAACAAGGATAAATAATGGATTTAAAATTTGCTAGAACAGATATTGATACAAAACCAAAAAAAGCTGATTTAGAAAAAATCGAAGCAAGTGTTGAAAAAGAAGGAAGTATGATTTTTTACTTCGACAGAGAAAACTCTCATAAAGATTTATTAGAACTTCAAGATTATTTTGAAGAAAAAGGTAAGAGTTTTTACATGAGTGAAGTTAAATTTGGACTTTCAGACAATGAGTATATGTACCAAGTACACATTATTAGCTAAAGAGAATTAATGAGTAAAAAGTTATTTATTGAGACATTAGGTTGTGCCATGAACTCTCGTGATAGTGAGCATATGATTGCTCAGCTAACCGAGAAAGAGGGTTATGAAGCAATTGATGACTTTAGAGAAGCTGACCTTATTCTGATAAATACATGCTCAGTTAGAGAAAAACCAGTCTCTAAACTTTTCTCAGAACTTGGTGTTTTTAACAAAAAGAAAAAACCGGATGCCAAGATAGGTGTTTGCGGTTGTACCGCATCTCACTTAGGCGAAGAAATAATAAAAAGAGCACCATATGTAAACTTCGTTTTAGGTGCTAGAAATGTATCTAAGATTACTGAAGTTTTACATAAAGACAAAGCGGTAGAGATAGATATAAATTATGATGAGAGTGAATTTGCTTTTGATGACTTTAGAACATCTCCATATAAAGCTTTCATAAATATATCTATAGGTTGTGACAAGGCATGTACTTACTGTATAGTTCCTAAAACTCGTGGTGATGAGATATCTATCCCGGATAACCTTATAGTTAACGAGGCCCAGAGAGCAGTAGAAAATGGCGCAAAAGAGATTTTTCTTTTAGGACAAAATGTAAATAACTATGGCCGCCGTTTCTCTGGTAATCATGAAAAAGTAAACTTCTCAGAACTACTTAGAAGGCTTTCTAAGATAGAAGGACTAGAGCGTATTCGTTTTACATCTCCTCACCCTTTTCACATGGATGATGAGTTTATAGAAGAGTTCGCAAATAATCCTAAAATATGTAAATCAATGCATATGCCGCTTCAAAGTGGTTCTACAAAAGTTTTAAAAGACATGAAAAGAGGTTACTCGAAAGAGTGGTTCTTAAATCGTGTTGAAAAACTTCGTGCTGAGTGCCCTGAAGTTAGCATCTCTACTGATATTATCGTTGCTTTTCCAGGTGAGAGTGACGAAGAATTTGAAGATACTTTGGATGTTATGCGCAAAGTTAGATTTAATCAGATTTTTTCTTTTAAATATTCGGCTCGTCCTGAGACAGAAGCTGAACACTTCACTAACACAGTTGATGAAGAAGTAGCATCTGATAGACTAACAACACTTCAAAGTCTTCATACTGAGATTTTAGATGAGATAAATGCTACATCTCTTGGTAAGACTTATAGAGTATATTTTGAAGATCTTATTCAAGACTATTATGTAAGTGGTAGAAGTGATGACAACATCGTTATAAAAGTAAAAGGTTCTGATGAGCTTTTGGGAGAATTTAGAGATGTTAAGATAACTTCTATAGGAAGAACAATTTTAACAGGGGAAGTAGTTGCGTAAAAAGATTTCTCGTTCTCTTGCTCTATTTTTTATCCCATATATAGCGTCTTTATTAATAAGACTTATCTACTTAACGAACAAAAAACAGTTTCATGCTTCAGAGACAATAAATGATGAGCCGATCATATTTGCTTGTTGGCATGGTGAGCTTTTAATGTTCTCACATTTTTATATGAACTACAGAAAAACGCCACATGCAAATGTTCTAATTTCTTCTCACTTTGATGGTGCATTGATATCTAAAACAATTAAATATTTTGGATTAGATACAATTTCTGGTTCTTCAAATAGAAATGCAGCTAGAGTCCTTATGCAAGGGATAAAGAGTCTAAAAACAGGTTATGATATAGGTATAACTCCAGATGGACCAAAAGGGCCGCGACATCAAGTTGCAGATGGTATAATGGTAATGGCACGAAAAACTAAGGCAAAAGTAATTCTTGTTAGAATTATGCCTACAAAGTTTTGGCAGTTCAAAAGTTGGGATAAATTTATAGTTCCAAAACCTTTTGGTACGCTACATTTTCATGCAAGCGAGCCTTTAGATGTAAGTGACATGAAGCTCGAAGATGCAAGAATCTTTATTAAAGAGAGGTTAGACAATTATGAAATCTAGAGTATTGATTCCAAGTGTAGCTTTTTTAATGATAGTGACCATGGGTGGATATTTCCTTATGAATCCATCTTATGAAAAATCACTAAAAGCAAAGTATTATTATGAAGTAGGCGACTATAAAGAAGCTTTGACTCTTGCCAAAGAGGCTTTTAGTATGGATGTTTACAACCGTATGGCTTCAACAGTAATGGCGCAGTCTATTACATCATTGAAGTATGTTTCTTACATAGAAGACGCTAAAAAATATACGTATGATATAAATAAAATTGCCACTCATGATGTTATCTCAGATGCTGATAAAGCAAAAATAAGAACGATATGTAATATTATGATAAGTGCCTATATAAAACTTGCTCCAAGTGTTGTAACTGATACAGACTTAGTTGATGCTGCTGCAAGATATCACGACAGTTTTGAGAAACTACTTGAAAAAGTTAATAAGTAGCAAAAGAGTAGAATTTTTACAATCTTTAGAAGATTTTAGAGGTTACTCTGACCTAACAATAAAAAGCTATGATGAAGCAATAAAAGAAGCGTTGGAATACGTAGAGATTATTGAAGAAAATAACCACACTACGATAAACCTTATGCCTTATCGCATAAAAATTTCACAGTTAAACCCAAAAACCATAAGTAAAAAACTCAGTGCAATAAGAACTTTTGTAAAATTTTTAAATGATAATAATATGCAAATATCTTTAAAAGCAGATGAAAGTATTAAAGTCGCAAAAACTCTTCCTAAGCCTATCTCACATAAACATATCATTGAAGCACTCGAACATGCAGAGTTCTATGAGAAGTTAGTTGTAACAATGCTTTACACTTTAGGTCTAAGGATTTCTGAACTTTCATCTATAAAGTTAAGCGATATATCTAATGAATGGGTTAGAGTTTTAGGTAAGGGAAATAAACACAGAGATGTGCCACTTTTACACACAACAAGAGTATTAATAGATGAATATTTATCCAATAATTGTCCAAAAATATTTCTTTTTGAAGCAAATGATGAAAGATTAAGCGAAAACAGTCTAAGATATACAGTTAATAAAGTCTTTAAAAGAGTCGGACTTAAGGTCACGCCTCATCAGCTTCGTCACTCTTATGCGACAGCACTTCTTAACAGTAGTGCACCAATAGCTGATGTGAGTGAATTGCTCGGTCACTCTAGTATGGCAACAACACAAATATATACAAAATTAGGTAGTGCATTGAAACAACAAAACTATAACAAAGCACATCCACTTTGCGGAGATGAGCAGTGTTAGGTAAGCTTTTTGAAGCTTTATATCATAAAGTATTTATCAATATTGTTGTTCAGCGTTCACAAAGTATTGTATATGTAGAAGAGTGCAATAACAAAGGCCTAATTAATAGCGACTCAGAGAGTTTCGATACTACAGAACTCAGTAATAAAATGCGTGAGTATATTGACTCCTTTATCTCAGAATCTCCATTTCATTATATTTCTGTTTTAGACACTTCAGATGCGCAAGGTGCAATTCCTACTTGTGTAAATAGGGATATGTCAATCTTTCACGACCTTGAGTCATCAAAATATATTTGTCATCCAAATCAATGGGCATACTACACATCAAAACCTAATCTAGACATAATCAAATATAACTATTCTAAGGTTGGTGTTGACTTTATATTCTCTCCATTTATGATTTTGTCAAACTTTTTTAAAGACAAGATAGATAGCCATCTTGCTCTTTATATACTTTTAGAAGATAACTACATTACTATCTGTGTTTTTGACAAATCCAAGCTTCTTTATGGCGATCATATAGATATGGATCACGGTGATGATAATGAAGAACTGCTTATGGATGAAAATAGTGAAGAAGATATAGACTTAGATCTTGAAGGCAGTATAAATCTAGATGATATAGATGCTATGAGTGACATAGAAGGGCTTGATGATTTTGGAGATATTGAAGACTTGGATTCTATAGATGAGATTGATGAGTTTGCTGAGTCAGAAGACGATGAAGAAAAATTCACAGATGAATATGATGAGCCTTCTGTTGATGATGGAAGTGGGTTCAATGAAGACTATCAACGATTTTCACTTATTCAAAGTTCTATAAATAGATTTTACAAAGATTACAGATATGAGAGCAAATTTGTAGAGAGTGTTTATATCGCAGATTCTATAGGTGTTAGCGGTGACTTAAAAAGGTACTTGGAAGAGGAAATGTTTTTAAGTGTTTTTGTTAGACATTTAGATTTAGGTGCCGAAGTTTGTGAGATGGCAAAGGCAGACTTAAAATGAAATACAGCTATATAAAACCAAGAAAAAAACATATCTTTTCATCAGAACTGCAACTACTTTTTAGTTTTTTTAGCATCACACTTTTTATGCTTTTTATAACATATCTATTTCTAGTTTTTAAAGATTATAGATTTGAACAAAATACACAAGATATTATTGAAAAAAGAGCTGAGTTAGAGTCTGGTATTAGTAGCATGAAAGCTCAGATAACTTTTATAGAAAAAGAAGCATTACTTTACGAAAGAATCAATACTAAAAATACAGTTCTTAAAGATTCAATCGCAAATTTATTTGACTTAGTACCTCAAAGAATCACACTCTCAGAAGCTTCTTTACTTAAAAATGGACTTATTTTATATGGGGTAACACCAAATAAAGATGTATATAACTTTATGCTTCAAGCCCCTCTGCGTTCTATATTTCACAGAACATATAGCAGCTTTTATCCAGCTCCAAATGGCTGGCTGAAGTTTGTATCTACGAACTACATAGATGAAGATGAATTAGCACTTGAATCTACTGATAATAAAAAAGAAGAAGAGGAAGCAGATAATGAAAATTAATATCTCAAGACAGAGCATTTATCTGCTCTCTGTATCTATATTTTTACTTATATTTGTTCTCTTATTTTCATTTCTTGTATTGATTCCAAAAGGAAAAGAGTATAGAGAGCAAAGAAGTATATTAAATAAAGACCGTATGGAACTTAGAAGATATGAAGAGTTTAGTAACTCTACTCTAAACAAGTTAAAGCAACTTCAATCTGATAATGCTCATATTATCACAGCATTTGATAACTCGTTTAACAGTGAGAGGTTTGAGAAGCAACACAGTCCTTATTTTACTACACTGAAGCTATCTAAAAAAGTGCTTCTTGATAACGAAGATGAATTTACGGTATATGAAGTAAATACAACATCATCGATTAATTCTCCACAGAGTTTTTATGAGTTTTTAGATGCTGTAAATAAAGGTGATTGGATTATTGGGATTAATTTTCCGATAAACTTTAAAAGGGACCACGAACTAATTGCTTCATCCTTTACGATGAAGGTTTATAATAGTCAAAAAATATTAGCTAAGTAACTCTTTTACTTTTTCAAATACTTCTTCATTTTGAAAAAGAAATGGACGTAGTTTAGGCTCCACCTTTAAAATTCTACACTCCTCTTTAAACTCATGAGACATATTTATTTTAGAGTCATCTTTAGAGTATGGAGCTATGAAAATAAAGCCTCCATTATTTGAAACTATAAATTTTCTTCCAACAACTAGAGCTTTTTCATCCTTTAACAGTTCTCTCTCACCGGCACTTAACATATAGAGTTTTGATTTTAAAATTTTATCTATTATAAATATATCTGCTCTTTGCTTTTGCAGACTTTTAAAGTATGTTAAATCATTAATATGTTTGATCTCTACCTCGGGGATTAGGGTTTGTCTATCGTCATCTATGTAGTCAAAACTTTTTTTGATACCACTTAGATATTTATCTAAAAGAGGTGCTGAATAGTTGTGCCTAAATGAGTTTCTTTTTATCTCTTCGTTTTGATTAGTCTCATCTTCAAAGTACTTAATCTTATCTTTGTCTAAATATTTATATAGTTCTTGTTTGTCTAAATGAAGCAGGGGACGAACTAAAGTGTAAAAATCTCTTTCTTGGACTTTTTGCATTCCCGCTATCTCTGCACAACCGGCACCTTTGCAAAATTGCATCAGCATCCACTCAAATCTATCTCCTAGATGATGGGCAGTTAGAAGATTCTCATAGCCATATTTACTGATAAGCTCTTCAAAAAAATCGTATCTTATTTCTCGTGCTTTTGATTCAAAGTTTTTAGTGATTTTAGGAGCGACTAGCGTATGGCACTTTAGATTATGTGTAGATGCAAGCTTTTGTGCATATGCAACTTCTTCGATGCTTTGTACTCTTTCATTGTAGTTGACAATGGCAATGTCAAATTTTATATTTTGATTTAAAAGAAGAAAGAAGAGGGCAGTTGAGTCTGCACCTCCGGAGAAGGCTAGAAGATTTTTTTTATTTTTGAGTACTTCTAGCGATGAAATTTCAAGCATTGTCAACTGTTGCAGTTAAGATGTTTCCAACAAGCTCAGTGACTTTGGCTTTATAGATTTTACCAAACTCTAGATCTTCATCTTTAGCTCTGTCATTAACATATATCTCCCCGTCAATCTCAGGTGCCCAGATAGTCTTTCTAGCACTTAAAAGATACTCATGTTCGTCACTCTCACTATCAATGATAAGCTCTATCTCTTTGCCTACTTCACTCTCTAATGATTTTTGAGTACACTCAGATGCAATATCGCCCAGAGTTTGAGCACGAGATGCTATAAGCTCTGCAGAAATCTTATTAGCCATGTCATAAGCTGGTGTCGTCTCCTCGTCTGAATATGAGAAAACATTGATTCTGTCAAATCCAAAAGATGCAGCAAATTCGCACATCTCCTCAAACATCTCTTCAGTCTCATCTGGATGCCCAACAATAAAACTAGTTCTTACAAAAGAGTTTGGAAGAGAGCGCATAAAGTCTAAAAGCTCAGTAGTTTTTTCTTTTCCAAAACCACGCTTCATCATACGAAGCATATCATCATTAATATGTTGAATCGGCATATCAAAGTAGTTATGAAAGATTTTACTTTTTGCTATATTTTTAAGAAGTGATATGGTTGTTGTAGATGGGTAAAGATAGAGGATCCTAGCACTTTTAACACCTTCTATAAGCTCGATTCTCTGAATCAGGAGGCTAAGTCCATCTTTGATGTTTTGGTCTCTAAGATAAGAAGAACTGTCTTGGGATACAAAACTAAAGTCGTAGTAACCTTTAGCAACTAATCTTTCAACTTCTGCAGCAATAGAGTCTAAATTACGAGAGTTTAGTTTTCCTTTAAAAGATGGAATAGCACAGAAGCTGCATGTTTGGTTGCAGCCCTCGGAAAGTTTTATATAAGCATGGTAAGTTGAACCAGTTACAACTCTTTCACTTCCATCAATAAGAAAAACTTCATCAGAAAAACGGCTCTTTTTTTCTTTTAAAAGTTCATCAATATGATCATAATCACCAACCCCTGTAAAAATGTCTACTTCTGGCATCTGGGTAGCAAGTTCTTCCTTGTATCTTTCACTAAGACAACCCGCCATCACTAAAACGGAGTCCTCTTTTCTTGCATCATGAAGACTAAGTACAGTATTTACTGATTCTTCTTTTGCTGCATCTATGAAACCACAAGTGTTTACTATGATTACATCTGCCTCATCTTGAGCATCCGTAAGTTCAAAGTTTTGAAGTTTACCCATCATTACTTCCGTATCGACAAGATTTTTTGTACAGCCAAGAGAGACTATGTGAAGTTTATTGCTCATTATTACCACTTTTAAATATTTTTCGTATTATATCTAAAGTATAATGCCAACATGAAAATATATGATGTTTTAATATTAGGTGCAGGTGCAAGTGGCTTGATGTGTGCCTCCCAGTTAAGTAAAAAAATGAGTGTCGGAATTATTGATGTAAATGCTAAAGTTGCTCAAAAACTCAAGATTTCAGGTGGCGGAAAGTGTAACATTACAAATGTGAGTGTCTCTAAAAATAATTTTGATGGAGATATGAATCTAGTATCTAGTGTATTAGAACGTTTTTCTAAAGATGATTTGTTGGATTTTTTACAAATAAACTCTCTAACTCCGGTTATAAGAAAAAATCGTTACTACTTTTGTAAAGACTCTTCGGATGAAATTATAAATATTTTAAAAAGATTGACTAAACACCAAGATCTTATATTGAGCAGAGAGATCTTAGGTGTTACAAAAAAAGATGATATATTTTATGTTCAGGCACTTCAAGGAACGACAAAAGCTAAAAGAGTCATAGTAGCAACTGGTGGAAAGAGCTTTAAAACATTGGGAGCAAGTGATATAGGACTTGAGATAGCAAAAAGTTTTGATATTACTACTAAAGAATTCACTCCCGCACTTGTAGGACTTACTGTTCAAAAAGATCAGTTTTGGATGAAAGAGTTAAGTGGTCTAAGCTGTTATGTCCATATTAAAGTAGATGATAAAGTCTTGGATGAAGATCTTCTTTTTGCACATAAGGGTATAAGTGGACCGGCAGTTCTCTCGGCATCTCTATATTGGAAAAAAGGAAATATATCAATAGATTTTTTGCCAAATAAAAATATACTAGATCTTGTCAACGGAAGTAAAAAGCTTGTCTCTTCAGTAATCCCTTTGCCAAAAAGACTCTCACAAGCAATACTAAAAGCAATAGGTGTTGATGATACAGAGTGTAAAAAATTAAGTAAAGAAATAAAAGAAAAACTTTTAACTATCCATAAATATGAGTTTGCACCGGCCGGTAATTTTGGTTTTACGAAAGCTGAAGTTAGCAGAGGAGGAGTTTGTGCAAAAGAGTTACATATAGACTCTTTAGAATCAAAAGCTGTACAAAACCTACATTTTATAGGCGAGGTTGTCGATGTAACAGGAGAACTTGGAGGTTATAACTTCCAGTGGGCATTTAGCAGCGGTGTTATTTGTGCCAAAGAGATTAATAGGTCGCTTTAAAGTTTGCTTCAAAAGCTACAAGGTATAATTGTTTTAAATATAAAGGGGTGAAGAATGTTAAAAAAAATAAGTAAGGTAATTGTTGCTACAGCATTGGTAGCATCGTCTCTTTCAGCTGGTTCATTAGATGACTCAAAATATAAGTTTAATATAAACTCGTTGATCGGTTTTGAAGCTGGATATAGTGCTTTTGATTATGAGCGTATTGCAGGTGCTATAACTACAGATAGAGCAACCGTTAACTTAAATCACGGTGGTATTAAGATAGGGGCAGAGTCAAGTAACTACAGACTGTTTTTAAGTGCTAGAGCTTTTGACGGGGGTGATTTTGATTATGCTCGCGCTTATGGCGTAGAAGTTCAATATCTTCTAAACTTTTCTAAAATGGCTAATGTTTACTTTGGTGTAAATGCAGGTAAAGTAGATATGAGATTTGAAGATAAAAAGAATTCTAACACAGTTAAACTAGGTGATGGTTATATGGGTGGAGATGTAGGCGTAAATGTACACCTAGGAAAAAGTGCAGACTTCGAAGTAGGTGCAAGATTTATGAGTCTAAATGCAAGTGCAACAGATGGTGCTGTTAAATATGACTTTGATAATATTGTAACTGGTTATGCAAGTATTATCTTTAAATACCAAATGGACTAATAAGTGAGATATATTTTAACAATTCTTCTTCTTGCAGGTTTTGCACATGCAGACATAATAAAGAAAAAAACCTTAGCGTGCCCGACGATTGAACAGCTTGAAAAAGCACCGGTAGATAAAGCTGATAACTTAACTGACCTAAGTATGTATGCTATTGCAAATGACTGTGTTATGATAGACAGGAGAGATAATATTGAGGCCGTAGGTTATGATCCTACAAACTCAAAAGAAATTTATCAAAAAATATTTTACAAAAAAACAGCTGTTTATCTTTATGTGCTTCGTTCATCCATTCAAGTTGAACAAGATGGAAAAAAAAGTTCATATAGATTTTAAAACTATTAACAAAATCATCTTCTTTTATAATCAAGATTTATGGTGGATAACCCATAAATCTTACGATTCCTTCCCTGTTTAAACTTATAAAACTTAAATAATTTATTTATATAATCAATTGGAGTAAAAAATTATATATAAAGGATTATAATATTTGATAAGCTTAAAAAAGGATTTCATGATGAATGACAGTAATAAGTTAAATCTTAATAAACTACTTTTTAATCATCATAAAAACACCGTTTTGATACCAACGGTTGTTATCGCAGTTTTACTCTTTATCTTATATTTTGTTGCAAATGCGTATGTTTACAATCTTATTAAATCTACTTTCATAAAAGAGGCTAAAAGACATGGACATGAGATACTTTTAAATGAATCAAAATATATTGGAACTACCTTATCTGAAATATCAAGATTGAGTCAGATACTGCAAAAAGAACATGAATCTTTCTTTTCAAATGCTTCTATTAGCTATTTACCTGCAGGAACGCCAAGGTTTGAAGTCGCCAAAAATGGTGTGTTCTATAAATCAAATAAAGTAGGTTCGGCTCTTTATTATTCGTCTAGCACTAAAATCACAGAGAAAGAAAGAGCAAAAGCACTACGATCAGAGATAATGGACATTAACTTCAAAAATATCGTGGATTCCAATCCAAATATTACGGCTGTCTATTTTAATAGTTGGGATAATATGAATAGAATCTATCCATATATTGATTCTATCTATGATGTGTTTGGTCCAAGTATTAATATAAGTGAATATAACTTCTACTATTTAGCAGATGCAAAGCACAACCCTAAAAGAGAGTCTGTGTGGACTGGTGCATATTTAGATCCTGCAGGAAATGGTTGGATGATATCTTGCATAGCTCCAATCTATAATAAAGATTTTTTAGAAGGTGTAACCGGTATTGATATAACTATTGATAGTTTTGTAAAAAGTATGTTACAGCATGAATTACCTTGGAATGCCAGTATCTTTATGCTTGATGAGCAAGGAAGTATTTTAGCAATGCCAAAAAAGATTGAAGAAATAGTGAAAATTAAAGAGTTGTTGAATCATAACTATACGGGGACAATAGAAAAGACAATTGTAAAGCCATTAGAGTTTAATTTATTAATGAATAAAGACAAACCTTTTACTCAAGAATTTATAAGACATTTTAAAAATAAAACAGATATGTTTGAGTTAAATGTAAACTCTGTAGATTACCTGTTATTGCAAACGACAGTTGGAGATACGGGGTGGAGATTAGTGTTATTAATTGAAAAAAATACAATATTTCACTCTATAAATCAACTTAAAAAATATGCAGATATCATCGGATATAGCGCGATAGTATTTGCAATAGTTTTTTACTTTGGATTTTTGTTATACACAATAAAAAGGTCAAGGTCATTTTCACTAAAGATCACAAAACCAATACAAGAACTATCTAGACAAACAACATTTGTAGGTAGTGATAATATTAATACACCGTTAATCCAAAGTGATATAGAAGAGATAGATCAGTTAAACCATAATTTTTCAAAGATGGTTCAAGAGCTTAATATAGGTAAAAAAAATCTAATCAAAACCGAAAAAAAAGCAAATATATATCATGAAAAATCATTGACCGATCCGCTAACAGGTTTATATAATCGTACGAAAGCAGAAAATGTTATGGATAATGAGATGAAATTGGCACAATTATGCGGTCAACCTTTGTCTATAGTTATGCTAGATATTGATTATTTTAAAAATATAAATGATACACATGGACATTCTATAGGAGATAGTGTTTTAATAGAGTTTACAAAAGTAATAAATGATAATTCCAGAGACACTGATATCGTAGTTAGACAAGGTGGAGATGAATTTATGATTATATGTCCAAATACTAAAGCTGAATCAGTTGAGTTATTTGCAAAAAACTTATGTGGATTTATTGAAAAGAGTAGCTACAATCAAAAACATAAGGTAACATCGAGCATAGGAGTAACATCATATAAAATTGGAGATACAAAAGATGATTTATTTGACAGAGCTGATAAAGCACTTTATATGGCAAAAGAAAAAGGTAGAAACTGTGTTGTTAGTTTATAAGAAAAGAAATATTTGATGGTGCTCGATACTGGGCTTGAACCAGTGACTTCTTCCATGTCATGGAAGCACTCTACCACTGAGTTAATCGAGCACAATTTTTCTTAGTATACAGATTGAGTTATACAAGTAAATTGAGGGCATAATTTTACCCAAGAAATCTTAAAACAATTTTTCTTTAGTTAGCCGCAATATTTATATTTAATTTATGTTTAGTGAGTGTATAATTTCACTATTAAAAAAAGTACCCAAAAGGTAAGTTATGAGTTTAACTGAGTTACAAGAGTTAGGATTAAAAAATATTGGTAAGGTTCATCATAATCTAAGTTATGATGAGTTAATTCAACATGAGCTTGAAAATAGCGAATGTGCACAAACAAAAAAAGGTGCGACAGCTGTTGATACAGGTATTTTTACTGGTCGTAGCCCTAAAGATAAGTACTTCGTGGATTGTGATCCATCAAACAAGTACATTGCGTGGGGTGATGTAAATAAAAAAGTTTCTGCTGATATTTTTGCAGAACTTTTAAAAGTTGCTCAAGAACAACTTTCAGGTAAAGATTTATATATTACAGATGTTTTTTGTGGCTCAAGTGCAGCTTCAAAAAGGTCAGTTCGTTTTGTATCTGAAATAGCTTGGCAGTCACATTTTGTAAAAAATATGTTTATTCGTCCAACTGCTCCAGAGTTAGAAGTTTTTAAATCAGACTTTACAGTTTTAAATGCATGTAAAGCTGTAAATGATAAATGGAAAGAACACGGATTAAACTCTGAGGTATTTGTAATGTTTGATGTTGAAAACAACATTGCAATTATTGGTGGTACTTGGTACGGTGGTGAGATGAAAAAAGGAATTTTTTCAATGATGAACTACTGGTTACCACTGGAAGGTAAACTTCCTATGCATTGTTCTGCAAATGTTGGTAAAAATGGAGATACTGCACTTTTCTTTGGACTAAGCGGGACAGGTAAAACTACTCTTTCAACTGATCCTAATCGTGCTTTAATCGGAGATGATGAACATGGTTGGGATAATCACGGTGTATTTAACTTCGAAGGTGGATGTTACGCTAAAGTAATTAACCTAGATGGAAAAAGTGAACCTGAAATCTATAATGCTATTAAAACAAATGCATTGCTTGAAAATGTTGTAATGTATGGTGAAGGTGAAGTAGATTATGAAGATGGAAGTAAAACAGAGAATACTCGTGTTTCTTACCCAATCGAACATATTGAAAACCATAAACATGACTTAATGGCTGGTCATCCTGAAAACATTATCTTTTTAACAGCAGATGCTTTTGGTGTTTTACCGCCAGTATCTAAGCTTACAAAAGAGCAGGCAATGTACTACTTTTTAAGTGGTTATACTGCTAAAGTTGCTGGAACAGAACGTGGTATTACTGAGCCTGTTGCAACATTCTCTGCATGTTTTGGCGAGGCTTTCTTACCTCTTCATCCAACAGTTTATGCAGATCTTCTTGGTAAAAAAATAGATGAGCACGGCGTAAATGTTTATTTAGTTAACACTGGTTGGACAGGTGGCGGTTATGGTGTTGGCAAGAGAATGAGTATAAAAGATACTCGCGCTTGCATCAATGCTATTTTAAATGGAACCATTAAAGAGAGTGAATTTGATACTACTAAAACATTTAGACTTAATGTTCCTAAAACTCTAGGTGAGATTAATCCAGATATTTTAAATCCTCGTAATGCTTGGGAAGATAAAGAACTTTTTGATAAGACTAGAGATAAGTTAGCTGAGATGTTTGTAGCTAACTATAAAAAATACCAAGATGGAGAGCATACAGACTATGCGCCATTTGGTCCAATAGTAGGAAGCTAGCTTTTAGCTTTACTGCATCTTACACAAATATCCAACACGGCAGGCTAGTAGAGCCTAGACTTAGTTGGATATTTTGCATAATCTACAACAATGGTACTTACGATTTCTTTTTAGTTGCTTTTTCCATATAGAGCCATAAAGCTCCTCCGAAAAATACCAAAATAATAGGTGCTATCCAAGGTTTGTCACCAATAGTCTCAGCAAGTTTAACTAAAACACTTCCCGAATAATAACTTCCCAGTCCAAATACTAATGCCCAAACAGCGGCACTCAGTACGTTCAAGATAGCAAACTTTTTAAAGTCATATTTTGTAAGTCCTATAGCAATAGGAATTAGAGTTTTGATTCCATAAACGAATTTTTGAATTAGTATTATCCATGAACCATTTTTTTTCATCATTACATGAGCAAGTGCTAATTTACGTCTATGTTTACGTAGACCTTCCATCATCATCGTTTTTTGGTATCGTGCCATATAAAAAAGTAGTACATCACCTATTGCATTAGCTGTAAAAGCAATAGCTATTGACATAGTTAAGTCCATTTTTCCCATAAAAGATAATACACCTGCCCCGATAAGTGCTACGAAACCACCACCAAGTGAGTAAAGGAAAAGTCCTATATATCCATAAGTTGCTAAATTAGTAAAAGTATCTTCCAAAAATTAATCCTTAATTTTATTTCATAAAATGAAGGAAACCTTCATCTATTTCTGACAATGTCGGAAGTATACCCTCAAGGGGCGCAATGTTTCCGACATTTACGTTAACACTAGGTTCTCTTTGACGGATAGCCCATTGCACTAGTGCGATTATTATAGTTGTTTTATTTTCATTATTTCATCACGAAGTCTAGCAGCCTCTTCAAAGTTTAACTCTTTTGCTGCTTGCTTCATTTTTAAAGACAGCTCTTTCGTTATAGCTTTCTTCTCTGATGCTGGCATTTTATCCATTTTTTTGTGCTTTTGGTAAATACCACCATAATCTTCTACTTTTAGGTTTGTGTCGAGCTTACGAATAGTAGTCGTTGGTGTTATACCATGCTCTTTATTATGAGCTTCTTGAATAGCTCTTCTTGAAGTAGTCGTATCTATAGCTTTTTGCATCGATTTTGTTATTTTATTTGCATAAAGTATAACTCTGCCGTTTGAATTTCTAGCACCACGACCGATTGTCTGGATAAGTGCAGTCTCACTTCTTAAAAAGCCTTCTTTGTCAGCATCTAAGATTGCGACAAGAGATACTTCTGGAAGGTCTAAACCTTCACGAAGCAAGTTTATTCCTATAAGAACATCAAACTCACCAAGCCTAAGCGCACGTATGATTTGATTGCGTTCAATTGTATCTATATCAGAGTGCATATACTGAACTTTTATGCCTAAGTCAGCCAAATATTTTGTAAGTGCTTCAGCCATTTTTTTAGTAAGAACAGTTATAAGAACTCTTTCATTCTTAGGCGTGATTTTTTTAATCTCATCATGTATATCTTCAACTTGATTGTCTGATGTTTTTATCTCTAAAATTGGGTCAAGAAGTCCAGTTGGTCTGATAATCTGATGTGCGGTTACACTAGACATTTCAAGCTCATACTCAGCAGGAGTGGCTGATACAAAAAGATAATGCGGAGCTTTATTTATATATTCATCAGCCTTTAACGGTCGGTTGTCCAAAGCACTGGGAAGTCTAAAACCATAATCAACCAACACCTCTTTTCTAGCTCTGTCTCCTGCATACATACCACGATATTGAGGAAGTGAAACATGAGACTCATCTACTATTACTAGATAGTCTTTATGATTAAGAGCGAAGTAGTCAAGCAGAGTAAATGGAGCATCTCCCGGCTTTTTATTTGTAAGAAGTCTTGAGTAGTTCTCAACTCCTTTGCACATACCGGTAGTTTGTAGCATCTCCAAATCAAACTCAACTCTCTGTTTAAGTCTTTGATACTCTAAAAGTTTTCCAGCAGATTGAAAGTACTCAAGTCTATCATCTAGCTCTTCTTCGATGCGCTTGATTGCTACTGCCATTTTTTCTTGAGAAACACTAAATTGTGAAGTAGCATAGATAGTAAAACTTTTATGATCTTCTAATCTTTTATTATCAATAACTTCAAAAGTATAAATAGCCTCTATTTCATCGCCAAAAAATTCTATACGAATTGCTTCTTGTTCAAAGTAAGGTGGATAGATATCTAAACTTTCTCCATTAACACGTATATGACCACTGTCAAAATAAGTGTCATTGCGACTGTAGCCCATCTCAACTAAACGAAGTAGAAGTTTTTTCTGAGATATCTCATCTCCAACTTCTAAGGCTTGAACCATATTGAGATATTCTTCAGGATCACCAAGACCGTAGTTTGCCGATACAGATGCTATAACAATAACATCATCGTAAGAAAGAAGGTTGGCAGTTGATGATAGTCTCATACGCTCTAGCTCATCATTTATAGCACTATCTTTTTCTATAAAAAGGTCTTGTCTAGGTATGTAAGCCTCAGGCTGATAATAATCATAGTAAGAAACAAAGTACTCAATATGATTATTTGGAAAGAATTCTCTAAACTCACTGTATAGTTGAGCAGCAAGAGTTTTGTTATGAGTCATAATAATAGTAGGCATCTTAACGTTCTCTATAACCTTGGCCATAGTGTATGTTTTACCGCTACCCGTAACACCTTCAAGTGTTTGATAGCGATTACCTTTTAGTATTGATTCACTTAACTCTTTGATAGCTGTAGGCTGATCACCAGCTGCTTCGTATGGAGTATTTGCTATAAAATTCGGTTCTTTTTTCATTGATGAAATTATAGCTAAATTGCTGTTTTTCTATGGATTTATGAGTGTATTGTTGTCTTGAAGTTTATATTTAAAATAAAATCTATTACTTTTTCTTTTGGCATTTCACAAGGTTTTAAAAGTCCATTACCTATGTTTGTATAATAAATGTGTACTACATTATATAGTTTGATTAACTTGCCTTTTAGATGAGTTTGTTCAGACTCACTATTATCGCTCTTTAATATTGTTTATACAATAGTATAATAAAAATAGTTATAAGAAATTTAGGTAAATTTGTAAGTATAAATAACAAGGTTAAAAATGATTAAATTAAAAAAATGGATATATTTAGCAATAGTTTTACTGCTATTTTATTATATATTTATCGTAAATATATGGGTAACACTTTGGATTGTAGCTTCTTTATATGTAGCATTTAAACTATATAAAGTCTACGCTAAAAGTAAATTAAGAAAGATATCAAGCTCTAAAGAGTTATTTAGAGAGAGTGAGTTGGGACTTTTTATTGCACTTGTTGCAAAAGTTGCTAAAGCAGATGGAAGAGTACAAGAACTTGAAGCACAGCTTATTGGTATTATGTTTGATGACATTTCTGCTATATTTGAAGATAAAGATAAAACAAGAGCTATCTTAAAAGAAATTTTCAATGAAGAAAAAGAGAGAGATGACGACACAAAAGTGATAGCACAATCTTTAAATATACTACTTGGTCGCAGTAGATTAAAACGCAAACAATTTATAGAATTTTTAATACAACTTGCATTTGTAGATAATGGGATTAGTTCTGATGAAGACAGAGTTTTACGTGAAATAGTTTCAGAGCTAAATGTCACTCCATCTGAATATGATGCTATGGTGAGCAAGTTTGAAAATATGCTCAAAAATAAGCACCAATCAATGAATCTTGAAGAAGCTTGTAAGATCTTAGGTGTAAATGAAGGCGATGATATGAGTCTAGTTAAAAAGACGTATAGAAAACTTGTGCGTCAATACCATCCAGATATTATAAAATCACAAGATAATGATGAAGCCTACATAGAAGAAGCTACAGCTAAAACTCAAGAGATAAATCAAGCGTATGAGATTTTTAAAGAGATAAAAAAACAGTAGATTGCAAGTTGAGAAATGCTCCTTTCGAAATAGAATTATATTTAAGTAGTAGCTACTTTGAAAATTATTAATAATTATAACTAAGTTTTATTAGTATCATAATTTCAACTTTGTATATTGTAGTATGTCAAAAATAAAGTTGGAGATAATATGAAAAAAATCATTGTTGGATTAATGGCTGCGTTGCTATTTTTAGGATGTAGTTCAAAAGATGTTGAAGAACTAGCTGTAGAACCAAAGTTAGTTGTAGGTAAGAGTCTATCAGATATGGCATTAAATGATCAGTTTGAAAAAGCACAAGTACTAGATGCAGGAACTAAAAAAGTTATTTTTGCATTTTCAAAAGATATAGCACATACATGTAATGACTACTTTGTTACTCAATCACCTACATATTTAAGTGATAACAATACTCAGTTTGTTGCAGATGTTAGTGCTGCACCTTCTCTGATCAGAAGTATGTTTATTCTTCCAGGATTAAAAGATTTTAAACATACTGTTTTGCTTTTAGATGATAAAAAAGTTGCAGCTCCATATAGAGCTGATATGAATGTAGAAAAAATTGTAGTTGCATATATTGATAATAAATCAATTACAGAAATCGTAACAATCAGTTCAGAAGATGAGCTGAAAAAAGTTATAGAAGCTAAGTAGCTTCTATAACTAAGACATACTTTTCAAACTCGTTTTTATTAACTGGTTTTGAAAAGTGGTAGCCTTGTAAAATATCACACTTTTCCTCTATTAAAAACTCTTTTTGCAACTGAGTTTCAACACCTTCAGCAACAATACTTAAGTTCAAGTTTTTAGCAATATTTAGAATAGTTTTTACCATGTTTGTATCTTTACTTACATCATTTAATTCTGATATAAAAGATTTATCTATTTTCAGCTCATCGATTGGTATTTGCCTTAAGTAACTAAGAGATGAATATCCTGTTCCAAAATCATCCATAGAGAAGCGAATACCACACTGTTTGATTTTATTCATGGTGCTTATCAGTTTAGTTATATCTTCGGCAACACTAGTTTCAGTCATCTCAAACATTAGCTTTGAACTTAGTTCCGAGTTCAGATATTTTTTACATAACTGGGCTACATCATCAGTAAAAGTATTGTGAAACATCTGACGCATACTGATGTTAATAGAAAGCTGCTTGAGGTCTATTCCTTTTTTATCCCAATCGCTAAAAGTTTTAAAAGCTTCTTCTAGTATGAAGTATCCTAGTTCTACTATAAATCCTGTCTGTTCAGCAATAGGAATAAACTCATCAGGACCAACCTGACCTAAATCCTTGTTATACCATCTAACAAGTACTTCACAACCAATAACTTCCGAGTCGGAATTAAGTTGAGGTTGATACTGTAGAGTAATTTCATTGTTTTCAATAGCAAAATGCAAAAATCTTTCTATCTCAAGTTTTCTCTCAACTCTTACTGAAAGTTCGTCATTAAAGATCATTACTCCATCTCTTCCTTGAGATTTCGCTTCATACATAGCAATATCTGCTTCTTTTATAAAAGTTCCGGCTTTCATTTTTGGATTGTCTATAATGCTTACACCTATGCTTGCACTAATGTACATATGATGTTCTTGGATTACATATGTCTGTTTAATAGAGTCTAATAGTTCATTTGCAAAGGCTATAGCATTGTTTAAACATACATCCTTATCTTTGCATGTAGAGCTTAATATGCAAAACTCATCTCCGCCAAGTCTAGATACATGGGCTCCATGCTTTTTGGAAATCATAGACATTCTATTAGCAACTTCACATAATAAGAGGTCTCCAACATCATGGCCTAAAGTATCATTAATAGTTTTGAAATGGTCTAAATCAATTAGCAAAAGATATACATACTTATGGTCATTTTTTTGAAGTTTTATTGCATTTTCAAGCAGTTCTATGAAGTAGCGTCTGTTTCCAAGTTTAGTCAAGTAATCATGATAGGCTTGAAACTTACTTTTTTGTAAGTAGTTATAAGTGTTTCTAGAAGCATACAGAAGTACCCATCCTAAGACTATTGTTAAAGTTGCAAGAAGATAACTGTAAGGCTCACCGACAAGAATAAGATAGATTGTAATTGGTAGCATAGAAGAAGATAGTATAAATAGAGCTAGCTTTTTTTCTGATACTAAGATTGTGGTAGAAACTACTGAAACCCCAAGTTGTGTTGCTATCGCTATGTAGTGCAGCTCCACAGCATCTCTAGAAACATATACAAAAAAGATGATAGTCCATATTGAGAAATAGGTAAAAAGGAAATATCTGGTCTGTGCCAACCACTTCTCTTTTTCTTCTATAGAATAGTTATTAGGTGAATATGACTTATATAGTCTAAAACCCCAAAAAGAAACTAAAACAATAAGCAAATACCATAATATTTCAGGAAGGTAAGAATTGTATAGACTACCTATAAAGACATAAGAGAGTCCTGTACTGGCAAAGAGTCCTATTAAGATAAGAATCTGTTTGTGCATAAAGTTGTAAAAGTTCATATTGTCTAGCATACTATGTTACATCTCCATGTAAATATAAAAAATTATTATAACCAAAGTTCTTCTAATCAATTACTGTTTAGAGAAAATAGGTCCAAAAACTAAGGAATTACTTAGACGAGTAAAGTTAAGGTTAGAATATTTGTGATAGAATTATACCCATATAAAACAGATAGGAATTTTAATGCAAAATCAAACAAATTTAGATAAATTAAACGATAAAGTATCACAAATACTACAAAACTATAACACTTTAAAAGAAGAGAATAAAAATTTTCGCATAGAAGTTGTTACACTCAAAGCTGAAAATGAAGCAAAAGACTTTGAGATAGAAAAACTTACAGAAGCAAATGTTATGAAAGATCTAGAAATAGAAGAGATAGTTGAAAAAATAGAAAGTATTTTAGGCTAAGAATTCATGAGTAAAAAAATAGGTTTACATATAGGAGGTCGTCGTTTTGATGTCGATGTTGAAGATGATTTTGCACCATTTTTAGAACAGCATATGGCAAAAGACTTCAACGTAGATGGAAATAATGACTTGAAAAAAATGCTTCACGCTTATGTAAGAAGAACTCATGAACTATTCCTTCAAGATAAGGAAATAGAGAAAATATTGAGAAAAACAGAACTTTAGTTCTGGATTTAGGATACTATAAGCTAAAAGTGCTATAATTTCATCCTCTCAAAATAGAGATGGTGTGCGCTCGTAGCTCAGCTGGATAGAGCACTGGTTTGCGGTACCAGCGGTCACACGTTCGAATCGTGTCGGGCGCACCATACTTACTTAATGATTATTTCCCACAAATCTAATTCTTAATTTACTAAACGTCGCGGAATAGAGCAGTTCGGTAGCTCGTCGGGCTCATAACCCGAAGGTCACAGGTTCAAATCCTGTTTCCGCAACCAAAACTAAATCCTTTATGTATAGGTTTTATAACAACATTTTTTAAACAATTTTAACTAGACTTACGTATCGTATCACTAAGCCACATTAAACACTTTTTAGAACCCGTCAACTTGTTATCTCCCTATTGTTAAATGATTTAATGAAAATTTAAAACAAAAGGAATATAAATGTCAATTAGAAATATAAAACAGACAGAAAAAGTAAAAGTACTTTTAAGACTATTAGATAATAATGAAAACATGGAAACAGCTTGCAGCAAAGCGGGACTTAATGTCGAAGTAGCAAAAACACTCCTATCTTTATAGTAAGAACTTATTCTTCCAAAACTTACATAATAAATTAAATTAATGACACTCACGGCATTGATTTAATGTAATATACTTACATACCGTACTCCTTATCGCTTAACTGGATAAAGCAGTCCCCTCCTAAGGGATAGCTCGTGGTTCGAGTCCACGTAGGGAGACCAATGAATAAAAGGAACGAAGTGTTTAGATTATTTAAAGAAAAAGAAAAAGAAAAAATTAAGATAGAAATACATAATCGTTTAATTGATATTAGAATAGGTAGAAAATACGCTAGAGGGGAAGATATGGATGGTAATAATTATGAATGCCTTAATTATACAGCGGAAGAAGTATATGATAATTCTCTAAACACTTCTGATGATTTAAAAGCTGTCAATAAATTATATTTTATAGAAGGATATGATTTACAAACAAAAGAATTATCACGTGTACTTAAAATAGCTAGAAAAACTAAAAGATAATATTGAATATGGCGTAGTTTAAGAAAGTGAAATTATTCTTTATATGCCTTTATTCCAATGCAAGCTACCTTCTTGTGAAGATAAACTTTCAAAGTGTTTATAACCAATACATCCATAATCAGCA
Organism: Sulfurimonas sp.; assembly: GCF_041563035.1. Lineage (GTDB taxonomy): Bacteria > Campylobacterota > Campylobacteria > Campylobacterales > Sulfurimonadaceae > Sulfurimonas. Next base: position 114,410 of record NZ_JBFFNS010000002.1, on the reverse strand, counting down.
ATGCTAGTAATTTCAATTAAGTTGACTAACAAACCAAAAATTATCCTTCATAGGTTGAAAGTAATCTGCAAACATTTTTTTGCTTGACCGGTAGTGTCATATAGACGTTCGATTTGCTTTTTTCATGATATTATTTTTTTATTCTTATCATTAGTTGAGTTTTTCTGTCTCCTACATATTCCATATCAAATAAGTCTAGTGCCTTAATGAGGTCGCCCATTTTTTTAAATCCATAGTTAACTTGAGAAAAAGAAGAATTTTTTCTTATATACATAGACATATCTTTGACATCTGCCCATCCTTGCTCATCTGATGTTACGTCAACACCTTGCTTAAGTAGATTAATAAGTTTATAGTCTTTTCGTATATCATAGTTATTTCCAACATATTTTGTAACAGCTTCAGTAATAGCTTGATGCTTGTTATTTTTAGAAATATCTTCTACTGTCTCATCATTTAGTAATACACTTAATTTTTCAACATATATGAACTGTGAACATGCATTTACAAATGCCATAGGCGTCTTTGCTTCTCCATATCCATACACCGTTAGTCCATCAGATAATATTCTTGTGACAATAGGAGTAAAATCACTATCGCTAGTTATTAAAACAATAGCTTCAAGGTCTTTTGTGTATAAGATGTCCATAATGTCAATAATCATAGCTATATCTGTTGCATTTTTACCTTTAGTGTAAGCAAACTGCTGAATAGGTTTAATATTATAATCTTGTAAAATATTTTCCCAGCCGTAAAGTTGTTTATCTTTCCAATCTCCATAAGCTCTTCTAATATTTACGGTTCCATATTGAGATAAATCATCAAATATGCTTTCTATATATTTTGAACTTACATTATCGCAATCTATAAACATTGCAATGTTGTTTTTATACATATTTTTCATTTTAATTCCTAATTAAGTTTATGTTTTTTTTCTAGAAAATTATTGCACTTTGTTATTTATTATACAAAAAGTATGTAAAATGAATAGGCAGTATAAATTATTAGATTTTAAAATACAGATTTTGAAATATAGACTAGCCAAAAATATATGTATAACACCACAATAAGCCCTATACAATCATTATTAGTATTTAAGTATTGTTACCGGTAAATCTTCATAATAAAATATATTTACAATTTTATATATATTTTTATTTCATTACGCCATAATATTAAATATGATTTATGTTTTATAAGAACAATTAGGGGACAGTCATGCCATTTGAAATTACAGATTTAAAAGAGCACAATTCAGAGTTACTTAAACTTCTTACTCAGCATCTCCCTGATATGTTGTGGGTTAAAGATTTAAATGGAATATACCTTTATGCAAATCAATCTATATGTGACGGCTTACTAATGGCAAAAGACACGAAAGAACCTATAGGAAAAAATGATGTCTATTTTGCTCTACGGGAGAGAGAAGCTCATAGTGACAAACCGGATTGGCATACATTTGGTGAACTGTGTTTTAACTCGGATCAAGTTGTTATAGATAACAATAAAGCCATGAAATTTGAAGAGTACGGAAATGTAAAAGGAGAACTTCTTTATCTCGAAGTATATAAGGCTCCATTTTATGACAAAGATGGGAAAATTATCGGCACAGTAGGTGCCGGTCGAGATATAACAAAACTAAAAAAGATACAACTTGATCTAGAAGAAAGTCTCAAAATATTGGATCAGCAAAGAGAACAGCTAAAGTCATTTAACGAAGAACTTGAAAAGCGAGTTAAAGAGGAAATAGAAAAACAGCAGAATCAAGAACGTCTTATAATCCATCAGTCTCGTCAAGCGGCAATGGGAGAGATGCTTGAATCAATCGCACATCAGTGGAGACAGCCATTAAATATTATTGGATTAGCAACAGCAAATTTGGAGACACAGTATGCTATTGGTTCTCTTGAGAAGAAGGATTTCCATGAAAAGATGGAGATCGTCTCATTAAATATTAATTATATGTCTGACACAATTGATGATTTTCGAAATTTTCTAAATCCGGAGAGAGATATGATTACTTTTTCTCCGCAGAGAAGTATTGAAGAAGTTTTAACAATTCTAAATGCTCAACTTAAAAGTAATAAAACTACTCATACACTTATAAGCAATTGTGATCTACATTTCTATGGTGTTGAAAACGAGTTCAAGCAGGTAATGTTCATTTTGTTTAACAATGCTATAGATGCGATTAAATTACAAATGGAAGAAAAGATTATTGAGCAAGGGAAAATTACTATTTCCATTAGCTGCCTGGATGATCAAGGAATCATCGAAATAAGTGACAACGGTGCTGGTATCGATACTAATATTATAGACTCTGTCTTTGATCCATATTTTACCACTAAATACCATTCTCATGGTATGGGGATAGGACTTTATATTGCCAAAAATATTATAGAGACAAGAATGAAAGGTTCATTAAGTGTAAAAAATATTAAATCGGGCAGTTGTTTTATTATTTCCTTACCTTTGATCAGCCACTAAATTTTAAAATTTAAGATTGTTAAATTAGATTATTGTTTATTATTGTTGCTATGTTTAATATTATTGTAAAGTAAATAATAATAACATAAACAATGAAAAAACTACGACATAAAGAAATACTCGAAAATATCAGTGACTGGCTATGGGAAGTAGACAGTAGTGGTGTATATACTTATTGTGGTGAGAATGTTTATAATTTTTTGGGTTTTCATGCTGATAAAGTAGTAGGTAAGACACCATTTGACTTTATGAGTGAAGAAGAAGCTATTAGAGTTAAAGAAAAGTTTGCTGCTTATGTTGAAAAAAAAGAAAATATAGTAAATCTAGAGAATACACATACCCATAAAGATGGACATGAAGTCACTGTGCTTACAAGTGCTATTCCTATTTTAGATAAAAATGGTGCCTTACTTGGATATCAAGGTATTGACAAAGATATTACAGATATTAGAGAAGTAGAAAAAAGCCTAAAAGAGAATCAAAAGATGCTTGCGCAACAAACTAGAATGGCACAAATGGGTGAGATGATCAGTATGATCGCTCATCAATGGAGACAGCCTCTTGGCGCAATTTCCTCAGCTGCTATAGATCTGCAAATAAAGATGGAACTGGAGTTTTTTGACTTGACGACTGAAGAAGGTAGAGAGGAATATACAGAGTATTTTTTTCACAAAATAAAAGATATAAATGAGTATGTGCAAAATCTAACAGCTACTATAGATGATTTTAGAAACTTTTATAAACCAAATAAAGAATCAGTATGGGTAAAACTCGATGAGGTGATTTCAAAGTCATTAAATATAATCCAAGCCTCACTTCTAAATGATAATATCAAAATCATCAAGAACTATAAATCTACTATTGATATAGAACTTTACAGTAATGAAATGATGCAGGTTATTCTAAATATCTTGAAAAATGCGCAAGATAACTTTAATGAAAAAGATATAGAAAATAGATATATTAAAATTACCACTAAAGATAAAACAATCTCAATATGTGATAATGGCGGAGGTATTGAAGAAGATATAATTGATAAAATATTTAACCCTTACTTCTCTACCAAAGATGAAAAAAGTGGAACCGGATTAGGGTTATATATGGCTAAGACTATTATTGAAAAGCACCATGCAGGAAATATAACTGTAAAAAATACAGATGATGGAATATGTTTTATAATAGAGTTAGGAGATATTTGTATATAATGCCATTATGAAAATATGGATATTAGATACAAAAGCCCCAAGCCACCGTCTTGTACGTCTTAATTGTGAAGATCATAGTGATTTTACATACCTGGGTGATTTAGATGATAGTGAGTTAAGCAGGTTCTTTTTAGAACTTAAGGATGATATTGATGTTGAAAAAAACATAAAACTACTAAAATATTACGGATATCTACACCTTTTTATTATTGCTAAAAAGTAAAGCTATCCATACCTTGTTTTTATAGGAAATAGTATTTTAAGATATAATTAATACTTATTTAGTGAAAATATGTTATGAAGAAAATAAAGAATGACTTTACTATGAACCTTATAAGTGCTTTTTTAGTTTTTGGCATAAGTTTTTTGTCAGTCAGTTTTTTTGCCGTTTTTAAACTAAATGAGAATATTGCCTTTAAGAATGCCAAAGTCAATGCACAAATGGTATATCACCTGAAAACTTTTCAATTTGAGACATACATAAATGATATGGTAAATGAGCTTTATGAAGATGAAGTATGGTACTCGAAAATAGATTCAAAAACCGATAAAACCAGTTCTTAGAGTAGGAATACCAATTGTTAGAGACTCTAAAAAAAGGTATTTTAATCATTAATCTCTTTATGAATTATTTTTTAAAAACATTGATTATGTCTAGTGAACATGACATTCTTTTAATAGACAAAGATAATAAAATTATCGTCTCAACTGTAAATAATAAGAATTGGCAAATCTTGGTGAGATGCTGAGTATGATAGCACATCAGTGGAGACAGCCTTTGGCATATATATCAGCAATATCAGGAACTTTGACTCTTGATATTATTATGGATAAATATAATGGAGAATTTTTTAGAAAAAGACTAGAGTCAATAGGAGAATTACCATGCATCTGTCTTCGACAATAGATGACTTTAGAAGCTAGAAACATCTCTATTGAAATTGAGTTAGAAGAGAATATAATAGTAAAGACCTATGTTAACGAAGTTAAGCAGGTAATTCTAAATATATTAAAAAATTCCGAAGATGCATTAGTGGAAAAGAATGATAAAGATCCTAAAATATGGATATCCTCAGAAGTAGATGAGAAGTATGTTTATTTAAATGTATCCGACAATGCCGGTGGAGTTCCAGAAGATATAATTGAAATAATCTTTGAACCATATTTTACTACTAAACAGGCAAAAGATGGAACAGGACTTGGCTTGTACATGTCTAAAACCATTATTGAAGAGCACTGCAATGGTAGACTAAGTGTAGTAAATATCGATAATGAGGCAAAATCTATTATCTCTCTTCCTCTAAATGAATTAAGTAATGTAGTGATAAAATAAATAAAATTGATACTTTAGGGAATTAGATGAGAATAATATTTATAGCTATAATTACTGTTATATTCAGTGCATCTTTATTCGCTTTAGATGGTGAGCAAAAGTATAACAAGGTAATCTCTAGTATAGAAAAATATTACTATAAAGCATTTTCCAAAGATGAAATAATAACTAAAGGCTTAGATGAATTTATAGAAAACACTTCTCTTCTTGGTCAAGACGATAAGAAAAAAATCGATGTTAAATTTAAATTTTACAATAATAAATATGGCAAAGACTCTAAAGAGAGTGCATATAAAAAGATAAAAACTATTATAGAGTTTTTATTAAAAGAGATGTTCTCTAAAGAAGAAATTTACGACATACTTATACATGCAACTATGGAATCACTAGACTCTCACTCTAGCTATTTAGATAAAAAACACATGCAAGAGTTGAAAATTCAGACGGAAGGTGTTTTTGGAGGGCTTGGAATTACTGTAGGAAAAAGAGAAAACAAATTGACCATTGTCTCACCTATTGATGATACTCCTGCTTTTAAAGCAGGTATAAAAGCAGGTGATATTATTTTAAAGATAAATGAAATTCCTTGTGAGAATATGTCAATAAATAAAGCAGTTACCCTTATGAGAGGAAAAGTCAATACATCTATAAAATTGACTATATTACGTGATTCAGAGATATTCCCTGTAACTATTGTCAGAGACTTTATACGAATAAAATCAGTAGATACCAGAGAACTTCCAAATGATATTTTGTATTTGAAAATAACTACATTTGATAAAAATGCTCTTAAAAGTATTACCAAAGCCATTAAAGAAAAGAAAAGTTCGAATAGAAGTATAATTTTAGATCTTAGAAATAATCCTGGTGGACTTCTTTCTGAGTCAGTTGCTATAGCAGATCTATTTATGAACAGAGGAAATATTATAACTCAAAATGGTCGTTCAAGTATTGTTTTAAAATCATACAGCGCAACAGAAGAAAAGACTTTAACAGAAGCCCCGTTAGTTGTTTTGATAAATGCAGGAAGTGCTTCTGCATCTGAGATTTTAAGTGGAGCACTTCAGATACATAATCGTGCAACTATTATTGGTGAGAGATCTTTTGGAAAAGGAAATGTACAATCCATTATTCCTATAAGCAAAGAAGAATCTATAAAATTAACAGTTGCACACTACTTATTGGCTGATGGTAATAGTATTCATAATATTGGTATTAAACCGAATTATATTGTAAATACAGATATTGAAAATGGATATGATGTGGCTTTAGCAGCGGCTGAAGATTATTTAAATAATCAAAATATTTTTAAAAATAAATATTTGACAAAAGCCTATGGAACAGGGATAGAACGTAAACGATTTAGAAATCAGAATATTGTACAAAAAAAAGTAAAAGTATACGAAGAGAGTCTGCGAGAGCGTTTAAACAAACTAAAAAAAGCTCCTGAAGATAGTAGTAAATGGTTAATATCGATAGGTATAGAAAACTATGAGTATACAGAAGATGTAAAGTATTCTAAAACAAGTGCTGAACTCTTTAGCGAGTTATTGCAAAAAAAGTATGGAATTGCACAACATCGTAGTCTAGTGCTTGTTGATGGTGAAGCAACTATGGGTAGAATCAAAAATAAGATGAAAAGACTGCTTAGAGAAGTGAATAGAGGTGATACTATCTACTTTTATTATAATGGTCATGGAGTACCTGTTCCAAGTCAAAAAAATGAGCCATATCTTTTACCTAACGATGTAGAACCAGAGTTTGCAAGTGATGATAAATTCTTTAAAATGCAAAATATATATAAGCTTCTTTCTTCCTCAGATGCAGATAAAATAATAGCAATTATTGATAGCTGCTTTAGTGGAGGCAATGATGGGAAAAGTCTTATAAAAGGTGTGGCTGCTACAAGACTGGTTCCAAAAAATGTGACTTTTAATAAGAAAAAAATGGTAGTTCTTTTTGCTGGACGAGGAACTCAATACTCTAATATGTTTGAGCAAAAAGGACATAGACTTTTTTCTTACTATGTTATGGATTCTATCTTAAAGGGTAGAGATGACGTGGAGATGCTATATAATGAAGTTTATGTAAATGTAAAAGATGAATCATTTAAGATGGGAGATATGCATCTGCAAGAGCCTACAGTTGTGGGCAATAAAAAACTAAATTTCAAGTAACTATATGTTGAAAAGTTTGCTTATATTTCTGGTTTTGTTTACTTGGTCCTTAATCGCCACATTCTCTTCATGTGTCGTATTTATACTCTATATATTAGCATTTACAACACTTTTGACAATTTCTCTGTCTGAGATGCGTATCGTTAAAAAGTATGCAATTGCAGAGACAGTTTTTCATGAAAACACTTCTTTATTTAGCATCGTTAAGAGTGTGTGGTTAACACTGCTTACTTCACTTGTTGTAAGTTTTGTTGCATCTGTCATAATCTTGGTTGCCAGCATCTATCTTGATGCCATAATATTTTTGATTTTGGGCTTTGATGTATTGCTTATCTGGTTTATATATGCAAAAGTGAAAAAAAGACTATCCTCGACCGTAAAAGAAGGCTTTTTGCAAAGCATATCAAGAAGATGGACTGTTTGGATAAACACATTTATTTTGATAATTACCTTTGTTACCTATCAGTTTTTTACAGCACCTACTTACGAGATAAAAATTTTTAGTTGTGAAATACTTAACCTTGTATCTTCAACATTAAGATATAAAGAGTTGCTAGAATGGAAATTTATGAGTGCATCTGCCGGCACTCTTGCAAACAACAATGGCATCTTAGTTTGGTTGTTTTATCTTTTAGTGTCTCAGGGAATATTTGCCTGGGGTTATTCAAAACTACTTCTGAGTGTATCTATATCCAAGTCTATAATATATAAAGAAGAACCTAAAAGCAGAAACTACTTTATTTTTGGTTTTATAGCGACCATAGTGCTGCTTTTTATAATCACTATGGGCATAAATCATCTTTATGAGAGGCAACATATACAAAATGTTCAGACAAAGATAAACAATGCCTACAAGGAAGTTGACAGGGTTATAAGTGCAAAATTAAACTCAAGTGAACAGTCGTTAATATACAATATAAGCAGTGTTATAGATGCTGAGGTAGATAATGCTTTTGAGCCAGTATATGACTCAATTCCTGAACTTAGCGACTATTATTATTCTGTAAAAGGTGAATACACTCGAATTATCTTAAAAGGCTATAGTCTTTACTGTGGCTATAAAAATGACTATATGGTTCCATACTATAACCAGTACCTTCCAAATGGCTATAAGCTTAAGCAGTGTGACTCACAGATGCTAGATAATGAGATTCAATCAAAAATAAACTACTTCCTGTTTGATCAGAATGATTTTTCACAAAGAGTAGACAGAGCTTCTTATAGTATAAATGAAAGTATAAGAAAATCTATGACTGATTTTCAAAGTGAGTTAAATGAAAGTTTGAACTCTTTAGAAGCAGAGCACAAAACTGAGCTTGGATCTCTAGAGTCAAGCTTCGACAATATCTTTGAAGCCAACTCCAGGGATGTAGCAAAAAAAGGTTTAAGTGCTACCGGGACTCTTCTTATCAGTGGTGCAATATCAAAAAGTGTAATGTCGAAGATGCTGCTAAAGTTTGGAGCAAAGGGAGCTGCAAAAGCTTCTTCATTTATAGGCGGTTCAGTTGCAGGACTTACAATATGTGCTCCAAGTGGACCTTGGGCTTTGTTATGTGGAGTTGTGACTGGTACTGCAAGTTGGGTTGGCGTAGATGCTGCTATGACTGAAGTGGATCAGGCATTTAATGAAGATGACTTTCAACTAAGTGTAAAAAAGATGATAGATGCCCAAAAGAACAGTTTAAAAGAGCTTATGAAAGCCTCATATAAAGAGTGGATAGAAAATATATTTCTTAAATTGAAAAGAGATACAGAGGCTCTAAAATCACCATATGAACAACTAAAATAATTTAATTGATCTCATTTTTAATAATTTGAGCTAACTCACTACACTGTTTGATCTTATCAGAATAGCTAAGAGTCTCTTTTAAAAGTATATCAATGAACGCACTTCCAACAATAACCCCATCCGCACCCTCAACTTTGTCTTTAGCAGTTTTTGCATTTACTCCAAAACCTACATAAACAGGAGTAGATGAGTGCTTTTTAATAGAGCTTAAAAACGGTTGTAGATCTTCAGCTTGACCAGAACCTGTAATCCCTGTATAAGCTACCATATAGATAAACTTTTGAGCATCACTTACAACCTCTTTGATTCTTTCATCGCTGTCTGTAGGAGCTACAAAACTAATGTTGCTCAAGGAGTTTGCTTTAAACAGATCACTGTAAGGCAGAGCTTCTTCATGTGGCAGATCCGGTATGATAAAACCATTTATTCCCAACTTAGATGCCAAAGGCAACAGTTTGTCCATATCTTGCTGATAAAAACTGTTGAAGTAACCCATCCAAAGAGTGTCAACCTTTGGTGCTACTATCTCTGAGATCTCAAGAAGATGCTTGAACTTAAAGCCAAGCTCCAATGCTTTATGGTTTGCTTTTTCGATTAAGGGACCGTCTGCAACAGGATCAGAGAATGGAACACCAAGCTCAAGCGTGTCAACACCGTTTTCACCAAGTGCCAAGGACAGGTCTATGCTAAAAGATTTTTCCGGGTAAGCAGAAGTTATATATGCTACAAGTTTTTTCAAGTTTTTTCCAGTTTAGTTATTTTTCTAGGTATGGTGTTTTTAATAGAGAATATTTTACATGACTCAACTCATTGTCAAGTTTGAAATCATCTTGCCACTGAGAGTACATATCACTTATTGCAAGTAGCCATGATACAATATCATCACTAGGAAGCTCATCTGTCTTTCTTAGCTCTTCTAAAGCATCTTCTACAAAGGCAGAGAGTTTAGACATCGGCAAGATTTTCAAGTATCCAGAGGCAGATTTTATGTTGTGAAAAACACGAAAAAGCTCATCAACACTTCTCTTGTATTTATTGGGTTTTTCGAGATCCATAATCATCACTTCCATACTCTCAACCATCATAGAGTAATGATCCAAAAATTCATCAACGATCTCAAAATCAAAGTTACTATCTAAGTCACTTCTTATGCCCATAAAGTAATTCTCCTATTTAGTGCAATTGTATCAGTTTTTAGTTAAAATACTTTTATGAATAAAAAAATGACAATAACTTCTATACAAAAAGCAAAGGGCGTAAGACCTCTAGTAATGATTACAGCGTATGATGCTCTGTTTGCAAAACTGCTAGAACCTAGCTCAGATATGATTTTAGTTGGCGACAGTTTAAACATGAGTTTTGCAGGTAAAAACGATACGCTAAGTGCAACAATGGAGCAAATGCTATACCATACGAATGCTGTGTGTAATGGCGCAAAAAATAGCTTTGTAGTATGTGATATGCCTTTTGGAACTTATACTAATAAAAATGACGCACTTCACAATGCTATAAGAGTTTTTCAGGAGACTCCAGCTGATTGTGTAAAGATAGAGGGTGGAGAAGATAAAGCAGATATAGTTCGACACCTTACATCTAATGGCATCGCTGTTTGTGGTCATATCGGACTATTACCTCAGTCTGTAAGAAGTGAGGGTGGGTACAAGGTTAAAGGTAAAAGTGAAAAAGAGAAACTGCAATTGATCGAAGATGCTAAAGCTATCGAGAAAGCCGGAGCATTCTGCATGGTTATAGAGGGTGTTAAAACTGATGTAGCTACTGCAATAGCAAAGTGTGTTGAAGTGCCTGTTATAGGAATTGGTGCCGGAGCTGATGTTGATGGTCAGGTTTTAGTGTTTTCAGATATGCTTGGACTATTTGAAGAGTTCACTCCTAAATTTGTTAAAAAATATATGGATGGTGCAGCTTTAGTAAAAGATGCAGTTCAAAATTATGCAGATGAAGTCGTGGCTAGAGAATTTCCAAAAGAGGAACATACTTATTAATGGCAGAGTTTAATGGATAGACTAGTAGAGATAGAAACTTTTTGTGCTGATGAAGAGAGTATAGAGACATCTTTACGACCAGATGCCTGGAGTGAATACATTGGGCAGGAGCAGATAAAAAAAAATCTTAGTGTTTTTATCCAAGCCAGTAAGAAGAGAGATGAAGCACTTGATCATGTCCTTTTTTACGGACCTCCAGGTCTTGGTAAGACTACTTTAGCCCTTATTATAGCAAATGAGATGAATGCAAACATAAAAGTTACAGCAGCTCCAATGATAGAAAAAAGTGGAGATTTAGCCGCTATCCTTACAAATTTAGAAGAGGGTGATATTTTATTTATTGATGAAATACACCGCCTTTCCCCAGCTGTAGAAGAAATACTTTACTCATCTATGGAAGATTTCAGAATAGATATCATCATAGGCAGTGGACCAGCTGCACAAACTGTAAAGATTGACCTTCCAAGATTTACTCTCATCGGTGCAACAACTAGAGCAGGTATGCTTTCCAATCCTCTCAGAGATAGATTTGGCATGAGTTTTAGAATGCAGTTTTATTCTTCTTTAGAGTTGTCAAAAATTATTTCTCAGGCATCTACTAAACTGGATAAAGAGATAATCCATGAAGCATCTATAGAAATAGCAAAAAGAAGTAGAGGAACTCCTCGTATAGCTCTTCGTCTTCTTCGCCGTGTTAGAGACTTTGCTGAAGTTGCCGAGGAACTAAGTATAGATCATTCTCGTACTCAGTATGCCCTGGATCAGCTTGGCATCAATTCTCACGGTTTTGATGAGATGGATATAAGACTTTTAAAACTCTTAGTATCTGCAAAAGGAAAAGCAATGGGTCTAAGTACAATCGCAGCAGCTCTTAGTGAAGATGAGGGAACAGTAGAAGATGTACTAGAACCTTACTTAATTGCAAATGGTTACTTAGAGAGAACAGCAAAGGGTAGAAAGGCTACAAGAAATACTTATGAAGTTTTAAATATTTCATTACCAAACGATGAAGGAAGTTTATTTTAATGAAATACAAAAAAATCTATTTCTTGTTTGGGCTAAATTTTATAAATAAAATCTGCTCCTCACAAGGATTTTTCCTATGAAACCACAATACTTTGTAGCCATACTCTTTGCGACATCTCTTTACTGGATGTACCTACTTTATGCTCCTTTTATACTTAGTATTACAATAGCCGCGCTATTGGCAGTTTCTACTTCGAATATTCAAGACGCACTTTATAAACTTCTGAAATCAAGACTTGCCGCAGCTCTTGTTTCTAGTTTTCTTTTGGCAGTTTTATTCTTCGCGCCACTTGGTTATTTCCTTGCCACATTGACTATAAAACTAAACAGTATTGACCCCCAAGTTTTTGTAGGTATCGAAGTTTATGTCAAAGAGCTGATAGAAAAGCCACCTGAATACCTTCTATTTATTAAACCATATGCTGTAGATGCACTAAAAGATTTAGATGTTAACTCTCTAACTACAAAGGCTATCTCTTTCACTGGAACAATAGGAGCTTTTAGTGCAGGCTTTTTGAAAAATGCATTTTTAATTATTATATTTTACTTCTTTGCTCAGTACAATGGGGCTTATATAGTTGAGTTTTTAAAACGTGTTGTTCAGATGTCTGTTGACGAGACTACACTTCTTGCCAAAGAGCTTTCAGCTGTTATGAGTGTAGTTTTTTATTCCATAATAGTAACTGCAATGTTTGAGGGTGTACTATTTGGTGTTGCAGTCTCTTTTATGGGTTATAACGGTCTTCTTTTTGGAATCATGTATGGTTTTGCCTCTCTAATACCTGTAGTTGGTGGAGTTCTTATGTGGCTTCCATTTATGCTTTATGAGTTTTCAATCGGAGATTCATCAAGTGCAATATTTATAGCTCTTTATTCAATCATTGTAATTTCAATAATCGCTGATACATTCATAAAACCTCTAATCATAAAAGAGATCAATAATAGACTTTTAAAAGAAGATGACACACGAATAAATGAGCTTGTAATATTCTTTGCTATTATTGCCGGACTTGCAACATTTGGTTTTTGGGGAATGATTTTAGGACCTGCAATTACTGCGTTTTTCTTAACGATTTTAAAACTATTTGAAGCAAGAACTAAAGAGTGCGAGAATAAATCTCTGGATAATCGTCTTTAAATCTTCTATGGAGCCAAAACCAAGGCTCCGGAGCTTTTAAGATTTCTGCACTTAACCAATCTGTCTGCATCTGAGTAGATACTCTGATATCTTCTTCTTCGTTATCTGTTTTTGGCGGTATAATCTCATCGTAAAATTTTATAGTATATGTTTCATCATCATTTTCATGTATAAGTGCCGGAATTAAAGCTGCATCAAACTTTCTCGCAAAATAAGCAGTTGTTTTAATCTGGCTTGTAGGCTTACCTAAAAAATCAACTGTGATAGCTTCTTTTTTATTTACATTCGCATCTATTAAAATTGCTATTGCTCCACCGGAGCGGAGTTGTTTTAGTATACCTCTTGTAGCACCATTTCTCTCTACGTACTGCATGCGAGATTTTGAGCGAGAACTTAAAAGATAATCTTCAAAATATTTATTTTTCATTCTTTTGTATACAATCATGATCGGTTCTCTTAGGGCACTTAGCATTGCTCCAGCTAACTCCCAAGAACCATAATGCGAAGTTACAAAAATTATAGGTCTATTTTGCTCTTGCACTTTTTTCAACACTTCATCATTCTCAAAAGTAATTTTTTTTGATAACTCTTCGATAGAGTAATATCTTATTTCCATCGTATGAAGAAAATTTAAAAGCAGTTGTCTAAATGCATTTTTCGCAATCTTTTGTATAAACTCTTCATCTATATTATCACCGTAGATAAACTGAAGGTTTTGTCTTATGACTTTGTTGTACCTTTTTGAGACTTTATAAGCAAAAAAACCTAAGCCGACAAAAAAAGCACGTCTAACTTTTCTAGGAAGAAACATTAGAAATTTTTCAAGAATTAAAAAAGCATAAAAACCAATCATTTTAATAGCTCCTTTGCTTTAGTAACAACTTTGCTTACTTCTATGTCTTTTATAGAAAAGTCATTTTTATTTATATGATATATATCTACTTTAGAGCTTGATTTTATGCCTACATTTATAGGAGTCTCATAAATCATTCTAGTAGTCGTTGGACCAAAAAGAGTGATTGAAGGAATGTTTTGAGCCCAGGCCATGTGAGTAGGGCCTGTGTCATTTCCTATCAGGAGGTCAACACTCGAGATAAGAGAGACTAACTCAATTAAAGATAGTTTAGGCGCTATAGTCGCATAAGCAGAGTTGTCACATATCCAAAGGGCATCTTCTTTTTCAGCATCTGAGCCCCATAAGATTATAGAGTTTTCTTTCAACTCATTACAAAGTTCAGCAACTCTCTCTTTCGGGTATTTTTTTGATTCCCAAGAAGCACCTATTACAATAGCTATATTCTTCTTATCACTATTTTCTAGCGGGTACTCATTTGTCTCAAATATAGGCTTTTTATGAAGTAGCATCTCATCGCTAATATTAAATCCAAGTCCATCAGAAGCAAGAAATGTATTTCTCTTAACGATATTTTCATCATATGCTATAGATGAAGTAGTCTTGTAGAAATAAGAAGCGATACCTTCTCTTGCAGAGCTCTTGTCAAAACCATGAGTATTACTTCCAATAAGTCTAGCTACTATTGCAGATTTCAAAAGCCCTTGGATGTCTATTATAATATCAAACTCACCAAGTGAACGTAGTTCTAAAAAAATTTGTTTTAAAAGGGAGAAGCTTTTAGACTTTTTCAATTGTTTTAGGTTTAGTGTATGAACAATAGAAACAAGGGGATGATTTTCTAGCAGTGGAGCAAAAACTTCTTCAGTTATCCATTCTACCTTTGCATCTGGATATTTTTCATGTATAAACTGTAGTGTTACAGCACTATTAACAATATCTCCAAGAGCAGAAAGTCTTACTATAGCTATGCGTTTTATATCTTTTTTCATTGTCGGCATTATACCTAATTTAGCATAGTGCTTTGTTTTTTTAGCTCAACAATAATCTCTTTTTGTCTATCATAAACATATTCCATAAGTATGGCTTCATGCACTTGGTCCTCATCAAGGTTTACTACAACTTTACAAAACTCTTCATCGCACATAGTAAAAATAACTTCTGCTGTTAGAGTCAGCTTTAGGTAACCTTCCTCACTACTAGTTACGGGAAGAGTAAACTTTAGAGAGACTTGCATCATTTTTAGAGAGTCTATATTTGGATAAAGCCTTGTTTTAATAGCAATAGAGTTCATAGAAATATCTAATACTTCACCGCTTAAAGTGCCTTTTTGGTGAACAATAGATATCGGTGTTCTTTGTGAACAAGTTACACGAGAATATCTTCTGCCATTTGCACTTCCCTGTACAAAACGAAAGTTTTTCAAAAGAGCGAGTCTCCTCTTTGAATCTATATATTTTACATCTGCAATTATGTCTTTTGTAAAACTAGAAGACTGAATTACTGTCTCTTTTTCAAAATTCATAACAGTACCTTGGAGTTGCTCATAAGTTACATACACTTCTTGATCTGTTTTTTTCATAATGTTAGAAGAAGTATTTATACAAAGACCTTTGTAAATATTTAAAAGCTTAATAGGTGTTTTATTTGTAAATGTAGCTTGAAGAAGTATATCTATTGCTCTTGCATCGTCGAGTTCATTGCTTATGTCAATAACTCTGTAAAGTTTTTGAGCCTCTATATCTTTTATCGATATACTCTCTCTTGCAATATCAGATATTGTTTTTAAAACAGTGTTTAATTCTAAGGCATTTATATCAAATGCATATAGTCCTATGATTGGCTTAATCTTCTGTTTAGATGTATATGTTGATATCTTCGCTTGTATAGTACTGGCTTTTTGTTTTGTGGACTCAAAATCAAGACCTTCAAAAAGTGTTAAGTAAAGATTGTTGTCATACTGCGCTAAAAGTGTACTAGAATCTATTTCTATCTCCACTTGTAAAAGTAGATCACGGATAGACATCTCTATCTCATATTCACTCCAATATAGACGTAGATTTGACATGTTTTCTATTTGGATTGTAATAATAGAAAAGAGACTTTTTGAGATGCTTGTCTCTAAGATTTTTTCTTTTAGAATCTCTATGAAATAGATTCGATTTTTAATAAAGTTTACGCCTGAAGAGAGTTGCATAGCATCTTGAGAAATATTTTCTATATATATAAATTTATTATCATTATAGCTTGAGGTGGAACTTCTGATATTGTATGCTTGGGTAGAACCGGTAAAGTTAAAACTTTTTTGTTGAGATATGTCTTCTTTTAAAAGAGCAGCTAAGTCAAGTTCCAAACATATTCTGGATTTAACCATTTCCAAGTCTGTACATTTAAACTCATCATATAATTTGTTACTTGCAAATTTTAGTCCATTTGAATCAAAAAGCATAAAGCACTGATCCTTGATTATACTTTTTGCTATAGAGTTTTGTATTTGAGCATTTTTATTCTTGAGAAGTTCTGTTTTGATATTTGAGATAATTTTAGATGTATCATGCTTTGGAGTGATAATGCTTTTTACATTTAACATAGAAGCAAGTTGAAAAAGCATCAGGTTATGTGAATCATTAATAAAAAAATATATTAAACTTTCTGTTTTTGATGCGAGTAAATTTTTTATATGTAAGAGCAGAGCTTTTTCTATTTTATCAATTTCTACTAGATAAATCTCGTCATATTTGAGACTTTTAGTATTACTGATATCAATAAACTCACAAGATTCAAATGCATCAACTGTGTCTGATAATTGCTTCGAAGTAGAAGTCTTGTAGTAGAGATGAACCAACAGATGCCTTTAAAAGTTGCTATTAACAGATTATACCATATCTCGTAATAAGGCTTCTAAAAGTAATTTTAGCTACTTTATTGCATAATGATGTAAATCTTAAAAGGTGAGTATGTGAGAAGTTTGAAATCAAGTGTATTTATAGTACTAAGCACAGCTTTTTTATCTACTGCTATAAATGCAGATATTAGTGGAGTTGGTTTTGCTCAAACAAATAAAGAGGCAAAAAAAGAGGCACTTGCTGATTTAAGTCAGGTTATAAAGAGTGAAGTTCGTTCTAGCTTTGAGTCAATCTCAAAAGTAAAAGGTGATAATGGAAGCATAAGTAGCAAATCAAATATTAAGATAAGTTCAAACCTTCCTATACTTGGAGCACATTTCAGTTTTATCGATAGAGAGCTAGAAGTTGAAGCTAAAGTAAATCTATCCCCGGCAAAGGTAAACGAGCTATATACTAAAAAACTAAAAAATTTAAACGCTGAGATAAACTCACTTAGCAAAGAATTAAAGAAGCCAAACGCTAGTTCAATAAAAATGCAACTATATACAGATCTGTATTCACTTTTAAAAGAGTATGACAGGTATGAGAGTGTTGCGGTTATTTTAGGTGCTCACTTACCGGTTAGACCATCTATCACAAAGACAAAAATAAAGTTAGAGTTAGCAAAGCTAAACTCTAATATAGACTCATTGATTGTAGCAGCTAGTGTTTTAGCAAATAGTTTTAAACAAAGTGCCATCTATATATACCCACCGCTACTCCAAAACAATACAACAGTAGCAGAATTTGGTTCTGTTATTACCAAAGAGTTAAAGCCTAAAGTTAAATCTGTTAAGAGTCCCAAAGAAGCCTCCTATTTACTTGTGGGAGAGTATACAGTTCTAAAAGATATAATAGTTTTAAACTATGAGCTAATAAGTAATAAGAATAATGAAGTAATAGCTTCAAAGACTATAAATATAAACTCAAAAGCATATAAGGGTATAAATACAAAACCAAATAATATAGACTTTGATGAACTTCTAAACTCAGGGGTTATAAGTTCAAGCAGCTTAAAAGTCTCTCTAAACTCAAATAGAGGAAGTGAAAATTTACTTTTTAAAAATGGCGAAGATGTAGAGCTTTTTGTAAAACTAAATAAGATGGGTTACTTTTATATAGTTGGTTACACGCAGACAAATAAAGGGAAAATGTCATATCTTTTAGAACTTCAAGAGGGAAGTGGAAACAGCAAGTTTGTTAAGTTTGTAAATGCTGATGATTCTTCAAGATGGATAAGTCTTGGAGAGTTTACAGTGGAGAAACCGTTTGGTGTTGAGAGCCTGCAGGTCATTGCATCTAATAAAAGAATAAAAATGCTTCCTAGTACAAAGTATGATGAAGAGAGTGGTTACTATGTCATCTCAAACAACATTAAAGAAGCACTTTCGCAGACTAGGGGAATAAAAAAGAAGAAGAATAAAAAAACAGAGTTCAGTGAGGATGTTATGAGTTTTACTACTATGAGTAAGTAGAAAAAGTTTATAATTTCATTTTCTTTGAGAATTTTGATAAATGAAGGATTTTTAGGTGAAAGTAAAATTGCTTATTTTTGCTATAATAATATATACAAAAGAGTAAAAGGATTTTTATGGAGCTTAGTTATTTAGGTATATTATTGATTATTGCAAGTCTTGTTGTTGGTTATTTTATAAGTTACGTGAAGTCGAGGTTTGAAGTTGGCGCTTACAAAAAAGAGTTGAAAGAGTATAAGGAACATTTAAACAGACAGATGAAGATTACAAATGAAGGTAGTAAAAATCTGGAAAAAGATCTTGAGCAAGCGAAAAAAGAGAATGAAAACTTAAGAATATCTGTTAAGACTTTAGGCCAAAAACCGGGTCGTTCAGAGCTTAGACTTCTAAATATTTATGATGGTGCTTTGAGAAAAATGATGTTAAAAGCTCCAGGTTTCTCATCTGCATGGGAAGTAGCACTGCAAGAAGCTGAAAGAGAATATGAAGAAAATGAGAAAGGCTTTAAGTCAATTATTAAAAAAGTATTTGGACCTAGCATAGCTCAAAACAGTGAGAGTGGACATATTGATCAGCAAAAAGAAGGATTCAATTAGAATAACCTCTTTGTTATTTAGCCTTTGCTATAATCACGACAATTTTATAAAAGGTAAGTAAAAAGATGGTTGCATCTGATATTCAAGATTTTTCAGAAGGTCGTACTAAAGCTAGGGCGTATTTCTGTTATCTCTTTTCAAAAAACATTCCAAATAGACTTCCATCCTTAAGTCAGGAAATGATTATGCCTCGTCTATTAAAGATAAAGGCTGATTTAGAGAAATGTGAAGGTGTTTATCTTTTAGATAACAAGGGTGTTCAAGTCTCGCCTACATTCACATCTACTGGACAGATAGATGATGATGCCGGAAAAATCAGAGCGGATCGTGCTTACTATTATCGTGCAGTTAGAGAAGAGAGATGTACGATTACGGATCCTTATCCATCTCTAATAACACAAGATCTTACAGTTACTGCGTCTCAACCCATATTCTGCGAAGATGGAAATCTTAAGTATGTGGCCTGTCTGGATATGCCTCTAGATGAAGTTCTGAAAATTGCTCATTTAAATACATCAGATATGTTCTTTTCTAAGTTATTCAAGTTTTCATATGCAATGTTTGCTTTTGCTCTTATTGCAGTTGCTCTGCTACTTTTTTCTCACGGAATCAAAAGTTTTTTTGTAAATGAGATTACAATCTCTCATCTAGTTATAGATGATATGTTTAAAGCAACAATTTTACTAACCCTTTCTTTGGCAATATTCGATTTGGCTAAAACCCTAATAGAAGAGGAAATACTAGGCCGACATAAAGAACAAAATATTTCAGGGCCACATAAAACGATGGTTAAGTTCTTGGGATCTATTATTATTGCTTTATCTATTGAAGCATTAATGTTGGTATTTAAGTTTGCCATTACAGATCCGCAGATGTTAATGTATGCAATGTATATTATTGGCGGTGTTGCATTACTGATAATAAGTTTGGCAGTATATATAAAATTTACAAAAGTGAAAAATGATTCATGATAGCGATAGTTGATTATAATATGGGAAATCTAGCAAGTGTGCAAAATGCATTTGCTAAGTTAGGTGAAGATACAGTTATAGAGAGTGACCCAAGTAAGTTTAAAGAGTACGATAAACTTATTCTTCCGGGTGTAGGTGCTTTTGGAGATGCTATGACCCATTTAAGAGATAGAAATATGATAGATGCACTAAGAGAGTATGCAGCAAGTGGTAAGCATATGCTTGGCATCTGTCTTGGAATGCAATTGCTTTTTGAAAGTAGCGAAGAATTTGGTGAGCATGAAGGTTTAGGACTTATCAAAGGAAGTGTTACAGCTTTTGATAGCGATAAGTTCAGCGAGCCTTTAAAAGTTCCTCATATGGGCTGGAATAGAATGTTTACTACACAACATCCGTTGTTTGAAAACTTAGACGAGGAACATTATCTGTACTTTGTGCATACATATCATGTTAATTGTACAAATAAAGAAGACATTATAGGTACTACAAACTATGGATATGATTTTACATCAGCTGTGGCTCGAGCAAATGTGATGGGCTTGCAACCTCACCCAGAAAAAAGCCATAAAAATGGTTTACATATATTAGAAAACTTTATTAACCTATAAGGAAAGATAGTGACTTTATACCCGGCAATAGATTTAAAAGATGGAAAAGCAGTTAGACTTACAAAAGGTCTTATGGATAGTGCAAAGATTTACTCAGATGAGCCATGGTCTTTAGTAAAAACATTTGAAGAGATGGGCGCAGAGTGGGTTCATCTAGTTGATTTAAATGGTGCTTTTGCTGGAGAACCTAAAAATTTAGAACAAATAATAAAAATTAGAGAAAACTGTAACGTTAAATTGGAACTTGGCGGTGGTATCCGTGATGAAGAGACAATACAAAAAATGTTAGAGATTGGAATCGATAGAATAATATTAGGGTCAATCGCAGTAAAAGATCCAGAGTTTGTTAGAGACATGGCAGCAAAATATCCAATCGCAGTAGGTATAGATGCAATAGATGGATTTGTTGCAGTTGAAGGTTGGGGTGAAGTTAGTAGTATGAAAGCTACTGATTTAGCAAAAGAGTTCGCAAATGCAGGTGTTGAAGCTATAATATGTACTGATGTTGGTAAAGACGGAACACTCTCTGGAGTAAATGTGGAGTTTACTTTGGATATAGCAAGAGCAAGCGGTATTAGTACTATTGCCAGCGGTGGTGTCAAAGATGCCAGTGATATTGAAGCTCTTATTGCAACGAGAGAAGTTGATGGTGTTATCATCGGTAAGGCTTATTATGAGGGTACATTAGACTTACCAAATATGTTTAAACTTCTTGATTAATGGTAAAAAAATAAAAATTTAGCTATTATTAGAGTATAAATTTTTGCAAATATATTTTTTAAAAAGGATTTCAATTGAAATTACTTGTTGTTGATGATAGTTCTACAATGCGTCGTATTATTAAAAATACTTTGGCTCGCTTAGGTTATAAAGATATTTTAGAGGGCGCTGACGGCGTTGAAGGTTGGACTCAAATGGATTCTAATCCAGATATTGAGATGCTAATTACTGACTGGAATATGCCAGAGATGAATGGACTGGAATTAGTTAAAAAAGTTCGTGCAGATGCGCGTTTTAAAGATACACCAATTATTATGGTAACAACAGAGGGTGGTAAAGCAGAAGTTATTACTGCACTTAAAGCAGGTGTAAATAACTACATCGTTAAACCGTTTACTCCTCAAGTATTAAAAGAAAAACTTGGTGCTGTAATGGGTGTTTCTGAATAATGCAGGAATACTACTACGAGTTAGTAGTTAAGGTTTCATCCCGTAAGGAGTTATTTGCTGACTTTTTAACTGACACTATACCAATAGGCTTTGAAGAGTCTGATTCCGGTTTTACAGTTAGAAGCGAAGATGAACTTGATACTATTATTTGGGGGCTAGAACAGTTCCGTGAAGCTTTGCAAAAAGCTTTAGGTGAAACGATAGAACTTGAGTGTACTCAACAAAAACTTCAAAACAGTGACTGGGTTGAGCTTTACCAAAAAAGTATCACTCCTCTTGCGATAGATAAATTTTATATACATCCTACTTGGGATGAAGAAAACCCAGATTTAATTAACATAGCAATCGATCCGGCATTAGCTTTTGGAACAGGTCATCATCCAACAACTGCTTCGTCGTTAAGAGCAATTTCCAAGTACGTAAAAGAGGGAGACTCTCTAATTGATGTTGGTTGTGGCAGTGGTATATTAGGTATTGCAGCAATAAAGTTAAAAGCAATTGTAGAAGCTTGTGATACTGATCCTGTGTCTGTTGAAAATAGTATTGAGAATGCTAAGTTGAACAATATAAAATTCTCAAAAATATGGGAAGGTTCATGTTCACTAAGTTCTTCAAAATATGATGTGGTAGTAGCTAATATAGTGGCTGATGTACTTACATTTATAGCAAAAGATTTGAAAAGCGCTTTAAAAGATGACGGTATATTGATTTTATCAGGTATTTTAGATAAGTATGAGAGTAAAGTTTTGGGTTTTTACAAAGATTGTGAAATAATTGAAAGAATAGCAGTAGATGAGTGGGTAACACTCGTCCTAAAAAGAAAATAAATGAAAGAGATAAATAATGTCAAACCAAAATTCAAATAATGATGATAATAAAAATAACAATTTTTTTAACAATAACCCATTAATAACTTTTGCAATATTTTCAGTAGTAATAATATTACTATTTAAAATGCTTGTTGGAGAAGGGACAGGACTGGATAACAGTGGTACTGCAAATAGAAAAACTAAACAAGTAAGTTACTCTGAATTAAAAACTTTAGTAGAGAGCAAATCTGTTTCAAAAGTAAGTATTGGACAAAGTTACATAAAAGCTATTGCTACTGACGGTTCTGCATATACTACTAGAATTGTAAAAGGTGACACTAGGCTTGTTGAACTATTAGATAAGCAGGGTATAGAGTATGCTGGCTTCAGTGAAACAAACTGGTTTACAGAGATGTTTGGATGGTTATTCCCATTTCTGATTATTATTGCAATCTGGATGTTTTTTGCGGGAAGAATGCAAAAAAGTATGGGTGGCGGAATACTTGGCATGGGCAACTCTAAAAAAATGGTCAACTCAGAAAAACCTAAAACAAAGTTTGATGATGTAGCAGGTGTTGAAGAAGCAAAAGAAGAAGTTCAGGAGATTGTTGATTTTCTAAAGTATCCAGCTCGTTATGTAGAAATTGGTGCAAAAATTCCAAAAGGTGTTTTACTTGTAGGTTCTCCAGGTACTGGTAAAACACTTCTAGCTAAAGCAGTTGCAGGTGAAGCAGATGTTCCATTTTTCTCTGTAAGCGGCTCTAGCTTTATAGAGATGTTTGTTGGTGTTGGTGCAGCACGTGTACGTGATCTATTTGAGCAAGCTAAAAAAGATGCTCCCAGTATTATCTTTATAGATGAGATCGATGCTATCGGAAAGAGTCGTGCTGCTGGTGGAATGATGGGTGGAAATGATGAGAGAGAACAAACTCTAAATCAGTTATTAGCTGAGATGGATGGTTTTGGAACAGATACTCCTGTTATAATCTTAGCAGCTACTAATAGACCTGAAGTTCTGGATGCAGCACTACTTCGTCCTGGTCGTTTTGATAGACAAGTATTGGTAGACAAGCCTGACTATGAAGGTCGTATAAAAATCCTAAAAGTACATATGAAAAATGTAAAAATGGACTCGGATGTTGAGATAGAAGAGATTGCCCGTTTAACTGCCGGACTTGCTGGTGCAGATTTAGCTAATATTATCAACGAGGCGGCGCTATTAGCTGGTAGAAAAAGTCAAAAAACTGTTACACAAAGTGATCTGTATGAATCAGTTGAGAGAGCAATAGCGGGACTTGCTAAAAAATCTCGTCGTATAAATCCTAAAGAAAAAAAGATTGTTGCTTATCACGAAAGTGGTCATGCGCTTCTTGCTGAGACTACTAAGGGAGCTAAAAAAGTTTCTAAAGTATCTATTGTTCCTCGTGGTCTTGCTGCTCTTGGATATACGCTTAATAAACCAGAAGAAGACAAATTTATGATGCAGCAACATGAGATGTGGGCAGAAGTAGATGTTCTGCTTGGTGGTCGTGCTGCTGAGCAAGTTTTCATCGGTGAAATCTCTACTGGTGCTGGAAATGACTTAGAGAGAGCTACAGATATTATAAAATCAATGGTACAAACATATGGTATGAGTGATGTAGCTGGACTAATGGTTCTAGAAAAAAGTAGACATTCTTTCATTGGTGGAGGACAACAAGCAACTCGTGAGTATAGTGATAAAATGGCTGAAAATATGGATGAGTTTATAAAGTCCTCATTAGCTGAGCACTATGACAGTGTTGTTACTAGACTTGAAGAGTATAGAGGTGCTATAGAAGATATGGTAAAACTTCTTTACAAAAAAGAAAATATAACTGGTGAAGAAGTTAGAGATATTATTATAGATTTTGAAAAAGAGAATAATATAGATTCAAAAGTTTCTGTTAATGTAGGTGATATAGCAGAAGAGCTAAAAGAAGACGCTGAGATGGCTGAAAAAGATAGCAAAAAAGAAGATAATGGAAAAGAAGATGAACAATAATCTTTTACCAATAGCAAAAGAAGGCTTTAGTCGTATAGGTTTTACTATTTTAGCATTTATAATTTTTGCTATTTTAGATTTAGAACTTTTAGAGTTCTTTTCTTTTTTGACACTTATATTTTTTATATTTGTATATAGAAATCCTGAGAGAATGATACCAAACTTTGAACAGATGAGTGTCGTAAGCCCTGTTGATGGAGTGCTTATCTCTATTGAAGAATTAGAGAATGAAGAGTATGCTTATAAGCTAGAGATTAATAGTAGTTACTTAAACGTATCTCTTCTTCGTACGCCATTAAGCTCGAAAATAGAAACAATAGATATAAAACATGGTGCAAGACTTTCTCAACTATCTCCACTGGCTAGAGATGTAAATGAGAGAGTTGAAGTAGTATTTCAAGACTCACACGAAAACAATGTTAAAGTATCTCATATGTTAAAGCAAAGTTTTGATGATATTAAACTAGATGTAATCACAAAACAAAATTTAGTTCAAGGAAGTAGATACGGACTTATGGTTAATGGTATCACAACTGTGTATTTACCTCAAAACTTCAGAGTTAATGTAAGTGTTGGACAAGAATTAAATGCATCTCAGACATTAGTAGGGTACTTTTCATAAAAAATGAAAAAAAGACCTGCTAACTTAATTTATATACTCCCAAACCTTTTTACTGCGGCATCTATATTCTCCGGTGTTTTTAGCATCATAAGTGCAGTTGACGGAAACTTTGAAAAAGCTGCTTGGTTGATAATGCTTTCTCTTATTTTTGATGGATTGGATGGAAGAGTAGCAAGACTAACTAATACTTGTTCTAAGTTTGGTGTAGAGTTTGATTCCTTAGCTGATATGGTTGCATTTGGAGTAGCTCCGGCACTTTTGATGTACCTTTTTGTCGGTCATGAATTTGGTCGATTTGGTGTTGTCGTATCTGCTTTATTTGTAATATTTGGTGCGATTAGATTAGCTCGATTTAATGTCATGACAGTGAGTAGTGAACCATCAGTGTTTATAGGTGTTCCTATCCCAACTGCAGCAGTTTTTGTTTCTTTATTGGTTCTTTTATTTCAAAAATATGGTTTTAATAATGACTATGGTTTAGTGGTTATGCTTTTATCTATTTTAATTTCATTACTTATGGTCAGTAATATACGCTATCCAAGTTTTAAAAAAGTAGACTTTAGTCCGAAACATGCTATGAAATTTTTTGTTTTTATATTATCAGCTCTATTTGCAGTATTTATGTATCCTATAGAAGGTTTTGCGCTGATTTTTGTACTGTATATTATGTATGGTTTAGTAAGGGCTGCAATGTTAATACCTAAGAGTTTAGCAAAGAAGTAACTCTACTCTTTTGCTGCTTGTTCTTTTTCAAAGAGCAATTTATTCAGGTTAATATCAAAGTTAAAATACTCAGAGCTAAATCCATTATCTCCAATTCTTCCAAACTGAATTGCTGCACCCTGATTGTTCTGAACTTCAAGATATAACAGACCTAAAGCATAACGACTCTCTAAAAAGCTTCCATCTTTCATCTTTGATAACTCAAGAAGTGCAATAGCATTGGCATGATGATCAGCCGCAGTTGAAGCAACAGCACCTAAAAAGAGTGTATAAGCATCTCTAACTTTCAAATCATCAATAAGGTAATTATAAAGAGTGTATGACTCTTCAAAAGCTTTGTCATATAATGATGCGAGAGCCAGAGCACTCGTTATCTCATGAGTATTTCTATTTGTAGTCTCAAGTACATCTCTTAGCTGTTTTCTAAGAAAAAATAGCTTACCAGTTATAAGGTTTTGTTGAGTATATAGGTATCTAGTAATATATGGGCCATAGTATAGGTCATTAAAGTTAAATTTCTGTATTTTGAGATAGTTTAATACTTTTTTAGCATATTCTTTTGGCTTTAAGTCTGAGAAGTGTGAATCAATATACATCATATGTGGAAGAATTTCATTTGGAAGTAGTACCGTGAGTTTATGAGAAGCTTTCTTCGCAGCATCAATATTATTTAATCCAAGTGCTATTATAGTATCCATAGCTAAGTAAAGAGGTCTTTGCTTATAATCTTTATCAAGCCAGTCTGCTGTTGAAATAATATTATTATCACTTATAAATAAAAGTGTTTTATATAGATTTATTTCTTCACTTGCTTCTTCTAGTGATATAGAATCTTTAACTATTTCAGTTAATTTAGTAGAGTCTTTATTTATAAGCTGACTTGTCATAATGGCAAAAATACCAGATAGGTAGTTCTTTGCATTTAAATGATAAGAGAGAAGAAAATGTTTATGAGCATTTGTCATATTACCCATTTGAGCATAAGTAAGAGCAAGATTATAATGAAGTATAGAGTGCTTTGGTTGAAGTACTACAAGTTTTTGTAAATCTGAATTAGCATCTCTTAATTTAAATGATAAAGCCTTTTTAATAGCTTTAACAATGCCTTTATTTACACTCGAAGCAGAAGCACTTCTTTGTAGGTACTCTTTTGCAGATGAGATGTTATCAATATAAATATTGGCATTTCCTTTTTGAATATAGCTAATAGTCTGATCCGCATTAAAAATTTTATATGGTGAAAAATAGAATATTTTCAGATAGTTAAATATCTTAGCATGTTTGATTCTATCTCTATATCTAAGTTGCGCTTTTAGCGGATCAAAAAGAGACTCTTTTAAGTTTACTGATATAGGATACGGCTTGTATACTTCTTCAGGAAACATATCTGTTACATTTTTTATTTGTTTACTCGCAGTTTGTACTCGTCCTGCTTTTAGGTTAACTAGTGCTTGGGCTACAGCAGATTTTACTGGCTCAATATTTTTTACGATTGCTTCTGCTAAATGTTTTTGTGCAAGCGTAAGATCACCTATTCTTGCATAGAGCATAGCAATACTAAAAGAGTCTTCAACTTGAAAGTTTTTTTCCATAGCTTCTATTGCTTTGTAATTATTTGAGTAGAGTGCATTGATTTTTGCTCTTAAGTGCTTTTGAGTTGTCGGGTACTCTTTGCTAGTTGGATTTTCTAAAGCACTGAGTGCTTCAAGATAATTCTTATTATAGTAATTTATTAATGCATAATAATAAGAGTACTGAGGTGAATTTTTCTCTTTAGCAAGATAAGCGTAGGCCAAGTCAATATAGTAATTAAAACTCTTTTCATCTTTTAGATGCAAAGAACAAACTGCGGCATTTATAGCACTTACACATCGTTTTTCATCATTAATTATAGCTTTTTTAAATGTTTTTAGAGCTAGTTCGTAAGTTCCATCTTTTAATTGAGCTACACCTAAATTGTATACAGAGATTGCTTCACTATACATAGCAATCTTCTCATATAAAAATAGAGCTTCATCTTTTGATCCTGTAGAGTAAAGATAGTTAGCCTTTGAAATCATATTTTCTAGTTTACTCGGCTGTATAGCTTTTGTAGTGTTTTGTTCTAGTTTAGTCTCTATAAAATCCATAGAGTGTTTCTGTTTAACATCCGGAGACTTTAAAATAAAAAACAGAACTATTATTATAATAATAACAAGAAGGACAGCGATAAGACCAAAGATAAGTATTTTTTTCTTTTTGGAAGAATCATCATCTAGAATAGATTCTGATTCGTGAATTGTATCGGATCCAGCTGCATCACTCTCTTCAATGATAATAATATCTTCTAGTTCTTCAGCCATTACCTACCTTGTTTTAGTCTTTTATAAGCAAAAAAAGTACCAAGAAAATACTTTAATTTTGGTTTATTAAGTTTATTAATTAATTTAAATATACTAGTTAAATTTAGTAAATAAAGTGCTAAAGTTAAAAGCTTTCTTACTTGATATATTATTTAATGTATGAACTGAGGCAGTTATGAAAGAAATTGTTGCAATATATAAAAACAACTACTCATTTATAGAAAACTCACTTACAGCTATGGTTGACAGCATCGATTTTGATGAATACGATATATTAGTCAGTAAATCTATTTTTGCACTATTTCCGGCACTAAAAGCAACCTACAAAATAAATAAAAAATTTAAACAATCAACACCTTTATATACACAAGAAAATGTTGATAATAGCAGTATAGGTTTGGATAAGGCTCATCTACTTGACCGTATTCAATTTAGAGACGACAATATATACATTTCTAATATATATGTTAACTCAAGATCAGGAACTCCATTTATAACAGTCGTTATACACATAGCAGATGAATATATTGTTTGTGATTTTGAGCTTTATACGCTTTTAAAAGAACTTTCACTAATAGAAGGGCATGAGTACTTTAGTGAGTTTACACGATACTTTTATACATTATTTGGATTTCTGCTGGCACTCTTCTCATTAGCACTTATAATATATGCTATTTATATTACATGGACAATAGTTTTAGATAGTGATAAGGATTTATTATCAGGACTTTTCCGTTCTATAATAGCTCTAACTCTTGCCTTGGCTATATTTGACTTATCAAAAACTATTTTAGAACATGAAGTCTTTTACAAAAGTTTAAGTCGCAACAATAACCTAGAAAATCGTCTTTTAGCACGATTCTTAACTTCAATTATTATAGCTTTATCAATTGAATCACTGATGGTTGTGTTTAAAATTGCACTTAGTGATTCATCCAAAATGGTACATGCTTTTTATCTTATTGCCGGAGTCGGGATAATGATAGTTTCATTGAGTCTGTATATCTTTGTGATGCGGTATAATGGAAAGAAAGAGTGAACTGTCTATAAATTGGTTAATAGACAGTTTTTTGAGAAGCTTGTTTATTCATAATCTCTATCTCTTGTTCAGCTGTAAAAACCACACTCTTATCAGAATCTAAGTTTAAAGTACTGCTTTTTCCATTATAATCTATAGTATTTAGTAAAAGTTTCATTGTTTCCATTCGTGCTTTATGTTTGTTACTTGATCGTATGACATGCCAAGGTGTAGTCTCTTTACTTGTCTGTTGCAACATGCGGTACTTTACATCCGTAAAGTTGTGCCACATGCTTTGTGCTTGCAAGTCGATTTCACTAAGTTTCCATTGCCGAAGTGGATCTGTTCTGCGTTGTTCAAATCTTAATGCTTGTTTATCTTTATTGACACTAAAGTAAAGCTTTACCAGAATAGTTCCTTGCTCGACTAAAGACTCTTCAAAAGGAACGACATGTTTCATAAATAGCTTATACTCATCTGCACTACAAAACCCAAAAACAGGTTCTACCATCGCACGATTATACCAACTTCTGTCAAACAAAATAATCTCACCACCATGTGGAAAATGTTTGATATATCTTTGAAAATACCATTGTGTTAGTTCTTCTTGTGTCGGCTTTCC
Source organism: Sulfurimonas sp. (assembly GCF_041563035.1). GTDB lineage: Bacteria > Campylobacterota > Campylobacteria > Campylobacterales > Sulfurimonadaceae > Sulfurimonas. Next base: position 84,536 of record NZ_JBFFNS010000002.1, on the reverse strand, counting down.
AAGAGCAACAATTCTATAATGTTTAGGATTCATATATCTAGCAACACTACCAATAACACTTCCTTTTCCTGCGGCATCACGTCCCTCAAATAGAATGATAAGTTTTAGCTTGTGGTTTTCTAAGTGCTGTTGCATCTTTACAAGTTCTGCTTGATAAGCTTCTAGAACTAAGTTCTCAGAGTAAGTTGAAAGTGCTTCTTGTTGTTGTATGTCCGTTAAGTTGTATGTAGTCATGTTGAATTTCCAATTTGTAGAAATAGTTATAATGGAACTATACCTATTTTTTTTAATATTCACTCAAATATTTTAATTTTATTACGTAAAATAGGTCGCTTTAAGTACTTGAAAAACTTACAACTGCAAAACAAAAAAAAAGATGTATTATTCTAAAATTTTTTTATTATTAAAAGGATTAACATGGCTAATCTGACTGTAAATGAACAAGTACTCAAACCCTTTACACTTGATGTAAAACCAGTGTTGGAAAAGTATCTATCAAGACTTCATATTGATTTAAGTGATTACACCTTTGCGGCTAATTATATATGGCTTGCAAATAGTAGTGGCTTTTATGCAATTATAAATAAATGTTTTTGCCTTTTTGTTATGACAGCTGGAGAATTGACGATGATTCTACCTCCCCTTGGAAAGAAAAAATATATAACTGACGCTATGATAAGTTGTTTTACAATTATGAATGAGAATAACAGTTCACCATATTATGCACGAATAGACTATGTACAAGAGGCAATGGTTGAAGAGTTTGCAATGTATACCGATGATGCTCAAAGTATGTTTGTCATGATGGACAACTACATCGTAGAGAAAAAATTGGTTGATTATATCTATTTAGTTGATAGCTTAATATATCTAAGAGGCAATAGCTATCATACAAAACGCACAGAGATTAATAAGTTTAAAAAGTCTTATCCTGATTGTGTTGTAGAGGAGTTGGATAGTTCAAAACATAAAGATGAGATTATACTTCTATTTAACAAATGGGTTACGGATAGAGTCAAATACATGCCAAGTGAGGAAGCTGAAAACTTTTTAGAAGGTATTCACCAAGAACGTATAGCAGTTAAACAGATGATTAAAAACTACAATGAGTTATCATTAATAGGGCTTGTGATTTACATAAATGGTGAGTTAAAAGGTTTTACTGTCGGTGAAAAAATAAATGAGGACACAGCAAGTGTGATTATTGAAAAGACAGATTTTGAAATTTTAGGATGTGCACAGTTTATATTTCGAGAGTTTTCAAAAATTCTTAAAGAGCATTATAGAGTGACATATATCAATGTAGGTGATGATATGGGATTTGAAAACCTTCGTAAGGTAAAAATGTCATATAGACCATTTAAACTTGTACCAAAGTATACAATATATCAAAAATGATAATACGAAAAGCTCAAAGTAAAGATGCCTCAAATCTTTTTACATTAGAACAAGAGTTGTTTAATTTAGCTGATTATCCTCTCTCTAAAGCATCTTTTACGTATCATATACGAAACAATATGCTTTATATAGCGGAATCAAATGGAATAATTTTAGGTTATATTCTTGTGCTGATTAAACGTCGTAATGCTAAGTTGTACTCTATAGGAGTCGCTCAAGAACATCGTGGAAAAAAGATATCTATAAAGCTATTTAATGTGATATTAAATAGTTTGGAGATGATGGAATTTAAAGAGTTGTTTCTTGAGGTACGTGTAAGTAATAGAGTCGCTATATCTTTGTATGAGCAACTTGGTTTTAGTGTTCTTAAAAGCTTAAAAGATTTTTATCGTGATGGATGTGATGCATACCTCATGGGAATAAACCTTAAGCCTGTGAACTTAATTTTAAACTAATAAAGTTATTAGTTTTTTTTCAATAAACTCTTTAAGTAATTTTAATAATTAATATCAATCAATAGGAGGATGTTATGAATAAAATTTTAAAGTATGAAAATCTAACAGATAGATTTCCTCACTTACAAGATGGATTATGCAACGCTATTCAAAATGATTTTTTAGAGATTAAAAAGGTTAATTATACATGTCCCACTTACGGGAAAGCATGTAAAAAGTATCCCAAATTAGAATATGCAGATTGTGTTATATACTCTCCATTTATGGATAAAAAAAACCATGACTATGAAACTTTTATTTTTATTGATAGTCAAGGAGGAATTTTAGAACATATTTGTGATCGTAATTTGAATTTATATGGAATGCTTGAAAATGTAAATAGACTATTTGTTAATACTGAATATGAAATAGATAGGAAAAATGCAGAAGCATAAATGATATAATAATCTTTTTTTAAATAGAATTAAAAAGTGGCTGAAAATATACAGCCACTTTATACAATTTACTATAAAAGTATTAAATTACATTCCTAAATAAGGCTTTAAAACTTCAGGAATATCTATAGAACCATCTTCATTCTGATAATTTTCCATAATAGCCACAAGCGTTCTACCAACGGCTAAAGATGAACCGTTTAGAGTATGAACCATAGAGTTTTTCTTTCCATCTTTAAAGCGTATTTTAGCTCGTCTTGCTTGGAACTCTCTCGTGTTTGAGATTGAAGAGATTTCACGGTATGTAGCTTGACCTGGTAGCCAGACTTCAATATCTGTTGTGTGAGCAGCTGAAAACCCTAAATCTCCAGTACAAAGATTAACGATTCTATGTGGAAGTTCAAGTGCAGTTAAAATATCAGATGCACACTCTACCATCTCATTAAATATAGTTTCACTCTCCTCAGGTTTTGACAGAGCAACTAATTCAACTTTATGAAACTGGTGCTGTCTTATCATTCCTCTAGTATCACGTCCTGCAGCACCTGCTTCTTTTCTGAAACATGATGTATATGCTGTCATCTTTTTAGGTAAATCGTCTGCAGATAAAATCTCATCTTGGTAAAGGTTTGTGACCGGAACTTCTGCTGTTGGGATTAAGAAAAGTTCCTGACCATCAATTTTGTAAAGATCATCCTCAAACTTAGGAAGCTGACCTGTTCCCTCTAATGCTGTACGGTTTACAAGAGCAGGAACACTTACTTCATCAAAACCTCTTTTCGAATTGAAATTAAGCATAAAATTAATTAATGCACGTTCAAGTTTAGCACCCATTCCAAATGATACGCTAAAACGACTTGTAGCTAGTTTTACACCACGCTCAAAGTCTATCCAACCATTTTCCTCAGCTAGTTCCCAATGCTCTTTAGGAGTAAAGCTAAACTCTCTAGGAGTTAAAACTTTTTTAATCTCAACATTGTCATCTTCATCCTTACCGTCTGGAACATTATCATCTGGCATATTTGGAATAGACATAGCTATGTTTTCTAATTTTTCTTGGCAAGCTCTTTGAATTTCTAGTGCTTCATTGATTACGATTTTATTAGCATCTACTCTCTGCTTTAGCTCACTTATGTCTTTGCCTTCTCTTTTGTAAATACCAAACTCTTTGCTCATAGAGTTTTGTAGTGCTTGAAGTGTTTCAAAGCTTGATTTTGCTTTTTTTAATTCTTCATTTTTAATTTTTAATTTTTCAATAAGTGCAGCATCTACACCTTTGCGAATTAGCTTTGCGCTAACTATGTCAAAATCTTTTTGTAGTAGTTTTAAATCAATCATAATTTTCCTATTTTATTTTAATATATCTTTTGCCAGTTTAAACTGATTTGCAGTCATTAGGTGAAGTTTAGGATGATACTCTTTAATCTCATCAAAAAGATTTTTGCTTAATTCAAATCCTACTTTGTACTCCTCTTCTAGACCCTTTTCATTAGCAATCCTAAGAGCCTCTATCCAACTGTCAGGAACATTAATACCTGGAACATGAGCAGACAAAAATTGTGCAGTACGTAGTTTTGTAATTGGGAAGATTCCTAAAATAAGCTCAGCACTTTTACTTTCAGAACCGCATTCTTTGATTGCAGCTTCTTTTAGTTCAAGTAGCTGTTTTGCATTTTCTAAATCATAAACCGGTTGAGTAATTATTCCTAGAGCACCGTGTTTGATTTTTTTCTGCATTTTCTTTTGCAGTGTTCTTGGATTTTTTGCGTAAGAGTTTACAACAGCAAATGGAAGTATTTCTTTTGGTTTATGAGCCAGTGGCTTACCTGCATAGTCCATTCCAGAATTAAAAGCACTTATGATATCAAGTAGTAGAGAACTGTCAGCTTCAAATACACCTTTTGCATGAGGTTGATCAGATATAGTTGCCGGATCACCTGTAAGTGCCAATATCGCTCTAATATCTACTTCATTTGCGCCAAGAAGATCAGACTGAAGTGCTATCTTGTTTCTATCTCTCATGCTCATGGTTGCAATTACAGGTTTGTTGAATCTGTCTTGTAGCATCTTAGCCGCAAAAAGAGAATTATATTTTAGTTTTGCCAAAGGGTTGTCTGTAGTTGAAAAACCATCCACATAGTTTTGTAGCTCTAGCTCTTCTATTTTTTCTATGATTGGGGAGAAAGTAGGGGAGTGCCCAGGTGTCGTTTCAAGCGTAATGTATGTATCATTTTTTAGCTTATTTATCAGTTTATCAAACAAAAAAAATCCTAAGTGGGTATAATTGCGACATTATAACAAAAGTGAGTGATATAGATGCTAAAACTAGCTGTATTTGATTTTGATTCAACTTTAATGGATGGTGAGACTATCGATTTTTTTGCTGAAGAATTAGGCTTTGGTGAAGAGGTAAGTCGTATAACTGAAGAAGCAATGTCTGGAAGACTTGATTTTTTTGAGTCATTGCAACAAAGAGTTAAACTTTTAAAAGGACTTGACTATAGTGTAGTTGAGAAAATTAGTCAAAACCTGCCATATATGCCAGGCGCTATAGAAACTATTACAGAGCTTAAAAAAAGAGGCATAAAAGTAGTATGTTTTAGCGGTGGTTTTAGAAGTGCTACAGGATATGCAAAAGATATCTTGGGTTACGACGCAGACTTCTCAAATGTACTGCACCAAAAAGATGGAAAGCTTACAGGTCTTGTAGGTGGAGATATGATGTTTAACTTCTCTAAAGGTGACATGCTTCAAAGACTTCAAAACATTTTAGGTGTTAGCGAAGAAGAGACACTAGTGTGTGGAGACGGAGCAAATGATCTTAGTATGTTTGCTCACGCGGGGACAAGAGTCGCTTTTTGTGCAAGAGAGATCTTAGAAAAAGAAGCAAACATAATTATTAAAGAGAAAAATTTAACAAAAATATTGGAGAAAATATAATGCTAGAAAATTCGGTTTGGAAACAATATAACGAAGAAAATAACTTTAGACAGATGCTGGCTAGATTTTGTAAAATGGATATAGATATACTTATAGAAGACGATAAACTTTTATATGGTGTTTTGAAATCTAAACTTACAAAAAAAGAATTAAAGCTGTTTGCAATGGACAGCGCACAAATGGACAATGAAGAGATGAAATCTGAACTTTCACTAAATGATGAAGAGCTTGAGAAGGCAAAATTTAAACTGTATAAGAAACTAAAACAAGATAAAGTTCGTTTGAGTTTTAGAGAATCTGCTTTAACCTTTGATGCATAAGTGCTCAATAAATAACTAAACTTTCATTTACGCGTTTCACGCGCGTAAATCTACTTCAAAATAATTTTAAACGAAACTCTTCTTGATTTTTCTCTATTTTCATTCTCACTTCTCATAATCTTTTTAGAAAAACTAAGACCACTCCCTTTTAAGATATTAGTTAGCCAAGTCTGTTTCTTTAAATCTTGATTTTTAAATATATGGCTAAGAGTAGAGTATGAACGGTTCATAGAAAGCTTTTCATTTTTAAGATATCTGCTTGTGAAATTATCATCATTCCACTCACTGGATGTATGACCATTTATCTCTAAGGTATTTATATACTCTTTATATCTATGTAAAAATGGAATCAGTTTATCTGAGAATTTATCTAAATATAGCTTTTGGACTTTTGTGAGTTCATACTGAGCGACTTTAAAATACAACTCACTATCCATAAACTCAATACTCAGGTCTTCTTTGATTGTCATTTTACCAGTAGATATTTCATTTTTGAATAGTTTTATAAGCTCTTCGTAAACGTTTACACTTTTGACAGATTTTTGAGCAATAGTTGCATCTCTGTTTAATTTAACTACCCACATATTAGAGTTTTGTGTATCTTCATATGTATATATTCCGGCTGCTGCAGCTTGTGAATTATGAAGTATAGTTACTGCATTGAACATATCATAGTTTTGTTCACCGTAGTGCTCTTGATGAAGCATATCCAATCCACTATCGAGCATCATCACTAAAGCATCTGTATTGTATGCATCTTGTACATATCCTACACCAACAATAGAACCATCAGAGTATTCTTTTATATCTTTTAGTCCACTTGAGTATGTTGTATGGATTTTTTGATCTATTAGAACATTTTTTTGCAGATCAAACTTTATTAGTCTTATCTGCTCTTTTTTCATATCATCTTTTTGAGTAAGTGAGACTAAAAAATTATTGTCTCTTAGTCTGATGATTTTGTATGGAGTTATAACTTCATCAGCCTCATAGTGTTTAAGCCAAATTTTGTTTCCATTTTCAGTGATTCGCATAAGCGTTATATTTTTATTTTTTTCATTACTTGTAGTGCTTAAAACAAGAATAGACCCGTCAAATGCTTCAACAGCGTCTATGCCTCTATCATCATACTCTGTACCATATTTTTTGCTCCAAAGTTTTCTGCCGTCTTTAGAAAAGCGTGTTAAATATATGTCATTAAGGCCAAGCCCTGTCTCAAATAATCCATCATGTTGTGAGCGAGAAGTTATAGATGAGCCAATAGCTAAAATACCACCATCACTTAGCTTTATAAGGTTATTCATTCTATCGTAGTTTTTTGTTCCAAATGTCTTGTTAAAAATAATATTGCCATTAGAATCAAGTTTTAATATTATTAGTGAGCCGTCAAGTGTATATCCACCAACGAAATATCCATTTGAAGGTGTTTTAACTACAGCAATCGCTTCACTAAAACGAGACATTTTTGTTGCTTTACTTAAATTGATATTTGCGTACTTATCTATTTTTAGTAGATGCATTTGAGGACCATGAGCATCTGCTACACTTGATAGATAGTCGAAGGCATTAGTGTATGTATTACTTCTATTAGCAGAAGATTGCTTATACTCCTTTGAAAAACCGACAGCACTTATTTGTCTGTCATAATCCTCTGTGATATCAAATAAAGCATCATCAAAAGGCTTATTTACAATAACTGAAAAGTCAGAGCTTTTTGCCATTAGAGAAGTAAGTAGTAAAAATAAAATAATGAAAATGCGCATATGAGTACTTTTTTACTTATCTATAAGCAAAAAATATTCCTAGTTGATATAGTAAATGTAAAGATATTAAAAAAGAACGCTTTCTGTTCGCTCAATAAGTGAAATGAAGAAGTATTTTGGGGTGTGAGGTTTGACACAGAGTCAAACTCAGCATTAGCGTAAGGTAGGAGCTTACGCTCCTCGCCTGTACTAGATAGTAGATCTATCTTAGGTTTTCGAATGGTGCAGTAACAACTGCTTTTCTTGTTACAGTATAAGGAACTAATGCTGCTGCACGAGCTCTTTTTATTACTGATGAGATCATATCTTGGTGACGTTTACAGTTTCCAGTAAGACGACGAGGCATGATTTTATAACGCTCAGAAAGAGAGAAACGTAAAGCTCCTACATCTTTATAATCCATAAAATCAACTTTTGATTCACAATATTTACAATATCTTTTTTTGTATTTTCTTTTTTCTGCCATGTTATTTCCTTTATTATCTATTTTCTAAAATGGAATTTCATCTTCATCGATGTCAATCACAGGAACAGAATCGCTACTTGGCATCTGACGACTTTGAGCATTTGCTTGTTGTTGTCCATATCCATTCCCAGCACTTGGTTGTTGATAACTTTGCGTTTGTTGCTTAGACTCGTTATTACCATAGCTTGGTTGTTGCTGTTGGTAACTTTGGGCTTGTTGTTGACCCTGTGGTTGGTTGTAGCTTTCTGCACCGTTATTTTGTGCAGGAGCTTGATAACCGCCACCTTGGTTGTCGCCTTTAGAGTCTAGCATCTGCATAGTTTCAACTGTTACAGAGTGTTTTGAGCGTTTTTGTCCATTTTGATCTGCCCATTGTTCAAAATTAAGTCTTCCCTCAACAAGAATTTTACTTCCTTTACGAAGGTATTGGTTAGCAACCTCTGCACTTCTAGCAAAGAAAGTTATATCAACAAAACAGATTTCCTCTTTTTTCTCACCATTAGCAGTGAATTTGCGGCTAGTTGCAATAGCAGTTTTTGCTATTCCCATTCCACCTTGAGTGTATCTGAGTTCGATATCTCTAGTTAAGTTTCCAACTAATATTACTTTATTAAACATGAGCTTTCCTTAATTTATTAGGCTTTACTGATTACTCAGCTGCCGCTTCTTCAACTGCTGGTGTTTCAGCTACTGGAGCTTCAGTCACTGGAGCTTCTTCAACTGCCGGTGTTTCAGCTACTGGAGCTTCTTCTTTTGCAGGTGCAGCAGCTTTTTTCTCAGCTTTTTGAACTAATTGATTCCATGCAGTAATCTCACGATTTGTATCATATTTAATAGTTACAAAACGAAGAAGATCTTCATTAATACGGAAACGTCTTTCAATTTCACTAATTGCAGATGGAGCAATAGAGTAATAGATAACATGGTAGTAACCACGCTCGTTTTTATCAATTGGGTATGCTAATTTTCTCATTCCCATTGAGTCTGTAGTAGCGATTTCGCCACCGTTAGAAGTAATTGTATCTTCGATAGCTTGGATGCTAGCTTGGATTTCTTCAGCTGTAAAGGTTGGTTTAACGATAACTAAGTTTTCGTAGTTTCTCATAGAGTATAATCTCCTTTTGGTATTTGCCGCTTTGGCATTGTTTCCCTTTCGGATGTGTACATATCGCTAATTTCTAGTGATACAAAGAGAAAGGAACGCGGGATTATACATAAAGTATGCTTAAAAATAGCTCGCTCTATTATAAGTATGTCTATTTGAAATATTAAGTACTGTTTTTTTACTTTTTTGGATATAGTTATGAAAATTTTGGAGAGTATAGTTTAAATGACAAAAAGAAAAAGAAAAAAATCTAGCAGTAATAGTTTTTTAACATACGTAGCGTGGATTTTGGCAGCTATAGCTCTTGGTTTAGGCGCACTAGTCGGGGGCTATTACATAGGCTATGAAGATGCGAAGAAAGATATAGAAAAACAAGTTCAAACGGATAAGAAAAAAAGACTTTCTATGCTTAAAAAGCTAGAAGAAGCGAGCAGCAAAAAAGAGAAGCAAAGTGTAAATACAAGACTAAAAGATGTTCTTAAAAAAGAGAGTAAAGTCGATAAAGGTGCGGCTGCACATGAGTATGGAGACGGAACTCTTCCTAAACCACCCGCTCCTCCAAAAAGAGTAAAAAGAGATGTAAGAAAAATATCATCTAAACCAAAGTTAGCTATCATTATTGATGATGTAAGTGTTAAATCTCATGTAAATGCAATAAAAAGTTTAGGTATACCTCTAACAATGTCATTTTTACCACCTAGTAAGTTTCGTCCTAACTCTGCAAAACTTGCTTCTAAGGAGAGTTTCTATATGGTTCACTTGCCTATGGAAGCAGAAAACTTTAATGCTGAAGAACCAAGGACACTTAGAGTTAGCGACTCTGATGAAAAAATATCACTAAGAATTAAGGAGATCAAAAGATCGTTTCCTAGAGTTTCTTATATAAATAATCATACAGGAAGTAAGTTCACATCAAATGAACTAGCTATGAACCGTTTGATTTATGCTCTAAAATCACAAGACATAAGTTTTATAGACAGTAGAACTACAGCTGAGACAACAGCACCTAAAGTTATGAAAAATTTTGGTCTAAATTATGTTGCAAGAGATGTATTTTTAGATCATGCTCTGGATAAAGTATCTATTACTATTCAGATAAAAAGAGCAATAAAAATTGCAAAACTTCATGGTACAGCTATAGCTATAGGACATCCACATGCAAATACACTTTTGGCTCTTCATGAATCAAAAAACTTATTTAAAGATGTTGACTTAGTCTATATTAACGGACTCTATTAAATGAATTTGGTTCAAGGTCATATTTTTGAACTAGAAGCTATGAAAAGCTATCCTAAAGAGCTTTTTTATAGTGGTAACCTTGAACTTTTGAAAAAAACAAAAATCTCTATTGTCGGAAGCAGAAAGCCTTCAAAATATTCTCGTTCTCTGACTCATCAACTATCATCTGCACTTTCAAGAAACAATATCTGTGTTGTTAGTGGAGGTGCAATGGGCGTAGACGCAATTGCTCATAAAGGAGCTGGTGAGTCAAATACTATTTCTGTTCTCCCCTGTGGAGTAAATATCAAATATCCAGCAATCAATAAAAATTTACTGAGTGATATAGAAAGAAATGGACTTTTACTTAGTCAGTTTAAAGATGATTTTCGGGCAACACCTTGGAGTTTTGTAGTCAGAAATGAGCTTGTTGTAGCTCTCGGTGAAGTTTTAGTCGTCGCAGAAGCTGAGCTAAACAGCGGAAGTATGAGAAGTATAGAATTTGCTCTTAAGATGAATAAAGAGATATATGTATTTGCTCATAGAATAGGGGAAAGCAGCGCTACAAATGAGCTTTTAAAATCAGGTAGAGCTAAAGCTATATACGACATAGATGAGTTTGTAGCTAAGTTTTCAAAAGTACAAAATAATACTCAAATAAAAGTGGATGATTTTATGGACTTTTGTAAAACAAATCCAACTTATGATGAGGCTCTGAAAAAGTATCCAACTAAAATATTTGAAGCAGAGCTAAGTGGAGAGATAAGTATAGAAAATGGAAGGGTACGCTCTAGCTTATAAAATAAGTTTAGATTTTAGAAATGCTAACCAATGGCATTTTTCACGATGAGTAGCCTCATGCTGCTCCAGCGAAGTAAAAGGGACGAGTTCCTTTTACGGACTAATTAAATAATTAGCATTGCATCGCCATATGAGTAAAACCTATACTTCTTTTTTATAGCCTCTGCATAAAGCTCTTGAGCTTTTTCTACTCCGACAAAAGATGAGACTAACATCAAAAGAGTTGATTTAGGAAGATGAAAATTTGTAAGTAGATGATTCACTCTTAAGGGTTTATTATTTGGATGCAAAAATAGATTTGCCTCTCCTCTTTGCATCCATCTGTGTCTTACATAAAATTCAACTGTCCTTGTAGAAGTCGTCCCAACACTTAGTATTGGCTTGTCAGAGTCAAGTATATTTTTTGCTTTATCGGAGATATCATAATACTCAGAGTGCATAGGATGATCTGTGATTCTCTCAGCTTCTACTGGTTTAAACGTTCCACTCCCAACATGCAGAGTAACAAATGCATGATCATGATTTTGGCAAACTCTTTTATGTTGTTCCTCTGTAAAATGCAGTGAAGCTGTTGGAGCTGCTACTGCTCCTTCTTCTCTTGCAAAAACACTTTGATATTCTGAAGCATCTTCGGCATTATCTTCTCTTTGGATGTATGGAGGAAGTGGAATGTGCCCGATTTTTTCTATGATTGGTAGAAGATCTTCAAATCTTAAAAGATTACCTTCTTCAAAAAAGTTTACAACTCTACTTCCGTCATCTTTTAATTCTTGTACAATTGCTTCTAAATCATCATCAAACATTATCTTAGTATCAACTTTTACCTTACCTCTGATATATACGTTTATGTTGTTTGCATCTAGAGGTCTGTTTATAAGAAGCTCAATTTTACCGCCACTTGGTTTATGACCGTAAAGTCTTGCTTTTATAACTTTAGTGTCGTTAAAAATAAGTGCACAATTTTTGGGAATATATTTTTCAAAATCATAAAAATGGCAGTGATTTATTTCATCTGTTTGGCGGTTGTAAACTAAAAGTTTTGCTTTGTCTCTTGGATGTACAGGATGTGTAGCTATGAGTTCATCGGGAAGTGTGAAATCATAGCTGGAAGTTAGTAGTTCTGGGTCAGTCACTCTTCTTCTCTAGTGCAATAGCTACTTCGTCTTCATCTTCGTCTTCATCCTCTTCATCTTCAAGTGGCGGAGCAGGATTAACCATCCTAACAATTAAAATTGAGAAACCATATAGTACGATTAATGGACCAGCCATTAGTAATTGAGTTAAAACATCAGGAGGAGTCAGTAGAGCGGCAACAACAAAGATAATAATAACAGCATATTTGAAAAAGTCTCTCATCATTCTATCATCAATCATTCCAAGTAGTGCTAAAAAGTATGCAAAAATCGGTAACTCAAACGCTAAACCAAATCCAAACATGATTTTTGTAAAAAAACCAACATAATCTTCTATGTTAATCAGAGGAGTAAATTTAAAACTACCAAAGGTAATTAAAAAATCAAATCCAAAAGGAGTAACGATATAATAAGCAAATAGGACACCGACTAGAAACATCAATGTACCACCGACTATAAATGGAATAATCATCTTTTTTTCGTTAGCATACAAGCCCGGAGCAACAAACAACCAAATTTGACCAAGGATTATTGGCAGTGCACCAACTATTGCTGCAAAGAAAGATACTTTTAGAGCTACGAAGAAAGCTCCACCAACTTGAGAAGTTGTTATCATACCATCAGCTGCGTGAAGCGATTTTTTACCTACTTCTATTAGAGCAACATTTAATGGTTCAACCATCCAGTTTAAGATTGGTTCATGAAAATAAAACATCACAAAAAACATAACTATAAGGCTACCGGCTGATATACCTAGCCTTTTTCTTAGTTCAACTAAGTGTGGTCTTAAATCATCAAACATCTGTATTGTCTTCTTTTTCTATTATTTTCTTTTTTTCTTTTTTCTCAAAAGTTACTTTTTCAGCTTTTACAGGCTCTTTTTTCGCTTTTGGCTTTGGCTCATCATCTAAAAAGTCATCATCAAGGTTTGTGAGAGAAGCCCCGATCTGAGTGACGTCAGTCGCTCTTTTTAGCTCATCACTAGCACTTAAAAGTTCTTTTTTATAAGCTAATGCTTCTTCTTTGATATCTGCAACATTCATCTCTTCTTCTAAAGAGTCTTTTACTGTACCTATCGTCTTTTTAACACTTCTAAAAAATTTAGCTACTTCTACCATTGCACTAGGAAGTTTATCAGGACCTAGAAACAAGATGGCGATAACAGCTATAATGAGTATCTCTGTAAAACCCATACCAAACATATTAAACCTTCAAAATTATAATTAAGTCCAAGAGTTTAGCTAAAGAATGATTAAATTATCTTCAAGAGCTCAAGAAAAGTGCAATCTCATCTGCTAAAAGATACTCATCGTTATATAATCTGCCATTTTTTAGCAAAAGTTTTTTTTCATCTACTAAAATTTCGGCTCTTTTTTGTTCTTGATCATTGAGAATATCATAATCTATACCAACACAAGAACGAAGACCTAAAAATATTTGTTCTATTTTTTTATCTTCGAGTGTTAGCTCTTCAGTTCTTATGTCAAGAGGGTTGCTAATGTAATCTTCAACAATTGTAGTTGGATAAAACCTTTGAAGACTAAGCTTTCCTACTGCACCACTTCCTAAACCAATATAGTCTTTATATTTCCAGTATCCAAGATTATGAGTGCTTTTATATTTTCCAAAGTTACTGATTTCATATTGTTTGAATCCAGACTTTTCTATCTCTTTAAAAAGCCAGGTTGTCAGCTTTAAAGTCTCTTTCGACATATATGGTTTTGATTCAAATGGTGTGCCTTCTTCTATCGTTAATGCATAAGCACTAAGATGATTTATTGGCAGAGAAAAGGCTGTTTCTAAATCATGTTCTAGAAGCTCTTTTGTGTCCCCTAGAGTTGCATATATCAAATCAAGTGAAATATTTTTATATCCAATCTCTTTTGCATTGATAATAGCATTTTTTGCATCTTGGGATTGATGAGCGCGGTTAAGAAGTTTTAACTTTTCTCTATCAAAACTCTGTACTCCAAAGCTTATTCGGTTTACGCCAAGCTCAAACATTCCTTTTAGCCACTCATTTGTAGCACTATTGGGATTAGCTTCACTTGTTATCTCTATATCATCTTGGAGATATGGATTTATTAGTTGAAATATTGGTTTATACAGATGTGGAGATACAGTTGAAGGTGTTCCTCCACCTATAAAAATTGATTCAATTGTTTGTACGTTTGCGTCAAATCTTTTAAGCTCAAAATCGAGTTGAATTAAAAGAGCTTTCAAGTACTTTTCTTTTAGATGAAATTTGTCCACATAAGAGTTAAAGGCGCAATATGAGCACTTCGAATCGCAAAATGGAATATGAATATATAATAGCATTCTTGGTCGTCCTTATAAGCTTAGAAGTATAGCAAAATTTAATATTTACAAAAGAATATATCAATATAATAGGTTATTAATTATTATTATAAAATAACTGCTAAAGTATAAACTATGAAAAAAGATACGAAGTTAGTCCAAGATATAAAGCTTTTATATGTTGAAGATAATGATGATGTTAGAGAATCAACGGTAGGGATTTTAGAATATTATTTTAATGATATAACAGTAGCAATAGATGGGGAAAAGGGACTTGAACTCTATGAAAAATCCTATCTTACTACAAACTCATATTACCATATAGTTATTAGTGATATAGAGATGCCAAATATTAATGGTGTCGAGATGTGCAAGAAGATTAAAGATATAAATCCAGATCAACTACTTGTTATGCTGACAGCACATGACAATCAAGAATATTTGATGGAAGCTATAAATATTGGAATTGATAAGTTTATTACAAAACCGATAATCAGCGTCGATGATTTAATAGTACCGCTAATAGATTTATCAAAAAAAGTAATGCTTGATGTGGAATTACAAAAAAGTGATTTTCTCCTAAAACAAAAAAATAGAATAATTGATGAAAATGTCTTTATGACGGTCTCAGATCTAAGTGGAAAAATAGTAGATATTTCACAAGCTTATTTAAATTTCACTGGATATACAAGAGAAGAGGTTATAGGTAGGAATCATAGTCTTTTTAGAAATGAGGGAGCTAATCCTGAAATTATAAAAAACCTGTGGGCAACAATTTTAGCAGATAAAGAGTGGACTGGAAAATTAAAAAACAATAAATATAGCGGTGAAGAGTACTGGATAAGCTCTAGTATTAGTCCTTTATATGATATTAACCATAAAAAAATCGGTTATACCGCTATTGTAGAAGATATTACAAACACAAAAAGATTAGAGTCACTGTCTATCACCGACTCTTTAACAGAGATTCATAATAGACGCTATTTTGATTACTCATTAAAAAGAGAATTTAAAAGCTCTACATGGAGAAAAGAGAAGTTTGGTCTGCTTATAATAGATGTTGATTATTTTAAAGACTATAATGACTTTTACGGACATGTAAAAGGTGATAAAGTTCTAAAAATGGTTGCAGCAGAAATCAAAAAATATGTAAATAATTCAGTAGAAGATGTTTTTAGAATTGGTGGTGAAGAATTTGCTGTTTTTATATCAGATGCAACGGATAGAGAAGTTGATAGAATTGCACTAGAAATAGTTACAAATGTAGAATTATTAGAGATAGAACATGAAAAAAGTGATGTTTCAAAGTTTGTGACTATATCCATAGGTGCTGTAAACATAGATGGCTCTAAAGACAGTATGTCAAATGAGGATCTTTATAACCTAGCAGATAACAATCTCTATAAGGCAAAAGAAGGTGGACGAAATAGAGTGGTATTTAATGTAAATACGACTTCTATAAACACACTTAAAAATTTAGATATTATAACTAAACTTCCTAATAGACAATCTCTTATTCAAGATCTCTCAATGATTCAGGAAGAGGCTATGTTAGTCTTGCTCCATATAAACCAAATTAACTCTATAAAGGATCTTTATGGACTTGACGCAGTTGGCGATATGGTCTCTCAAAAGGCAAAACAACTTTCTCAAGTGATCATAGATGATGATGTGACTCTATATAGCTTGAATATGCAGGAATTTGCAATTTTAGTAAGTAAAAGAGCACTATTTGATAAATACTTAGCACTATTAAAATATTCGATTTTAACAAACTCAGATGAAAATATTTACTATGCGGATGATGATAATAATTATTTGATTTCAGATTTTACAGCCGGTGTATCGTATGGTATGATAAATATATTCAATCAAGCAGATATAGTACTCCAAGAAGCTATTATGGCTAAGAAAAATTTGATTATATATAAAAACAATCAGACTACATTAGAACTTCAAAAAGCAACACTAAATAGATTGAGGGTTTATAAAAAGGCACTTCACAGTGGAAATATTATCCCTTATTTTCAGCCAATTATAGATGTAAAAGATAACTCTATACTGAAGTATGAGGCTCTAGCTAGACTGCTGACTGATACAGGTGAGATTGTAACTCCGTACTACTTTTTAGACTCTGCAAAACAGGATAATACTTTTGAGTTTTTTACAAGGCAGATGATGCAAAAAGTTTTTAACATCTACGCTAAGAAGAAAACGGATATATCTATCAATATCACATATGAAAATATAAGCTCAGAAAGTATGATAGGATATATAAAAAATAGACTTGAAAAATATGGTGGAGATGGCATAACATTTGAGATTGTTGAGTCTGAAGATATAGAAGATTATGGACTTATAGAAGATTTTATACTCATGTTAAAGCAGTATAACTGTAAAGTTTCAATAGATGACTTTGGTTCTGGATACTCTAATTTTACAAATATTATAAAATTAAATATTGATTATATAAAACTAGACGGTTCTTTAATAGAAAAACTAAATATAGATAAAAATGTAGAACACATGATAACAGCCTTATTATCATTTGCAAAAAATGCAAATATAAAAACAATAGCAGAATTTGTTAGTACACAGGCGTTAGATGATAAAGTTAGAGAGCTTGGTGTTGACTATATACAGGGTTACCTATATGGTGAGCCAAAGAGTCCAGAAAATTACGATATAGTTTAACTTATTTTAATAGCTTCTTTAGTATAATCGCGTTTATTATAATTTAGGTGTTTTAATGAACGAGAAAGATTTGTATCGTCCTAATGTAGCGATGATAATAGTTTCAAATGCTTACCCTCAAAAAAAAGAGATTTTTATAGCACTAAGAAATGATTTAACTGACATATGGCAGTTTCCTCAAGGTGGTATTGATGAGGGAGAAGAGGTGCATGAAGCACTTTTCCGTGAGCTTGAAGAAGAAATAGGAACCAACAAAGTAAAAATTGTTGCAGAGTATCCTGAGTGGATATCATATGATTTCCCTCCTAAAATAGCTAAGAAAATGAAGCCCTACAAGGGACAAAAACAGAGATATTTTTTAGTTAAATTAAAAAAGAGTGCGAAGATCGATATAAACACAGCTCATCCTGAATTTGGTGATTACAAATTTGTTGGAGTTGATGAAGCTTTAAATCTTAGTGCATCTTTTAAACAAGCAGTTTATGAGAATGTCATAAAACATTTTAAAAATGAAGGTTATCTTTAGATGTTAATAGTACAAAAATTCGGTGGAACAAGTGTTGGAGATTTAGAACGCATTCAAAATGTGGCAAATCGTGTAAGTGAAACTAAGAAAGCTGGAAATGATGTAGTTGTTGTTGTATCAGCAATGAGTGGAGAAACTAATAAGCTAGTTTCTTATGCTGAGCATTTTTCAGCTACTCCTGCAAGAGCTGAAATGGATATGCTTCTCAGTTCTGGTGAGAGAGTAACGGCTTCACTTTTGTCTATCGCTCTGAACGAAATGGGACATAGTGCGGTTTCTATGACAGGCAGAAAAGCAGGAATCGTTACCGATTCTCTTCATACAAAAGCACGTATAGAGGAGATAGACCCTACAACAATGAATAATGCTCTAAAAGAGGGTAAGATCATTGTAGTAGCAGGTTTTCAAGGTGTATCACTAGAAGGAAATGTAACAACTCTTGGTCGCGGTGGTAGTGATCTTAGTGCTGTAGCAATTGCAGGGGCTGTAAAAGCTGATTTATGTGAGATATATACGGATGTTAGCGGAATTTACACAACTGATCCACGTATAGAGCCTAAGGCTAGAAAACTTGATCAAATCTCTTATGATGAGATGCTAGAGTTAGCATCTCTTGGTGCAAAAGTACTTCAAAACCGCTCAGTAGAGCTGGCAAAAAAATTAAACGTAAATCTAGTAACAAGAACAAGTTTCTCAAATGAAGAAGGAACATTAATAACAAAGGAAGAAAATATCATGGAAAAACCATTAGTAAGCGGAATAGCATTAGATAAAAATCAGGCTCGTATCTCTTTAATGGGAGTTAATGATAGACCAGGTATTGCTTCGGATATATTTAATAAACTAGCGAAAAGTGATGTGAATATTGATATGATTATTCAAAATAAAGCACACGATGGAAATACTAATATTGACTTTACAGTAGCTAAGGGTGACCTTTACGATGCTAAAGCTGTGGTTGATACATTTATTCAAGATGGAGAAATTAAGGCAGATTCTTATAATGAAGATATCTGTAAAGTTTCTATTGTAGGTGTTGGCATGAAATCACATACTGGTGTAGCTGCAAAAGCATTCACTACGATGGCTGAGAACAATATTAACATCAATATGATCTCAACATCAGAGATAAAAGTATCTATGGTTATAGATGAAAAATATGCAGAGCTTGCTGTTAGAAGTCTGCATAATGCATATGAGCTAGATAAGTAGTATTATGCAAGATTTTGCACAGTGGAGCTTAGATGTTATACGCGAAGATGGAGCAACACTAAGCTGGCTGGAAGAACAACGTTTTGACTGGACAAATCCTCTTTCTTTGGCTCTAGAGCAAATTTTACAGGGTAAAACTATAATTCTCATTACTGATGAGAAGAGAAAATGGTTTGAGACATATATACTATGCTCAATTAATGAAATAAATCTGGATAGACCACTATTACCTATTGTAAGTATGGATAGTCTCTACCAGCACTATAGAAATGTAAGTGGCGGAGATATGATAGCAGTTGTTGAAGATATGATATCTCTTTCATATAAAGACGATTACTTCTTTTGGTATATAGGTAAAGGCGATGACAAGAGATCTGATATTGCAAAAAGAAAAGATAATAGTTATTTTTGGATTTTTGATGAAGAGTATCTCAATGGCTTTACCCTGAAATCTTACGATCCTATGATAGATATAAAACTTTTACAACTTTACAAACTTTTTGATGCTTCGTTAAATGCTACAATATTTGGAGAAGTGGATGTTAGATCGTGAGAGTATAAAAGGTCATATATTAATATCTAGCGATATAGAAGCTGAGGTCCAAAAGCTAAAATCGCTGCTAAAACCAAATAGGGTAGTAGCATTTGTAGAAGAAAAATTTCTTATCGAGCATGCTAAAGCAGTTGTAGCCGAAGCATATATAAGTGAGTCTCAAACCAAATATATAATACTCGGAGCATTAGAATTTAATGCAGTCTCACAAAACTCTCTTCTGAAGGTTTTGGAAGAGCCTCCAAGAAATATAGAATTTATTATTATCTCTCCAACAAAATCAAACCTTCTTCCTACCGTTCGCTCAAGACTTCCAATACTAAAAGGTCAAACATCACATACATCACATGAGTGTGAGCTTAATCTGGCAAAGTTGGATTATGATGCTGTTTTTTCATTTTTAAAGACAAATGCAAGAATAAAGAAAAATGAAGCAAAAGCTATCGTAGAAGCTCTTTACCATCGAGCTACTGTTATAGATATGTTAATACTCTCTAAAAATCAATTAGATAACTTTGACAAGGCATATAGACTCTTAGAACTAAATTCAAGGCCTCAGAGTGTTTTAGCACTTATTCTTATGGGATTTATAGATGCAAATTGAAAAACTCTCAAATCATATAGATGCAACCAAATATCTAAAAGAGTTAGGTGTGGATGGTGGCGGTGTTAATATCTTAGCTTCAAAAATGAGTAATCATATTATTTATATAAGAGATCTTCATGTAGGTGCAGCAAATATTTTAAAGCAAGATGCTCTTTCTATAGGTGCTGATCTGGCTGTTCCAAAGGGTACTATCATAGCAGCTACACCGAGAGTGAACTGTATATTGATCGCTACAACTAAACAGTTGAAAACCCTTAGTAAAAAAGAGTTGGCACAGCCATTTGGACTAAAATTTTTGGCTAAAAAATTAGATGATTTCGTAAATATAAAAAAGAGTAAAAAGATAGAAGTCATGGGTGTTATAAATGCAAACGACGATAGCTTTTTTTCTCTAAGCAGATTTGTAGATAGTGATGCTGTAAAGGCGATAGAAGTGATGATAGAAGATGGTGCAGATATAATAGATATCGGTGGAGTCTCATCAGCACCAAATGCCAAGTCAGTAGATGCAAAAGAAGAGTTAAAGAGAGTAAAGCCAATACTTGATACTATCAAAGCACAGAAGCTATATGAAAAAGTAGATTTTAGTATAGATAGTTATGAGCCACTAGTTGTTGAACATGCACTGGATAGTGGTTTTAAAATAGTAAATGATATCACTGGATTAGCTAATGATGAAATTTGTAAGTTGAGTGCCAGTTACAATGCTCGCGCAGTAATCATGCATATGCAGGGAACTCCACAAACTATGCAAGTAGCACCAAAATATGAAAATATACTTAGTGATGTATATAATTTCTTTGAAGGTAGAATTCAAAAAGCTGAGAGTTTTGGAGTAAAAGATATCACTCTGGATGTAGGAATAGGTTTTGGAAAAACACTAGAGCATAATCTAGAACTTGTAAAACATCTAGAACACTTTTTAACTCTGAAAAAGCCTCTTTTAGTTGGAGCATCTAGAAAATCTATGATAAATAAAATATCTAAGTCTCTTCCTCAAGATAGATTAGCTGGAACACTTGCCTTGCATTTAGAAGCAATTAGAAATGGTGCTTCGACGATTCGTGTTCATGATGTAGCTGAGCATGTACAAGCTATAAACATTCAGCAAGCTCTAGATGCAACATAAAGGAGTATCATGAAGTTTCCAAATATAGGTGATATTGCTACAACATCAGTGATCTCTATAGATATCAACAGCACTTTTAATGAAACTATGAATAAAATGCTTGATAATGAGCATAGAAATATCATCGTAATAGATACAAATGACTTTTACATTATGAGTATCATAGATGTCTTAAATGTACAGGCAAAACATATAGATGTAAATACAGCTCTGTGTGATTTACATTTATCAAAAATACCTGTTATAAGTAAAGATAAAAATATATTAAATACTTTAGAGTTTTTAAATAATTCAACAGAGTACATTGCTGTTGTGAATGATGATAATTCTTTTTATGGTCTCGTAACACATACAGATATCACTAGTAATATAGATCCAGATACTTTAATGGATAACTATAGACTACAAGACTTCTTAAAACTTGGTCGTAGAATGAAGTGGGTTAACAGAGATGAAAAAATATCTCATTTATTGAAGGATATGGTGAATAATTTTTATGACAATGTAGTAGTAGTTGAAGATTTAAAACCTATTGGTATCTTTACAACAAAAGATATTATGAGGCTTGTTAAAAATAAAACTGACTTGGATGTAAATATTGAACAGCATATGTCATTTCCAGTAGATTCTATTCATAAAAACTCATCAGTCAGAGAAGCTCTTAGTTTTATAAAAGATAGACATTACAAGAGAGTTATAGTTGTAGATGATGATGGCTTACTCTCTGGAATAATTACTCAAAAAGAGTTAATATCTCTTACTTTTTCTAAGTGGGCAATTCTTATGAAAGAGTATCAAGATGAGCTAAGCGAGATAAACTTGATGCTTCAAAATAAAAATATTGAGTATGAAAATATTGCATCAACAGACGCTCTTACTGGACTATATAATAGACATAAGTTTACTCAGTTATATCTTTCATCATATACTTCTATGGTTCAAAGGCATAATGATATGTCCCTTATACTTTTAGATATAGATTACTTTAAAAAAGTAAATGATGTTTATGGACATAATGCAGGTGATAAAACTCTTGTTCAAGTCTCACACACTCTTTTAAAAATACTTAGAAATGTTGATGTTGTATGTAGATGGGGTGGTGAAGAGTTCCTAATAATGTTACCGACAGCTGATCTTGAACATGCTATCTCTATTGCTGAGAAGTTAAGAAAAGCCATAGAAGATTTATGTATAGATATCGTAGGACAAGTTACAGCTAGCTTTGGTGTTTCCCAAGTTAGAGAAGGTGAAGATATGCAAGATGTGATAGATAGAGCAGATAAAGCTCTATATCTTGCAAAAGATTCTGGTAGAAACTGCGTCAAGTTTGAAGCAGATATCTAAACCATAATCCCTTTAATCATATAAAATAGCACAGCTGCCAGAATTGCTGCAGCTGGAACAGTTACAACCCATGCAGTCACAATTTTCTTAATAGCTTCTCTTTTTACAAATTCAACTTTTTTAGACTTTTTTATACTCTTTTTAGCTGTCTTAATTTGCTTCTCTTCATCTGCTATGAATTTGTATAATTCAACAATTCTTTCATAGTCTTCTTGAGCTTTTGTATCTTTTGCTTCTAATGTTTTAAGCTCTGCGCTGTATGCATGAAGATTTTTTCTCTCATCAATAATAGCTTGCTTATCATCTTCAATTGTTCTTCCCATATCATTTAGGTGTAACCATTCTCTTAAAAAACCAACACCAAATACTCCACCGATAGCAATATGAGTAGAACTAACTGGAAGACCAAGCTGAGATGCGATAATAACTGTAATAGCAGCAGCCATTGCAATTGAAAATGCTCTAATCTGATCAAGCTCAGTAATCTCACTTCCTACAGTTTTGATAAGTTTTGGACCATAAAGAGCAAGACCAAGAGCTATACCAAGAGCACCAACACCCATTACCCATAATGGGATAGAAGCTTTAGAAGAGATACCACCATTTACAACAGCGTCATTAATCGCAGCTAATGGCCCGATTGCATTTGCCACATCATTTGCACCGTGAGCAAAACTTAAAAGTGCTGCTGCAAAGATAAGGGGGATAGTAAATAAAGTATTTACTGAAGCCTTATTATTCTCAAGAGTTGTTGTGTTTGAACTAACTCTAGCTTTAACAAAAAAGTAAACCACTACTGCAGTAATTAGACCAAAAATTAGAGCTGTGCTCAGAGTCGGTTTTTTAGTCATCTCGATTGCTACAAGTGGCAGCATATTCAGTGTCTCAACAACTTGTGGCCATATTTTTTTAAGACCTTTTAGTGTCAAGTATGTTACAAATGCCAGTGACATTATTGCAACAAATATAGGTACATATTGCTTAGCAGCCTTGACTTTATCGTCTTTAAATACAATAGATTTTTTAATCGAGAAAAGAAAAGCGGCTGCAATAACTCCACCAAGAACAGGTGAGATGACCCATGAAGCAGCAATTTTTGCCATTGTTGTCCAAGATACTATTGAAAAACCGGCAGCTGCAATGCCAGCACCCATCACACCACCGACGATAGAGTGAGTAGTTGAAACAGGAGCACGCATCATTGTTGCAAAGTTAAGCCATAATGCAGCTGCAAGAAGAGCCGCCATCATTGCCCAGATGAATGGATCTGAATTCCCGCCAAAGGCAGAAATATCAATGATACCTTTTTTTATTGTTTTAACAACTTCACCACCAGCTATGATAGCTCCAGCGGCTTCAAATATAGCAGCGATTATAATTGCTGTAGTAAGAGTCATTGCCTTAGAACCAACAGCCGGTCCCACATTGTTTGCAACATCATTTGCACCAATATTCATAGCCATATAGGCACCAATTAGTGCAGCAACAGCTAGGAACATATTGTTTGAAATTCCACCATTGCTTAGAAAACTAAACGTTAAAACACCTATCATAAAAAATAGTGCAAAACCTAATCTTGTAAAATCTGTTCCGCTCTTTTTTAGCGCTTCTTTTTCAAGCTTTTTCATAGTTTGAATTTCCATTCTTCCCTCTTGTAATCGTATTGTAATAATTTTTGGAATTATATCTATATTATGGTTACGAGAATATTACAAAGCTTTGTATGGCCTTTAAATACGGTTCAATTCGTATTTATTATATACGTCCATTGCTTCCTCGGAATTTGAAAATGAAAGAACTTCACGAATAAGTTTGGAAGCTTCTGCTCTTGTACCATCTACCTCACCCATAGCATATATCTCCGCTAGTGTTATTTTTGCACTTGCTTCTCCAGCCTCTGAAGCAGGTTTTAGGTAACGAACCGCTTTTTCAAAGTTTTGAGGTACACCCATTGCATTTGCGTATGCAAAGCCTGCACTTACTTGCGCAGGCACTATCCCAGCCTCTGCTGCAACAGTATAGTAATGAGTAGATTTTTTAAAATCTCTATCTATTCCTTCCCCGTTATAATACATAACACCTAGTGCAAATGCACATTTTGGATTTGTATCATCTTGAATCAGATGCTCGTAAGCTTCTTTGTGTTTTCCGGCTTCGTAAAAATTCATTCCAGCGTTGTAAAAGTCTATTGCCATTTATGAATCCTACTTTTTAATATATGCTTTAATTATTTCTTGTCTATCTTGTGGTCTATCAGCACCGCTTCTGCCTAATGTAGCTATATTGTTAAGCTTCATGAGAGTTTCCATTGAATCTTTTGTAGCTTCACCAAAAATAGTGTGTCTACCATTTAGCCAAGGAGTTTTTGCCGTAGTGATGAAAAACTGACTTCCATTTGTATGTGGTCCTGAATTTGCCATTGCAAGTATTCCGGATTTGTTAAAAGTTCTGTTTTTATATTCATCTTTAAAAGCTCTTTTCCATATGCTCTCTCCACCCATACCACTCTCAGTAGGATCTCCACCTTGAATCATAAAGTTTTTAATAATTCTGTGAAAAGCGACACCGTTGTAGTAACCATTTTTTACATGTGTAGTAAAGTTCTCAACTGCAAGAGGTGCAATATCTGAGAATAGTACCAGCTCTATTTTACCTTGAGTAGTCTCCAGTACTACATGAGGATTCGTCTCGTTAGCCTGTGAGTTAATTGATAACAGTAATAAAAGCGTTAGCAAAGTTTTAATCATTTTTTTCCTTTAAAGTTTTTATATTTTCAGACTCGTCTTCATAAAGTACATAAGCACTTTCTTCTGCCAAATTAAGTGCATACTCTATTTCATTTAGTGAAGCTTCTGCAACGTCCATTAGTATTACAAATTTTGAGTTCATAGAACTGATTTGTGAGTATGAACATAATAGCAAATTATCTAAGTCTTGAGATAGTAAATTACTGGAACTATCTAATAAAACAGCTTCATCTCTAATAAAAAATTCCAAGTCATCTTTTAATTTTATTTTACTTAAGTTATCACTTACAACTAAGATATCTTTAGAACTGTTTTTTTCTAGAATATTAGAAATAAGCTGTAAAGCTTTAGCGTGCTGATTTGCTTGTTTAAAAAACACCTTTAATTCTGTAGATTTAAAACTTTTATCAAACCTATAGTTTGAGTCTTCATTACTATACTCATTAACTAAAATAAGAGAAGAGTTTTTTTGTATGTGTCTTAGATAGTTTATAAACTCAAAAGATAGTAAGTTCGAATCATCGCATATAATTAAGTCTGCTACATTGAAATTTTTATGCATAAGCTTATCATTAATATTTAAGATAATTTCTAATTGTGGCATTTTCAACTTGCTTAGATGCTTGTTAACTAGATCTATTGGGGTAATGATTTCAATAGAAGTAATATCAACTTCAATGATAGCGTATTCAATGATATTAAGTAGTTTTTGCTTTAAAATGTCACAAGACAAAATCGTAGGTTCTATGATAATAATCTTTAGCTCCGGGTTTCTGAGAGTCTCCAATATGGCTTTTAAAAGAATAGAACTAGTTTTACCAGAATAAGCATTTCCGCTTAAAGTCTCCAATCCATTAGTTTTAGACTCTATAAATTCTATCTGCTCAGCAGTAGCTAGGTTCATATCTTTATCTTTTGAAAATATTAAGTATTGAACAAGTAAGTTACCGATGATATGAACTTCATCCGCCATAGGTGCAGTAGGAAGTGGGGTCTCCTTTAGTTTATACAATATATCTGATTCCATAGAGTCGTTAAACATTACTTTTTGATAAGGAAGAAGCTCTTTAAAAGAGTTGTCTAGATGCTTAAACTCATCGCTGTTTAAATTTTCCATAAGTAGGTAATTATAAATTGGAACACCGTCGTTATGTATAAGTTCATTAAATTTTTGCTTTATGAAGTCATGTGTTTTTTGATATGCGAGACTTTTGTTACTAGAGTCTTGGTTTATTGCTTTTGATACTGTTGCATTTTTTAAATCGTCGTATGACCACTCTTTATATTCAAATATATAAATACCTCTAGTTGGATCTAAGATTAGAAGAGGGATAAAAAAGTTTTGAGTGTGATGATATATAGTTATATTTTCATAGATGCTAAGACCGTTGTTTTTACTAACTTCTTTTAGCTTTTTTATTAATAGTGAATCAGGAAGTTTTAGTGTTTTTTGTTTTTTTTTAAATAGAGAGAAAAAAGAAAATATATTCATAGAAAATAAAAACTCATTGCCTTGGGTGCAATGAGTTTTTGGAAATTATTTACCAGCTGCAACACGGTCTTTAAGACCTTTACCAGCTTTAAATTTAGGAACCATTTTGTCCTGAGTAGTATAAGTCTTGTCTGTACCTGGAACTTTACCACTTTTACCTTTTTGAAGGTTTGCAGCAAAACTACCAAAACCTACTAAAGAAACATCTTCCTTTTTTACTAGAGCAGCTGTTACAGCTTCTGTAAATGCTTTAATTGCAGCTTCTGCTTCAACTTTAGTTTTGTACTCACCACTTGCTTGTACTAATTCAACGAATTGAGCTTTGTTCATATATTTACCCTTAGATTCATAAAGATTTCCGAAATTATTAAGCATAAGCACCAGAAAGCCTTGATGCAAAAATAATTCAGCTGCAGATACTTTATAGTTTATTTGCTTAAATTTTTCTTCTTTTTGCTGAAAAGTGTGATAAATTGCGATAATTTTGACTCTTTGAGTCCTATTTTAGCCATTTTCAAGAACTTTGATGTGTTTAAGCTAATGTTTTTAGACAAGATTAAAGGTGAAAATTCCTTTAATTTTGAGTACTTACTACTATTGTTTCCAATAGACAAAAATATCTCTTCTAAACCATCTCTCTCTTGTTTAGTCAATGCGCTCATTTACTATACCTCTTCAAGTTTATTGATTTTTCTAACAGCTCTAATAATCTCATCATCATCCAATTTACCTAACATTTTCATTACCACTGAAGCAGCTTGAGGTTTGGCCCTGCCTAACTTCCAGTCCTGATATGTACGCATAGAAATCCCAAGTGAATTAGCCATATCTTTTAGAGATACTTTTTTCCCATTGTTTTGAGACTCTAACGAGTTATGAAGAATATTAAACAGATCATCAATTTGCATAAAGAGAAGTATACGGATAATATACTTAAATATACATTTATTTTAGTTGTATATAGTATATAAATACATTAATATGTAATTAAAGATATGAAATACACAATTAATTATTCATTGTAATATTTAAAACTAATAGTATACACGGAAAACCGTATATTATATTTACTAAAATATCCTCTTGAATGAGGATATTTAAAAAAAATTATTTAATTTTGATTTTTATTATGAAAGAAAGATTGATTTTTTTACTGGTTGTAGGGTGATTTTTTCTTCAGATACTTCTAAATAAAAAGGTTCGTAGCTTTGAGCATCAGTTTTGTAAACCAACTCTTCATCATTATCAAGTGTGAAAATGATGCTGTTTAAACCTTTTAATGGTTTTTCTATACTGATAGTTGCTCTAGAAGCAGAATTTTTTATGCTGTCAATTTCACTTTTGAATTTTTTTATCTGTTCTTGAATCCTTTCTACTTCAGATTTGTTATGTCTATGCGCCTCTTCAAGTGAAAATCTCAACTCTTCTATATCTTCTTTTATCAGATCTACTTTAGAATTTAAAATAGGAATATCTTTATAGTTAATTTTAAAAATATTATCTTCTCCGCTTACGAGTCTTATAGTGATAGATTCAGAGGCATAAACTTTTAAGTTGCTTTTTACATGTCCGATTTTCACATTTTGAGCATATATTACTCCACCAAGACAAGATTCTATTTCAACATTAGTAGCGTGAACTGTGCCGCCCTCAAGCAAAGCTATCTTTGCATCATGGCATCTAAGTGTGCCTTTGTGTCTATTTATCTTTGCTACTCTTGCAAACTGCATGGAATCTTTGTGTGTTGCTCCATCTATTTGCATGTTAATCGCTTCTAGTATGCTGTTCGCTCCAATATGACCATTTACATGTATAGTCTCACTTGTTAACTCAACTCCTTCACCTATACTGTCTTTAGTAGTGTCATTTTGGGAGATGTGTACTTCTATATTGTTATCTTCTTCCTTGGCTAAAGAGCTCTCTACACGAGATATTTTTGCCATTTTCACTTTGTTGTCAACACTAAGTTTAGTTTCGCTGAAGTGAACAAAACCTTTAGCTTTGCTCTTATATAATTTTTTGTCATCACTCTCTTCAATATAGATGCTCTTCTCGTCTATAGGCGTTTGGAGGTCATCGGAATTATGAAGATAGTCTTTATCTAGCTGCTTGCCATGAGAGTTAAAACCGCTTTTTCCATATATTGGTTTCTTGTATTCAACTAGAACTTCATCTTTTTCAACCTCTGTAATTTGATGTTTTTGTTGGGATTCTTTATGTTTAAACCATAATATAAGTTTTCCGGCTTTAGTTATCTCTGGTTCTATCCCTTCAAAAAGTGGAATTCTGACTCTTTTTATGAATTTACCTTCATAGAGATATTTTGTAAAAGCTTTTAAATTCCTAATCATTTTTTCATCAAACAGATTTATTAAAATTCCATTTTTAGCTTTTATTTTATTTACCTCTTGAAGTAAAAGTCTGAAAGTCTCTTTAGGTTTATGTGTTTTATATAGTATATGTGAGTCAGGGTGCAAAACCAGTTTTGGATTACATTCAAATTCACCCATCTCTAGAGAATAGTTTAGTTTCATTTCCATTTCTATAGGTTGTATAGCCATGATTGTGTGTATCTGTTTGAATTCAACATGTTGGTTGATAATAGCTTGTTCTTCTTTGTAATGCTCATTTATATTTTCATTAAAGAGCCTAAATTCATCATCAAAACTTGTCTTAATATAGGTGGCTGTTTTTTGAATCTCAAAGTCACATTCATTAAGAGGTATGAAGTTATCAGATGCAAAGGTTGCCATTGATTTTTTAATATCTTTAGTTTTAATAATTGTATTTTTTATATCACTCATCTAGTTGCCCTATCTTATTAATACGAAAGTAAATCACTATAATCGTACTTTGAAAAGTCTAAATATAGTTTACCGTCTTTGTGAACTACTCTAACATCGTTGTCATATACAGATAAAAATCTTCGCTTAATTACTTTTCTCTGATAAGACTTTAGGTTTAATGTTTTAAGATGATCTTTTAACTCAACTATTCCAGGTTCAGTTACTGGTGTTATATCTAAGGTGTCAGCTTCTTCTAGGGTCTCAACTTCGTGAATAGTTTGTCCTTGATGCTCAAGCATCATCTTTGTGTTTACAAGTTCTAATATATTTTTTAATTGTTCATCTTTTTTACTATATAATTGTTCAATCTTATCACGTTCATCACGAAGCATCTGCTCTTTATCGTCTATGAGTTTGTCTATTTTACTCTCAAGCTGCATGATTTTTTCTTTTAGCTGAGTGTTTTCTCTTTGGTATAGTGCTATTACAGTTGCAACAGTTGTTTTAGGTTTCGCTATCGCTTTTTTCACTTGAAGAGTTTCAACTTTTTTCTCTTCTACTTCGGTAGGGATATCATCAACAAGTATATATGTCACTGAGTCGTCTATAATATAGTTTAATTTTTTTGCTCTTAGTTTTGAGCTTATCATCTCTTTTGACATTTTAAACTGTTTTGAATATTCGTCTATTGTTAGTTTCATTTTTTATCCCTTTTATCTTCTAAGCATTGAGTTAAAATTTGCATTTGGCGGATTTATTATACCAGCCTTTCGTAGCCATACCAGGCGGCCCTCTTTTTTATTCCCGTGTTTATCTTCAAATATGTATGGAGATGAATATTTAAATTCTCTCTCCATTAACAGAGCGTTGAAGTTTTTATATCTGTCTAAAAAAGCCTTTAAGCTTTCATAGGCGGTGTCTGAAACCATTATCGTAGATATTTTATAATCTTTTATTTCTAAATATCTGGAACAGTCATTTAACCCATCACCAATATAGTTTTTATTTCCAAGTATATCTATGAATTCATATATTTTACCTGTATGTACGGCAATTCTAAGGCCTTCAAAGTATGAATATTTTTTTGCAATATGCTCAGAAAAATAGTTAAAACTAAGTCCTAAAATAGTTCCATAGCCTTTTAGCTTAGGGTTTAATATGCAGTAAAAGCCATCACCTGTAGATATGTATCCAAGGATTAAGTTGTTTAGTGACATATTTGAAGTTTCTAGCATCTTCTCAATCATCATAGTATAACTTTTAGTCAAAAAGTTTATGATTTCTAACTGATGCTTTGCTTCTAACTTAGAAAAGTTTATGATATCAATCAGGACAATATCAGTAGTCCATTCGTTATTATTTTTTCCAAGCATACAAACTCTATATTTTTTTAACCATTTTAACATAAAAACTTTACAAAAAAGTTATTTCAAATAAAGCTTATAATATAATCACAAAATAATAAAATATTAGGAAGAATAATGAGCAAAGGCATATTAGATATTGTAAAACCAGGTGTCCTTTTTGGAGATGATGTACAAAAAGTTTACAACATGGCAAAGGAGATAGGATTCGCTATCCCTGCTGTGAATGTTGTGTCAACTGACTCTATCAATGCAGTATTAGAAGCAGCAGCAAAAGTAAAATCTCCTGTAATTATTCAGTTTAGTAATGGTGGAGCTTCGTACTATGCTGGTAAAGGGCTAAGTAATGAGAATGAAAAAGCTGCAATAATAGGTGCTATTGCAGGCGCTAAGCATGTTCACATGATGGCTGAAGCTTATGGCGTTCCTGTAATCCTTCATACTGATCACGCAGCTAAAAAATTACTTCCTTGGATAGACGCACTTCTAGATGCTGGTGAGAAACACTTTAAACACACTGGTAAAGCACTATATTCTTCACATATGTTAGATTTATCAGAAGAGTCTTTAGAAGAAAATATCTCTACTTGTAAATCATACCTAGAACGTATGTGTAAGATAGGCATGAGTATAGAGATAGAGCTTGGTGTAACTGGTGGAGAAGAAGATGGTGTTGATAACACGAACATAGATAATGCTCTTTTGTATACTCAACCAGAAGAAGTGGCATATGCATATGAAGAGTTAAGTCAAGTGTCACCTGATTTTACAATTGCTGCTTCATTTGGAAACGTTCATGGTGTATATAAACCAGGTAACGTAATGCTAACTCCAAAGATTCTAGATAACTCACAAAAATATATTCAAGAGAAGTTTGGCACATCTGAGAAACCTGTAAACTTCGTTTTTCACGGTGGTTCTGGCTCAGCTCCTGAGGAGATTACAGAAGCTATTGGTTATGGTGTTATTAAAATGAATATTGATACTGATACTCAGTGGGCTACTTGGATTGGTACAAAAGCATATATTGAAAAATATAGTGATTATCTACAAAGCCAAATCGGTAACCCGGAGGGTGAAGATAAGCCAAATAAAAAATATTACGATCCTAGAAAATGGTTAAGAGCAGGTCAAGTTACTTTAGTTGATCGTGTTGAAGAAGCATTCGCGGATTTAAATGCACTGGATAGAAACTAAATAAACTAAAATTTAAAGGCTTTTAAGCCTTTAAATCATGATAGATGTCTTTAATACAACTAGTATGACTATTTTCTAAATGATAGTAGTTTAATAGTTGGTTTAATCTATTTTGATTAAATCTCCAAAATCTTTTTTCATCGAAGTTTTCATCATCTTGTACTTTCATAAAAAGCTCACTGTGACTTAATTCTCCGTCACTTTCTTTTATTACCTTAAGAATTACCTTTAAAAGATCTTCTTGTGACTCTTTTGTAGTATCATCATCTGCTAATGGTTTGTTCGGTAAAAAAGCATATATCTTCCAGATGCTAACTACTAATAAAATGATAAAGAATATTAGCATCCATGTTGAAGTGTTCATTTTCATATTTTTCTCTCATTACTTATTTTTTGAATTGATAACATTTTAGCTAAAATACGATTATGAATGATAAAGTATTTACAAAACCAATAGAAAAACAATTTGAGTTTGATGAAGAAGTTGCAGCAGTATTTGACGATATGCTCGAACGTAGTGTGCCTTTTTATAAAGAGTCACAGAAGATTACAGAGTTCTTTGCGCTTAAGCACTTAAAAGAAAACTCAACTCTCTATGATTTAGGCTCATCAACAGCTTCTTTGCTTATAAGTATTAGCCGAAAATTAAAACACAACGCAACGCTTGTAGGACTAGATAACTCTGAAGCGATGCTTGAACAAGCTAGAAAAAAATCTGTTGCACTTGGCGCTAAGATAGAACTTCAAAATGCTGATATATTAGAATACTATTATAAAGAAGCAGATGTTTTTGTAAGTAACTATACGCTGCAGTTCATCAGACCTTTAGTTCGTGAAGAGCTCGTAAAGAAGATAGCTTCTTCTCTTAAAAAAGATGGCATTTTTATTTTTAGTGAAAAAGTAATAAGTCATCACTCAAAACTAAACAAGGATCTTATTGAGTGTTATTATGATTTTAAAAAAGAGCAGGGTTACTCAGAGTATGAGATCATGCAAAAAAGAGAAGCTTTAGAGAATGTTTTAGTTCCATATAGTGAAGAAGAGAATATTAAAATGGCGAAAAACTGTGGTTTTTCACACTGCGAAGTGGTTTTCCGCTGGGCTAACTTTGCTACATTTATCGCTGTTAAGTAGACCGATTTTCCTTAGTACGAGAGTACCTTTATCTATTTTTCAACTTCAGTGAACATTTTCTACGAAAATATTCCTTGCGTTGGAGATAAAGGCATTACCAAACATTACCCTTTGGTTGCTCTTTCTTTCCAGTCCAAACATCTATAACTTTTCCACCGGCTTCGCTAATCTCTTTATAAGTGACTATATCGTCTTCGCCACACTCTTTGTGGTAGTAACCTTGAAGGTCATAGTATTCTTTACAGTCGCTATAGTATTTTGCAGAAATACCGTGTTTATTTACACATCCGCTAAGTAAAAATATTGATAATATTAGTAAAGTTGTTTTAATCATAATTTAGATGCAAGCATTTGTTATACCAAAGTTACTTAAACTTTGAATGTCTCTTTTGTCTTGCAAAACTCAGTTAAAAAGCATTCATCACATTTTGGATTTTTGGCAGTACAAACATAACGACCAAAAAGAACCATTCCCTGATGAAGAGCATGAAGGTTGTTTTTAAACTTTTTAACAAGTGTAACTTCTGTTTTTAAAGCAGTCTTATCATCACTGAGACCTAGTCTGTGCGATACTCTAAACACATGCGTATCTACTGCCATAAGGTTGGCGCCTGTGTACTCTATCATTACAACATTCGCAGTTTTTTGTCCAACTCCGCCAAGAGTCATTAGCTCTTTTTCATCCATAGGAATCTCGCCATCATAGACTTCAACAACTCTTTGCGCCATCGCTATTATATTTTTAGCTTTATTGTTAAAAAATGAGCAACTATTGATGAGTGCTTTTACATCATCAACATTGGCTACCGCCAACTCTTTTGGACTGGGATATAGCTCAAACAATTTTGGAGTTAGTATGTTTACTCTTTTATCTGTACATTGTGCAGATAGTGCAACTGCTACAACAAGCTCATAAGCGTTTTTATACTCTAGCTCAGTTACAGCATCACTATATCTCTCTATAAATAGGGCGTGTATTTCTAAAATCTCTTTTTTTGTGGCTTTTTTCATAATGGCATTTTATCAAAGTTATATGATATAATCAAAATAATAATTTTCAGAGGCATGTTATATGGGTATATTTTCATTTTTTAAAAAATCGCAAAAAGATTCTCAAGAGCAGTATCATTATAGTGACTATTTTACAAAAGAGCTGATTTGGGATATTGTGGATTCAAACAGCTCGATGATGTTGTTTTTTACAAGAAAAGATGGCTGGATAGGGGCTAATAAGCTTTTTTTTAAAACTTTTGGTTTTAAAAATATAGAAGAATTCCGTCATAAATATGAGAGCGTAAGAGAACTTTTTTTAAATGAGAGTGAAGAAATATTTACAGAAGATGATAAAAGCTGGCTCGACTACATTAAAAAGTACAAGCATGACGGTTATCACATAACTGTCTCAGCGTATAATGATGAGATGCTGACAATAAATGCTAAGTGTCATTCA
This sequence comes from Sulfurimonas sp., assembly GCF_041563035.1. Taxonomy (GTDB): domain Bacteria; phylum Campylobacterota; class Campylobacteria; order Campylobacterales; family Sulfurimonadaceae; genus Sulfurimonas. Next base: position 49,970 of record NZ_JBFFNS010000002.1, on the reverse strand, counting down.
GTAGCTAGAATGAAGGGTTTTTACATCTTAGAGTTGGAAGATATTACTAAACTTCATAAAGCAGAATTAAAAATAAAAGAAGTTGAAAAACTAAAGTCAAAGTTTTTATCAAATATTGGACATGAATTTAGAACACCAATGAATGGAATACTGGGATTTGTCGAGCTTCTTCAACAAACAAACTTAGATAAAAATCAGAGTGAATACCTTCATATGATCAATCGTTCATCAAAAAATTTAATGTCAAATATAGAAACACTTCTAGACCTGTCACAGATGCAAGGTGGAAGACTCAAGCTTAGCCCATCTGTTTTTTCATTATCTCAGGAAATGGAAAAAATAGCTTATAACTACAGTATTGTTGGAAGAGATAAGGGTGTAAATATTTTTTCATTTATTGACCCTAAACTTCCAAGTGAGATAAACGCCGATTTTAGAAAAATTAAACAGGTTATGAACTCTCTTATTCAAAATGCTATAAAATTTACTCCAAGAGGTGGAAGAATAGTTGTTGAAGTTAAACTACTTAAAAAACAGCTAAATGGAGATTGCAGTATAAGCTTTAGTGTTAAAGATAACGGTAAAGGTATAGCAAACGAGCAAATTACTATGATTACCGAGCCGTTTATTGCAGGTAGTCAAGCAGATGAAAGGCTTGGTGTAGGACTTAGCCTTTCTCATGGACTCGTAAGTCTACTGGGCTCTCAACTAAAGATTCAGAGTGAAGAAGGTTATGGTAGTTACTTTAACTTTACTTTGAATTTTAAAGCCTCTAAAGGACAGTCATTTAAAATGATGCCTAAAAAGAGAGTAAAAGTTTTACTTCTTGATCCATCAAGAGTTGATGAAGCAAACTTCTTAACAATATATCTGCGCTCTTTTGCAATAGATGTTGTGAAATCAAATACTTTAGATGAAAATGTTTATAATGGAGTTGAGACTCTGTTTATTATAGCAAATCAAAAAGACTCATCTTGGATGCTGAAACTTGGTACCTATTCTAAAAAAGCACCTGTAATTCTTCTTCTTGGGGAGAGCGAAAAGCTTCAAACAAAACTTACCCATATAGTTGATGGTATATTTAGAAAACCTCTACTTCCTAGTTTGGTTGCTAAACAGTTGAATGAGATATATAATAAAGAAATAGAAATAACAAGTGAGTCTAAAAATGGACTTAAGGAGAATGTATCTGCACTGGTTGTTGAGGATAATCTAATCAATCAAAGACTAATCCAGATACTTCTTCAAGAGTACAGAATCATAGTTTCAACTGCTCTAAATGGAAATGAAGCTGTAAATATGTGTGAGAAAAACAAATATGACATTGTTTTTATGGATATAGATATGCCAGAGAAAAATGGGATAATTGCAACAAAAGAGATAAAAGAACAAATTGACTTAAATGGTAAAACACCTATTGTAGCATTGACTGCAATGGCAATGCAGGGTGATAAGGAGATGCTTCTAAGTGAAGGTCTTGATGACTATATTTCTAAACCCTTAACACGTGAAAAACTGGAAAATATACTAGATAAATATCTAAAAGTGACATCTGTTTAATAATGGTTAGTATAAAGCCACTAAAATTTTTTAACTAAAAGGAATATATATGATGAAAATGACTAAAATCGTTGCTACATTGCTATTAACGAGTACACTAGTAAGTGCTACGACACTGATTACGGTGAATGGAACACAAATTACTCAACAAGATGTTGATACTGCTCTTATGAATGCTACACAGGGCAGGTTTAATCAAGTTCCGGCTGATAAGCAAGCAGAGTTCAGAAAACAAGTTCTAGAACAGTTAATTGCTAAAGAGTTAGTTTTTGGAGATGCTAAAAATACTGGTGTATTAAAAACTAAAGAGTTTAAAGATGAGTTTGTAAAAGTACAAGATAGAGTTAAAAAAGAGTTAGCAATTCAAGTTTGGCAAAAACAGCAACTTGATAAAGTTAAAGTATCAAATAAAGAACTAAAAAACTATTATGATAAAAACAAAGAAGAGTTTAATGAAAAAGAGACTGTACATGCTCGTCATATTCTTGTAAAAACAGAAGCAGAAGCTAAAAATATTGTTAAAAATTTAAAATCTTCAAAAGGTGAAGCTCTTAAAGGTAAGTTTATTGAAGAGGCAAAAGCAAAATCTACAGGACCTAGTGGACCAAAAGGCGGTGACCTAGGTTATTTTGCTCAAGGTCAAATGGTGCCGGAGTTTAATGACAAAGTATTTAGTATGAAAGTTGGAACTCTGTCTGAGCCAGTTAAAACACAATTTGGTTACCATGTTATCTACTTAGAAGATAAAAAAGCTAAAAAAACATTGGCATTTACAGAAGTTAAATCTTTTATCGAGCAAAGACTTAAAATGGAAAAGTTTAAAGTTGTAATGCAAGATAAAATGTTAGAACTTAAAAACAAAGCAACTATTAAATAAATAAATATGAATAACTCTCCTATCTCTAAGATTTTATTAGAGAGGAGAGACTTTTATGTTAAAAGAGATGATTTAATAGATCCTTTTTTAGCCGGGAATAAGTACAGAAAACTCTACACTCTTTTAAAAACACCCTCAAATAAACTTAGTAAAATAATCTCGTACGGTGGAACTCAATCCAATGCGATGCTTGCAATTGCAGCTATGTGTAAAAATAAAGGATGGGATTTTGAATACTACACAAAACCTCTAAGCCAAACCCAGAAGACTCATTCTCATGGAAATTACTTTCACTCTATAAACCTTGGTATGAAACATGTAGAGATAGATGAAACATTTTATAAAGATTTTATAGCTTCACTTTCATTAACTATAGATGCTACTACTTTTATAATAGATCAGGGTGGAGCGGTTGAAGAAGCAAAAAAAGGGCTGGAAGTTTTAGCCGAGGAAATCAGAGAAGCATGTTTAGAACTAAGATCTCTTGCTACTCCATCAGGAACAGGAACAACAGCTCTATTTTTAGCTTTGGCACTTCCAGAGTTTAAAATATATACAACACCTTGTGTTGGAGATGTTAACTATCTAAAAGAACAGATGCAAGCTTTACACAAAATACCGAAAAATTTAATCATACTAGAGCCAACAAAAAAGCATCACTTTGCAAAGCCATATCCAGAGTTTTTAGAAATATATAAAAAGCTTTTAGCATCTGGGATAGAGTTTGATTTGCTATATGCACCTGGAATGTGGGAAGCTCTTTTGTCTCAAACTGATGAAGAAATTTTATATATTCATAGTGGTGGGGTGAGTGGTAACGAGAGTATGCTCAAGAGATATGAGCAAAAAGGGTATGTCAATTAAATAAAAGTGACATTGTCTTCTAAAGATACTCTTGAAGGTTGGTATGAATTTATCTTGGCACTTTCATCTGCATAACCGATAACGACACTATATAAAAGTGCTAGATTATCAGGAGTCTTTAAAACTCCTGCAACTACTTTGCCAAACTCAGTAGTTGAACCTTGAGGACAAGTGTCAAGTCCAAATTCTTTTGCCACCAACATCAGACTTTGCATATATGCGCCACAGTCTATTAAAGCACCTTGTGCATTATCTATTAAAGCTTCATCTGTAAAAACAAAGAACACAGTAGACGCACCAAACCATCTGAAGTTATCATGCCACATCTCAGTTCGTTTGGCTGTATCTTTTCTATCTACTTCCATAAGAGTATACAAGCCAACACCAGTTTCAATACGACGTTTTTTATATGGGTTTTTCCATTTTATTGGATAGTATTGAATGAACTGGTCATGCTCTACACCAGCATCCATCTTTTCAATGATGGCGTCACCAATATTTTTCAGTACATTTTTATCGCTGACTGCGTAAACTACCCAAGGTTGCATGTTAGCACCACTTGGAGTCATACTAGCAGCTTTTAAAATTTTTTCTTGAATCTCTTTTGATACAGGTTTTGGAAGGTAAGACCTTTTTGATGAGCGTTTTGTAATAGCTTCTAAGATAGTTGGCAATTTAAGTCCTTAGTGAAATGGTAGTGCTAAAGTTTTAGTGATTATATTATAAATTAACTAATTTAGATATAAATCACATTCTAATGACATATGACTAAGCTAACTTGACATAGTAGCACTCAACTTGCTATAATAACTATATAAATAAAAAGGAATTTAATATGAGTAACAATAATATTTTTGAAAAACTAACACATAATATGACGGAAGCAATAGAGTCTGCTGTTTCATTAGCGCTACACAATAAAAATCAAGAGGTGGGTAGTATACATTTTTTATGGGCACTACTTACAAATTCTAACTCTGTACTGAATCAGATGTTTAACAAAATGAACATAGATAAAATAGCAATTGAATTGGATGTTAAAAGTTTAAGTGAGAAATTGCCAAAGTCTTCAACTGTTTCAAAAGAGAATGTAAAATTATCAAGAGATTTTGTTCATACACTAGAAAACGGTGCTGGGCTTATGACAAAAAATGGGGATAATTTTTTAGCGGTTGACACTTATATATTGGCTAATTTAAAAGATGAGCCATATGCGAGCATACTAAAAAAGTATATAGATGTTTCAGAATTGACTAAAAATTTAGAAGCATCTAGAGGTGGAGCTAAGATAGACTCACAAAGTTCTGATGAGACTTTAGAGTCTCTTGCAAAATATGGAATAGATTTAACACACGAAGCCAGTGAAGGTAAACTCTCCCCGGTGATTGGGCGTGATGAAGAGATAACACGTATGATGCAGATACTTATCCGTAAAACAAAAAACAATCCTATGCTTTTAGGTGAACCTGGAGTTGGTAAAACAGCATTGGTTGAAGGCTTAGCACAACGTATAAGTGATAACAAAGTGCCTACCTCACTGCAAAATAAAAGACTGATTGCTCTAGATATGAGTGCACTTATTGCAGGTGCAAAATACAGAGGAGAGTTTGAAGATAGACTAAAAGCTGTAATTGATGAAGTAAAGCAGAGTGGGAATATTATTTTATTTATAGATGAGATTCATACTATTGTTGGAGCAGGAGCTAGTGAGGGCAGCATGGACGCTGCAAATATTTTAAAACCGGCACTGGCACGTGGTGAGCTTCATACGATAGGTGCAACTACTCTTAAAGAGTATAGAAAATACTTTGAAAAAGATATGGCACTGCAGAGAAGATTCTTACCTATTAACCTTGATGAGCCAACTGTAAACCAATCACTTCAGATTTTACGTGGAATAAAAGAGCGTTTAGAAACTCATCATAATGTTACGATTACAGATAGTGCGCTTGTTGCAGCGGCAAAATTATCAGACAGATATATTGCAGATAGATTCTTACCGGATAAAGCTATAGACCTTATTGATGAGGCAGCGGCAGAACTAAAGATGCAGATAGAGTCAGAACCAAATGTACTTGGAACAGCAAAAAGAAAAAGCTCTGAACTTCATGTTGAGCAAGAAGCTCTTAAGATGGAAAAAACTCCAGCAAATGAGAAAAGACTCGGTGAAATCGACAAAGAGTTAGCAGATGTTGAAGAAGAAGTTAGAGCTTTAGAAGCACAATTTGCTACAGAAAAAGAAGTGTTTGAGAAAATATCAGGTATTAAAAATGATATTGAGAAGAAAAGAAAAGAAGCACATGCTGCTAAGTCTAACTCTGAGTTTAACCGTGCGGCAGAAATAGAGTATGGGGAGATACCGGCTCTTTTAGAAGAAGAAAAAAGTATAAATGCCAACTGGGAAAAACTCCAACTTGCAGGAACACTTCTTAAAAATAGTGTTGATGAAGAAGCGATAGCTTCTATAGTATCTAGATGGACGAATATTCCTGTAAATAAAATGCTTCAAGGTGATAAAGATAAGATATTAAATGTAGAAGCTGAGCTTAACCGTGATGTGGTTGGACAAGCAAAAGCAACACATGCAGTATCTCGTGCTATAAAAAGAAACAAAGCAGGACTCTCAGAAGCCAATACTCCTATCGGTAGCTTTCTGTTTTTAGGGCCTACCGGTGTTGGTAAAACACAAACTGCTAAAACATTAGCCAAGTTTTTATTTGACAGTGAAGATTCTATGATTCGTATCGATATGAGTGAGTACATGGAAAAACACGCTGTGTCACGTTTAGTAGGCGCCGCTCCAGGATATGTTGGTTATGAAGAGGGTGGACAGCTTACAGAAGCAGTTAGAAGAAAACCATACAGTGTAATACTCTTTGATGAGGTGGAAAAAGCACATCCGGATGTTTTTAATATTCTCCTTCAAGTTTTAGATGATGGAAGACTAACGGATAACAAGGGTGTTACAGTTGATTTTAGTAATACTATTATTATCTTAACTTCAAATATAGCAAGTGATAAGATTATAAACAATCCTGCATCTGATGAGCTTGACAATATGGTACTTGGTGAGTTAAAGCAGGCATTTAAACCTGAGTTTTTAAATAGACTAGATGATATCGTGATATTTAATGCTCTTGGCCGTGAACAGATTATAGATATTGTGGATATCTTCTTTAGAGATATTAGCAGAAAAGTTGAGCAAAGAGACATAGAGCTTACTCTGAGTGATAGTGCTAAAGCTTATATAGCAGAGGCTGGATTTGATCCGGTTTATGGTGCTAGACCACTTAAACGTGCTCTGTATGAGATAGTTGAAGATAGACTAGCAGAGTTAATTCTAGAAGGTATAGTAGTCGAGGGTTCAAAAGTTACATTTGACATGGAAGATGGTGAGATAAAAGTTAGCGTGAAGTAAATAAAACAGAGGTTATAATTTTGTTATGAAATATATAATTTTAATACTGGTTTTCACATACTCACTTTATGCTTGTACGGGTGATTGTCTAACATGTCATCCAAAGCTGGTTCCTACAATAAATGAAGATTTAAGACATAAACCAATGCTCACTTGTATAAAGTGTCACTCTGCAGAGCCGAATAGTATGGCAGAGTGTGGTGATGACTGTTTTTCATGTCATCCAATGTCCAAGATTAATAAAGCGAATGTGAGGGAACATGATGTTATCCAAGCATGTCGCGATTGTCATGTTGGAGCAAATGAGAAAATTTTTGATAATTCTATAAAGCATAACCAATCACAAAGTGTATCGTTAAAAGATTTTTTAAGTAAGTAAATATGGGATATGTTGTTCTATCTCTTCAGGCTTACCAATATGGTAACCTTGAGCATAATCAACATTGAGTCTTTTTACAACATCTAATATCTCTTTGGATGAAACATACTCCGCGATTGTTTGTATATTCAGCTTATGAGCTAAACCTACAATAGTCTCAACCATTATCTGAGAGTTCATATCTCTGTCAATATTTGAGATCAATGAAGAATCTATTTTAATGTAGTCAATAGGAAGATTTAATGCGTGAGAGAAGTTTGAGTAACCGGCTCCAAAATCATCGAGAGCTACTTTAATCCCATAAGATTTAACTTTTAGACAAAAGTCATAAACTCGTTTATAATCTTTAAACTCTTCAGTCTCTAGAAGTTCAATAGTTAAATGATTGTTATATTCAAACTCATCAAATTTTGTATAAAGCATTTGAACTGTTCTGTCATTTTCTATATCTTCCATGGAAATATTTATAGAACATGGAATATCGTATTTTGATATCACCTCAAAAGTATTATTGATAATAGCTTGGGTGAGTTTATGATATACGCGGTTTTGTTTAGCAACATTTATAAATCTAAACGGAGCTATTATATTTCCATCATCTTCTCTTAATCTTATAAGGGATTCATATTTGATGTCAAGTGAACCATCTTGGATAGGAGCTATCGGCTGAAAGAAAGAGATAATATTGTTAGTGTCAATAGCATGCATTAGCTTTTTACTACACTCTATGTCTTCTTTATGTATCTTTTCTAATTCTTTATCGTCATTGAATATAGATATTTGAACATTTCTTTTTTTAGCATCTTTTAGTGCCATGTCTGCATAAGCTAACATTTTTCTAGATCCGCTAAATGCTAACCCGGCACTCATTATAAAACTAAATTTCTTATCTTCATAGATGAAGTTTTCTCTTCTATATTTTTTAAGTATATCTTCTATTTTTTCTATAAAGTAAGTGTTGTTTAGTTTTGTAGAGTCTTTAACTGCAAAAACAAACTCATCTCCACCTATGTGGTAGAGGAGGGTATTGTCATCATCAACCTCTGATGTGAGAAAATCAGCAGTTAATTTTAAGGCAATATTTCCAACTTCTTCTCCATATACATCATTGAATTTTTGGAATTTGTCTATATTTAAAAGAGCCATTTGTTTAAACTTATATATGTAAGAGTCTTCTAGAAGTTTATTTCTATTTGGTAGACCACTTAAAAAATGTGTATATATCTTTTGATGTAGCTCTGCTGATTTTTTAGATATCTCTTCTTCTAAGTCATCATTATATTTCAGTAGCTGAGATTGTAGTTTTTTCTGTTCTATCTCTGCTTTCTCACCTAACATAAGCTCTTTTTCAGTAGCTGAATGACGTTCAGACAGTTTATAAACAGCAAATACTATTAGTAAAACTGCTAAAACAAATGTATATAGTGTGTCTTTTTGAGTTTGCTCATTTGCATTTTTCAGCATCTCGATTTTTTGTTTTAATTTGTAATCAACGAGTCTTATTAGCTGATCAGTATCATGTGAAAACTCAAGCGTAATCGTTTGAAAGTTTATCAAGGAGTTATGAATAGTGTTATGCTCTTTAGCTTTAATCGCTTTAATAAGAGATTTTTCAGATTCTTTATACTTTATAATTCTGTTTTTAATAGTAATTATTGTTTCTTCAATTCCATCAATTCGTATGTTGTTTTTATTTATAAAACTCTCAAGATTCTCTAGTGATTGTTGAAGGCTGTCTAGCGAGGTGTGAATATTATCTATTAAATGTGTATCTTCTATTATGATTGATTGTAGTATATTAGATTGATGAAGAGCTACATTATGGTTAAATTTAAAAGTCATATTTGAGAGTTTAATCTGTTTTGTATCAATATAATCTATCATTGCACTAGTCGAACTGATGCTTCTTGAGTTAAGATACAGAGAATAAGATAGAAGAATAAAGCTGATGAGTATAGTAAAGTACAGCTTAGCTTTAAAGTTCATTCACACTTCCAATAGCAATATGTTATTTGAGTATATACTCTTATTCGTTGATTATAGGATTTTAAGTGTTAAATTATCGTTAAATCATTTCAGCGTGAACCTTAACCGCGCTTTAAGTAATTTTTCTGTAACATTGCGGACTTAATTTTAAATAAGGATATGTCGTGAAAAGAACATACCAGCCTCATAATACACCGAGAAAAAGAACTCACGGTTTTAGAGCTAGAATGGCTACTAAAAATGGTCGTAACGTAATAAATCGTCGTCGTGCTAAAGGTCGTAAAAGATTGACAGTTTAGGCGGTTTCTCCACGCTGAAACAACACAAAGAGTTTCAGTCCATATACAAAAAAGGAAAGAACATTCACACCCAAAGTGTGGTGCTTTTCTCTCTCCCAAAGCAAGCAATTCACAAAGTTGGTTTTACTGCTACTAAGAAAATTGGTAACGCTGTAAAAAGAAATAGAGCTAAAAGAAGACTTCGAGCTCTATTTTGTGAATACTCACATACACTACAAGACGGTACATATATTTTTGTTGCAAAACAATCAATCAATGAAGTGTCACACCAGCAACTAGAAGCAGACTTTAAAAAAATACTAAATAAGTCTAAAAGTTTTAAGGCGGATTCCCAGTGATAAGAAAGTTTTTACTTAAGCTTTTATGGTTATATCAGAAGTTTTTTACTCTTATAGGCTTTGGAAGTTGTAGATACTACCCAACGTGTAGCGAATTTGCACGAATAAATTTCGAAAATAACTCCATTTCAAGTGCTTTTTACCACACTTTGATTAGAATACTCCGTTGTAATCAATTATTTGATGGTGGTATAGAGTATCCATTGCTCGATAAACTGTCTGTAAAGCCCACAGAACTAAGGGTTGATTCTATAAAATATTGGTTGGTTCCAAATAAAAAAAACCGGTTTCATATAATAAAAAATTTTTCTTTTAAAGGGTAATTGTGTTAGATAAAATGACACCAAATCAGAGACTTATGCTAGCAGTAGCAATGTCAGTAATTTTTTTCGTAGCTTATACAGCTATTTTTCCACCAGCGGAGCCAGAGAATTTAGAGGCTAATAAAAAAATAGAACAAAGTATTGCACTAAAGCAAGATTCATCTACACAGGTAAAAGCATCATCTGGAGCTTCTTCAACTGTAGAACAAACAACAGGACATTCTATCTCTGAAGTAGAGAAGTATGGAACAAGTGATTCGAATACAATTTTAACTGTAACAAATAAAGATTTTATTTTAAAAATTGACACATTAGGTCGTATTAGTTCAAAAGAGTTGTTACAAGCAAAGTTTAACACTAAAGAGGGTGGACACGCTCAGCTGATTCCTTCGACAGGAATGAAACCATTATTTATTAGATTCTTAGATGAAGTTTTAAATAACGAGTCTAAAACAGTTGCATATACAGCAAATATAGAAAAAATTGCATTAGACGGTACTCCTCAAAAAGTAACTTTAACTCAAAAGCTATCTTCATTAGTTGTTACTAAAGAACTTACTTTTTATGATGATGGACACTATGATGCAAAGATCTCTCTTTCTCAAGATAAAAGATACTTCGTATATCTAGGTCAAAGACCAAAAGTTAATGAAACAGAGCAAATGATGACTGTTACAGGGGCCATGGTTTATACTGATGATGAGTTAGTAACTATTATAGAAGATGGAGATGCAGAAGGTAGAAAGAGTTTTACCGGGGTTGAACTTATCTCAGCATTTGATCAATATTCTGCTTCAATAATGTACGGATTTGCTAAAGATGCAAGTATTATTGTTGAAAGAGATAGAGATGATAATCCAGTTGTATATTTTGATGCATTACAGACTATGACATTTAACGGTTACGTTGGTCAAAAAGAGTATAGAGTACTAGAAAGCATAAATCCTGTACTTACAAATGCTATAGAATATGGATGGTTTACATTTGCTTCAAAACCACTTTTTCAATTACTTTCTTGGTTGCATGGAATCTTTGGTAACTGGGGTTGGTCTATTATTGCGCTTACTATTATGATTAGAGCAGTACTTTATCCTTTAACTTATAAAGGTATGGTCTCTATGCAGAAAATCAAAGAGATCTCTCCTAAGATTAAAGAACTTCAAGCAAAATACAAAAGTGATCCGCAACGTATGAATGCAGCAGTTATGGATATGTATAAAAAACATAATGCAAATCCACTTGGTGGATGTTTACCGATGTTATTGCAAATCCCGGTATTCTTTGCGATCTATCGTGTACTTCTGAATGCAGTTGAACTTCAAGGTGCTCCATGGATGCTATGGATAACAGACCTTTCTCGTATGGATGATTTTTATATATTACCTCTTTTAATGGGGGCTTCAATGTACTTCCAGCAGAGACTTACACCAAATAACTTTACAGATCCTATGCAAGAGAAAGTATTTAAATACTTACCGGTAATTTTTACATTTTTCTTTTTAACTTTCCCATCAGGTCTAGTTCTTTACTGGTTTGTAAATAATCTTTTCTCAATCGCTCAGCAATTTATTGTAAATCAGCAGTTTAAAAATGCTAAAGAAGCAGAGATAGCAGTGCACGATCATGCTAAAAAGATAGAGAAAAAAGAAAATATGGAAAAGAAAGATGATTAAGATAGAGTCCACAACGTTAGAAGGAGCATATCAAGATGCTGCTTCTTCGTTGGAGTGTTCTGTAACACAACTTAAAATAGAAGTTGTTCAATATCCAAGCAGTGGATTTTTAGGACTCTTTAAAAAGAGTGCAATCATTGTAGCTGTAATAGATTCTGACATAGACTCAGAGTCAAAAAAGGAAGAAGAACTAACAGAAATAAAAGTTAAAGAAAAATCAAAAGCTAAAACATATTCTAAACCTCAAAAACAAAAAAAACAAGATAAGCCTACTGTTAAATCAGAAATAAAAAAAGAATTAGAACAATCTCACACTATTTTAAACGATACTATCATGCCTCAATCATTTGTAAGCACACAAGATGAAGAAGATGAAGAAGATGATATTACTTCATATCTTGCTGATTATGATGACGAGTTTGATAACTTAGACGGTGAAGATTTAAAATCAACTGGAGAAATTGCTAAAGTTGTTCAAACAGATATTAATAAACTCTTTAGCTCAATCTGTTTTGAAATAGATAAAATAGATGTTAGCGTATATGACGAGAATACACTGCTTATAGAGTTTAAAGGTGAAGACGCAGCACTTCTTATAGGTAAAGAAGGTTATAGATATAAAGCACTTTCATATATGATCTTTAATTGGATAAACACAAAGTACCAATTACAACTTCGTCTTGAAATAGCAGAATTTTTGAAAAATCAAGAAGAATCAGTTTCTAGATACCTAAGTAGTGTTAAAGAGAGCGTCGATAGAGATGGAAGAGCACAAACTAAAGTCTTAGATGGTGTTCTTGTTCAAATCGCTTTAAGAGAACTACGTGAGATATACCCAGATAAGTATGTCGCAATCCGCTCAACTCGTGATGGGCTAAAATATATCATTATAAATGATTACCACTCGAATTAAATAAATGGATAATGACACAATAAGCGCCATTGCCACAGCAAATGGTATAGGCTCTATCGCTATAATACGCATAAGCGGAGATAGAGCTTTAGAAATTGCAAAAAAACTTACACAAAGACAAGAATTTTCTCCAAGATATGCAACACTTACTACAATACACAATCAAGAAAAAGAACTTATCGATGAATCCATTGTTATCTACTTTAAAGCTCCATATTCATTTACTGCTGAAGATGTTGTAGAGATTCAGTGTCATGGTGGTTTTATTGTTGCACAAAGCATTTTAAAAGCAACGCTTGCATATGGAGCAAGACTGGCAAATGCCGGTGAGTTTTCAAAACGAGCTTTTTTTAATGGTCGAATAGATTTAAGTGAAGCAGAAGCTATTGCTCAACTAATAGAAGCTAAAAGTGAAGATGCAGCTAAGATTCTGGCTCAACAGATGAAAGGTTCTTTAAAAGAGTATATAGAGCAAATCAGAGATGAAATAATCCATATACTTGCCTATTCTGAAGTCAGTATTGATTATGCGGAAGAAGATCTGCCAGAAGATTTAGTTAAGCAAATAGAAGAAAAATTAAGTGGGTTAAATAGTTCTCTACAATCAACTCTTATCGCTTCAAAGGCAAGAGAAGGTCTGATGCAAGGCTTTAAGGTTGCAATTATTGGGAAACCAAATGTTGGTAAAAGTTCTCTTCTTAACTCACTTCTTAATTATAATCGTGCAATAGTTAGTGATATAGCCGGAACAACTAGAGATACTATTGAAGAACAGGTGAAAATTGGAACGCATCTTATTAGGATCGTTGACACTGCCGGGATTAGAGAAGCTAATGATGAGATAGAGCGCATAGGAATCGAGCGTTCAGTAGAAGCAATCCAAGAGTCAGATATTGTCGTAGCACTATTTGACAGTTCTAGAGTTTTAGATTCTGAAGATGAACAAATTCTATCTCTTATAAAAGAACATACAAAAAATAAGCATGTCATATATGTAAAAAATAAAATAGACTTAGAAAAAAAGTTTGTAACAAAAGATATGAATTTCGACTTAGAACTCAACTCTAAAGAGAGCGTCATATCTCTTATAGAAGCTCTAAAAAATATAATGGATAGAAATAATAACTCTGATGAAATTATGCTGATATCTCAAAGACAGATAAATGCAGTTGAAAATACTCTAAATAACATTGAAGAATCACTGCTTCCTTTACAGGATCAAGAACTGGAAATATTTTCTTTTCATTTAAATGAGGCTGTAAAAGAGATGGCATCTATAACAAGACCGTTTGAAAATGATGAGATGCTAGACAAAATGTTTGGCTCATTTTGTCTAGGCAAATAAAAGAGGAACAATGAAGTATATTGCAATTGACTTAGGATTAAAGAGAATAGGCTTAGCCTATTCAGCACATAAAGATTTAGTCACTCCGTTACCTGCAATTATTAGAAAAAACAGAAATCAAGCCTCCCAAGAGGTGAAAAAAGTTTTAAAAGAGTGGGAAGTAGAGACGATAGTTATCGGCATTCCTCTTGGTGGTAGCTCAGAAGATGAGATGCGAAGACGTATCTCTCACTTCATGAATCTTGTAGACTTTCAAGGCGAGATCTTATACCAGGATGAAGCAGGATCATCACTTGAAGCAGAAAATATGATGAAGGGAGAGATTAAGTATGTTCGTGATGGACGAATTGACTCAATCTCAGCTATGATAATTCTGCAAAGATATTTACTATCTATTAAAAATAAATAGACTAGTTAATATTAAAAAATTGTGCAGCATCTTCCTCGTCATCTGTTAGCTCTTCTCTTTTAAAATGAGGATCATTCTTGATCATATCTTTTATTTTAGTCTGACAATAGTTAAATAGGACTTCTTTTGCGTTTTCATTATCGTGTAAAAAACCAAGACCGCTAAACTGATATGGGTCTTCTTGCTCTATGCATAGTATAGTACCTTCACAGTTTTCTTCTAAGATTTCAACTAAGGTTCTATAGTCAATATTAAATTCCGTCGCATGCCAGCCAATATCTTCAAGACCTTTATTTGAGAACTCTGCAACACCGTCTGCCGTAGTATCATCATAAGAAGCTCTTGGAGTATTTACCCCTATTAGCTCTTGCCAGTTTGAGAAAGCTTTTATTAAAACTCTGTTATCGTCTTCTACAAGTTGGTAGTTTTTACCTAAGACTTTTTCAAAGTTTTCTACGATTTCAGGTTTACCCTGATAGATTAGTATCTCTTTATCTTCAAACGGTTCATATTTAATATCTCCATCAGTATTGATTCCAAATACTTTTGAAGTGTTGATAGCTTGTAGTAGAGTAGGTTTATCTGTTATGATTATTTCATTAAAAAGATTGAATTTCTTCATTTTTCCCTCATTTATTTATAAATATTTGCCACATTATAAAAGTTTTTGCTTTATTTTAGTATAATGCGAAAAATTTTTTAAGCACTTAAGCTTAATATTATGCAAGGAAAAAATAATGGCATTAAACGTTTACTATGATAAAGATTGTAATATCGACTTAATCAAAAGCAAAAAAGTAGCAATGATTGGTTTTGGTTCTCAAGGACACGCACACGCAGAAAACTTAAGAGACAGCGGTGTTGAAGTTTGTATCGGTCTACGTAAAAATGGTTCTTCATGGGCTAAAGCTGAAGCAAAAAACTTTGAAGTTCTTACAGTTGCTGAAGCTTCTGCAGCTGCAGACGTTGTAATGATTCTTTTACCGGATGAAAATCAAGCTGAAATCTATGCAAATGAAATTGAGCCTAACTTAAAGAATGGTGCTACTATCGCTTTTGGTCACGGTTTTAACATTCACTATGGTCGTATTCACCCAAGAGCTGACATCAATGTTACTATGATCGCTCCAAAAGCTCCTGGTCATACTGTACGTTCTGAATTTGTTCGTGGTGGCGGTATTCCAGATTTGATCGCTGTTGGTCAAAATCCAAGTGGAGAGACTAAAGAGTTAGCTCTTTCTTATGCTTCTGCAATTGGTGGTGGTCGTACTGCGATTATTGAGACTACTTTCAAAGATGAAACAGAAACTGACCTTTTCGGAGAACAAGCTGTTCTTTGTGGTGGTGCTGCATCTCTGGTTCAAGCTGGTTTTGAAACTTTAACTGAAGCTGGTTATGCTCCAGAGCTTGCATACTTCGAGTGTTTACACGAACTTAAACTAATAGTTGACTTAATGTTCGAGGGTGGTATCGCTGATATGAGATATTCTATCTCTAATACTGCTGAGTACGGTGACTATGTTTCTGGCAAACGTGTTATCAATGCAGAGAGTAAACAAGCTATGAGAGACATCCTTACTGAGATTCAAGATGGTAGATTTGCAAAAGACTTTATCCTTGAAGGTCAAGCAGGTTACCCTCGTATGAATGCTGAGCGTAACAACGACAAAACGAAACTTATTACTGTAACTGGTAACAAACTTCGTGAAATGATGCCTTGGATATCAGCAGGTAAAATAGTAGACTTAGATAAAAACTAATATTTTCACTAATTGCACTCAATCTTTTGAAGATGAGTGCAATCAGCTACAAATGTAGCCTCCTTTACTCAAACTTCAAAATCTTAAGCACACTAAGCAAAAATATTTAGTTTTTCAATTTAGTAAAATTAAATATCTCCAAAATACAGTTCCAGATTAGCACGAAATATATAATTAGCATTGTAGTCATACTGTTGATCAAATTCTACAAGTGGCTGTAGTTCATAAAAGAGGTACTTTTTAAAGAATTGTTGCTTCCAAATAATACCAGTATTATAGTTGTAGATGCCTGCTGTTGGAGTTATATTATATTTTGTATTTGCAGGTTCCGTTGTTTGAGCTTGTGTCTGCCCTTGTAGTCCAGTGTATACTTGAATACCTACACCATGCTTAATGGTACTTAAGTATGATAGCTGTGAAGAGTAATGCATTCCATCAAGATAGGTTTTAGTATAGCGACTTAGAGAAAGACGTACTAACTCTTTTTTACTTTCTAAGCGGTGATCAAAATAGAGTTGTGTCTCTTCTTTAAATTCATCTTCATAAGCATATTCTACATATTGTACAGGTCTAAAGAGAAGATATTTAAAAGCAATAGGGTATTGAATACGTAATTTTATAAAAGGATTTGTTATACCTCTAAAACCTCCAAAAATACTTCCATTAAGTACATCTAGATTGTCAAGCATATATTTTACACCAACACTGGTAGTCTTGTCCTCATTGGTATTATTAAAAGTTTTTGTATCATCATCTTCATCATCACCTATAAAAAGGTATAGTGCTTCTTCCGTTTTAGGAAGTCTTAAATTCACACGAATATTATTTAAAAAATTAAAGCCTTCCTCTTGATTTAGTTGGGCACCCCATCTTATACGGATATAGCTATTGTTTGTAGTACTTAGAAATGTATCATCTTTAAAAAAGTTATCATAAAGGTTTACAATTGAGAAAAGTGAGTATGCTTCTTCTTCCTCTTTGATAGATTTTTCAACATCTTCTTTAGATGTATTTTCATCATCTTTTACCCACTCTTCAACTGTATGATCCAGATTACTTGAAAAAATAAGAATTTTTTTTGAGACATTTCTATGTATATAGTCTAAAGATAATAGTTTTTCATATATGGAAGGTTCTTTATTTAGAGCAGATTCTAGTGTGGCGGCTTTTTTACTACTAGTATTGTTGTCTTGAACACTTATGTCTGTAGTTTCTTCTGCAAAAAGACCTACAACAAGTATAAATACAATAATAAAAAAGATTTTCATAGTTTGGACTCCAGCTTTTTAATATTATCATAGCTACCATAACTCTATGCTAAACAATTATAAACAATTATATAAATAAGATATTTTTATATTTTAATGTGAATTATAAGCTATAAAAGTGTCTGAATTCTTATTAGAGTAGAAAGTAAGATTGCACCTTTATCAACACCCGAACTTTTCATCTTTAGTTCGCTTTCCAGAAGTAGTTCATGCATTTTATAGTAAGTATTTGGTTTAAACTTTAGAGATAGAGCAGCTTTTTCATCAACTACAAATTTTGGGGCAGGGTAACCTAGTATCTCTAACGCGTTAGGGGCTCCATTTACTCTTATGTAGATATTGAACATATAAAGTTGTGTTAGATATGCTGTTAGTGCTGTAGCTACTCTTATCTCATCTTCGCCATGTTCTAGTATGTTGTTTAAATCTTGAGTGAAGTCTTTTTTAGAAAGTATCTTTTTAATCAAGTCATCCATGCTTATTTCTGCAAGTCCAGAGACTAAATGTTCTATATCTTTTGTAGTTATTATTTTATCGTAAACTCTAAATTTTTCTATTTCGTTATAGGCAAGTGCTACGTCGCCATTATGAATGTTTAATAGGTGCGCAATAGAGTATTTATCCATATTTACATCTTTTTCCTTCACAACTTCGGCGATGATATTTATCGCTTCGTGATGATTCGGATTGAAAAATCTTACACTCATAGTGTTTTTTTTACTAAATGCTTTAGTGTAAGTTTTGTGATCACTTCCATAGTAAGCATAGATAAAAAAATTATTTTGATTTTTTTCACACAGGTCTATAAGGTCATCAAGTTCTTTTTTAGGGACTTTTTTTTCACTCTTTACAACTAAAACGTTTACTCCGCCAAAAAGAGAAGCTTGGGATAGATGTGCCTTCGCACTTTTAAAGTCATATTCATCATAGTAAAATGTAAGGGCTGAAGCATCTTCTATATTGCTGAGTTTTTTTGTGTAGCTATCTATAAGAAAACTACTCTCGCCAAAAAATACAAAACTGTTAGAGATGCTAGAGTTTTGTATATGTTTGTCTAACTCACCTTTATACATCATCTCCCTTTACAACATGAGCAAATATTTTAGCTTTAGCTATATCAACTTTATCGATGCAAACTATTACATCCTGAAAAAGTACAGCATTCTCTGCTGAAGTAATAAGAACCCTTGCACCCATTATCTCATCATGTATCTCAGCTTTGTACTCAGGTTCTGTTGTAGTTATTCTTGCTTTGAACTCTTTGTTTAAGTTCTTATCTGCCCAGCGAGCAAATTTTCTTTGTTGAAACTCAACCTCTACAGTGCTTGCTTCTCTCTCTTTTTCACTGATAGTCATACTTAATGCTTCTATGTTCCTAAGAACGTATGAGCCTTCTTCTGTATCATTATTATTAATAGCTTTTAAGAGTCTATGAACTATAAGGTCTGAATAACGTCTAATAGGTGAAGTAAAGTGCGTATAAGCTTCAAAACCAAGTCCAAAGTGTCCAGAATTTAGAGGAGCATACTTAGCTTGCATCTGAGAGCGAATGATTAGAGTATCTACTTCTGATTCTAAATCCATTTCTCTAGCTTGTCTTTGTATATCTGTAATAGTCTCTTTTATTGAGTTCTTGATATCGATAGACATCCCGATTCCAGCTAGTTCTTGATAAAGTAGTTGTAGTTTTGATTGGCTTGGCTCTTCATGAATCCTAAAAATCCCTCTACTGTACTGTGCTGCTGCCTCTTTATTTGCCAGTAGCATACAGTCTTCTATAAGAGCATGAGAAGGAGTTTCCTCAGCAAAAGAAGTAGAGACGATATTTGAGTTCTCATCAATTTCCATCTCCAACTCATTTGAGCGAAAGTCATAACCGATTTTTAATCTTTTTTCTTTCAGTGCATCTGTAATAGGACGAAGCTTTTTTATCCAAGCAAATATCTCTTTTTCTGAGTGATTCTTAGCATCTAGCGTACCCTCAAAAAATTGATCTATCTCTTCATAGTTAAATCTTCTTTGAGAATGAATAATTGCTTCATACACTTTAGATTTTGTTACTTCAAGAGAATCTAGATCAAGCTTCATCTCAAAAACATACGCTAATCTGTCTACGTGAGGCTGAAGAGAACATAGAGTTTCACTAAGTTGGCGAGGAAGCATAGGAATAGAGCGATGAGGAAGATATATAGAAAAACTTCTGTATATCGCTTCATTGTCTATTGTCCCAAAAGGAGTCACGTACTCACTTACATCAGCTATGGCTACAAATAGTGTAGTGTTTTTATCATCCCAATAAATTGCGTCATCGTAATCTTTTGCAGTTACGGGATCTATTGTGCAAAAGGCAAGGTTTCTTAAGTCTACTCTCTTAGGATACTTAGAAGCGTCTACAGCCTCAAACGAAGTGGCTATTTTTAGTACTTCTTCATCAAATTCATCGTGTTTATTAAACTGAGCCAGAACAATCTTTTCATCAACTAGAGGATCTTTTAAATTCCCAAGTTTTTCCATTATGGAATTTTCCTGATTGTTGATTTTGAAAACATCGTCTTCCTCGTAAGCATCAAGTTCTTCTTGTGTAAGTTCAACTCCGGCAGGGTAATCAGTCTTTAAATCAACTAAAGCCTTTCTTCCATCTTTTAAGATTATATAAGCAACACTGTAACTCTGTGCCCGACCTACGATCTCGGCAATTTTTGCACTAGGAGTTCCACGTTTACCAAGAAGTCTTTGAGCAATAATCAAGTCACCTTCTTTTGCATCTCCCAGATCACCTTCACCTATAAACAGATCACGAATATTTTCACCTATAACATTTAAATATGCGGTATCTTTTTGAACAAGACCAAGTGTACCGGCACGATATTTAGAGTTAAATTTATAAATATTGTCTTTTTTAGTAATATATTTTTTTGCTAGGAAGTTGTTTACGTGTTTAAGTTCATCTGAGGTTATATCTTGCTCACTCAAACCGAGAGTGAGCCGAATTAGTAAAGATTTCAAAGGAGTATTATCTAGCGTTTTCTAAGGCTTTATCGAAGCTTTCCATATCAAGACTATATTTGTTGATAAGTTCTTTAGCAGCTTCAACACTAGCATCTGTAATAATTCCGTTTATAGGAACAGCAGTACGCACTACATGTAAGATTTGTGCAGCTCTTTGATCTTCAGGTTCTGCATTCTCTGGATTTAGGCAGTTGGCGATTGTATCAACTAAACCTTCTTCAAATCTCCAGTGTTTAAAGATTGTAGAACTTACTTCAGGAGTATCAACCCCTACTACTTTTCTTTCCGCTGCTTCAACATCCTGAAGTTCTAGAAGAGCATCTCTAAAAGCTTCTTGAGATCCATCAGTCATGATTTGCTGAGAAATAAGAACTTTGCCGATTTCAACAAGAAACGCTGCAGGAGATAAAACACCAAGTAGTTTGTTCTCTTTTCTAATACACCATGCAGTCATAAGACCATGTTGCTTTTTAGACAGTGCTGAGAACATATCGTTATTGATCCCATAAGGAGACAGGTCTAGTGCAAAACTTTTCTTAACAATACTTGCTAATGCAAAACCACGAACGGTACCCATACCAAATAAACCAACAGCTTGAGAGATAGCGTTGATTTCACGAGAGAATCCGTAAAGTGGAGAATTTGCAGCTTTTAAAATATCTGCAGTTAAGAGAGGATCTTTTTCTAGAATTTTAACCATGTCGTTAAAACTGCTATCTGGATCCTGATAAACAGCTTCTATCTGCATCGCAGATTCTGGAAGCGGTGGAAGTTGTTTAATTTTTTTTAGTATTTCATCAGTCATAATGCTCTCTTTATATTGATATTAAGTTATTCGTACAATTATAGCGTATATGCAAATAAATTAATACTGAATATTTACAAAAAACTGTTATTATTTTCTAATAATATGAAAAAGGACTAATATGCACAGAGATGCAATGCTTACACAACTCGGTTATGCACCTAACAGTGCTCTTTTGAGCCAACTAGAGAGAATTGAGAAAAATACAACAGGATATGAGAAAATTCAGAAGCATATTATGGATTTGCATGATCATTTAAAAGTAGATGGTTCATATGTGGCTTTATCAAATACTAATGATTGTTTTAAAATAAAAGTAGAAGCTCCAAGTGTAGAAATCGCAGCAGAAGCACATGAGAAAATCAAACATTTCAGTGACAAGTTTAAAGTTACAGTAAATAAGTTAGAGAATAAAGAAACTTATTATATTGTCGGTTTTCACCATTAAGGTTGGTTCTTGAAAGAACCGATGACGCTAGAGGGTTACGACCTTCTAGTAGAAGAGTTTAAGTTTTTACTGGAAGTAGAAAAACCTAAGACTGCTGAAGAAAAGCTTGTTGCAGCTGCACAGGGCGATAGAAGTGAAAATGCTGACTATCATGCTGCTAAGGAAAAGCTTCGTTTTATAGATAAGAGACTTTTTTATCTTAACTCCATGATTCACAAATCTCAAATAATAGACCCATTATCTTATAATCATGATAAAGTTGGCTTTGGAAGTACAGTTAAAATATTAAATGTAGATACTGACGAAGAAGAGACATATACACTTTGTGGTGTTTTAGAGAGTGAGCCTGAAAATGGGCTGATATCTATTCATTCACCAATAGCTAAAGCTCTGATAGGAAAAAAAGTAGATGATGATTTTAAGATAAATCTTCCAAAGGGTAAAAAAGAGTATGAAATATTAGCAATTGAGTATAAAAATATTTTTACTTTGAAAAAAAACATTCGAACAAAAGAAGACTTTGCCTTCCATTAAAATTCTTATTAGAACAAATTAGATATAATCCCCCTTTAAAAACCAAAAATTAAATTTTTAGGATTCATCCGTGAGCCAACAACTAGAAAACATCGAAGAACAATTAGCTAACCATAAGCTTTCAGGGGAAGATTATATACATATTAAACAGATCTTAGATCGTGAGCCAAATTTGGTAGAACTAGGTATTTTTTCTGCAATGTGGAGTGAACACTGTTCTTATAAATCTTCAAAAGTACACTTAAAGGGTTTTCCAACAAAAGCTCCTTGGGTTATTCAAGGTCCAGGTGAAAATGCCGGTGTTATTGATATCGGTGACGGTTATGCCGCTGTATTTAAGATGGAGTCACATAATCATCCAAGTTTTATTGAGCCGTATCAAGGTGCTGCTACTGGTGTTGGTGGAATTATGCGTGATGTATTTACAATGGGTGCACGTCCTGTTGCGTCACTAAATGCTCTTAGATTTGGTAACATCTTAAACGATGACAAGACTTCCGCTCACCAACGTTACTTAGTTCGTGGTGTAACTGAGGGAATCGGTGGTTATGGTAACTGTATGGGTGTACCTACTATTGGTGGTGAAGTTAGTTTTGACGAGTGTTACAATGGAAACATTCTTGTAAATGCATTTAATCTTGGTATTGCAAAATCAGATGAGATTTTTCTAGGTCGTGCTGAAGGTATCGGTAACCCAGTAATGTATGTTGGTGCAAAAACTGGTCGTGATGGTCTTGGTGGTGCAGTAATGTCGTCTGACAGTTTTACAGAAGAGTCAAAATCTCTTCGTCCTACAGTTCAAGTTGGTGACCCGTTTACTGAAAAACTTCTACTTGAAGCCTGTATGGAGCTTTTTAAAACTGACCATGTTGTTGGTATTCAAGATATGGGTGCAGCAGGTCTTACATCTTCATCTTTTGAGATGGCTGGACGTACAGGTTCTGGAATGATTATGCATCTAGATAAAGTTCCTGCTCGTGAAGAAAATATGACTCCATATGATTTTATGCTTTCAGAGTCACAAGAGCGTATGCTTTTATGTGCTAAAAAAGGTTCAGAGCAAGCAGTTATCGATATTTTTGAAAAATGGGATCTTGATGCTGCTGTTATCGGTGAAGTTACAGCAACTGGAAATATGGAACTTTTCTGGCACGGTGAAAAATGTGCTGAAGTTCCTGTAGATCCTGTTAGTGAAGAAGCACCTGAACTTAATCGTCCTATGACAAAACCTGCTTACTTAGATGAAATCGCAAGTGTTACTATCAATGATTTTGACAAAGTATCTAACCAAGATGCATTTGAGACACTTACAAAATCTATGGAAGTAGTAGATAAATCATGGATCTATACTCAGTATGATTCTATGGTACAGACTAACACTATTAAAAATGGTGGTATGCTTGACGCTTCTGTTATTCGTGTAAAAGAAAATGGTAAAGCTCTAGCTATGTCTGCTGATTGTAATGTCCGTTTTTGTTATATTGACCCTCGTGGAGGTGGAGCTGCAGCGACTATGGAAGCTGGTAGAAATGTAGCTATGAGTGGTGCGAGACCTTTAGCTATTACAGATTGTCTTAACTTTGGTAACCCTGAAAATCCAGAAGTTATGTGGCAGTTTGGTCAGGCATGTGATGGTATAAAAGAAGCATGTGCTGAGCTTGCTACACCGGTAATTGGTGG
Source organism: Sulfurimonas sp. (assembly GCF_041563035.1). Classification (GTDB taxonomy): domain Bacteria; phylum Campylobacterota; class Campylobacteria; order Campylobacterales; family Sulfurimonadaceae; genus Sulfurimonas. The sequence continues at coordinate 26,082 of NZ_JBFFNS010000002.1, read as the reverse complement.
AAATGTTTCACTTTATAACGAAACAAACGGTGTATCTGTTTTCCCAACTCCATCAATCGCAACAGTTGGTGTAAATGATGATCAAAACAATGTTTTAATGTCTAGTTTCCAAGGTGCTGGTAATTCACTTTACCTTGTAGGTGAGTCAAAATCAGAGTTTGGTGGATCACTTTATATGAAAGAGATCTGTCACACAGTTGCAGGAACTATTCCTGAGATTAACTATAAAAATGAGCTTGCTCTTTGGGAGTTAGTTATTGAAGGTAACAAGAAACACTTACTAGAATGTGCTAAAGATGCAAGTTCTGGCGGTGTTGCAATCGCACTTGCTAAAATGTCTGCTACTTCAGGTCTTGGCTGTGATGTTGAAATGAGTGTTGAAGATGAAAGAGATATTTTTGCAGAGTCTATGTCAAGAGCTATTATTGAGGTTAAACCTGAAAATCAAGAAGCTTTTGAAGCAATGCTTGATGAGTCAATGGCGTGTGAGAAAATCGGAACTGTAGGTGGAGATAGCATCAGAGTTAACGATGTAACTATGAGTATGGATGCGTTACAAGACAACTACTTCAATACATTCAAAAAAGTTATTGAGAGAGATTTATAAAGAGTTACACAACTCTTTGTAAATTGACATACCAGTCATCGTTAAAGTATCTTTGAGTGTTAGATAGTTTTATATCTACATAATTATCATATACTTTAAGTGACTCTATACAATCTTGTGGCACTTCTAAATCTTCTATAACATATTCTTCAATTAAATTTTGATTTAACTTATCATCGTAATCAAGATTTAGATAATCTGTGTGTATTTTGAATTCTCTAGTTTTCATTTATAAATATGTCCTTGTTTTTAATGATGTAATATTAATATTATTGTATAACAGAATGATTACAAAATATAATACTACTCAATGTATCTTTTTCTCTGTTGAAGCTTGATCTTTGAAATATCTACAAGTATAAGACTATCGATGCAATTTGAGAAATCAGGATCAATGTTGTACGCACAAAACCTAATTCCTCCATCATCACAAAGGTCACTATACTGCTTATAGAGAGTAGGGACACTTGTTCCCATAACTCCAAGTGCTTTTTTTAAGTTTTTGAAGTTTTCTTTGTACTCTAAATTACTAAATTCATTTCTCAGATTTCTAATCAAATCCGCATCTGTTTTAAAGTTGTAAGGTATCTTCGCACTTACAAGATTATCTTTATCTTTAAAATTGTTATCGTAGAAGTAAAGAATAGTATCTTTCGCTATTTTTGGATAAGTAGCACTAAGAGAAACTGGACCATAAAGATACTTTATCTCTGGATTATTTCTAATATATGCACCGATCCCGTACCATAGATAATCAAGTGCTCTGCTTCCCCAGTACTTAGGCTGTACAAAACTTCTACCCAGTTCTATCGAACTGTTAAGATGCTTGTCAAAATTTTTATTAAAATCAAAAAGTGTAGTTGTGTATAATGCTTCTTTACCATGTTCTTCTATGATCTTTTTGCATTCTGCTATCCTATATGCCCCAACAATTTCTAAATCTTCCTCATCCCAAAGTATGATATGTTTATAGTATCTATCATACTTGTCTATATCTCTTTTTTGGTTTATACCCTCACCAACTCTTCTAAAAGAGAGTTCTCTAAGTAGACCGATTTCATTTAGTAAAATCGAATTTGAATTAAGAGAGCTATAGAGATATATTTTTTTATTGTCTTTAGTTTTTCCAAGTAGCTGAGCACTCTTTAGCTCTTTTTTTATATCTCGTCTATCTTCCGGATGAGCAATTGCTTTTTGTGTTACGAAAAAGCTTTTAGATTTTTTCAGATTGTATACTTGTTTTTTATAAAGCTCTAAAACTCTGTCTTGTTTTAAACATTTTGGAATAATATTTTCATTTGGAATGATTTCGCCAATAGTTATATCAATAGTTTTGTTTTTTTGTTTAAACATCTCATTTGGCAGAAGCAGGGTAGATAGCTTTTTGTTGACTGTAGATATGGAGTAGAATGTTTTAGAGTTCTTTCCCCCTATAAATACTGGGAGTATCGGAGAATTACTTCTGTATGCAAACTTTAAAAAGCCCTTTTGCCATGTTTTGTCTTTTACACCTGTTGAGCTTGCCCGACTCACTTCCCCAGAAGGAAAGATTATAAGCGCCATATCTTTATCAAGTGAGTCATATACCTCTCGTACAGCTTCTTTTTTTTGTCTAGCTGTGAAAGTGTTTACATGTATAAAAAGAGAATCTAAAGCTTTAAATTCTTTTAAAAAATCATTTGCGATTATCTTTATATCTTTGCGAACTCTGCTTATGAGTTTAATGAGTGCAAAGGCATCTAAAGCACCAAGGGGATGATTAGCAATTATAACAACTCTACCAGAAGATGGAATATTTTCTATATCTTTGTCCGAGACTAAAAAGTTAAAGTCAAAGTACTCTAATACATTATCAATAAACTCAAAACTTCCAAGATGAGCATTCTTCTGTACAAATTCATTTATCTCATCTTGATGAACAATAGAGTCAGAAAATTTTGTAATAGTACTTTTTAAAATCTTACTGTTTTTAAATTTTGGATATTTGTCTGTAATCATTTTTTCAACATTTATCATTATACTCTCTGTATTATGGTTTACAAAAATTATAGTGCAGAGATATTTCAAGATGGTTACATAAAAAAATGGGACTTAAAAATCCACAAATATTTATTTATTCCAATTTAAAGATTTTAAAGTAAACTAGGGTATATGAAAAATTGTTTTATAACATAAGGGTTTGCGTATGTTTTTTTTAGTAAAAGAGGGTTTTAAAAAGATTTTTATTAAATTGCTACTCCTTTCAGTTGTATGTATAGTTAGTTCTTTAAACGCAGTTGATTATGGTGGCGAGAAGTCATATATGCTAAAGCTTCCTTATAAGGCTTGTACTGTCTCTCCGATTCCACGTGAAGCTTTAGAAGCTGGAATTATTCCTATAAATACTTCAAAAGCAAAAAAGTTTTTTATAGAAGGGGCGCTATTTTATGATGCCAGAAAAAAGAGTGACTATAATAAAGCACATATAAAAGATGCTAAACCAATCATATTTGATGATTCAAAAGCAAAACATACCGTTATCAGTCTTCCAAAATCTTTAGATAAAAATATGATCTTTTATTGTTACGGAGATAGCTGTGCGAGTTCTTATGAAGCAGCATTAGCAGTTCGTAAGCATGGTTATAAAAATGTTTTTTGGTATGTTAACGGATTTGATGATTGGAAGAAAAAAGGTTATCCTGTTGAATCAAAGTAAGTTAAACTATTAAAATTCTTCTATTTTAAAAACTTCATATGCTATTTCTTCATATGGATGTGTATCTTTTAGAATTTTTACAGCTTTTTCTATAAGATTGTCCTCGCAGATCATTTCTATTTTGTACTCTTGTACGATTTCGAGTTCGTTTAGCTTTCCAATATGCGGATTTGCGCTATCAATTGGTTTGAATTGACCATTCCCTAAAGTCTCAAACGAGCAACATTCATAATTTTGATATCTCCCAACTCCAACATCAAAAAGGGCTTGTTTAGTCCTCTCTTTAGCATCTGAGGGTACGAAATAATTTAGCTTATACATATTTATGGCTTATCTAAGTAAGATAGTAGTTCAGCATCCAGTTCTTTAGTTTTGCTTGTTACCTCTTCAATGCTATTAAATTCAAATCCGCTTTTTGTATAGCAGATAACACTTTCATCTCTGCCTGCCAGTAAACCATCAATAGCGTGAGTTATAAATTTGTAAGCCATAAGTCTGTCATATATAGTTGGGTTTCCACCTCTTTGAATATGACCTAATATACTTACTCTAGACTCCATGCCAATTTTGTTTTCAAACCACTCTGCTATCTCTAAAGAATCTTGTTTAATGCCCTCGGAAACAATAGCTATAAAATACTTTCGCCCATTTTTAATCTGCTTTTTAAAATCATCTTCGAAAGACTTTAAGTCATACTCTTTTTCGGGAATAAGACATAATTCAGAACCGGATGTTAGATGCGATACCAAAGCCAAGTAGCCACAGTCTCTACCCATAGTCTCAATAACAAAAGCTCTTTTAAATGATGAAGCTGTATCTCTTATGGCATCTATAGATGTCTTAATAATGTTAAGAGCTGTATCAACACCAAGCGAATAGTCAGTTGCATTTATATCGTTATCTATAGTCGCGGGGATTCCGCAAAACTTTATGCCAGTCTCTTTATAAAATATATCTAGTCCTCTAAATGAACCGTCACCGCCAAGAACAATCAGCATCTCAATACCTAGCGTGTCTAAGTTTTGTTTTGCTATATCTCTATACTTTTTTTGCATGAATCTTTGGCTTCTGGCACTTCCTATTTTTGTCCCGCCACGATTGATGATTCCAGATACATCACAGTAGCTTGCCTGCTCTATTTTATTGTCAATTAGACCTTCATATCCATCATAAACAAAGTATGGAATCAAGTTTTTTTGTAGTGTATATTCTACGAAGTGTTTAAGTGCGGGATTCATTCCTGAGACATCACCGCCAGAACATAAAATAGCAATTTTTTGCATAGGAGACCTTTTTTTGTTTGTACATTAAAAATAGAATATTGAAAAATCTCTTTAATAGAGTTTAATTTGATAAATCGTTTTTTAATATTCTTTGTAGTATTATTTTTTTAATTAAATAGTTAAAGGTTTCAGCTAAATGTTATATTGTGATAACTACGAGCAAGCTATTGAAAATTCCTCATATGAGATATTGATTGTAGAAGATTCTGAATTTGTTAATAATAGTATTAATAAAATATTGGTAGATATGGGTTATGTCTGCGAGCAGGCATTTGACTACGCAACAGCATCTCATAAATTAGTAAATGCCAAATATGATTTTGTGATTTTAGACCTGAATCTACCGGATGCTTATGGTGAAGAACTTGTTAGAGAAGTGAAACGTTTAACTAAAGCAAAAATTATTATACTTACAGCAGAAACAGATATACAAGCAAGAGAAGGACTATTTAAAAATGGCATCTTGGATTATCTTGTTAAAGATAAATACTTTAATAACTCAATAATTGCAATAGACCAAGTTATTCACTCCATAGAAAAAAACTATATCAGTAATGTTTTAGTTGTTGATGATTCTAAGTTAGTAAGAAAGCATATTGAGACAATATTAAAAGTAAGAAATTACAATGTTATAGAGGCTGAAAATGCTGAAGAAGCTTTGGAACTTTTAAAAACTAAAACAATAAACCTGATTATACTTGATATGGAGCTCCCAGATAAGCATGGTCTTGATGTTATTAGAGAAATAAAATCTATTCCAGATCTATGTCCACTTCCTATTATAGTTATATCCGGAAAAGGTGATCCTGAACTCGTACGTAGCTCACTGAAATTAGGATCTTCTGATTTTATTAAAAAACCATTCAATATAGAGGAATTCGTTCTTAAAGTTGATTCTGCAATTGAGTTAAACCGTAAGGATAGAGAGATACTTTGTAGACAACAACTTTTAAATGAATATAAAGATGCAGTAGATAGAAGTACTGTAGTATCTAAAACAGACCTAAAAGGTAATATTACATATGCTAATGATAAGTTTTGTGAACTATCTGGATTTACCAGAGAAGAACTAATTGGAAAGCCTCATAATATTATTCGTCACAAAGATATGCCATCAAAAATATTTAAGGAATTATGGGAAACTATTCAAAAGAAAGAATCTTGGCATGGAGTTGTTAAAAATATAACAAAAGATGGTCAAGCTTACTATGTAGATACAGTGATAAGTCCAATAGTTGATTATGATGGCAATATTGTAGAGTATATAGGTATAAGATCTGATATAACTGCTATAGAGATGATGAAAGAGCATTTAGAAAATGAACTGAACATTTCAGAAGATAATTTTCAAGTGATGTTAAAACGTTCTTCAGAATATGAAAAAGCAATAGATGTTAGTAATATCTTATCTCGCTCAGACGTTGATGGAACAATAACATATGTAAATGAGGCTTTCTGTGAAGTGTCAGGATATACAAAAGAAGAATTAATAGGTAAATCTCATGTTATGTTACGTCATCCTAAGAATTCACCAAGTCTATATAAAAATATTTGGAACACAATCCTAAATGGGAATAGTTGGACTGGAGAAATAAGGCACATAGCAAAAGACGGAAGTTCTTATTATGTTAACAGTACAATTGTTCCAATTATGGATTCTGATAATAATGTTATAGAGCATATGTTTATTAGCCATAATATGACAGAGTTTGTAAAACTTCATACTGAACTTGAAGATACACAAAAAGAGGTCATACATCGTATGGGTGAAGTTGGTGAAACTCGTTCTAAAGAGACAGGTTATCATGTTAAGAGAGTTGCTGAATATTCAAAACTACTTGCTCTTTTATCAGGGCTTGGAGATAAGAACTCAGAACTGCTCTATAGTGCTTCACCGATGCATGATATTGGAAAAGTTGGAATACCAGATAGCATATTGCTTAAACCTGGGAAGCTAGACGAGTATGAGTGGAATATCATGAAAACTCACTCTAAGCTCGGATACAATATTTTGAAAAAATCAAAAAGAAAAATATTAAAAGCAGCAGCAATAGTCGCATATACTCATCATGAAAAATGGGATGGCAATGGATATCCAAATAAGTTGGTAGGTGAAAAAATACATATTTTTGGAAGAATTACAGCAATTGCAGATGTATTTGATGCTCTTGGAAGTGACAGATGCTATAAAAAAGCTTGGGAGCTTGATAAAATTTTAGAATTTTTTAAAGAAGAGAGAGGTAAACATTTTGATCCTAAGCTTGTAAATCTCTTTTTAGAAAACCTAGATAAATTTTTAGAAATACGTGATAAATTTCAAGATAAAGTTTAATAAGGCAAAGCATTTTTAAACTTTACTCTTCTAGCTCTTAATCTTCATAAAACCATAATCTTATTTTAGATAAAATTCCATAATTTAAATTTTCTTTCATCAAAAGGATTTTCTTTGGCAAAAAGAGCATTGGTAAGTGTTAGCGATAAAGCAGGCGTAGTAGAGTTTTGTAACTCTTTAGTAAAAAATGGTTATGAGATTATCTCAACTGGTGGAACTTATAAAAAGTTAGTTGAATCTGGTATAAAAGCTATTGAAATCGATGAGGTAACAAAATTCCCAGAGTGTTTTGAAGGTAGAGTAAAAACTCTTAACCCTTATGTGCATGGTGGAATCCTACACCGTCGTGACAAGCAGTCACACTTAGATCAAGCAAAAGAATTAGGCGTTGAGTCTATTGATTTGGTTTGTGTAAATCTCTATCCTTTTAAAGAGACTATTGAGAAAACTGATGATTTCGATGATATTATAGAAAATATAGATATCGGCGGACCTGCTATGGTTCGCTCAGCTGCAAAAAACTTTGATAGTGTAATTATAGTTACAAACGTAGCAGATTACGATGAAGTTATAGATGCGATTGAAAATGAAAAAAATACAAAAGAGTTCCGTCGCGGCTATATGATAAAAGCGTATGAGCACACTGCTGCATATGACTCGATGATAGCTAACTACATGAACGAGCGTTTCAACGGAGGTTTCGGTGAGAAACAATTCATAGTTGGAAACAAAGTTATGGATACTCGTTATGGTGAAAATCCTCACCAAAAAGGTGCTTTATATGAATTTGATAAGCACTACTCAAACAACTTTACAACTTTAAAAGGTGAAGCAAGTTTCAATAACTTAAACGACCTTAGCGGTGCTGTTAAAATTGCATCAGCATTTGGTGAAGAGAATGCAGTATGTATTACTAAACATGGTAACCCATGTGGATTTGCTATTAAAGATACTCTTCTAGAAGCTTATGAAGAAGCTCTTAAGTGCGATCCTGTTTCTGCATTTGGTGGTGTAGTTTCAGTTAACGGTACTGTTGATAAAGCTCTGGCAGAGAAAATGAACGAAATTTTCTTAGAAGTAGTTATCGCTGGTCGTATAACCGAAGAAGCTCAAGAGGTGTTTGCTGCTAAGAAGCGTATCAAGTTATTTGAGATGGGTTCTGATAAGTTAGTTCTTGCGAATGACAAAAAAGACTTCAAACATATCGACGGTGGTTTTGTTTATCAAGATGCTGATAAAGTTGGCGAGGACGAAGTTAAAAATGCAAAACTTGTCTCACAAAATGCTGCCGAAGCACAAGATATGAAAGATTTAGAGATAGCATACAAAGTAGCATCTCTTACAAAATCTAACTGTGTAGTTTATGTTAAAAACTCTGCAATGGTAGCGGTTGGTATGGGTATGACATCTCGTGTAGATGCAAGCCAATGTGCACTTAAAAAAGCTAAAGAGATGGGTCTTGATGTTACTGGTGCAGCTCTTGCATCTGAAGCATTCTTCCCATTCCGTGACTCTATTGACGCAGCTGCTGCTGCCGGTGTTAAAAATGTAATCGAGCCTGGTGGTTCAATTCGTGATGAAGAGATTATAGATGCAGCCAACGAGTTTGGTATGTCTCTTTACTTTTCTGAGGTAAGACACTTTTTACATTAAAATTACTCTCATACTTTTTTTCTTCGTAAAAAAAGTAAGCAAAAAAGCTCACTAACAGTTTCGAGCCCAGCTTCGCTGGGTAAACTCAGATACATTTTAAATTTTACTAAAAACTCAAAACTCACTTCGTTCAGACAGTTGAGTTTTCTTTACGAAAAATTTAAAATGTATCTGAGCTCTGCAAGTGTTAGTAAATCTACCACGCCAATAGTGAGTGAAAGCTAACCTAAGCAAAACCCCTGCAGTGTGAGGGTCAAAATCTTTGATTTTGGGGTACCCCACATGAAGCCGTTTGGTGTGGTTAGCTTTTATGAACGAGCATCTTGATTGACATAGACTCAACCCTTATGATATAATCACACTTAATAAATAATTATATAAATTTTAGGAAAAGTAACAAATGGCTAAATCATTATACGAAACTCTCGAAGTATCAGAAAGTGCTAGTGAGAGCGAGATTAAAAAAGCATATAGAAAATTAGCAAGACAGTATCACCCGGATGTAAATAAAGATAAGGGTGCAGAAGATAAATTTAAAGAGATAAACTCTGCTTATGAAATTCTAAGTGATAAAAAGAAGAAACAACAGTACGATATGCATGGTGACAGTATGTTTGGCGGTCAAAACTTCCACGACTTTTCACGTTCACATGGAGGCGGTCAGGGTGATTTAGATGACATACTTCGTCAAATGTTCTCTGGTGGAGGTGGTTTCGGCGGAGGAGGTGGCTTTGGCGGCTTCGGTGGCGGTGGCAATCCTTTTGGCGGTGGAGGATTTAGTTCTCAACAGCAACAACCAAACTTAGACATAGAAACAAGTGTAACAATTCCATTTAGTGTATCTATCCTTGGTGGTTCGCACTCTGTATCCGTAAACGGTGAGAGATTTGACATCAAGATTCCTGCCGGTGTTAAGAGCGGTGAGAAGATGCGGGTTAAAGGAAAAGGTCATGCCCAGGGTGGAAGAGCAGGTGATCTGTTTTTAAAGATTACTGTTGCACCTAGCCCTGAATATATTAGAGAGGGTGATGATCTTATTAAGACTTTTGATGTTCCTCTCTATGCGGCACTTTTTAGTGAAAAGATTGCAATTAAGACTTTAGAAAAAGAGATAAAGTTAAAAGTTCCACAAAATACTAAAAACGGACAAAGATTTCGTGTGAAAGAGATGGGTGCAATGAACCGCAAGACTAAGGTTCGTGGAAACCTATATCTTGAGGCAAATATTGTTTTACCTAATGTTGATGAGTTAGATGCTGACTTAGTTGAGATGATGAAAGAAAAACTACCTAACGAGTAAAATGGAGACAAAATGATACACCAATACGATGAACCGGTTTATTTGATTAGTATAGTCGCAAAGATTTTGGAAATTCACCCTCAAACTCTTAGACAGTATGAGCGTGAAAATTTAATCTGTCCATCTCGCTCAAACGGTCGTATAAGACTATATTCTCAAAGAGATATAGACAAGATAAAACTTATTCTTAGACTAACTCGTGAACTTGGCGTAAATCTTGCAGGAGTTGATATTATTTTAAGACTTAAGGAAAATGTTGATGATATGGAGAGCGAGATTGCAGAACTTCGTCATCAAGTAGCCCGTGCACAAAATACTCACTCAGTATCTCCGGATAAAGCTTTAGTAACGAAAAAATCTATTTATGAGATGATAATATTTGAATAATGCCCTCAGCTTTAGCGTATGGAATATTTTTCAAAGAAAAATGTTCACGGAAGCTCAAATAAAGATGAGGGTACTACTCTTTTAATCTTTTAACATTCGCTCCAACAGCTTCGAGCTTTTTCTCTAAAGCGTCATAACCACGATCTAAATGATAAATCCTATGTACATCTGTTGTTCCGTTTGCAACAAGTCCAGCTAAAACAAGAGCACTTGAAGCTCTTAAGTCCGTTGCCATAACATCTGTTCCACTCAGTTGTGTTCCACCATTTATAGTTGCAACATTTCCGTTTAAGGAGATGTCAGCTCCCATTCTTTGTAACTCACTAACGTGCATAAATCTATTTTCAAATAGTCTCTCTTCAATGATAGAGGTCCCATTTGCCTGCGTAGCAAGAGCTAAAAATTGAGCTTGCATATCTGTTGGAAATGCCGGATACTCTTGTGTTACAATCTTTACAGGTTTTATAACTTCTGATGGGTGAATTGTAATACTCTCTTTTGTAGTTGTAAATGTACTTCCCATCTCTTCAAGTTTTGCAAGTACAGCACCTAAATGTTTTGGCTCTACATTTGTAAGAGTGAGCTCACATCTACTGATAGCTCCTGCACAAAGATATGTTCCAGCTTCTATACGATCAGGGATAACAGAAAACTCTTCAATATCAATAAGCTTGCCGTTTGTCCCATGTATTGTTAAAACTGCAGTTCCGATACCATCAATCTTTACTCCACTTGCATTAAGAATTTCACAAAGTTGAACTACTTCAGGCTCTCTAGCTGCATTGCTTAATGTTGTACTTCCAGATGCCAGGGCTGCCGCCATTACAATGTTTGCCGTTCCAGTCACTGTTATCTTGTCGAAGTTTATGTCACAACCCTTTAGTCCATCAGGAGCAGTTGCTTGAATATACCCTGCTTCTATATTTATCTTTGCACCCATCTGCTCTAGAGCTTTTAGATGCAAGTCTACAGGTCTTTGACCTATAGCACATCCACCGGGAAGAGATACTTCACAGTGACCAAATCTAGCTAAAATAGGTCCTAATACAAGGATAGAAGCTCTCATTGTTTTTACAATGTCATAGGTCGCTTTTGTCTGCGTAAGAGTTGATGTGTCAACTACAACTCTGTCATCATGAAAGTCGCACTGTGCACCAAGATTAGATAAAAGTTTTAAAAGAGTGTTTATGTCTGCTACGTGAGGCAAATTTTTAATATGAACACTATTGTTCGCAAGGATAGTCATTGCAATTAGTGGAAGGGATGCATTTTTTGCACCAGAGATTTTAATATTTCCATTTAGAGAATTAACTCTTTTTATCTGTAAGTAGTCCATCAGTATCTTTTATAGTTTAATAATGAAATTATATCTGAATATGTTACTTATTCGGCATATAATCTTTTATAAATTTTGTAAACTCATCTTTAGGTATAGGCTTTGAAAAATAGTATCCCTGAAGTTGGTCACAGTCCATGTTTTGAAGTAGTTCTACGTGTTCTAAAGTCTCTACTCCTTCGGCAACAGTATTAAATCCTAGAGAGTGCGCCATAGAAATAATTGTTTGAACTATTGTTTTATCTTCATCATTGTCCATTATATCAATAACAAATGATCTGTCTATTTTTAATGTATTTATAGGAAACTTCTTGAGATAAGCTAACGATGAGTGCCCGGTTCCAAAGTCATCTATGGCAATAGAAACCCCAATCGCTTTCAACTCAGTAAGAATTCTGAGAGTATTTGTCATATTTGTCATAGAGATAGTCTCTGTAATCTCAAACTCAACTTGTGATGGACTAACTTGGTAGCTATGTAACATAGATGAGATAAATGAGACCAAGTTAGGGTCCTGAAACTGTCTGGCGGAAAGATTTATTGCAATTTTTAATCCTACAAGACCTAGTTTATTCCACTCTTGAACTTGGAAAATAGATTCTTCAATAATAATATTTCCAAGTTCAATCATCAGACCTGTACTCTCAGCGATATGTATAAACTGATCTGGAAAGATTAGACCGTTAGTTGGATGTCGCCATCTTGCCAATGCCTCTGCTCCTGATATAAAGTTACTTATGGAGTCTATCTTTGCTTGATAAAATACTTCGATGCCAGTTTTGTTTTTTACAGCTTGAATCAGGTCTTGTTCTAGATGCAACTGCTGATCAATATAGTTACCCATAGATTGTGAGTAGATTCTATAGTTGTTCCTACCATTGTTTTTAGCTTCATACATCGCTGTATCTGCATTTCTAATCAGTTCTTCCGCGTTCTCACCATGTTCAGGATAAATAGAAACACCAATACTTGAAGTAATATAAAGTTGATGATCACCAATGTCGTGCTTACTTTGAAGAGTTTGTTGAATCTTAGAAGCAATATTCTCTGCATCAAAGTTTGATTTAACTGATGGAAGCAGGATAACAAACTCATCTCCTCCAAGTCTTGAGAGTGTGTCAGATTCTCTAATATGTACCTTTAATATCTCTGCTATATGCATTAAGAGATCATCTCCAACACTGTGACCAAGAGTGTCATTGATTAGTTTAAAGTGATCAAGGTCCAAAAACATTACGGCTAGCTTTGTTTTTTCTCTTTTTGAATGTTGAATGGCTTTATACATCCTATCTCTAAGAAGTGTTCTGTTGGCAAGACCGGTTAGAGAGTCATAATAAGCAAGTTTTTCAATGGTCTTTTTATTTTTAATGTCGTTAGTTATATCCATGCTGACAGCAGTTATTCTAATATTGCCGCCCGCTTTTTTACGAACTTTACCTCTTGTTTGCACAAAAATTTCATTTTTACTTTGAAGAGTCATGGAGTATTTTATATTGAACTTTGAACCATACTTTATGGCATCATCAATAGTTTTTATAACATTGTCATAATCATCTTTTGAGATAAAGTTTAAAAAATCCTTCCATTTTATTTGAGTGCCAAATTTTACTCCCAAGATACGGTAAACTTCATCACTTAGCAATAGATTCCCATCAACTACGTTGTATTCCCAACTTCCAACTTTAGCAATTCTTTGAGCCTCTTTCAGATGAGCTTCTTTTTGCAAGATAGTATCACTCAAGTCTTTTGTGTTGTTTATATATTTAGTAAGTTTTTTAACCATGATATTTGCTGATCTGTTGATAGTTCCAATCTCATCGTTTGTTTCAATATTGAAAAGAAAGTTATTTGGTCTGTTTGGGTTAAATTTTTCAAAGGCTGATGCCAATACAGTTAATCTTTTTAATGAGTTATATAAAAAAAAGCCAAGTATTGCTATCGCAAACCCAAATAGTGTAACCCCACCAAGAAACCATTTGTAGAAATTTTCTATGTAAGTTTTATATGATTCATTTGAGTATATTAGAATTATCTTGCCGAGTTTGTTTGAGGTAGCCGGGTCGTAAATAATCTTTGTTGATACAAAGTGACCTGCTTTTTCTAACTCTTCTATTGATTTATTTTTCTTGGAAAAGAGCATAGGTTTCTCAAGGCTTACGGAGTCTATCTTTAAAAGCAGAATTTTCTTATGTTTAAGTTGGTTTGTAGCTATTCTTTTAAGCTCTTTATTTAGTCCATAACTTAGATTCATAGCTATTTCAGGAGATATTTTTTCTTCTATAGAGCTAATGTCTTCTTGTATTAGATAGGTATAGCCTTGAGAAAAAGATTCTTTTGCAATAATTACAATAAAAATGATGAAAATAATAGATGATATAAAAAGCAGAGAAAGAGTTTTGAATGTCAAAGAAGTAAAAGATATTTTCATGCTGGATAACCTAAGTTAAATATGGGATTGTACTCTTTAATAGATAAAGGAATGCTTTTTTGATATACTTTTACAATTACTGAGACAATAGGAAGCACGATGAGTTCAGCTCTTGATAGACTAAAAAATCTAACAAATAAAATATCTTCTTATGAGACAGCAAGAAAAGATAATTTAAAAATATTAAAAAATTTATATAAAAAAATTGAAATTGATAAAAAAGTAGAAAACTTTTCAGATTTGTTTGATTTTAAGGCTATCAATCTCTCTGGAGCTTCTCTTTTGAGTGATAGTCTTGGAGAGATAAAAAAGGGAAAATACCTTCAAATACTTGCAATCAGTTATGATAAAACAGCAGTACAAAAGAGTAAAAATATATCACTTGCCTATTTTGGAAAAGTTGAAAATGTTGAGAGTGCTTTAAAGGATATGGTTGTAGAATTCATTATAAGATACAGGTTTGAGAAAAGTTTTATGACTCTGGAAAACTACTATGACATGATAGGAACTTTTAAAGTAAATGAGTAAGTTCTATTTTTTCTTATGGCTAAGATGGTCTACTAGATTGACACTTGGTAGCATCATATTGGCTTCTATCCTTTCACTCTTCATCACACTTTACATATACATAAGTCAGGGAATGGCAGCTTTAAGCAGCGAAGTGACAAGTGCACTTATGGATGTATTTGTGTTTTGGTTTCCAATCATCTGGAGTTTTACACTACTCTTAGCTCTTTTTCGTGGTTTAAAATATATTTTTAATGTTTGCATAGCCGGATATAAACTTCATCTTTACTCTTGTAATGGTAAAGAACTCTTGGAAGAAGTTGGCTATGGAGATCTAGTCAAAGTTTGGAGAAAGTGGTTTATGCTCATCATCTGGTTAGTCGGATCTTTTATGGTTCTATCTCTTATCTTCACATATATGTTTACCTCTTATAGCGGAGTCTTTGAGTGGTTTAATATTTACTGGCTATTCGCTTTTTTATTAGTAAGTGGTTACTTCTCATTTATGTTGATGACTACTAGATGCAAGAGAGTTAAAGTAGTGAAATGCTGATTTTTTTAGATGTTGAGACTACAGGTTTAGAAGAAATAGACAAGGTTTGCTCTGTTGGTATTATCGCTATAGAAGATGAAAATACTACAACTATATATGAGTTGGTAAATGAAGGTAAGAAAATCCTGCCTCAAGCATCTTGCATAAACCATATAACAAATGAGATGCTAAAAGGTCAGCTGAAATTTCAAGATAGCGAAGCATATAAATTTCTTGTAAAAAATAACAATGAAAATACTACTCTTGTAGGGCATAACATAAAGTTTGATCTCTCAATGTTAGAGAAATCAGGTTTTAGTTTTAAAGGTGAAGTGATTGATACGCTGAGAGTTACTAAGCATCTAGTCCCTGAGTGTGAACAATTTTCTCTGCAGTTTTTAAGATATGAGTTAAAACTCTATAGAAAAGAAAAAGAAGAACTTCAGGCTCATAATGCATTAAGTGACGCAACAATCGTAAAAAACCTTTATGAGTATCTTTTAGAAATGGCTCCAAAAGATAAACTTTCAGAACTTAGTTTCAAAAAAGTGCTCCTTACTAAGTTTGAGTTTGGAAAGCATAAAGGTAGTTATATAGAAGAAATCAGTATGATTGATAGAGGATATTTGGAGTGGATGCTTGGAAATATCCTGGATTTAGATGAAGATTTGCGCTATAGTATCGAATATTATTTAGAGGGAGTCTCATGAAGATAGCAGTTGAGTGTAAATCACCACTATTACAAAAATCATTAGAGATTTTTTTATCATCGCATCTAAGCTCTTTGAAGCAGTGTGATATTGTCGTTCGTGACTTTAAAGCTCTAAATGATGAGAGAACTTTCTACATTTCAAAAGACATCGACTCAGACTTGGTTAAACCTTTTTCAAAGTCAGCGCTTATCTTGGCACTTGAAAAAAGACACAAGAGAGTTTCTCCTAAAGCTGAAGAAATAGTGGAATCTTTTGATAATGAGACAGCTGACTTTAGCATCTTAGAGAAGAGAATAGATATTCTTACTCAAGAGTATAAAGAAAATATTTTAAAGGCAGTTAGAGCGTTTTATGAAAAATAGTGATAAAAATAGACAATTAACTAAAAAAATAATATCCGGAAAATTTAAAAACAAAGTTTTAAAACTCCCATCAAAAACAACTACGCGTTCATCTAAGTCAATAGTTTTAGAGTCTTTTTTCAACACTATTCAGTTTGATATCATAGATGCTACTTTTGTTGAGGTCTTCTCAGGAAGCGGTTCTATAGGTCTTGAAGCATTAAGCCGCGGAGCTAAGAACATACTTTTTATGGAACAAGACAGAGATGCAATAAAAGTACTAAAAGAAAACATCTCTATAACTGACCCGTCTGCATGTGAAGTATTTAGTGGAGACAGTTTTTCAAATATCAATGCGGTCATATCAACTCTAAAGAGAAATAACCAAAGAGCATACTTTTACATCGACCCTCCATTTAGCATCAGAGAAGGTATGGAAGATATCTACGACAAGATGATAGAGATGATAGCTTCTATCCCTCCAGAGCTTACAGAACTCATAATCATCGAGCATATGACAGGTCTGGAAATACCTGAGACTATAGGTGCATTCACAAAGAAAAAATCTAAAAAATTTGGGAATACTACATTAACCTATTTTGAAGAAATTGTGGAATAGTAGTTGCTGAGTAATAGCTAGTTAAAGGACTAGCTATGAAAACAATTATTTTACTCTTACTTACTCTTACTTCTATTTACGCTACAAAAATCAATGATGTCGCAAACATCGTCGGTGTTCGTGAGAATCAGATTATTGGTTATTCACTTGTGGTTGGTCTTAAAAAAACTGGTGATGGAACTACTTCAAAATTTACACTTCAATCAATCTCAAACATGTTAAAAGCCATGAATATAGATATGAATCCAATCGATATCAAATCAAAAAATGTTGCAGCAGTTGTTGTAACAGCAAACCTTCAGCCATTTGCCAGACAAGGTGATAAGTTTGATATTACGGTTTCATCTATTGGAGATGCTAAATCGCTTGAGGGCGGAACACTTCTTATGACACCTCTAAAAGGGGTTGATGGTAAGATATATGCACTTGCTCAGGGTCATATTAGTATCGGTGGTAAAAACTCTAGAGGTGCAGGAAGTGAATCTCATCCTACTGTAGGTATTGTTTTTGATGGTGGCTTTGTAGAGCGTGAGATAAGTATAGATCTTTACAATCAAGAGTACGCGACACTATCACTAAAAGAGTCAAACTTCAAAAACAGTGTTTCTATTCAAAAAGCAGTTAACAGTTTTTATAACACTCAAGTTGCAGTTGCCATGGACCCAAGAACTATACGTCTCAAACGTCCACAGAACAGAAGCATGATAGAATTTTTAGCTGAGGTTCAAGATATAGATATGAACTATAGACCTAAAAATAAAATCATCATCAATGAGAGAACGGGAACTATAATTGCTGGAGTAAATATAGAAGTTAAACCAATAGTTTTGACTCATGGAGACATAACGATAAAGATACTGTCTCAAGATTCTCCATCTCAACCTGAAGGTTCGATGACGGTAGACAAAGATTTGGTGATAGGACTAAATCAGAATGAGCTTTATACTACAAAGGGAACTACGACCGTGGCTAACATAGTCCGTTCTCTTCAAAAACTTGGGGCTTCTCCTAAAGATATTATATCTATATTAGAAGCCATGAAAAGTGCCGGTAGTATTTCAGCCGAGCTAAAAGTAATATAGTTTTCTTGTCGATAGACAAAGCTTTAGTGAGTGAATAAAATCTGGACTTGTTCAGCTTTTATGAGAAATAATAAAAGGAGACATTATGTACGGTTCTAACTCTATTAATATGCAAGCTCAAATGATGTCACAGAATCAAAGTGTTCCAAAAATTGATTCAAATTCAAATGAAGCTAAACTTAGAGAACAGACAGATGCTTTTGAATCTGTAATACTTAAGATGCTTATGGATAATGCTATGAAAGATGAGAAAAATCTTTTCTCACAGCAGAATGATCCTGGAGATAAAATATACAAATCAATGTATAGAGAGGAACTTGCAAAAGCGAGTGCAGGAGGCTTTGGATTTTCTCAGATGCTTTTTGATTATCTAAGTCAAAAAAGTTGAAGTTTTTTCTTTAATTGTCGATATAGCTGTATAATAAAAAGTCTATAGAGACAATCAAAGGATAAGTTATGATTTCGCAAGTAAATAGTTCTGCGGTTCGTGGTGCTTATGCTAGTAACTTTGGAGAATCCAAAGAAGCTGGTAAGGCCTCAACGAATGTTACAAAACAAGGTGATACAAGCAAGGTAGAGCGGATAAAAGAAGCTCTTGAATCTGGCGAGTATAAAATTAACCTAGAAGCTCTTTCGCAAAAGATTGCTGAAGAATTGTTGTAGGTTTAAATACAAGATAGGGGTTAAAGATGTTGTCTCATCATTTACAGGGTGCCTTAAGTGACTTAAGGGATTTAATAAAAATTACTGAGTCTGATATAGCAGATATTAAAGAAGCTAAAAATGATCCGCAATTTGATAGATTATCACTAAAAGAAGAGAAGCTTAAAAGTTTTGAAGCTAAGAAAGCTATGATTGATCATGAAATATCATCTTTAATGACTCAAAATCCTGATATGGATTTACCAGAACTCCTTAGTAAAGAACAGCATCTACAATTGGACGATTTAAAAGTAGAACTAAGCAACCTCAGAGATGTAAATAAACACTATGCAAGACTTGTCCTGATAGTTAGTAACCTTTACAATACTTTTTTAGAAAGAGTTGTACCTACAGAGATGCAAGGTTATGACAAAGTTGCTTCTAAAAACCCATCTATCTTGGAAGTGAGAGTGTAACATGGCTTCTATATTTAATGCACTTCATATTGGTTACTCAGGGCTTAATGTAGCTCAAAATGGTATCAGTACGACAGGTCATAATATTTCAAATGCTGAAACTGAAGGATACACTAGACAGAGAGTGGTTTCTGCTGCAGCTACTCCTCTTTTAACAGGACCTGGTAACGTTGGAAACGGTTCTCAGGTTCAAGATATTAAAAGAGTATTTGATAATTTTGTTTTTGACAGATATAACAGTGTTTCAGAAGATAAAGCATATAGCGATTTTGAGAGAAAAACATTAGAAACACTTTCAACATATTTTCCTGAAATCGATGGGGTAGGTATCAAAGCTGATTTGACTGAGTACTATAATATGTGGCAGACTTTCGCAGATAATCCAGATAATGACGCAATAAAATTGGCCTTAGCTACACAAACTAATACACTTTCAGAGCATATAGCTTATACACAAGATCAAGTAAAAAGTCTACAGTCTCAGCTAAATGAGCAACTTTCTGTTAATGTAAATGAAGTAAACAGTCTCGCAGCACAGTTAGCAGACTTAAATAACTCAATTGAGATTGCAGAAGCAGGAAGAACATATACTGCAAATGATTTAAGAGATAAAAGGAATGTAATTGAACGTACTTTATCTAAGCTTATTGGAGCTGAAGTAAATGCAGGGCAATTAGAGTCAAATATGCAAATAGATGATTCATCAAATACTAAAACAGGCAGTTACTCAGTTAATGTAAATGGTTTTAATATAGTTGACGGCAGTACATTTCACCCTCTTCATTTATCTAATGAGGATAACGAAAACGGATTTTATGATCTTTCATTTGAGAGACAAGATGGTGTACTGATTCCAATCTCTGATAAGCTCAGTGGTGGTGTAATCGGATCTATTTTAAATCTTCGCGGGTCTTCACTAGATTCTACAAGCGGGATGCCAACTGATGGTGTAATTCAAAATGTTATATCTCAACTTGATGCTTTTGCTAAAGGTCTAATAGAATCAACTAATAATGTTTATGCGAGAACTACTACAACAAAAATGGAATCAAATACCTTAGATTTGAACCCTACAAACTCTATTGTAAATTCATCATTAAATGTGAATGAGGGAGAGTTTGATTTAATAGTTTATGATGTTGATGGCAATATTACTGCAAGAAGAACTATTACCGTAAATGCAGCGACTGTTATGACAGGTGTAGCAGGATCAAATTCTATTCAAGGTCAAATTGAAGCACAAATTGATGATAATAATGATGGAAATGCTAATAATGATATAGATGATTTTCTGCAGTTTAACTGGGCTACATATGCCAGTGGAGATAATGCACTTGAAATAGATATGGATCCACTTTCCAAATCAAGAGGTTTTACTTTTTCTATGCAAGATGTGTTAAAAGATTCTACATATGAATCTGGAACTAACTTTGCCGGTGCCCTTGGTTTAAATAGATATCTTGATGGAGATAGTGCTCAGAGTATGAAGTTAAATTATACGCTAAGTAATAATCCAACTCTTATCTCAGCTGGTTCAACACCTTCAGCAGGTGATAATGTTGTAGCACTAAGTATGGTTCAGCATCAATATGAAAAGTTTGATTTTTATGTTGGAGGACAGTCATACAATACTACTACATATGCTATGTTTGATATTATTGCCACTGAAGTTGGTTCTCAAACAAATGCCGCAATCTTAAGAAATGAAACTATTACTACGCAGTTTAACGCAACTCAATTAGAATATGATTCAGTTTCAAAAGTGAGTATAGATGAAGAGATGACAAATCTGATTAAGTATCAAACGTCATATGGTGCTGCAGCAAAAGTAATAACTACTATTGATCAGATGATGGATACACTTCTTGGAATAAAACAGTAGAACAGATGCCAAAATTCAGTATAGCTGTTTTAGTCTCTGTTTTTATCTTCTCTTTCTTTGGCTCTTTTTTTTATGGGGTTGACGCATATAAGTTAGACAGTTCCTCAATTTTACTGCCTCCATCATTAGATAATTTTCTAGGAACAGATAGACTCGGAAGAGATATTTTAGCCAGACTTATCGAAGGTGGGAAAATATCTCTAATAATCGGTGTTGGAAGTGCTTTTATAGCATCTGTTATAGGACTGATCTTGGGTTCAATGGCTGGATACTTCAGGGGTAATGTTGATAAAGCATTTGTTATTATGGTTGATCTATTTTTAACATTTCCAACTTTCTTTTTGCTTTTAGCACTTGTTAGTTATGTAAATGCTTCAGCATGGGTTTTAATAGTAATCATATCTATAACGGGTTGGATGACAACAGCAAGATTGATTCGTTCGGAGAGTTTTAGAGTCACTTCACAGCCCTTTATAAAAATCTTAAACATTGCAAAAGTAAGTAAAGCAAAAATACTCTTTAAATACTATGCACCAATTTTAGCACCCATATACTTTGTAAGTTTTACTTTTGGTGTTGGTGGTGCTATACTTGCAGAATCTGGACTAAGTTTTTTAGGGCTTGGTATTGTTGCACCGCAAATGAGTTGGGGTACAATATTAAGCGGGGGAAAAGAAGTTATAGAAATTGCTTGGTGGGTTAGTTTCTTTCCTGGTCTGATGATATTTTTGGTTACATTTTCTCTTATTAATATATCAAATTATCTACAGCAATTAACAAATCAAAAACAGATCCAAAACTAAAAGGCTACCAGATGCAAGATAGAAATATAGGGTACTTTTTTATTGTTTGTGCGAGTGTTATTATTGTCTTGGCAGGGCTAAAGAGTGCAGCTTCAATAGTAATACCTTTCTTACTTGCGCTTTTCATAGCAATTATACTTTCTCCATCATATAACTATTTCAATAAAAAAGGTATACCTAATGGTTTGTCCTTAGCTATTGTTATAACTATTTTTGTGATTTTTTTAGTGTTTGTGGCAAGGCTTATTGGGACATCGGCTCAAGAATTTAGTTCAAACATAGGTATTTATGAACAACAGCTATCTGGCAGTTTTCATAAAATAACTGAGATGGCAATTAGTCTTGGAATAGAAGTACCTGAAGATGAAATAACTAGCATAATAAATCCTAAGCAGATTATGCAGCTATCTAGTGGGATAGTTCAAGGTATAGGCTCAATGTTTACGAATGGATTTGTAATATTACTTAGTGTAATATTTATGCTTTTAGAATCAGAACATTTTACAAGTAAGATAACATATGCAACAAATGATAATGGCGTTATTCATAATATAAAAGAGATACTTAGTAAAATAAAAAGATATATGGTTTTAAAAGCTCTAATATCACTCTTTACCGGTTTTGTTATATGGATATCTTTATTAGCTGTAGGTACTGACTATGCTTTTCTTTGGGCAGTTTTAGCCTTCATGTTGAATTTTATCCCAAATATTGGATCAATTATCGCAGCAGTTCCGGCTGTGCTTTTAACACTGATTCAACTAGGTTCAGTAAGTGCGCTAATCGTAGCTTCTATATATGTCGGTGTAAATATAATAATAGGATCAGTGTTAGAGCCAAAAATCATGGGTAGAGGACTTGGACTATCTACTTTAGTAGTATTCTTGTCATTACTATTTTGGGGATGGTTGCTAGGAATAGTAGGTATGTTACTTTCTATTCCTCTAACAATGATGGCTAAAATCGTTCTGGATGCAAATGAAAATACAAGATGGATAGCTGTACTCTTAGGTACAGGGGAGAATCTTAATAGTGCAGATGCTAAGTAAAATAAAAGAGCAATAAAGATATACTTGCCCTTTAAAATTCTTCAAGGTTTATGATGTCAAATAATAATATTAAAATTAATAAATGTCTTTTTCCGGCAGCTGGTTACGGTACAAGATTCTTACCGGCTACAAAAGCAATTCCAAAAGAGATGTTGCCAGTACTAACTAAACCACTACTTCAATACGGTGTGGAAGAAGCTGTAGAAGCAGGTATGGATACTATGGCAATTGTTACAGGAAGAGGTAAAAGAGCTATTGAAGATCACTTTGACAGATCTTACGAACTTGAACATCAAATTGACGGTACATCAAAAGAGAGCTTGATGAGTGAGATTAGAGCTATAGTAAATAACTATACGTTCAGTTACACGAGACAAGTTGAGATGAAAGGTTTAGGTCATGCAATCCTTACGGGGAAAACACTAATAGGCAATGAACCTTTTGCCGTTATACTTGCGGATGACTTGTGTGATAATGATGGAGAATCAGTACTATCTCAAATGACTAAACTATATGAAAAATATCCTGATTCTTGTATTGTTGCAATTGAAGAGATTCCCAAAGAACATACAAATAAATATGGTGTAATATCTGGTGTTGAAATAGAAGATAATCTTTTTAAAGTAGATAATATGGTAGAAAAACCAGAACCTAAAGATGCACCTTCTAATTTGGCTATCATAGGTAGATATATTTTAATTCCTGAAATCTTTGACATTATAAAAACTACTGAGCCTGGTAAAGGTGGAGAGATCCAAATAACAGATGCCCTTATGACTTTAGCAAAACAAGGAAAAGTTTTAGCATACAAGTTTAAAGGAAAAAGATTTGATTGTGGTAGTGTAGATGGTTTTGTAGAAGCGACAAATTACTTTTACAACAAACAGAAATAAAAACGGATAATTTTATGATATTAATGATTGATAACTATGACAGTTTTACTTACAATATTGTCCAGTATTGTAGAGAGTTGGGAGCTGATCTTAAGATAATTAGAAATGATGAAATGAGTGTGAGTGAGATTGAAAAGTTAGCCCCTGAGAAAATTATTATTTCTCCTGGTCCAGCATCTCCAGATGAAGCCGGTGTTACTTTAGAGGTTATAGACTATTTTAAAGATAAGTTACCAATTTTAGGAATTTGCTTAGGTCATCAGAGTATCGCCCAAGTATTTGGGGCAGATGTAGTTCGTGCAAAAAATATGATGCATGGTAAAACATCTACCATGAAAAGAGTAAGTGAGTGTGAAATATTTAAAGATCTCCCACAAGAATTCATAGCTACAAGATACCATTCACTGATAGTAGATAAAGAATCTCTCCCTAAGGATGTTGAACCAACAGCATTTAGTACAGACGATAATGAAATTATGGCTATTAAGATAAAAGATAGAGATATTTATGGAGTTCAATTTCATCCGGAGTCAATCATGAGTGAGTATGGACATGAAATTATTGGAAATTTTTTAAAATTATGAGTCATAGAGTCATCTTTTTCTTAATCTTAGGAATAGATGCCTTCATACTTTTATTTCAAACATCTTCACTTTCAATCTCTCATGCCGAATCAATGATTCTTTATGGGGATCTTTCTTTTTTACAGCTAATTATAAGAACATCAATATATTTTTTCGGTTCTAATGATTTTGCATTAAGACTTCCAATGATTATATTTCATCTATTGAGTGCAACATTACTATATAAAATATCTAAAAGGTATCTTCCAAATAGAAAAAATAGATTATGGCTTCTTCTCGTATTTGTACTTTTACCTGGTGTAATCAGCTCTGCAATCATAGTAGAGAGTGCAGGACTTGTAATATTTGGGTTGCTATTTTTTGTATATGTATATGAAAATTTTTCTAGAAAGTACATATATTTGATTCTTAGCATTTATGTATTGATAGGTGGAGAATTCGTATATCTGTTTTTGGCACTATCAATATTTTCTATATATACTAAACAACGAACTTTTTTTATATTTAATATGTTTGCTTTTTTTACATCTTTGTTATTGTATGGAGTAGATACTACAGGGTTGCCTCAGGGGCACTTTTTAGATACTATAGCTGTCTATACCGCAATTTTTACTCCGATTATATTTATATATATCTTCTACATATTATATAGAAGATATTTAACTAAACAAATTGATATTTTATGGTTTATTGCATCTGTCGCATTTGTATTCTCGTTACTTCTATCCTTCAGACAGAGAATAGAATTAGAAGATTTTGCACCATACTTAATCTTGGCTCTTCCTCTGGCAGCACAAACCTTCTATCATTCATATAGAGTTAGGTTGAAAATGTTCAGGACTAAGTACAGAGTTGCATTTGTCATATCGCTTGTATTGCTTGTGTTAAATTCTCTAGTTGTATTTTTCAATAAAGAGATATATGTTTTTATAGATAAACCCAAAAATCACTTCGCATACAATATGCATGTTGCTAAAGAACTGGCAAATGAATTAAAAAGTAGAGGTATAGAGTGTATTGATACTGATTACAAAATGGCTAGTAGGTTAAAGTTTTATGGTGTAACAAATTGCAACACTTACATCCTTACTGAAAAAAATCTAAAATACCAAAACAGAGAAAGTGTAACAATTAGTTACAAAAATAGAGCTGTTTACAAAGCAATTGTTACTAAAGTAAACACTAATTAAATCTATTGAGTTCTGACTCTTAACATATGAGATTAATTTAATAACATGTGATAAAATTGCTCTCAAATAATAAAACAGGGAGTTGCAAATGGCTCAAAAAGCGATTAGAGAATATGATGCAAAGTCGATTTTAGCAAAACATTGGGATAAGTATTTTCCAGACTTTACTTATGCTTATGAAACTGTAATGGTTCAAAATGGATCAGAATTAAAGAAAGCTTCAAAAGATAAAGCTTGGTTAAAAGAGAAAACCTTAGTTGCTAAACCGGATATGCTATTTGGAAAAAGAGGTAAGAATGATTTAGTACTTTTTAGAGATGCTAAACCAGGTGATGTTTCTTTAGCTAAAGCTGTATCTTGGATTGATGAGAAATCATCAACCGAACAATCAGTATACTTTTCATTTGATGGAGATACTCCTACAGGTGAAGCAAAAGTTGATATGTTGACTCACTTTGTTGTTGAGCCATTCACTCCACATAAACAAGAGGAAGAGTACTACATTTCTGCAACAGTAGTTGGTGATTATGATATGCTTTATATGTCTGCTGAAGGTGGAATGGAAGTAGAAGAAGGTTGGGATGAAAAAGTTACTGAAGTAGCATTTGCAATCACTGATACAGAAGAAGAAATAGCTAAGAAAATAAAAGCTAATATTCCTGCTGATGTTGCAAAAGCTGATAAAGCTGCATTTGCTGAATTCGCAATCGGTTTTTTCAAAGCATATAGAGAGTTAAACTTTGCATAT
>NZ_JBFFNS010000001.1:0-492150 GCF_041563035.1 Sulfurimonas sp. | reverse complement strand
CACTTGGTGCTCATTGGGTTTATGAAGAAGAACAGATTCAAAATCTACCAATAAACTGGGAAACACTCAACAAAGCTCAGTCAATGTGGCATAAAGGTAAAGCAAAAGGTGACTTTACTCACTATGGAGATCAGGCACTTTATCTTTTAGAGTATATGTCCCAAAACAAAGAGTTTGATAAAAATGACTATTATCAATTTTGGAGTGAGAAGATGTCTAACTATGATGGTTACGTAGATGGAGCTACACGCAGTGCTTTAGTTAAGATTGGTTCAGAGTCAAATGACCTTAGCATCTGTGGACATATAGCACCTTTACTTATAGACGCAGATACAAAAGACACATTTCTCAAAAGAGCTAAAGAGTTCACAGAGATAACTCACAACTCTAAACTAGCCATAAACTCAACTGCATTTTTTGCAGAACTACTGTGGGACTCAAAAGAGAATCAAGATATCAAAAAAAACATAGAGCTGCTAAAAAGTAAATATCCTGACTTGTCAACTTGGATAGATGCAGGAGTAAACAGCAAAGATGCTGATACATTCACTACTATTAGAGAGTTTGGTCCTGCTTGTGGAATTGACGGCGGTTTTGCCGGAGTTATTCATCTTTTATCATTAAAAGATGATTTTAAAACGATTATGCAAAAAAATGCAAAAGCAGGTGGAGACTCTTCTGCAAGAGGTATGGTTGTCGCTATGATTTTAGCAACACAAGATGACTTTGAACTTCCAGATGAATGGATGAAAGATATCAACACAATAGAAGATATGAAAAATTATCTATCCTTGGTATAATACTCTAATAATTTTTCAAGGAATAACTATGTTTAAAAAAATCATTATAGGCTTGTTGGTTACTCTTTTTCTTACAGCATCTTGCCATGGAAAAGATGCAGATGCATATGATATATATGAATGGATGGAATCACTTGAGGGAGAGTGGGTTCTCTCACCCGCCGATAAGCAGACTGGTACTAACTCATATAAACATAAAGCTGTCTTACCGATGGTCGGTACAAACAAAACTGGGATATCTTTTAAATCTATTGGTAAAAAAAGTACTATACAAGAAGACCTGCTTCCAGACTCTCCAAAACAGATGGTGACGATGTATCACTGTAAAGATATAGAGTGTGAGCAGATTAAAGCAACTCACTACTGTGTAAAACAAAATCAACCGGAGTTTATAGCAAATTTTAAAAAGAGTACTCCAACCAGAATCGAATTTGACTGCGATATGACTACTGAAATATGCCAGTCTGATGAAGATCATGTTCATACTATTATTCATGAAATTACAAACAACGGTAAGCATCTAAAGACTTCATACCTAAGCTGGGAAAATAAAAAGCCTAAAAGCAACAGCTCAATATATCACTTTGATCGGAAATAAGTTTTCTGTATGCTCAGATGCTGACGTTGATTAATCGTTAAGAAGTCTCTCTTCTTTTCTGTTTTGTTTAAAGTATAGACAGTGTTTAAACATTTTGTTTAACTTGTCTTTACTACAGTAAAAGTCCATTTTTATATCTACGATGAAGTTAGATGACTCAAAACATGGTTCAACTAGGAGTACAGTTAAGATATCTTTGTACTTCTTTGTAATCTTACTAATAAACCTAGTATCAAAAGCACCGGCTACATTTGTTGTAATAATTACATTAAACATTTCAGAGTCTATCATTTTACGCGCAGTAGCTTCATCTTCAGCTATTCTTACACTATAAAATACATCGTTAAAGTAGTTAATATGATCATCAAAATAAGACTTTTTTCCTATTAATAACAAGTTGTTATTTTGTAAAATATAGTCAATCTCTTTCATTGTCTTACCTTTTTAAAAAAATTCCATCTCACCCTCTTGGACTTCATGAGGTGCAAACATCGTAATAATTTGTCTGATGCTAAGTGTTGTAGGTTCATGTATGTGGTGTGTATTTTTCATTGCAATGCTTTCAACACTAAACCTTTGAACATAACTATCCATATCTCTTACAACTGCATCAAAGAGTTTGAGTAGGTCTTCATTGTAGTTTTTAAGAACTTCCATAAAAAGAGCCGTATTTTCTATGATTGATTTGGAAAGTTCTTTCATACTAATTGCAAGTTCATCTAAATAAGGAGAGTAACGCAGTAAAACCGAAGAAGTTTTATCTAAACTATTAGCTACTAATGAAAGCTCATCTGGATTTGAGTTGATAGAAGCAAGTGATATGTGTTCAGATATTTCACTCAAAAACTCAATAATGTCATCAGCATCATCAGTGCGAAATATCACTTTTTCCTCTCCATCATCATGTTCTTGCGCAAAATATTCTTCTAAATCAACTTCACTAAGTGAAGACGTTAAAAGCTCTTTTGGCGAACATTTTTGACTTATTCCGTGAGATATTTCTATGTATTCTTTTATAACTCCGGAAAAATTCATATCAAAAAGATCGATAGTTTCTTTAAATAGTATCTCAGAATAATATATATCATTTTCTATAAGTACATCTACAACCGTATTTCTCATACCTGAACATATATAGTAAATCTCATCTAAAGTAATGCCATGTTTTGAAAAAAACTTTAGCATTACAATTATCACAGGACAACATCCAGCTTCCTGTTTAGCACGTAAAACATCGATAAAATAGTCTAATACTCTGGAACCAAAGTGCTTAATAAAGAAATCTATACTAATAGTATGATTGTTTAAAACTTCTTGAACACGCTTTTGTTCTCTCCATTTATTGAGTATTTTTGAATGCTCTGTTGTTAGCAAGTCAGCTATTACATCACTTTGAGCACTATCTAGTTGTATACATTTTATCTTACTCATAAAACCTGCTTATATTATTTTATTACCTTATAATTATCCTTAAAAGTTGTCTCAAAAAAGTCTCGTCATTTATTTGTACTATTCCATTAATACACTATCAGTTTATTTTTAGTCAGCATGTCTTATAATATTTATAATTGCAAGGAGATAAATGAATGCATTAAACTTGAAAATATTAAAAAATTTAAATGTTCTTTACATAGAAGATGATCCCATAGTCGCGGAACAGACAATGGTTCTTTTGAGCCATTATTTTAAAAATGTATTTCATAGTTTCAATGCCGAAGATGCACTCAAGATATTTAACTCAGAACATGTGCATATTCTCATAACAGACATAGAGCTACCGGGTATGAGTGGTTTAGAGTTATGTCAACAAATCCGAAAAATAAACTACCGTATTCCTATATTTATAACCTCTATACATAACGATAAAGAGATGCTAATGAAGGCCATAAAATTAAACTTGGTCGATTATCTTGTAAAACCCGTAAGTACCACAAGCATCACTGAAACACTAATCGAGAGCTTAAGGCATCTAGATAGAAAAGGTGAGTTCTTAGTCAAAATCAGCAAAGACGTAAACTACTACCCTTTATCTAATGAACTAATTTCTTACGGAAAGACAATATCTCTAAGTCTAAGTGAAGTAAAACTTCTAGATCTTCTAATCATGCATAAAAACAAGGTTGTATATAAAACTACAATCGAGCATACACTAAATCCGGATGAGCCGATTTCTGACTCAGCATTTAGAAATATACTATATAGAATGCGTAAAAAAGTTGGAAAAGACTCTATTGTTTCTGTCTCTCGTGTAGGTCTTAAGTTGTTAATAGAATAATCATATGAATAAAATTTTGCTCATTGTACTTTTTTTACTAAGTTTAAGTGCTCACTCTTTTGCTGATGCAGTACAAATAAAACTGACAAATGAAGAGACTCAATGGCTTAAACAAAACCCAAATATCAAGCTTGGTGCCGTTTCAAATATGCCGCCTTTTTCTATGAAAGGAGCTGATGGAAATCATACTGGCATCTTAGTAGAATTATTTTCGCATATTAACCGGGCTATTGGTCAAGAAATCAAGTTTGAAATATTGGAATCAGATCAATCAGTACACAAACACACTAAAAAGCAAGGGAACTATGGTCACAGTTCAGTTTTAAAAACTCCAAAAAATCAAACTCAATATCTTCTTACAAAACCCTATATGAATACGCCTTACTACGTATTTACTATGAAAAAAAATCTATATACTATAAAAAATGAAAATGATTTGATAGGGAAAAGAGTTGCTCTTTTGGGTAGTAGCCGAGTTGGAGATTACTTTTTAAACAAGATAGGCGGTATAGAAAAAATAATAGTCAATACTCCTTTAGAACAGATGCAAAAAGTACTTTCAGGAGAAGCTGATGCGATGATTGGAAATGGAACTTATCCATATTTAATTGAGAAATATCTAATGGTAGATCTTAAACCTGCTTTCATTGCAGAATCCAATATCGGTGTACACATTGGTATAAACCCAGAGCACCAAGAACTTCATAGCATTTTAAATAAAACTATACAGACTATAAGTGAGAAGCAGATTACCGCTATTACTGTCAAATGGATGAACTTATCTAATGTTACAAAGGCAAAAATTGATTTAACTCAAGAAGAACAGATCTGGTTGAAAAAACATCAAGTGATAAAGATAGTGGCTGATTCAGAGAAAACACCTGTAGAGTTTAGAGATAAAGCAGGAGTATTTCAAGGTATCTCTATTGACTACCTCAAGCATCTGGAATCTTTATTAGGTATCAACTTCAATATTACAAATAAGTCTTCCTGGGATAAAAATATAGAAGCATTAAAAGATAAACACATATCAATGATTTCATCTGCAGAAGCTACAAAGGAGATAAATGATGTTGCAATCTTCACTCAGCCTTATCTTTCTATGCCTATAAATATTTTTGCACGTTATGACAAGCCGTATATACCTAAGTTAGCTAATCTAAAAGGTAAAGTAGTTGCTGTTGAAAATGGCTATGCACTTTCTAAATGGTTAAAGCGTGATTATCCACAAATAAAACAAGTAACTGTTTCATCATCACAAGCACTTAAGATGCTTCTAAATGATGAAGTAGACGCCTTTATAGGTAATATTGTAACTACTACTTACCATATAATGAATCTTCACATCACTACTGTAAACATAGTTGGTGAGACTCCATATACATACAACAGGTATATGGCTGTACGTAACGACTGGCCCATCTTTGCCAAAATCCTTCAAAAAGCCTTAGACTCTATAGAACAACCTGAAAAAGATGCTATATATAATCGCTGGATGACAATTCACTATGAGCATGGAACGAACTATATGGTTCTATTCAAATATCTCGCTTTTGCACTACTAATCATTATCTTGATTATTTTATGGAATCTCAGTCTAAAACGTAAAGTTGATAAGCGTACACTGCAACTGGCACAAAATGAGGAGTATTACCGTTCTTTGTTTGACAACTCCCTATATGCTATTGCTGTAAGTGGAGCAGACTTTAGATTTACTCGTGTCAATAAAGAGTTTTGTAACTTGCTGGAGTATGATGAAAGTGAAATAGTAAATAAGCTGACGATTATTGATGTTACATACCCGGATGATCTATCTAACTCAAAAAATATGATTGATAAATCTATTAGTGGTATTACTACAAAATATCAAATAGAAAAACGTTACGTTAGCAAATCAGGTAAGGTGGTGGATGCCCTAAGTTTTATACATGCAATTTATAATGAAAATGGAAAATATCTCGGTGAGACTGCTTCCATTTTGGATATTAGTGAGAGAAAACATTTTGAGAAAGAAGTACTTCGCCATAAAACACGCTTAGTTGAGTTGGTTGCTCAACGTACAGATGAGTTATCTAAAGCAAATAAGTTCCTTGCAAAAGCAAAAGAGTATGCTGAATCTGCCAACCAATCTAAAAGTATATTTATCTCTAACATGAGTCACGAAATCAGGACACCTATGAATGCCATACTTGGATTTTCTAAACTACTTTCAAACACAGACTTAAATGACAAACAAAGAGATTATCTCTCAAGAGTTAAAAAGGCAACCAATTCACTGCTTTCACTTCTTGAAGACATACTTGATCTTTCTAAAATCGAGGTAGGAAAGTTAACTATTGAGAATGTATCATTTGAGCCAATTGAAACAGTAAGAGAGACTATAGAACTGCTTGAGTTAAAAGCGAAAGAAAAAGGTCTATTATTGGAGTATGAGATTGACGAAAATCTTCCAAAATATCTCTTTGGAGATCCAAATCGTATCAAACAGATTTTGATCAACCTTGTAAATAATGCTATTAAGTTTACACAAAATGGATCTATCTATGTAAGTGTTTTTGCAACAAACAAGAACCCTCAAAATTGCCATGTAGAGTTTGTTGTCTCAGATACAGGAATAGGA
Source organism: Sulfurimonas sp. (assembly GCF_041563035.1). Lineage (GTDB taxonomy): Bacteria > Campylobacterota > Campylobacteria > Campylobacterales > Sulfurimonadaceae > Sulfurimonas. The sequence continues at coordinate 485,857 of NZ_JBFFNS010000001.1, read as the reverse complement.
ATAAAAAAAGAAGATATAGTAGACCTATTTAATCACTTTACACAAGTAGATAACAGCACAACAAAGAGAGAAGACGGTACAGGATTAGGCCTTGCCATATGTAAGGAACTTGTTGAGATAATGGGTGGTAAAATAGATGTACAGAGTGAGTATGGCGAAGGAAGTACCTTCTCTTTTGAATTGACATTTGATATCTCTAATGTAAAAGTAGATTCTAAAACATCTCTACAAAACACTAAGCCTCACTTCAAAAACATAAAGACATTACTGGTCGAAGATAATGATGACAATCTAGAAGTAGCAACTGAACTACTTAAGCATTTAGGTCTCGAAGTAAGCACAGCTCATAATGGAGAGATAGCACTTCTTATGATCAGAAACAATGATTATGACATTGTTTTTATGGATATTCAGATGCCTGTTATGGATGGGCTAACAGCTACAAAAATACTTAGAAATGAAGGACATACAGACTTACCTATCGTAGCAGTAAGTGCTTACGCCTCAGAAGAAGAGCATAGACGCAGTCTGGATGCAGGTCTCAACACTCATATTAACAAGCCTTTTAAACTCGAAGATATTCAGGCTGTTTTACTGGAATATTTTCCGGACAGACTCGTTAATAAAGCTTTATCAGCTAAGAAAACAGAGTCTATATGGTTAGCTGAACTAGAATCTATTCAAGGTCTTGAGTTTACTAAAGACCTTTATTCTTACTGGCTAAATAAAGAGAGCTTTTTAACAGCACTAAAACATTTTCTAGACAATATTTCAAAAGATAGAGATGAGATTTACACTTATTATGAGGAAGAGAATTTTATTAAAGTTTTACAATTATTACATACCTTAAAAGGACGTTTAAACCTTTTTGGTGCTAAAAAACTTTTTTTTATTATAGAAAATTTGGAATATTCGATAGAAAAGAAAAATAAAACCCTTACTTCAAAAATATTTTATGAATTTAACTCTGTAATTGATGAGCTAAAATAAGACTTTACCTATTTTTAACCACAAAAAAGATATAATCCGAAAATTATAAAGAAATAAGCATATTATATTCTTAGCACCAAAGGATAACCATGAGAATTCGTAAACGCGCCCTAACATTTGAAGATGTACTGTTAGTACCACAATATTCAGAAGTATTACCAAAAGAAGTATCTTTAGAGAGTAAATTAACTCGTAATATTTCACTTAAAATTCCTATGGTTTCTGCTGCTATGGACACTGTAACCGAGTACAGAGCTGCTATCGCTATGGCTAGACTTGGCGGTATCGGTATCATTCATAAAAATATGGATATCGAGACTCAAGCTAAGCAAATCACTAAAGTTAAAAAGAGCGAAAGCGGAATCATCATAGATCCTATCTATGTTCATCCAGATGCAACACTTGCAGAAGCAGATGCACTTATGGCAGAGTATAAGATATCAGGAGTTCCGGTTATCGACGGTCACAATAAACTTCTTGGTATTCTTACAAATCGTGATATGAGATTTGAGAAAGACATGAAAAAACTTGCAAAAGACACTATGACTAAAATGCCTCTTATCACTGCAACAAAAGGAATTTCTCTTGATGATGCAGCGGACATCATGCATAAAAACAAGATAGAAAAACTTCCAATCATTGATGAAAATGGTTTCTTAAAAGGTCTAGTTACTATTAAAGATATCAAAAAACGTATCGAATACCCTAACTCAAATAAAGATGCATTTGGCAGATTAATTGTTGGTGGAGCTATCGGTGTTGGTCAACTTGACCGTGCAAAAGCTCTTGTAGATGCTGGATGTGATGTTTTAGTTCTTGACTCTGCTCACGGTCATTCAAAAGGTATTTTAGATACTGTTAAAAAGATTAAAGAGACTATGGAAGTTGATGTTATTGCCGGTAACATCGCTACTGCTGAAGCTGTTGAAGCACTTATCGAAGCTGGTGCAGATGGCGTAAAAATCGGTATCGGGCCTGGTTCAATCTGCACTACTCGTATCGTTGCGGGTGTTGGTGTACCTCAGATCTCTGCTATAGCTGAGTGTGCTGAAGCTGCAAAAAAACATGGTGTTCCTGTTATCGCTGATGGTGGTATTAAATACTCTGGAGATATTGCTAAAGCTTTAGCTGTTGGTGCTTCATGTATTATGGCTGGTTCATTATTAGCAGGTACTGAAGAGTCTCCTGGTGAAACTATCATGTTCCAAGGTCGTCAATACAAATCGTACCGCGGTATGGGTAGTATCGGTGCTATGCAAACAGGTTCAACTGACAGATATTTCCAAGAAGGAACTGCAGCTGACAAGCTAGTTCCAGAAGGGATTGAAGGTCGCGTTCCTTTTAGAGGCAGTATTGCCGGAATCGTTCATCAGATGATGGGTGGACTTCGTTCTTCTATGGGTTACTGTGGAAGTAAAAGTATCGAAGTTTTCTGGGAAAAAGCTGAGTTTGTTGAGATTACAAGTGCTGGACTTAAAGAGTCTCATGTTCACGATGTTATCATCACTCAAGAAGCGCCTAATTATCATGTGTAACATAAAGATGAGCAAAAGCCCATCTTTATTACGCTAGCCGCTAAGGCACTAAAGCTTACCTCTTTCGAGGTAAAGTTCTCCCAAGGAAGAAACTGATGAATGAAGTAAGACACGCAGGATTTTGGATTCGCTTTGTTGCTTCATTCTTAGATACTCTCTTTCTAGCTCTGCCGGTGGCTATAGTCATCTACTTTCTAAGTGATGGCAACTGGTTTGACTTTTCACAATATCAACAAAATTTACAAATGGCTATGAGTGGAAATGCTAAAGCTTTAACATCTCAACCTCAGATGTCAATGAAGTGGGAACTCCTTTTTGAGTTTGCAGTTTTAATCGTGACTATGGTTTTTTGGAGACGTTGGAGAGGAGCTACTCCCGGTAAGAAGTTTGTTCATATCAAGATAGTAGATGCAAATACTCACAAAGACATAGACAATAAACAGGCCATAACTCGCTCTATTGGCTATATTGTTTCTACTTTAGCTCTTCTTATAGGTTTTTTAATGGTAGCTTTTAGAGAAGATAAAAGAGGCCTTCATGACCTCCTAGCTGGAACTGTAGTTATTTACGATGAAGAAGCCGTTAAGCCTCTTTTAGATATCTGAGATATCAAATATATCCTCATCTTCTTGCTCAGCCAAAAATATATTTAGCTTAGTATCTTCATGCATGATATGATCTATCAAAGCGCGCTTTGACACTATTCTCATTTTTGACTTAATAATATTTAGTTTTGCAGGTGTAGAAATTATCTGTGCAAGACTTTCTACAATCTCTTGATGTAGTTTTTTATGCTCTTCAAGTTCAGGAAATTCTATCATAGACATATACTCTTCTTCATCACGAAAATGAGTCTGCATATAGTCACTAAACTCGTATAAAATAGTTCTCAATTCTTCTTTATTACTATTTGAATCTTCTAGTTCAAATAGTCTGTTTACTAACTCAAATAGTTTTTCATGCTGAGCATCGATATTCTCGATTCCTAGCTTATATCTATCATCCCAAGGCACTTTTTGACTAGATGACATTTATCAAGCTCCATAATTATAATTTATTTACACTGCATTTTATCATAAGCCCTTTTTATATCTGCTGTTAATTATCAATTTTTATTTATTTTCTCTTCACAAACTGAATGGGTATTTAATATTACTTTAGATATTATTTTAAGAAATTATTATTATTACATCTGCGTAAGTTATTGTGAAAAGGAGAACTATGAAAGCCGAGTATTTACCAAAGAGAGAGGGTCTTTATGATCCGGAGTTTGAACATGATGCTTGTGGTGTAGGTTTTGTTGCTCATCTTAAAGGAGAAGCTTCTCATAATATTGTAGCCAAGGGAATTGAACTTCTTATAAACCTTGAACATCGTGGTGCTGTAGGAGCTGAGAAAAACTCAGGTGACGGCGCCGGGATCCTTACTCAGATGCCAGACAAATTTTTACGCAGAGTTTTAAAAGAAGATGGTATAGACCTGCCGGAGTTTGGTCACTACGGTGTTGGTGTTGTATTTTTACCAAAAGACCCCCAAGCATATGCAGAGTGTAAGACTATCGTTGAAAACTGTATCGAAGAACTTGGACAAGAGTTTATCGGTTGGAGAAGAGTTCCAACTGTGAATGAATCACTTGGATATACAGTAAAAAACGTTGAACCTTATGTACATCAAGTTATTGTAAAAAGAAACCCTGAACTTGAAGATGCAGAGGCTTTTGAACGTAAACTTTTTGTAATCCGTAAATATACGCAGTCAAAAGTAACTGCTTCACCAATAAACGGTACCGGATATTTTTATATGCCTTCGATGTCACACAAGACTATCTCTTACAAGGGTCAGCTTATAACGGAGCAACTTCCTTTATACTTTCCAGACTTGAGTGAGCCTGATTATGAGTCGGCTATTGCCTTAGTTCATAGTCGTTTCTCTACAAATACTTTCCCTTCATGGCCACTTGCACAGCCATTTAGATACATAGCACACAATGGTGAGATAAATACTCTTCGCGGAAATATAAACTGGATGAGAGCAAGACAATCTATGCTCAAATCAAAACTTTTCTCTGAGGAAGAGCTAGAGATGATCTATCCTTACCTCATCAACGAAGCTAAGGGTTCTGACTCTTCAGTTCTTGACAATGTAGTAGAACTTCTGACTCTTGGTGGTCGACCACTTGCTCACGTTATGATGATGATGATTCCAGAAGCTTGGAAAGATGCTGAGATGGATGAGCAACGTAGAGCATTCTATGAGTACCACGCAACATTCATGGAGCCTTGGGATGGTCCTGCTTCTGTTGCTTTTACTGATGGAAAAATAGTTGGTGCAACTCTTGACAGAAACGGTCTTCGCCCTTCACGCTATTTTCTTACAAAAGACAACATCCTAGTTATGGCATCTGAGCAAGGTGCCCTAGAGTTTCCAACTGAGGATATAGTTCTAAAAGGTAGACTGCAACCTGGTAAGATGTTCTTGGCAGATTTAGAGCAAGGTCGTATTATAAGCGATGATGAGATAAAAGCAAATATCTCAGGTGTTCATAAATATTGTGATTGGATAAAAAAACAAAAGATAAACCTCGATGACTTAAAACTTAACAACGAAGTAAAACAGCCAAACCACGAGACTGTACTTCAACGTCAAAAGTGTTTTGGATATACACAAGAGGACTTAAAAGTAATCCTTACACCGATGGCAAATACAGCTTATGAGGCAACCGGTTCTATGGGTAACGATGCAGCACTATCTGTTCTCTCAAATGCATCTATAAATCTTTACAACTACTTTCACCAGCTTTTCGCTCAAGTAACAAACCCTCCAATCGACCCAATTCGTGAAGAGTCGGTAATGTCACTTATCTCTTACATAGGACCACAAGGAAATCTTTTTCAGGAAGTGGATGAAGACCGTAAATTTATTAAACTGAACTCTCCTATTTTAACTAACGAGCAGTTTGAAAAACTTAGCGGAGTTAATGAGTTTAACTTTCGTGCGAAGAAGATAAGCATACTTTTTGACTCTACTAAAAAAGGGTCTATGCAAGAAGCTCTTGACTCAGTTATAAAACAAGCTAGTGATGCGGTAAAAGAAGGCTTTGAAGTAATCATCCTCTCAACTAGAGGTATTTCTATAAACCAAGCTGCTATCCCTACGCTTTTAGCTACCAGTGCTGTTCACCATCATCTTATTGAAGAAGGCGTCAGAACAAACTGTGGTCTCGTCGTAGAGACTGGTGAAGCAAGAGCAATCCACCACTTTGCAACTCTTATCGGTTATGGTGCTAATGCTATCAACCCTTACCTGGCATTTGAGTCTATTGAAGATATGCGTTCACGTAAGCTTATAGATGAGAACATCACTCACGAACAAGCTATACAAAACTACATCACAGCTATCGGGAAAGGTATCTTCAAAGTTATGTCAAAGATGGGTATCTCAACTATACGTTCATACACTGGTGCTCAGATATTTGAGGCTGTCGGACTTTCTCAAAATCTGGTAGACAACTACTTCAAAGGGACACCTACTCGTCTTGAAGGTATAGACATAGAGACTATAGAAGAAGAGACTCTTCTTTGTCACACTATCGCTTATCCTCGTGAGATTATCGAAGCAAATGACCTGCCCGTTGGCGGTCACTATGCATATCGTCAACGCGGAGAAAATCACCTCTTTACACCTGAGACTGTCTTCTTACTTCAAAACTCGACTAAGACTAACAGTTACGAGACTTACAAGCAATATGCTAAGCTTATCAACGAACCTCAAGAGGCTTATGTAACTCTGCGTTCACTTCTTGACTTTAAGAAACTAGATCCTATCGACATAAACGAAGTAGAGTCAGTTGATTCTATCATCACTCGTTTTGCAACCGGAGCTATGAGTTACGGTTCTATCTCAGAAGAAGCTCACACTACACTAGCTATTGCTATGAACTCTATCGGAGCAAAGAGTAATACCGGTGAGGGAGGAGAAGATGCTTCTAGATTTGGTACGAACAAAAACTCTAAGATAAAACAAGTTGCATCTGGACGTTTTGGTGTAACTGCAAACTATCTTGTAAACTCTGAAGAGATTCAAATAAAACTGGCACAAGGTGCAAAACCGGGTGAAGGTGGTCAACTTCCAGGACATAAAGTAGATGAGATTATCGGTCGTACTCGTCACTCGACTCCGGGTGTTGGACTTATATCTCCACCACCACACCATGATATCTACTCTATCGAAGATCTCAAACAGTTGATACATGACCTTAAAAATGCAAATACTAAAGCTCGTATAAATACTAAACTTGTTTCAGAAGTGGGTGTTGGTACTATTGCCGCGGGTGTTGCAAAAGCCCACTCTGATGTTGTTCTTATTTCTGGTTTTGACGGTGGTACCGGAGCATCTCCACAGACTTCTATCAAACACGCAGGTCTTCCTTGGGAACTTGGTCTTGCTGAGACTCACCAGACTCTGGTTAAAAATGGTCTTCGATCTCGCATTGTTGTTCAGACAGACGGTCAACTTCGTACTGGTCGTGATATCGCTATTGCAACTTTGCTTGGTGCTGAAGAGTGGGGAATCGCTACTGCTGCTTTAGTTGTTGAAGGCTGTGTGATGATGCGTAAGTGTCATCTAAACACTTGTCCAGTTGGAATCGCAACTCAAGACAAAGACCTGCGTGCTAAGTACACAGGTAAACCTGAGCACATAGTTAACTATGTTAAGTTTATGGCCGAGGAACTTCGTGAAGTTATGGCTGAACTTGGCTTTAGAACTATCAACGAGATGGTTGGTCGTACTGATAAACTAAAAGCTCGTGAGGGTGTTACTCACTGGAAAGCTAAACATCTACAACTTGATAAACTACTTCACAGAGTTCATCTAAGAAGTGATGATACATCTTACCAAACTACTGTGCAAGATCATGGTCTAGACATTGCACTTGACAACCGCCTTATAGACTTGGCAAGAGGTGCTATTGCAGATGCTACTCCTATAAAAGAAGAGATAATACTTCGTAATATTAACCGTACAGTTGGAACTATGCTCTCAGCAGAAGTTACTCGTAAGTATGGAGAAGCCGGTCTGCCAGATGACACTATCCACTTTAAAGCTAAGGGAAGTGGCGGTCAGAGTTTTGGTGCGTTCGTAACAAGCGGTATTACTTTTGAGATAGAGGGAGATGCAAATGACTACTTCGGTAAAGGTCTTTGTGGTGGTAAACTAATCCTCTACCCTCCTCACAATGCTACTTATGAAGCAAATGAAAACGTAATCCTTGGAAATGTATCTTTCTATGGTGCTACAAGCGGAGAGTCATATATCTATGGTCTAGCAGGTGAGCGTTTTGCGGTTCGTAACTCTGGAGCAAATGTTGTAGTCGGTGCTATCGGCGATCATGGTTGTGAGTATATGACTGGTGGACGAGTAGTTATCCTTGGTGAGATAGGTAAAAACTTTGCAGCCGGTATGAGTGGCGGTATCGCTTATATCTATGACAAAGACAAAAACCTTTCTCAGCGTATAAACAAAGGTAGCGTTGACCTTGACAAGATTGAGACAGATGCAGATGAAGCAGAAGTAAAAGGTATGATAGAAGACTATGTTAAATACACTGGTTCTAAAGAAGCTACAGAGCTACTAAACAACTGGGAAAGTGCTAAAGCTGACTTCATCAAAGTTATGCCGGTTGATTACAAAAGAGTCTTGAAAGAACAAGCTTTAAAAAAGGAGGAGGTGTAAGATGGGAAAAGTAACAGGATTTAAAGAGTACAAACGTCAAAACTTTTCACTTCTTCCAGTTGAAGAACGCATCAAGCACAACAACGAGTTTGTAACTCCTCCAAGTAAACCGGAACTAGAGACTCAAGCGGCTAGATGCATGGACTGTGGTATTCCATTTTGTCATAGTAACTACGGTTGTCCGGTTGGTAACCTCATCCCTCAGTTTAACGACCAGATATATAAAGGCGAATGGGAGAGTGCATTTCGCACACTTATGAGTACAAACAACTTCCCTGAGTTCACTGGTCGTGTTTGTCCTGCAACTTGTGAGACTGCATGTGTACTTGGTATGAACGACGATGCTGTCAGCATCAAGGGTATTGAGTATTCTATTATCGAGAAAGCTTACGCTGAGGGCTGGATGAAACCTCAGATGCCAAAAGTATGTACAGGTAAAACTGTGGCAGTTGTTGGTTCTGGTCCTGCTGGTCTAAGTGTGGCAAATCAGCTTAACAAAGCTGGACATAGTGTAACTGTATACGAGAGAGATAAGCGTATCGGCGGACTTGTTCGTTATGGTATCCCTAACTTCAAACTTGACAAAAAAAATGTTGTTCAACGTCGTGTAGATATCATGGCAGAAGAAGGCGTAGAGTTTATCACTGAGGCTCATATCGGTGTTGATATCTCTCTAAAATCTCTGCAAGAAAAGTACGATGCAGTAGTTCTTTGTGGTGGTGCTTCTCTTCCAAGAGACTTGCCAATAGAAAACAGAGATGCTAACAACATCCACTTCGCTATGGAGTTTCTGTCTCAGTGTAACTCTCGCATCGAAGGTGAAGAGATTCCAAAAGAAAAAGAGATACTAGCAACTGGTAAACATGTTGTAGTTATCGGTGGCGGTGATACCGGTAGTGACTGTGTTGGAAACTCTGTTCGTCAAGGCGCTGAGTCTATCATACAGATAGAGCTAATGTCAAAAGCTCCACTAGAGCGTACAGATGCGATGCCATGGCCACTATACCCGAGAGTCTTCAAACTATCAACTTCACAAGAAGAGGGTTGTACTCTAGACTATGACATCCTCTCAAAATCATTCATCAAAGATGATGCAGGAAATGTAACTGGCATCAACTGTGTAAAAATTGAGTGGGGGGACAAAGGCTTCAATGAGATAGAAGGAAGTGACTTCATACTTAAAGCTGACGTCATCTTCTTAGCTATGGGTTTCTTAGGGCCTGAGCAGACTGGTATGATAGAAGAGCTTTCACTTGATACTGACCCAAGAAGCAACATAGCAACAAACAACTACGCAACTTCAGAAGAGGGCATCTTCAGTGCAGGTGATATGCGTAGAGGTCAATCACTCGTAGTATGGGCTATCCACGAAGGACGTGAGTGTGCCATCGCTGTAGATGAGTTCCTATCTAAAAAACCAACTCTACTTAACGCTAGAAGTAAATCTCTTTACGAGAAGCGTTAATATAACTTTTAAAAGTGAGGCTTTAGCCTTGCTTTAACTCTATTTTTCTCTCCCAATCACCTTGTGTAGCGACATCATATACAGTCCAACCCTGCTCTCTTAAAACCTTTGCACTTACTCTACTTCGACTGCCTGTTCTACAATAGACAACAATCTCTTTATCTTTTGGAAGTTTTATATTGCCTTTCATAATAGCCTCAATAGGCAAGTTTATAGCTCCATCAATATGCTTTTGTCTAAATTCATCAGGTGTTCTCACATCTACAATAAGAGCACCATTTTTGACAGCTTCTCTAGCTTCAATCAACACTTCATCAGTTACGTTTGAGCAAGCAGTAAATAGACCTAGAGTCAATAACAATATAAATATACATATAATTTTTTTCAAATGAAACCCTGTTTTTTTTAAGAATTATAGTAGAATAATTCAAATAATCAATGTTTAAACCTTGTCTTTTCACAAATAATATATACATTTAACTTAAGGGACATTTTGTCCAAATAACTACTGATTTCTATATAAAAGGACATTAATAATTTAAGAATACTAATAAAATAAATGTAATATATTAATAAATACGACAATCCGTCATAAAATCAGCCATATTTTCAATTTAAAGGGGACATATTAAATGTACCTTTAATAATAATATTAGTAGGTATATGTGTTATACTGTTCCTTGAATAAATAGTTAGATACACAGGAGATATATTGAGTAATAAAATTGCAAATTCGGTCATAGGTTCAGTTTCATCTGTCATTTCTAAGTATTATTATAGCCATTCCAAAATAGACACTTTATTTATGGAAGCAGGTGCTCCCGGTAATACACCAGAAGGAAATCTAGAAGTTAAATGTAAAGTTTGGTTACAACGCAGTAATGAAGATACCGTAATTGACTCTTTTGAAGTTTTAGGAGCTGTCCTACAAGATTTTATGGACCATGATTTACAACCTCATAATTCTGAAGAAGTCAAAATGGGACGTGACCGTATAGTTATAGCTTTAGAAAAAAATCAACTATCCTATCAAACAAATGGCTATATCACATTAATTGGTGCTAGTTCAATAACAAAAACATTAGAAGACTATTTGAAAGCTGGTGATTTTGGATCAATAGAAAAAGAGTTTCAGCGAACTATTGAACATATAAATACTGATCCTCATGCTTCAGTAACAGCATCTTGTTCCATAATAGAATCTCTTTGTAAAGTATATATAGAAAGTTTTAATGAAATAGATATGCCAAGTAAGCAAAGTGTTGGTCCTTTATGGAAAACTGTTCAACAACACATGGGATTAAATGCTAATCGTCTTTTAGGTGATGACCAACGAAAAATGTTACATGGACTATCATCTATTGTTGATAGTATAGGTGCGTTTAGAACACATATAGGTTCAGCACATGGTAGAGGATTAGAACCTCCAAAAATTGCAGTATCTGAAGCAAGGTTAGCTGTTAATTCTGCTCACACATTAGTTGTTTTCATTATGGAAAGATGGCATGAAAACTAACTCATATCTAACAAGTACTTGGAGGGAAATACGAAGCCAAAGCGCGGCTTCGTATTTCTCAAGATAGTCGTTAGCTTACAAAAGGAATTAGATATATGACACAAAATTATCAGCAAAATAATGTCCAAGTTATATTTGTAAACATGAATATAACTATAACTAATATAACAAAAGATAAAATTGATGAATTAAATAAATGCTTCAAAATGTTAGATAAAAATTTAGAGCATAACTTATTTAATGATAACAAAGAAATTGGAAAAATTGTCATTGAAATTATTTCAATAATGGAAATGATTTTTGATGATTCTAGTTCTGAAAAATGGAAAATTGAAACTTATAATAATCCATTTAAACAAGCTATAGAAAGTGGTTTATTCTTTCTGGAATATATAAATAATAAACTTTTAAAACAAAAATTAATCGATATAAAAATATACAATGAATTCGATAATTTTATAATGAATAATATTGAAAGTCTTATTCATAATAAAGAACAATTCTTATTTGAATTATATATTTACAAATGGTTAAAAAAAGAAAATTATATAAATTCAAATCCATCTTTTTCAAGATATAATGAAGATAACAACAATAATTCTGAAAATGAAGAATTAACAAATTTTTATAATAAATATCATAGAAAAATTTTAGACTGGATTATTAAAAATAAAAATAATCTACAAGAAAATCCATTAAGTAATGAAAAAAATAAAATCTATTATAATTTACTAAATAGTTATAAGCAAATAAGTAAATAAAGGATTAAATTGTGATGCAGAAAGTAATTATTGATACTAATATATATTATTCTTTAATTGGAATATCAGAAAATACAAAAGTTAATAAAGATTCATTTTTAAATTTTGAAAAATATATCACATCAGCAACTTTAATTGAATGTATTATTAAGTATAAAAATGATTTAGCCACATTAAAGAAAATAATACAGCCATTAATGGAAAATAAGTATAAATTAATTTCAATTGGTTATGTGCCAATTGAGAATGAACAATTAAATCAAATTTATTTAGCTGACAATATTGATGAGATAAACATAACTATCAATAAAATATTAGAATTAAAAATACTAAAAGAAAGTGAATTTGCGAGATGGTTTATTTATATAATTATGCCAATTGCTTTCGATATTTTAAGCGAGAAAGAAAATTATAAATTTGATGATGAAACAAAAATGAAAGATTTTCAAAAATACATATATTCATTATTTAGCGGAAATATTGAATATATTTTAGATAAGTTTATAAATAAACTGCAAGATGGTTATGCAAATAACGATCCTCAACAGAGTTTTTCAAATGAATTTTATAATACAATGTATATGTTGTTTTTTACATATCTAAGTAACTATTATCAAATTAAAGAATTTGATAATAGTTTAAAACCAGCAGAGCTAGGGAATAAAGTTAGAGAATGTATTGAAAAAGATAAATTTTATAAATTGGTTAAAAGAGATAACGAAAATAATAAAAACCCATTTAGTTTTTTTGCAAAAAAGAAATATAAAGAAAAATTCATTAAGACTTTAGAATTACTAATTATAGAATTAACTGATAATTTTTATGATAAAAAACTAACGGAACCAGCTATAAAATTTATTGAAAATAAAATATATAAGATATTCACTTCTGAATCAAAGCTATTTAAAAATGATATCTTTGATTTATTGATTACACTATCATTAGAACCTAACAAATATAAATTAGTTTCTTTGGATAAAAAGTATATAGCCCTCATTAAAGAAATTGATAAAGGAAGTATTGAATTAATTGAACAGTTGGGTTTAAAAAGCTAACAAAACAGAGTAGCCAATAAATTACCTAGCGGAAATTTATTGGCTATCTTCAACCGTTATCCGCTCACTGCGTGACCGGATAACGGGGGCGCGGGTTGAACACCCACTGGTCATCTGTCGCACAGCGCCAGATAACAAGCGGGAGGAGCAAGCAACCATTGGAAAACCTAAAAGGTTCACCAACGGCAGTTACTCACCCGCGCCCCCGTTATGTATGAAATAAGACAAGGATTAATATGAAGAAAACATTAGCATTTTTAATATTTTTATCAATATCTATAATATTTTTAGAGTTTTATTTTTATTGCTTGATTCCTAATAACCTTTTAATGCCTCTAGTTGGAACTAATGCAATTGTTGTGACATTAATTTTGGCATATATTTCTTATACTCAATGGCAAAAAAATAGACTTGAAAATGAAGTCTTGAAAGAACAGTTGAAATTAGTAATAGAATTTTTAAATTACATGAGAGACAATCCAAATCATACTACACTCATTAGTAGTAATCAGGATGATAAAGTTATGCTAAGTGGCTTTGTCCCTTTCTCAATAATTGATTTTACTGAGCTTTCTGCACTTGAAGAAAATAAGATTATCACTCAACAATTAAAATGGAATATATATGCAAGAGAGTGGTTTAATGAAGTTGATAACAATATTATCAAAAGTCCATTATTCCCAAAAAAAATATTTAAAGTATTAAACAAACTAAATACATCAAAGTATTTTTTTGAGTCTGGAGACTTGGGTAAAAAATGGTTTACTGAACAAATTATCATTGAACCAGAAAATCAACTATTATTGATGAAAAAAATGGAAGATAAAACTTCTGGAAAAGCTTCTTGGCCACTTGTATTTCCATATAAAGATGGATACCTTAAAATAAAAGATGTAATAGAGATATATAATGAATTTAATGTAGAATTAGAAAATTGGTTTATAGAAAATCATATTAATATTGATTTAAATATTAATACATAACAAAACCTAGGAGAGAAATAGTTTACCCTAACGGGCAAAACTATTTCTCAAGACAATCGTTAGAAGAACAAGGAGCTAATTTGAAAAAAATTATATTAACACTAACATTTATAAGTTCATTACTTTATAGTAATAATTTATCTTATGAAAATGATGAAGAAAAAAAATATACATGTGATGATAGAAAACATTGCTCAGAGATGACATCGTGCGAAGAAGCAATTTATTTTATTAACAATTGTCCAGATACAAAAATGGATGGTGATAATGATGGGAAACCATGTGAAAGAGATTGTGGACACTAGTAGATACACCTCAGTGAATGAATCTCCACTTTTCATCATATTAAATCCCAATGATATATTACATATTTTTATATTAAGCAATTTTCGATAAAATTACTCCAATATTTTAAACCACTTCATTGGAGACATAATGGATTTACAGACAAAAGCACTACACGCAGGTTATGAAAAGGACTCTCAGGGGACTATGGCTGTTCCTATTTATCAAACAACAGCTTATGAGTTTCGTGATGTTGAACATGCTGCAAATCTGTTTGCTCTTAAAGAGTTAGGAAACATCTACACTCGTCTTAACAACCCTACTACAGATGTATTTGAGAAACGTTTTGCAGAGCTTGAAGGCGGTGCTGCGGCAATCGCTACTTCAAGCGGTATGAGTGCTATCTTTTTTGCTATTGTTAATGCTGCTGAGGCTGGAGACAACATCGTATGTGCTAAACAGCTTTACGGCGGGTCTTTAACTCAGACTGCTCACACACTAAAGAGATTTGGCATCGAAGCTAGATTTTTTGATGTTCATCAGCCAGAGCAGATAGAAGCACTTGTAGATGCTAAGACTAAAGTTATCTTTTTTGAGTCTTTAACAAACCCTAGCATCGATGTAGCTGATATTTCAGCTATCACTGCTATTGCAAACAAACACGGCATCTTAAGTGTTGTAGACAACACAGTTGCTACTCCTGTTTTATGTCGTCCTTTTGAGTTTGGTGCTGACATCTCTGTTCACAGTGCATCTAAGTACACAACCGGTCAAGGTCTTGCTATCGGCGGTATCATGGTTGAGAGAAACGGTTTGGTTGACAAACTAAAAGGCAACGACAGGTATGCTCACTTTAATGAGCCAGATGCTTCTTACCATGGTCTTGTTTATACTGATATTCCACTTCCTCCATACAGCCTTAGAGCAAGACTTTCACTTCTTCGTGATCTAGGTGCGGTATCTTCTCCGTTTAACTCTTGGTTATTTATCCAAGGTATGGAGCATCTATCTCTTCGTATGCGTGAACACTCTAAAAATGCACTTGCACTTGCAGAGTTTTTAGAGTCGCATCCAAAGGTAAAAAAAGTAAACTACCCTGGACTAAAAAGCAACTCAAACTATGAAATGGCTCAAAAGTATTTTGAAGATGGACAGTGTTCAGGTCTTCTTAGTTTTGAAGTTGACTCTTTTGAAGTTGCTACAAAGATAGTAGATGCAACAGAGCTTTACTCTCTAGTTGTAAATATCGGTGATTCAAAATCAATCATCACTCACCCTGCATCTACAACTCACCAGCAACTAACTCCTGATGAGCTTATCGCATGTGGTGTTCCATCTGGTCTTATCCGCATCTCTTGCGGACTAGAGTCTATAAAAGATCTCATTGCAGATATAGAACAAGCTTTAGAAGCTTAGCTTCAACCTCAAAAGGGCAAAATAATATGCCCTTTTCACTCCACTAAAATTAGTATTAAGTCATTTTCGCTAAAATATCATAATTATTTTATGGAGAGCTATAAGTTGCCCTTAAACCTGCAAACACATACTGAACACTTTACTAATCCTCTCTACCTTGAGAGCGGTCGTATTTTAGAGCCTTACGACATCACTTATGAGACATATGGTGAGCTTAATGATGACAAAAGCAATGTAATTGTAGTTTGTCATGCGCTTACTGGTTCACACCACTGTGCAGGTGTTTATGAAGGTGAGACTAAACATGGTTGGTGGGATGGATTTATAGGTCCAGGCAAAGCTATCGATACTGACAAATATTTTGTAATCTGTTCAAACGTCATAGGAAGTTGTTTTGGTTCAACCGGTCCTATGAGTATGCAACACCATCACAACGACTACTATCGCTATAAGTTTCCTGTTGTAACTATCAAAGATATGGTGAAAGCTCAACGCATACTTTTTGATAGACTAAATATTCATAGAGTTCATGCTATTGTCGGTGGTTCTATGGGTGGGATGCAAGCTCTGCAGTTTGCTATCCACTATCCAAATTTTGCAGATAAAATAATCTCCATGGCGGCGACTCATGCAACTCAGCCTTGGGCTATTGCTTTTAACAAGGTTGCTCAAGAATCAATCCTGAAAGACCCTGATTTTAAGCAAGGTTATTATGATCCTGAGATTATAACGGAGCAAGGCTTATCTGGTATGGCAGTTGGTCGTATGGCTGGTCATATAAGCTTTTTATCTCATGAGTCAATGGTAAGTAAATTTGGCAGAGAGTACAAAAGAACAGACGGTCTTTACGAGCTTTTTGGAAAATTCCAAGTTGAGTCGTACCTAGAATACAACGGTTACAACTTTACAAAATGGTTTGATCCTTTAGCTTATCTGTACATCACAAAAGCAATCAATATCTTTGATCTTTCTCGTGACTTTGATTCACTAGCAGAGGCTCTAAAAAAGATAACAGCAAAACTACATCTCATAAGCTTTAGAGATGACATGCTCTTTAAAAACATAGAAATGAAAAAAATAGCCGATACTCTTAGCGAAATTGGTAATGAAAATTATAACTACATAGACATAGACAGCGATTATGGGCATGATGCCTTCTTAGTTGAGCTTGACAAATTTGAAGATTATGTAAAGGAAGCACTAGATGAGTAAGACACAGGATTTTGAAACAAAACTTGAAAATGCAAAAAAGATTTTAGAGACTCTTATGAATCCTGAAATCACACTGCAAAACAGTGTAAAGGCCTATGAAAAAGGCATGAGTGAACTATCACAAGCTCAGAAAATACTTGAAGATGCAGTAATCAAGATCAAAGAGATAAAAAACAACTAGGACTACAGATGAGAGCAGCAGTACTACAACTTAGCGCGCAGGGAATGAGTAGTACAAAACTCTATAACTACATAAGAATCGCACATAACAAAGGTGTAAAACTTCTTCTTCTTGGTGAATATATACTAAACCCTTTTTTCAAAGAACTAGAAACTCTCTCTGTCGCTATGATAAAAGAGCAAGCCCAACATCAAAGCAAGGTTTTAAGAGAACTCTCTTCCACATATAACATGACAATAATTGCTCCGCTAGTCATAGTTAAAAAACAAAAAGTTTACAAGACAGTAGCAAAATTCGCACCCTCTTCCACCGCTTACTATCAACAACAACTTCTTATAAACTACTCTCACTGGAATGAAGAGAAATTCTTTGCAAATGAGACAAAAGCAATAGAGTCACCACTTGTATTTAAAATAGACGGTTTCAAGTTTGCCATCATGAGTGGTTTTGAGCTACATTTTGATGAAGTATTTGCACAACTATCAACTAAAAGTATAGACTGTGTTTTACTTCCAAGTGTCTCTACTTTTGACTCTTACGAAAGATGGAAAAGTCTTATACTTTCTCGTGCTTTTGTACATAACTGCTATATTTTAAGAGCTAACCGCATAGGTGATTATGCTGACAAAGATTTCGACTGGAAATTTT
Organism: Sulfurimonas sp.; assembly: GCF_041563035.1. Classification (GTDB taxonomy): domain Bacteria; phylum Campylobacterota; class Campylobacteria; order Campylobacterales; family Sulfurimonadaceae; genus Sulfurimonas. The sequence continues at coordinate 468,077 of NZ_JBFFNS010000001.1, read as the reverse complement.
ATGGAGACTCACTGCTGGCTTCGCCAAACGGGGAGCTGTTGGAACATCTTGGAAACAAAGAAGAACTAATGATAGTAGATATGAGTCACACTGACGTGATTAGCTCAAGACGCTCTTGGGGCTTTAAAGAGATGATTAATAAGCGAACGTAAAATTAAGATATAACTTCTTATGATATAATAATTACTAAGGATAACTACTCCACTTTAAAGGATTAATTATGGGTTTTAGAATAAACAGCAACATAGGTGCTATGAATGCTAGCCTTCATTCAAATCTCAGTAACATGGGAATGAACAAAAGCTTAGGTTCACTCGCTTCTGGTTCAGCTATAAACTACGCTGCATATGATGCTTCAGGTCTTGGTATAGCAAATCAACTATCAGCGCAGGTATCTGGTCTTGGTCGTGCCATTATGAACTCAAACGAGAGCATAGGTATGCTTCAAGTTGCAGATGGAGCACTTCAAGAGTATGGAGATACTTTGGAGAGAGTTCGTACACTTACGCTTCAGGCTTCAAATGGAACTCTTGGTGCAAGTGACAGAGCTATCATCCAAAAAGAAATAGATTCTCTTATGGAATCAGCAGATAATATTGCAAAAAGCACTACGTTTAACGACATTAATCTTCTTGATGGTTCAGGTGGTAGTGCTGGTAATGGTACATTTATAACTCACACTGGAGCAAATACAGATGAGAATCAAAGTGTGACTATAGGTGATGCACAAACTGCTTCACTGCTTAGTGGAGCCATAGACGTAACAACACAAGCAGGAGCTTCTGCATCTCTTAGCACTATTGATGATGCTATGAAGAGTATTGACGGTATGAGAGCTGACTTGGGTGCTGCTCAAAACCAACTTATGTCTAACATCAGAAATATTTCTGTTACACAGATAAATGTAGCTTCAGCAGAATCTCAAATCAGAGATATAGACTTTGCAGCAGAGAGTGCAAACTTCTCTAAAATGAATATACTATCTCAAACAGGTTCTTTTGCGCAGGCTCAATCAAATGCAGCTCAAGCAAATGTACTGAATCTATTTAAGTAAAGAGACTAAACACTCTTTACTTATCCCTTTATCCCATCTGCTCTTGAATTCATCAAAAATGAAAAGAACACTTTTATATAAATCATAAACGGTATAGTCCAAATTATAGAAGACCAAAGATATAACTCACTTATATAATTCTCAAAAAATGGAACCAAACTTCTCATTAGCGTTGCCACTATTATCAGTCCTACCATCAGATGCGTATAGATGTTTGATGTTAGATGCCTTCCTGTATGAATAGTACCTATGATAATCATAACAACAATGTACGCAAGTCCTATACCACCACTTGTTATGAAGTGTCTAAAGTGATTTATAGCGTCTATGTCCGGGTTTAGTAAATCCCATCCCATAAGAGCGTAACCAAGAGAGAGCATTACAAAAATAGACGAAAGGTAAATTACAAAAGGCTGATTTAGTATAAACTCATCTTTTAGAGCATAGTCAGCTGTAATTCCAAGGATAGATGCTCCCGCAGCTAATCCCAGCCAACCTAAGGCTGAGTTTTGCGGATATAAAAATTCTACTACCGTAAAAAGAATTACCGCAAATATTGCCAAGTTTGTTTTTGGAGGTCGTGATATATAGATATCATCGATACCTTTATCTTCCATAAGTTCATTGATTGATTCCATGTTTGCACGTCTAAGCGCCAAGAGTATTAAAATTACAATAGCGCCAAGTGCAATTTTTAAAATAGACATCGAATCGGTAGATGCAAGACCTGCTTGAGATGCAAAGAACCAAGTCTCTATGATAAATAGAGCTAAGAGGGTATAACCTAGAGATGCATGACGTTGTAACTTGTCTAAAACAGCATCTTTAGCAAACCAGATAAGCCATCCAAGCATTGCTAAGTTTAAAAAAGCAACTATATAAACACCGACTATATCTATAATCCAAAAACTTACTCTTCCAGCCACCCAAAGAATCATGATGTACTTAAGTCTTTTTCCAACAAAAGGAACCATTCCCGGAAATAGTTCTGGAATACCAGTAGTTAAAAAGGCCATAGCTCCTGCAGTCAAAATACCAAATAACATCTCATAAACATGCCAAGTAAGAGTGTCGTTCATAAACGGAATATTTATAATCCCACTCCAAACAAGACCCCACATCAACATTGTAATAATCATATATGGCGCAAGTAGTAAAAAGGCAGGTCTAAAACCATAAGCTAAATATGTAGGGATATCTTTTTCATCAGGATAATAAAGATAATGGTTAGTAGCGTGAAGCTTTTGTTCTTGTTCTAATTCACTCATTACTTTAACTCCAATTCAAATGTGTCTATAATCTCTGCATCTTGTAATATTTTTGCACTCTCACCATAAACATACTTGTCATCTCTTAAATTTTGAGATAGTTCATATGAAAACTTTTTTACTATGTGACCAGGGTCTGCTTTTAAAAGAAGTATCTCATCGCTAAGTCTTATGGCTTCCATCAAGTCATGCGTAATGAAAAGAATGCTTATCTCTTTTTTAGAGATCATATCTATAAGTATGCCTTGAAGCTCTTTTTTTAGACCGATATCTAAAGCAGAGAATGGCTCATCAAGAAAAAGGAGTGAAGGTTTTACAACCAAGGCTCTTGCAAAACTAACTCTTTGCTTCATACCTCCACTCAAATCTTTTGGAAACTTCTCAAAGTCATTCTCATCTAATCCAAACTGTATAGCTATCTCACGTGATTTTTCTATGGCTACACTTCTTTTTTCTCCAGATGCTAAAAGACCTAAGGCTATGTTGTCTATAACATTTTTCCAAGGAAGAAGTCTCGCTTCTTGAAAAGCAAATGAACTGCTTGCAAATGTATTACTTACACTTCCCTCTTCTACATCTAAAAGTCCAGCACATAGATGCATAAGGGTAGTCTTACCTCCTCCACTAGGTCCTACAACAGATAGGACTTCACCTTTTTTCAGCGTGAAGTTTATGTCACGAAGTATTTCAGTAAAACCGAAGTGATGGTTTAAGTTCTTAACTTCTAACTTCTCCATAACTCAACCTCTTTTTTAATCGGCTCTAAAATAATGTACTCAACAAACATAAGTGAACCTATCATGATGACAACCAAAGCTAAGGCTGTCGGAGTATCTAACTGACTTCTTGCAACTGCTAGAGTCGCACCTATTCCATCACTTGTTGCTAAAAGTTCAGCCATTACAACTATCTTCCAAGCCATACCAAGACCACTCACCCATGCAGGAAATACGTACGAGAAGATATGTGGAAAATATACGTCAAGAAACTTCATATGCCAAGGCAGATTAAAACTATCTGCCATCTCTTTTAAATCACCATCAAGGGTACGTGTACCTTGAAGTGCTCCAACAAAGATAATAGGAAAAGATGCAACTATAACCGTAAATATAACAGTTTCATCTCCCATACCAAACCATATCATTGCTAGAACTATCCAAGCGATTGGAGGCATACCTACCAGTATGGTAACTATAGGACGACTCATCATAGATGCTGTCGCAAAGAAACCGGCAATCAGTCCAAAAGTAGAACCGATAAGTAAGGAGATTCCAAAACCTATAGATGCACGGTAAAGAGTTGTATTTATCTCTGCGATTATCTCTTCATCTTGTAGCATTATGAAAAGAGTTTTGAAAGTCTCTAATGGTGAAGGTAAAACCAAATCACCATATACTTGATTTCCAACATCCCAAAGAGCTACAAACAGAAGTATAGAAGCTATAGCTCCCCAGCCACTCCAAAGATAGGCCGGGAAATCTTTAATTATTTTTAGAGCAAATTTCATCTACTTAGCTTTATAGTAAAAAGTCTCTTGAGGAAGTTGACCACCTATACTTTTAGGCTCTTCTTCTTTTAAAACATTGAAGAAAAACTCTATTTTCTCTTTTGCATCTAAAGCTGAAATACTTTTCATATTGATATGAGCTATAGAATCAGCCACACCCTCTTCTGTAAGTAGGTCAATTTTATCTGCAACTAAGACTCCTGCTTCATTTGGATGAGACATATACCATGCTAATGACTTATCATACTCCTCCATAAAACGTGCAATAATCTTTTTGTTTGTCATACGACCTAAAACTGCCATACCAGCTTGAGGGATGCTGTTGTCAGTGTTAAAAACTCTTGCCCACTCATCCTGAAGGTCTACACTTCTGTACAAGTCAGGTGCTATGATTTTTACAGGAAAAGACTTTGTTTTACGAAGTGCCACTGATATAGCAGGTTCTGCCAAAAGTGAGTGGTCTATTCTTCTGAGGATTAGCATCTGCATTGCATCTATAGGTGAACTTACATATACAAGTTCAAAATCTTTTTTGGGATCTAGTCCTTGCTTTTTAAGAAGCTGTTTAAAAACAATGTCTGGCATATCAGCACGAAAAGGTACAGCTATCTTTTTACCCTTAAAATCCTTAAGAGTCTTTAGATTATTATCTCTACTAATCATGCCCAATATTCCCCAAGTAGATACATTTAAAAGCTGAATATCAACGCCTTTGTTGTTTAAAATTGCTGCTGTATTTGTGGGAACAGCAACAAAGTCGACATCACCTTTGATTACAATAGCACGAAGTTCATCAGGGTTTTTCCACAGTCTGAACTCAACTTCTTTTGCGACATCTTTCAATGCACCTCTTTCTATCATATGCAATACCGGATGCGACACAGAAGCAAATGGTCCAGCAATAACTATCTTGTCAACTTTTTCACCTGCTTGTAATGAAGTGAATGTTAATAGTACTAAAGCTATAGTGCTATAAATAATATTTCTCATATTTTTCCTTTAAATCTAAACTAATTAATCGAATAATATCAATAATGATATTAATTATCATTGATATCAATCAAGTTTTTTTAAAATAGATATCTAAGTCTAAATATAAGTCTCTGTTTTTCAAGAGGCTGATACTCTTTTACATTGTAATTAGCAAGAAAAGAAATCCCTACCCCGACATGTACTTTTGGTTTTGAAAAAGGTAAAAACTCTATTTGGGGAGTTATATAACCAACAGTTCCGCTAAAAGCTTTAAATGGAAGCATACTTCTCAAAACTGCATTTGTATCATCACCCATATCTGTCTCAGAGTTATACTTACCGTTATACTCTATTCCCAGATTTATGTGATTTGTTACTGCTTTAGTAATGGATATGTCATAACTTAGTTCGTTACCAAAGTCATAGTCGTTTTCAGCCAGTGGTCTGTATGTAAACATAGTGTGAAGATCTACTCTTAGAGTCTCATCTATAAGAGTTGAGAAACCTGCTTCAGCCTTATACTCAAAAGCACCTGTACCCATCTGTGTTGGCATTGGAGTATTTACATCAGGTGCAAAAGGCGGTGCTTTTTTAAAACCACTATCAGTTGAACCTGTAGGAAGTTTAACACCTGCTCCGATAGATACTTGAAAACCATACTCACTCATAGGAAGTACAACATATCTACCCATAACTACTGCATCACCTATTCCACTATTATCTATAGCTACCTCATTTGGTCCAAGTTTAGCAGTAGCTTCGAGTTGTTTGTATGGAAGCACTACTCTTATATCCATCCCATTTGCTACACCATATTTTAGTGCAATAAGCGTTACATTTGCTGTAGCGTCTAGATTCTCTTTATTATTTACTTCACTAGTACCGTTATACATATTTTCTCTATTAAAGTAAATATTTTTGATTCCGACTTTTAATTTCCCTTCAGGAAGTACCATTGCACCACCTTTAGAGTTTATTCCAGGTATTACCTGTGCGTTTAATAAAACTGAACCTGTAAGTACAGCTACTATAAATATTTTTTTCATTATTTCTCTTTATATTTATAGATAGACTTTAAAAAATCTATCTATATTTAATTTTTATTTGAAAATTTAAATTAGGAAATTCTTATATATATCAGCATAACCAAAAAGTGCTACGCTCTTCATAGATATATAAAGTAAATATAACACTCAAGAAAAGTGCCTTCATCTATATTTTATGCTCTTAGAATATTTTTAATCTTTTTATTTCATTTAACTCCTTAAAATATTTTTTTAAGCTTTTTAACAAGGCTTACCGGTAAAATTTTTTATAGATTTTTTATTATCATATTCAAACATTTCTTTCCTCCAAAAATTTATTAAACTCTATCTCTACACTGCTAGTTCCCCTTCTTGTGCAGATTAAAGGAATACTCTGCTTTTTGGCGGATTTTTTAAAATAGCTCATCGTATTGTGTTTTAAAAAATCTGTTAACATAATCACTGCATCTGTGTTTGCTGGGATTTTTTTATGCGAAGTAGAATTTTTTCTTGAATCCCAGTGAGTTGTTTGTGTTACACCAAGAGATCTCAGCAACTCTGTTATAGTATTAACTTTGTCACCACCAATAAGTAAAACTGACATTTAAACTCCTTTTTTGATAATCGTTATTAAAATACTACACGCTTTAACCTTAAAGTATTATTATATTGATAATTAATATCATAATATCTATTTGCTTTTTTATTCCTAAGATTACATTTGTATGATATAATCAATTTTTTTTGATAAAAGGCTTACTTATGATGAAATATTTTCACCGTCAGGTGCAACTGTGGGGCGAAGATACTCAAAATCTTCTACAGACTAAAAAGATAGCTGTTATAGGTTCTGGAGGACTTGGTAGTTCTCTAGCTTTTGCTTTGGGTGCTAGTGGTATCGGTGAGATTCACATGGTTGATTTTGATGAAGTTTCACTTCATAACATTCATCGCCAGATTGCTTTTAAAGTCGGTGATGAAGGTAAAAATAAAGCTGTTATAAATGCTCAGCTTATAGAAGAAAGATGTCCTTACGTTAAAGCCATTGCTCACGAATGTAACTTTGAAGAGTTTTCTAAAAAGAATATTGATGTAGACCTTATCATAGATGCTACTGATAATCTTCCAAGTCGTGGTGAGATAAATGCGTACGCGAAGAGTAAAAATCTACCTTGGTTATACGGAAGTGTTGAAGCTTTTCATGGGCAGGTATGTTTTATAGAAGAATCATCTTTTACGGATGCATTTAAGATTATTAAAAAGACACCAGCTGGGATTGCAGCACCTATAGTTATGCACATTGCATCTCTACAGGCGAACTTGGCTTTAAGATATTTAGCTGGACTAAGTGTTAAAAAAGATACTCTTTACTATCTATTTTTTAACGAAGAAGGAGAGCTAATTACTCAAAAATTTGGACTTCCAAAACAATAGAGTTGAAAGAATTAGTCTTGTTTGTGAATTATTTTAAAAATAGATGATTGACAATCAAGTTTCTTTTTAAGTTTAGTAGCCTCATTTTCAGTAATCATATGATCTTTTAACGCTTCATCTATTACAGTTTGTGAAAGGTAAGCATGTTTCATAATATTTAATTCCTTTATAATAAGTATAAAATTATACTATACTTATTATAAATTCAAGATAAATGGATGAATGATAATTCACAAACAATAAAAGCTAGAGTTTAGATATATAGTCCGCTAGTACTATTATCTGTTCATCATTGAGTTTAGAAGCCTGTCCTTTCATAATGCTCTTCATCGTCCCACCATAAGATCCATCTTTATAGCCGTTTAGTGCCAGTTTAATATCTTGAGGACTCCAGCCTTTTATTATTTTTGATTTTCCAAGGGCTGATTTTTCAGCATTTTGACCATGACAACTTGCACAAGCGTTGAACAATGTCTTAGCATCTAGAGCTGCTGATGCGACTGGAGCATCTTTAACTACAACCTCTTTTGGTGCAGTTAATATCTCTACCATAGGAGCTGATTTTACAGGGGCACTATCTTGTAAAACTGTTTTAGGTTGACTCTTTTGAACTTCTTCTTTAGACTCATTACTACATCCTACTACTAAAAAAAGTGCTAATACTACTGACAATACTATCTTCATAATTGACTCCCTTTTGCTTTTGTATAAGGATATCGTTAAAGTGCTTCTAATACATTTAAGATATAATTGCAATAATTTAAGATAAGCGATAATATATGAATTTTGAACCATATCCATTTGAAAAACTAAATAATTTACTTAAAAACATTGTCCCTAACCCTGACTATGCTCCATCAGCTTTAACAATTGGTGAGCCACAGTTTGAGACTCCGGCATTTATACAAAATACACTTTGCGATAATGTTAGCTTACTCAAGAAATATCCAAAGACTTCAGGTGAAGAAAATCTAATTAAATCTCAAATAAGATTTGTTAAAAAGAGATTTGGTGTTGAGTTAAAAGATGAAGAAATTATTCCTACATTTGGAACTCGTGAAGTACTTTTTAACTTTCCTCAGTTTTTACTTTTTGATAAAGAAAATCCAACTATGGCTTTTACAAATCCTTTTTATCAAATATACGAAGGTGCAGCTATAGCTTCAAAAGCTAAGATGCTGCTTCTAAACATGGATGAGGGTAATGACTTCAAACCGACGATAGACGAAGAAGAACTTAGTAACTGTGATCTTGTAATCATAAACTATCCAAACAACCCTACATCTGCAACACTATCTCTTGAAGAATTAGGTCATTGGGTTTATCTTAGCCTAAAGCATGACTTTGTTTTAATAAATGATGAGTGTTACAGTGAGATTTATACAGACAAGCCAATACCATCACTTTTAGAAGCTTCTATCCATGTTGGAAATACTAGCTTTAAAAATATACTCGTAGTAAATTCTATCTCAAAACGCTCATCAGCACCAGGACTTCGTTCAGGTTTTATAGCGGGAGATGAAAAGATTTTAAAAGAGTATATGAAATACAGAACGTATGTTGGTTGTGCATCTCCACTTCCTCTTCAAAGTGCAGCAGCAGTTGCATGGAGTGAGGAAGTACATGTTGAAGCAGCTAGAAAAATATACAAAAAAAACTTTGCTATTGCAAAAGAGATACTAGGTATTAAAATGCCGGAAGCTACTTTTTATATTTGGTTAAGAGTTGAAAGTCCTTTAGAATTTACAAAAAAACTATATAAAGAGTACAATGTAAAAGTATTACCCGGTGAATACTTAGCAAGAGATGATTCTAAAGGTGAAAATCCAGGAAAAGATTTCGTAAGAATAGCTTTAGTAGAAGACGAAGAAAAAACAAGAAATGCGTTAACAAGAATCAAGGAGTGTTTAGCATGAGTGTAGAAGATTTAAAAGCCAAAGTATTAGAGGCACAAAAGAACTCTGACATAGCTTCACTTTATGTATTAGAGCAACAGGCATATGATACATTTGATGAAGATACATTACAAGGCTTTTACACTAACATCCTTGATCTAGCCTTAGAAAAGCTAACAGATACACTTGAAGCTCATAGAGTAATGGACATAACTGAAGTTCAAGACTTTGCAACTCTAAGAGCACTTTATGAGTACGCTATGGAATACTATCACTCAGGAAACATCTCAGATGCAAGTGCTCTATTTGAAGTACTAAGCGGACTTACAAAAGATGAGCAATTTTCTAATGCATTAAAATTTCATTGGATAGCTTCTTCAGAAAATATTAATCTTGACGATTTTATGACTAAGATAGCAGACATGGATGCTACACAAAACGCGGGTACATTTTATATAAGTGCTTTCACAAAAGAGGCACAAAAATTGCTAGATAAATCCCAAATAGATGGGGAGTAAGCGTATGAAGATTCATTTTATCGGAATTGGTGGAATAGGCATATCTGGTTTAGCGCAATACATGCACTACAAAGGGCATGAAGTTAGCGGTTCAGATATCTCAGACAGTGTAATTACCAAAAAACTCCGTGACTTAGGTATAAAAGTTACCGTTCCGCATAGCGCAGACGCTATAGACTCTCAAGACTTGGTAGTTCACTCAGCAATCATTCGCCCTGATAATCCAGAAATCATAGCTGCTAAAGAAAAAGGCATAGAAGTACTTGCTCGTCGTGAAGCTCTACTTCAAATCCTTGATACTTCCAAAGTATACTCAGTTGCAGGTGCTCATGGAAAAAGTACGACTACTGCAATTTTAACAGCTATCATGGATGGTTCTGCAATTATAGGTGCAGAGTCAAAAGCATTTGGATCAAATGTAAGATATGATGAAACAAATGACATAATGTTATTTGAAGCTGATGAGAGTGATGGAAGTTTTATCAACTCAAATCCTCACTGTGCAATAGTTATCAATGCTGAACCTGAGCACATGGAATATTATGACTATAACTATGAACTTTTCTATGATTCGTATAAAACTTTCATCAACTCCGCACCGTGTCGAGTTTTAAATGCAGAAGATCCTTTCTTAAGTACGCTAAAAAATGATGTTGACGCTCACTGGCTGTATCCAAGCAGTGATATCACAAACATAAAGTTTGTACTTATAAACGATGAACCACACACAAGATTTACTCTTAAAGATATGGGATCATTTGATGTATGGGGATTTGGCAAGCATATTGCCTTAGACGCAGCATTGGCAATTCTAGCTGCAAATGAGTCGATGGACATCGAAGAGATAAGAGCTAAACTTCTTACATTTAAGGGTATAAAAAAACGTTTTGACATTGTTGGTGCTGAATCTGACAGTGTTATCATAGACGATTATGGTCACCATCCTACAGAGATCAAAGCAACATTTGAATCAGTAAAAGAGTATGCAAACCTAAAGGGCTTTGATAAGATCACTGCCATCTGGCAACCACATAAGTACTCTCGTACAATTGATAATCTTGAAGAGTTCATAAAATGTTTTGAAGGTGCACAAGAGCTTATTATACTTCCTGTATGGTCAGCCGGTGAAGCTCCTCGTGACATTGACTTCAAAGAGAACTTCAAAAACTATAACCTTACAATGGCAGATACTATACAAAGAGCAAATAACAACATAACTGTTATCAAAGACAAAGAGACTCTAAAGACTTTAAATAAGGGTCTTATCATCGGTTTTGGCGCCGGAGATATAACTTACCAAATCAGAGGAACTGCTTAAACATGGCATATATAGCGGGACTAGTAATAGTAGGGCTTTTCTTTTTAGCTCTACACTACTTTACAGAACTAACAAAATCTCAAAAGACTATGATTACTGCTGTAATCTTAGTTGTCGTTTTTAGTGCTGTTGCTTTTAACGCATATAGCAACGCACAAAGAGACAAGATGCTAAACGTTGTTATGAAGTTCAACCAGAGCAAAACAGTAAACTGTAATGGCATAGATGTTAACAATTCAGACTATACTATAAGCATCGGGACTTATACTTTTATAGGCAAAGAAAACACTCCCAATTATGGTCAAATGATCAGTGCATCTTCTTGTGAATAGTCAAATTTCAATATTTAACAACACATTTTGTATTATTCAGCTATACTGTTGTCAATGAAAGATGATTCTAGTTACATCTTTAGTCGGCTTTGTATTGATAACTCCTTTGTTAACAGTTAAATTCACCTAAAAATTAGACTTTATATTAGATTTTCAACCACCTTTTCACAAGGGTGTATTAAAACACAAAGGATTTACAATGGCAGCATTAGTAAACGGCACAGTTAAATGGTTCAACAGCGAAAAAGGTTTCGGATTTATCGAGCAAGAAAATGGTGGTAAAGATGTATTCGTACATTTCCGTCAAGTTAACAGCAATGGTTACGATCGTGTTTCACTAAACGAAGGTCAAAAAGTTACTTTCGAAATTGGTGAAGGCGAAAAAGGCCCTCAAGCAGAAAACGTTACAGGTCTGTAATCTTTCTCTATTGAGCAGATTTTTCTGCTCAATACCTTTCAAATAACTTCTTTTCAAAACCCTCCAACTTAAAACTTCTTAATAATCAAAATTTAGCTAAAATTGCAAACAGCAAAGCAACTAATAGGTAAAATAATATAATATGGCAACTGACAAAACTTCTAAACTAGATTTACTAATAACTCAACTCGATTTAACTGAACATATAGAGCAATTTAAAAGCTTTTTCTCACGTCATAGTTCACTATATATAGAGGGTGACCAAGAATTACACTTTCGCTATATAAAAGCACTTGATAAGGTAGAGTTCAAAGCTCCACCGAAAGTTGCAGACTTTTACAACATAAAAGGACATCTTAAAAAAAGAGGTGTACTGAACTTTGAGCAGATATTTGAGATAGTCAAGGTAGTTAGATATTTTCGCTACTTTAAAAACCGTGAGCTTGATGGTATCATCGGTGAGTGGATGAGTAAGTTTGAAGTTCATGAGAAGTTCCATGATGTAGAAAAGTACTTTACTTCCGATGGAAAGTTTGAAGAAAATCTTGATGAAACACTATTTGGCCTGAGTGCCAGAATAAAAGAGCATAAAAATAATATGAGCAGCTCAATGAAGAGAATGATGTCAAGCTCTAAACTTGCAGGCTACTTGGTTGATACTCAGATTCATTATGTAAATGATGAAGAATGCCTTTTGGTTCGCGGTGGATTTAACCATGTTTTAAAAGGTGCTGTTGTTGGAAGAAGTAGCGGTGGTTTCTTTTATGTATCACCAGACAGCATCTTAAAATCAAAAGAGCAGATAAGATATATTGAACAAGAAAGAGAAGCAATCTTCTACACTTATGCAAAAGAATTCTCATCGACACTCTCCGAGATTCAACCTTTTATAGCCTATATAGATAAAGAGTTTACAAAGTTTGACAACTACCAAGCAAGAGTTTTGTTTGCCAGAAGTAAAAACCTACAACTTGTAAAGTCAAAAAATGACTCTAAAATCATTCTAAATAGCTTTACTCACCCTGCCCTTCAAAAGCCTAAACCAGTCGACGTTGACTTTAGTAAAAACATACTTATGATTACAGGTGTAAATGCCGGTGGTAAAACTATGCTTTTAAAGTCGATTTTGTCGGCTGCGTTTATGGCAAAATATATCATCCCTATGTCACTTAATGAAAACAAATCACATATAGGAACTTTTAAAGCAGTTCTTTCTATCATAGATGATCCTCAAAATGTAAAAAATGATATCTCAACATTTGCAGGACGTATGCAAGAATTCTCTAAGATATTTGAGTATAAATCAGCTCTAGTAGGTATAGATGAGATAGAACTTGGAACAGACAGTGATGAGGCGGCAGCTCTGTTTAAAGTCATACTTGATGATCTGGTAAAAAGAGGACAAAAAGTTGTAGTTACAACTCACCACAAACGTTTAGCTGCATTGATGGCTGATCGTGATGATGTAGAACTAATGGCAGCGATATATGATGAAGAACAAAGAGTTCCTACTTATGAGTTTATGCAAGGAATCATAGGTAAGAGTTATGCTTTTGAGACTGCAAGCAGATATGGAATCTCTAATACTCTAGTAAATGAAGCAAAGAGTGTTTACGGTGACAACAGCGAAAAACTCAGTCTTCTTATAGAAAGAGGTTCCCAACTAGAACGTGAGCTAAAGCAAAAGCATAATCAAGTTGATGATAAACTAAGTGAGTTAAGACTTAAAGAGTTAGATCTAAAAGAGCAAAAAGAAGCGCTATTTAAAGAGATAGAAAATCAAAAGAACGAACTTAAAAACAGTTATGCACTTGCTATAGATGAAGCAAAGACAGCAGCAAGAGCCGGAGATACAAAAGCTATTCATAGAGCCATGAATAAGGCAAATGAGAAATTACCAAAAGATAAAAAAGAAATAGTACCAAATGATTATGTATTTCAAGTTGGTGACTTTATTAAGTACAGAAACAACAAGGGTAGCATTATCTCTATAAAAGACAAAAAAGAGGCACTTATAGAAGTTGGAGGCATGAGACTTAGAGTGAAAACAAAAGACCTCAAACCAACTAAAAATATATATGTAAAACCTCAAACAAACATCAAAGTAAATGTAGAGAAAAAAGCAGGTTTAAAATGTGACTTACACGGAATGAGAGCCGAAGAAGCAGAAGAGACACTAGATAAATTTCTCTCAGATGCACTGCTAAATGGCTGGGATGAAGTGATTGTTTATCATGGAATAGGAACAGGTAAACTTTCTTATGCTGTTAAAAACTTTTTAACTGCGCATCCAAAAGTTAAAAAATTCGAAGATGCACCACAGCATTTTGGTGGATTTGGCGCAAAGATTGTTACTCTTTAAACAGTTATTATGATAATATTTTTCTTATTATCATAAAGGCTTTCAATGAAGATACTTCTATCCCTATTACTAACATTCTCATTTGCATTATCTGCACAAATAGATGAGTTTGCATCTGAGGTTAAATACTCAAGAGATTATAATACAGCTCTTAAAACTGCGAAGCAACAAAACAAGCCACTTATGCTTGTGGTCGTCGGTGATTTCTGTCCTTGGTGTAAAAAGTTTGAAAGAAAAACTCTAAACTCTACCTTGATTCAAAACCAAGTAAAAAAAGATTTTATACCTATTATTATCGACAAGACAAAAGACAAAGGCAAGTATCCACCTGAGTTCTACGCTAAACGTATTCCTACCGTCTTCTTTATAGACCCTAAAACACAAAAACATGTTTTCGAATCTATGGGCTATTCGAAAAAAGTAACATTTGCACAAGATATGGATCTAGCTTTAAAAGCTTACCAAAGAGCGCAAAAACAATGAAAAAAATAATTCTATTTTTACTAATTTGCAGCTCACTATTTTCACAATCTTTTTATACTTTAGACAATATAAAATCTCTGAGTCTATATATGCCTAATAAAGCAACTTATATGGATAAAGAACAAAAGAAGAGCTTAAAAGATAGTGTTGTAAATAGACTAACAGACGCAGGTTTTGTGTTTGGTAAGACGGATGCTACAACATTCATGTTAAAAATAGACTCAATCAGTGTTAATGATACTGAGGTGATATATATTCAACTAGGTATAGGAGAAGAAGTTTTAACTTCACGTCCCGGTAAAATACACTCATTTGCTTTTACATACTTAGCAAATGATTTTATAGACTCTGATGAACCTCTTCAAGATACAATAGAATCTGTAAACTTTTTAATGTCTGAATTTCTTGAAGCCTACAAAGATGATAATGAGTAATAAAAAAATAGCAATTATCGGTGGTGGTGCTTCTGGGCTTCTATGTGCCATTCTTTGTGCACGTAAGTCTCTTGAAGTAGATGTTTTTGAGCAAAACTCAAAATGTGCTAAAAAAATACTGGTATCTGGCAATGGTCGTTGCAACATTACAAACAGAAACTTAACTCCACATGACTTCTTTAGTGACAACCCATCTTTTGTCACAGATGCACTTGAGAGCTTTGGTTTTAAAGAGTTTAGCGATTTTGCTTCAAGTATTGGTCTTTTACTTGATGTTAAAGATGACGGCAGAGCTTATCCTCTTAGTAATGAGTCAAAAAGTGTAGCTTCACTTCTTCTGTCTCACGCACAAAACCTTGGTGTTAAAATCCATACAGACACTAAAATAACTGATATAAAAGAACTACTAGAAAAATATGATTCGGTTGTTGTTGCATCCGGTTCAGAGGCAGCTGAGCATCTGGGTGGTAATGGTGACGGATATGAATTTGCAAAAGAGTTTGGACACAACATAGTCCCAACCTACCCTTCACTTGTACAGTTGCACTTAAACTCGGCTATTGCCCACAAGATGAGTGGCGTAAAAACTGTAGCAGATGTAATACTTCTTATAAACAACAAAAAAGATATCTCGACTAATGGTGATATCCTTTTTACAAACTACGGAGTCTCGGGTTTTGCAATACTCGACATCTCTCAAAGAGCTAGTGTAGCTCTGATGGAGTACGCAAAAGTAGATATCTCAATAAACCTGCTCCCCTCTTTTAACGCTCAAAAACTTTCAACTCATATCAGTAATTTAGCCAAAGCAGTGCCTAACTTCTCAGCTCTTGATGTATTGGCAGGACTTGTTCCTCTCAAGATAGCTCAAGGACTACTTAAAAGTCTAGAAATACCACAAGAGACAAGTGCGAAAGATATCCACACCAAGCTTAGTAAAAAAATAGCCAACCAGATGATGAACTGGCGTTTTGAAGTTACGGACACTCATGGCTTTCGTCATGCAGAAGTAAGTGGGGGTGGTGTAGATACACTGGAAATAAACCAAAAAACGATGGAGTCTTTAAAACAGAAAAACCTCTACTTCTGTGGCGAAGTCTTAGATGTTTTAGGTAAACGCGGTGGTTACAACTTCGCCTTTGCATGGGCTAGTGCATATCTATGTGCAAAAGATATAACAAAGTCATAGTTTGATAAACTATTGTCATATATAAAAAAGGACTTTCAAAATGTCAACAGGTCTTATAATTTTAATTATTATTGCTTTAGTCTTAATTCTTATGTACAACTCTTTAGTTGCAAAGAAAAATCAAGTTGAAAATATCTTCGCAAGTGTTGATACGGTTTTAAAGAAGCGTTATGACCTCATCCCAAATCTTGTAGCTACTGTAAGCAAATATATGGAACATGAAAAGTCACTTCTAACTGAGGTTACAAAACTTCGTGCAGAGGCGAACAAGCCAAACATAAGTGATGAGCAAAAGATAGCGCTAGATGCTAAAGTAAGTTCAGCTCTTGGTTCTATCATGATTGCGGTTGAAAACTATCCTGAGCTTAAAGCAAATGAAAATGTTATGCATCTGCAAGGCACTCTGCATGAAGTAGAAGAGCAGATATCAGCAGCCCGTCGTGCTTATAATCAAGCTGTGACTGACTACAACAATGCTATAGAGATGATACCTACAAACTTTATGGCTAGTGCGATGGCTTACAAAAGAAAACAAGTCTTTGAGATAGTAGAGGCTGAGAGAAAAAACGTAAATGTTAAAGAGCTTTTTAAATCTTAATTATGACAAGCACAAGTGAACTAACTGATTTTTACTACAAAACTCTCTACCCTACACTTCAAGAATTAGAACAAGAAAGAAAAAATTTAAGACATAGAATAATCGTCATAGGTGTTATCTATTCTCTTGTTGTTTTTTTACTTGCCTTTGCTCTTCTTCCACTTATAAATGAGTCTCCTGATTTTCTTTTCTTTATAGGTGCCGGATATATAGCACTTGGTGCTATCATTTACAAGTTTCTCATAAAAGACTATACAAAAGAGTTCAAACAAAACATCATAAAACCACTCATACATGCAATAGATGAAAAGCTTTCATATAACTGCGATCATCATGTAACAGAGCATCTATTTAGACGTTCTGACCTTTTTAGCGAACCAGACAGAATGAATGGTAATGACTATGTAAGAGGTAACATTGATGGAACTAAGATAGAGTTTTCTGATATTCATGCTGAAAAGAGACAAAAAGACTCAAAGGGAAGAGAGAGTTGGAGTACTATTTTTAAAGGGCTTTTCATTGTTGCAGAGTTCAACAAGAACTTTCACGGAAAAACTCTAGTCCTTCCAGATACTGCGCAAAGCACTTTTGGAAACCTGATAGGCAACTGGTTACAGTCAAATAATTTCAGTAGAGATGAGCTTGTAAAAATGGATGATAATAACTTTGAGCGAGAGTTTGTAGTCTACTCTTCAGACCAGATAGAAGCAAGATATATTCTCTCACATGCACTGATGAAAAAACTTCTTAATTTTAAAAACAAATCTGAGCATCCGGTATACATCTCTTTTATAGGCAATCATATTCACATGGCAGTCTATTATGACAAAGACCTTTTTGAGCCATCTGTATTTCGTTCACTATTAGAGTATAAAATTGCAATGGAATATGTAAAGACTCTGCACCTGGCTATCGGCATAGTAGATGAACTAAAACTAAATCAAAAACTTTGGAGCAAACAATGAGCGAAAAAAACCTAATCCTACTTAGTGTCAAAGACTTCTTTACAAAGCAGATGCTCAAATACTCTCTAGCGCCTTTTATACTTACTATAGTGATTATGTACATAATATTTTTTGTCGTAGCCGGTATAGGAGTTGAGTCTCTCGGTCAAATGCAAGTTCAGACTACAGAAACCACTATGCAAAACGGTATTCCGCATACCGAGAGTATAAGCACAATGCTTGAAGGTACTGCGATTATTCAGTTTCTAATGAGTTATGCCGTTACTTCCTGGATAGCAACTTTTCTTATCTACGCCATTGGCAGTTTTATGGTTCTCTATGCTTCTATATTTATAGCGATTATAGTCATAGGATTTCTCACTCCGTTTGTTTTAAAAGAGCTTCAACGCAGACACTATAAAGATGTTGAAATGATTGGATATTCCAATATTATCTCTGGACTTTTACTTGTAATAAAGTGGTTCATTATCATGGTTCTTCTTTTTATACTGTTAATCCCGTTTTACTTTATACCGCTGGTAAACATCATAGCTTTTAATCTTCCTCTATATTACTTTTTTCATAAAATGATTACATTTGATATCTCTTCAAATATCTGTACCAAAGAAGAAGATAAAAAAATACATTATTTTTCAGCAAACAAGATAAGACTAAAGACTTTAGCTCTTTATATCATCTCACTTATACCATTTGCTATATTCTTTGGTGCTATCTACTACGTAATATATCTAGGACATACATACTTTTTAGAAGTTAGAAAACTTCGTCTTGAGTATAATGACAACTAAAAATATACCTTCCATTTTAATATCTGCAATTCTTTCTTTCTCGTCACACCTCTCCTGAGGTGTGATGTACAACCAACCTCCCAACCTCGTTCCACCTCTCCCGAGGTGTAACGCAATCTACAACCTAAAAAAAATCACCAAAACCGACTAATCTCGATTAAACCTTCTATACCCTCATAATCTCTAGCGCTACTATATCGCCAATGAATAGATTCATCAACATAACCTCTTTTCACAGGATTTTCATGTATATACTTTATTTTGCTAATCATCATCTCATCTGTTTGTAACAACTTAGGCTGATAACCCTCTTCCCAAACTTGATGACTTTTATCTTTGTGGTGAGCCTTTTTATAAAATGCCAACTGTTCTAATATGGTAGTAACATTTTCTCGTTTTAGCATCTCAAGTATTTTCTTAGCAGTAAATTTTTTAAAAGACTCCATAGTTTTACCTAAATCATCACTCTGAACTACCAGATGCAAGTGATTTTCAAGAACAACATAAGCATAGATTTTTAAATTGTCTTTATCTTTTAAAAACTCCAAGCAGTCTAACACTATCTGAACACTCTCTTTTCTTGTAAAAATCGGTATCCAGTGCAAAATAGTGCATGTAACAAAGTGTGGGTGTGTCGGTTCATATATTTTGTATCTGCTTCTGCCCATAACAATCTCTTTTTTTCAATTGTAATGGAAGTTTTTTTATTTAGTTGATTTTATGGCAGATTGTCATATTTCTATCTCTATCTCGTTACACCTCTCCTTAGGTGTGATGTATAAATGCTATTGTACTATTGTATGCATTCCACCTTGGGAAAGGTGGAACGAGGAACTTGATAAGTCTTTGTAGAGATATTATCCGCATACTCTGCAAAAAACAAACTGTATTGAGTGGAATAAACATTTGAAATGTTATTTTTCTCATACTGATGTTTATAACCAAGTTTTGCATTATCAAGTGGATAGTAATCTACACCCGCACCGTAAGAGTTTTCGTCTCTACTTAACTCATGATATACTCTACCAGCATTTGCCGTAGTATCAATCGTTCCGATGAAACTTTCCCATCTTTTAGCTACTTCTAAGTAAGCTAAGTTAGTTTTTTCATTCTTAACTTCATAGTCAGCACCAACCATAGAACCTTTAAGTTGTGTAACAGAACCACCAATCTCGACATATAAATCATCCATAATCATATAACCAGTACCTAAAGCACCTGAGTATTGATTAACTCTTGCAGTAGAATCATCAGGAGCATACATCTTTTGATTGATATAGTTTGCACCAACTTTGATGTACCAGTTTTCAGTAAAAGGATTGTACTTCAAGACTAAACCAGATTTGATATAATCAGAAGTTCCCTCTACCTTTAACTTAACAATTTCACTGTCAAGCATAATCCCTGCACCAGCTTTTACACTTTGCGTAGAATCCGTTCTTGCACCTACACCGTAAATATTTAGAGTAGTATCTCTTTTACTAGAAGCACTTAAGCTTCCAACTAAACCTAAAATAGCTAAGGCTATTAACAATATTATTTTCATATAAGTCTCTTTTTATGATTTTATGTTAGATTCTACCCCCCCCTTATTGAGAGAGTGCTGAAATTAGGATTATTTAGCATTTTCTTGTTCCACCTCTCCTGAGGTGTAACATATAGATGCTATAGATGCTGTTGTATATCTCGTCACATCTCTCCTGAGGTGTGACGCATTGCTATAAGTGTATTGTAGTTTTATATATGCATTCCATCTCGGGAGAGATGGAACGAGGAGTAGATGCTGTTGTATGATTGCAGGCGTTCCACCTCATCTCATCACTCCTCTCCTGAGGTGTGATGTATAAATGCTATTGTACTATTGTATGCATTCCACCTTGGGAAAGGTATATGCATTCCATCTCGGGAGAGATGGAACGAGGAGAGTAAGAAAGATTCGTAATGATGGAGTAGTTGCCTGACTACTCCTCTTCTTTATCCAGCTCTTTTTGTATCAAGGCTCTAAAGGCTTCATCTTTTGGGACAAGCCCCGCTTCATAAAGAAACTGAGATGCTATAAAGTTTTGTTTTTTTATCTTGTCGTATTTTGCATAACTAAGATACAAGATATCTTTTGCGCGAGTAACTGCTACATAAAAGAGCCGTCTCTCTTCATCTAGTGAGCCACCCCTTTGCATCAGTTTTCTGTTTGGAAATCTTCCATCCATAAGATCGACTATATAAACTTCTTTATACTCAAGTCCTTTAGATGCATGAACACTAAGCAGATTTACACCCTCACCCTGAGTTAGGTCTGAAGAACCAAGTATCATAGCATTTAAAAATCTTTCATGTTCTGAGTAAGGCTTTGACAACTCTTCGAGAAGAACCATTTTTCTAGTGATTCTTGTAAGTGACTCTACCTTTTGCTTCTCATCTATAGAACCGTCTTTGAGTTGCGCTCTTTTGTTTGACAACAAATCAGATATATACTTGAATACTGCAGAAGCAGCTATCTTTTTTACAACTGTTCTTGGTTGTTTGATACCCTTTAAATCACGAAACAGAATATAGAAGTCATGCAAAAATGTTGCACTGTCTTTTGTAAGTTTTGGATGCTTTAAAATAGGGTTTTTCATAAACTTCGCTTCAAAACCAAGCTTTGCAAACTTTCCTACGGCACCAAGCTCTAAAAAGTCATCAAATAGCCCTAACTGATGATTTAGTTTTCTCTTCTCAAAAGGATTTTTTATAGACTCATCAGGAGCATAAAGACCATAAAATATACTTCCGTGTCCTAAAGTCTTTAGAGCTATATATATCTCTTTTGCCATAGCACTTCCGATGCCGCGGGCAAACTCAAAAAGATGTATAAAAGACATCATATCAGCCTCATTAACGAGTAGCGTATAAAAGTCTAAAACTGCTTTAACCTCTTTAGCATCAAAGAAACTTGTTCCGCCTTTTCTTTTACACGGAATATCAAGCTCGCGAAGCCCTACTTCGATACCATCGGCCGAGGAGTTATTTCTAAAGATAACAGCGATCTCTTCATGTGGAGTTTGTGTATCTCTTATTTTTGCAGCTATTGCGTGATACTGATCGAAAAGCTCATCATAAGCCAAAAGTGTAGGAGCTTGAGAAGGTTGATTTCTTGTAACTTCTAACTGTTTAGGATAGATGCGTTCATTATGCTCTATCACTCTTGTGGCTAAAGATAAAATTGGCACGGTAGAACGGTAATTTTTTGTAAGTGTGTGGACTACAGCATCCGGATATTTTGTAGTAAAAGAACCGATTATAGAAATATCAGCACCGTTAAAGGCATAGATGCTTTGGTCATAATCCCCAACACAAAAGAGTGATGGTGGATTCATAGCATCTATGAGTGTACCTTGAAGAGCATTTGTGTCTTGATACTCATCTACTAAAACTTCTTTATATCCAAGTTCTTTTGTTTTACATATATCCCTAAAGTTAAGAAGAAGATCATTAAAGTTTACAAAACCATACTCTTTTTTCAAGCTCTCAAACTCTTCAACTATATCTGCATATATTAGTGCAAAAAGCTCATGCTCAGGGTAAGTCTCTACTATCCAGTCTTCAAAATGTTTTTCCAGCTCTGTATTTTGATAAAAAGAGTATATGTCATAAAGATAGTTTCCGCCATAAGGAGTTATCTCAGCTCCAATATGATCAAAAGAACGCTTCTCAAAAACACTTCTAAATAGTGTTTTTAGTTCACGTTGCTGTTTTAAAACAACTCTTCCATCAACTTTTTTTAGCCATCTGTAACTAACCGCATGGAAAGTTCCGGCTTCTATCTTGCCTGCAACATCTTTACCAAAAAGTTCTGCTACACGCTCAACCATCTCCGCAGCTGCCTTGTTAGTAAAAGTAAGAAGTAAGATTTCTTGCGGTTTTACACCATTTCCCAAGAGATGTCCGATGCGACCGACTATGGTAGAAGTCTTTCCTGTACCAGCAGATGCAATAATTAGATTTTGTGCGTCATTGGAAGTTGCAGCGTTAAGTTGTTCTTGATTTAGACGAGATAATGGCAAATATAAACCCCTGCACAAAATTTTAAGAGTGTGATTATACAGAGATAAACTTCACTAGATTTTATCTCTAAGAATTACACATGCATTTTATAAGTAAAACTAATATAATATTTAAATATTTGTTTAATTATTTAAGACTATAATAATAACAATTTATAATACATATGCCTAGAAATGTTTAACTGACAGTATTCTACAAGGGGTGCGAAGATGGAAAAACTAAATTCTGCCGGGAGAAGATCTTTCTTGCATAAAATCATGCAAGGAGTAGGATATAGTGCATTTGGGGTTATAGCATGGAGTGCTTACCTTTCACAGTCACAAGCAAAGAACCTTATATTAAGACCTCCTGGATCAATTCCGGAAAAAGATTTTGTACTAAACTGTATTCGCTGTGGAATGTGTGTTGCTGCCTGTCCCTTTGATGTTTTAAAACTCTCCACCATATCAGATAATATTTCTATAGGGACTCCTTTCTTTACACCAAGAGAAGAAGCTTGTCGCTTATGTCAAGACGCACCATGTACTTCAGCTTGCCCAACTAATACACTTGATTTAAACTTATTGACCATTGATAATAAGCTATCAATAAACAGTTCAAGGATGGGTCTTGCAACTATAAACACTCAAACATGTCTGGCATACCTTGGACTGCAATGTACAATGTGCATCAGAGCATGTCCACTTGCTGACACCGCTATAGTACTAAAGAATGAGCGTAATCCCCGCACTGATATGCATGCATTTTTAAAACCTGTTGTAAATCCAGACTACTGTACAGGTTGCGGTATGTGCGAACATGCCTGCCCGACAACAGTAGCATCTATAAAAGTATTACCACTCTCTGTATCTAAGGGTGATATAGGATCTCACTACGTAGTTGGCTGGGAAGCAAAAGATGAAGATAGATTAGATGCCGCAAAATCAACAGATATAAAAGTCCAGAGAACTAAGAGAAATGAAAAAAGTGCCATAGACAACGTTAATGATGTAGATGGTATTTTGAGGGGACTTTACAATGAGTAATGTTATATATAGAAATCGTTTTTTAATATCCAGAAGGTTTACTCAAATTCTTATCATTACACTCTATTTTGGTGCGAATGCTTACGGTTGGAATATTGTGAATGGAAACTTAAGCAGCTCTCTTATTTTGGGCTTAATTCCTCTATCTGATCCATTTGCAGTACTTCAGATGTTTGTTGGGGGTGCAGTTATATCAGCCGATATTTTAGCCGGTGTAGTTGTAGTTTTATTTGCTTATGGAGTTATAGGCGGTCGTTTCTTTTGTTCTTGGGTATGTCCTGTAAATATTATTACTGAAACTGCAACTTTTTTTAGAAAAAAACTTGGATTTGCTCAAAAAGAGAAGGCTATTTTATTTAGCCGTAACATCCGTTTTTGGGTTATTGCTATATCTCTATTTTTGTCATTTATGTTCTCTATTGCAGCTTTTGATATGATAAGTCCTATTGGCATTGCGCACAGAGGTATTATATTTGGATTTGGATTTGGCTGGTTTTTTCTTGTAGCTATTTTTCTTTTTGATCTTTTTTCACAAGAGTATGGATGGTGTGGACACATCTGTCCTCTTGGCGGTTTCAATGCACTTATCGGTAAATATTCACTAATAAAAGTTACCCACGACAGAGATAAATGTTTATATTCTATGGCTTGTTTTAAAGCCTGTCCTGAAGTTGAAATACTAGATATGGTTGGAATGACAAGCAAGCCAATCAATGGTGCTGCCTGCATCAAGTGCGGACAATGCATCGAAGTTTGTGAGAACGATGCATTTAAAGTCTCTATTGTAAATATAGTAAAACAAATAAAGGATAAATGATGAAACTATTAATAATTTTCATGCTGATTATTACCTCAACTATTTTTGCAAAAGACATCACTCCATACAAATATATTCAAGCTAGTGAGGCAGTGTCAGATTTTGTAAAAGTAGATGACACTTTGATTGTTGCAACAGAAGAAGGAATCATAGATATATATGATTTGAAAAAAGATAAGCTTATCGATCGAGTAGTCCTTGAAAAACATAAAAATATTCTTGGAAATGATATACGTTCTTTAATTGTAAGTGTTGATTATCTTGATGGTAAACTTATCTTTATTGTACGTTTGCTAAGTACTTTGAGAGAGCTTTATATTTACGAAAATAAAAAAATAAAAAAAATATTGGATGAGTCAAAGAATCTGGCACTTCAAAAGATAAAGTTTGTAGATGCAGATACTATAATGATGGCTACAATGGACAATGAGCTTATACTGTTTGATTTGAAAACTAACAAAGCCATCTATAGAAAACAGCTAAATCTGGCTAGTTTTTCAGACTTTTCATTTAGCGAAGACCATAAGTATCTATTCACATCCGATGAGACTCCACAAATCAGCAAAATAGAAATCAAAACCGCAAAGACAGTAGAGGTATATAATAAAGCCAACAAAAGAGATATCTTTTCTATTGACTACAAAAATGGTTTGCTAATAAGTGGAGGAAAAGACAAGCGTGTGATCCTATATAAAACACCAAAAATATATAAGATGACAAAAGGTAAATTCTTTATATATAGTGTTGCATTAAACCCAGATGCAACAAAGGCCGCTTTTGTTAAAAATGAAAATAGTGAGATTTCTGTTATTGACACAACAACACTGGAAGAGAAATATGTTTTAAAAGGTCACAAACAGACATTACTAAAAATTGATTTTCATAGTTCAAACGAGCTTATTACAGCAGATGAAGCAAATAAGTTGATGTTTTGGAGATTGAAATAATTATGTATTTAAAATGTCAGCCTTTTAAATATATAATTATTTTTATATGTTATAATCATGTATTAAGTAATAGAACTAAGGTGACAAAATATGCAAGCCGCTAGAGATACTCTCAAAATTATATCAAACGAAACAAAAAACTCAATTGATCAACTATCAGTAGTTACACCTAGTATGTATGCTTCAATCTTTTCAAAATACGCTAATAATCACAATGCAAATATAGAAGATGAAAAAGAATTAGCCAAAGAGCTGATGATTATGGAGTGCTCAAATTTAACAGATTTACAGACTCAAGCTTCAAAAAATGCAATGCAACTTAGTGCAAATACAGAAAAAGCCATAGAAGCGATCAAAGAAAAAGATGAAAAGATATTAAATAATATACTAAAAGAGACTGAAGATCTTCGTCGTGAAGTAGAAAAATTAAAAGAATCTGTTTATAAAGATGAACTTACCAATGTACAAAACAGAAAGTGGTTACACGATTACTTTTTAGAAGACAACTCTCAAAACCTTAAAGATGCAGGAACTCTTGCTATCATTGATCTAAACTATTTTAAACTTGTAAATGATACTTTTGGTCATATTATTGGGGATAAAGTACTTATATTTATAGCTAATCAGCTTAGAAAAACAAAGTACAGTGTAGTTAGATATGGTGGGGATGAGTTTATAATAATGTTTTCAAAAAAAGTTTCTTCAGCAAAAGCTATAGCAAATTTGAATACCATCAGAGAAGAGATAATTTCAAAGAAACTAAAAGCACAGAATGACTCCTTTCATGTCAGCTTTTCATTTGGGGTTAGTGAGTACAAAGCTGGTCAAACATTGTCAGATGTTATAGAAGATGCTGATAAGCACATGTATGAAGATAAAATAGAGATTAAAAAAAGAGTTACCGGAATATAAGTATATCCTCACATATTTTTTGCTAGAATTGAGAAAGTGTATATTTAATCATTTTTAACAAGAGGCATATATGACTGAAAAAAAAGATTTGTTTATGCAAACAGGTAAATCTCAAATATCAACAACTAATATGTTAATTGAGAAATTAAAACCCTCCATTGAGTATTTAACCTATAATATCAAACGATATAACGTTCCTATAACTTTGGTTCTATTTTATTCAGAAGAGGATATTTCAGATAAACTACATGATAGTGTAAGATTAACTGACGTAATTGATAGCATCAAAATTGGCGATTCTTACTTTAACTTTGTATTTTTAATATTTACAGATGAGGAAGATAGTTACGCGTTTGTTAAACATGTAGAATATAATAAACTGAGTAATATTGATCACTTTTATTACTACGAGACCTTACAGCCTGAAATATATAACTACTATAATTTTATAAATACCTATCTATTTGAAATAGACGAGAAGAAGAAAAATAACGATTTAGCTTAATCATTCTTTTAATCCAATAATATAATTAGCAAATTTTCTGACACCATTTTCACTCTGAATATCTTTTAATTTTGTTTTATGCATTTTAGTATATATCTTAGACATGGAACTTGAATCATCAATAATATTTTTAAGTTTTTCAGCTAATGACTCTTGGGACAATAAAGCTAATTTTACAGACGAAGATATAGCCTTTTTATCGGCTTTTTTACCGTGACACATAATACAATTTTTATATACTTCTTCACTCTCAAATGCTAACAAAGTAAGAGAACTCAGTACCAATAACCCCAGCATCTTTTTCATCTTTTCCTACCTCATTTATAATTTTTTATAACTAAAGTTTATAACACTTATTCTTAAAATACTATTTAACAGGTTATATATTGTTATCACCCGAATGTGTGATTTAATATCTTTTCTTATTTAGTATACTTCCCTTAATGTTAGAAACTAATTTTAATATTAAAGAAATGAGGAGTCATTATGAATCAAGTGAAAATGTCAATCTTTCTTCCCTACTTATTAGTTTTCATGCTTTTCATAGATAATCTGCATGCTGTTCCTGGTTTTTCCAGACAAACGGGGCTTGAATGTATGGCATGTCATGCAAATAGCCAGCCTTATCTAAATAGTTTTGGTCGTGGATTTGCTCGTTCAGCATACACGATGAGTACAAAAAGCGGTTCTCAGTCTTTAATTGTAGGTGAAGATATTGGACTTTCTCTTCCTGCAGTGCTTAATATATCTTTGATCTTAAAAGCTAGATACGACAAAGGTTATGATGTAATAAACGGAAAAGGAAAAGTCCTGGAAAATTCAAATGGCGATGACTTAGGCGCTAATAGAGGGATGTATGATATATTTAAAACTTCTACTATTAATATTACCGGAAAAGTCTCAGATAATGTCGGATCTCTTTTAGAGTTACGTCAAAAAATAGGAAAAACAGTTTTCGGTGGTAAAGTTGTTGCCTCATTTGAGATGGGAGATGCTTACTCTGGTTTTGTAGTTTATTCTACTAATAACTATGGTCCATTTGCAGGAATGGAGACTTATAGTACCGGATTATACAAACCAATACGTCAATTTGAAAATCATAAACTTACTAATGCAGCCCAAGCCGCAGATTTAGCAAGCGGAGAAGCAACAGGTATTCAAGTGTTTTATGCAGGTGAAAAGTTATTTTTGACAGTTGGGGCATATGTTCCAATCCATAACACTGATGGAATCGATATGGGCGGATCTATGATTTCTTATGGCAGAATTGCCTACGAACAGCCAATCGGTAACATTAATATCATAATAGGTGCATACGGTATTTATGGTAAATCAAAAGCTAGTAATACACTGTTGGATGTTTCACTAGAAGGTAAAGTAACACAAGCACTGGTTGAGCTAGAAAAAGAAGCATACGGTGTTGACTTGCAG
This sequence comes from Sulfurimonas sp., assembly GCF_041563035.1. Classification (GTDB taxonomy): domain Bacteria; phylum Campylobacterota; class Campylobacteria; order Campylobacterales; family Sulfurimonadaceae; genus Sulfurimonas. The sequence goes on along the minus strand of NZ_JBFFNS010000001.1, from coordinate 439,836 downwards.
ATAGATGGTGAACTTCTTTCAAAAAATATAATCATTACAATGAACGCTGTTTTAAAAAACAAGACTACTTTGGATGATCCAAATTTAATGAATTATATTACCGGAAAAAATTCCACAAACATATACGGAGAGCCTGCGGATGCAGATATGGAAGCCTTCTCTGTTTCCTTAGAGTACTACCCGTGGACTCCACTTGGATTAAAATTCGCATATTTGACACTGGACGACAAGGGACCACATACATTTGAACTGGATAAAGTTGATGCAAAAGACAAAGATGCTTATACAGTAGGTTTTGATTATTCATTTAGACAAAATGTTAAGTTTGCTATGGAATATTCCATGGTTAAACCGACAAGACAAGATATTGAAGATTACACTGACTTACTTTCAGTGTTAACAATCTCATTTTAGAATTACAGGAGTATCCTATGAAACACTTAACGAAAAAAATACTTTTACCTCTAAGTATATTATTTTTAATGCTTCCGGAGTCGGCAAGTGCCATACCGAGTTTTACTCGTCAAACTGGAGAAAACTGTATGGTTTGTCATGTACAAAACACACCAAAGCTTAACAGTCACGGACGTGATTTTGCTTTGTCCGGATTCACAAAGTACAATTCAAAAAGCGAGACACAAGCACTAATAGAAGGTTCAGATATCGCACTTGGATTACCGTCAGTTATGAACGTCTCTGCCATTATAAAAGCACGCTATGTTAAAACTTCTGATGACCTTGATACTAACAGCTCTGCTGATATTGTAGGAAAAGAACGTGGAGAACTGCAGGTTTTAGAAAGCTCTGGACTTTACTTTGCAGGACGTATAGCAGATAATGTAGGTGGTGTAGTCTCGATAACAGGAGACCCATCAGCAACAAATGATGTTGTATTCGGAGGGAAAGCTATTTTATCATATAAAGCTTTAAATGGTTTTGCGGGGGCTTCTCTATATTCAACACAAATAAATGGTACATTTTATGGAATGGAAAATTTTAATACTGGTCTAAATACACCACTTAGACAGTTTGAGAATGCGTATGTTACAAATGCAGCTCAAGCGACTGGTATTGCTAATGGACCAGCAACGGGTTTTCAACTCTACTATGGAGACAATAATTTCTTTGTTACAGTTGGACTTACAATTCCATCTCAAAACAATGAAGGCTTAGATGCGGGTGGTAGTTTAATTCCATTTGGACGTTTAGCATATAACCGGACTGTCGATAAATGGAACTTTATGATTGGTACTTATGGATTATCAGGTGAATTAAAAGCGACTGATGAGAGTTTAAACGGTGGAATTATCACTACTCAAGGAAAACTTGTCAACATAAAAAAAGAAGGATATGGTTTTGACTTTGAAATGACTGGCTTCATCAGGAATATGATGACAATGACAACTGCCAATATAGTTATGAAAAATATTATTGAAACTACACCAAATAATTTACTTATAAGTCCTAACTTGCAAAAAACGGACAATAGTGCTGCTTCTATCGAGTTTCAAATAAATCCTATAGAAAAACTTGGTGTAAAAGTAGCTTATTTAAACTATGATAACAAAGATGCGACAGCCGTAAGTAGAGAATTTGTAAAAGCCTATGATTTCGAAGCTTACTCTTTTGGTTTAAATTATCTTATACGACAAAACATTACACTGGATGCTGAGTACAGTTATAACGATCCTGCAGAAAGTACAAGAGATAACTATCATGATATTTATATAGTAGCAAGCCTCGCTTTTTAGGCTTGCATCTGCATTATATGCTAACACTATGCTTACATAGTTAAGTTAGAATAGTGTTATATCAAATAAAGGATTACAAATGAAGAATAAATTTTTACTAAGTATTTTAACTCTATTAATCTTAGGTGTCTCTGCGATGGCTGATGAGAATAAGCAGTTGTATAACCAACTGAATAAACAGGTTCCAAATACTCAGGCTCAGATGAGAACCGGTGGCGATCAAGGAAAGCAGATCAAGCATCAGTATAGACACCAATATAAGTATCAAAAGAGTGGGAGTGATTCTCAGCAGGGAAGCGCTCAAGGCGCTGGATATGGTTCAGGTCAGGGTTCGTCAAAATATGGTAGTGGTTATGGCTCTAGTCAAAGTTTTTCAAAATCCTCCAGAGCAAATGGAAGCGGTGGAAGTCGCAGTGGCGGAAACCGTGGCGGTGGCGGCGGACGTCGCTAAGCATAAATCTTAAGAGTTGGATTGCAGTCTGACAAAAATATTCATAGTGTTGTTTGCATGTCACCCAGTGGGGTGATGTGTTACTTATAATTTTTTTATATAATTAATAATTAATAAACGTTTATTAACCAATGGTTAATTGCTGTTCATTTATAAAAATTATTATATGGGGGATTTCATTATGAAAACTAAACTTACATATTCTATAGCTGCGGCTATAGCGGTAATAGGCATGAGTATCTTTGTTAGTTGCAGTGGTGGTAGCAGTGATGGTTCGACTGATACTACAGCAGCTACGGTTCTTGAAGGTACTTTTGTGGATTCGGCAGTTGAAGGAATAGACTTCAAAGGCAAGTTTTCAGGCAAAACAGATAAAGATGGTCACTACTCATTTGTAGCTGGTGAGAGAGTAGAGTTCACACTGGGTACAGACATCAAACTTGGTAGTTTGCTTGCAAAGACAAGCCCGGTCTCTCCTTTAGATTTTTTTGATGGAACCAAAACAGCCAGTGATCAGGAAGTAATAAATCTTATAGTCTTATTCCAGTCTCTAGATACTGATGGTGATCCTACAAACGGTATTGAAATTCTTCCTCAAACTATTGAAATTTTAGAAGCTGCCATATTAGCCAGTGGTGGTGATCCTGCAACGTTTGACCCTACAACTGAGAGTAGCGCCGATCTTAAAACACTTCTGGATGCTGTAATAGCCACAACACCTTCTACAGATGATATGGTGCCTAGCGAAGAAGATGCAGTAGAACACTTTACTGAATCACTATATGGTCCTCAGCCTCCTGTTGCAGATATAAACGGTACGGCATTGGCATGTACTCCTGATCTCGGAATAACTTATATTAACGATGCAGCAGATTTTAATGCAAGCCAAACAGAAAAAAGAAATATCTCATCATCAGGTTTAGATGATGATAACAGAGAAAGAGGCAACTCACACAATGCTATTGCTCGTCTAAGTACGGTTGTAGACGGTAAACATGCTGATGGGAATGCAACAGGTGAAAAAGTTCACCCTATTGCTATAAGCTATCTTCAAGAAGTTGTAGGTACAGCTTATGAAATGGGTGACGGCAGTGCAGACATCGGTGATCCAAATCAAAGAGATGCTCTTTTCTTTGCACTCTCTTTAGATAATGGTGACTCTTGGAAAAATCAAGTTGTTTCAGACTCTACAACAAAAACATCGACCAAGGTGACTTGGGATGGTACACAAATAGATTACTACGGACATGCACAAAAACCGAAAATGGCTATGCAGGGAAACAGAATCTTAATGGCTTGGCACGACAAATATTGCCCGAGCGGAAATCCTTTTGATTTAGTTCAGGGAGAAGACGGCAATTATTCTGATGACTTTTTCTTTGTAAACGGAGTGCAAGGTTCTATTGACTACACAGAGGATGACGGTACGGTAATGATTGCACCAAACGGCAAAGAAGTCTTTGAAGTTCCATTCTCATGTATATGGACGGCAAGGGGTATTTTTGATCCGGCCGATGGAAACATAATGTGGCATGCACCTGTACAGCTCACAACCGGAAGAAGAGACTCAAATCACATCTGGTTAGAGGCTTCAGATGCAGGATTTGCAATGGCGTGGCAAGAAGACACAACAGGTCTTCGTTCAGGTAAAGGTGCTGGTCCTGGAGACGGATGGAGCGGTGCGACTACAAACCACGGTACGGATATCTGGTATACATCTCTTAAAATAAGTGATTTTGATGATGTAAACGGTACTGATGATGAGACAGCAAAACCTAAGTCTTTACATAACTTTCACTATCCAATGCGTATTACGGACAATGAACAGTGTTCGGTTAATGACACAAAAAGTTACTGTAAAAGCTTATGCGATACTTATGGTTCCCAATCGTCAACAACAAACAACAGTGCGGGAACAGCTATTGAAAGATGTAAAACGTATGATATAGATATGCTTACAAATACACAAGTTGTACTTGACGGAGATACCGGAGCTTCGAGATCAGCAATTAAAATACTGAAAACAGATCAGGGTGAATCCGTAGTAATTCTAAGCTATGAGGAGACAAAAGGTCTCTCAGAAAACACAACAGGCACCGGCGATCAAGACCAAGGAGATGCTGATACTATCATCGAGTTTGAGGGTAAATCTATTTACTTTGAAAGCTTCAACTTTAATGCTATTGATGATTTCAATGCAAGCGACCCTGATATTATACAAAAAATGGCTATGCCGCTTGTAAGTGCCGGTAATATTGTAAATATGAAAGTGCCCGCTCAAGATGATCCAAGCAACATGATTTATGAAAATTCACGTCGTGTTGTGATCGGTACGCAGGTAGATTCCTGTGATGCAAGTAACTTTACATTTGCTCTATTATATAAACAATCGTTTGAAACTCAAGGAGCATCTTCTGATATGTTCGTTCGTGTAAACAATGGCTTTACTTATGATTCATTTGTAGCTCTCAATGATGCAACTGCTGGAGATTTAGATACGACAAATATTAGTTCTTCTGAACCTTTAACTGATATTAATGCATCTGACTATGATATGGATTGGAGTGCTGCTAATCTTGATGACAATACGTATTACCACATGAATGACAACACATTCTCTCCGCGTATTTTCCTTCGTGGAAACAATATATATACCGGATATGTTTACACTCCGGATGCTAATAAAACAGCTTCAGAGAATGGCAGTATGCCTAGTAACTTCTTCGTGCATACATATACAAACGGTGCATGGCAAGGACCCGTGAATGTCACTCGTATAAGTAAAGCTTCAGCTACATCTGTGGATCCAAGACTCTTTACTACACCTAAGGGAAATAGTACAAGTCTTGTAGTTTCAGATCAAAACAGTGATAGAAATGTACTTTTTCTAACTTGGGGTGAGATTGATTTCATTGATTATCAAAACAAAAGCCTAGGTAAATCAGAAACAGATCTCTTCTATAAACGTTCTATTGACGGTGGTCTGACTTGGGATGCAGAACCTAATGTTATAGCTAACAGAGAAGGTGGAATCATTGAGGAAAAAGAAGTAAATAGTTTTGCAAGTCCTGATGGCAAAATGATTTATAACGTATGGTTACAAGAGGAAGAACATTATGACAATACCGATCCATTCTCCGGATTGGACACTTGGTTTGGACGAGTTGATTATAATATCTCGATCCCTTAGTATACCTTCAAATTAGTCTCTACCATACTTGGTAGAGACTAAGCTTTAATTAACATGATCTGTAACCTCTATATTAAAAAAGAAGAAGAGAGAAAGAGGGCTAAAAAAGATAATGATAGTTCAAGAGCCTTAAATATAAAGACACTTAAGGTTCTAATCAATCTGCTATTCTTGCATTTTTGACAAACAAATAAAAAAATATGAGGGTCAATCCCACAACCACATATCGTGCTACAAAATCATGTAAATAGTGAAAACTGTCAGGATGATCTGCCACCCAAACTGTTATGAAGTATATTCTCAAGATATTTACTACTGTCAATACAAAATATCCACCAATTGACCAATCTATCTTATCCAACTTTCTTGCAGGGTATGACAAGACGGCTGCGACGTATAGAAGTATTGGAATCATACCGTTACAGACATTTAAAATCAATAACTCCACCCCATGTTCAAAAAGCATCTTATTACCGTTCATATATACTGGAATGTCAGAATAAGATAACCATAGGTTAGTAAAATATATGGTTAATGACGTTTGAAGTTCATTTAAAGAGTAGAGTGGAGATATGCCCTCAATAAAGATGAGGGCGAAGAGAACTGCGCTCCAGACAGAGTAGCATAGAGCATACTTGAGAACTTTGTCTTTTACACAGGAAACAGTCATATTAGTTTACCAGTTTTCTTCGAACTATCAATCCGCCAATTGTTAAGAATCCAAATATCATAGCTAACATACTTAGATTATCCACGGTTGAAAATATAGAACTAGAGTCACTGCTAGAGCTGTCCGTCACAACAACCGGTGCCATAGGTGTTATTGAGGCTGTAATTATTACAGTAACATTATCTGACACTACTATTTCCAAACTTGAACCTATAGTCAACTCAGGAGAAGCAGCAGGGAATATCGAAATATCTCCAATCTCAACTATATAATTCAAACCTAGGTTAAGGACATCTTCTATTTTATCTATGTTAAAAAGATGACTGCTTGTCCATGTTGCCAAATCCAGACTTGTTACAGTAGCAAAAGCGTCTTCATTGCCTTTCATCCAAGTATAGTTACCATCTCCGCAATCTCCACAAAATGCAATAATCTGTGCATCTGTTGTCGGATCATTATTATCATCCCCAGCTTCTACCATGGTCGGCAACATATTCAGTTTAAAACGCTTATGTGTTTGAAAATCACTGTTACAACGTGTCTCAGTAGGAGTAACAGCATCTAAATAGTCGCCCTTGTGATAAGATGCAGTCATAATACAGTTTGCTCGTTTACTGTTTGATATCGTCGCATCAAATGCCATTTCCATAACCTTGATACCGGCAGGCTCGTCAACAGGACAATTCTTACCGTTAAGATTTACCAATATCCGATCATCTGTAGCGTTAATATCACTCTCAAAAAAGTCTCCCAGTATCATCGCATCATAAAAACCAATAGAGGGAATAAAAGTTTTTCCAATAACATTAAAATCAAGATCCGTAATCTTTACATTCACATTCTCTAGATTCCATCCACTAGGATAACTCGTGGAACCAGCCTAATCTGTAAAAATGCCTATTTTTCCAGCTTCCAGTGAAGAAATTAGACCAACTCACGCAATAAGGATTAAGACTATGCCTCTGCTTCTATTTATTTATATTGTTAGACAGTATATTATATTATGCATACTCTTTCATCACTAAAAAGGGTGATACATATTAAATAATATTTTTATAATTACAAGTGGAATAGTAGTGTTAAGTATTTTCACCGCTTAATTTGTTGTTTAGCTCCATTTTAGATCTCACACCATACTTACTAAAGATGTTCTTCATATGTGTTTTTAGTGTGTTTACCGTGACTTTTAATTCTATGGCAATATCTTTGTAAGTTTTCCCTTGTAAAACACGATAGGCAATTTGTTTTTCTCTTTCAGTCAGAAGTCCCATATTGTTTCCTTTATGCACACACCTTGAATATATTGTTTTTAACTTACTGCTATAGAAGGGGCGAATCAAAGTTTCAAATACAGTTGTCAGCTCTGGTAAATTTTTTTCCAAGATGACTGAATCATTAGAAAAAAAGTATATTACAAATCCTATTTTTTTCTTTTCGTAGTTATACAATGTAAATACATGAGCTTCTTTAAAATTCATCTTTTGCTCAAAATAGAGTGAGTTTGCTTTTGATAGAGTTCCGTGAAACAACTCATAGAGAGAGTTGATTTTAAGATATTTTCTCGAACCGTTAAAACCTGAAATACATCTTTGTATAATCCTACCATCTATTACATCCTCGCTCATCATCTTGTACTCTCTTAACAATGAGAGAAGTATTTTGCTCTCTTCCAACACCAACTCTATCTTTAAATGTTCTCCATTTTCAAAACAAAGGGCTATGGCTTCGGCACCGCTTCTATTTTTAAATATAGCAGTATCTTTTCGCAAAACAGCCTTAATATCGTGTCCTTCGATTATACAAGATTGCATATGCACAATTTTTTCTAGTAATTCTATTTCTTGAACAGCCATAATGAACACACCTTATATAATTAACATTTACTAATACTAACTAAATTAAACTTAATTTATATCTGTTATGAACAATATTGAACTTAATAATGATATGTTATATAACGTTTTAACTGCTGCAAGATATTTTATAAGCAAAGCCTCACTTCTTTTAAGATATAATCGCGAAATTTTAAGCACTCTAAACAAGGCGATATATATGTCAAACGGCTATGAACCAAGCAAAATAGAAAACGAATTTTATAAAATATGTGAAGATAGAAAGTACTTCGAAGTAGATGGGAACAAAGCCATCCAAGAAAAGGGAAAAAACTTCTCAATCATGATGCCACCACCAAATGTTACAGGTCGTCTGCACATTGGTCACGCTCTTACATTTACACTTCAAGATATTATTACTAGATACAAAAGAATGGATGGTTACAAAACTCTTTGGCAACCAGGAACAGACCACGCGGGTATCGCTACTCAAAATGTTGTAGAGAAACAACTTTTAGCAGAGGGTACAACTAAAGAAGAGCTAGGTCGTGAAAAGTTTCTAGAGCGTGCATGGGCTTGGAAAGAAGAGTCTGCTGGGATTATGACAGACCAACTTCGTAAGATGGGTGTAACTCCGGCATGGGAGCGTGAGCGTTTTACTATGGATGAGGGACTTCAAAAATCTGTAAAAGAGGCATTTGTTCATCTTTATAACGAAGGTCTTATTATTCGCGGAAACTACATGGTTAACTGGTGTACACATGACGGTGCACTTAGCGACATTGAAGTAGAACACGAAGACCATGATGGTAAGTTTTACCACATAAAGTATCCTTTTGCAGATGGAAGCGGACATGTAGAAGTTGCAACGACTAGACCTGAGACATACTTCGGGGATACCGCAGTTATGGTTCACCCTGATGATGATCGTTACAAAGACCTAATAGGTAAAAAAATTCGTCTTCCTCTACTTCAAAGAGAAGTAGCTATCATCGCTGATGAGCATGTTGATATGGACTTTGGAACAGGTGTTGTTAAGGTTACTCCTGCACATGACCAGAATGACTACGAAGTTGGAAAGAGACATGACTTGGAGTTCATCACTGTTTTTGATGAAAAAGGTATTTTAAACGATTACGCTGAAGAGTTTAAAGGTCTTGAAAGATTAGAGTCTCGTGACATTATCGTTAAAAGACTTGATGAAGAAGGCTTTATGGTTAAGATTGAAGACCACAAGCACCAGGTTGGTCACTGTTACAGATGTAAAAACATTGTTGAGCCATACATCTCAAAACAATGGTTTGTTCGTAAAGAAGTAGCTGACAAATCTATCGAAAAAACAAATGCCGGTGAAGCTAAGTTCTTCCCTCCACACTGGATAAACTCATACAACTCTTGGATGGGTGATCTAAGAGACTGGTGTATCTCACGTCAACTTTGGTGGGGACACCAGATCCCTGTATTTTACTGTGATGATTGTGACCATGAATTTGCATCTCAGGATGAGAATCCGTCTTCTTGTCCTAAATGTGCTTCGAAAAACTTAACTCAAGACCCAGATGTTCTTGACACTTGGTTCTCTTCTGCTCTATGGCCTTTTTCAACTCTTGGTTGGGGAAATGGTGATGTTGAGATGGATAAACTTTTTCAAAGCGATGATATGAAAGATTTTTATCCAAATACACTACTGATTACAGGTTTTGATATCCTATTCTTCTGGGTAGCGAGAATGATGATGATGGGTGAAAACTTTAACGGTCAGCTACCATTTAACCACATATACCTTCACGCTCTGGTACGTGATGAAAAAGGTGAGAAGATGAGTAAATCTAAAGGAAATGTAATCGATCCTTTAGACATGGTAAACAAATACTCTGCTGATATCTTACGTTTTACTCTTGCTATCTCTGCTGCTCAAGGTCGTGATATCAGAATGAGCCAAGAGAAGTTAGAGCTAAACCGTAACTTTACAAACAAACTTTACAATGCGACTAAGTACCTTCAGATGAATGTCGACACTTTCCCTGACATAAAAGGTTTTTGTATAGAAACTACTTTAGGTCGTTATATGGTCTCTCGTCTAAACTTAGCTACAAAAGAAGTTCGTGCTGCTCTTGATGAATACAAGTTCAACGATGCAGCAACTGTAATGTACCGTTTCTTATGGAATGAATTTTGTGACTGGGGTATCGAGCTTTCTAAAGCTGACAAAGGTTCTATTGTAGAACTTGGCGCTATCTTTAAAGAGGCTATGAAACTTCTTCACCCATTTATGCCGTTTATCACGGAGTATCTTCACCATGAGCTTTCAGGAACTTCTCTAGAGACATCTGAGTCTATCATGATCTCTTCATACCCGAGTAAGACTAAACAGAGAAAAGAAGAGAAAAAGTTTGAGATTATCATGGATGCTATTGTATCTATCAGACGTGCAAAAGTTCTTGTTGATCTGGCTAACCAAAAAATTGACAAAGCATATGTTAAAGTAGATGGAATTTCTGATAAAGATAAAGAGATGATGGCTCCATTTATTATGAAACTTGCAAAAGTTGAAAAAGAGCTTATCTTTACAGATGCAAAAGTTGAAAATGCAGTAAGTGATATTGCTGATAAGTGTGAGACTTTTATCCCTACTGACTCTATAGATTTGACCCCTATTATAAACAAACTTACAAAACAAAATGAAAAGTTGGATAAAGAGGTTGGGAAACTAAGTGGAATGCTAAACAATGAAAAATTTGTTGCAAATGCTCCCCAAGACGTACTAGCTAAAAATCGTGAACTTTTAGCAGATTCGCAAGCAAAACAACTAAAAGTCCAAGAGCAGTTAAACTCTCTTAAATAATATCTTCAAATATTCTCAAGACTAATGCTTCGTTAGCCTTGAGACAACATCATTTATACTATCTGAAAACAGCTCATTTAAAAACGGTTCTAAATCTTTAGAGCTATATGATGGTGATATCCACTTTGAAGCTGAAGGTTTAAAGTTCTGAGTAATAGTCTCATTTCCTTTTTTAATAATAACTTCTAGCTCAATCTGACCTTTTAGATTTTTATCGAAACTCTTATCTTCATGAATAAGTTCTATCTTTTTTATATTGACACTCATAACTAAGTCCGAATTAGCATCTGAGCCAGCTTTAAATCCAGCCATATGAAGTGCGCTAGTTAAGCCATCTTTATATTTTTTTTCAAAATCTTCATTGCTAAAAAGCTTTGTAGTTTTTTCACCGTTTTTAAGTATATAACCTATACTTTTTTTATCGGCTCTAACATCTTTGACCGATTCTATAAAAACACTTTTTTTCTCTTTAGAAGTCTCACCTAAATATTGTGCATTATACGAAGAAAGATTTATCGCTTCATTTTTGTAAGAACATCCACCTAAGAACACTACAACTGCTATCATATAAAATATACTTTTCATACTTCTATATCTCCTTATATAAATTGATTTAGAGTATATCACAGAATGATTTCTAAACATAAAACTATCTAAAGTAATTCTCTTACATATTCATCTAAATCATCACGGATAACTTCTCTGACATCTCTTGGTTTTGAAGCTGCGTCAACAACTACAAACGTAAATATTGCTTTTGTTACACTATACTCTTCATGTGTCTCACGCGATTTTATTTGAACATCCACATCTACTTTTATAGAAGTTCTACCAATATGGACTATTTTTGTATATATAGTAAAGATGGCACCACAATGAATAGGCTTTATAAAGTTCATATCACTTACAGCGACAGTTACAGCAGGCGATATTATAATATTCTCTACAGCTATAGATGCAGCCTTATCCATCTTCCCCATTATCCATCCACCAAAAACAGTTCCTGCATGGTTTAAGTCAGTTGGAAAAACTCTTCCCCTTAGTGCTATCATTTTCATTAAAAATCCTCTTTTATACAATTTAAATTAGTACTACTTTTTTACTAGATGCTCAGGTTTACCCAAGTAAAATCCTTGAGAATAGTCTATTCCCATTTCTTTTACTATAGCATGTATCTCTTGGCTATAAACAAACTCAGCAATTGTTTCTATATTTAATCGTTTAGCAAAGTCTACAATCAGTTCTGTTACTATTTTTGCACCATTATCATGGTCTATATTTTTTATGATTGAACCATCTATTTTAATAAAATCAACATTTAACTTCATCAAATAATCAAAATTTGAATATCCTGTACCAAAGTCATCTATAGCTATTTTACAACCTAAACTTTTTACGCTATCTATAAAAGTACTGACCTCGTTATAGTTCTCGATACCTTCATCTTCAACTATTTCTATTATTAGTCTTTGTCCTAGACCAGTATGCTTCTCAATCTGATCTTTTAATAAGTCTACTATATCTTGATTTAAAATATCTTCTAATGTAAGGTTGATTGAAAAAAAATCTTCTTTATCTTTAAAATAATCAATTGATTTTTCAATTACTATTTTTGTCAGCTCAGGATAGAGTCTTGATTTTTTTGCTATTGTTAAGAATTTAAATGGAGATATAACTGTTCCATCTGTATCTATCATACGAATCAAACACTCATACTTTTTTGCGCACATAGATGTATTACATACTATTGGCTGAGCAAACATAACTATTCTGTCATCTTCTATCGCAGCTTTTAATTTTTTAGTCCAATTTACATTGTTCTCAAGTTGCTCTTTTATCTCTATATTTTCATCAAAAAATACAAATTCTTCATTATTTAACTTAGCATGATTAGTCGCCATTTCAGCATTTATATAGTAGTTTCTTTGCATTGAAGCACCTGACAATGCTCTTAAGTTAAAGCTGTATGATCCTATCTCAAACTCAAATGAATTTATAGTATCAAGTATAGATAACATCAGCCCTCTAAAGCTCTCTTTATCTATACTATCATCTGTTAAAACTGCAAATTCATCAGCTGGAAGTTTATATAGTTTTGTTGTATAATTAACTAGCATTTTTGAAAGCATTGTCGAGAGTTCTACTAGAAGTCTATCCCCTGTATCAAAACCATAATAATCATTTATCTCTTTAAACTTTTCTATATTTATAATGGCAAGTTTTAGCTCTTTATTCTCTTGTAAATCTTCAATAAGCTTTTGTCTATTTGGCAATTGTGTCATATCATCTGTAGTTTGGAACTTGATTTTTTTCTCTTGAAGAATCAGATCAGTAACATCATGTCTAATGGCAAAAAACTCTTTTATCTCACCGTCATAATCAAGAATAGGAACAATAGTAGATTTGACATAATATGTTTTTTTATCTTTAGTCCTATTTTTTATAACACCCTTCCAGATTTTTTTATCCAGTATAGTCTTCCATAAATTACTAAAAACTGAATTTGGATTTTGCGGATGCCTAACGACACTATGAGACTTACCAATAACATCTTCTCTTGCAAAACCAGACATTCTACAAAACTCATCATTTACATAAGTAATAATTCCGTTTATATCTGTCTTAGTTACAATAGCACCTTCATCAACTGCTTTTTTGTATTCATCAAGTAGTGTTGAATTGACAAGAAGCTCTTTATCTTTTTTAGTTAACTCTGTTTGAAGTTCATCACTCTGTTTTTTTTGGTAAGTTATATCTGTGATGTAGCCCTCTATATCTACGACTTCACCGCTATCATCATATAGCCCTATTCCTTGTTCCCAAACCCACTTCAAATTGCCATCTTTGGTATATATTCTATATTCATAACTAAATGGTGTATTTGATTCTAAAGCTTTAGTTACTTCTATATATGTTAGGTTCAGATCATCTTCATGAATTATAGAAGCATATGACATACTTCTATTATATAGTAGTTCCTCTGTTTCATAGCCAGTCAACTCTTTACAGCCTTCACTGACAAACTGCATTGTCCAGTCACTATCATACTTGCATCTATATAACATCCCAGGTAATCTATTTAATAATTCTTCAACATTAGAATTTTTTAAATCATCGCTCATTACCAGCCCTTTAATAACTTATACATTAATTGTATCTAAAAAGTCACAAAATATATGTTTATATATTATACATATATTTTACAAGCAAATCTTCATAACTCTTTAGATATAATCGCGAAATTTAATAATACCACGTTTAAGGCACCTCACAATTGTTTGATTTAAAAAAGTACACATCAGCCAATATCAAAAATGATATTCTATCTGGTCTAGTTGTCGCTGTCGCATTAGTTCCAGAAGCTATTGCATTTTCATTTATTGCAGGTGTAAGTCCGGTTGTTGGTCTTTATACTGCATTTATCTTAGGTCTTATCACTTCGCTTATCGGTGGTAAACCGGGGATGATTTCCGGAGCTACTGGAGCTGTCGCTATAGTTTTAGTTGGTCTGGGGATTGAAGCTACTGCTCTTTTAGAAGCGCAAGGTGCGAGCAGAGAAGCTATTGCCATGGGTGTACTTCACTACATACTTCTTGCAACTGTTGTTGCTGGTATTATTCAGATATCTATCGGTGCTTTAAAACTTGGTAAATTTATCCGCCTTGTTCCAACACCTGCTATCCATGGTTTTGTAAATGGTCTTGCTATCGTTATTGGAACCGCTCAGTTTAAGTTTTTTGAGGGTCAAGGTTACATGATGTATGTTTTAGTATTTGTTACTATGGCTATTATGTATCTGCTTCCTAAAGTTACAAAAGCTGTTCCTGCCGGACTTGTTGCTATAGTTGTTATAACACTGGGTGTATACTTTACAAAGGCTGAGACTCTACTCCTTAGCGGTCTTGATGACATGAGTAAGTATGCAGGTCAACTTCCAAGCTTTGGAATTCCAGAATATATATTTAGCCTAGATGCTATCATCATGGTTCTTCCATATGCAGTCATCGTTGCTCTTGTTGGTATCATCGAGTCACTTCTTACTCTTTCTGTTTTAGATGAGCTTAGCAACACTCGTGGTTCGGCAAATAAAGAGTGTATTGCTCAGGGAACTGGAAATATCACCTGTGGTTTCTTTGGTGGTATGGCTGGTTGTGCGATGATCGGTCAAAGTATCATCAACTACACATCAGGCGGTATTGGTAGACTTTCATCATTTGTTGCTGCTGTTGGACTTATTATATTAGTTGTATCAATGAGCGGAGTTTTAAATGCTATTCCAGTAGCTGTTTTAGTTGGAATCATGTTTATGGTTAGTATCGGTACTTTTGAGTGGTCTAGCTTCTCTCGTCTAACCCGTATGCCTCGTACAGATGCCTTTGTTATGGTTGCAGTGACAGTTATAACAGTTGTAGAAGACTTAGCAATCGCAGTAATCGCGGGTGTTATAATCTCTGCTCTTGCTTTTGCTTGGAAACATGCAAGAATCTTTGCAAGAGTCCATACTGAAGCAGATGGAACTAGAGTTTATGAACTAGACGGTCCACTTTTCTTTGGTTCTGCTACAACATTTGCAGACAACTTTGACATACCTAACGATCCTCCAAAAGTTGTGATTGACTTTAAAGATGCAAGAGTTATGGATAGTTCAGGTGTTGAAGCAATAGATGCTATAACAAAAAAATATGAAGATGCAGGTAAGAACCTTCTTCTTCGTCATCTCTCAGCCGACTGTAAAGCTATACTGAAAAAAGCAGGCCCACACTGTGCATATGAAGAAGATGATCCAACTTATAAAGTTGCTTACAACTACTAACATTATATAAATTTCACAAGAAAAGACAAATCATGTATTTGATTTGTCTTTAGTCAATAAATAGCTTTATCTTATATGATAGAATAAGCATATGAATTATAAATCTTTAAAATATAAAATCTTAATAATATTTTATATTCCGGCTATAGCCCTTATATATTTCTCCTATACATCACTCGCTCATGAGTACAAACAACTAAGCTATAGTTCTGCTTTTAAACTCTCTGCACGTATAACTGATGTCTTATCTACTTTAATTCATAATATTCAGATAGAGAGAGGTTTAAGTGCCGGCTATGTTGTTGTAGATGAAAAATCTTTATATATAGATAGATTAAAAGAACAACATGCAAATACAGATAAAGCATACACAGAACTTCTAAAAATAATTAAACTGAAATCTAAAGATAAAAGAAAACTAGAAATAATCATTGAGCGTAAAGCAAAGCCTATAGTTAGGCAAATAATGCAAGAGTTAGAAAGCTTAAAAGATATAAGAGAGAGAGTTTTAAACTCTAGCATAACTTTTGAAGACGAGATAAACTACTATACTGACATAAACAGAAAACTTATTCTCATAATTAAAATTTTTAATATTGCATTTAAAGATATACAAAAAGACACTCAATCAATAATTCAGTTTCAAAAATTAAAAGAGTATGCAGGTTTGGAGAGAGCCTATACATACAACCATTTGTTAAATGATTATACGAATGATAAAAATCTTCTACAAATAAAAAACTTTCAAGATAAACAAGATGAGCTGATAGAAGATTTCTTTGCCAGTGCATCACTTGAATTAAATACTATATATGACAATTCATACAGTATATCTGCACTAAATCGATTAAACTATTGTAGAAATAACATATCAAATCTATTACTGCATAATACAAAAGAAGCTGATAAATGTTTCAAAGCAAGCACACAATACATTGATATATTTGCAGAAATATCAACAAAAATATTAAACAGATACAAAAATAACGCTAATCTTATCTATGATGAATCACTGAAATCTCTATATATAACATTCATATTATGGTTTATATCAATATTGGCGCTAATATTTTTAACATATATGTTAAAAAAACTAATAGGCAAAGAAGAAAAACATATAAAAGAACTTAGAATAGCCGGATATGCATTTGACGCGCAAGAAGCTATGGTTATTACAGATATAAGTGGTAATATTATCAAAGTAAATAAAGCTTTTACGGATATAACAAAATACAGTGCTTCAGAGGTTATAGGACAAAATCCAAGAACATTAAGATCATTTAAGCAGGATAAAGATTTTTATGAAAATATGTGGAATGATATAATTAATTTTGGCAGTTGGAAAGGCGAAATTTACAACAAAAGGAAAAATGGGGATATCTATCCTGAGATACTATCTATTACCGCTATAAAAAATGAAGATAATGTTACAACTAATTATATAGGTCAGTTTACAGACATTACACAAATTAAACAAGCTCAAGAGGATGCCCACTACCAAGCTAGTCATGACTTTTTAACAGGTCTTTTAAATAGAAAATCACTTATTTCAAAACTTCATGAGGAGTTTATTCGTGCAAAGAGACATAACTTTTTACACGCTTTTTTATTCATTGATATAGATGATTTTAAAAAAATAAATGACTTATACGGACATAGTGTTGCAGATCAGGTTATTATTGAACTCTCCAAACGACTAAATAGTATTTTAAGAGAAGATGATGTATTTGCCAGAATAGGTGGAGATGAGTTTGGAATCATGCTCTTAAATTTTGACAAAAATAAATCAGACGTTGCAAAATGCATAAAAGAGATTTGTACAAAGATTATAAATACTTCATCTGAGACTTTTATAATAAATGAGCAAAAAATAGAGATTAGTCTTAGTATGGGCATTAAACTATTTCCTGATGGTGAAGAGAATAAAGATGATGTAATAGTTCATGCTGATACCGCTATGTATCAGGCAAAGTCTAAGGGCAAAAACCAGTTTGTCTTCTTTGATAGAAAGATTGAAAATGAACTAAAGCAATATATTATTTTAGAAAAAGAGATAAAAAATGCTCTTCAAAATAATGACTTTCAGTTCTACTTTCAACCCAAAGTTGATATAAAAACTGGGAATATAAATGGTGCAGAAATATTAATAAGATGGTTACATCCACAAAAAGGTCTACTCTATCCAGCTTCGTTTATTAAAGTAGCGCAAGAGATAGGTGTTATTCCGGAAATAACTACTCTTGCACTTCATAAAGGCTGTGAATTTATAAAAGATTCTTCAGATTTTTTTGACGGTTCATTAGCAATCAATATAAGCTCACAAGAACTGCTTCAACAAAACTTTGAAGATAAAATAATCTCAATAATAACAAAATATAAAATTGATCCATCTAAAATAGAATTGGAGATAACAGAAAACGATATTATAAAAGATTTTGATCTGGCTATTGTAAAGATTAATAGATTACAAGAATTTGGTGTTAAGTTTTCTATTGATGATTTTGGAACTGGGTATTCGTCTATAACTTATCTTCAAAAATTACCGGTAAATACTCTCAAAATAGACAGATGCTTCTTTGATGACCTATCTCTTGATTCAAATAGAGAACTGATAAAAATGGTGATAAACATGGCTAAAACATTCAATATGAACACCATATCAGAAGGAATAGAGAATGAGGATCAGCTTGAATTTATAAAAGAGTGTGGCTCAGATCAGTATCAGGGATATTATTTTAGTAAAGCGGTAGATAAAGATAGTTTTATAGATCTTCTAAAAGTAAAAGAAAACACTTAAGAGCCAGACAACTATCATAATCGCCTAAGGTATTGATTTAGTCTTTCTTTACAACTACAAAACTCTCTGGTGTTAAAGACTTGTATTTTGGCATACTTTGCCCAATGCTCGCATTAATATAAGTTGGATCAGCTACAACAAACTTTCTTTGTCCTGCTTTAACTATATCTCCTGACATTGGAACATAAAGAGCAGTAGCCATATGATCTTTATACTTAACACCGACTACACCTACACCAAATAGCTCTTTAACGAGATAAGAAAAAAGTACAGCTCTATCTTCACAATCCGATTTGTCAAAATAGAGTGTCTCATAGGCGAACATTACTTTTTCTCTTCCAAACTGCTGATTATCTCTCTCATACTTAAAAGACTTCTGAACAAAATGAAGAACAAAATTCATAGCATCTCCAGCTTTTTTTCCATCGACATATTTTTTTATATCACTTGCAATCGACTGATAAGTTCTACTATCTATTGGAGCATTAAAATAAGTTTCATAATCTGCCTGTGGGTATGTAGCCATAAAGTCTATTAGATTTTGATTATACTCAAATGAGACTTTGTATTTTTTTCCATAGTCCATAAAAGAAAGTGTTTTCTTATGCATTTTTGACATAAGATTAGGAAGTGTTTTCAAAGAAAGATCTAGTGGCTTGTTTGCACCAGGGTAGTTTTGTTTATAAGAGTATAATCTGCCGACACTTCCTTTAGAATAGTTAGAAACTACGTAAAACTTTTTATTTGAAAAGTTATAGTTTGGAGTTGCATATATAGTTTTTTTAGAATAGTGCATGAGTACAATATGTCTCTCAGCTAACCCTACTTTAACTGCATATCCAAGTTTATTAAAGATAAACCAACTTAGAAGATTTGAGTTGTCTTGATTTGAATGAATATGATTTGAAATATCTAAAACCAATAGATAAATACCCCAGTCGTTTAGGTTCATCTCCTCACTGACTCTTTTTATCTCACCTAAAAGATTTTCATAATCACTAGATGCTGCGCTGTCAAAAAAGTTAGTTATACCTTCTTGGTTTTGAGGATAGAACTTTGCACTTTTAATACCTGATGGCACATCAAAACCAAGTGTAGTTCCATAAAAATCAAAACTTATATCTTTGGACGCAACTTCAAGCTTTTTAGGTTCTACTTTAGCAATTTTTACTTCATCTTTTTTAGGAGTTACTACTTCTTTTTTCACTATCTCTTTTTTTGGCTCTATTTTCTCTTTTTTAACTTCAGGTTCTTTATAAATGACAAACTTTTGTGGTGGTTTTGGCTCAACATGTTCTATCTTTTTAACTTTTATACTGATTTTTGGACCGACACTTTTGATTTTTGCAGGTTTTGCAGGAGCTATCTCTCTAGGTTTAGGTTTTTCGTATAAAGGTGTGCCCTTATATACATTATATGCTTCCCATTGTTGCTTTAAGTATTTGTTAAAAGCATTATCCCGCTCATCTTTATACTTAGTAAATGATTCAGCTTGTGATCTTTTGAATTCTTCAAAACTTTGAGCACCTACTGCAGATGCACTAAGTAAAAGTACTATACTAAAATGGCCAAGCAGCCTGAATAATTTTGGTTCCCCATCCTTGTTTTGTAGCACGTTCAACATCCCCTTGAGTTTTATAAAGAATTTTAGCTTCACTCATCTGAGCAGAGTCTATCTTATTATATTGGTCAATATCGTATGGACGAATTACACCACTAATTTGAATAATCTGTTTTTGGTCATCAACTAAAATTTCTCTTTTACCTGAGATAAAATAGTTTCCATTCTGTAAAACTTTCACTATTCTAGCCGAAACAGTTGTAGTAAAAGATGCATCTTTTGTAGCACTACCCGCACCTTTATAAGTATTTGTAGAGTTACCAGTAAAACCTATATTTGCCAAGCCATTGAGCTTATTAGCATATGAGCTAATAGCAGGGTTTCCACCTGTTGCAGTAAAAGTTCCACCGCCTAAAGCACTGGTATCAGCTTCGCTAAGCTCTTTTGAGCCTGTATTTGAACTTTGTGTAGCCTCTGAAATAACTACTCTAACTATGTCATTAACATGCATAGCCTTATGATCGGAGAAAAGAGGATTATCTCCCTGACCAAAAATACTCCCGGTAGAGACATAATCTTTCTTATCTTCTTTGGCCGGCATCTGCTCTACATAAGCCGGTGGCTCAAAATCTATCTCTGGTTCTGTAAGATTTGCTGTACATCCAGTTAAAAAAAGTATAGCATAAAAAGGCATGATGAATATTAAAATTGGTTTTATCATTAGAGTCTCATTTATAGGGCATAGATTTAGCTATAATGCTAGCAAAAATAGTTCCAAAGGATATTTATGACTCTAAGAGAAACAATTAATCAAGATGTAAAAAATGCAATGAAAGCTAAAGATACAAAGACAAGAGATGCTCTTCGTCTTCTTACAAGTGCTTTTAAGCAGATTGAAGTTGATGAAAGAAAAGAGTTAAATGATGACGATGTTATAAAAATTATTCAAACACAGGTTAAAAGAAGAAATGACTCAGCGTCTCAGTACAAAGATGCAGGTCGTGATGATTTATTGCAAATTGAACTTGATGAGATTGCTATATATACTCCATATCTTCCTGCTCAACTGAGTGATGATGAATTAGAATCTGCACTAAAAGATATTATTTCTAAAGTTGGAGCTTCTACTATAAAAGACATTGGAAAAGTTATGGGAATGGCTTCAAAAGAGTTAGCCGGAAAAGCTGATGGAAAAAGAATTAATGAGTGTGTTAAAAGTCTATTAAATTAGTCCGCTAAAGCTTGAGCTTTTTACAAAGCTCAAAATTAAGTTCCTACCCGTTTTTCAATTTTCTTAGAGCTGCTTCTTCGTCATCTTGACGCATTAAAGACTCACCTACAAGAAAAGCATCTACACCTGCTTTACTTAGATCCTCTAACTGACCATGTTCGTAAATACCACTCTCCGCAACAATTATCTTACCATTTGGAATCATTGGAATTAGCTCATAAGATAGGTTCATATTCATCTCAAACGTCTGCAGGTTTCTGTGGTTAATACCTATAATATCACTACCTGCATATATCGCTTTAACAAGATCTGATTTATCATGAACTTCTACTAAAGCTTCCATTCCAAGGTGTCTTGTATATGCTAAAAGCTCTTTTAACTCTTTCTTACTTAATGCTGCAGCTATAAGAAGAATGAAGTCTGCACCATGAACCATAGCTTCTAAGATCTGATATTTTGAAACAATAAAGTCTTTTCTTAAAAGTGGGATGCCGACATATCTTCTGATCCCTCCAAGATAGTCTAGTGAACCTTGAAAGAAGTGAGGCTCAGTAAGTATAGAAATAGCACTTGCACCTCCTCTTTCATAAGATTGAGCAATTGCTAATGGATCAAAATCTTCACGAATAACACCCTTAGATGGAGAAGCTTTTTTAACTTCTGCAATAATTCTATACGGATCTTCTTCTGTCGCTTTTAAGTATGGAAAAACATCTCTTGGAGCTCTTGCATTAAAAGCAAGTGAACGGCCAAGCCAATCTAACGAAAACTCTTTTTCCCTTTTTACTAGATCTTCTTTAGTCTTTTTTATAATGTCGTCTAAAATCATTTTTTCTTCTTATCCTTAACTTTTTTATTTTTACATTTTTTTATGGTTTTAACATGCTTTAGAACCTCAGGATCATTTCCACCTTCTAATTTCTTTACTTTAGAGATGATTTTATAAGCTTTTTCACACTTTCCAAGTCTATAATATCCCCAAGCTAGAGAATCAAGATAAAATGCCGAGTTAGGCTCTAATTTCAATGCTTCTCTAATGTAACCCATCCCGCCTTTTATGTCAATAGAGTGATCTATGAGAAGGTAACCTAGATAGTTCAAGTATAATGGTTTTTTCTCGACACTTACTACTTTTTTTAACTTCTTTATTACTGAGTCTTGCATCTTTTTATCAGCTCTGTTTTTATGACTTTCATACTCAAAAATTGCACTTTGACCCAAATAGTTGATATCGCCGGTATCGTGATATAACTCTTTAGCTAACTTAGAAGCTTGTTTATAATTTTTTGCATTTATATATACTTGAAGAAGAAGTTCATTATCACTTCCACTCTTTTGCAAAAAGCCCATAAGTTTTATATAGTCTTTTTTATAAGCATAAATCTGGACTATTTTCTTTGAAATATCATCACTTTTTTCTAACTCATACATTCTCAAATATACAGACAAAAGACCGTCAATGTCATTTTCATTTGAATAAAAACCTATTAGCCTTGTGCAAATTATTTTTGAGCATCCATGCATTCTGGCATGAGTTTCTAATTGAGCGATAGCTTCTTTATTTCTTTGTAAATTCACATATAAGATTATTGACATTCTATCTAATATTTTTTCATTATAATCTTTAGTATATGCACTCTCCAGATATTTGAGAGCAGTGTTGTATTTTTTTTGTTTTACATATATTTCACTAACTAAAACATAATCATTTACATCTTTTGACTTATCAACTAATTCTATTGCTAAAACTCTAGCCTCTTCATATTTTTGATCACCTATTAAAGCAACTATTTTTAATCTGATTAGTTTAAAGTCTTCGATTTTACCATCTGTCTCACGATCTACTTTAGAGACAACATCTGCATTTTTATGTGCTGCCAAGTCATTTTGTAGAGATTTATATAGGTACTCTTTTTTATCTGATTTTTCATACAATGAATTAAATATGATTGAAGCTGAGTTGTGATCTTTTAACTCTTCTGCTCTTAGAGCAAAGAGTATATAAGCGTCTTCTTCTGCAAAAGCTTTTTCATTTGGTTTTAAAGATTCCGTTTTGGAAACACACCCACTGAAAAGTAGTACTAAAAACAGAGATAAAAATATTTTAATCATTATTACTTCCTATTATTCCCGGACACTCTTGCTTTAACTCAGCTACTTTCTCTTTATAATAATCCCAAAAAGGGAAAGTTATACATTGGGAAGGACGGGCTTCATAAACCATACAGCCGTTTATCTCTCTATCGTAAAATATACACTCATGTGAATCATTATACTTTATCTCTTTTATAGAATACTTATAACCTTTTTTAAAAAGGTATTCATTCACAAAATCTCTAATATCTAAATCTAATAATTTACTAATTGCTTCTATTTCATTTTTGGTTACATAAATGTAACCGCTCTCACCTGTACAGCATCTACCTTCACAAGTGTAACATGCCGACGTGTCAAAAGCGTAACTAAAACCATCTTTTCTAACTACAGATGACATTTTATACTCTGTGTTGAAGCTTTTTTATAGATGCGTGCTGCATCTTGTGAAAATTCACTGCCGTCAAAACTTATCAGCGGTTTATGCACGTTCATAAGAGATGAAGAGCCGTTTCTAACATGTAACATTACTAAACTAGCTCCTCTATCTGCTTTTGGGTGCACAAATCTAACATCGACTACTCTTAATTTTACACGGTCCAGTTCTGCACATATCAAACCAAACTGCGATGCATCATAGCAAAAAATGAAGTGAGACCTGGGCTTTAAGAGTCTTGAAACTTTTTTGAAAAATGCTTTTAAAGGTAAATTGATATTATACCTTGCATTAAATAACATCTCATTTTTACTTACCGAAACATTGTCATGATAAAAAGGAGGGTTGGAAATGATGTAGTCATATTTTACATTTTCATCAAGATCTATGAAATCAGTTTTATGTATCTTATACTCTATTTTATTTACTCTTGCATTAATTGTCGCATACTCGACAAAAGCGTCTTGCTTCTCTACAGCTTCAAGTTCTACTTTTGGATTGTCACGAGCTACTAAAAGTCCTACAATACCACAACCCGCACCAACATCCAAGACCCTACCTTTTGGATTAAACGAGTCTATAAAATCATACAAAAAGACAGAATCACTGTTGTAACAGTAGCCTTCTTGTGGCTGGTAAAGAAGCATAAAACACCTTTTGGATATAATTTTGTTATTATATCTCAAAGGCATTAAATGATTATTATTCCAGCACGATTGGCATCCACAAGATTTCCACAAAAAGTTATAGCAGATATTGGCGGTCTGCCTATGGTTGTTAGAACTGCCAAAGCTGTTTCTCACATTGATAGAGTTGTGGTAGCTGCTGATGATGAAAAAATAATTGCTATTTGTAAAGAACATGGTGTTGAAGCAATGCTTACCTCTACAACTCATAAAAGTGGTACTGACCGCATAAATGAGTGTGCAAATATCTTAAAACTTGACGATAATGAAATAATCATTAATGTTCAAGCAGATGAGCCTTTTATAGAGGCTGAAGTTGTAGAATCACTTATAAGTAAGCTCAAAGAGCTTCAACAAAAAGATGAGCCCTTTATTATGGGAAGTTGTTACAATGCTATAAATGCAGAATCTGCCGAAGACCCAAACCTTGTTAAAGTGGTTTTAGACTCTGATAATAATGCCATATATTTCTCTCGTTCTTTAATCCCATATAATAGAAGTGGAAGAGCAAACTATTTTGGACATATCGGTATATATGGATTTAGTAAAAAAAGTCTCAAAGAGTTTTGTAATCTAGATGATGCGCCAATAGAAGACATAGAAGGTCTAGAACAACTTCGAGCTATTCATCATCAAAAGAAAATAACAATGTTAAAAGTTGCAAGTACAGGTTTTGGTATAGATACACCGGAAGATCTGGCTAGAGCTATAGAAATTTTTCTCTAGCTTCTAGCTTTGATGAAGATAGTGTAATCACCAAATTGCTCAGTAAGAGCGAATTCATGCTTTTTACAAAAAGTAGAGTTCATCTTTTCTATCATTTTCTGAGCTTCATCTTTGGCTCTATCTTGTGAGTCAAATTCTAGATTCTCAGACATTCCACTCTTTAAAAAGCAACTACAAGTATTCTCTACTCTTACTCTATATGCCATGAATCCACTCCTTTAAATTATTTAAATAAGTAATAAAAGTTAATTTTTTTGGAGCATATATTTTCACTAAAAGTCAAAAATATCATCTAAATCATCAAGAGGGTCACCGGACGAATCATTGATCTTAAGCATTCCACCAATCGTCTCACAGTTAACCACAATAGTATCATTCATAAAGTCTGCACTTGGAGCACCGCTATGAAATGACATATGAATCCATGTTGACATATCATTACTAAAAGCCTTACACATTGTTCCTAAATCCGAAGAGTTTTCTATGAACTCATTTGTATGTTGAGACATATCATATGCTAAAGTTGTAAGTGCTTTTGATATTGCATATACTTCACTGTATGTAGAGAGTATAGAACCTAGCTTTTCTAAATAACTATATATCTCCATAACCTCTTCTTCAGCTATATCACCGCTACCAACGACAAGCATTAATGAGCCAAGTTTAGTAGAGTAATCTTCTAACTCGTAAAGATCTTCTCCATCAATATAGTCAAACACAACTAACTCTTGTGATGAATACTCTACAGGAGAAGCTATAATATCATTTTCCTCTACTACTACAGAAGCAACAGGTACATACACTTCTACTTCATTTTCTTCTTTAGCATAAACCTTAGAAAGTTTAAAAGATATTTTAGAATTTTCTATCTTATACTCACACTCAAGTTTATTTTTCAACACAATAAGCTGTGCAATATTTTTTGGTAATTTATCAAGTTTTGTTAATGTAAAAAATTGTAGCTCATCTGACTCTTCTATGTAGATGCCACTCTCAATCGAAAGCTTTACCTGAACTTCTGCAATGCTAAAAATAGTTCTTACAACATCACTTAAAGACTCATTCTTCTTTCTTGCATTTAAAAGAAAAAATTCCCAAAACTCAGAGAGGGAATCTTCAGATTTTATAATAAAGTTTGTATGTCTAGAATATATTTCATTTGTGAATACATTCATGGTTTTAGTGTTTAGTTTTTGATGTCCCCTGGCTTCTATAAGAGTTATATAATTTTCTATCCTACTTGAGAAAATATCAGCATTTACAGGCTTAGCAATATAATCTTCTGCCCCAATATTTAAAATCTTTTTTTTTCTGTCGCTATCATCAACTGCTGACACTGCAATAATCATAACTTCTAAGTTTGTTTCTCTAATAATTTTTGTTGCTTCTATCCCATCCATTTTTGGCATCATAATATCCATTAGGATGATATCGAAATATTTATCTTTACACATCTCTACAGCTTCTAAACCATCTTTAGCTTCATCGATTATAAACTCGACATTATGTTCTTCTTCATAATCTTCAAGAAGAAGCTTTAGTATCATACGGTTGTTTGCATTGTCATCAACTATTAAAATCTTCATGCTTCCATCCTATCTATAAGCTCTTGCACACATTTATTATAATCTTTCATACCCTTTGATCTCTTCTCATCTAAAACAATTGGTGAGCCGGACTCAAACTGTCGAGCCAGTTTTATATCTACTCCTATAGGTGAGAGCAGTTTTTCTTCTCCAAAAGATGTTTTTACTTTCGCAAGGGACTCTTTATGCTCATTTATATGTGGATTATACATTACAGGCAATATTGATATATCGGCAATTTCTCGTCCTAATACAGATGCACTCTGATATACAGCACGTAGCATCTGACCAACTGCAACTACCCCTAAATGATGCGGAACAAAAGGAATGACTACAGCATCTGCGACCTCTAAAGAATTTTTCAAAAGAGCATCAAATGTTGGAGGAGTGTCTATGACACAGTAATCAAAAAAGTCAGCAATACTCTCTCTTTTAAAACGAGTTTTTAAAACACCTCTAAGATCTGAGTACTCATAAACATCAAAAAAAGCCAAGGCTGGGGATAGAGTCAGATTATCATGAACTGTTGGAATGAAGGTCTCGCTAAGAGTATGTCCTGTAAATATAGAGTGTACACCAAGATCTTCACTAGGCTCGCATCCTACACCTATACATGCATGTCCTTGTGTGTCAAAATCTAAAAGTAAAACAGACCCGTGTTTTGCTAAACCACTTGCTATATTTACAGCTGTAGTTGTTTTAGCGGATCCGCCCTTACGATTACTAATTACAATGGTTTTCACTAGTGTCAAATCCTTCCAAAACTTGTTGAAAAAGTTTTTTACTATCTCCAAACTCATAAGAAACAGCGTAGTTTTTCTTATATGCCATTATAAGTTGTATAACTGCTAAGTGAACATCTTCACATTCACTAAAATCAAATTTTAGCTCATCTGGCGCACTGCCTTGTAAAAAATCTCTAAATGACACGACTTCATCTTCATAGATTACAGATGCGAAAGTTGCCGTATTTTTTTCATATGTTATTGCCATTATATACTCCTGATATAAAATCTAACTTGGTATTTTTAATGTTTTAATTACATTTATTAAAACGCCATCTAAGTCCAGTACACCTGAAAGTTCC
The DNA here is from genome assembly GCF_041563035.1 of Sulfurimonas sp. Classification (GTDB taxonomy): domain Bacteria; phylum Campylobacterota; class Campylobacteria; order Campylobacterales; family Sulfurimonadaceae; genus Sulfurimonas. Next base: position 412,080 of record NZ_JBFFNS010000001.1, on the reverse strand, counting down.
AAATACTTACTGATACTCTGTTCTTCATCACTATTCATAATTTGAGACTCTTCAACATGTGCTATATCATCAATAGAATCAACTTTTATAGCAAAATTTCCAGAGCCACTTTCATAAAACAATAACTTTAGAGAAGAGTCTTCAACATTTTTATTTTCATCTTCATGAGGAGGAAGTCCTATAACTTTACGAAAGTTCAAAACTTTTACAACACTGTTTTCATAAGACATCATCCCATCTATCAAATCATGAGCATTAGGTATCTCAGTCAATTCAACTATTTGAATAATTCTCTGTATATTTTCAATATTTAAAGCGTATCGACTGCTTCCAACATTAAAAACTATTAAATCCATCATACCTAAACCCTTCTATGCAACAGCAATATCTTCTTTTAATTTCTGTGAAATACCTAAAAGACCTATTGGGTCTATTGCCATAATAATCTGTCCATTGCCAAGTAGTGCAGTACCACTAAATAGAGGATGATTTTCCATGATTCCAACTAGAGGTTTTTGAACTACATCTAACTGTCCCAAGAACTTATTAACAACAACTGCTAAGAGATTATTTTTAATATTCAATACAACAATTGAAAGTGGTTCATCTTTCATAACTTCTTCATTCAACATAGACTTAACAAAAAGAAGTGGAATAACTTCACCTCTAATGTAAACAAACGGCTCATTATGAAGATACTCTATTTCAGATCTGTCAAGTTTTACTGTTTCACTTACACTATCCATTGGAAGTCCATAATGAATATCATTCATCTGAATATGTAAAAGAGATGTAACGGCTAAAGACATTGGAATAGATAAAGTTATAAGTGTTCCTTGGTTTGCTTTAGTTTTTATACCTATGCTGCCACCGAAGCCCTCAATAGACTTTTTAACAACATCCATACCAACACCACGTCCACTAAACTCTGTAATCTCATCTGCTGTTGAAAGACCAGGTAGTAAAACCAGTTCAGACATCTCATCTTCACTTAGTGCATCTATCTGTTCAGGTGTCATAAGACCTTTCTCTAGAACTTTACCTGCAACTCTATCAACATTTATACCTGCACCGTCATCTTTGATTTCTATAATGATTTTATCAGATTGTGCAAAGGCTTTAAGCGTAACATTTCCGCTAGCACTTTTACCCTTTTGCTCTCTAACATCTGGCATTTCAACACCATGATCAAGAGAATTTCTCATAATATGAATCATTGGATCAGCCAGCATCTCAATCATATTTTTATCTAACTTAGTCTCTCCACCTTCCATCTCCAGCTTAACTTTTTTACCAAGCTTTTTAGAGATATCACGTACTAGTTTAGGATATCTGTCAAAGACATAAGATATAGGTAACATTCTCATACCCATAATCAAGTCTTGAAGTTGCTCAGAGAGACGATTAATGAAAATATACTTATCCATTATTTCTCTTTTAATAGTCTCATGAGTCATGCCTACAACATTGTCAGCTAAGTATGGAAGAGAATTTTTAGCGACTAAAAGTTCACCAACAACATTCATAAGAGAGTCTATTGATTCTTGGTCTATTTTAACTGTTTTACCGACTACTGCTTTTTGTATATCAGCTTTTTTAGTCTCTATTTGTTGAGTAGATTTAGGGACTACTTCTTCTTGAAAAAATTCTTCTTCAACTACTTCAGCTACAACTTCCACAGCTGTTTCTAATTCATCCTTTACCTCTATCTCTTCTTGTGGCTCCAATTTTTCTGGTGCTTCACCAACATGCGACTCTAGAAAAGCTTTTATTTCTTCTTTATTATTAAACGCTGATGGCATGTCCGGCACAAATTTTCTGATTTTGTCCATCATCATAATTACACGTTCTAAGTCATCATCATTCTGTACTTGATCAACGGCTAAGAGTTGCTGATCTTTTATATTTTGAACAGTGTTAGCTATATCTTCAGTCATCTCTATAGTAGATTGAGCTTCTTCTTCAACTTCCACTCTAGGTGACTCTTCAGACTCAATTTGTGCTTGGATTTCAGCTTCAATCTCTTCTTCTATATTTTTTTCTTCAAGTTTAATTTCAATACTATTTACTTCAAGATTTTCATCAGCTTGATATACATCACCCTTATATATATTATCAAAGAAACCACAAAGTTTTGTTGTGTCATTATCATCTATCAATCCACTGATATCTAAAAATCTTTGTAGTTGAGCATATTGAAGGGTATCTGCACCAACCAATTCCATAGATCTTTTTACTTCTTCTATGATGCTAGCTAAGTCTAAGTCCTCAGCAATATTTTTAAGCTCTTTTAGTGAGTCTATCTTGTGTCCTGCTTCACCAACATTTACTGCTAACAGAGTAGAAACATCTAAAGGAAGAAACTGAAGTTCATCTATAAAGTTAAACAGTGCATCTTCAATCTCTTCAAAAGTTGCTTTTATAAATGCAGTAAGTTGAACCCTTAAAAGAAGTCCATCTTCATCTTCAGTACCACTTAAAACTGATTTAGCATTTTCATCACTCATACAAGAATAAACACCGAGTACTTTATCTCCTAAAAGAGATAGAGTATAGATTGGATCATTTCCATAAACCATACATGATTCATCTATATCAAACACAACAGCGTAAAAATTCTCGTTTGAACAGAACTCTTCATCAAGATCACTATTTTTGAAAGCTATCTTTTGTGATGAAGTACCATTTAGAGTATTTAAAGGCATATTTACTACAGAAGCAGCATCTTCTAGCACTAAAAAGCCAACTTCCCAACCAGTTTCAGCTTCTACATTTTTACCCATCTGTTCGCTTAGAGATGTAATAATTTCATTCAATCTGTCTTCATCAGCTTTTACTATACCTTCAGTCTCTTCAGCTGCTTCAACAAGGTTTAGAACTTCATCAAAAGCATCATAAAGAGCTTCTCTCATGCTATCAGCAAAGTTAAGTCTTCCATCTCTAAGCATATCTAGTAAGTCTTCAGCATGGTGAGTTATGTCTCTAACACTATCAAAACCAACAATACCACTGCCACCTTTTAAAGTGTGTGCAGCACGGAATACTGAATTTAAAAGTTCAGGATCGGCTCCCCCAATATCTTCGATATTTTGGTCTATAAATGCTAAGTTTTCTCTAGCTTCGTTTAAAAACTGTTCTAATAATGGATCCATAATAAACTCTCCTTCTCTTAACTTTTAACTAAAATATCTATATATGACTGAAGCAAATCAGGTTTGATAGGCTTTGTTTCAAATAAATTTGCACCAACTCTATAAGCAGAAATTTTATCTTCGAGTTTCGCCTGTGTAGTAACCATAATAACCGGAACAGTTTTATGATTAGATTGCTTACGAAGATCACTGATAAAGGAGTAACCATCCATTATTGGCATATTAACATCTACTACATACATATCTATCTCTGCATCTAGACTCTTTTCCAATGCTTCCATACCATTTTCTGCTTCTATCACATCAAGTCCTTGTGACTTGATAATAGCTCCATGATAATTTCTCACTGTTTTTGAATCATCTACGACCATAATTGTTGGCATAATATCTCCTAAAAAAATTCTATCTCGTCAGTTTCATCTTCAGACCCAAGTTTACCAGAAAATGCGTCTCTTCTATCTTTTGCTGTTTGAAGCGTGCTCGATAGCTTAATATGAAGCTTTTCGATACTATCACTAGCTATTTTCTCATCAGAGTCATATGCATTTTCAAAAATCTTTATAGCTTTTTGAACACTATCAATAGCTTCTATTGTTGCAGTTAACTGTTGAGAAATAATATCTTGGTACTGCAAACCTTTAGCAGCACTCTCATCTAATTCAATAGCATTTTTCTCAATAAACGCACTAAGCATCAACATAGAATCTTGAGACATTTGTATAGTCTCTTCTTCTACTTGTTTTATATGCGCAAGAAGTTCATTTATAGAAGATAACATATTCATCTTTTTCTCCACTACGCTAGCCTTAACACTCTTGTTATGGCTTGCTTTAACTGAGCTGGATTAAACGGCTTTACTATCCATCCCGTAAGTCCTAAGGCTTTACCTTTTTGTTTTAATTCTGCTTTTGTCTCTGTTGTTAACATCAGACATGGTGTTCTTGTAGTTGAAGGTACTTTTCTCAGAGCTTCTAAGAACTCAAAACCATTCATTACAGGCATATTGAGGTCTGTAATAATAAGGTCAGGTATCATTCCTGCTTGAATTTCTGACAGAGCAACTGTAGCCTCTGTATATTGTTTAACTTCTATTGGCATAGAGTTTGTAACCATTCTCGTTGACGCTAAAGCTGTCTCACTATCATCTACAAATATTACTAATGGCATATTAATTCCTTATTTTAAATTTTATTTCTGGTAAATCAGGGTGTTATCTATTTTTTTAGCCTTAAAAACAGATACTATCCTACTCATATATTCAGCGTGTCCTAAAAGAACATAACCACCTGGATTTAGCATGTCATAAAATGTCATTGCCACCTCTTTTCTAGATGCATCGTCAAAATAGATAAGCATATTTCTTGAAAATATGACATCAAATTTTCCAAGATTTCTCATCTGTGTTTTATCAAATACATTTGCCACCTGGAAATCAACACTTCCGTGTAAATCTTCTCCAAGCTCATAGCCTAAACTCTTCTTTTTAAACCATTTAGATAATACATCTTTAGGTATTGCATGAACAGAACGCTCTGTATACTTTGCTTTTTTAGCTTTTTCTATAACAGTAGAGTCAATATCTATACCTACTACTTCAATATCCCTCTCCTCTACTACCGTGCCCTCTTCTACTATATGTAGGACCATTGAGTATGGTTCTTCTCCTGTAGAGCATGGTGACGAAAGTATTCTAAGAGTCTTTGAAGCGGGCAAAGTCTTATGAAGTTCAGGCAATATTTTATTTACTAAGACTTCAAACTGATCTTTTTCTCTGTAAAAATATGTCTCGTTTACAGTAACACCATTCATTAATTCTTGAAACTCTTCTCCATCTTTATCTTCAAAACGAAGCTTAAAGAAGTACTTTCTAAAATTATCAACTTCCAATGCAGCAGATCTAGAATCTATATACTTAGCTAGTTTTTCATAGTGCTTTTCTTCTTCTAAGTATATACCGCTCTTTCTATAGATAAACTCACTCATCTTTAAAAAGTTTTCTTTTGATAGAAGATAAGCCATCATTAGCCCTTAATCATCTTAATAGCACCATCAACTGCAAACTCAACATAGAATTCGTTGTTAAATCTTGCTTTTAAAGATTCTAAAAGTTCAATATCTTCTTCTTCGCCTATTTCGCCCATATAATCTACTGCTGTCATAGCAACATTTATATCCTCTTCATCTTCTAAAAGTTCAATTAGCATATCTCTAGATTCTGCAAAATCAACATCACCTAAAACATTTATAGCAAAGATTCTCAAGTCTCTATCATCACCGATAAGAAATTTAACTATGTAGTACTTAATAGCATCTCCAAAATCTCTAAGTATAGAGATACCAAGGTTTCTAACATATGCGTTATCTAACTTTAAAAGTTCCATAATAGACTCTATCGGCGCACTCTCAGGATCCATATTTGATATAGCTGCTGCTATCTTTGTTAAAAAACTCTTATCAATATCTTCTCTATTGATGCAGGAAACTAGGTACTCACCAGCACCGTCAAATTTTGCTATCTCTTCTATGGCATAATCTTTATTATCATGATTGTCACTTGATTCAAAATAGGCAATTGCTTCTTCAAGAGTAGAAAATTTTGGTAACTCTTCAATATCTTGTTTAACATGTTTTTTAATTAAAGCCATAAATATCTCCTCTTACTTTAGTGTTACAATCTTTTTGAGTATATTTGGAAAATCCAGCTGTTCTGATACTCCACCACGCTCATAAGCTTCTTTTGGCATACCGTAAACTGTAGCACTCTCTTCACTTTCACCCAAAGTATATGCACCGGCATTTTTTAGCTCAACCATACCATCAGCACCGTCATCACCAATCCCCGTAAGAATAACACCTATGATATTTTGAGCCTCAAAAACATCCAACGCACTATGCATCATATCATTAGCACTTGGCTGAAAAAAGTTATCACCTTTGTTTAAATCTTCGCGAATAACTATTTTTCCGGATGTTTTTTTAGAAAAATTCATATGAACTCCACCACGAGCTACGTATATATTTCCAGGGAGTAGTTCCATATTATTAGAACTTTCGTGAACATTCAAAATACAAGAGCGATCAAGTCTAGCTGCAAATGTTTTCGTGAATTGTTCTGGCATGTGCTGAACTATACAAACAGGGTACTTGTAATTTTGAGGTAAAGATGAACATATCTGTTCAATTAAACCAGGTCCCCCGGTGGAAGACCCGATTAGAACTACTTTTTCTATATCTCTAGAATCAGTTGTTTGTTCAACGTCCTTTATTACTACTCTTCTCTCTCTTTGAAGAGGTTTGGAACTCTGTCTTTGAAGTCTTCTTTTTGGAATCCTGCTAAGAGATTTTACCTTTTGCAATATCTCTTCTCTATTCTCATTTTTACCAACATTCATAGTTCCAGGTTTTGATATATAATCGATTGCTCCCAAGTCAAGAGCGTCCATTGTTATACTTGCATTTTCTGTTGTTAAAGAACTAACCATAAGTATGGCAGATGGCTGTTTTTTCATTATTTGTCTTACGGCTTCTATGCCATCCATAACTGGCATATTTATATCCATAGTAATTACATCATACTGAGTCTGAGTTGCCTTATCTACTGCTTCTTGACCATTTTTAGCAATTTCAATCTCATAATCTAATGTTGATATAATCTCTCTTAACTGTTTTCTAACAAGTGCAGAATCATCAACAATCAGTACTTTTTTTGCCACTATTTCTCCTAGTTTGAAACTATCTTTTGTATATCCATAGATAGAATTAATCTATTACCATCTTCTAGATGTAATACATTACTAAAGAGCTCATCATCATGAGTTCTTAATTCATCAGTTTTTACATCCATAATATCACTTATACTATCCACAACAAAACCTATTCTTGCTTCATTTATATCACAAACTACAATCTTAGAATCTTCATTGATTTGTGTTGGTATACCCAGCTTTTTAAATAGCGACAAAATCGTAACTATTTGACCTCTGATATTTATAACACCATCTACATTTTCATCGCTATATGCTACTTTAGTAGAATCAACTATATCTATAATCTCTGCTACATATTCAACATCAAAAGCATATTCTTTACCGGCAAGTTTGAAAATTATTACTTCTTGTGCGATCATAGAACTATCTTCTGCTTCTATTTCACTTTTAGATGTTGAATCAATATAGGCTCTATTCTTAGAAAATATTGTTTTTAAGACTTCTTGATCAAAAAAAGATATTAAAGAGTCATCATCATGAATAACACCAGAAATTTTATTTTCTTCAAAACTATCTTTCATATACTCTATATCCCTATCAGGAAAGCTTTTTATATCTATAATATCATCAACTAGAAGCCCTATTGTTTCTTCACCACATGAACTAATCAAGATACGATTTTTTTCACTTTTATCGCTGTTAAATCCATAATAAGAACGTAGATCTATTACTGCAATCAACTCTTCTCTCAAAGTTATAAGTCCAAGTAGATCTTGTGAACTACCGGCTATATCTGTATAGTTTACATCTGAGAGTATAATTTCTCTTAAGTAGTCAATATTGAGCGCAAACCTTTCTTTTGACATTGCAAAAATTAAGAATTTTGTAGAGTTTTCTTCTTTTGTGTCAAAATGTTTTACTTTACCACTCGGTACGTCTCTGGACTCTATTTTAACTTTAGAAATTTTAGATATCAGAGTTTCTAAAGATAAGACTTGAACTAGAGAGTCTTTGTATTTATATATAGCTATTACCGGGTCATTAGGATTATCAATATACTCTATGTTTGATTCTTCAATGTCAATAGTATTATAAACTTCACTAACTAATAATGCATTTGATGATAGATTTCCGTTAAGACTTAAAAGCCTACTGTCACTAGATTCTAAATCTACTTCTTGCATATCTAATAAGAGATTTACATCAACAATACTCACTATGTTTCCACCAACACCGCAAAGTCCTCTGGTCCCTTTAGGTCTCAGAGGAAGGTCCATTAACGATGGAACTCTAGAAATCTGGTTTATATCTTCTGTTGAAATACCATAATTCTCTTGAGAATTTTTAATAATTAAAATCTCTTGGATCTTCATCTTAAATTACCCCTGCTGAAGCTCATCCGCCATTACAGCCAACTCTTCTACACCTTCACCAATGTGTGAGACTGTCTCAATAATCAGCTCACTTGCTTTACGAGATTCCATCGCATTTCTAGCACTAAGCTCTACTGCCTTTTGAATCTCACTAATACCGATAACAACTTGGTTCATGCCTTCAAGATTTTGATCATTGATAGCTTTAAGACCTGTATATCTATCTAGTAGATCTACAAGCATATCAGTAATTTTTACAATATCACTTATTAATATATCAATTAATGACTGTTCATTTCCCTGAGATGCTAAAAGATTGTTCCAATCAGTTCTAACCGTATCAATCTCAGAGTTCATTGATTCTACTATATCATTGATTTTGTCAGTATTTGACTCTGAATCCTTTGCCAAGTTTCTAATATCAGCACTTACAACTGCAAAACCTTTTCCAAAGTCACCTGCACGCGCAGCTTCAATTGAACCACTAATAGCCAGCATATTCAGTTGAACAATTGAGTTTGATATATTTCCAACTGTTTTATCAACATTTCTTGTCTCTTTTATTATTACAGTTAATTCACCGGCTGCGCTGTTACCTTGAGTAATAGAATCACTAAAAGCTCCTCTAATCTCACTTACGGTATTTTTAACAACATTAAATGACACTTTTAAAAGATCAAAGTTTCTTCTTGCAATCTCTATAAGTTTATCAATATCTTTAGCTGCATCTATACCAGCTTCTATTAGTTCTTTATTTTGAAGTGCGCTTTTATTTGTAGTGTGAGAAGATGATTCTATCTGGTTTAGTGCAGTTGTAACATCTTCAAGAGCATTTTGAATATCTTCCATTGAACCACCGATAGTATCAGCACTAAGTGCGATATCTTCAGCAGATTTCATTGTGTCTGTAGAGTACTTTAATTCTTCTGCAAGGTTTGATAGTTCTTTGATATCGTCTTCTGTTTGAGCAAGAGCATCTGATTGGATATCTATACCGTTTAAAGTCTTCTCAACTGAAAGAGCTATTTCACTGGATGCAGTAGCAATATCTTGAGAACCTTTATTTATCTTAGCAACAAAGTCTCCAAGTCTTTGAGTATAAGTATTTACACTTCTAGCCGCTTCAACAGAATAAACAGCTATTTTTGTAAGCTCTTCCATCTTTGCACTTAGCATATTACCTTTGGAGCCGTTATCTGAGATAGTTGTAGTCGTCTCACCAATACTTTGGATAATATTGTCTATACTTCCTTGAATCTTTGTTACAAGTTCAGAAATAAATTCAGCATTTTTCTCACTCTCTCCAGCTAAAGCACGAGTCTCATCAGCAACAACTGCAAAACCTTTACCATGCTCTTTAGCACGAGATGCTTCAATAGCAGCATTTAGTGCAAGAAGGTTTGTCTGATCTGCAATCTTAGCAATAAACCTAACAGCATCTCCAATATTTTGAGATGATATTTTCAACTCTTCACTCTTAGTAGATGACTCTTGTGCAACTTGAACAGCTCTTGCCATTCTTCCCACAGAATCATTAACTTTTCCTACAGATGCCATAATATTTTCACCAGTAGAGAGTGTAGATGATATAACCGTATCTATAGTAGAGTTCATTCTAACAATATTAGTATCTATATCTTTTACATTTGCGAGTGCTTGTTCACTTGCACCACTGTTTTCTTCAGCAGCAGTTGCAATTTGTTCCATAGAAGACTTTAATTCTTCAATAGCACTTACGCTCTCTTGTGCATTTTCTAGAATTGTCATAGATACACCAGCTATACTCTCACTTATTTGTTGTTGTTTAGCCAGTGTTCTTTGTCGTCTTTTATCTCCACCGCCGCTGGCTTGTGCTACTACTGCAGCTGAAGATGAACCTGAAGTGTTTTTTTTCATTAATGCCATTATAAATTCCTTTGGATTCTAATCTAGAGTTGCGTAAAGCTCTTGAGCTTTTTTGATATCTTCACGAGACGGTTTAACTCGAATGGAAACATATTTAGTTTTTCCATTTTTATCAACTGAGCGAAGAACTGTAGCATATACCCAATAGTACCCACCACCTTTTCTTGCATTTTTAACATAACCAGTCCAAAAACCTTTCGATTGAACATCATCCCAAAGAGACTTAAAAGCAGCGCGAGGCATATCTTGATGACGAACAACATTATGAGGCTGACCAAGTAGTTCATCTCTATGTAAATTTGCTATTTTTAGAAAAGAGTCACTGGCGTATTCAACTATACCTTTTTCATCTGTTTCGCTTAAAAGATATAAATCATTATATAATACTTCACCATCTTCTAAAAAAGTTAAACCATCTGTGCTTATTTCACTATTGTTTTTAGACACACTAAACCTCCCAAAAATCTTTAATAGCATAGCTTACAGTGTGGGTACTGAAATTAAATTTAAAGAAATGAGTTTTTGTTAATATGTATAGGATTATTAATAGTTGTGGTTGTTTTTGCAGTTTTGTTATAATGAAAGGTTATATTTATTGTAAAAATAAAAGTAAGCTTAAAGCCCTCATAAAAGAGGGATTAAGTTAGATAATTAAGATTAAAATTAGATATTATCTCTAATACCTAAATCTTGTACTAGTTTAAGATAAGCGTCTTTATCTTTTCTTTTGAAGTATTTCATTAAACGACGACGTTGACCAACTAATTTAAGTAGACCTAGTCTAGAAGCGTGATCTTTTTTGAATATTTTTAAGTGCTCTGTTAACTCTGCAATTCTTGTTGTTAAAAGTGCGATTTGAACTTCACTTGAACCTGTGTCACTCTCTGAGCGACCATATTTTGTTACAATTTCTTGTTTTTTAGCCGAATCTAAAGCCATAATAGCCTCCTGATGGGTATAATAATCTAACGTTCATACATAAAAGTATAAAGTTGAAATGGGATTATAGCAAAACTATATTAAAAATGGTTTAGGCTCACTAAAGTAGTAACCTTGTGACTTTTCAATTCCCAACTCTTTAACTTTATTAAATATTTCTTCATTCTCTACAAATTCCGCTATTACTTGAATGTTCATCTTTTTAGCAAAATCAACTATTACGCTTGTAATAATCTCCGAGTTTTTATTTTCTAAAATTTCTTTTATGATAGAACCATCTATTTTGATGAAATCTGCTTCTAGTCTCATTAGGTACTCAAAGTTTGAATAACCTGTTCCAAAGTCATCTATAGCAACTCTACAGCCTAATTCTTTTACACTTTTAATAAATTTCTGAATCTCATCAAAATTCTCAATACTCTCAGATTCAACTATTTCAAATATTACTCTATTAGATATATTGTATATGTCTAACATTTCTAATATATATGCATTTATCTCTTTATCTAAAATATCATCTATACTTAGGTTTATAGAAAATTCAAAATCATTCTCTCTAAAGTTCTCGAAACTCTTTTGGACTACAATTTTTGTTATCTGTTTATAAAGCTTTGCTTTTTTCGCAATCTCTAAGAAAAAGTATGGTGTTATAACTTTGTCATTTTCATCAATAAGTCTTACTAAAGACTCATATTTATTAATTTCTCCATTGGCATTATCTACGATTGGCTGAAAGTATAAAACTATCTTGTCATTCTTTATTGCTTCTTTTATTTTTTTAGTCCAGAGCATATTATTTTCATACTCTTTATCAAGATTCATTGCTTTATCATAGACAATCAGATCCTTAGCCTCTCTTCTTGCAATTTTTAGAGCCATATCTGCAGTTATGAGCAACTGTTCTTTCTTTTCTAGTGAAATACTAACTGTTGCATTTAATTCTACTGTTTCATCTTCTACTTCATATACATGTGAGTTAATAAATTTAACAATTGATTGTGCCTTTTGTACAACACTGTGAGCCGGCATATCTACTGTTAATATTGCAAATTCATCACCACTGACTCTAAATAGTTTTAGTTCTTTATTCATACTGCAGCTTTGTAGTAATTTAGATGCAAATTCAACTAAAATAGAGTCTCCCAATTCATGTCCGTAAAAGTCATTTATCTGAGAGAAACTGTCTATATTTACTAAAATCAGAAATATATTTTCACTATTATCAATCTCTTCTTTGAGTGCATTTCTATTTCCAAGTTTTGTAAGAGAATCAGTATTGGCAAAAGTTTTTAATTCATTTTTTTGATCTATTAGCTGAGTAATGTCATGTCTTATTGAAATGTACTCAGTTATATCTCCCTTAGCATTTATAATCGGAGTGATAGTTGCATCTACCCAGTAAAAGGAGCCATCTTTCTTTACATTTCTTATTCTGCCATGCCATGTTTCTCTTGAGACAATAGTTGACCAAAGTTTTTTATACATTGCTTTAGAAAAAGATTTATCTCTTAAAATACTATGATTCTTTCCAATAACTTCTTCACGGGTATAGCCAGTAATCTTGCAAAAAATATCATTTACGTATGTTATATCTCCATTCAAGTCACTTTTAGAGACTATAAGATTACTATCAATTGCATCTTTATAACTTTCAAGAAAAGATAGAGAGTTTTTTAACTCATGTGTTCTATCATCAAGTTCATCTTCTAACTGTCCTTGTAATTTTGAAAAAAATCTCATTAAATAAAATGCTATAAGAGAAACAAATATCATAAGGAGTAAATCATATAATACTGAACCTAGGAACTGTTTATTGATGATTTTATTTACATGAAAAGTTGGGACTTTAATACTTAAAATACCCCTTATATCACCAATTTTATAGTCATACGCCTTATCATATTTGTCAGATATGAATTTTGGGGCTTTAGATTTTTCTCCATGACAAGTAAGACATTTTTTCTCAATTTTCAGAGGAGTAGCATATTGATAAAAATCGCTCTCTAGACTAAAGTATTCTTTAGCATCTGCATTATTTTTAAAATACTTTATAGCTTCGAGTTCATATACATCAGCTTGGTTTTTGGGGTTTCTGGCTCTATCACTAACTGTCTGCATTGTAATTTGTAGTCTATTTTGTTCTGAGAATGTTTTAGAGATTTGTGCAGCAGAGAATGCAGGAAGTCCAGCAAGCGATTTTTCATTTAAGTTTATGATTTTATTTAGATAAAGGTTTTGGTAATAATCTCTATGTGTCATGTATAGAGAGTCTACAAGTTTTGACTGCTCAGAGATAAATTCTTCAACACTCTTTTTATTTTCAAAATAATTAAGAGAAATTCTAACAAATGCGATGATAAAAAACATAATAGGAACTATTATGATTAGTTTTTTTGATATCACTTTATAAGACATGAAGACATTATACTTACTTTTCTAATATTTGAAACTTAAATTAAATTCAACTTCTTTGGATATAATCTTTTTCAATATTAAAATCTTAATTTAAAAGTAAACATTATGTTAATAACTCGTGCAAGTGAATACGCAATACTTTCTCTAATTGTTTTATCAAAAGCTGATTCACCTATGGATAGTGAAACTCTTTCTAATCAGCTATCTATACCAAAAAGCTTTTTAGCTAAGATTCTACAAGCTCTGGCAAAAAATGGCATTTTAAAGTCGTATAAAGGTGTTAACGGTGGCTTTACACTGCTAAAAGATGCCAAAGATATTAGCATGCTAAGTGTCATGAGCGCAGTTGAGGGGAAAGCACCTGCTGTCTTTGACTGCTCACCATCTCAAAAAGATTGTCCTAGTGATAGAGCTGAGCTTTGTTCTATCTGGCCATTTTTAAATAAACTTCAAGGCAAAATAGATGACTTTTTAGCCGACTTATCACTTGATGATATTTTAGAGTAACACATTGGCAAGAAAACTTACTACAAGAGAGCAGATTGGAACAACACTAAACTTTCTTATTGGACAAAGAGATTTAAGTGTAGTTGTATTTGTAATGGCTATTTTAGCTATTATTATCGTTCCTCTTCCTTCAAGCCTGCTTGATGTACTACTAACTATTTCTATGGCTTTGGCTGTTTTGATTTTACTTATATCACTCTATGTTCCAAAACCAACAGACTTAACAACTTTTCCGACACTCATTCTTATTTTAACACTGTTCAGACTTTCTCTCAATATTGCCACAACAAGGATGATTCTAAGCCATGGTCATGAAGGACCGGGTGCTGTAAGTAGCATCATAACAAGCTTTGGTGACTTTGTTGTAGGTGGTAACTTTGTTATCGGTATTATAGTTTTTTCCATTCTTGTTCTAATTAATTTTATGGTTATTACAAAAGGTTCTACAAGAGTTGCAGAGGTTGCTGCTCGTTTTACACTAGACTCAATGCCTGGTAAACAGATGGCAGTAGATGCTGACCTTAATGCTGGGCTTATTGATGATGCTGAGGCTAAGCAACGTCGTGCAGAAATCCTTCAAGATGCAAACTTTTATGGAGCTATGGATGGTTCGTCTAAGTTTGTAAAAGGTGATGCTGTTGCAGGTATTGTTATTACTCTTATCAATATTATCGGTGGATTTCTTATAGGTGTATTTCAACATGATATGACAGTTGGAGATAGTGCTTCAACTTTTACACTTTTAACTATTGGTGATGGTCTTGTTGGTCAGATCCCTGCACTTATCATCTCTACTGCTACAGGTATTATGATTACCCGTTCTTCCGGAGAGGGAGATAACTTTGCAGAAGGTACAATCAACCAGATGATGGGTAATGCAAAAATCCTTATGATAGTTGGTTTTATCATGATTTTATTTGCACTTGTACCAGGACTTCCAACTGCTTCAATGGGCTTCGTTGGAATCCTGTTTGCACTTCTTGGCTGGTCAGTTTACAAGTATGAAAAAGGTGAACTTACCATACTCGATGTTGAAAATATTCTCTCCCCTAAAGCTAGAGAACAACAAGCCAAAGAAGAAGCTCAAGCTAAACCGGTAAAGTCTAATGAAGAGATAGCAAAAGAAGAAGAAACAGCTCTAGAAGATATACTAAAAGTAGAAATGCTTGAACTTACCCTTGGTTACCAACTTATACGACTAGCAGACAATTCTCAAGGTGGTGACTTACTAGAACGTATTCGGTCAATGAGACGTAAGATAGCATCTGATTTTGGTTTTTTAATGCCTCAGGTTCGTATACGTGACAACTTGCATCTGCAACCAGAACAGTATCAGATTTTACTCAAGGGTATCTCTATTGGTGAAGGTTTTATTAAGCCTGATAAATTCTTGGCGATGGATAGTGGAATGGCAACCGGTGAGATAGATGGAGAAGCTACAAAAGAGCCTGCTTTTGGTCTAGATGCAATTTGGATCACACCTGATCAGAAAGAAGATGCAATTATCAACGGATATACTGTTGTTGACCCAGCTACAGTTATCTCTACTCATATGAGTGAGCTTGTTAAGAGGAATGCTGAAGACTTACTCACTCGTCAAGAGGTTCAAACTCTTATTGAGAAAATTAAAACAGATTTTCCTGTTATCGTGGATGATGTTCAAAAAGTAGCATCTATCGGTCTAATTCAGCGTATACTAAAAGGTCTTTTACACGAAAAGATTCCTCTTAAAGATATGCTCACTATCTTAGAGACAATAGCAGATATTGCAGAGTTTACTAAAAATGTAGATCTTATAACAGAACAGGTACGCTCAAAACTTTCTCGTATTATAACACAGATGTATTCTGGTGATGATGGAGTTATACGTCTACTGACTTTTGATACTATCTCAGAGCAGATGATGCTTGAAAAGTCACAAGAAAAAGATGGTGTCAGAAATCTTCTACTAAGTGTAGGAGAGATAAATCAACTCATACAAGCAACAAGTAAAAAAGCACATGAACTACTACAAAAAGGAGTTTCTCCTGTTGTTATCATCGTAGATCCTCAGCTTCGTCGTGGTGTAGCCGAAATTTTTGAGAGATTTTCTCTAGATGTTGTAACACTTTCACATGCCGAGATTGATTCAAGTGCAACTTTTGAAGTAATGGGCTCTATTTCTATAGAGTCATAAATATAGTATAATAAGTTTAAGGAATATAATGAACAATAAAACAATTTACCATTTATCGCATATTGATTTAGATGGTTATAGCTGTCAGTTAGTGATGAGATTCACTCCGTATAAAATATTTAATTATAATGCTAACTACGGAGCTGAAGTTAAACAAAAACTAGAGCTCATACTGGAAAAGATAAATAAGAGTAATACTGACTCTCTTATATTAATTACAGACTTAAACCTTACCTTTGATGAATCAAGATGGCTCAATAATGAAGTTAAAAAGATGAACGATAATAAAAAAGATGTTACCCTAACTCTTTTGGATCATCATGGTAGTGGAGAAGACAGTGCTAATAAATATGACTGGTACTTTCTAGATACATCAAGATGTGCAACGAAAATAACTTATGACTATGCATTGGAACACTTTGAACTTAATGAACCTGAGTGGATGAATAAATTTGTAAACGTAGTAAATGCTGTCGATTTGTGGAAACAAGAAGAAGTAGAGAACTTTGAGTATGGAAAAGTTTGTATGAGACTAGTAACTGAGACAAGAGAGCTTAACAAAATTATGTTTGCAGATGTAGATAATAACTATAAATTATCTCTACTTCTTGAAGCTACAAAATACATAAATGAAGAAAATGCTCCTATAGTTTTAGATGAAAAAATCCACCTTATAAAAAAAGAGTTTTTTAGAGAAGACAAGAATGACACTCTTGATAATTTAGCAACAAAATATATTGTAAAACTATTGGGTGAATCAAGAGATGAGAAGACTATTTACTACAAAGGCTATAGAGGCTATTTAAGTTATGGTGTTGGAAATACATCTATTATAGGCAATGGTTTTTTACTTGCTTATCCAGAGTATGATTTCATTGTGGATGTCAGCTACCGTGGAACTATGAGTCTAAGAGCAAATAATCAAGTTAGTGTTTCTCAAATCTCTAAAGAGTGGGCAAATGGCGGTGGACATCCAAATGCCGCTGGTGGAAGAATAATAGGGTTCAAAGAGCAGTATCGTTATGACAGAGTTAAAAAGCAGATAGAAAAAATCATTAATGATAAAGAAGCTGTTGCTGGTGACTTAGAATATAAAAAGGAAGATATTTAGTACCCTTGTCTCTTTTTCAACTTCAGTAAACATTTTCTACGAAAATATTCCTTGCGTTGGAGACAAGGGCATTAATTCTTAGCGAAATATCTCTCAATTCCATTTGCCAAGCCTAAAGCCATCGTTTTTCTATACTTAGAATCTACTAATCTTTTTGCTTCTGTTGGATGAGATATAAAACCTACTTCTACTAAAACAGCCGGCATCTGAGCCCCCACAAGAACCCAGAAAGGTCCTTCTCTAACTCCACCGTCCTTTACCTTATACTTTTTATTTAAAGAGCCTAACATTCCTCTTTGCAGATCTATCGCGAGTTTATTAGATGCCACTATCTTATGACTATTTAAGAAATTTAAAAAGGTGTCTTTACCATATCTATTCATTTCACTTAAATCTGCTGAATTCTCTTTTGCAGCAACTCTTTCAGCCCGTTTTGAACGCGACGGAGATAAAAAGTAACATTCAATTCCATGAACTTTATTTGCATTTTTTCTGCCAACAGCATTTGCATGAATACTTACAAAGATATCTGCATTTTTATTATTTGCATATTCTGTTCTTTTGCTTAATTTTACATACTTATCTCTATCTCTTGTCATATATACTTTATAACCGCGAGAACGAAGTATTCGCTTTAACTCTTGTGAAATCTTATATACTACTACTTTTTCTCTATAGTTTTTGTATCCGACTGCACCAGGGTCTTTTCCACCATGTCCGGCATCTATAACTATTACTTTATCTCTATCAGCTCTTTGAGGGAATGTCGTCTTTGGAATATCATTAGATATTTTTGCTTCAGATTTAATAGTTGAGGATCTCATATTAATTACTAACTGTGTTGACTCTTTTTTAAATCTAATTTCTACTTTTTTACTATTTTCAATTACAAGTCTTAAAGTATTAGTATCATATTGTCCCAATTTAATTCTATTTATACCTTTTTTTATAAGGTTTTGAGACTCTGTTAGCATAGATGCATGAATGTCAAAAATATATCTATATCTTTCATTCTCACCATCATATAATGTAAAATAATTTATTTGATTACTTCGTAATTTTTTATCAAATTTCAAAACAAGTTTATCATCTTTCCATCTTACAGATTTTAGCTTATGTGATGATTGTACTTTAATGTTTTTTGATTTTGATTTTTGAATTGGTTTTGATTTTGGAGCTTGATAAGAAGTTTTTATTTTTATTTTTGAAAGTTCTTTTGAATATTGAGACACATCTATATGAAGCTTATTGCCACTTTTAACAATGCCTTTCAAAGCACTTGCTCTAAGCTTACCGTCTTCTGCCATTATAGCACGAAGATAGAGGTTCTTATAGTCGTTGTATGCACGAAACTGATTCGACTTTGAACCACTTTTCATAAACCCATCAGCCCGTTTTAAAAGCTCACTATTACTTTGCGCATATAGAGAGATTACAAGAATTAAAAACAGACTTAGAAGACGAACCATTCTCTGTCTATTCGCCTACCATCAATTTGTCTATTAACTCTTTTACTGAGATAATCTCATTTAACTTATAGCCATTCGTTCCGGAGAAAAACAGACCTGTTTCAGTATTTCCTAAAAATGCGTCACTTAGTCTATCTGCTATACAAAAACCAACTTCTTTTGCTTCTTCACCACGGTTACAAGGAGCAACACAGTTTGAGATACACTTAATAGCAGGACCTTCTCTTTTCTCAACTAAGTGAGTAAGATTTGTAACTACACCTTGAGCTGGATACCCAACAGGTGACCCCATTAGTTTGATATCTTCTTTTTTAGCATTTATAAGAACATTTTTAAGATTTATGTGTGCATCACATTCATGCGTACCAATAAAACGAGTTCCCATTTGAACACCAGATGCACCAAGAGACAACATCTCTTGGATATCATTTTTATCCCAAACACCACCGGCAGCAATTACTGGTATATCACCCCATGTGGCTGCTTCTTCTACAACAGGACCGACAATATTTTCTAATTGGTTCTCAGGTAATTTACACTGCTCATAAGTAAAACCTTGGTGTCCACCACTTTTAGGACCTTCAACTATTACAGCATCAGGGATTCTGTTATATCTCTTTTGCCATCTTTTACAAATTATTTTAAGAGCTTTAGCAGATGATACAATAGGAACAAGTGCTACATCTGGAAAACCTTCAGTAAATTCCGGCATATTTGTTGGAAGTCCAGCACCTGTGATAATGATATTTGCACCTGCTTCACAAGCATCTTTTACAACACGACCATAATCATTCATAGCGTATAAAATATTTGCAGCTAATGGCTTGTCACCACATACTTTTCTAGCATTTGCAAATATTTTGTGAAGAGCTTCTGGAGAGTAGAAGTTAGCTTCACTTAGAGGTCTATCTGCAACTAATTTCTTTGAGTATGTCTTATCTTCGTAGTAACCGGTACCAACAGCACTTATAACACCTAACCCACCCTCTTTTGATACATTGCCGGCAAGTTGATCCCAACTAATACCAACACCCATACCACCTTGAACTATAGGCTTCTCTATTACATATTTTCCAATTTTTAACGACTCAAAACTCATCTAATTAACCTTTAATTTTGCAAACTTTCTTTTTCCAACTTGAAGTATATATTCACCGCTCGAGAGTTGTAACTGCATATCCGATATCTTTTCTTGATTTATTTTAACAGCACCTTGCTTAATATCTCTTCTTGCTTGTGAAGTAGATGGCTCAATGTTACAATCTACTAAGGCTTGCGCTATCCAAATCTCTCCATCACAACTATATTCATCTATTTCTGTTGGTATTTGACTTTTAGCGTGTACTTTATCAAATTCTGCTTTTGCCCCAAGTGCAAGGGAGTCTGAATGATATCTAGCCGTGATTTCTATAGCTAATTCTTCCTTAACTTTTTTAGGGTGCAGAGAACCATCAAGAACTCCATTTTTAATAGCGGCTATTTCATCCAAAGATTTTGTACTTAATAGTTCGTAAAATCTCCACATAAGATCATCAGAGATACTAAGTACTTTTCCAAACATATCATTTGGTTCATCAGTTACACCAATATAATTATTAAGTGATTTACTCATCTTTTGAACGCCGTCAAGACCTTCTAAAATAGGCATCATTAAAACAGCTTGTTGTTTTTTCACATCGTAAGCTTTTTGCAGTTGTCTACCCATTAAAAGATTAAATTTCTGATCAGTCCCACCTAGTTCTATATCTGACTTCAGATGAACACTATCATAACCTTGAAGAAGGGGATACATAAACTCGCTTACTGCAATAGGTGTTTGTGCAGCATATCTCTTAGAAAAATCATCACGCTCTAACATTCTTGCAACTGTCAAGTTAGATGCAAGTTCTAGCATACCAACAGAACCAAGAGGTGCTAACCAGTCGTTATTGTAAACTATCTCTGTTTTACTCTCATCAAGAATTTTAAAAGCTTGCGTAGTATAACTAGAGATATTCTTTTTAATATCTTCTTTACTTAAAATTTTTCTAGTAATATTTTTACCGGTTGGATCACCGATTGAAGCAGTGAAATCACCTATTAGAAATTGTACCGTTGCGCCATACTTTTGAAATGTTGCAAGCTTTTGTAGAAGTACTGTGTGACCAAGGTGTAAGTCAGGGGCAGTTGGATCAAAACCGGCTTTTACAGTGTATGTTTTCCCCTCTTCAAAATACGCTTTTAATAACTTTTCAATTCTTTCACTATCAATTATTTCAGCACTGCCTCTATTTATTTCTCTTAAAGCTTCTTGTAACATATATATCTTTCCCTCATTAATTTTATCGATAAGCATCATCAGTTCGTATGAGATGTATAACTTTTATTTTTTGTTCCATTTTAGCACGAAGAGAGTTAATATCGGCTTCTTTTGACTCAAAGCCAAGCTCACAATATCTCGATGACTCACTCTTATTTTTACCAAGTTCTATAGAGTTTATGTCTATATTTAATTTTACCAAAAAGTTTAAAAAGTCTGCTAAAGTACCTTTTCCACTTGGAAGAGAAACTATTACATTGTAGTTATAGACATTTTGCTTTTCCCATCTTACAAACAGCATTGGTTCATTTGCTTCTAGTTTTTTAACAGCACTTTTACACATTTTATGATGAATGTGAGCTTTGCCTTTTTCTAAAAATGCCACTATCTCATCACCGGATTTTGGGTGACAACAATAGTCAAAAACAATATCACTAACATGCGAAGTACTATATATTTCGGTACCTCTGATGTTATACGGCTTTAGCTTAAATCTGTGACGAGAAAGAAATCTTTTAAACCTGGAATTTTGACTTATCTCCATAGTATATTTATGAATTACATCACGAAAGTGTTCTATATCAAAAGGTATAGATGCTCTCTTTTCGCAGTTGTGTCTATCAAACCACTCTTCAACTCTTGAATGGTTCAGATTCATTGCTGCAGCTACGATATTTACACTAGACTTTGCATTGATATCTCTAACTCTTGCATTACAGTTAAATCTCATATTTGTTTTTGCTTTGGATGTTTTTACAGCATCTATCCAAGAACATCTTGTAATAATATCATCGGCTACGTTGATCTTAACAATATCACCATTTTGCAGTTCACTAAGAAGTGGTGTTTTCACTTTGTTTACAAGTGCAGATTTTGCTGTGTTTCCAACCGCTGTATGTACAGTGTAAGCATAGTCCAGGACAACTGCACCTCGAGGAAGTGTAAATGCTTCTCCTCTTGGAGAAAATACAGCTATATCTTCAGAGTATAGATCATTTTTTATAAGAGCATAAAAATCTTCTACAGACTCATTTTGGTAACCCAAGTTATGTAACCAATCTAGCTTTATATTGTTTCCGCCACTTTTATATTTCCAGTGCGCAGCAACTCCAAGTTCAGCAGTTTTATGCATATCAAAAGTTCTGATCTGTACTTCAAATATAGCAGTTTCATAAAATACAGTAGTATGAATGGTCTGATAACCATTATCTTTTGCAACGGCTATGTAGTCTTTAAATCTTGAAGAGAGTGGCTGAAAATGCAGATGTATCAGACCTAAAATATTATAACATTTTACAGGATCGGTAGTTAATATCCTAACGGCTAAAAGGTCTAAGACCTCATCAATAGAAACTCCCTTTCTCTGCATCTTCAAGTAGATAGAATAGCGGTGCTTAACACGTGATAGTATCTCAAAATCATCTTCACAAAAACCATTCTTAGATAAAAGTTTATGTATAGATTCTTTAAACTCATCCAACTTCATTTCTATCGCATGATAGTTAGTATCAAGATAGTTGTCTATATGATGCTTTTCTTCTTTAAAAAGATATGAGAAACTCAAATCTTCTAATATGTTTTTCAAAAAAGATATACCAAGGCGGTGAGCGATTGGAGCATATACAACGAGTGTCTCTTCAGCAATTCTAACTTGCTTATGATCAGGCAAAGCATCTAGAGTAAGCATATTATGAAGTCTGTCACAAAGTTTTACTACTAATACTCTCACATCTTCTATACTTGCAAGAAGCATCTTTCTAAATGAAAGTGCTGAAACGACCAGTCTTTCATTAGAAGTTGAAGGTATCAGCTCAGAATCTCTAATGTTATCAATTTTAGTCAAACCTTCAACTAAATGAGAAACATCGGAACCAAACAGCTCTGTTATTTTTTCAATAGTAATATCTGTATCTTCAACAACATCATGCAGTAGAGCTGCTATCGCCATCGATTCATCATCTGTAATAGATGAAACAATGCTTGCTACTAAGATTGGGTGGATTATATATGGTTGTCCGCTCTTTCTAAACTGCTCAGTATGTGCAGTTTTAGAATATTCAAGAGCTTCACGAAGTTTATCACTTGGAGTGATCTGTGAAAAAAGGTACTCTTGTGCTGAGTCAACATCATGTATATGTTTAACTTTCTCTATATCTACTTGACTCAGACTCAACTGAACTATCTTTCAGCGTCTACAAAACCTTTAACTCTTACAAGGCCTTGTGCAATCTCCATTAAAGCTAAATCTGCTGCTTTAATACTTTTGGGATCAATATTTAATTTACTTGTAGCACCATTTAAAAGTTCATCACTTCTTTTTGCTACGGCAAGTGCCAACTGATAACGATCCATATTTGGATTTTCTTTTAAAACTTTTGCTGTTAATTCTTCAACTTTCATTTTACTATTTCCTTGAGTTTTATTTTACTATTGAACAGTTGTCCATGTTGCCATTTAAGATATCTAATAAGTTACCTTTTTTAGACATATCACATACAATTATAGGCAACTTGTTATCTTTTGCAAGTGCAATAGATGTATCATCCATAACTTTAATGTGGTCATTAAGAGCTTGCTCATAAGTTAACACTGGTAATTTCACTGCATCACTATATTTTGCCGGGTCTTTGTCATAAACACCATCAACTTTCGTCGCTTTTATTATAACCTCAGCACCTATCTCAACTGCTCTAAGCGTTGCCGCTGTATCTGTTGTAAAGAAAGGGTTACCTGTTCCTGCTGCAAAAATAACAACACGACCTTTTTCTAAATGACGCACTGCACGACGATTAATATACGGTTCTGCAATCTGTTCCATTTTTATAGCTGTTTGCATTCTCACCTGGAGACCTGCATGCTCACACGCTTCTTGCATAGCAACACCGTTAATTACAGTTGCTAGCATTCCCATGTAATCACCAGAAGTTCTCTTGATAATTCCATCTTGAGCTGCTGTTACACCACGGATGATATTTCCACCACCGATAACAATACCAACTTCAATACCAGCTTCTACGAGAGACTTTATCTCCTGAGAGATATAGTTTAAAATCTGTGTATCGATCCCATGACCTGCTTCACCTGCAAGAGCTTCACCTGAAAACTTAACCAATACCCGTTTGTTAGCCATGAAATTCCTTTATATCTAAATCCGCGAATTATATTCAAAAATGTCTTTGATATTGCTTTGAGTCTATTTGTTTAACTATAAATTATTAATTTATACAATCATATTTTCAAGCTTAGCTTCTATCTCTTTAAGTAAATCATCTATTTTAGCAGTAACTTTAACCTCTATAGAATTTTGAATAGGCATATAAAATATACTACTTTTATCTCGTTTAATATTTTCTTTATCATCAGCAATAGATATATAACCTATTTTTCTTATTGCAGCGTCAACTATATCTTTTTTATCTTTTTCTCGTACAAATACAAATTTATTATGTCCATAGTATGCTGCAAACACTCCATTTTCATCGAGTGTTTCCTTCTCTTTTTTAAGTATACCTCCAACATTTTCATCAACATGGTTTCGTACTTCTCTTCCGTGCCATTTAACCATTTTATCAATATTTTCGATTCTGACTAAGTCAACTACAAACTCTATGCCTTTAGCGATACGATATTCTATATCTGAAGTCATTGCAAATATGTTTGGCAGCCCTGTCTTAGTATTAATATTTACTAACTCTTCTTCTTCTGTAATATCAGTAAAAGAAATAACATACTTATCTTCATTTGGAACTTTCTTGTGTTTTAATAAGTAAATATTTTCTTTTAAATCTATCTTCATAATGACTTTATGTATCTCTTCTCTACTAGACTCTAAAACTTCAATAAGCTCTTTATTCGTGTTTACATCGATATAACCTTTATGTGGTTCAAAAAGCGAAGATACATTACTAATTTCTTGATAAAACTCTTCTTGGGTATCATAACCTGCCATTTTTAAAAACTGCTCATTAACCTGCGTAACTCTATAATGATCAATAACAACTATACCATGCTCAATCATATTTACAATGGTCTCTATTTGAGACATCTTTTTTGATATTTCTTTTTGAAGTAATTGATTTTGTTTTTTATTATAAATATATTCACTTATCTTATAAAGTACATGTAAAAACTGCTTATTGTTAAATGGCTTGAGAACAAATTTATCAACCCCATTGTCAATGAGTTCCATAAGATATTTTGGCTCATTATATGCAGAAGTGATAATGACTTTCTGTTCTTCATTTATCTCTTTTATAGCATTAACCATCTCTATACCATTCATCTTTGGCATATTTATATCACTGATTACAATATCATAATGACCTGTCTTATATAGTTGAAGTCCCTCTTCACCATTATCAGCTAAAATTATAGTTGGGAAAAAACGGCCCAAAAAATCATGTATCTCATGCTGAATCGCTTTATCGTCTTCAACATACAAAACTCTTATATCTGCTGCATACTCTTTTAGTTTACTTACAGTAATCATTTTCCTTCCTATAAAATCTTTATATGCATCTTAGCATAATGAAATTTGTACGTATATTATGTTATCATTTATAACATTTTACATTAAAATAATAATATTTACTTATCTAAGTTGTTAAGAAGGAGAATCTACGTGAAAAAACTCGATACATCATCCCTTCGCAAAAGTGTTACCTTCTCCATAGTTATAACTATGTTTATTCTTATAGTTGTAATAGTGGCAATAACAAATTTTGTTTATGAAGACAGGGATAAAAGTTATGAAAAAAAGCACTCTCTTCAAGTTCATAGAAGTATAGATCAAACTATAAACCATTATGTTAAAGAGTATGTATACATAAATAAACGTATTATTCAGACAACTAAACTGGCAACACTTTTAGAAAAAAAAGACCGTGAATCAATTTACAAACTTTTAAAACCTAAATGGGATTTAATGCGCGAAGAAGAGAGTACTCTTAAAACCATGCATTTTCATCTTAAAGATGGGCACTCTTTTTTAAGAATGCATATGCCAAACATTTACGGTGATAAACTTACCCATATTAGACCTATGATAAAAGAGATTCATACTTCACATAAAACAATATCTGGTTTTGAAACAGGTACACACAACTCACTCTATAGAATTATTACGCCTATATTTGATAGTAAAAATAAATATATAGGTGCTTTAGAAGTTGGTTTAGACCTTAACTTTATAATAAATGAGTTAAAAGATATCAATGGTGTTGATGGACTTGTATTTATTAAAAATGACAAGTTATCCCTTCCTAAAAGTATTAAGAATAAACTTTTAGATGGCTATGAGATACAATCTACTCCACATGGAAATCTCGACTTGATATATAGATCACTAAAAACTCTAGATTTTAAAAGACAAGATGTAACTGTATCAACCGCAAATAATGACTATAAAGTGCATATTTTTTCATTAAATGACTTTGAGAATAAACCAAAAATAAAAATTCTAATTTTTCACGATATTCTCGAATCTTTTACAGAAGAAGATTACTTGTTGATTATTCAACTGTCGTTTATTTTAATATCACTTGCTATTTTGGTATGGTTTATTTACACTCGAATCAAATCATATGAAAATTGTGTAACAGAGGTTTACAGAAAACAAATTTTAAAGATTCACGAGAGTCAGCATCTACTTGCGAAGTCACAAAAGATTACTCATATAGGAAGTTGGAAATTAAATATAGCCTCAAATAGACTCATCTGGTCAGATGAGATTTATAATATCTTTGAGATAGATCCTAAAAAAATCGGTGCTACCTATGAAGACTTTTTAAATGCTGTCCATCCGGATGACAAAAAGGCTGTAAACTCAAAATATTTAGAATCCTTGGAAAACAAAACACCCTATTCTCTCGAGCATCGCCTTCTAATGAAAGATGGGCGAATAAAATTTGTAAAAGAGCGATGTGAGACTACTTTTGATGAACTAGGTAATGCTTTAGTATCTATAGGAACTATAGAAGACATTACCAAACAAAAAGAGCTTCTAAACGAGCTAGAGTTTAACCGCGATTACCTTCAAAACATTATAGATGTCCTTCCTAATATCGTTATCGTGACAGACGGTGAAAAGATAAAAAGAGCTAACCGTACTATGCTTGATTTTACAGGATATCAGACACTCGACGAGTTCAAAAAAGATCATGATTGTATCTGTGATTTTTTTATAGAAGAAGAAAACACTCTTATGCCTTTTGTTGATGAGCTGACTTGGCTTGCTTATATCTTTGCAAATCCAAACCAAATACATGAAGCTTCAATGGTGCATGATGGAAAAGTTCATCGCTTTATAGTCCAAGCGCAAAAACTGCCTATAAGTAAAATAAACACTCAAGAGAGTCTTAGTGTTGTTACTTTTGCTGATGTAACGGAGATTGAAGTTATTAGGAACAAACTAAACAATAGCAATAAAGTTCTATTGGAGAATGAAGAAAAACTAAGAGCCATAACAGACTCTGCTCTAGATGCAATTATAATGCTTGATAATGATGGTAAGTTTATATTTTGGAATCCTAAAGCAAAAGCGATACTTGGCTATGAAGAAGATGAACTCTTAGGAAAAGATTTTCACAAAATAGTTGCTCCAAAAGCCTTTCATGAAGCAGCAAAAAAAGGATATAAAAAATTTGCGAAAACTGGAGAGGGAGATGCACTTGGTAAGATCCTTGAACTCTCAGCTATTAAAAAAGGCGGTCATGAGTTTCCTGTATCACTTTTACTAAATGGTGTTTTAATAGATGGGAAATGGCACGGAATAGGTTTTTTGCGTGACCTCTCTGAAACTAAAAAGATGGAAAATGAGCTCAAACAAAAAGATGAGATAATGCTAGCTCAATCACGCCAAGCAGCGATGGGTGATATGATTAGTATGATAGCTCATCAGTGGCGCCAACCCATAACAGCCATAAGCATGGGAGCTCAAAATATGCAACTTGATATTGAGTTAGAAGACGTTGACTATAAGAGGTTTAATGAGAAACTTGCCAAGATAGTAGAACAGACATCTTTCTTATCCAAGACTATTGATGACTTCAGAAACTTTCTAAAACCTAATAAAAAAGCAGACAGTTGTATGCTCTCAGAACTAGTAGAAGGTACTCTAGGACTTATTGGAAAAAGTTTAGAGAACAATAACATCACTCTTAATAAATCATTCAAAAATGATATTGAGATCATCACTTTCTATAGTGAAGTTATACAGGTGCTTCTTAATATTATAAACAATTCCAAAGATATAATACTTTTAAAAAATATGAGCGATGGGACTATAGAAATAAAAATAGATTCAGATGCACAAAACGTTTATATAGAGATTTGTGATAATGCCGGTGGAATTTCAGATGATGTTCTACCTAGAATATTTGAGCCGTATTTCACGACAAAAGATGAAAAAGGAGGTACAGGTTTGGGTCTTTATATGTCACAGATGATTGTAGAAAAACATCTTAAGGGTACAATAGTTGCACAAAATATTAATGGTGGAGCATGTTTTAAATTATCTCTTCCACGAAAGAGCACTGATGGAGAGTAAAATGGTTGATTTAAAAAAGCTCAAAAAGTACACTCAGGATATGCGTGTACTGTATGTAGAAGACGACTTAACAGTTCAAACGGAAATGGCAGAATTTTTAAAGAGATTCTTTCCTACGGTAGTTTTGGCAAATAACGGAAAAGAAGGTCTTGAGGCTTATAAACAAGGGAACTATGATCTAATAATCAGTGATATAAATATGCCTATTATGAATGGTATAGAGATGTCTAAGAGTATCTTACAAGAGGATCAAAACCAATCAATAATAATCATTTCTGCATATAGTGACTCTGAATACCTTTTAGAATTAATTAACTTAGGTATTGAATACTTTGTACTAAAACCGGTAGGCTTGCAGCAATTGACAAAAATCATATATAGAGTTTCAGAAGCTCACAATAATGAAAAACTTGCGCATCTCTATCATGAATCTATAAAAAACCAAAATATTCAACTAGAAAAGAGTCTTGAAGAAAAAAGCCAAATAATAAACACTCAAATATATAGAGACTCTCTTACCGGTTTAGATAACCTATGTGCTTTTATGTACAATACTAATAATTATAAACATCTAGAGTTTACGGTACTTATGCTCATAGATATAGACAAACTAGAACATATTAATGACCTTTATGGGACTGCTACCGGGAATCAAGTTCTAATAAGCTTTTCCAAACTTATAAAAGAGTTTTCAAAAGAGTATTATTATGAGCTTTACCATACATCAGGTGATCAATTTGTTCTTCTTGATCAGGTAGCTTATATAGATACTGAAAAGTATGAGATAGAATTTAATATTTTACTAAATAGGATTAAAGAGTTCACATTTTTTATAGATGACTTGAAAAAAGAGATTAGTGTCAATGCAACTATTGGGATGTCCTTAGGACAAGAGCATCCTCTAAGACATGCTGATATGGCTCTGAAAAATGCAAAAGATAACAACAAGATATACTCTGTATACAATACTCTAATTGATACGACAAAAGAGATGCAAGAAAAAATGGAGTGGAGACACAAGATAACAAGTGCGCTTGAAAACAATCGAATTGTTCCTGTATACCAGCCTATAGTTGACAGAGAAGCAAATATTATAAAATACGAATCTCTAATGCGGATTTTAGAGATAGTAGACAATCAAGAAATACTGATATCACCTGAGAAATTTTTAAACATATCATTAGAGACAAAACAATATAGTCTAATCTCAACTATGATGATTTACAAAGTTCTAGATTTTTTGCAAACAAATGAGCATACTATCTCTATCAATCTGACATATTCCGACATTACAAACAAAAGCTTTATGGAGAGCCTTTATAAAAGAATCTCAAAAGAGAATATCGGGGATAGACTTATAGTTGAGATTACTGAGAATGAAAGTGTACAAGACTATAAACTTCTAAAAAAAAGTATTAAAAGGTTTCGTAGTTTAGGTGTTAAGATCGCCATTGATGACTTTGGAAGCGGCTATTCTAACTTTAGTCAGATTTTAGAGATTCACCCTGAATATATAAAAATAGACGGAACTTTAATTGAAAATATAGACATTGATTCACACGCTTTTATATTAACAAAAGCTATAGTTACATTTTTCAATGAGCTTGGAATCAAAGTAATTGCGGAGTATGTACATAGTGAGAAGATTCATGAAATACTACAAGGGTTTAAAATCGATGAATTTCAAGGCTACTATTTCTCTGAACCACTCAGAGAAATATAATTCCCTTTAACTCTCGTAGAGTGATATGAAAGGAGTTATTTCAGAAAAAACAACAGCTCTGTTTTGCTCTTTTTCATCTAAAATATTCTCTAGCATCTGAGATATATTTTCATCCATATCAGGAACTATGTTTTTGATACTCTCCAACTTCTCATTTTTCAATACATTTGTAAATCTATCATAAGCTGAATATGCTTCTTTCTTTGATAAAGCATAATAAAGTCTTCGACCTATCTCGAAAATTTCAAACTCTTCATTTTTACCAGTGTGTGTCTTATCACTAAAACCAAAATCTATGTCTATCTTTTTTGCTCTTAGATAAGCTCCTAACTTCATCATAAAACCTATAGATGCAGGAGTGTATTGTTTTAAGATTCTGGTGTGAAACTGCTCAAAATTCTCATCTGTTTTCTTATGCTTCTTATATTCCAACATCAAAGACTCTACATAAAGTTGCGCAAACTCAAGAGGAGCAGATTTTAGTACTGTATAGCCTTCAACTCCTTCACTTACAAGCTGCCCTCCTAAAGAGATGTTTACACCGCTAACGGCTTCACCGTCTACTTTAGTCTTACAACCTTCAAAACCTATATCTCCCAAACCATGGATACCACAACCTTTTACACAAGCTGACCAGTACATTCTAACTCTGCCCTTCTCTAATGGTACTTTTTCATCTAAATATTTAGACATATTAATGGCATCATTTTTGTTCTCTATAACTCCAAATGGACAGTGCTGGGTTCCTGCACAAGCTATGAGGTGGTTAAAATATGGAGAGTTTACACTCTTGTATTTTTCAAAAAAACTTTCACTTAATAAAGCCGAAACATCTTTAACACCTAAGATATAAAGACTCTGCTCCATATCAAAGCGTATTTCTTTATTTCCGTAAGTCTCACTAAGATTCGCGACTTCAACAAGCCCTCTACCACTAAAGACTCCGGATGGAACAACTACATGAACACCAAAAGAGCCGTCACGAAGTTGTACTTTTCCCTGATCAGGATCGTTAAAATCCATCTTAGTCATAGTCTCACCGGCACTAGCAAAATCAATCCCTGCATTTTCACGTATGGCACTTGATATCTCGTTCATTCCTACTGCATCTATAAGAAAGTGAAGTCTATTTTTATTTCTGTTATCTCTAAAACCAAATCTTTTAAACAAGTCAGTAATTGACTCAAATGCTTTAACAACTTCATCTTCATTTGCTAAAAATATGTCTGCACTCTTTGCAATCTTTCCAACCTTACCACCAAGATACATGTTGTAGCCGTAACAACCATCTTTTTGAGCAAGTACGAAACAGCAGTCGTGCCCAAAAACATTACACCTGTTTGATAGTGAACCAGTTATAGAAGTATTAAACTTTCTAGGAAGAGTTGATATCCACTCAGGAGAGTAAAGAAAAGTCTCTTGTAGTTTTAAAAGTAAGTCATATGATGGAAGAACATTATCGAATCCAAAAGCGTCTAATGGGTCTGTCATAATATTTCTAAAATTATCCACACCTGTCTGATAAGAGTCTATGCCGACACTTTTAAGTCTTTTAAGGATTGTAGGAATATCTTTTATATCTAAATATCTAAGTTCACACTGGCTTCTTGTAGTTAGGTCTATATAATCTTGACCGTAAAGTAAAGCACACTCACCAATCTCTCTTGCTTGGATGGAGTTTAGATATCCACCAGGGATACGAAGTTTAATCATAAACTTCTGGGGTGTAGCAACTCTATCGTAGATGCCAAAACATTTTAAAAAGTATTTTTTATCTTCATCTGGGATAGATGCATAACCGTTTTGGGAGTACTCTTCAAGTTTATCAAAAGCCTCTTGAGGATTTTTAAGTTCTTTAACTTGTTCTATCTTATTAAGTTTTTTGCTTCTTGCGTCATAAGCTTTTTGAAGGGAGTGCATATCAAAGCTCCAATATTATTTATATATATAATATTAGCCACTTTGAAGCCATGAGTGGGCAGTTTTATGATTACTTTTTATACAGTTTTTTCTTTCTCTTTGACCTTTATTCCCTCATAAGCAGTTTTAACATGTTCTATATGAGCTATTATTTCTCTCTCTTTAAACTCTAAACCCTCTGGTCGTGCATCTGAGTGAAGCTGAATAGCAGTCTGCTTAAAGTTTGGCTCACCGGACTTCGGACAAAAGCTCTCATTTGTCAGAGTATTTACCAGTTGAGTGTTAAAGTGAAAAGGAACAAAAACATTTCCGGACGAGACGCTGTTAGTCACTCGAACAACTACGTCATTAACCATGCCTCTGGCACTTGAAAGCGATAGTCTGTCTCCACTTTTAACTTCAAGCTTTCTTGCATCTTCAGGGTTTACATCGACCCATGCCTCTGGGGCAAGGTTATTCAGTATCTCAATTGAGCGAGTTTTTGTACGTGTATGCCACTGCTCAACCGTTCTGCCTGTATTTAAGATGAGAGGAAATTCTGCACTAATAGGTTCTGCCATAGGAAACCAGTCTGCACATATAAGAGTTGCTTTTTCATCTTTAGTTCTAAATGGCATCTCAGGAGTATAGAGTCTTTTAGTACCCAGTGGATTTTCTTCGTTACAAGGCCATTGCAAGCCACCGTGTTCTTCCATCAACTCATAAGTCATACCCGAGTAGTCACAAAGCTGTCCGCGGGTAAGTTCTTTAAACTCATTAAATGCATCTAGAGGCTTTTCCCAGTTATGAAAAAGAAGTTCATTCACACCATCAAAGTACTTTGAAAAATCCACGATAATGTCAAAGTCACTTTTTGTATTTCCTAACGGTTCAACAGCTTTGTTTGCACGGTTACATCTACGCTCTGAATTGGTGTAAGTTCCCTCTTTTTCTCCCCATGTAGCGGCTGAGAATACAACATCAGCTATCTCTGCTGTGTCAGACATAAATGCATCTTGGACTACAAGAAGATCAAGTTTGCCAAGAGTTTTACGAAGTTTTTCTTGGTTTACAAAACTAACAAGAGGATTTGTAGCTACAATCCAGAGTGCTTTTATCTCACCTCTGTCTATTGCATCTATAATCTCTGCATACTTATATCCACGCTCTAGTGGAACTATATCCTCTGGAACATTAACAATCTTTGCATAATCTTGTAAGGCATTTTTATCACCAAAGTTTCTATATCCAGGAAGTGAAGATGTAAAACCACTCTCTCTTGTACCCATGGCATTGCACTGTCCTGTTATAGAAAATGGCCCTGATCCCTCTTTTCCTATCTGACCTGTGAGTAGATGCAGATTAACTATTGCACTAACAGTATCAGTTCCCATGAAAGACTGGTTTACTCCCATGGTCCAAGCAGTTAAAACTGCATCTCCAGATGCAAACTGACGAGCAAGTTCATAAAGAGTCTTTACATCAATGCCAGTAATGTTTACAACCTCTTGTGGAGGATAGTTTTGAAGATGTTTTTTTAGCTCTTTATAGCCATTTGTATTAGCTTTTATGTAGCCTTCATCTTCCCAACCCTGCTCCATGATTATGTAAGCCAGACCATTAAAAAGTGCCAAGTCTGTTCTTGGCTTCAGCGGTACAAATATATCTGCCATCTGTGCTGTTTTAGAACTACGCGGGTCTATCACTATTATCTTAGGCTTGTTTTTGTTTTTAGCGATATGCAGTTTTAGTATGGGGTGATTATCTGAAATATTTGCACCTACTAAGATTATAGTATTTGCTTTTTCAAAATCCTCATAAGAGCCTACAGGACCATCACTTCCTAAAGACTGCTTATACCCAGTAACGGCAGATGCCATACATAGAGTCGTGTTTCCATCATAGTTATTTGTTTGCAAACCAAGTTGGACAAACTTACCAAGAGTGTAGAACTCTTCTGTCAAAAGTTGTCCAGTTGAGAGAACACCAA
The DNA here is from genome assembly GCF_041563035.1 of Sulfurimonas sp. Lineage (GTDB taxonomy): Bacteria > Campylobacterota > Campylobacteria > Campylobacterales > Sulfurimonadaceae > Sulfurimonas. Next base: position 377,869 of record NZ_JBFFNS010000001.1, on the reverse strand, counting down.
CAGCTTTTGGGCCATGTTCTGCGCTAATGCGTTTAAACTCATCTGCAACTTTAGTGTATGCATCTTCCCATGACGCATAAACAAGCTCTCCATTCTTTTTGATAAGCGGAGTTGTGACTCTCTCAGTAGAATTTATAAGTTGATGCTCACTCAAACCCTTTGGACAGAGTGTACCTTTATTTACAAAGTGTTTTGGGTTGCCTTTTGTATATACAGCGCGTCCATCTTTTACACCTATGTAGAGACCGCATCCAACTCCACAATAACCACAAGTAGAAAAAACCCATTTGTCTGGTTTTTTCTCATCACTAATCATTCCAAACTGAGGATCACTTGAGAGCTTATATTTCTCTGCTTTTATATCAAAACCTAAAAAATCTTTTATTTTATCAATCATTAGCTACTCTTTATTTAAACTTTACTTATTCTAACAAAAAAATACTATTTAATATTCTTGTGTTGTATATTTATTAATCATTACTATACTTTTGCCATGAAAAGTTTACTATATATATTCACAATCGTTTTAATAACAAACCTAGGTGCTTCTGCTACAGATGAACAAAAAAAATCATTTAAGACAGAATGTAGTAAAGGCGATACTCTCTCATGTTACAACATGGGGCTAATGTATGACTATGGAGATGGCAGTACTGCCGAAGATGACAATAAAGCTATTGGCTTTTATCTAAAAGCTTGCGATAAAAACTTTTATGAAAGTTGTTCAAAAGCTGCTCTTTTATATGAAGAGGGCAAAAATGTAAAACAAGATATGAAAAAGGCTTTTAAACTCTATTCTAAAGCTTGTGGTGGTGAAGATGGATTTGCATGTCATAATGTAGCTGTTTATTATTCAAAAATGAAAACAGAAGCTCTGAAAAAAATCTCTATTGCTTTTTATGATAAAGCTTGTAATGCTGGTTATTCTGAATCATGTATATATCTTGGAAGAATGTATAGGGATTCAAGGTCAGTAAAACGCGATCTTCAAAAAGCTAAAGAAAAATTCGATTTAGCCTGTGAAGCAAATAACTATTTGGGTTGTAAAGAGTTAAGAATATTGGAAGAGTTGGAAAGAGCAGGTTATTAGACCTGCTTAGCTTCTTTGTTTTGATACAAAGAATCCACCTGCCATTCCAAGAGGAACAACAGTCGAATAAAATAAAAATCTATCACTTATCTCACTAGCAAATATCAACAACAGTGAAAGGCTAAGTGCTATAGAAGCAACTCCAAATGAAGACGAGCTCAAAAATACAATTGAGAGTAGTGGAAGAAAAACTCCTCCTAAAACTATAGAGACAAAACGAAACAGTTTTATATTTTTGAAGTTCTCATCATATAGTCTAAGAGTTCTTTTTAACTGATACTCATTTCTACCTTCGATACTAAGCGTTCTAACATCTTCATAACTGAAAAATAGTTGAGCAAGTGCGCCTAACATTCCAAGAGACACTAAAGGAATAGCAACTTCCAGCATCCCAAAAACCACAGCAACAAGACTAAGCATAATAGCACCTATATAGGTAACTCCAAAGAACTTCATATTTGTTGTTACCCTGTCCCAAGCCGGTCTTGCTTTTATACGGTAAATCATGCTCTGAGCGTAGATGCCATAGACTCCAGAGGCAAGTGTTGCTAGTTCTACAAGAACTCTTATAGCTTGCGATACTTCTAATAAGTAAAGGATCACAACAAGGTTCATCAGAGCGGTAAAAACTCCAAGAGCAAGTGCTTCACGAGATAACCATGATGTTTTTATGTTCTTCATCGCAGTGAGAGCTAAAAATGGTCGTCCCAGATGCAGAGCTGAAAGAGGAAGTCCGAGTGCAGCAGGTAACATAACTAAAAGTGCCATTACCCAGTTAACATCTTCAAAACCAAAAAGGCTCATGACATCACCCATTAAAAGAACTGCAAATCCACCAAGAGATATCTGAGTTAGTACTGTCATAAAAACCAGCGGCAACTCAGGATGAGCAGGTTTTAGTATATGCTCATCTAGCTCTTTCATAGAGTCAGGAATTTTTTTCGGTAGCGTATATCTTGTAGTAGAGTTTGTAATTCTAGCATCTGGCAAGAAAGGCATGTTTGCATTTTCATCTATATCTTTTTCTAACCATTTATTTACATTTACCACTTCTATTTCTATCGCTCCAGATGGACAAGCTTGAACACAAGCAGGAGTCTGACCGACATCAAGTCTCTCGTGGCACATATGACACTTAGTTACTATCTTTCTCTCTTCATGGAAAATAGGAACTTCATATGGACAGTTCCAAGTACAGTACTGACAACCTATACACGTATCATCATCATGGACTACTATTCCAGTTTCTTGGATTTTTATGTAAGAATTTGTAGGACACCCTGTTAAACATTCAGGGTCGATGCAGTGATTACAGCTCATAGAGTTAAAGAGTTGAGTAAAGGCAGGAAATTCTCCACCCTCCATTTCACCAACTCTTCTCCACTTGATATCGTGCGGGTTATTGTTTTGCTCATTACATGCAACTTCACAGCATCTACAGCCTACACATGCAGTTGCATCAAAGTGAAACCTGTATTGTTCACCCTCTTGTAACTTCGGTATGTTTATGGAGTAATTACCACACTGCATTCCAGTATCAGCTTTGTAATCTATAAAACTCTCTAATGGCGTTTGCATATTTAATCCCCATATACTTTATTTATGGAAAAATTATACATAAATTAAATATTAGATAAATAGATAGCATGATTAAATTTTAAACATACTACTTTTTATAGATGATTACATTTTAATCTTGCTAATACTATTTTAAAGTTGGTCAGCATGTCCAAAAAATATCTCTTGCTCACTATTCTTTCTCATACTCTCTAAAATATTTTTTGCTTTTATTTTTGTCGGTGCATCAAAATATATAAACATATTTCTTGAAAAGATAAAATCAAATTTTCCAATATTTACAAAAGATGGATCGAAGAGATTTTCAAGTCTAAAAGTCACATGAGATTTTATACTGCTCTTTAGTGCATAAAGTTCACCATCTCTGTCAAAATATTTATCTTTAATCTCATCACTCACATTTCTCACATTTCTCTCTTTATAGACAGCTTCTCTTGCCTTTGCTAAAGCATCTGAATTTATATCTATACCGACTATTTTAACCTTGCTAGGAAGTACTCCTGCTTCAAAAAGTGCTATAGCTATACTGTACGGTTCTTCCCCTGTTGCAGATGGGGCACAAAGAATCTCTACAGCATGTTCACAGTTCTTAACAAGTTCTACAAGTTGGGCTATTTGTCTAAACTCTCTATAAAAAAATGTCTCATTTGTAGTTAGGTAGTCTATCAATTCTTGCTTAATTACTGCATCTTCATCCACCATTTTAAGTAATTTTGAAAATGAGCTGATCTCTCTTTGCCTACAAAAAGTCATAACTTTATTTGTCAGTATACTGATTTGATTGTCAAATGTCACACCCGTTTCATTTTTAAAGTACTCTGCTATTGGTTCAACATTTGTATAGTCAGTTGGTTCGACAACTTTTTCCTCTTCTACAATAGATTTCTTCTTCTTTTTAAAAAAATCAAACATTAGTTACAAAACTCCTTTATTGAATCTACTATTTGAGCGATATCAAGCACTTTAATATCTTTCACTTCTTTTCTAGCACGACTAGGCATCCCATCGACTATGGCACTACTCTCACTCTCTGTTATACACGAAGATCCATTTTGACCAAGTGCCTTACAAGCTTCTACACCATCATTACCAATACCTGTTAAAATAACACTTAAAATATCAAAATCTTCACTATAAGGTATAAAAGAGTTAAACAGAGTATTTATATCTGGATTAAAAGCATTTACAGGTGACTCTTTTTGAGAGAAAATGTAGCCAGAACTATCTTTACTTATTGCTGTAGCTCCACAACACACATATATCTTTGCATTTTCCAAGTACTCTTTATCTCTAGCAACTGATATATTGTTTACATGATTTTCCTGTAGACGTTTTGCGAAGCTTTGCATAAAACCAACTGCCATATGCTGCGCAATTACTATTGATGTAGAGTGTAGAGCTGGAAGAGCATTAACAATCTTCTCTATTTGTCCAGGACCTCCGGTAGAGGCACCTATTAGGACAATCTTTCTAGGTATGGAATGTTTCAAGTTTAGAGTGCAGGTCATCTGTCATAGAGTTTAAGTGATCAGCTGCAGCAGCAATCTCTTCAACATTACGAGCATTAACTAAAGAGATATCATTTATCTCTGTAATCTGAGTAACTATAGACTCAACATCATTTCCAGTTTTTTCAAAATCCGTTACCGTTCTGTCACTTGCATTTACTGCTTCATCAACAATCTGAACACTAATATTGATCTTCTCTTCAACTTCGATTGCCATATTTGCAAGTTTTTGAATATCCTCAGAGTTACTACTCATCTGTCCACTTACATCTCCAATAGACTGAACAATTACATTGATAGTAGCGTTGATTTCAGTAAGAGATTTTTGAGTTCTCTCTGCAAGCTTACGAACTTCATCGGCAACAACTGCAAATCCACGTCCATGTTCACCTGCACGAGCTGCTTCGATTGCAGCATTAAGTGCAAGAAGATTTGTTTGATCTGCAATATCTGAGATAACTTCAAGGACATTTTTAACTTCATTTGCATCTTGAGATACTGTGTTCATCTTTTCTGCCAACTCAACTTCTAATTCAGCACTTCTTTGTACATCAGATGTAAGTTTGATTACATCTTCACGAGCTTCTGTAAGATTTGCATTTGCTTTAATGATATCTTCTTTACTCTCCTGAGCATCTGTGATTGCCTTGTTGATCTCATCTTTAATTTGAACTGCTTTTTGAGTAGCCGCGTCAACAACGTTTACAGATTTCTCAACATTTTCTCCAACACCCATAGCTGTAGTAGAAAGCTCATGAGATATAGAAGCATTCTCTGAAGAACTCTGTTTTGAAGTCTCTATCAATTCTTTTAGTGAAGTCATAAGACCATTAAAACTCATAGCGATCTGAGAAAGTTCTAATGGTGCGTTTTCATCTACTTTTAGAGTAAGATTTTTATTATCACCAATATTTAAAAGAGTTTCTTTAAATTTGCTAATAGGTCTGATTATACTTATATTAACAGCAAAAACAGATATTGTAATCATTATTATAAGTATAATTACAGACCACATTACGATAGTGTTTCTAATACTATCAGGAACGATAAGAACCTCTGCCTCGTCAATTTCCGAAAGTATCACCCACTTAAAATCTTTACCAATATTAATAGTAGAGAATGAAGAAAGAACAGGATTTCCATTATAGTCAGTTACAATCTTAGTATCTGTCTTACCTGCTAATGCTTCACGAGAAGCTTCAGTATCTACAGAACCACTTGAAGGATTAGCAAAAGAAGCTTGAAGCGAGTGCCCTTTTGGATCTAAGAAACTATCACTTCTCATAAGCTTATCTTGACCTACTAAATAATCTTCTTGTGAATCACCATACCCTTGTCTAAATTGCATGATTTTATTTATAGATGCATCTGATATTTGAAATACTAATATTGATTTAAAGTCACCATCAATATAAACAGGAGCACCTAAAAACATTGCAGGAGCACCAGCAGATGGGGCATATGGTTTCATATCTACAAATACTGGTCGTTTAAGCTCTTTAACTTTTCTATAAACTTCTCCAAGTCCACTATCTTTTAAAGAACCTGTTCCTACATTTTCTCCATAGTCTGATTCTTTTGCTTGTGAATACATAACATGCCCATGTTTAGCACATACGATAAATACATCATAATATCCATACTCTTTTGCATAAAATTGGAAAAATTCATCACTTATCGCTGTTTTTTCTTTAGCTAGTGGATTTGTCACAGGATAATTATCAGTAGGTTGTACACCTAACTCTTTATGCACATAAATTAAATCATTTGTGAGATTTTTTACATTATCATTTACTGAGAGAACATTTATATCCCCTACTCTCTCACTAAAAAATGATTCAATAAAGTGTTTTTTCATATCCCTTACAGTAGTAAGCTGTGAAAAGCTGTTTTTCATCAAAGCATCTTTACTTTGTGAAACAGATATATTAGTTGTTATCAAAGCCAATAATATTAACGACAACGCTGTCAACAATATTATTTGAATTCTTATTGATAGTCTATTCACTATAAGATTCCCCTCTTTTTATTTCCTTAAATGTAAAGATATTGTATCAAAATTTTTAGACATATGTTTAAGAAATCTTTACCAATAAAAATATAAAAATATCATCTACAGTAAATTGAAGCGTGCATATATTTGAATCAATTAATATTTACTAACTGATTATTATTTAATCATAAAAGAGATTAACTTACCCTCATCTTCTATTATAATTTTGTCATATAATTTGTTTAGGAGACATTATGGCAGGATTTAAAGATTTAAAAGGTCAAGGACATGCACCGACATTGTTCATGGCTTTTTTATATTTTGATATGAGTTTTATGGTTTGGACGATGCTCGGTCCACTTTCTACAGAGATAGCAGAAGCACTAGCACTTGGTGGTCATATTATGACTTCAGGCGAAAAAGCAACTCTTCTTTCACTACCTATTTTATCTGGTGCACTGCTAAGAATAGTTCTCGGGTTTGGTGTAGATAAACTTGGAGCAAAACTAACTGCTATGATGGCACAAAGTGTTGTAATTATTGCACTTTTAACTGCATACTTTCAAGGTAATTCAATCACTTATGACACACTGCTTCTTGTAGCATTAGGTCTTGGTTTTGCAGGAGCTTCTTTTGCCGTGGCACTTCCACAAGCCGGTCAATGGTATCCGCCAAAACTTCAAGGTGTTGTACTTGGAATCGCTGGAGCTGGTAATATAGGAGTCGTTATAGACTTCCTGTTCGCTCCAAAAATAGCTGAACTTTGGGGATGGGAGTCTGTATTTGGTGTAGGTGCTGGTATGGCTATCGTTGTTCTTATTGCTTATGCTTTTTTAGCTAAAAATGCACCATCTGAAGTTTACACGGCTCGTCCTAAAAAGCTTAAAGATTATGGAAAACTTCTAAAAGATAAAGATACTTGGTGGTTTAACCTTTTCTATGCAGTTAGTTTTGGTGGATTTGTTGGATTTGCAGGATATATGAAAGTCTATCTTATGAATACATATCAAGCAGATATGAGTGCTTTTGGATTAGACGTATTTAACGAGGAAAATGTAAAAGTAATAGCTGGTTACTTCGGTGCTCTTTGTATATTTGCAGGTGCTGTTCTTCGTCCTGTGGGTGGAGCAATTGCAGATAAACTTGGAGGTATAAAATCTCTATATATCTTCTTTGGTCTTGTATCACTATTGGTGATTTTAAATGCTACTGTAACCCTGCCTTTTTGGTTTGCTATCTTTGTACTGTTTTTAATCATGGCTAATCTTGGTATGGCAAACGGTGCAGTGTTTCAGTTAGTTCCACAAAGATTTGGTAAAGACATAGGGATAATGACGGGTATCATCGGTGCTGCCGGCGGTCTTGGAGGTACAGCTCTTATCAAAACTCTTGGTTGGTCTAAAGGTGCATTTGACGGTTACTCAGCAGGTTTCATGATATTTGCAGCTGTTGTTCTTGTAGCACTTATGGGAATAAGCTTAGTAAAAACTAGATGGAGAACTACTTGGGGTGTTGCAGCAGGCGGTAGAATCTAATTATTAAAGCTAGATGAAGCAGTTTTATCTAGCTCCCATACTAATATTTCCAATAAATAAACTTTGATATAATTGTTCTTTATATTTTTACTAGGGTTTATTTTGAATATTCTACTTTTAACATCTATTGGTCTCTTTTTAATACTACTTTTTATAATCTACAAAAACCAACAACTAAAAAACTCAACCAAAATTTTATATAAGCAAAAAGAAGAGTTAGAAAAGCAAAAAAGTCTTCATGAGTTAGTTCTCAAAAATTCTTCAAACAGCGTAGTCATATATGATCTTAAAACAAAGAAGTTTATAGAGTGTAATGAAAATGCAGTTAAACTACTTGAGTGTGATTCAAAAGAAGAGATGTTTGCACTAAATCTTGATGACTTATCACCTGAATATCAACCAAATGGAGAAAAAAGTTCTAACTTATCAGCTGAAAAAATAAAACTTGTTATCCAAAACGGTACTGATTCTTTCGAGTGGTTACATTTAAGCAGTAAGGGAAATCAATTTTGGGTTGATATTACATTGACTTACTTTATACTTCAAGGAAGAAAAATACTCTACGGTACATGGAAAAACATTACTGACAAAAAAAAGATAGAACAAGAAAATATAAAACTACAAGAACGTGTTGAACTTGCTCTTTTAGGTAGCAATGATGGTCTATGGGACTGGAATATTCTTGATGACACTATCTATTTTTCTCCTCGTTGGAAAGAGATGCTAGGCTTTAATGATTATGAACTTCCCAACGAGATGTCATCATGGGAAGATCGTGTTCATCCTGATGACATCCAAAATGCTATAAAAGATATAGAAAAAAATATACAAGGTGCTACAGATTATTATGAAAATATTCATCGTATTAAACATAAAAACGGTAGTTGGATTTGGACTCTAGATAGAGGAAAAGTTCAGTTTGATCATAATGGAAAAGCCATCAGAATGATTGGTACTCATAGAGATATAACAAATATACAAGAGATGCAATTAAAATATTCTCAGCAAGTACAGATAATCGAACAAATACATGACTCAGTAATCACTACAGACTTAGACGGTTATATAACTAGCTGGAACAAAGGGTCAGAGCTACTTTTAGAATATACAGAAAGTCAAGTTCTTGGTAAACATATCACTATGCTCTATTTGGAAGAAGATTATGAAGCTCTTAAAGAGAGTATAGATCAGCTAATGAAAAATGGCGAGTATTATGCTGACAAACGTTTAGTTAAAAAATCAAAACAAATAGTATATATAGCCCTATCTCTATCTATATTAAAAGATTCAAATGGAAAACCAACTGCTATGGTAGGATATGCTCAAGATATAACTGAACGTAAAATAGCTGAAGAAAAACTCCATGAACAAAAAAATATATTACATCATCAAGCACATCATGATGATTTAACACAACTTCCAAATCGTGCTTTTTTTAATGATAGACTGGAACAAGCTATACAAAGGGCTAAGCGTAACAAAACACTAATAGCACTCTTTTACATAGACTTAGATCACTTTAAACAGATCAATGATTCTCTTGGCCATGAGATAGGAGATAAAGTACTCCAAGTGACTGCAGACAGACTTAAAAACAACATTCGTAAAGAAGATACTCTATCTCGTCTAGGTGGAGATGAGTTTACGCTTATCGTTGAAGAGTTAAACATTGCAAAAGATGTATCAGTTTTAGCACAAAAAATAATTGAAGATTTAGAAAAACCAATACACATAGATACTCATACTCTTTATATATCTAGCAGTATAGGTATCAGTATATACCCGAATGACGATACAGATGCCAAAAATCTTCTAAAATATGCAGATTCTGCTATGTATAAAGCTAAAGAAGAGGGACGTAATAACTTTCAATTTTACTCTAGTGAGATGACAGAACTTGCATTTGAGCATCTAGCTATGGAAGTGAGCTTACGCCAAGCATTAGCAAATGAAGAGTTCGTTGTTCATTATCAGCCACAAATAAATGGTTCTGATAATAGTCTAATAGGGATGGAAGCCTTAATAAGATGGAATCACCCAACATTAGGTATGGTACCTCCATATAAATTTATCCCTATTGCAGAGAAAAATGGACTTATTATACAAATAGACCAATGGGTAATGAGATCCGCCATGACTCAGCTATCATCTTGGTATAAAGAAGGTCTAAATCCAGGAGTTCTTTCTATGAATCTTGCTATTAAACAACTGCAGAAAAAAGATTTTATAGAAGTTATGCGTAGTTTATTAGAGGAAACTCGATGTAAGCCTGAGTGGATTGAGCTTGAAGTCACAGAGGGTCAAATCATGACAAATCCCGAGGAAGCCATCAAAATTCTAAATCAAATAAGTGATATGGGAATCGAGTTGGCTATTGATGACTTTGGGACAGGTTACTCTTCACTTTCATACTTAAAAAAACTACCTTTGGACAAACTAAAGATAGATCGTTCATTTATAAAAGATCTTCCTGATGATGATGAAGATATCGGAATAACTAAATCAGTCATAGCTCTATCAAAAAGTTTAAATCTAAAAGTTATAGCCGAAGGTGTTGAGACAAAAGAGCAAAAAGATTTTTTAGTGGAAAATGGATGTCATAATATTCAGGGCTATTTTTATTCAAAACCAATTTCAGCAGATGAGATATACGAAAGGTTTTTAAAGAAATCATAGGTTATAATAAACGTAATATATTAAAAAGTATTAAAATGGAGAGTTAATGAGCTCAAAAAAAATAATATACTTATTACTATTTTTTCTTATTTCTCCAATATTTGCCAACAGTGCAATAGTCTTTATGTACCACCGCTTTGGCGAATCAAAATACCCTTCTACAAATATAACACTTGAACAGTTCCAATACCAGTTAGACTATCTTGAAGAACATGATTACAATGTCTGGCATCTCTCAAAAATACTAAGTCATATTAAAGAGAAAAAAACACTTCCTCCAAAAACTGTTGCATTGACCATAGACGATGCATATATGAGCACCTATATAAATGCTTATCCAATGCTAAAAAGTAAAAGATTTCCATTTACAGTAGTTGTAAGTACTAACCAAGTAGATAGCGACTCAAAAAACTACATGTCATGGGATCAGCTTCGTACTATGAAAAAGGATGGTGCAGAGTTTGCAAACCACTCCCGTAGCCATGACTTTCTTCTTACAAAGAGTAATGAGACAGAAGCACAATGGAGAAAAAGAATAACTGCTGAGATAACAAATGCTCAATTAAGACTTCATGAAGAACTTGGCTCAGATGCAAATGAAAATCCGCGTCTTTTTTCTTATCCTTTTGGAGAATATGACATGAAAACAGCAGATCTTATAAAAGAGCTTGGCTACATAGGTATAACACAGACTTCAGGGCCTATTGGAGAGAATAGTGACTTAAGAGCAGTCACAAGATTTCCTATGGCGGAAGCCTTTGCAAATCCTAATAGCTTCATAAGCAAGCTAAATACACTACCGATGCCAATAGAGTCAGTTTCGCAAAATGAGCCATACATCAAAGAACAAAACCCACCAAAACTTCGTATAAAACTAAAAGAACCACTTGAAAATATAGGATGCTACATATCAAATGGTGATGCAATAGAGTTTAAATGGATATCCAAAACAGAGATTGAAGTCTGTGCAAATGAGCCTTTTAAACAAGGTAGAGAAAAGTATACCTGTACCGCACCAAGTAAAAATGGAAAGTGGTATTGGTACAGCCATCTGTGGATAGTTAAGAAGTGATTGGCTAAAATACGTAAAACTATTTTAGGAACTCTTCAGATGCCATTTTCTTCACTTAAACTCTCTTTTGCCATAAAAAAAGCCCTTACAAAAAACAACTTTATAAATCCGACACCCATTCAAGAAAAAGTTATTCCTCATGTACTTGAGGGTAGCGATGTTATGGCTAAAGCTAAAACAGGAAGCGGTAAAAGTGCGAGTTATATTCTGCCTATCTTAGAACTTCTACAAAAGCGTAGAGGTGAAGGAAAGGCGAAGATAAAGGTTCTTGTACTAACTCCAACTAGAGAGTTAACTCTTCAGATTGCTGCTGCTTTTGAGATATTTTGTGAATTTATACAAAAGAGTCCTAAAGTCGTAAGTCTTATCGGCGGTGAAGGCATTGGAGATCAACTATACGATATCCAGCAAGGGTGTGACATCTTAGTTGCTACATCAGGTAGATTTTTAGATGTTTTGAGTAAAAAACAGATGAACCTCTCGCATCTAGAGTTTTTAGTTCTTGATGAAGCAGACAAGATGCTAAACCTTGGTTTCGCACAGGAACTTGACCTTATACTAGATGCTATCCCAGATAAACGTCAAAACCTTCTGTTTTCAGCTACTTACCCTGATAAGATTTTAAGCATTGCATCTAAGATAACAGAAACAGCTGTAGAAGTTAGCATCCAAGAAGATGTACCTACAGTTGACACAATCAGCCAAAGAGCAATAGAAGTAAATATTAATAACCGAAGTTCACTACTTAAGCATCTCATCAAGACACTAAAGCTAAAAAATGTATTGGTATTTATGGCTAACAAAAGAGCAACAGACAACATTGCTTATAAATTTAGAAAGTATGGTTTTGCAGCTGAGTCATTTCATGGAGATCTACATCAAGAAGACAGGACTTATACACTAAATGAGTTCAAAGATAAAAAGATAAATATTCTATTTGCAACGGACATCGCAGCAAGAGGTCTAGATATAGACAACATCGAGTGTGTTATAAACTATGACCTACCCCGCTCTCCAACTGACTATATTCACCGTATAGGGCGTACTGCTAGAGCCGGAAAATCAGGATTAGCTATTTCATTTATCTCTCACGAAGATCAAGCTCATTTTGGAGTAATTGAAAAAAAATGTAAAGTAAAAATAGAGAGAGAACAGATAGAAGGCTTCGAGCTTACAGGTGAAGCTCCTAAAAAAGAAAAAGGCCCTGCTCCCATAAAAGGTAAAGGCAAAAGTAAAAAAGACAAACTTAGGGAAAAAGCCAAAAAAGATGCACAGTAACATTTAAATGACATTTTTATACATACATGAATAAATAAGTATTTACTGAGTAATTCTTACGTTATAATATTTTTAACATAAGTAAATATTGTTAAAGGTAAATAGTCACAATGGATTTTATAGCCGCATATGACATCGGAGTAAATAAACCAGAAGTCTCAAATGACGTTTTAATTGTCTGGCAAGAGATGGTTGACTCACTATCTATTTTTGCAAATGTTCCAGCATCTTTAGTCATGCACGTATTAGCAGACAAAATTGAAGTTGCACGCACATCTACTCCACAAAAAAATCCTTACGAAATTGGTGCTTCTGAACATTTAGGCTGTGGTCTATACTGTGAAACTGTTATGAATACTAAAAATTTTCTACATGTTCCAAACTCATTAAAAGATGAGTACTGGAAGGACAACCCTGATATTGCGCTTGGTATGATAAGCTACTACGGTCTACCTCTACTTTGGCCTGATAAGACAGTATATGGAACTATTTGCATCTTAGATTCTAAAGATTTAGAAGTGTCTGAGAATATAAAACAGATAATGTCCCTTTATCGCCAAGCAATAGAAAATGATTTAAAAATTTTAGAACAGACGAAAGAGCTTATAGAAGCAAATAAACGTAACGCAAATAGTAAACTGCGTGTGTCCAGTAAAGTACTTGAGACAACAGCGGAAGGCGTTATAATAACAGATGCACAGCTCAAGATACTTTCTGTAAATAACGGTTTTACTAGGACTACAGGTTATAGTGAAGATGATGTAGTTGGAAAATCTCCAAATATTTTAGCTTCACATCTTCAAGATAAAGCGTTTTATAAAGAGATGTGGAACTCTATAAACACTACAGGAAAGTGGCAAGGTGAGATTTGGAATAAGCATAAAAGCGGAAGAGTATATCCTGAACTGCTAAACATATCTAAAATAAATGATGAAAATGGAAACCTTGAATACTATGCCGGAATATTTTCTGACTTAACACTTCAAGAAGATAATAAACAACGTCTATATGAGCTTGCTTATTTTGACGAACTTACTTCACTTCCAAACCGTAGCTCACTTACGAAAGATATGACTGATCAAGAAGAAGCCTATATTGCACTATTAAATATCAGAGGCTTTACACATATAAATGATGTTTTTGGTTTTGAAGCGGGTAACTTTGTATTAAAAGAGTTAGCATCACGTTTTAAGACTGATGTTCTTCAAAGAAGTCTATCTATTTACAGAGTAGGAAGTGATGAGATAGTCATACTAAATAACCGTATGACTTCTAAGGCAGAGTTTGTAAACTATATATCTTCACTTACAAAGCAGATAGAAAATGAGGTTTTTCACTACCCAGAAGAAGAAGTAGATATCTCAATAACTATGTATGCAGGAATCTGCTTTGATACAGACAGAAGACTTGAAAAAGCAGATATGGCACTTCATCAAGCTCAACGAGAGCATAAAGACTATGTAGTCTATTCAAAGGACGAAGATACAAAGTCTATCCAAGAAAAAAATATAGAGATTATCAATAAAATAAAATATGCTCTGCAAAATGACAATATAGTTGCATATTATCAGCCTATTGTAGGCTTAAACTCACAAAGAGAGAAATATGAAGCACTGGTTCGTCTAAAAGATAATAATGAAATTTTATCTCCTTTTGCTTTTTTAGAAATTGCAAAAAAGACAAAATTTTATCATCAGATAACATATAGAGTTATCACTAAGACTTTTGAACTATTTAAAGATAGAAAAGAGTCATTTTCTATTAACTTAACAGCAGAAGATATTTTAAACCATGAAGTCGTCTCTTTTATCAAAACTGAGCTTTTAAACTTTCCAAATCCCCAAAGAGTAATATTTGAAATAGTAGAGTCTGAGGATATTTATAATATATTAGAGATCGAAGAATTTATATTAGACATAAAAAAAATGGGTGCTAAAATTGCCATCGATGATTTTGGCACAGGTTACTCCAACTTCTCATATATGATGAAGATTGAACCAGACTATATAAAGATAGATGGTTCAATGATTAAAAATATTGACAAAGATGACAACTCTAGAAAAATAGTTAAAACTATTGTTAGCTTCGCGAATGAGCTAAATATCAAAACGATTGCCGAGTTTGTACACTCAAAAGAAATATTTGAGATTTGTAAAGAACTTGGTGTTGATGAGTTTCAAGGTTACTACTTTAGCGAGCCACTATCTAAACTATAGTGATCTATATATCACTTTTTGTTTACATTTTACATCTCTTAACAATCATTTTTCAAAGACATGTCAAAATAGTAGCTTAATTAAAAATCTATCGCTATAATTTTTTAACAATAAACTTTCAAAAAGAATAAGGATATTTATGATAAAACTTTTACCGACAATCATTGGTTCTGTAGGACTAATAGCAACTAGCGTGTGGGGGAGCACACTTACAAGTCAGGAGCAAAAAGCTAGTTATGTGATAGGAATTCAACTTGGAAAACAGCTTATGATTTCTAAAGATGATATCAACTTAGATGCTATGAAACTTGGTATGAAAGATGTATTTTCTGGTAGTAAACCAAGACTTAGTAACGATGACATGCGTATTGCAATGGTAAACTACCAAAAGAGTAAGCAAATAAGAGAACTATCTATGATGAAAAAGTTCTCAAGTCATAACAAAAAAGAAGGTCTTGACTTTCTTGAAGCAAATAAAAACAAACCAGGTGTTAAAACTCTTAAAAGTGGTCTTCAGTACAAAGTACTTAAATCAGGAACCGGAAAAGTTTTTCCAAAACCTACAGATAAAGTTGTTACACACTATCACGGTACTCTAATAGACGGAACTGTATTTGATAGTTCTGTAGAGCGTGGAGAAGCAGTAAGTTTTCCTGTAAATGCTGTTATCCCAGGCTGGACAGAGGCTCTGCAAAAGATGAAAGTCGGAGATAAATGGCAACTTGTCATTCCATCGGCTCTAGCATACGGCGAACAAGGAGCTCCTCCAAAAATCGGTCCTGGTGCTACACTTATCTTTGATGTAGAACTGTTAAAAATCAACTAAAAAACTCTCTCTCTTAGATGATGATAAATTTATCATCATCCAAGTCTTCTCTCTAAATAATCAACTCTAATTTAGTATATTAATAACAGCTTATAGAACTACTGGTTTACTTTACATACACTATATTGTATATATTTTAATCAGTTAATTGTACTTAATTTCTCTTTTGTGTCTTATAATTTTCCTATAACAAATTACTTCAAGGAGAATTAGATGCTAAAGAAAATAGTAAGTATAGGATTAGGTTTGTCATTGGTTGCAACATCATTGTTGGCAGAAGTAGAGAAGAAGAAGTTGACTATAGGTTTTATTGCTCTGACTGACTGTGCGCCTATCGTAATTGCAGAGGAGAAAGGTTTTTTTGACAAATACGGTTTAGATGTTCACGTTGTTAAAGAAGGCGGCGGATGGCCAGGGATCCAACAAAAAGTCATCTCTGGAGAGTATGATTTTTCCCACGCTCTAGCAGGTATGCCTATTGCAGCGACTTTAGGTATCAACGGTAACGCTAATCTTCAAGCTGTGCTTTCTCTTGATTTTAACGGTAATGGTATTACATTCGGAAACAAGATTATTAAAGAGATGGAAAAATACGGAATGGACAAAACTGCTCGTCCATTAACATCAGAAGCTCTTAAAAAATATATAGATGCTAAACACAAAGCTGAGGGTTCTAACTATCAGCCACTCTCTTTTGGTATGGTTCACCCGGTTTCTACTCACAACTACGAGTTAAGATACTGGATGGCAAGTTCTGGAATCGTTCCTGATCGTGATACGACGATTAAGCCGTTTCCTCCACCGACAATGCCTTCTAACCTCATCGCTGGAAACATTGAAGGATACTGTGTTGGTGAGCCTTGGAATGAAAGAATTGTTTTAAAGAAAAAAGGTTCTACTCTTGTAACAAACTACGATATATGGAACAACAATCCTGAAAAAGTTTTACAGACTCGTGCTGACTTTATAGAGAAAAATCCAGAGACTACAAAAGCTGTAATGAAAGCGATTTTAGAAGCTCAAATGTGGCTGGATGCTTCATGGGAAAACCGCAAAGAAGCGGCAAAAATCCTGAGTAAACCAAACTATGTAAAAGCTCCTGTAAGTGTTTTAGAGAAATCAATGACTGGTACATTTCAGTACCTTAAAGGTCAAAAATCTGAGCCAAATCCTCAGTTTAATGTTTTTGCTAACTACTATGCTGCTTATCCTTACTACTCTCACGGTATGTGGTTCATCACTCAGATGTACAGATGGGGTCAGATTGACAAAGCTGTTGATATGAAAAAAGTAATCGAGTCTGTTTACCGCCCTGACCTGTTTGCAGAGGTTGCCAAAGAAGTTGGTTATAGCCTTCCTCCGAGTGCTTGGAAAAAAGACGGTGTAGATAAGTACAACATGTTTATGGATTCAAAAGTCTGGGATCCAAACAAAGCTGTTGAGTATATATTCTCTACAGGCATTGATGAATCAAAAGTCTCAAAAGAAGAACTTTTAAAAGCTAACAAGTGGAGTGTAAAAACTGAACAACCAAATTATGTGTGTCCATACGGTCCAGCTGGTTGTGCAGATCCTAAGTATGTTACAAAGTAAAAATTAGATTGATAGGTATCTATGAAAATAGATACCTAATGAGTTTAACGTTTAAAGGAAAAATATGAATAAAGAAACAGTAAAAAAAATTGTACTGCCACTATTGGTTTTGCTTTTTATAATCCAATTTTGGTCTAGCTTATCCAATATAGTTGAAGACTTTCCAACACCCAGTGATACTTATGTAGCAGCATTTGGTGGAGTTAATGCTGATGGTGATGAAATAGTCGGTGTTTTATCTGACCCTTTTTATGTAGAAAACCAAGATGTTAAAGGTCTGTTTTGGCAAGTTCTAGAGTCGCTAAAGAGAGTATTTGCAGGTTTTGTTTTAGCAATACTTGTAGGTGTTCCATTAGGTTTACTAATAGGGATGAGTAAGAGTGCTCAGTATGCATTTGATCCGTTCATTCAGATATTTAAGCCTGTTTCTCCACTAGCTTGGTTGCCACTGCTTCTATTTATATTTCAAGATATAAATATGACGGCTATCTCAACTATTTTCATTACGTCTATCTGGCCAATCATTATAAACACGGCTTTAGGTGTTAAGAGTGTTAGTGAAGACTATATGAATGTTGCAAAGGTTCTTAGGTTCTCTCCACTAGAGAAGATTGTCCAGATTATCCTGCCAGTTTCAGTTCCATATATCTTTACGGGGATGAGACTATCTCTTGGTATCGCATGGTTAGTTATCGTAGCAGCTGAGATGCTTACAGGCGGTATTGGTATCGGTTTTTGGATTTGGGATGAGTACAACAACCTCAACTATCATAACATCATCATCGGTATTATCGTAGTCGGTCTGATTGGTTACTTACTGGATCTTATTATGGGAAAACTTGCAGATTATTTTGATTATACAAAAAAAGGTAGAGCGTAATGAGTGAAAAATTTTTAAGTCTAGAAAATATTGAAAAAAGATTCCCGATTCCGGGAAAGGATGATTATGTAGCGGTAACAGATGTAAATCTAGAGATAAAGAAAAATGAGATTATCTCTATCATCGGACATAGTGGATGTGGTAAAAGTACTCTTTTAAATATGATCTCTGGTCTGGATGCACAGACAGAGGGGCATATTCTTTTAGAGAACAAACATGTACAAGGACCTGGACCAGAACGTGCGGTAGTTTTTCAAAACCACTCACTTCTTCCTTGGCTAAGTGTATATCAAAATATAGAGATGGCAGTAAAAAAAGTTATGCCTGAATTAAGCTCGGCAGAACTTAGAGAGAGAGTTGAGAAGTTTGTATCTATGGTAAATCTTGACCATGCAAAAGACAAACTGCCAGACGAGATAAGCGGTGGGATGAAACAGCGTGTCGGTATTGCAAGAGCACTCTCTATCAAGCCTAAAGTTTTACTGATGGATGAGCCTTTTGGAGCACTGGATTCTCTCACTCGTGCAAACCTGCAAGAGCATCTGATGAGGATTCAGCAAAATGTTAAAAACACTGTAATCATCATTACTCATGATATCGATGAAGCCGTACTTCTAAGTGATAGAGTAATTATGATGACAAATGGTCCGGATGCGACTATTGGAGAGATCTTAGAGGTAAATCTTGAACGTCCCAGAAACAGAGTTGAACTTCAAAGTGATCCAGAATATATTAGATGCCGTGAAGCGATACTAAGCTTCTTGTATGAAAAATTTGCAAAAGATGATGAATAAAAAATTATAAAGGAAAATTACGTGCAAGAATTTATGAGCACTTATAAGGAAAATATTATTGATATTGAGAACTTCTTAGTTGAGACAGTTTTCAATCTTGGAAGTCTAGAAGATAGAGAGAGGGACAACTATAAAAAAGTTTTCAAAGTCTTTCCATCTTTGGAACTGATCTACACATGTGATGAAGAGTCTATGATTCAAACATCTCCAAATATTTATAGAAATAAATCAAGTCACATACCAATAGGTCGAAACAGAGAATACCTGCTAAACAAAATGGATTTTGAAGATAGTGATATTGCAATCACTCAACCATATATAAGTAGTGCCACAAGTGAGACTTGTATAACTGTGGCAAAAAAAGAGAACGGGAAAATCTACTTTCTTGACTTTAATATTTCTATTTTACTGCAAAGATTAGGTCTAGTAGAGATACATAACGGTTTCAACTTTGTTAGTAAAAGCTTTTATTTTTTAACTGCAAACATCATGATGATATTAGCACTATTTACGATTGGATACTCGGTATATGAATTTATTTATTCATTACTGTTTAAAGACGGACTCTCAATAGAGGCAATTTTTAAACCAGTGATAGCCCTTACACTTGGACTTGCAATCTTTGACCTTGCAAAAACTGTTTTTGCTCAAGAAGTAGTATTTAAAAGTTATTCCAAAAACTCTCATGAAGAGTATAAAGTTTTAACCAAATTCTCTATTACCATACTTATTGCTTTACTAATAGAGTCCCTTATGGTAGTATTTAAAATTGCTATAGATGATTATTCTCAGATGATTCATGCTTTTTATCTCATAGGCGGTGTATCTATCTTGATGATAGCACTGGGAATATTTATATATTTTACAAAAAAGAAAGTTTAACATGCAAAACAACAACATCAAAACATCAGGCTTTTCACTTGCAAAAGGGAAAGACTTAACAGGCGATGATTTTTACGACATAAAGACTATCGGCAACCTTACTGTAGGTATAGTCTGTGATGGTGTTGGCAGTGCAGATGCAGGTGCAGAGGCTGCCCAAAGAGTTACGACTTATCTTATGAACAACTTTAAAATACGTCCAAAAACATGGAGTATAGAAAAGTCTATAATCACATTTGTTAAGTCAATAAACTCAATTTTGTATGAAGAGTCAATGGTAAATTATGAGAGAACAGAGTTAGTCACGACTCTTACTATGGTAGTCATAGAGGGAAACAGACTCTACGGTGCAAATGTTGGAGACTCTAGAGTATATCTATACAGAGACAAAAGCATTAACCAACTATCTTTTGACCACGCAATGCAAGAATCAGGGTATGAAAATGTTCTCACTCAAGCCATAGGAATTGAAAAAGATGTAGAGCCTTACTACTTTGAAAACATCATTCAAAAAGACGACAAAATACTTCTATGCAGTGATGGACTATACACTATTATGAGTGAAAATCGTCTTGAGACTGGCATCTCTAACGGTGCTTCTTACCTAGTAAAAAAAGCTTCTAAACTAGTAGAAGACAACCTCCCTGATGATACTACAGCTGTAGTTTTGGAGATATCCCAAGCGAATGAGGTAGAAAAACTAAAACAACAGAACCTTATGATTCCAGAGTATTTAAAAGTTGGTCAAGTCGTTGATGGCTACACACTTCAAAAGTCACTCATTCAAAATGACCGAACTTGGTTGTGTTCTAAAAAAACCAAACAGTATGTAGTCAAGTTTGCTCCAACTGATGCCATAGATGATGAGATAATCCTAGACCTTTTTGTAAAAGAGGCTTGGAATGCAAAAAGACTAAAAGCCGACTTCTTTCCAAAAGCAGTAATTCCAACAAATAGAACTGCCCGCTACTACGTGATGCAACTCTTTCACGGTGAAGATTTAGACTCATATCTCTCACATAAACAGATAACTATAGACGATGCTGTCGAGTTAGCATCTACACTTTTAGACATGTCACAGTTTTTACTAAAGTATGACCTAGTACACGGAGATATCAAACCTCCAAATGTGATGATAGCAAAAGATGATGATGAGAACTTAGAGTTTAAGATCATAGACTTTGGAAGTATTACAGAGATATTCTCTAAAAACACAAAAGCCGGGACTCCTAGTTTTCTTTCCCCTGAAAGATTTAAAGGTGAGTCCATAAGTGAGTCAAGTGAGATCTTCTCTATCGGTATAACTCTATACTTGTCTTTAACTGGAAAATACCCTTATGGAGAGATAGAACCTTTTCAGACACCAACTTTTAAGCAAGCAAAGAAACCAAGCTTTTTTAACAACAACATTCCTGATTGGCTAGACAGTGTCATACTTCGCTCAATCGCTATAGACAAAGAGAACAGATATGAGCACTATTCTGAGATGAATTTTGAACTTAAACGTCCAAAAGAAGTAAAACCGTTTTTTCCAAAAGATGCTACTCTTATTGAACGTTCACCACTCACTTTTTACAAGAGTGGATTTATAATAATGTTACTATTTAATTTTGCACTACTAATCTGGATGAATTCATAAAGAACTAAAATTAACATTGTGCTACAATGATGTATATAAGTTAATTTTTAAGGAGATTTTATGCAATCCTCTTCAATGAACGCGGTATTTTCCGGTCTACTCTCAGAGAAAGATTTAACTATCAGTGATGAGCTTTTTAGCAGTATTTTGGAAAAGAAGATAATCACTCAAATAATGGATAACAAACTGCATCCGTCTATAAACATTTTTGCCACTAGCCAACTGTATCTGTCTTCAATCGTACCGATTTTACATGACTTTGGTTTTACTATTATCGATGAAGTCGCTTATAAGATAAAAAAATCTAAAAAAGATGTTTATATCAATAGGTTTAACCTAAAGATTGACGATACAAAGAATATAACCGTATCTAAATATAATATTGAAAATGTAATATCAGATTCACTCAATGGGTCTATACTACAAAGATGCAAGCTCTTTTCACTGGTCTATAATCAAAATCTTTCTATAAGAAAAGTTCTACTGCTTCGGGCAATGATCGAGTATATTGACCAGTCTGTCATAGCCCTGAATCAAGAGACGATATTACATACAATAACTCTATACCATGAGATATCAAAACTCTTTGTAGACTACTTTATAGCTAAGTTTGATCCTCTTGTAACTAAGCGTGAAAAGATGATGAAAGATATTGAGACAGAGATAGAAGAGCTGATAAAAAATGTTCCAAATATTATGGACGATAAGATTTTAAAACTCACTTACGCACTTATAAAAACTCTCACTAGAACAAACTATTTTTTAAATAATCCTGCCATATCCTTTAAAATAGATACGGCAACATACTCAGAAAATCTAAAAGGTCTTCAGCCAAAGATAGAAGCCTTTGTATATCACCCTGACTTTAGCGGTCTGCATCTTAGAATGAGTAAGATAAGTCGCGGAGGGCTTAGATGGAGTGAAAGGCATGAAGACTACCGTCAAGAGATAAAGTCACTAATGATTACTCAAGAGGGGAAAAACTCCATCATTATTCCTGATGGAGCAAAAGGCGGATTTGTTATAAACAAAGACATAGCAAACATTACTCCGGATCTCTTCACAACAATATACAGCGCATTTATAAACAACATGCTTGATTTAGTTGATAACAGAGTAGATGGTGAAATCATCAGACATGAAAATATCATAGCTTATGACGGTGACGATCCATACTTTGTTGTTGCAGCAGACAAAGGAACAGCTTCCATGAGTGATGTTGCAAATGAGATAGCCGTGAGTCGCGGTTACTGGCTCGGAGATGCTTTTGCCAGCGGCGGAAGTAACGGTTTTGGGCATAAAGAGTTAGGAATCACAGCCCGCGGTGCGCTTATGTCATCTGAGAGGTTTTTTATAGAAAAGGGTATAAATATACAAGAAGAGTCCATTACCGTCGTTGGTATTGGAAGTATGAAGGGTGATGTATTTGGAAACGGCATGATTTACTCCAAAAAGTTTAAACTTTTAGCGGCCGTATCTCATAAAGAGATATTTGTAGACCCTGACCCAGACCCATTAACCAGCTTTGAGGAGCGTTCTCGTCTGTTTAATGCAAAAAACGGCAGTTGGAGTGCTTACAATAAAGAGCTGATCTCACAAGGCGGAGGAGTGTTTTTACGATCTCAAAAAAGTATAGAATTAAATCCTGAAATCAAGAAGATGCTCTCGACTACAAAAAAAACTATGAGTGGTGAAGAACTTGCCAAAAGAGTTTTGATGATGAAAGTAGACATGCTCTTTAACGGCGGAGTCGGTACTTATGTCAAGAGTTCTGATGAGTCAAACTTAGACTTGGGTGATAAACAAAATGAAGCAGTTAGACTAGATGCCCATGAAGTAAAAGCCAAAGTTGTATGTGAGGGCGGAAACTTAGGCTTTACTCAAAAAGCACGTATAGAATATGCAAGAAACGGAGGAGAGATAAATATTGACGGCATTGACAATGCTGCCGGAGTGAATACTTCAGACCATGAAGTAAATCTAAAAATACTTCTTAACATCATAAAATCAAAAAATCTGCTGGATGAGGAGGGGGCAAAACAGACTCTTCAAAGCCTCACTGAGCAGGTGGTAAACCTTGTTCTTTGGAGCAACTATCATCAATCTCTTGCAATCTCCAGAGATTCTAGCTTAAGTAAAAAATATCTTGATGACTTTCTCTCAAGCATTGAAGTTTTAGAGACAAACCTCTCTAGCTTTTCAAGAAGAGAATATTACATCCCGAAAAACGAAAACATACATGAGGTCTTATGCGCCGGGGGTTCTATGGTAAGACCAATCATCAGTTCAATAATCTCTTACTCTAAGATATTTATTAAAAATGTCTTACTTGACTCTACCCTCATAGAGGAGACCTTCGCCAATCAGTTCCTGTTTAAATACTTTCCAAAATCTTTTCTCGTTGCGTATGAGCATGAAATAGTGAATCATCCCTTACGCAGGGAGATCATAGCGACTGTGATGGCAGACACTATTGTAAATCTTCAAGGTGCTACTTTTATTGCTGACTACAACAGAAGAGGAAAAGAGAGTTTCTTACTAAAAATAAAATCTTACCTAATCACAAACCAGCTCTTTGATGCCAATGACATTAGATTTGAGATATATAGAAACGACTTTAAAATGGATATTAAACAGCAGTACAAGCTTCTCGATGATATAGAACGTACTCTTGGGTTTAGTACCAGATGGATGCTGAAATACCTAAGTAAACACAAAGTGGATGTAAATCATATACTCGATTATAAATCAGACCTGTTTGAGATATTGGGAAATATAAAAGATGAAAAAATCGTTAAAATCATTGATGACAATGATCAGTTCAATCTATTTTTTAGTGCTATAGACTATTTGAAATTTGCAGTCGCTGCCATCATGGTAAAAGAGAACTCTTTTCACACATTTAACAATGTTACCGTACTATTTTATCTGGTGGTAAATGAGTTTAAGATCTTAGAGATGATGAACTCACTAAACACTATAGAGATAACGTCAAGTTCTCAGAAAGTTCTAAGACATCAGCTACTTCAGTATATCGAGTATATCGTAGTTCACTATACAGAGCAGGTTCTGGAGTTTCAAAGAGTAAATGAGACACCAATAGATGCATTTGAAAACTACATGGAAAATGGTAAAGAGGATTTTCAAGAGATACAAAGAAACATTGATTTTTTTATGTCAAAAGAGGTAAAAAGTATAGAAGAAGTAAGCATAACCGTAAATCAGATTATGACCTCTTTGATTTAAGCAAAAAAACATTGCTAGTTATAAGTCTCAATTCAATATAATCATAATAATAAATTTAATACTATGATTTGGAAATATACTTGAACTGGCTTAACTTTTTTGACACTAAAATAACTCAACTGCGCCACCCGTTTGGAAGAGGCATAAATGCCACCATAGCTCCAGACGAGGAGAAGCTTTTCAACAAGTCGTACGAGGCATTTGAAAAACATGAGATCATAAAGGCTTATGAGTACTTTTTTAAGTCTCTTGAGAACTACTCGGGCGAAGATTCAAACCAAAATATCATTACTAAACTAGAAGATGGCATACTGAAGTTTGAAATATATCAAGGCAGTGCCAGAATAATAGGGGCAGTCACGCAGAAGAACCTTTATGCTGAAGCCATTATGATAAAAACGGCAGATGCCCAAGTCGCACTCAAACGCTACATACTTGAGAGAAACTACCAGCTCACCTATGCTTATTATTTCAGTGACAAAGAGTATATAAAACTAAAACTTTACCATGACAACGCTACTGTATCTCCACAAAAGATATTTTTTCCTCTTAGGGAGATAGCACTAAATGCAGACTTTGATAAAGAGTACATAAAGACCGAGTTTCCTGATATCACTCTTCAAGACACAGGGCATCTTGTAAAACTTGACGATGGAGAGCTAAAGATAAAGTATGGTTTTTTACATAACTGGATAGACGAACTGGATGCAAAAATACTAACACTTCCTACAAATGACAACTCAGGGATGCAATCATTTTTATACCTCCAGCTTCTTTTTAAAATAGACTACCTTTTGGTTCCAAAATGCGAGATATATCAAAAGATTAGTAAAAAAGTACAACAATACTTTGCTGATGAGACCAACCCAACCGAGTTTAAGAATGAAGAGCTAAAAGAGTACATAGTGAAACTCAGAGAGATGAATTTCGAGGACTTTAGCACTAAATTTTATAGTTCAAAATATACTTTCAATCCTATGGAGAAGACTTCTCATGAAGAGATAAGTAACTTTATAACTGAATCACTTATGAAAATACGTTGGTACAAAAATAATCGCTACACGCAGATAATACCGACCATATACAAATATATCTCTTTTTACATTCTCTACAACTATGGGCTAAACCCTGTTAGCAAGGCACTTGTGCATACACTGGTTGAGATTCAGAATCCGGCTTTTTTCAAAGCTCTGGACTACATTCCACTTTATGATGAAGAGAGAGGAACATTTGCTAAAAAAGCGATTATTGCAAAAATAGAAGATGCCATCACTCCACACCTGAATCAGTATAAAGAGCTCGAACCTTTTGGTGATGAGTTAAACTTTTCATCTCTGAACGAACTAAGCAACAGTTATCTTCTTCAGCTGAAACATCTGAACTTTGAGGAGATATAGAGATGAATACTCAAATAATTCTTGATACATATGTAGACAATATCATCCAAATAATGACACCATACGGGAGTGGCAGCGGTTTTATTATCGGTGATTTAATCATTACAAACTCTCATGTTGTCGGTGGACTTAAAGAGGTGGTTATAAGTTCAAAACAGATAAAAAGAACTATCGCCCAAGTGATATATGACGATCCCGATTACGATCTGGCATTCATACACTCAGACTTTGTGGTACTTAAAAATCCTCTCATTCTATCAAACAAGATCGTAAAAGACGGTGACACCACAATAGCAATCGGGCATCCGTACGGATTAAACTATACCTCTACTGAGGGAATAGTATCAAAAGCTTCAAGACTTTATGAAGATTTAGAGTATATACAGATAGATGCAGCCATAAACCCTGGTAATAGTGGCGGACCACTGCTCAACGTAAAGGGTGAAGTCATAGGTGTAAATACTTTCATCATCCAAAATGCAAACAACTTAGGCTTTGCACTTCCATCTTTTTATGTTCAGGAGACACTTGAAAACTTTAAAAAGTTAAATGATGTAAACATTATCAAGTGCCCATCTTGTAAAAATCTTATAAAAGAAGAAGAGATCAAAAATGACTACTGTCCGGAATGCGGTACAAAACTTGAAGTTGCAAAACAAAGAAGAAAAGGATATAACCCTACCGGAGCAACAAAACTTATGGAAGAGATTTTAGCTTCTCTTGATGTAAATGTCACATTGGCAAGACGCTCACAAGCTTCTTGGAGAGTAGACCACGGCAGTGCGAGAGTAGAGATAAACTACTATGAAAACGGAATCATCATAGGTGATTCAAAACTATGCAGAATTCCTCAAGAGAACATTGAGAAGCTTTATGACTATCTGCTTAGTGAGAATGAAAAGCTCACTTACCTGCAGTTTTCCATAAATGAAAACAGCGTCTATCTCTCTTATCTAATCGTAGACTCATCACTTACATTTGATGAGGGCAAGATAGCATTTGACAGACTCTTTAAACTTTCCGACAAGTATGATGAGATACTCATAAACGAATTTAAAGCCATAAAACTAAAACGAGACGAGGAAGACGAATAATGAGCAAATTTTTAGAGTTCAGAGTAGATCTGGACAACTTTATAAATGATTTAAACAACAAACTGAGAACAAACAATCAAAAGATCCAAGAGCTGTTAAAAATAGAGGGTAAGACCTATGCAAACTTTGTAAAACCGTTACAGATGCTAGAGGAGCGACTAGAGATGTTCTTTACTCCGCTCTCGCATCTAAACTCCGTAAACAACTCGGATGAGACACAGAAGATATATGCTGAGAGCTTACCGATAATCACAGAGTATTCTACAAAACTATCTCAAAATTTAGACATTTACAATGCTTACAAAGAGATACAAAAAGATGAAGCGGACTCTCTT
The DNA here is from genome assembly GCF_041563035.1 of Sulfurimonas sp. Taxonomy (GTDB): domain Bacteria; phylum Campylobacterota; class Campylobacteria; order Campylobacterales; family Sulfurimonadaceae; genus Sulfurimonas. Next base: position 350,237 of record NZ_JBFFNS010000001.1, on the reverse strand, counting down.
AACTTTGAGCAAAACAGAGTTTTGGAGCTTAATATCCTGCACTTTGAACTAAGCGGTGCTCACTTGGATGCTGTGTCCAAAGAGAGACTTCAAGAGATAAACATAAAAAAAAGTGAACTCTCAAACAACTTCTCCCAAAACCTTCTGGATGCCACAAATGCATATGAGTATGTGACTGAAAACGAAGAAGATGTAGAGGGTATGCCAAAGAGCGATTTGGAGAGTGCCAAGTTCGAAGAAGACGGGGTAACAAAATATAAGTTTACATTACAGATGCCGTCATATATCGCATATATGACGTATGGTAAAAATGAAAAGATCAGAGAAGACCTTTATAAGGCTTATGTGACAAGAGCACCGGAAAATGCAGCCATCATAGATGAGTTACTATCACTTAAGAATGAGATGAGTAAAATACTGGGATTTGACAACTATGCAGAGTATTCACTGGCTTCTAAAATGGCAAAAGATACTGCGAGTGTAGAAGATTTTCTACAGACTCTGGTAACAAAATCAAAACATCAGGCACAAGAAGAGTTAAAAGAGGTTCAGAAAATGGCTCCAGCTCCTCTACAAAGCTTTGACACTGCCTACTACAGTGAGATACTCAAAAAAGCTAAATATGACATAGATGAAGAGTTGTACCGTCCTTACTTTGAACAGACAAGTGTGGTAAATGGAATGTTTGAGTTTTTAAACAAACTCGTAGGTATTAGTTTTAAGAAAGTGGATGAGAAGCTTTGGGATGAAAAAGCGACTTCTTATGATATTTTTATCGATAATGAGTTAAAGGCAAGGATCTATATTGACCTTGAAGCCAGAAAAAGCAAAAGGGGCGGAGCTTGGATGCATAACTGGCAGGCTCACTGTAAAGATGAAAACGGTAATATTCAGCTTGCTTCTGCATTTATAGTCTGTAATTTCCCAGCATCTAGCGAGACACAAAAATCTCTTCTTCGCCATGATGATGTGGTTACGCTTTTTCATGAGATGGGTCACGCTGTTCATCATCTTCTTAGCACTGTACATGAGAACGAAGTCAGCGGGGTAAACGGAGTTGAGTGGGATGCTGTTGAGTTTCCATCCCAGTTTTTAGAAAACTTCGCTTATGAGCCTAAAGTCTTAAAACTCTTCGCATCTCACCATGAGACAGGAGAAGTCATTCCCGATGAGATGATAGAGAAACTTGTACGAGCCAAAAACTTCTTATCGGCATCCGGGATGCTGAGACAACTCGAGTTTTCTATCTTTGACTTTAAGCTTCACACTAAACTTTACCAAGGAGATGAAGTTCAAGAGCTTCTAAATGAGATAAGAAAAGATACTGCTCTAATAAAGACTCCTGAGTACAACAAGTTTCAAAACGGTTTTGCACATATCTTTGCAGGCGGTTATGCAGCGGGATACTACAGTTACAAGTGGGCTGAAGTGCTGAGTGCAGATGCATTTTTCAGCGTTGTAGATGAGGGAATTTTTGGCTCTGAGACTGCCAAAAAATATTTTAGCATCGTTTTAAACGGCGGTGGAGCAAAAAGTATGGATGACTACTTTAAAGAGCTTATGGGCAGAGAGCCAAACCCTGAGAACCTGCTAAGGTTAAACGGCATTAAATAGTGAAAGCACTTTTACTGCTTGTTGCCCTTTGGGCTGCACTTTTTGGAGATAGTATTTTGAAGATAGCGACTTACAATGTAGAGAACCTTTTTGACCTTGAAAAAAAAGGTTACAAGTACAAAGAGTATGAACCAAATACTAATAGTAACTGGAATCAAAGAACGTACAAGATCAAACTGCAAAATATTGCCAAAGTCATTAAAGAGATAGATGCAGACATAATAGCCTTACAAGAGGTACACTCCTTACAAGCCCTAAAAGACTTAAGGTTTACTCTAAAACAAAACGGCTTATACTATCAGTACTACTCCATAGCAGACAAAAAGCATACGGCTACTAAAGTAGCATTTTTAAGTAAGCTTCCATTTACGTATTCCAAAGAGTTAAGTGTTACCTCAACCTATAAATATAGAAACATTCTAGAGAGTAAGTTTAAGATAAACGGAAATGACTTGTATATCTTTATAAATCATTGGAAAGCCAAATCTGGTCCTGAGAGCATGAGAATAGTATCTGCAAAGACTCTCAGAAAAAGAGTTTCTGAGATAGGCTACGATAAAAATATTGTTTTGCTTGGAGATTTCAACTCACACTATGAAGAGTTTTTAATATTTAAGAGAAACAGAAAACATAATGATACAAATGGAAAAACAGGTATCAATCATGTTTTAAGGACTCTAAAACAGATACACAGAGCAAAAGATGTTAAGTATGAAAAAGAGAACTTCTACAATCTTTGGTATGATACAGATGCTTCTAAGAGGTATTCATATATCTTTAAAGGTAAAAAAGAAGCACTGGATAATATCTTAATCTCTCAGCCTTTACTCGATAAAAAAGGAATTTCATATATAGATGATTCCATAACTAACCTTGATAAGAATTATCTATTTAAAAAGAAAAATATCTACAGATGGCAAGTCTCTAAAGCAAGAGTCTCAAAGCATAAAGGAAAAGGCTATTCAGACCACCTACCTGTAATGGCAAAGTTTAGAGTTAAGTAAGACACCAACTTATCTCTTCTTTTCCATGAGCCTTTAGGTACTCATTTGACTTTGAGAATGGTTTAGAACCAAAAAAACCTCTATAAGAAGATAGGGGTGAAGGATGTGGAGATTTTAATATAAGATGTTTAGCCGCATCTATGAGCTTCTCTTTTTTCTGAGATGGATTTCCCCATAAGACAAAAACAATATTTTCATACTCTAGAGATAATTTCTCTATAACAAAATCCGTAAACTTTTCCCAGCCATTATTCCTGTGAGAGTTAGCCTTTGCGTGCTCAACCGTTAAGACGCTGTTTATAAGTAAAACACCCTGCTCTGCCCACTGTGTCAGGTCACCTGAGCTTGGATAGTTACAGCCAATATCATCAACCAACTCTATAAATATATTTTTCAGTGATGGCGGTATTTTACACTCATTACAAACAGAAAAAGCAAGACCGCTTGCTTGTAATTCACCATGATATGGGTCTTGACCAATGATGACAACTTTTACATTCTCTGGTGATACAAGATTGAAAGCTCTAAAGATATTTTCATACTTTGGATAGATAATCTTTGAAGCATACTGGGCATCTACAAACTCTTGTAGTTTTGTAAAATATACCTCTTGCATTTGGGATGATAAAATTATAGACCACTCATTTGTTAAAATCATTAAAACTCCTACTTTGATACTTATATGATAATTTTTTCATATTATATAAGCTTATTTGTTATATTTTTATAATAATAAAAAACACTTATATTAAATTTACATAAAATACTTATATTTAATAAAATTTTAATTTTACTTTAATTATACTCTTTGTTGTCAATATATTAGCCAAACTTATTGTGAAATAAGGACGGAAAGCTGTGAGTCTTAGTTTTTTTAAAAAACCAAAGATTGTCTAGTTGCACTTCTCTTGCATCCCCTCCTTTTTTAACCAGCATTTGGCTCCAAACTTAAGGATATAAAATGCTAAACAACATGACAATTAGAAATAAACTGATTTTTCTAAGTATTGTAGTGCTCTCTGTTATTATAGTTTTTTCTGTAAAATCATCTTATGATAATTGGAATAGTCATAAAAATATAAAAGATACCGCTTCTCTTATACAACTCTCGGTTAAAATGAGTGCCGTTTTACATGAGCTGCAAAAAGAGAGAGGTGCAAGTGCCGGCTTTTTAGGTTCAAAAGGAACAAAGTTTGTAGATATTCTTCCTAAGCAACATAATTCCAGTGACTCAAAGATTAAAGAGCTTAGAACATATATATCTGAGAACCCTTCAGATGCAGCCTCTAAGGTTAGTAAAGAGATAGCTCTTGATACTATCCCTGCAATGAGAACAAAAGTAAAATCTCAAAGTGCTCAGGTTAAAGATGCCGTAGTGTTTTATACCGCTTTAAATAAAAAACTAATTGATACTATCTCTCACTTCTCAACAATACCAAAAGATGCGACATTAAGAACCAACTTCAACAGCTTTGTTGTGTTTATTTCTTCTAAAGAGAGAGCCGGAATAGAGAGAGCTGTACTATCAGGTGTATTTGCAAAAGACAAATTTACAAGAGAAACTGCTGCAAAGTTTGCTTCTTTGGTTTCTGAGCAAAAAGCATTGACTAATCTCTTTATGCATACAGCAAACTCTGAAATGCAACAAGCATATAACACAACAAAGTCTGACAGTTCATTTGCAGAAGTAAATAAGTTCAGGGAAATAGCCTCTTCAAAAGAGAGTGAGTTTGGTGTAGACGCTACCGTATGGTTTAAAACTATCACTAAAAAAATCAATAAGCTAAAACAGTTTGAAGATACTTTGGCAAACTACACTTTAGATATGGCAGCGTCTATGGTTTCTAATTCAATGATGTCTCTTCTTTTTGTATCGATGATTTCAGCTCTTGTGGTCTTGTTTGCTATGTATCTGACAAGGGATGTATCAAATGGTATAACTAACTCTATAAACAGGGTTAAAAGAATAATTGGCCAGATTACAACTGAAGGTGATTTATCTATTGACGTAGACAGAAGAATGATTGTTAGGAATGAGATGGACGAGATCACCCACCTTCTTGCAACACTAGTAGACTTAATCAAAGATTTAACAGGCAGAATAAACACTTCGGTTCATAAAGCTTCACAAGGGGACTTTAGCTATGAACTCAATGATAATGGGCTTCACGGTGATTTTGCTGAAGCAATTCATAATGTAAAAGATGGCATCTGTGCCATGAAAGAAGCACATGAAAAGCAAAATATTATCAATTTTAATTCAAATGTCAGATCAATCGGTAGCGTTGGAGATGGGCTTGGGCTTATACAAGGTGAAATGTCTAGCGTAATCCAAGAACTAAGTGAAGTTCAAACTACAACTAAACATACAGCTCAAACTTCAAATGATTCAATGAGTGCAGTAGAAAATATTTTAGAAAAACTACAAGTACTTGTGGAACAGATTAATGATAGTAATACATCTATAGAAGGCTTAAATGATAAAACTAATGAGATTACATCCGTAGTTGACCTCATTAAAGATATTGCAGAACAAACTAACCTTCTTGCACTAAATGCGGCTATCGAGGCGGCACGTGCCGGTGAACATGGACGTGGTTTTGCGGTTGTTGCAGATGAAGTCCGTAAACTTGCAGAGAGGACTCAAAAAGCCACTAGTGAGATAACTATCTCAATTAACTCAATGAAACAAGAGTCAAGTATCATCTTGGGAAAATCAGAAACAATGACTACTATTGCAGATGAAGCTTCTACTTCTGTTGACAACTTCAACACTACTATGAGTGAAATGAATACAGATGCTGTAGAGATGGCTAAAGTCATTAATGATATGGAGAACAAAGTATTTATAGTTTTAGCAAAAATCGATCATATTATCTATAAAGCAAATGCTTATGACTCAATTGTAACAGCTGATAATAGCAAATCATTTGGCTCACATGTAGAGTGTAGACTTGGAAAATGGTATGAGGGTAATGGCAAAGAACGTTTCGGAAATACGAATGCTTATAAAGCAGCTCTAGAACCACATAAACAGGTTCACAACAGTGTACATAATTGTATTATTTATTTCAAAGATGAAGATAGCAGAATAGAAAATGAAGATAATATTTTAGATAATTTAAGAACGATGGAAGCAAACAGTGATAAACTATTTGTTCTACTAAATGAGATGCTTAACCAATATCAAGACTAACCGACCACAAGAAGAACTTCTTTATTACAAAGTCATAGAAGTTCTTTCAACCATTATTTTTGAGAAAGCTCTAAAATAATTTCCCTTAGCTCATCTTTATCAAAAAAGATATTTAGTGAAAGCTCATCACTAAACTTTTTTAGCATCTCATTCTTTTTAGCAACTCTTGCTTTCACGTCATCCTCTAATGGTTCTAACGCAGCTTTAAGTTCTCTTTTATATCCATTGATGATGTCTGCTCTCTTTTCTTCTTTGCTTTGAACTATCTCAACCACATTGCTACGCATAGTCATAATAACAATAATGACAAATATAACGACACCAAGAGCGGAGTAAATTATTTCACTATCCACATAAAACCTTTAATAAAAATATTAATCTAAATTTATCACAAGTATATCAAATTTTAACACTATTATGATGGCTTTTACGATACCCTTACAAATATTTTTTGACAAAATGAAATATATTTATAAAAGTTTAAAAAAGTATGTAAAAATATAACAAATATTAAAGGAGTAATATATGTCTCATGCAAATCATTCTGAAACAGACACTTACACATATAATGATTTACAAGTAAAAATAATCACCGTATTTACAGAAGACGGAAAAGCCACTGCCCTTGTTGAAGACGAGAATGGAGAACTGTTTGAAGTAGATAAAGATTCGCTTAGATAAACTTAGTTAAACAAACAGTTCTAATCTCTAAACTTATCTCTTATCTCTAAAAACTGATCTAAATTCTCAAAAAAGATATCAACTAGCTTTGGATCAAAGTGTTTTCCTCTTTCACTTTTAAACAAGTCAAATATTCTTCCATCACTCCAAGCCTGTTTATACACTCTATCACTACCTAATGCATCAAATACATCAGCTAGCGCTGTTATTCGACCATATATGTGTATTTCTTCACCTTTAAGCCCTTTAGGATATCCACTGCCATCATATTTTTCATGGTGCTCATAGGCAACTGTAGCAGCTGCTTTAAGTATTGCTCTATTTGATCCGCTTAAAACATTAAAACCTATCTCGCTATGTGTTCTCATAATGACCCACTCATCAGCATCTAGTTTTCCAGGCTTTTTCAAAACATTATCAGGTATTCCAACTTTTCCTATATCGTGCATAGGGGAAGCATCGTATAGTAACTCTGACTCTTCTTCTGGTAGTCCATATTTACAGGCTAAAAGTCTAGAATATTCAGCAACACGTTTTACATGATTTCCTGTCTCTTTAGAACGAGATTCACCTATCTCCCCCATTTTGTAGATAACTTCACGTTGTGTCTCTTCTATCTCTTTATGTACATTTATAACATCACTAATATCATATTGGATACTCATATACTCGACAATATTATCATTAAGATCTAAAATAGGGACGATAAGAGTATCTAGATATATTATGTCTCCACTTTTTGTTTTATTTGTAATAACACCATTGTAGTTCTTTTTAGAAGTAATAGTCTCCCATAGCTCTTTATATACTTCACTAGAAATATTTTCATCTCTAAGAAGTGGAGTATGTTTCTTTCCTATAAGTTCCTCTTTTAAAAAACCTGTCAATTTTTCATGTGTATCATTTAAGTATGTAATAGCACCATTAGTATCTGTTCTTGTAAATGATGCAGCACTCTCAATGGCTTTTTCATACTGAGAAAGCAAGTTCATCTTCTCTTGCAGACTCTCATTTGAACTACTAAGTTCTTTTTGCAGAATCTCTTTTAACTCTTCAAGTTCTGTAATATCATGTCTAATAGCTATATACTCTACAATAACGTTATTTTCATTTTTAATAGGAAAAATACTCACGTCTACAATATATGAATTACCATCTTTTTTTCTATTTTTTATTTTTCCATGCCAGATATTTCCTGACTTTATAGTCTTCCACATATCTTTGAAAACTTTTGATGAAGTATCACTATGCCTTACTACGGAGTGAGGTTGTCCTAACAATTCTTCTTTAGTATATCCAGAGAGTTGAACAAAGGCTTCATTAACATAAGTGATCTTTCCTTTTAAATCTGTTTTAGAAACCAAAGTCGTTTTATCTATTGCATTTTGCAACTGTTCAATAGTATTAGTTTTTTCTCTACTTTGTCTATAAAAATAAAAGATGAGTAATGTAATCAATATTCCAATTAAATACTTGATTGACTGTAAAATGACAAGATCATATATTGAGTTGTCATTTCTAGCTGAAATAATATATCCGGCAGTATTACCTGATACATTTTTTATAGGTACAAAAATAAATATTTTGTTTATTCCATGATAAAAACTGTCTTGAGCAAACGCCTTATCTTTATCTATATGTTCACGTATATAATCAATGATTTTTTTCATTGGTTCAGAATTATCAGAGTGGGCACTGTTTGACATAAAGTAGTTGTCACTAGCACAAAATTTATGGTAATATTTTTTCAGATGATCTTCTACTACTGTTGCTTCCATAATATCTTTTTTTACTATCATAGAGTAGTCAGCGTCTAAAGACTCTTTCATCTGTTTTAAAACAGAGTTTACGCTTATAGACAGCTCTACACTACCGACATATATCTCATCTTTAAAAATAGGATATACATACCTAAATCCATCAAAAAATTTACCTACTTCAAATCCATATGCAGGTTTTTTGGTATTTATAACTTTCTTGATGCTATCTCTGAAAAGTAGACTGTCTCCACTCTTTTTAAGTTTATGAAACCTTAAGAAACTATCACCATTTGCTAAGTGAAAGTGCAACTGCAATATTCCTGATTTTTTCATTCTTTCATATTTGCTATTTAGCATAGTATAGAGTCTAATTCTATTTGGGACAATATTTGTGTCACTATTAGCTTCATTTAATATATGAGCTATTTGATTGTTTTCTAAAACTTCTCGAAAAAGTGTTTCTGCAACTCTTTTGTTTGATATAACTTTTTCATTGTATTGAAGTTCTAAGTCATATATCTTTTCTTTAAGATAATCATTCTTTTTATATGAGAACTCAAAGTGTAGTAATAAACCAACAGCTAAAATAGTTAAAAGTAAAACTATATTTTCTATATTTAAAATCTTTTTCATAAAATTGTTTCCTTATATTTTTCACACTAAAATTTATTAGTTTCTAAATCATATGCTATTATAATAAAGCTAAGTGAAGAAATAGTGAATATTTTAATAATATCAGATACAATTTCATATGAAATTGTTAATAATAAACTCTAATAAAGTCTTTAACCAAAATTTTAAAGAGTATTTTTCAAAAAAAAGCTTTAGTGTAGATAGTTATGAAAACTGCGATACCTTGCTAAACTATAAAAATATTAACCACATAATCGCTCAATATGATGTTATTTTTTTATCAATAGAAAAAGACAAGCTATTTGCGCTTGATGTACTTGATCATATTAACGTTCTTGGTATTCATGCAGCAGTTATATTTTTGAGTTATGTAGACTCCATAGATCTTATGTCAAAAGCCTTTGCCAGAAACTGCGAAGATTATATACTTCATCCATTCTCACTTAAAGAGATAGAACTACGCGCAATGAAAGCAGTTAGAAAAAAAATGAAATCTGATGAGATATCTCTTGTTGGAGACTACACCTATACACTATCTCAACATGCTGTTTTCAATGACCATCAATATATAAAACTAACAAAAATAGAACTAAGTATTTTATACCTTTTGATTATTCATAAAAATCAAATTGTTTCGCATGAAAAAATTGTAAACTTTGTATGGAAGGGAAAAGATATTTTACAAAACACTCTATCTGTTCATATAAAAAATCTAAAGAAAAAGATAACAGGTCTACCTATAGACTCAATAAAAGGTATTGGATATTCTATTAGACTAGATCATTGATTATTGACTAATAGGTATGATCAGATGCTCTACATCCTCATGTTTACTTAAATAGTGTTTTGCACTCCAGTGAAGTACACACTCAGACGTAATATATAGAGTTTTTTTCTTGTAGTTGTTTGAGTCAAACATAGGGTTATCTTCTAAAAAATCTAAAACTTTTTTTCTTGTTTTTTTAATATGTTCATCTGTAATTTTGCTATTTGAATTTGCATCCCAGTTCTTGCACTGAATAAAAAATATTTCTTTATCTTTAATTGCTATAAGGTCTATAGCACAATCTTTTTTACTATTGTCTTTGCCATGTGAAGCAACTATATAGTTCATTTGCTTATATTTGTTGTATATAAACTCTTCATAAAGATCGCTTTTAGCTTTTTTTTGCTCATCACTCACTATTTGAGATTGGTTTATCTCTTTAAAGTGCTTTATATATTTTATGAGTTCAAAATTATTTTTTATGTTTTCATTCCACATAATATACTTTTGATTACTTTTGTTATTGTACTTTCCTACAGCAGCTTTTGATTTTCCAAGTGTAGTTGGAATCCATCCATTATCTGTTTGCTTAGACCATTTTAATTCTAAAAATATTTTGTTTAGTTCTTTTGATGTAATTTTAAAGTAGTCGGATAAGTTAGCAACACTCATATAAGTTGATCTACTTTTTTTCTTTTCACCAATCATTTTTTTATTTAATAATCCAAACATAAATATTCCTAAAATTGGTTTGCCTTGAGTCTACAAATAGATTATCATAATTTTTAACTATATTATTGTATGTATAATTAATAAATTAATAAAATTATAAATTGTTACTTTTTTACATATTTTACAGACTTATTTAAAAATAAGGCAATGACAAAACAAAAAATAACCGCTATAATATTTAACCAAAATTCTTTATAGTTAAGTCTTTTATTAATATTGGAGAGCTAGATGCAAATAATCGAACAATATTCTCAAGAAATCCAAGAATGTGTACAAGACTTTAATATCAGTCTTGAAAGCCTACAGGATGATTATTCTAAAGATCTCCTCTATACGCATGCATTAAATGAATATAAAAGACTATTTCTAAACCTGCTTTTATCTGTTTCAGATGAAGAGATAGAGCAGAACACGAAGGTATTAGTCAACTTTACTATAGAGCATGAAATATCATACCTATTTTTATATAGTGAACTTATAACCGTTGTGCGCAAGCTTCTTGGGATACTTTTAGAAAAAAATGACTTAGAACATATAAATGAAATAAATATTTTTTTCACAGAACATGAGAACAGAATCACATCTTTGTATCTACACAGGTTTCTAAAAAAACTAAAGCTAAAAAGTGAACTTCGTCTATCTCATATATCTATAATGCCTGACAAGAAATTTATGGTGCATTACGAGAGTCATATCAAATGGATTCTAAATCTTATTCTATACATAGAACGAAGTGTCTATGATGACAACTATCCTGAGCTAAATCCTAACCTGTGTGAGTTTGGAAAGTGGATGCATAGTGCTACTACTTCTTACCTTATCTCTACTACTCACTTTAAGGTCATAGAAAAACTTCATATGAATCTTCATGACTTGGCTTCCAATGTCATAAACCAGTGTCAAAATAGTAATGATCCACGTCCATCAACACTAATACATCTTATGCAGCGTATAGATTACTATTCGCTTGAGATAGGAAATGAAATAGCCTTTCTAAATGAAATTGAAGAGAGTGCAAAAGATCCGCTTACGCATCTGCTAACAAGAAGACTATTTAATAAGATCATGCTAAATAAGTTAGATATTGCAAAGGCTACCGGTAGAGAATTTGCTCTTATGATGTGCGACCTAGACCACTTTAAAAATGTAAATGACACCTATGGTCATGCAGTCGGAGATATTGTACTAAAACACTTCTCTAGTATTTTAGAAAGTGTACTTCGTAAGTCAGATTATATATTTAGATTTGGTGGTGAAGAGTTTATGGTTTTACTACCTATGACAGACAAAGAAGAAGCTGTAATACTGGCTCAAAAAATTTGTGTCGCAATAGCCACATCTGAAGTAATAGTAGATGATATAACAATAAAATATACTGTAAGTATTGGCACAATATCAATAACAATTGACAACACGGTACAAATAAGCCAAGAATCTATAGACAAGTATATAACTCAAGTTGATGAAAGGCTATATCTTGCAAAAGATCGAGGAAGAAACCGCGTAGAATAATGATATATAAATCTTACACAAATCTAACTTCGTATGAACTCAATTGTTATATAATATCTTACAACATCCAAAGAGGCTAAGACAATGATATCTACTAAGTATCTTGCTATTGATAAAGAGATTATTTCAGAGGGAATGAGTTTTGAATTTAATGTATTTGTACAATCTTCAGATAAAAGAATGGACTGCTTTAAAGAAAATGGCAGCTGCATTACAAGTGATGATAAAGTAGTTATCGACACACTTCACGCTTTATATGTAGAAGAAACTGAGCATCCAGAATATGAACTCTTTTACAAAAACTTTTTAGTTACTCAACAAGATCTAAAAAATATCAAACTTGACAATAAACCTTCAGCTGTATATGAAAATGCTTCAAATGTACTAAATGACCTTTTTTCAAACCCTGAAGGGCTAGGCAACTATGAATCTTCAAAAGAAGTAGTACATGATATGATAGATACTATTTTAGACGATAGTTTTACTATTAAATCTTTGATGGATATTGCTACACATGACTACTACACACATACACATTCTATAAATGTTTCCATATATGCACTAAGTTTGGGTTCTTATATGAAGATGCAGCCTGAGACTCTTTCAGAACTTGGCGAAGCAGCTCTTTTGCATGATCTAGGAAAAAGTAAAATGGACCTTGCTATACTAAACAAAAATGGAAAACTTACTGATATAGAGTTTCATGAGATAAAAAAACATCCTGATATTGGCTACAAGATAGGGCTCAAGTTAGGTATAGATAACCAAAATGTGCTAGATGGAATCAGACATCACCATGAGAAGATGGACGGTACAGGTTATCCTGCCAAACTAAAAGGTTCAAACATACCTCTTTTCGCTCGTATCATAGGAGTATGTGATATTTTTGATGCTCTTACAAGTAGAAGAAGTTATAAAGAGGCGATGAGCTCATTTGATGCAATAAAATTAATGAAGTTAAAAATGAATAATCATGTGGATGTTAAAATACTTGATAAAATGATTATGATGTTTAGATAATGAGTAAAGAGAGTTAGACTAACTCTCTTACTTTATAGTCTAAAGAGTTAATTTCCCTCTAGCATTCTTTGACGCGCTAATTTCAGAACTCCGATATCTGGATTTTTAATATATCTTATCGCATAGTGACTATTATTTACAGCAGCTAATTGAACTTCTACCGATGGATTTTTGATATCTTGTATTATCTGATAGCTTTGTTTAACAGCAGCAAGTTGAGCTTCTATATCTGGATTTTTGATGTATTTTATTGCATGATAACTTTGTTCTACAGCAGCAAGTTGAACTTCTTTATCTGGATTTTCGATGTATTGTATTGCATAATAACTCTTGTTTACAGCAGCCAATTGAACTTCTTTGTCTGGATTTTTTATCGTTTGTATAGCACGATAACCACCCTCTACTGCGGCTAGTTGTCCTTCATGATCCAGAGAAGCTCCAGAACATTCAGTTAAACCTAAAATCACCAGTCCTATTACAGCACCATTTATAATATTTTTTTTCATTAACTCACTCCCATATTGTGTTACATAAATTATATATAAATTAAACTTATTTGCAAGTTAAATATAATATAATTTAAACTAATATATCACTTGATTTTCAAGAACTCATTAAAATATTTATTAACCAGTTATATTTAGAAAATCACACTGAAATGTGATATGCATAGCGACTTGGAAAATTAAATAATTAGTAAAAATATAATGAAATATATAATTAACTTGGAAGTTTTTTAAGTATTTGGTAGTAGAAAAAAGTTCTATAACTAGATACTTCCAAAATAAAGAAAGTATCTAATAGTTCTTTGCACTATATCAGTGTTTTACTTACTTTGAGTTATTTATTTTGGATTCTTTTTTGCTTATGACACTAATAGTTAATATACCAATAGATACTACAAACACAGTTATTGATGCGATAAGAGTACCTATATAAAACACAACATTTTCTTGTTCTAGATTCATACCATAGACGCTATATATTATCCCTAGAATAGATAAGATTGTTATTAATTTAGAAAACTGTAACATATTATTTCCTTTTTATTATTCTTAAAATTATTTTTGTATTAACTTTATATTATTAAAATTGGAGGTTTTTCAATATCGATAAAATTATCACGTAGAAAAAAAGATGGGTCATAGACAATTGCATATGAATCAAGAGTGACATATGATAATAAAAAAATGGGTTGTAAAGAATTTCGGTTATCTTCAGTCTCTTCAACCTGTTCTGAAACTTCTACGGATAATTCATAGGCAATAACACTTATATCCGATGATTTCAGAGCACCGCTTTGAGTTCCCAGAAAAAGAAGTGACAAGATAAAAAGGACTAAAAGACTTTTATATTTCATGACAATATTATAGGATTATTACAACAAACAAAAGTAAATGCGACTATCAACTTTTTTATTGTGTATACTTTAACTGCAGAGCATAAATTAACTGGAAAATTCAGAAGGATTATTAATTTAGAGAAACGCTAATATGTATTTATTAGCGTTTTACACTGCTTTTTAAACTTTGGAAGACCATTTCTAATAATCCATTCTACTATGGCTAGATTAACACCTTCATAGTCATGAGCTATGTAGGTTCTAACATCATACATACCTTTGACATCATTATCGTCGAATGCACTTAGAATATCATCTGCATGTTCTTTTTTTAGTTTGTTAAATTGTTCAGCAATTGCAGTAAGATGCATCAATATTGCTGGTCTGTCTGTTACATAATCTTCGAGTGCTCTTGTAATGCTTCCAGAGTTATCTACTATTTGTTCTATATAGTCAATTTTCTCAAGGATGAGATAGACTTTACTAATAGATTCTTTAGACATATATCGCTCTATCTATAATAAACTTCTTACCTGTTTTTCCCATACCTGTACTATCTGCTAGATCAACAGGCAAGCCTAGCGCTAAGCTTAGCTCTGCTTGTATTTCATGGATACGTTTGATAGAACCAAAACCGTATTTACTTGCAAAGGCTGGTGTTGCTTCTACAAGAATATCTACATCACTGTCCGCATTCTCTTCATCACGAGAATAAGAACCGAAAAGTGCTTTAATCAAAAAACCTTCTTTTTGGTATTTAGCTTTAACATTTGTAAGATAATTAAGTATTGATTCTTTATTCATAATTAGGATTATACCATTTTTTTATACCATTAAAAAACTGGTATATCAACTACCTGTGTTGTCTGTGTAATATTCGACATATATACTAAAAGTACTAGTTGACAGCTACAAAAATTTAGTAATACCCTTATAATTAGCTCAGTTGTTAGGTCACGCAAATACACAAATGGTTTTTGATGTTTATGTGAAATATCTAGACAATTTTAATAGTAATTTTGATAGAAGTATAAATATTTATAAATAGATAGTTTAGGGTGTGCAAGAAATTTTCTTAAATTTTAGAAGGTGCTTGAAAGTGCATAAAATAGGTCTTCAGTGGTGGACGAGACCACTCACACATAGCTCTACAGCACCTCAGAATAGGCACTTTAAAGAAAAAATTTCAAAAAAAGGTAACACATAGGTAACACTACGTAAGTTTTAGATACATCCATTCATGCTTATCGGTCATATACTTAAAGTGCATTGACTGATAAAAAGAGATTAAACTTTCATGTTCTTTACCACCGTCAGGACGCAATATTAAATACCTTACTCCAGCAAGTCTTGCTATCTCTTCAGCCGTTTGTATCGCGTAATAAAGAAGTGATGTAGATACCTTTTCTTCTAAATGTTCATATATTTTATTTCTATGTTCATAATCTACAAAAAGGTAATCAATAATTACAGAGGGGAATGACTTTTCATCAAGTTCTAACTTTCCAACAGACAAAGCAACTAAGCCTAACGTTCCTTTAATACTTTTTGTTGAATCAGTAACTTTTGTAACAAGTGTATTTCCTAAAGATGCATCAGATAAAGTTTGCAATAAAATAGCTTTTTCTCTTTGACCTCTAGTCGGATGATAAGAAAAAGAGTCAGATATTATTTGTTTCGATTTTTTGCAACTAGCGGATGTAAGTTGCTTGAACGTGTATTGCAACAATTACTAAACTCTTTGAATATTGAGTTTAATACCCATGACTTTTTTTAAAAACTCTCTCGGAACGTCAGCATTCTCAATTCTTTGAGCATCACCACCTTTAAGCTTAGGTACTTTTACTAATTTAACTTGTTTTTGTTTTTCATCATAAGAATATACCATTTCAGTGAGCCTCCATTCAATTAAATAAATTACAAAACTTTGTAACTTTGTAACTTTGTAACTTTGTAACTTTGTAACTTTGTAACTTTGTAACTTTGTAACTTTGTAACTTTGTAACTTTGTAACTTTGTAACTTTGTAATTGTATCATATTTTTATACCATTTAAAAACTACAATGTCAAGCATTTGCGTTATCTGTGTAGTTTCTGCGTGACTTGTGTAATCACGCAGACTTGAGTTTACACAAGCGTTCGTATGTATCATAAACTAGGGCTCTTACTCCACTCTAAAATATAAAACTTATGATCTGTCTGCGTTACACAAAGAGTAACCGTCTGCGTAATCTGCGTAGTGGTCTGTGTAATATAAAATTAATCTGTACACAATCAAGTTTTATGAGTTTATCTTTGAGTTTTATCTCTCTTCCTCACACCCTACCCTTAAAAAGTGTATAAACGTATCAATCTCATTTTGAAGACTCTTTAAATCCCTATATTTAGGCTTTTTAGTCCATTTTAGATTGATACAACGTTTATACAAGTTATACAAAGGTGTATAAGTGTATTAATACAAAAAAGTTGAGATTGATACAAAACGTATAAGTTGTATCAATCTTGTATCAATCTCAAAGGGGTATAAAGAGGCTATAAAGCCCTATATATAGGAATATATATTTTATTTTTTTATAGACTTATACGTTTATACACTATTTCACTATCTCTCTTTTTAGCACTCCCTACTATATCATCATAAATGAAAAAAATGTTTTGATATAATTGTGAATATTTAGGAGAAAAAATGAATGCACTACTTAATAAAAGTTATATCAAATATCCTCTAGCTGTATTAGTGGGTTTGTCTATTGCAGTTTTTTTTGATTGGATGGATGGCGGACTTCAATTTACATTGAACTAAAATCAAGCCAGTGCATCTATGCACTAGCTTTGAAAATCAACTATTTATATTTATATAGTTGATTATGCGTGCCTATTCTGACAAGTTCTACTTCTTCATCATAGCACTTAAATATTATTCTCAAGTCAAAACTTAAACGAAATGAGCTATAACCTAGCCATTCACCTTTCAACTTTTTAGTTGGGATATTTTTATTATCATTTCTCAATGCATTAATAAATATGTTCAATAATGTCTTATGAGCCAAACTTAATTGTGTATTCTTGAAGTCTTTGATATACTTCTTACTTGTTTTAATAATCATGGTTTTGAACGTCCTTGTTCTTAATCATAATGACTCTCCGAGTCATGATTGTGTTGTCGGACGGCAATCCGACACCTCAATGTTTATCTACTATTCATATTTTTTTTCACCTCCTAAAATTGATTTTTCTCTTTGTCTTTGAGCATTTTTTCTGCATCTTGGACTATTATATTTTTGCCTCCCAGTTAAAACACGCCCACAACCGCAAGCACATCTTTTTTCTTCCCGGACAGTCACAATATTTTCTCCTCGATCAGTCACAGATTTGTTCTGCTGCAAAGTCACATTAGTTTGACCTGGAACAGTCACAGCTTTTACAGACCGTGCAATCACACGTCCCATTGAAAGAGGAACACCGTTACCGACAACTTTCTTTTTACCTTTTACATTGAAATCAGGCAAATCATAATCACTTGGTAAACCTTGAATATGACAAAGCTCTTTAAAACTTCTATCGTCAGATGCCAAAGCACAACCGCCTAAAATGTTTTCACTCATAGTTCCGCGAGGTATATCAAGATATAAATCATTCTTAGAACCAAACTGAATATGACGAAGACGAGAATAATCATCATACCAACCTTGATTAATATCTATTCGTTGATGATTATAAGATTCTAAAGTTATACACATATCATTAATATCGCCTAAGTTTTTTTCATACAGGTAAGTCACAGAACTGTTAAGGAGCTCAGTCACATCTGGAACACCTTTGACGTTTTCCAAAAGATACCAGTCAGGTTCACATTCATTTGCAACTCTAAGAAACTCATAAACCATTTCTAAAGAGTAATCGCCTTTATCACGCTTCAAACCTGAAAAGTCTTGACAAGGAGAACCGCCAATGACACCATTAAATTTATTTTTCATACCTGTAAAGTCACGGATGTCCTGACCTGTAATCAAATCACCTGCACTTACAACACAAAAACCTGCTTCACGAAAAGCTTTATCAAGCAATCCTACACCACTAAAAAGACTTAATACTAATTGCATCTTAAAACTCCTTTTTTATATCCATGGGTACTCCACAACCCGACCCGTAACCCAGTTCATTATCCCGTCCACTAAGAATAAAAACACCATTGGAAGCCCTATGGCACGGTTTTGGGCTATTTATGGCTTACTTAGGTATTCCGTGCGTTCTAGCTTTTGGGAAATGAGCATTCCTGTGCTTATCAGGTAGTCAATTTTCTCTTTATCTATACCTCTGATATTATTTGCCTCTGACCTAGTTATTTTTTTATGTTCTGACCTATCAATCTTTCTATGAACTTTCACTGCTATATCATCTAGTTTGAAATTGAGCTTGTTAGAGTTCTCAAAAAGTTGCAGTAGCTTATGGCTCTCATTACGGAACAGTTCCATAATCTCCAGTGCTTCATAAAAGTACTCATCGCCAATTGTAAGCATGTTATCACTTGCTATTACATCTACTAGATTGTCTGCGTTGTTAAATATGTAGCTAATGAGCATAAACTTCAACACATAAGTACTTAACCTGTACGAAGCTGTAGCCTCTTCATCTGTTTCTGTATCATAAACAGTTTTAGAATACTCATTGAACCATTCTGTATGTTTTTGTCTAGCCTTATCAGACAACTTAAATATAACTGTATCTGCACTACTTTCAAACATTTTTATGATGAATTCTCCGACTGCAGAATATCTTTTAGTATTTATATGAAATGCACTGTTTATCTGTAGAGGTTTAAAGTCATGTCTTGAATTTACACTAAAAAGGTATCTAGCCATAAAACCACTAGCGACATCATTCTTTTGAGCTACATCTAAGAGCCATGGCTTAGTTATTAGGCCTACTTCACTAAGTATGGGACTGTGGAGTATTATAGTTCCGCCATTAACTAGCTCTTTATGGTACGTCTCTCCATCAAAGATAGAAGTCTTCAAGGCTTTATACGCTTGGTTCGCATTTGTAAGCTCTAGCTCTGCTTTCATTTCATCGAAGTAAACTACTCCACCGTTAGGATTATGCTCTAAACTTTTTATCTTTGCCTCTGGTGTTCCACCTGCATGAAATATTATCTGCTCTAGTGTAGGTGGTTCTGGTTCATCTGTTTGTAGCTTTTCTTCTTTTGGTAAAGCCAAGTAACCTTTATGAAGTGTTTTAAAGTCTATCTTTCTTTCTGCATACTCACTATAAAACTCTTTTTGCATATCTCCAAATATACAATCCTTAGCTACTCTATACAAGGTTGATTTAGCAGCCAAAGATGATGGAGCTACTATCATGGACCATATAACCGGTGGAACTGTTAAATTGATACTATTAGTTATTTTTGCTCTAGCTCCGATAAGCCCAGCCATTGATGGAAGCATTACAGACCATACCATAGAGTCTGGAGAATCATTTATACTTTTAAGATCTGCTAACAGACTCTTCATAAATGGAGTAATATATTTATACTCTTGTACAGTGGCTTTTTGTACCTCATCCTTAACATACATATTTTTTGCAGATGCAATGATTGAGTTTAGTTTTTGTAAGTCAATCTTTCCACCTTGGAAATGTAATGTTGCCTCATACACTTCTCTATGAATATGCAGTTCTTGTAGCTCTTTTATATAGTTCATTATATAGTGATGTGGAGCAAAGGAGAGGATAAGTAGCATTACTTCTTCGTTAAATTTACCATCTCTTACAAGAACTCTCTTTATAAGCTCTTCATCCAGTGGCTTTTCTTGCACATTAAGCTCTAACATAGCGTTGTATATATCTCTATGCGTGGGTAAGTAAAATGTACTTATCTCTAACTCTTTTTTATACTCACTAAACTTCTCTGGGGCAAACAACAATCCATTTAGAACTGCTTGTTCTGCTACTATGTTATAATTCTCATTCATGATTCAATTTACAAGAGCAAACTCTCACTGCTCTTGTTTTTCCCCTATATATAAATTTTTCATCTGTTGCACCTCCCTGTGCTTTATCAAGTATGCTTCTGTTTAAACTATAACAAGTTAATTATTTTCACTTTTTTTGTATGTACATGAAACTAAATTCTCTTTTATGAAGTCAATAATCGCTACTTCATGCTCATTTGTTGTCATATTCTCAAACTCTTTTGGATACTCTGTTTTCATGTGAACTTCATACGAAGCCATGATATTAGTTAAGTGATGATTTACCCTCTGGTATGCTCCACTATTTAACAACTCAGTTAAGTGATCACTGTAATCATCTATATCTATTCCATAGAAGTGCTTTTCCATAATGCTTTTAATTACATCACTTACACAACTTTTTTGTATGTCATGGTTAAAGGTATCGTTTATATACTCTACTAATAGCTTCACAACCTCAACATCACTCTTAAATGCATCCATGAGCATTTCATACTCTTTAGTGATGATAAGTTCAGCTTTAGGAGTTCCTAACATACCTCTAGCAATAGAGAAAACACTACTACCTCTTTTTAGACTTCCTTGGATATGAGAAAGAACATCTTCTAAGCTCTCTTGTCCCAGATACATTCTAGAGTTCATAATCAACTCCTGAAGCCATTGGATGACATCTATTTGCAGTTTCTGCCAATTGAGGTTTTTTGATATGGGTATATATCTGTGTGGTTATAAGACTTGAATGTCCTAGTAGTTCAGATACTACGCTTACATCAGAGCCATTTATTATCATGTGTGTAGCGAAATGATGTCTAATACTATGTGGATTAAGACCCATAGATTTTTTAAGTAATTTATATACAGATATTCTAGTTAGTTGATTGCCTTTATAGTTTACAAAAAAGCATTTCTCAAATGGAAAAGGACATACTCTCATATACTCATCAATTGCTTCTATAGCTACTTTAGCTATTGGAACATATCTATCTTTTGAACCTTTACCACTATCTATACGTACCCAATTATTCTCATTTATATCACTTCTATTAAAACTTAATACTTCTGATACTCTCATACCTGTTGCATATAAAAGCAATGCAAGTGCATAGTCTCTCTTAGGTATCCAATCATCTGACATAGCAGATTGTTTTTTTACTACATCAATTCTTCTCATAAACTCATCTTGCTCTAAGATGTTAGGCAGTTTACGACCACCTTTAATATATGGAATATTTATTTGATTCATATCTGGATATACATTTTTAGAAAGATGTCTCATAAAAGCTCTTAACGAGCTACAATGTTGATTCTTAGTAGAACTAGACATATGTGAGTATTTTTTTAAGTACTCCATTACTGTAGGAGTACCTATAGACTCTAAATCATCCACAAACTCAATAAATGACTTAGCTTCTTGCGTATATAGGTCTATTGTAAGTTTAGCAAGACCTTTGATATGTGTGTGTTGTAAGTAGTTGTCATAGATAACTTGTTTTTGGGCTTCCATTACGAAGCCTTTGGTGCAGTTTCTACTTTTGTTTTTTCTATCTCAGCCAATACTTCTGACTCTTTATAAAAAACTTTTTTACCATATTTATAAAAGGGGAAACCTATTTTCCTACTTCTATTATTAGATAATGCTTTTAAACTAAAACCTGTTAAATTTGCCGTTTCTTGTGGTGATAAGAAAATGTTTTTTTTATCAATACTATCCGTATTCATATAACATCCTTTTTATTTAGATGTCATATAGTACCTTATATGAGAATGAAAAGTCAAGTAAATAAATTTAATGTCATATAAAAACGATTAAACTACATGCTTACATATTCTATTTTTTCTTGTGCTTCCTTTTTAGCTCTATATACTTGAGATAGATTGCCATTGTATAAATTATTCGCTAAGTACTGAGATACATCATTCTGAAGTTCATCTAACACACGTTCTTTTTTTTGAATATCTTCAAGGTTATTCATTAATAATATGCTTAAATCATATACAAACAATCTATCTCGTTCTGCACTTCTATGCACTCTTTTGTATCTATGTTTAAAGTTTTCAATTGATTCATCTGTAAATTTTAATTTTGAATGAAACAATGTTAAGAATTCTTGCTCTGATATAGTTCCAATTTTTTCTCTTATCGTAGTATATAATTTCCAGTCAATTCTAGTTCCATCTTTTTTTGTTATTTGCATACTATGGATTGTAAAATGTTCATGAAATGAGTCATATTCATTCATTCTATCTGCATGTTCAATTTCTTCATCAAAAACAACTAAGAACTTGTCACTCCTAAAAAGGTAAAGAATTATAAAATCTACCACATCTAATTTATTGTAGTATTCAAAATATCCTTCATAGAACTTTTTCCAACTATCAACTGAATTACGATTAATACTTCCCAGAAAATTTATAGTATTCAGCAAATGATATTCTGGGTAATCTTTTTCAGTCATAGAGGTTACATAATTATCTGTTTTTAATTTTTCCCATACATTAATTGGAACTAGAGCATATGTCTTGTTTCCATCTTCATCTACTACGTAACTAATCATTTTTAATCCTTGTATCTATTTTCTTTATATATACATTCATTTTACTACTCTTTTTAAGTCCAGTCTCTAAGTTGTTTACATGCTCTTGTACAGCTTCATCTGCTATGTCTATATATCTTTGGGTTGTCTCTATATTTTTATGGTTCATTTGTTCTTTTATTATAGCTACTGGAACTCCGTTCATTGCCATTACTGTACCAACATTATGCCGTAAACTATGTAACGGTCTATAGTCTCTTGGAAGTCCAGCCATGTCTGCCATTCTACGTGCATGGTAACTAAGGTATGGTGCTTTTACAGCCTCATGTGCATGTTCAAATATATACACCTTTGACTTTCCACGCTGTCTCTCTAGTATTTCTATGCTTGAAGTTGAGAGCATTTTCTTTTCATCACGTCCACTCTTTGCGTCACGTAGAGTTAGATAAGTTTCTTCTTTGTTGTAGTCTGTCCATTTGAGTTTCAAAGGCTCTGAGCGTCTCATACCGGTAAAGTAAATCAACTCCACTATATCTGATACAACTCTATACGGATACTGCTCTATCACAGCTAAATAGTTTTCTCTCATCTCGTCAGAATATATCTCTGTTACTTTATGCGCTACTCTTGGTATAGGAACTCTTATAGACTCTTGTGACTTGATAAGGTTTAACTTACTAGCATACTTTACAGCACGATTGTAAAAGCTCTCTACCTTTGTGTATGTGATGTGTTTAACTCCACGACTTCGCATACTTGCATGAACTTTTTTAAGGTCACTTACCGTGATGTTAGATATCTCCATATCATCAAGTATTTTTAGGTCGTTATATCTGTATTTATCTTGTTGGATTGATTTGTTATTTTCATGATCATCTATATATCTTTTAGCAGCTTCTCTAAATGTAAGTTGTTTAGTATTTGGTAGGTCGTTTCCATGTCTTATGGATACTACTCTCTCTGAGCGAATATTTCTTGCGAACTCTGCACTTATGCCATCAGACAACCAACCTATCTTTTCATTTTTAGAACGACCGTTTAACCGATAACGAATCTTAAATGATTTATCTGGTTTACCATTGTGCTTCTTCTTGCGTGAGTAACGGAAATATACACCGTCATACTTTGTGGAATAGTCTTTATCATACTGTATATCTTTATTTATTGCCAAAATTTCGTCCTTGAAAAAAAGGTAACACTGTTTTTATAAAAAAGGTAACAAATAGGTAACAGCGAAATAGTATTAAAAGGATTATAACGGAACTAAAAGGAATATGCAAACTTCTGTAAAGTGCTTAAATAGGGTTAAAAGGAATTAAAAGGATTGTACTTCAAGTGGTGGACGAGGAGAGGTTCGAACTCTCGGTACAGTTACCCGTACGCATCCTTAGCAGGGATGTGGTTTCAGCCGCTCACCCACTCGTCCATTTGAAGACGGGAATTATAATCGTTTTTGTATAACAATTAGCTTAAATCAAAGAAGTTTATATTATAATTTTTTAAAGCACTAAAAGGAAGATATTATCAAACTCTTTATATATTTTTTATTCACTACTTTACTAATGGCAAATCCCTACCCTAACTTTACAAAAAAAGATTTTCTATACATCCAAAAAAAAGCAGGAAAAATAGCAAAGAACAGAGCCCAAGATTACCAAAAGACAATATCTTCATATAAAAAGCTTCCAAAGAAAGAGCAGTTAGCAAAAGTAAACTTCTATTTAAACCAATTACTACCCCAATATGATGATGTAATGCAAAAACAAGAAGATTATTGGGCAACTCCGAAAGAGTTTCTTATTACAGGATATGGAGACTGTGAAGACTATGTAATAATAAAATACTTTTCTCTAATAAAACTAGGGTTTGATAAAAAGAAACTCTATTTGACTACTGTTCATGAAAAGTATATTGGTGGTTATCATATGGTTTTAAGCTATTTTGAAAAAGAAGGCGAATCACCTCTGATTTTAGACAATCTCAGCTTTAGGATACTTAAACTTGAAACTAGAGAAGATTTAGAAGTAGACACTTTTATAAATGCAAGTGGAGTCTATAAGATAGATAAAAACAACAAACTATATAAAGTCCAGAGTTACTCTCCCAAGTTTCAAGAGCTACTTAGAAAAGTAAAAAAAGAGCGTTAAAGTTTTTCTAAGATCTTAGCAACAACTTCTGCAGGATTATTAGCTTGGTATATTGGGCGGCCAACAACTATGAAGTCAACCATAGCGCTCTGAGCAAAGGCTACATCTGCAACTCTCTGTTGATCTCCTGCATCTTCACCAAAAGGACGAATACCAGGAGTTAGAGTCATAAACTTTTTTGAAGTGATACCTTTTATAGATTCACTCTCGTAAGCTGAACATACAACACCGTCAAGTCCACTATCATATGCATCTTTTGCAAACTGATCAGCCTTAGATGCTATTGTCTTTTCATAAACTTCTACAAATTCATCTTCACTAAACGATGTAAGAGCCGTTACAGCCAAAACTATAGGTCTTGAAGGATAAGAGCTTAGTCTATCCATTACACCACTCATAGCACGCTTACCTGCAGATGCGTGAACATTGAACATATCGACGCCAAGTCCCATAATAGACTCAGCAGCATCTGCCATAGTATTTGGGATGTCATATAATTTTAAGTCTAAAAATATTTTAAAATCAGGATTTATCTTTTTAATAGCAAGCAGAAACTCTTCACCATCACGAATATAAGTACGAAGTCCGACTTTAAGCCAGACATCGTACTCTTTAATTTTTTCTATTAAGTCTAAGTTCTCTTCTTTTGTAGGTAAGTCAAGTGCTACACATAACTGCATCTATACTCTCTTTATTTTATTTATGAAAGTATAACAAATATTAAGTTTTAAACAGCTCTAATTGATTGGTTAATTTATGCGTCATATTAGTTAAATGAGCAACTGCATCTGTAATCTCATGAACACTCTCTCCGTTTGAAATAGATATATCATTGATATGATCTATTTTTTTGGAAATATGTTCCATATGTTTTCCGGCTTTCTCAAAGTCTTCAACACTCTTATCACTCGCTATTGTTGCCTTATTTACTATATCTGTTGTTATGTTGATTTTGCTCTCAACATTTGTAGAAACTAAAGCAAGCTCTTCCATCTGTTTTGAGTTTAGATTCATACTGTCACTAGCTGAGTGCGTAGCTTGAACTATCAGATTTATCGTAGCATTTATCTCGGATAATGACTTTTGCGTTCTCTCTGCAAGTTTACGGACTTCATCAGCAACAACAGCGAATCCACGACCATGCTCACCTGCACGGGCAGCTTCAATGGCAGCATTAAGTGCAAGAAGATTTGTTTGATCTGCAATATCTGAAATAACACTAAGTACATCTTTTACCTGTTCACTATCCTGAGAAAGTGCCTCTATCTTATGGGCAAGATCAACTTCTGACTCTGCACTTCTTTGTACTTTTTCTGTAAGGTCTACTATCTCTTTTCTTGCATCGTTTAACATATTACTAGCTTCTAAAATCTCTTCTTTACTAGACTTAGAATCTTCAATAGCTCTCAATATCTCATTTATCATCTCAGCAGTGCTCTGCGTAGTCTCTTTGATGATATCTACTGATGTATGAACATTATTACTAACAACATGAGATGTAGTAGAGAGTTCTTGTGAAACAGATGCATTTTCAATTGCTCCGCTTCTAGCTTCATATATTAGAGAGTTTAGTGATCCCATAAGAGAGTTAAATGCCAAACCTATTTGAGATATCTCTTTTGGTGTATTTGTATCTATTTTAATAGTCAAATCTCTATCTTTTGATATCTTACTCATAACCTCTTCAAGATTTATAATATGCTGTGTGATACCATTTTTAATTAAGAAATATACACTTCCCATAAAGATGATTAAAATTATTAATGCCGAACTCACCACATTAAATATTATCGTGTCAATATTATCCGAAGCATCTTCTTTTATCTTGTCTATTTTTGGTTTTATACTGTCTACTAAGTCCTGTTTGTATGCTCCTGTACCTATAACCCATCCCCATGGCTTAAAGAGTTCAACATAAGATACTTTATCCTCTGCATCTTTTGAACCTGGTTTTGGCCAAACATAATCAACATAACCACTACCCTTTTCGCTCGCTGTCTTAGCAAACTCAGAAAACACCAATACACCATTTTTATCTTGGAGTTTTGAGAGGTCTTTACCGTTTAGTTCAGGATTTACAGGATGTTCTACTATAACAGCTTTTAAATCATTTACCCAGAAATACCCATTATCTCCGTATCGCATCTGAGATACTATTTTTAGAGCATCTTTTTTTATTAGATTAACTCTATCTGATGTATATTCCCCTGTTCCTATTACCCAGTTAAAAGGTTTAAAGAGTTTAACAAAAGATATCTTTTCCTCTGCATCTGTTGAACCTGGTTTTGGCCAAACATAATTTACAAAGCCACTTCCACTATCCTTTGCAACTTTAGCAAACTCACTAAAAAGCTTCACCCCATTTTTATCTGCCAAACTTGACATGTCTTTAGCGTTTAGTGTCGGCTTAATAGGATGATCAATTATCACAGCGTCAAGATCATTTATCCAAAAGTATCCATCGTTCGCATATCTAGTTGTACTGATAATATTTTTAATATGATTTTTGAGTTCACTGTTTGATAGTCTATTTCTATTTTTCTCATATTCACTCTCTACTATGAAAAAAAGAAGCTCCATCTGCTGTGTCAAACCACTTGAAACTTCTTTTTTTACATTTTCAACTGATGTTTTTTCATAAAAAGAGTTTAGTGTTTTTACAACAATAGATGTAAACATCTTTAACTCATTCTTTTTTACATCGTAAGTTTCATTTGTATAGTTTTCTATATTTTTACCTGTAGCAATATTTACTTCATTTACGAACTGTAAAGCAAGTGCTATAGACATAAAAAACATTGCACTAAATATAAGAATCTGTAATCTCAACTGAATAGATAATTTCATAATATGACCTTTGTTATATAATAAAAAGTAGTATAACTATATTATTCTTAATGATAATTGAATGGTTATTCATTTATTTTATATTGATGAGTAGAATGGAAAGTTAGGCGGAATAAGGGCGGAAAAGTAGGAGAACCTACTTAACCATAGCTGCTATTTTATCAACTATACTTGGATCTTCAAGAGTTGAAGTATCCTGTGTAATCTCTTCGCCTTTAGCAATAGCACGAAGAATACGACGCATGATTTTACCTGAACGTGTTTTTGGAAGTCCTGGAGCAAATACCATGTCATCACAAAGAGCAATATTACCGATCTCTTTTTTGATTATGTTATTTATAGCTTTAACTTCTTCAACTTCATCAGCTACACCGTCATCTGATTTAAGAACGATATATGCAAAGATTCCCTCACCTTTTAGTGGGTGTGGTTTACCAACAACTGCAACTTCTGCTACATTTGGATGTTTCTTGATTGCAGCTTCTACTTCAGCTGTTCCCATTCTATGTCCAGAAACATTAATAACGTCATCTGTACGACCAGTGATAGTAATATAGCCATCTTCATCGTAAACAGCACCGTCGCCTGTAAAGTAAACAGGCTTACCATCTTTTACAACATCACCAAAGTATGATTTAACATATCTTTCTTCATCACCCCATACGCCACGGATTTGTGCAGGCCAAGGGCGTGTAACACACATATAACCTTTTTCACCAGCTTCAACTCTTTCACCTGTAGCGGGATCTAAAATCTCAGCCATTATTCCAGGTAATGGGAATGTAGCACAGGCAGGTTTAATAGGAGTAGCACCTGGAAGTGGAGAAACTATATGTCCACCAGTCTCAGTTTGCCAATATGTATCAACGATTGCACATTTACTTTGACCTACTTCTTCGTAGTACCATTTCCATGCAGGAGGATCGATAGGCTCACCAACTGTTCCAAGTACTTTTAATGAACTCATATCATACTTAGCCGGTTCGTGTTCACCCATTTTATGTAAAACACGGATAGCAGTTGGAGCTGTATAGAATTGGTTAATTCTATGGTTCTCAACCATTGACCATGGACGACCAGCATCTGGGAAAGTAATAACACCCTCAAACATTACTGTCGTTGCCCCCATTGCAAGTGGACCATAAACGATGTATGTATGACCTGTAATCCAACCAACATCAGCTGTACACCAGTATGTATCGTTTTCTTTAACGTCAAACACCCATTCCATAGTCATCTGCGCCCAAAGAATATATCCGGCAGAGTTATGCTGAACACCTTTTGGTTTACCAGTTGAGCCTGAAGTATAAAGTAGGAAAAGCGGATCTTCACTATCCATAACTTCAGGTTCACATTTTGAACTTTTGTTATCAATCATCTCATTGTATGAGTAATCTCTACCAGCTACCCATTCAACATCTTCATGGTTTCTTTGAACAACAATAACTTTCTTAACTGGCGTTTTACCTACAAGAGCAGCATCAACAACTGGTTTTAGCATATATGGCTTCTCTTTTCTAAAAGCACCATCTGCAGTAATAACTACTTTTGCCTCAGCATCTTCGATTCTATCACGTAGTGCTTCAGAAGAGAACCCACCAAATACGATAGAGTGAATAGCACCGATTCTAGCACATGCTAACATTGCATAAGCAGCTTCAGGAATCATTGGCATATAGATGATTACTCTATCACCTTTTTTTACATTAAAGTCTTCTTTTAAAAGATTAGCAAATCTGTTTACATGTTTATATAGATCTAAATAAGTAATAGTCTGAACATCACCTCTATCACCTTCAAAAATGATAGCAGCTTTATTTTTACGAGTATCTAAATGACGATCTATACACTGAGCAGAAACATTTAATTTACCACCATCAAACCATTTTACAAATGGAGCTTTACTTTCATCTAAAACATTATCAAATGGCTCAATCCAATCAATCTTTTCTTTAGCGAAATCACCCCAAAAACCTTCATAATCTTCCATTGCTCTATCTTGAAGATCATGGTACTCACACATATTTTTAATATTTGCGTTTTTAGCGAACTCTTTGTTTGGTTTAAAAACTGGCTTTTTGTCTGACATTATTTTTCCTTTGTTAATTTTAAATATATCATTGCTGTCATAATAGCATCATTTACAGCATTATGCGCTCCCATGTCTGGAACGCCACACTTCTTTAAGATTGTATCAAATCGTAAATCAATATTTCCTTGAGGAATCAAAGAAATTGTTTTATCAAAGTATATTTCAGATACTTCAATCTTTTCATTTGGAAGAGTTACTCCCAACATTGGTTTTATATACTTGTTAATCATGTTTACATCAAATTCTAAATAATACCCTATTAATGGGCGTGAACCTATAAAATGTAAAAACTCTCGTATAGCTGATTCCATTGATTTAGCATTTTCTAAATCAATCGGACGGATTCTATGTATTTCTATACTTTTAAAGCTGATCTCACCAGTATTTTTTATAAAAACTTCAAAAGTTTGTGAAGTAATAATTTTATTATCTTTTATCTTAACGGCACCAATAGAAAGAATATCGTCCTTCTTTGGATTTAAACCCGTTGTCTCTGTATCAAAAACAACATATTCTCCGCTTGTATCTTCTTCAAACAAGAACTCAAATTCTTCTTCTTTAAGCCTTGAACGATTTGCTTTTGCTTTTAAATCGTTAATAAAAGAAAAAAACATTATGCAACCATATTTAGATGAAAGTGGAAACTCATAAACTTTTTAAACTTGTTTATGATTTTAAAACTGTCTTTTAGTAAATCTCTCTGTATCTTTTCAAGATTTTGAGGATTTATATAGTTACTTTCATCAATAGATTTTGCTTCTAACATAGCCGTTAGACGAATAGCACTAAGAGTATCAAAACTCTCAATCAGTTCAGTTGCAAAATTCTTATCAATGACCCCTTTATTGTTCAGTTCTTTAATTCTTTCTATTGTATTTGTTTGAGTAATTTCATATTGCAGACACAGAGTTCTAACCCCATGAACTAGTGCGAATGCACCTCCTTTTTTTAGATCTAATTTGTTTTGATGTTCTTTCTCCAGTACAAAACCTGAAAATAGAGAAAGAGGTGTATCAAAATTTAGTACAGCTTTCGCCACATGTGCTAGGACATCATCTCTTTGATGAAAATGATGATGAAGATAAGCAGTCAGCTCATTCAGAAGCTCTGCATCTCCTCCAACACACTTAGCATCTACAAATATACTAAGATTTTGTACATCTGCATCACTCATACTGGTAGTCCACTCATTAATTAACTCTTTATATCCAGCTACATTTCTTCGCCAAAACTCATTGCTTACCATGACATTTCCAAGACATTTTGGAAAACCTAATTCTAGCAGATAAGAGTTAAGTTTCATCATAGGCTCTGTAAAAATATCAACATCTACACCATCTCTTACAATAAGTGCATTGTCTTGATCAGACTTAACAGTCTGTTCATCTCTACCTTCACTCCCCATAACAATAAGAGCACAATCTTTTTGTAAATCTTCTTCTACACACATATCAAACACTTTTTTATATACTTTTAAATTAAGAGTAGAAACAAGTTTAGTGATATATCTAACTTTAACACCTTTTACTCTAAGTGTAATAATTAGGTTTTTAAGATCATCTTGAAGAATTTTCAGATCATCAATAGTTACTGCTTTATCAATTTGAACAGCAACCAGATGCGAATGGTTTGCAAAATAACTAAGCAGATCTAACTGTTCTAGAACACCTAGTATTTCGTTATTTTTCATTACGACGACTCTTTTTATCTCGCTTTGTGTCATTTTCAAAAGAGCATTAAATAAAAAATCTTCTACATCAATACTAATAAGTCCTTTTGTAGCTATCTTACTGATGTCATCTTTTATATCTACACCACCAAGAAGTACATGATTTCTCAGATCACTATCCGTTACTATACAGTATGCGTCATCATGCTTAACAATAATAACATGAGCTTTAAGGTCTTGCTGTTTTATTAATGCACTGTGGATGCTCTCATTATGCTCAACAATACAAGCTTCGTGTAAAAATATATCTGATACTTTTGCGATTAAAAATCCTGATAAATCACTTTGCATATCATAATTTTTAAGATGCTGATGGCGTGTCACAAAATCTTGTAAGAAGTAGCTTTGTACCTTTTTGTTCTGCATCAATTCTAAGAAATCATCTTTTTTTATTTCATAACATATTAGATCTTCATCAACAACAAATTTTCCTTCACATTTACCGTATATCAAGGCATCTGCATCAAATGTATCTCCATGAGAATATACATTGTGTACTTCATCATCAATTAGCTCAGTAACAGAACCTTTAATAATAATGTAAAAAGCGATTGAAGGGAGGTTTTTAGAGATGAGTAGAGTGTCTTTTGGGTAGTAGGCTATATCTATTTTTTTCATAAGATTATCGAGCGTAGTAGTACTTAAGAGCTCGAATGGGTGTATTGACTCAATAAGTTTTCGCTGATCTAAAATACTCAACTTTGTTACTCCTTAGTATATTTCACAAAATGAAGAAAACCTTTTTGCTTGTCTCAAACAATAGGGTTTTCTTCAACACAAAGAATTAGATTTTTATCGTTTTAATTAAGATGAAGATAAAACTTCTTCATCTTAAAAAAATTAGTGCTCAGAAGCACCTTCTGCACCGATACCCGTTTGGCTTCTAATATATTGAGCTTCAAACGCTTCGATCTCAGCTGCAGCGTCATGACTCTTATCAGTTATAGAGAAGAACCAAATACCAATAAATGATACCGTTACAGAGAATAATGCTGGATATTTATAAGGGAAAATTGCTTCTGCATTTCCTAAAATTTGTACCCATACAATCGGACCTAAGATAACTAGTAATACAGCAGTTGCAAGACCTAAAGATCCACCTATTACCGCACCGCGAGTTGTAAGTTTTTTCCAATACATTGAAAGGAAAAGAATCGGGAAGTTAGCAGATGCTGCAATAGCAAAAGCAAGACCAACAACAAACGCGATATTTTGTTTCTCGAACATAATACCCATGATAATAGCAACGATACCTAAAACAACAGTAGCAATTTTAGAAACTCTCATCTCAGCCATACCATCAGCTTTACCTTTTTTGATTACTGAAGCATAAAGGTCATGCGAAATTGCAGACGCACCAGCTAGAGTAAGACCAGATACAACAGCCAAGATAGTTGCAAACGCAACAGCTGAAATAAATCCTAGGAAGAAGTCACCACCAACAGCATGTGATAAGTGAATTGCAGCCATATTGTTTCCACCAAGAATTGGAGAACCACCGCTAATAGCTTGTTTAGCCATATCTAAATACTGTGGATTTTTAAATACCATAACGATCGCACCGAAACCGATGATGAAAGTAAGAATATAGAAATAACCGATAAAACCTGTTGCATAGAAAACTGATTTACGAGCTTCTTTTGCATCACTTACTGTAAAAAATCTCATAAGAATGTGTGGAAGACCAGCTGTACCAAACATAAGAGCTACTGCAAGCGAGATTGCCGAAATTGGATCAGAAACAAGACCACCCGGGCTCATTACTTCAATACCTTTCATTTCAACAGCTTCTGCGAAAAGTGCACCAAAACTAAAATCATAGTGTGCCATAACAGCAAGAGCCATAAATGTTGCACCTGAAAGTAATAAGAAAGCTTTAATGATCTGTACCCATGTAGTAGCAAGCATACCACCAAATGTTACGTAA
Organism: Sulfurimonas sp.; assembly: GCF_041563035.1. GTDB lineage: Bacteria > Campylobacterota > Campylobacteria > Campylobacterales > Sulfurimonadaceae > Sulfurimonas. The sequence goes on along the minus strand of NZ_JBFFNS010000001.1, from coordinate 316,729 downwards.
AGAATCATAAGAACACCAACAAGGATTACCGCTACTTCATATTGAAGGCCGAATAATAATTGAATAAGCTTACCAGAACCAACCATTTGAGCGATTAGGTAAAGAATAACTGTTGCAATTGATCCAGATGCCGCTAATGAACGAATAGGAGTTTGTTTAAGTCTATAAGATGCAACGTCAGCAAAAGTATATTTACCTAAGTTTCTCAGAGGCTCAGCGATCATGAAAAGAATAATCGGCCAACCAACTAGAAAACCAATCGAATAGATAAGACCATCATAACCTTTTAAATAAACAAGACCAGAAATACCAAGGAATGAAGCAGCTGACATATAGTCACCAGCGATAGCCATACCATTTTGGAAACCTGTGATTCCACCACCAGCAGTGTAGAAATCTTTTGCAGACTTAGTTCTCTTTGCAGCCCAGTAAGTAATACCTAAAGTACCACCAACAAATAGCAAGAACATAACGATAGCAGACATATTAAGTGATTGTTTCTCAACTTCACCTTCTATTGCTCCACCTGCAAATACGGCAACTGTTCCAAGTATTAAAAATAAAAATATTCTATTCATATTCATTTAGTCTTCCTTTAAAGATTGTTTGATTTTATTACTCAAATCATCAAACTCACCGTTTGCACGTTTAGTGTATATACCTGTAAGAATAAATGCAAAAATAATAATTGCTATCCCGATAGGAATACCAATAGTTGTAACTGAATCAGCAGATAGAGGAGTCCCTAATGCTGATGGATTGAATGCTATAGTTAGGATGAATGTAAAATACACAACTAACATAGCAATTGACAGTTTAATCGCAAAACCAGATCTTTTAGATACTAGTTCGTGATAATCCGGATTCGCATTGATTTTATCAACGAGTTCTTTTCTCATATTGTTTCCTTATTACTTTCTATTAAAATGTATAGTTAGCTATAAATCTATACTCATCCCAACCAACAGTAGCACCAGTTCCACTTGCTACGTTAAAGTCGTTTGCATAGTTTCCACGAAGACGTAGTTGTAAACCTTTTGCAAAACCTGTATTATAAATCAAGTCGAATCCTGTTTCACTAGCATCTCCATATGTATAACCATTGTTGTTATCCATATCATAGCTTCCATAATAAAGAACTGCTTTTAAATCTGGTCCCATATCTTTAAAATTATAAGATGCTGCAACTTTTGTAGCTTTAGTACCAGCCAAGAATTGGTGACGAGTTACCATACCTTGAGTATATGCCGGCATTCCACCCCACATAGAAACAATAGCATTAGTTGCTGTACCTTCACTTGTTACATCTGAAGCACTATTTGCACTTGTTGAAGAATATGCAACATAAGCTGTAAAGTTTGCCACTGATAATCCAGCTTTAAGACCATAGTACATACTATCTAGTTTACCATTAGTGCTGATAGAAGTATTTTTCAGTAACTTATCACCAACCTCATTTTGTTTCATAAACTGAGCAGCTACGAATGGTGTAACAGAGTCTAATTTCATTTTATATGATATATCAGCATATATAGTATTCATAATGTCATGAGCATAGAAATCCCAAAGTTGAACTTTAAGACCTTTAACACCGCTATATATTGCAGAAACAGAAGTAATACCAGCAGTCTCTTTACCAACAGCATAATCACCCATATTTACAAAATCACCAACTTGATTTGAAGGGTCAACTGCCGAGTAACCTGAAGTAGCAGCTAAAATACCACCAGCACCATATGCACGACCAAATGTACCTTGAGCAAATTTAGTTGTATGTGCGATTGCTAAAGTTGTACCTGGAAGGTTTTTGTTTGTTAATGAAAATGTCTCAACTAAGTTGGGAACCATTCTTGCATCATCAGAACTGATCATAGCATTCTTGACTTTTTGACGACCACCAACAAATACAGTTTTATCCATTTCATATTTGATGAATGCTTCACCAAGAATAGAGTAACCTTCATTGTTCACACCAAGTAGAGTTGGATCTACCTTAGTAGAATCAGTTCTCGCTTCATCATTTGCGAAGCCATTAGTTGTATAAAATGCAGTTCCAAAACTTAAACCTTTATAATCTGCTGTTACATACTTTAAATGACCACCGATTGCGTTTGCTTTACGAGTGTAATCAGTAGACGCTGATCTTTTTACCGCTCTAGAGATACTAAATTCTCTAATTTGACCGCTTACTTTACCTTCACTAAACATTGAGCTTAAGTCTTCAGCTGCTTGAACGCTTGCTGAGCTTAAAAGTCCTATAACCATTGCACTAAGTGCTATATGCTTTTTCATGTATCTTCCCTCTGAATGTATTTAACACTTCAATCATAAAATAGAAAAATAGCATGAACGTAGCAATAGCGAAATTTAAAGATTTGTTAAGAATTATTTTCAAAAGCGTGAAGATAAGTAACATTTACAATTTATTGTAAATGTTACAAATGTAACTAAATACCCCATAAGAAAGACTTATGGAAGCATTCTGTAAAGATGATGAAATCCCGAAAAATTCGGGGAAAAGACTAGTACAAGTAATACAATAATTTGAATTATAATAAAAGCAACTACATCTTTTAAAGTGATGAGAAAATGGTTATAAGTTTCTTAGAAGAACAATACAAAAACGGTACAAACGGAATTTAAACCCCATAAACAAGCGCTTATGGTTTGTCTATCATATAACCCATACCTCTAACATTTATAACTACATCTTCTTGTAAAAATTTCTTCAATCTGTTTATTTCAGCCCTGATTGTGGCATTGTCAATGATTTGCTCATCCCAAACATATATTCTGAACTGTTCAAAATCAACTACCATTCCTCTATTTCTTGCGAGCAGATCAATTATTTGCGACTGTTTTTTTGTAAGTACTTGAGGTTCATTATTAAATAAAAGAAGACTATGTTCCTGATCGTAACTATAATTCTTAGAAAGTCTTAGATGGACCCTTGGTGTTTCTTTTTCCAGTTTTACTCTATCTATGCGAAGAGCCAACTCTTTTAAATGAAACGGTTTTTTCAGATAATCATAGCATCCTAAGTTGTAAGCACGGGAGATATCTTCTATATCTACTAATGCACTTATATAGATAGCAGGAACATGAATTTTAAGTTCATGAATCTGCTCTAAAAAATCAAGTCCATCAATACCGGGAACATTAATATCCAAGATCAAAAGATCATAAGCGTTCTCTTTTATTACTTCAAATGCCTTCATGCCATCAAAAAAAGTCTCCACCTGATGTCCATCAGCTTCTAAGTATTCACAAATAGACTCATTTAACATTACTTCATCTTCAAGCAGTAAGATCTTCATTATTCACCCATCAATTTAAATCTATATTTAAATACCGTCTGATCATCATCAGAGGATACTGAAATCATAACATCTTCTTCATCACATATAGTCCTGACAAGTCTTAGACCAATTCCAAAACCGTCTCTATTTTCTTCTTCTCTATAATACTCATCAAAAACTCTATCAGTATCTTTAATAATTTTTGATTTGGAGCCCATAGAAAATTCTATATATGCACCGATTTGTTCTAGGTTAATATTTACAACTTCATTTGCAAGTGTGTACTTAATTGCATTTGTAATCGTGTTATCTACTATACGTTGTAGTTTTGTCTCATTAAAATATATATGCATATTACTTGCTTCAGGAATGTAGTTAAATGTAATTCTTGAGTGTTGAGCGACTTCTGTAAAAAAATCTATTCTACTACTGATATAGTTTCCAAGGTTAAGTACAATTTTTGGATATTCAACCTGATCTTTTTTAACCAGATAACTAAGATCATCATAGATGCTAAATATATTTTTTACAGCTGCTTCTATTTTAGAGAGTTGTCTATCTCTTGGATGATTCATTACATATAATTCTATTGAAGTAAGTATTACACTAAGAGGTGTATTTGTCTCATGTACGGTATATCGTAAAAACTCTTTTTGTGATTTTAATAAGTCTTGAGAGAACTTTTTTTCTTTTTCTAGGTTTTTGTTTATTAACTGAAGTGCTGCTGTTTTATTTTTAACTCTGTCTTCTAGACCTAAGTTCATCTCTTTGAGTGAATTCTTTTGTGCATTAATCTTGCCAACCATCTCATTTGCATATCCAACCATAATCTTAAAATCTTTAAAAAACATGGCTTTAGGATTTATAACTTTATCTTTATGTGCGGCCTGCTCAAAGAAATCCAAAAATGCCTGTGTATCTCTGTGAAGAAGTTTATTGAAAAGGTTGTGTAGTCCCAAAAATAGTGCAAAAAGTATAAAAGAGAGGGTAACTATCACTAAAACAGTCTTTATCATAAGTGATTTTAGTTTTTTATGCTTTTTCTCTAATATTTCACTCTGAGAATTTAACTCACCATTAGTCACGTAACTCTGTTCTAATGCTCTTTCATAATCCTCGTACATCTCTTCAACTAAAAGACCGACAAAAATCATAGTAAAGAAGAATATAACCAATATAGTAAAAATATTTGCTTGTTTTATGGTTACGTTTTTAAAGAGTGATCTTATTTTCATGGGTACGATTATACAATAATTACTATATTAATATAAACTAAAGTGATATTTTTCTAATACTCTAAGATTAAATCATTATAATTTCAAAAATACATATTTATAAGGATTCAAATGTTTGGAAGAACTGAATTAAAGAACTACGATTTAAGTGCTGATGAGTTAAGCAAATTACAATGGGCAAAAATATCAACAAGCAAAGGTGTTATCTGGATAAAACTATTTCCAGAAGAAGCTCCAAATACAGTTGCAAATTTTGCGCACCTGTCAAACACTGGTTTTTATAACGGCCTTAACTTTCACCGTGTAATCCCTGGTTTCATGGCTCAAGGTGGTTGTCCTACTGGAACTGGAACTGGTGGACCTGACTGGGCTATTCCATGTGAGACTGCTCTTAACACTTCTCGTCATACAAGAGGAACTCTTTCTATGGCTCATGCTGGACCAAACACAGGTGGAAGCCAATTTTTCATAACTTTTGTTCCAACTCCACACTTAGATGGTGTTCACACTGTTTTTGGTGCAATCGAAGAAGATGATGCAGATAGCTTTGCAGTTCTAGACTCTATCCAAGGTCAAGATGCTATTAACTCGATTGAAGTTGTAGAGTCTAAATAGGAAAATCACATTTTAGTCCATATATGTTGTAGCGTAGATTCACATTTTTTCTTAGAAAAACTACAAAAGGACTATCCTCAGGAGAAGCTAACAGGCTTCTTCTATGATCCCAACATCCACCCATACTCTGAATACCAACTCCGTCTTTTAGATGTACAACGCTCTTGTAAAAAACTCGGCATTGAAGTCCTTGAAGGCGACTATGACTTTGAAGCTTGGATGCAGGCTGTACGTGGTTTAGAGAAAGAGCCTGAGAAAGGTGCTAGATGCGAAGTATGTTTTGATAAACGTTTCGATGTCAGTGCTAAAAAAGCGCTAGAACTCGGTGAAAATAAAATCACTACAACTCTACTTGTAAGTCCTCTAAAATCTCAAGAACAACTAAAACGAAGCGGCGATGCCTTTTATGAAAAGTACGGTGTTGAGTTTGTAGCAGTTGATTACCGTGCCAATGGTGGGACTCAAGACCAAAGCAGAGTAACAAAAGAAGAACAACTCTACCGTCAAGACTATTGTGGTTGCATCTATGGTTTAACTATGCAAAGAGAACAGCAAGAACGTCTTATGGATGAGATGTTCTCACCAGTATCAAATCAAACACTTCCTGCATCTATAGAAGAGCGCTTAGAGATGTATAAACACAGAATGGAACTTGAAGATAAAAATATAGAATATAAAATCATCAAAGAGAAGTTTTTAAACTATAGACAATTGAACTTCAAGCTAATCAAGGGTAAAAAAGAAGTCATTGAGGCTTATGCTTTGGTTTACTCCAGCTTAGCACGTAAACGCGCGCAGGGTCGTATAGAATTTGAAGATAAAAACATTCACTATTTTAACCGTGAAGAGATTAAATTTATAGATTTAGAATATTTCAATTCCTTATATAATTCTAATTATATAAATATAAAAGAGTTGATTTTCAATCCTCCAAGTTTTAGTGAAGAACTAAAGATAAGAGCCTCTATTGAGCCTAATAACTACGCCCTATCCCCAATCATAGTTGTCCAAACAATTATAGATGCCAAACTTACTGTGACTCTAGATGCAAAAACTTACGAAGACACCAGAGAAAAACTAATCAAATTATAATCTTTATTTAGCTAAAATATCCAAAATTATTTATAAGGCTTCTTCATTATGATTATGGATGTTATGGAAATTCAAAAAATTATACCTCACCGTTACCCTTTTTTACTTTTAGATCGTGTTACTGATCTTGTGAAAAATGAGACTCTTACAGGTTATAAAAATGTAACTATCGGTGATAATATTTTTCAAGGTCACTTCCCAGGTCACCCAATCTACCCAGGTGTTATGATATTAGAAGGAATGGCTCAAGCTGGTGGAATCTTAGCATTCAAAAGTATGGATGACATGACGGAAGAAGAAGCAGCGAATAAAGTTGTTTACTTCATGAGTATCGATAAAGCTAAATTTCGTGCTCCCGTAAAGCCAGGAGATAGACTTGAATACCGTATTAGTGTTATCAAGCATAAAGGTTCTATCTGGATGCTAGACGGTAAAGCTTATGTTGATGATACTTTAGTTTCTCAGGCTGAATTAAAAGCCATGATTGTTGATAAGTAGTCAAGTAGATTATGCGTAAAATTTCCCCACAGGCCATCATTGAAGATGGTGCAGTTATAGGCGAAGATGTTGAGATAGGCGCTTTTTGTTTTATCTCAGGTGAAGCTATTATTGGTGATGGTACTAAGATAGCTCAAAACTCTTGTGTTTATGGCAAAACAACTATCGGGAAGAATAACACTATTTTTTCACATGCTGTTATTGGTTCAATTCCGCAAGATTTAAAATTTGCCGGTGAAGAAGTTGAACTTATCATCGGAGATAACAACAAGATAAGAGAGTTCACACTTTTTAATCCTGGAACAAAAGGTGGTGGCGGAAAAACTATCATCGGTAATCATAACCTTTTTATGGGTTATGTTCACCTTGGTCACGATGTTATCATTGGTAATCACTGTATCTTAGCAAATGCTGCAACTTTAGCCGGTCATGTTGAAGTTGGAGACTATGCTGTTATCGGTGGGATGACACCTATTCATCAGTTTGTACATATTGGTGATTACGCAATGGTTGGAGGGGCTTCAGCACTTGCTCAAGACGTGCCTCCATTTTGTATGGCTGAGGGTAACCGTGCATCTCTTAGAGGTCTAAATCTTACAGGACTTAGAAGAAACCTAAATAGAAACGATATAAATGAACTTAAATCTGCTTATAGAGAACTTTTCGAATCTGGAAAACCTCTAAAAGAAAGTGCAAGTGAGCTTTTAGAAAATACTAATAATCATTATGTAAATGATCTTTGTGACTTTGTTCTAAAAACAAAAAGAGGAATACCATTTGAAAGGAAAAGCATATGATTCATAGACACTGTAGTTTTTGTGATGCAAGCGAGAGTGAAGAGAACCCACTTATAGCCGGGAATGGTGTATATATCTGTAAAAATTGTGTAATTTCAGCATATAAGATCATGTTTGGTGATGAGAAAGAGAGTGAGATTGCAAATGAAGATGAACTTCTTGAAGCAGTAAACAATCTTATGACTCCAAAAGAGTTGAATAACTTCTTAGGTGATTATATAATTGGTCAAGAACGTGCTAGAAAACTTCTTAGTGTAGCTGTATATAACCACTACAAAAGAATCTTTAAAACAAAAAACATTACTGATGATGATACAGAGATTGCAAAATCAAACGTTTTACTAATCGGACCTACAGGAAGTGGTAAAACACTTATGGCTCAAACTATTGCAAGGGTTCTAAATGTTCCTATTGCCATCGCAGATGCTACTAGTCTGACAGAAGCTGGTTATGTAGGTGAAGATGTTGAAAATATTCTTACTAAACTCATCCAAGCTGCTGATGGAGATGTTGAGAGAGCACAACAAGGTATAGTTTTTATTGATGAAGTAGATAAAGTTTCACGCATGAGTGAAAACCGCTCTATCACTAGAGATGTGTCAGGTGAAGGTGTTCAACAAGCTCTACTTAAAATAGTAGAAGGTGCAGAAGTAAATATACCGCCAAAAGGCGGAAGAAAACATCCAAACCAGGAGTTTACTACTATTGACACTACAAATATATTATTTATATGTGGTGGAGCGTTTGATGGTCTTGATGATATTCTAAAGAGAAAACAAGGTGATAATGTTTTAGGTTTTGGTCATGAGAAGAAAAGTAAAGATGAGCAAAAGATGACTTACGATATGGTAGAACCTGACGACTTGGTCTCATATGGTCTTATTCCTGAGTTAGTTGGTAGACTACCAATTATTGCTTCATTAAATGAGATCAGTGAAGAAGATATGGTTCGCATTTTAACTGAGCCAAAGAATTCTCTTATTAACCAGTATAAAAAACTATTTTCTATTGATGATGTTGAACTTAATTTTGAGAGTGATGCACTAAAAGCTATTGCGACTAAATCAATTAAAAGAAAAACAGGTGCTCGCGGTCTTCGTGCAATATTAGAAGAGAATATGATAGACATTATGTATGAACTTCCTGAATACGCCGGTTATGAAGTTTTAATTACAAAAGAAGTAATTGAAGGTAATGAAAGTCCGGTATATATAAAAAAATCAACAAAAAAAATAGCATAAGGTGAAAGAATGATATTTAACAAATTAATAGGGCTTTTTTCAAATGATCTATCGATCGACTTAGGAACAGCAAATACAATTGTAATTGCAAAAGGTCGTGGAATTATTATTAATGAACCGTCTGTTGTTGCTGTAAAAACTGAAAAATATGGTCATCAAAGAGTTCTTGCAGTTGGAAAAGAAGCTAAAGAGATGGTTGGTAAAACACCAGGAAACATCAAAGCTATTCGTCCTATGAGAGATGGTGTTATCGCTGACTTTGACATGACAGAGAAGATGATCAGAAAGTTTATTGAAAAAGCACACGGAAGAAGCTCTCTGATTAGTCCTAGAATCATTATCTGTGTACCTTATGGTCTAACTCAGGTTGAGAGAAAAGCGGTTCGTGAATCTGCTTTAAGTGCCGGTGCTCGTGAAGTTTTTCTTATTGAAGAGCCAATGGCTGCAGCAATAGGTGCAGGAATAGATATTCGTGAACCTCAAGGAAACTTGGTTGTTGATATCGGTGGTGGTACTACAGAGATAGGTGTTGTTTCACTTGGTGGACTTGTTTTATCTAAATCTATTAGAACAGCCGGAGATAAACTTGATAAGGGCATAGTTGATTATGTAAAGAAAAAATATAATCTTCTTATTGGAGAAAGAACAGCGGAAGAGATTAAGATAAACATCGGAACTGCTGTTGCATTAGCTGAAGAAATAACTATGGTCGTAAATGGTAGAGATCAGGTTGAAGGTCTTTTAAGCTCAGTTGAATTAACAAGTGAAGATGCAAGAGAGGCTATGAAAGAGCCATTAAAAGAAATTGCTGAAGCACTTCGTGATGTATTAGAAAAAATGCCGCCTGACCTTTCAGGTGACATTGTTAACCACGGTATTATATTAACTGGTGGTGGCGCTCTTATTCGTCAACTTGACAAATACTTAGCAGATATTGTTAAAGTTCCTGTGTACGTTGCTGATGAGCCACTTCTTGCCGTAGCTCGTGGAACTGGTCGCGCACTGGAAGAAATAGACCTACTACAAGAACTTTTCGAAAATGAATAAAGAGCTACTTAGCTTTTTTTCACTTTTCATTGCACTCTTTGTGGGTGCATTATACTATACAAACAATATTCAAGGGCCGATAATATCAGCTCTAAACTACTTAAAAACCAACTATCATAACTCTACAGAATTTATACAAGACAATATTGACAAACATATATTTCAAGCTGACTCTATCTCACTACTAAAAGAAAAACTGCAAAAATATGAAAACAATCACCTTGTTATGCAACAAATGGCTTCTGAGATTAATGATCTTTTTAAAGCTAATAATTCTAAACTACAAACAGATCCAAAAGTAGCACTCGTTAGAACTATATCTTATGAAAAGTTTGGAGATTTAAACAGAGTTTGGATAGATGCCAAAGACTATAACTCATCTAAAATCTATGGACTTACCTACAATGAACTTGTAGCAGGTATTGTCGTTCCTCAAAATGGGAAAGCACTGGGACTGTTAAATAGAGATATTCAAAGTTCATACGCAGTTTTTGTCGGGAAAAAAAGAGCTCCAGGAATTGCTCATGGAAACAATGCTAAAAATCTAGTTGTAAAATTCATTCCAGCCTGGTTTAAAATCGAAGAAGGTGATGAAGTTATTACATCTGGACTTGATGAGATATTTTTTAAGGGTCTAAAAGTAGGTCGCGTATTATCAGTAAAAAAATCTCAAGGTTATCAAAATGCTGTTATAGAACCTTACTATGAATCAAATGATCCAAATTATTTTCATATGATAAAGAGAGTAAAATGAAGTATATACTAATATTTATATTAATTTTTTCAAGCCTTCAAGCTGAAGAAAAAAAACAAAAAGTCACAATTGGTGCAGGTCCATATATTCAGACTCAACCATATAAAAATGTTGATGACATAGTTATCCCATCCCCTGTAATCTTCTTTGACAATGGAATTGCATATGTAAGATGGTCAAGAGCCGGTCTTTACTTTTTTGGAGACAAACAAGAAGATTATGCTTGGGGTTTCTCTCTTACAATACAACCAAGACTATACGGATACAAAGCTTCAGATATCCAAGGAATGGATGAGAGAAAAACTACTTGGGAAGGTGGTTTAGCATTTAGTGCCAAGACTGGCAAAGCCTATATAGAGATTATGGCTTTAACAGATATGCTCGACAGATATGAGTCTTTTATTGTAAAAACAGAAGCCGGTTATGACTTTGAATTTGCCAATTTTTCACTTTATCCAAGTCTAATTCTAATCTACCAATCTAGTGATTTTTTAAACTACTACTATGGAGTTAAAAAGAGTGAAGAGTTAGGGTCTAGAAAAGAGTATATTCCAAATGACGGATTACAGATTGGAGCACAAACATATATAAAATATCCTTTTACAGAAAAATTTTCTGCACTTATAAATCTTAGAGTAGATAAAATCTCTAAAGAAGCTACACAAAGTCCTATTGTAAATGATGATTATATCTACTCAGGATTATTATCTCTTATCTATACTTTCGAATATTAAAAATACGTACACATAGCTTCATTCACTTTAATTTTTAGGTTTACACATTTTCTTTGAAAATTTGTACTCCTACAAATTAAAAATCTACTGCATCTCATCAAATATTAAGTGCTTTTTGTCTATAATAAAAAAAATTATTTTATACATATTTCAGAAGGTAAAAAATGCCAAAACGCACCGACATTAAAACTATTTTACTTATAGGTTCAGGTCCAATTATTATTGGTCAAGCTTGTGAATTCGACTACTCAGGAACTCAAGCTGTAAAAACTCTAAAAGAGCAAGGCTATCGCGTAGTCCTTATCAACTCTAACCCTGCGACTATTATGACAGACCCTGAGTTTGCTGATAGAACTTACATAGAGCCTATCAAAGAAGATGTAATCGCTGAGATTATAAAAAAAGAAAACGTAGATGCAATTCTTCCAACGATGGGTGGACAGACTGCACTAAATGTAGCTACTAGCATGTATGAAAAAGGTATGCTAAAAGGAATAGAATTTTTAGGTGCAACTCCAGAAGCTATTCATAAAGGTGAAGACCGTTCAGCTTTTAATGAAGCTATGATAAAGATTGGTATGGATTTACCAAAAAGTGAAAATGCTTACAGTGTTGAAGAAGCAATTGAAGTAGTTAAAAAGATTGGTTTTCCCGTAATTAGTAGAGCTTCATTTACACTTGCCGGTGGTGGCTCTGGTGTAGCATATAATATGGAAGAGTTTAAAAAACTAGCAGAAGAAGGCATCTCAGCTTCTCCTGTAAACGAAATCGAAATTATGGAATCTATGCTTGGTTGGAAAGAGTATGAGATGGAAGTTATTCGTGACAAAGCGGACAACTGTATCATCGTCTGTGCTATTGAAAATTTTGACCCTATGGGTGTTCACACAGGTGATTCTATTACAGTAGCACCTGCCCTTACTTTAACTGACAAAGAGTACCAAAGAATGCGTAATGCTTCTTTTGATATCTTAAGAGAGATTGGTGTTGATACTGGTGGATCCAATGTTCAATTCTCAATAGACCCAAAAACAGGTAGAATGATTGTTATCGAAATGAACCCTCGTGTATCTCGTTCTTCTGCTCTAGCTTCTAAAGCTACAGGTTATCCTATCGCAAAGGTAGCAACACTTTTAGCTATTGGTTATACACTTGATGAGATTACAAATGACATTACAGGAACTCCTGCATCTTTTGAGCCTGTAATCGACTACGTTGTAACAAAGATACCTCGTTTTACGTTTGAAAAATTCCCTGAAGCACAAAGCACACTAAGCACTAGTATGAAGTCTGTCGGTGAAGTAATGGCCATAGGTAGAACATTTAAAGAGTCCCTGCAAAAAGCTCTTTGTTCACTTGAAACAGGTCTATGTGGTTTTGAACCCATAGATGCTGATGATGCATTTGTCAAACATGAAATCCGTCGTCCAAATGCTGACCGTATTCTTTATGTAGCTGAAGGTTTCCGTCGTGGTATGAGTGTCCAAGAGATGTTTGATACTTGTCAAATCGATCCATGGTTCCTTTACCAACTAGAGGAAATTCTTCAAGCTGAGACAACGATTACGGATAAAATTCTTTTTGATGCAGATTTTATGAGAAGAATCAAAGTTGACGGTTTTTCAGATAAAAGAATCTCTCAATTAATAGCTAAAAACTCAAATCAAAATGTCAGTGAAAATGAAGTTTACGATAAAAGAAAATCTTTAGGTGTATCTTTAGAGTTCAATGAAGTTGATACTTGTGCAGCTGAATTTGAAGCTCTTACGCCATACCTTTACTCTACAACAAATATTACAGCTTCTCCAACTGCTAAAAATAGAGTTAGTGATAAGAAAAAAGTTCTAATCCTAGGTGGTGGTCCAAATAGAATCGGTCAAGGTATCGAGTTTGATTACTGTTGTGTTCACGCTGCCTTTGCTCTTCAAGAGATGGATATTGAGTGTATTATGTACAACTGTAATCCTGAGACAGTTTCTACTGACTATGATACTTCTGATGTACTTTACTTTGAACCGATTGACTTTGAACATGTTAGAGAAGTTATTGAAAATGAGGAGCCAGATGGAATCATTGTTCACTTTGGTGGACAGACTCCTCTAAAACTTGCAGACGGGCTTACTAAAATAGGTGCTAATATCATAGGAACTACTTCTGCCGTAATCGATCTTGCTGAAGATAGAGAACAGTTTTCTAACTTTGTAAACTCTCACGGGCTTAAGCAGCCTGCTAATGGTTTAGCTCGTAAAAAAGAAGAGGCTGGACCTATTGCTGAGAAACTTGGTTTTCCAGTTCTGGTTCGTCCATCTTTTGTTCTTGGCGGTCGTGGTATGAAAATCGTTTATAGTCATGAAGAGTTAAACGAGTATATGGCATTAGCAATAAGCGTTTCAAACGAAGCTCCTGTTTTAATAGACAAGTTCTTAGATCAGGCTATTGAGCTAGATGTTGATGCTATTTCTGACGGTAAAGAAGTTTATATCGGTTCAGTAATGCAACATATTGAAGAAGCCGGAATTCATTCTGGAGACAGTGCTTGTTCACTTCCTCCTGTAAACTTATCTGATGAAATGATTGAAAAAGTAGAACAGCAGACTAAAACTATAGCACTTGGTCTTGGTGTTATTGGTCTTATGAATGTTCAATATGCAATCTTTCAAGATGAAATATATCTAATCGAAGTTAATCCTAGAGCTTCTAGAACTGTTCCTTTTGTATCTAAAGCAACTGGTATGCCTTTAGCAAAAGTTGCAACTCGCGTAATGGTTGGGGAAACTCTTAGAAGTGCACTAGAGTATTATGACAAATATGACATAGTTCAAGAAGTAAACGGTCTGCTAAAACCAAAACTTAAAGGTCATGTTTCTGTTAAAGAAGCAGTTTTCCCTTTCCATAAACTTTACGGTGCAGACTTGGTTCTTTCTCCTGAGATGAAATCAACTGGTGAAGTTATGGGAATCAGTTCAAACTTTGGTGTAAGTTTTGCAAAAGCTCAACTATCTGCTGGAAACAATATCCCTACAGAAGGAATATGTTTCCTATCTTTTGTAGATACAGACAAAGTTCATGCAGCAGAGATAGCTTCTGGTCTTCACAGGCATGGCTTTAAACTTGTAGCGACTAAAGGTACACAACTGATTATTGAAGAAGCCGGCATCCCTTGTGAACGTGTTCTTAAGATATCTGAAGGTCGTCCAAATATAGAAGACAGTATGAAAAATGATGAGATTGCAATGGCTATCAACACTTCAGACAACAATACTTCTAAGAAAGATGCGGTAGTAATTCGTCAAGAAGTTTTAAGAAAAAGTATTCCATACTTTACAACACTTAGTGCAGCAAGAGCTCTTATCTTGGCACTAGATGAAATGGGTGATGGCTCATGGACAGCTTCTCAAGCTATACAAGACTTTCTCGCTTAAGCGTGAAAGTCATTCTAACTCAAACCGACACAACTGTCGGTTTCTTATCTCAAGATGATAAAAAATTACAAGAGGTAAAGTCTAGAAAACCTTCCAAAGCATTTATAAAAGTCTATAAAAACTTCAAAACACTTTTAGCATCCGGGCATAGAATTCCAGACAAATATAAAAACAGTGTACGTAGATCAAAGAAAACTACTTTCATAGTAAAAAACAAAGCTTTTAGAGTAGCAGACACTTCTCTTGATTCTCAAATATTAAGAGATAAGCTTTGGCACTACTCTACTTCTGCAAATGAATCTGGTAAAAATTTCGATAGAGACTTTTGTATAGAAAAAGCTGATATAATAGTAGAAAATAAAGATGGGCTAAACGAGAATAGCTCGTCTTCTCTTTATATACTCAATCATACAAAAAGGAAAAAGATAAGATGACAAAATTCTTCCAAGCATTTTTAACCGGTATTTTTTTCACATTTCTTTTAGATTTTTTTATATTTTTAGGGATAAAACAAAACTATATAGATTTTTATGAGATAGACCTATACTACAATATATTATTTGCAGATCATCAAAATATATATATTTATATGCTTGTAAGTGCTCTAATTGGATTTATAGTTACATATATAAATAATACAAAGCTTAGTCTAATAGTTATTGGTTTTTTATCTGTCCTATCTCTATCTACTCTAATACCTACTATTGGTCATGGTCTTGGAGAGATGCTATTGATGAAGAAAAATATTACATATAAAGATAGTAAATATACTTATATAGGTGATGTTTACTACGATGGAAGAGCTAAAATAACATTTTATGACTATGAGCTTAAAAAAACAATATTTCTAAATAAAAAGGATTTAATTAAATGAGACATATTTCAAGCGTAGCAGGTGGCGTCGCGCTAGGTAGTGCCGGTGTAATTATGATGAGTGTTCTAAGTGGATGTGAAGCTCCACAAGAAAAGCAACAAAACCGTTATTTAGTAATAGAGCAACAGACTAACGGTAAATACATCGTAGTTGAAGAGATGCCAACTGAAGGTCCTAGTAGAGCTATCATACGTGAAAAAGATGCTAACGGCAATACAACTGAACGTTTTATGAATGAAGCTGAGATGAAAGCTTTGGCAGAACAAGAGTACCAAAAAGTTCAAAACGGGACATCTGAAACTGTTCAAGACGGTGCAGGCAGTGCAGGAATGGGCTTAGCAGGAACAATTTTAGCAGTAGCAGCAGGTTCTTTACTTGGAAATATGATCGGTAATGCACTTATGAACAATAAAAACTTCTCAAAAAATTCTGCTAGTACAAATAAAAGTGCATATAGTCGCTCAGCCGCTTCAAGAGCATCTAAAAGTTCAACTTCAAAAAAAAGCTTTTTTGGCACTAACTCAAAAAGTTCATCTTATGGAAGCAGAAGTTACGGCGGATGATAAAACTTCAAAAATTAAATGCACTTGATGATAGTACACTTGAAGAGCTAGGCTTTACTTGGCACACTGATAGTGACGGCACTAAATATATAAATGATGAGCTAGTAGAGGTTACTCAGACTGAAGCTGAAGCATACTATGAAGCTGGAAATAATATATATGATATGTTTGTAGAGGCTGCCGAATATGTTATTGAAAACAACCTATTTTTTGAATTAGGAATTCCTTTTAATCTAATAGAGACAATCAAAAAAAGCTGGGAGAATGATGTTCACTGGCATATATATGGTCGTTTTGATTTAGCAGGTGGAGTTGATGGTCAAGATATTAAACTTATAGAGTTTAATGCAGACACTCCCACATCTCTTTTTGAGACTACTCTTCTTCAATGGGCACTTCTTAAGCAAAACAATATGGATGAAGAGAAGCAGTTTAATAATGTATATGAAGCAATCAGTCAAAACTTTAAAAGACTGATTACCTTAGATGAAGATATATCATCTTTTGAAGATCGTTATGATGGATGGAAGATACTTTTCTCATCTGTAGAGGGTAATGATGAAGAGGAAGCGACAACAAGACTTCTTCAGCAGATGGCTACAGATGCAGGTTTTAACACAGGCTTTGAATATTTACAAAATGTAAAGTTTGATGAAAATGGAATTTTTGATGCTAATGACAATCAATATGAATATTGGTTCAAGATGTTCCCATGGGAAGATATAGGGAGTGATGAACCTGAACTGGCAACTACACTTAGCACAATCATGCAAAACCAAAAAGCTATCATACTAAATCCTGCATATACCCTACTCTTTCAGTCAAAAGGTATAATGAAAATTATGAGTGATCTATTTCCGCACTCACCATATCTCTTAAAAACATCTTTCGAGCCCTTAGAGGGTACTAAACAGGTTGAGAAAGCTGTATTTGGCAGAGAAGGTGCAAATACTAAAATTATAGATGCTAATGGTAAAGTAGTTGAGCAAATTGACGGACCTTATGATAACTACAAAAAAGTCTATCAAGAGTATGTAGATTTTAATAAAGATGAAAAAGGAACTAAATACCAAGCCGGTGTTTTCTTCGCTTATGAGTCTTGTGGACTTAGTTTTAGAAAAGGTTCTGAAATCATGGATAATATGAGTAAATTTGTGGGTCATGTCTTAGTATAACTTAGAAAAACTCTAAGCTATACTAACAATTATTTAGTCTTACACTCACTTGCAGTTAAATTATCTCTATTTTTTTCAATAAATTTTTTGCCAATACCTTTTACCTTTGTAATGCCTTCAACACTCTCAAAACAATTTTTAGCCCTGTACTCAATAACAGCAGCCGCTTTCTTATCCCCTAAACCTTTTAGAGACATCAACTCTTCTTTATCCGCGGTATTAATATCTACTGCACCAAATAATATACTAAATCCTAAAATAACCATTGCTAAAATTTTCATTTCAACTCCTTTTTTAATTTAAAGTAGTATATAATAAAAATAAATATTTTTCAATAATTATGACAGATTGTCATATATTTGCAAGAAAAACTACTCTTTCACTTCTTTTCTATTAGAATTAATAAACTCCATAAAAAAAACAAAGAAGATAGATAAAATCAAACCTGTCACAAAAGCAACAGTTACAATTAATTTTTTCTTTGGTTGAATTGAATAATTATTTGTAGTTATATTTCCCAAAAGTTTTGTTTCATTTATATTTAGAGGTGATATTTGAAGGTTCAAATCATTTATTTTACTTAATAACTCATACTCAATTTGCTTACTGCCTTCAAATTTTATTTTGCCATCTTCAAGCTCTTTTTTTTGTGATTTTAAATTCTCTATATTTGCTACAATTAATGCTCTATAATCATTTATTATCTTTTTATGATCTTCTTGTAAGGCTGTAACTATTTCATCTAGGCGTTTTTTTGCTTCTTTATTGGAACTAGAGTTAACAACAATTTCTACTAATCCCTCTGTATTTCTCACCAAAGAAATATTTTTAGGAGAATTTTCAATATATTTTATTTGTAATCTTTTAACTAAATTATTAGGATTTTCTAATGTAAAATTACCATTACCATTATTACTATATTTAATGCTTCCTACACTTACTACTGCTTTTGCCTCATATCTCTTTGGCGCAGTATAAGCATAAAGAACAGCTCCTATAGTAATTATAGATGTTATTAATGCTATCTTCATTTTATTCTTCATAAGAGTTTTAAATAGTTCTTTTAAGTCAATCTCTTCTTCTTCATATCTTTGTGTGTTTTGTTGATTTTTTTGCATTTTAATCCTTTATTATATACTTAATTAAGCTGATGATTGAACTCCGGTACTATCTCTTTTAGTTTTACTATTTTATTTTCTGATGACAAAAGTTTTTCAATATCAGCATTGAGTTTATTAATGTCATAATAAGTCGGAGTAGCAACCGTTATGGAATCATAATCAGTTTTAGCATCGCTATCGTCAATTAAAAGCTCTTCGTAGAGCTTTTCTCCTCGACGAAGTCCTGTAAATTCTATTTTTATGTCTTTGTTACCACTTAGTTCAATCATCTTTTTAGCTAAATTTACTATCTTTATAGGTTCACCCATATCTAAAATAAATATCTCTCCGCCTGTTCCTATAGCTCCGGCTTGAAGTACCAATTCACAAGCTTCCGGAATAAGCATAAAGTACCTTGTAATATCCGGATGCGTTACGGTAATATTTTGCCCATTAGCAATTTGAGATTTAAACTTAGGAATAACACTTCCACTACTTCCAAGAACATTTCCAAATCTCACAGCAACTATATCCGTACCCCTACCATTAGAATTTTGTGCATAAAGCTCACATATACGTTTCGTAGTACCCATAACATTAGTAGGTCTTACAGCCTTATCTGTAGATATCATAACAAACTTCTCAACACCATACTTTATAGATGTATCTATAACATTTTTAGTACCTATTATATTATTTACAATACCTTCTTGAATATTTGCTTCAACCAATGGCACATGCTTATAAGCAGCAGCATGGATTACAATATCAGGATTATGCGCTTTAAATGTAGCATCTAAATAATCTATATTTACAACGCTCTGCATTACACAAATAGTATCTGTGTTGTTAATCTCTTCGGAAATTGAATAAAGATTATATTCACTATGATCAAGCAGTATAAGTTTTTTAGCACCAAACTTTTCACACTGTCTACATATCTCGCTACCTATACTTCCACCGGCACCTGTAACTAGAATAATCTTATCTTTTATAAAATCCTCTATTTTTTCTTTGTCTAAATCTTGAGGATGACGGGCAAGTAAATCTTCAACTGATATATCTTTTAGTTGAGTAGAGAGATCTTTACTCTCAAGTATCTCATCCATAGAAGGCAGAATTTTTATCTCTTTAAAATATTTACTTAAATCATTATATATTTCTTTTGTTACTTCTTTAGAAACCGATGGCATCGCTATAACTAGTAAATCAAGTTTATTTTCACCTATACTATTTTTTAATCTTTTTTTTGAAATTACTTTAATTGCATCTATAGATTGGTTTTGTATTTTTTTGTTATCATCAACAAAATATTTAACTCTATATTCACTGTGTGAAAATTCTGATTCTAACTTAACACCAGCCCTCCCTGCCCCATAGATAACAACTGACTTTGTTTTTTCAATACGACTTTTATTTATTACGTAGTAGTAAAAATACATAGTGAAATTTATGGTGAAAAGGTATAAAAATAGTTCAGACACCATAAATGAAAATCTGATTTCACCGTAAAATACGGGTAAGTAAATAAAAAATGCCACTATATATACGAAACTTTTTATAAGGAAAGACTTTTGAGAAGCTTTAGACCATGAGAGAGAATAATCATCAAAAATAAATCTAGAAGCTATCATACGGATGATAATAACACTAACTACTATGTACAATTCAAATGGCTGATGAAATATAAAAAATGTCCACCAAAATGTAATAAATGTAAATACTATAATTACTAAAAAGTTTAATATTCGCTTATCAATATTCATAATTCTCCGAGTGTGTTTTTACAAGCAAATAATACAACATAAGATACTTGATGTCAATTAAAAGACTTTTTCTTATCAATATACTTAATTACAACGTATAAAAGGCTAATAGATAATAAAAATGCAATGAAAACATTTGATATATAATAAATAAAACAGAAAAGTAAAAAGTTCACCAATATTGAAAATATAACAACTTTATTATGAGACCAACCACTTTGAACAAGTCTTTGATAAGCATGTTTTTTATGTGCTTTACTTAATTTACCACCATTTATATATCTTTTCAATAGTGTTATCGTAGCATCGAACCAAAACAATCCGAACAATGTTATCCATATCCATAAATTTAAACTATCTATATTTGCATAATAAATAGTAAAAACAGCAATATTATACCCCAGTAATGTACTACCAACATCACCCATAAATATTTTAGCTTTATGCCAGTTCCAAATCAAAAAACCTAATACTGCAAAAATAAGGACAAGAAAATGGCTTCCACCAAAAAGTAAAAAAGCTGCAAGTCCTAAAAAAATAGCTTCACTGCCTGCATACCCATCTATACCGTCTAAAAAGTTATATAGGTTAATAAACCAAACTATAGTAAAAAGTGCAAAAACATTTGTAATTATCTGGTTTTCAATAGAAAAAAACAACAAATCAATTTGCTGTAATCCATCTAAGAGCCACAGACCTAACATCGCTACAAAAAATTGTGTGACTAATCTAACTTTAGCACTTAATTCATATAAATCATCTAAATAAGACACTACAGAAATTATCACGCCAACAAGTAATGAAAAATATAAAGAATTATTTATATCGTTAATGTAATACAAATATGATATTCCAATAAACCAGGTTATAGCTATAGCAATTCCACCACCGTGTGGTGTTGGTGTTGTATGAGAACTTCTTTCATTTGGTATGTCTACCAAAGATTTTTTAATGGCTACTTTTCTTATGTAGTAAGTAAATGCATATGAAAATATAAATAAAATTACATATATCATTTACTTGTACCCTTAATCATAAATCTAATCCCATCGTCCACACTGTATAAATTTCCATATTCTAAAACTTCTTTAGTAATAATATTATCCACTTCTAAACTACCATAAAGTCTTTTATAAAAAGATGGCTTAACTAACTTCAACAAACTCTCAAAAAATGAAATTTTAACCAGATATACCTTTTGATCTAACTCCCTTGCTATCAATTCAATTAATCTTGTTGTACTCAAAGGCTTATCATCAGAAGCTAAAAACACACCACTCACTTGCTTTTGAATAATTACGTCAATCATATGACACAAATTACCAACATACACCATACTTCTCTTATTCTCTATTTCCCCAAAAGGTAAAACAGGAATCTTGTTTACTAAATTTATAAGATTTTTTATATTTGCATTTACACCATATCCGTAAACTATTGGTGTTCTTATGATAGAAATTTTAAAATTTTTATCTTCTAATTTTTTCAATTCTAACTCTGCCGTTAGTTTAGTTTTTCCATAATCATCTTGTGGCTTACATATAGTATTTTCAGTATAAGCTTTATTCGTCTCTTCACCATATACTTTTACTGTACTCATAAAAACAAAATGCTTAACACCGCTATTTTTAGCTTTTTGAGCTAAGTCTAAAGTTTGAGTTACATTTATTTTTTTGTATTCTTTCATACTTGCACCACCCATTTGATGAACTAATGCTGACAAATGAACAATTGTATCTATATTAGATAAATCTAATTCTTTAAAAATACCATTTAAAAACGAAAAAGTATTTATGTTATGTATATTATTGTATTTATTTGTGAAATAACTTCCAACAAAGCCAGATGCACCTGTAAGTAAAATTTTCATTAGATTATCTTTCCAATAACTCAAGTAAAGAGTTAATAATATTTTCTTTATTAAATATGGTATTTGTGAGATTCTCACTATTTTTTGTGAATTCTTTTATCTCTTTTTCATCTGTTTCTATACATTTTACAAAAGCTTTTTTTATTTCTGAGATACTATTAGGCTTAGCACAGTAACCCAAATTATTATCTTTTATAATATCCGCAGCATCTCCATTAATTATAGCTATTATTGGTCTCTTTGCAGCTATATATGTTTGTACTTTTGCTGGAACAGTCAGTGAAAATATTGGTTTATCTACTAGAGATACTATTAAAAAATCACTTGCACTAAAATATTTATACATCTCATCTCTTGGCTTTCTTCCCCAGAAAATTATATTTTTAAAACTATTTGTATCAACTAAATCATTCAAACATTGTAAATGTGAGCCATCACCAATTATATTTAATTGCACTTTTTGAACATATTCACTTTGTAATTTACCAAATGCCTTTATTATATTGTCAAGGTTTTGCACTTTTCCAATATTACCGGCAAAAGTAAAATGAATTTTATTCTCTTTGGAGAACTCAAATGGTACTAAGTCTGTATTTAATTCGTCAGCCCAGTTTGGCAAATATTTTATCTCTTTATTACTCTGAATATACGGTTTAACTCTTTTTATAAATCCTTTTCCAGACACTGCAAAATTTGAACTATTTTTATATACAAATTTCACAAAACCGTCGAGTAAGTATCCTAGCACTTTTCTTTTTTTAAACCCGTAAGCATAAACACTATCTGGCCATACATCCTGTATCCATAGAGTAACATTTTTATCATAAAATTTTTTTAATAAAATTGCTGGGACCATACCTGTTAATGCACCTATATCAAATCCAAAAATATAGTCATATCTTTTACCAATTCTAAGACTAATCATACTTCCTAGAAACATAAAAGTAAAATACTTTAGTAACTTTTTAAATATACTTTCCCTGTACCCTGTAACAGCCTTGACCCTGTATATATTTATACCTTGATATGTATCTTTAGAATACCAACTATTCCTATAAGCATTAGAAAGTTTTCCTAGTGGATATGTAGGGTTTTGAGTTAAAACGTCTACTACGTAACCTTTTTCTTTCCATCCTAAAGCAATCTCATTTATTTTAAATTCTTCTGGATAAAAATACTCAGTTACAATTAGAATTTTTTTATTTTTCACAGGCACTTTCTTCATTATATTGTGAATAAAGTTTTTTATTATTTAATATTAAATTTACCATCTCTTTTACCATCTCATCATAACTCGGAATAACATAGTTAATCTCTTTTCTAGTATCTATAAAACTTTTGTCAATGTTCTTACCATCTACAGCAATAATTTCAATATCTTTTTTAGTATGTTTCTTAAACAGCTTAAGAAGGTCATTTTTACTTAAAGATGTATTATTTGTCACATGATATAAACCTATTATCTCATTTTCTATTACCAACTTTACTACTTTAGCCAGTTCTACAGTTGTAACACCAGACCAGATTGCTTTTGTATAGCCATTGATACATCCAGATTGCTTCATAAACCAGTGAAATAAACCCTTGCCATTAGTTTTTAACTCTAGTCCAATAATAGATGTTCTCAATGTAATATTAGTATCATCAATTATTTCACCTAACGCTTTAGTTTTTGAGTATGTATCTTTGCCATCTTTATCATCTGTTTCAATATACTTTCCTTTTTCACCTGAAAATACGCAATCTGTTGATATATGAATTAATTTAGCATTGATACTTTTAGCAATATTTTTCAGCTGATACGGTAAATATGCATTAATATAAATAGCATTAGAAACATTACTATTTGCGTCACTTATTAATATACCAATACAGTTAATAATATAGTCTGGATTAATTTTAACAATAGTGTCAGAAAATAAAGCTTGATTTGTAACGTCTAAAATAATTGTTTCTTCTCTAAATTTATTTTTGAATGAAATATCAATAACTTCATACTCATTAAATTGTAAAAAATAATTTACTACCTGGTGCCCAAGCATCCCTGTAGAACCAAGTACTAAAACTCTTTTTTTCATATTAATATTTTTTCCAAACAGTTCTATTTATATAATCAATATAGCTCACAATTATTCGTACTACTTTTTTTGAAACATTTTTGGTATTATAATCCTCGATTAAATTCATACTACTTTCATTATTTTGATTTGTAACAATATTTATAGAAGTTATTATATTATCACTTGTAAGTCCAGACATTATTAATGTTCCCTCATCCATCCCTTCTGGTCTCTCATGAGCTTGTCTTATTGTAATTGCCGGAAACCCTAATATTGAAGATTCTTCAGTTATCGTTCCACTATCAGATATGGCGCAATAAGAGTTCATTTGTAGTGCAATATAATCAAAGAAACCTAATGGTTTCATAAATTCTATGAGTGGATTAAACTTTTTTTTGTTTAATCCTTCAAGTTTCTTTCTAGTACGAGGGTGTGTTGATACAATTACTCTCTTGTTGTATGTTCTTGCTATGACATTTAAAGAATCTAATAAATCATTAAAATTCTGTTCGCTATCTATATTTTCTTCCCTATGAGCACTAACTATGAAAAAAAATTTTTCTTTTAAAGCCAACGTCTCCAATACTTTAGAATTTTCTATATCTTTTTTATAATACTCTAGAACCTCAAGCATTGAAGAACCTGTTTTAATTATAGTCTCAGGTCTTATACCTTCATCAATTAAGTATCTTCTAGCATGCTCAGTTAAAGTCATATTAATATCACTAAGCTGATCCACAATTTTTCTATTTATCTCCTCTGGTACCCTTTGATCAAAACATCTATTTCCTGCTTCCATATGAAAGATAGGTATCTTTCTACGTTTTGCAGATATAACAGATAAACAACTGTTTGTATCACCATAGAGCAAAATTGCATCAGGATTAACTTCTTCAAGTAATTTATCAGACTCTCTGATAACATTAGCAATCGTTTCAGCTGGATTATCTGCTGCCGCATTTAAAAAAAAATCTGGTTTCTTTATTCCCATCTCATTAAAAAAAACCTCATTAAGCTCGTAGTCATAATTTTGCCCGCTATGAACTAAGATATGATCAGTGTATTTTTCAAGCTCTGCAAGAACCCTACTCAACTTAATAATCTCAGGACGAGTTCCTACTATAGTCATCACTTTTTTCATAAATAAATTCCGAACTCTTTTAAATCACTTTGAATTTCTCTAAGGGAAAGCAACATATTTTTCATCTCATTTTCACTTAGTCTGTGCGTATTGTGTGAATGATAATCTTCTGATTCAGTTATTATTTCGCCCTCTTCAAAATATTGATTATAATTCAAGTCCCTAGTGTCAGATGGTATTCTATAATACTGTTCCATATCAACTGCATTTAGCATCTCTTCCCTGGTCAGAAGCGTTTCATAAAGTTTTTCTCCATGTCTTGTACCAATAATTTTAATAATATGCTTTGGACGATTAAGCAAATTTTTCAGAGTATTTGCCAAAAGTTCAATTGTCGCCGCTGGTGCTTTTTGAACAAAAATATCACCATTTTCACCATTTTTAAAAGCGAACATAACTAAATCAACTGCATCGTCTAAGCTCATCATAAATCTAGTCATATTTGGATCGGTTATTGTAATGTTTTCATTATTTTTAATTTGATTAATAAATAGTGGAATTACTGAACCGCGACTTGCCATAACATTTCCATACCTTGTACAACAAATAGTAATTTCGTCACCAAGGTTTCTAGATTTTGCAACTGCCACTTTTTCCATCATAGCTTTACTAATTCCCATGGCATTTATAGGATAAACAGCTTTGTCAGTACTTAAAACTATCACTTTTTTTACACCATACTTAATTGCAGTATTAAGAACATTTTCGGTACCTACTACATTTGTTTTAACTGCTTGCATAGGATAAAATTCACATGATGGCACCTGTTTTAATGCTGCTGCATGAAATATAAAGTCAACTCCTTTTATAGAATCTTCTAGTGAATTAACATCTCTGACATCACCAATATAAAATTTTAATTTATCATTATCATATTTTTTTCTCATATCATCTTGTTTTAATTCATCACGAGAAAAAATTCTTATTTCTTTTATCTCAGTATCTAAAAAATTACGAAGAACGGCATTTCCAAAAGAACCCGTTCCTCCAGTAATTAGTAGTTTCTTATTTCTAAACATTATTTCCACCTTCTTATACAGTTCATTATACTAAAAATTGAATTTAAACTAGATTTATTTATCAGTCAATATATACTTTATCAATTGAAAAAAGTCATCCCATGATTCTTTAAAATCTGCTTTATAATTTTTAAAACTATTCCTTTCTTTAAATTCTTTTAATAAATTTTCACCCCATAACTGAGGTGAATTTATTTTTAACATATTAGCACCTTTATAGTCTCCTATTACCTCTATCGCATAGTCTTCATTAGTACATAATATTGGTTTTCCAAATGATGCTGCTTCAAGCAAAGGCAGTCCAAATGTTTCTAAATAACTAGGAAAAACAACCAGGTCGCATCCATTATAATATGTTAATATTACATCATAAGAGATTCTACCAATAAAATTAAAATTACTTTCTAAGTTATTTTTCATTATTATTTTATAAAGTTCTATATCATTATCTTTTTCAAAAGTAATATAAATACTAAATCTTGAAATATCTTGATTTTTAGATTTTAAATATATTAAGGCATTTACTATCTCAATATTATTTTTATATACAAAAGCTGATGATGGGCAAAAAACAATAAATTTTTCTTCATCAAAAACTTTTTTATTTGATGTTTTATTTATATTTATAATTGGTCTGATAGGAAATATTTTTTCCAATGGAAAATTAAACTTATTTGCAAACTTAGATTTGATCCACTTTGACTGCGTGACAACATAATGTTTTTCACCTAAATTAATTGACATAAATAAAGGATAAATATTTTTATAAAACCATAAAGTTCTTTCTTTTTTATCAAAAAAATTCCATTTTTTATTTACAAATGGTATAGCTTGCATTATATAAGATATTTGTGGAATATTATCGTTTTTAAATCTTATAGTTGTATTTTGTAGTGAAATCACTAGCTCTGGTTTTATACTATTTTTTTGAGACCACCTTTGTAATCCAAACATATCCCAATATATTCTACTTAATCCAGTTCTATACTTTGGATATATATACACTATATTATTCTGAAAATACTTATCTTTTAATGTAACATCAGAACAAAAAATATAAAAAATATATTTATCATCTAACGGTATATTATCCAAGAATTGTTCTAACGTTACTAATCCACCACCTGATGTCAAAGCTGTCGCATTTACTAAAATTATCATATTATTGGGTAACCTCTTATAGAATTTATAAAGTTTACAAACAATCCACTAACATCTGCCTATATATAAGAATCTGAACCATCGAACAGTTGTAATATAAAAAATAAAACACTATTCTACTACCAAACAAAGTAGCAACACTAAGAATTATACTTACTGCCTTTCTATTCGGAGCTAACATATTTATTAGGCAAAATAATGTAACCCCATACAAATAGTATTGGAACTATATACCTAAAATGGGCTATTGGACCCACACTAATCACCAATATAATAAATAAAAACATAAAGGAACGAGAACTAAACATACGAGAAAAGTTCATTATTATACCAATAAAGCTAACAAACCAAGCTGACAGAAGAATAGAGTTCTGTACATTACCAATTATTTCAGCAAAAAATATATCCAAGTAAACCTTTGCAACTGCAATAACATTTCCAACTATTGATAGAATCGGAAAATATAATCTCAATGTGTTTTCATAGTTTAAATATCGATCAGCATAAAATGAGTTAACAAATATTGATTGCAGTATCCAAAAATACACAGGGGTCAGTGTAACGGCCAGAAATAACATTATCTTAATATTATTCCGAAATGTAGAAATAAGTAAAGGTAGTATAGCGATGGCAAAAAATGGTCTAGCTATTAATATTAAAACAAAACTAAACAAAGCTAATTTCAAATCATTCATTAAAATATGTCGATTTAAAATTGTAATTCCTAGAATTAACAAAGCTTCTTTTGTAAATCCTATTGAAAAATAAAAAATTATTGGAAATAATAAAACAAAATATAGTATAGAATACCTTTTCTTTTCCATCAACATGTAATCAACAGCTAATGCAAAAATAATAGAATTTATTAAAATTGACCAAACAATAAATTCAGAAAAAACACTATACATTGAAACAGAGTAAAAATTAACGCCAGAAGTAAATCTAAACTCAGTACCTCTAAGCGATTCATTATAAAAAATCAATTGATCTCCCCAAGCGAGCAAGGATTCAAAGTATGTAGTATTACTAAAATCTCCATTAATAATAAAATAAATAATCATATTAGTACTAAAAATAAATACAAAAATAATAACAGTAATGTATTTGGAATAATTTATTTTCATTAAGTTGCCTTATTTGTTTTTTAGTAACTTTAATAAATCATACCTATTATTATCTATAATAAATTTCAAACTATAATACATAGATTTTGCGTCTTGTTTACCAATAATATTTCTATCTGAGGCTGAATTTACAACAATCCTATACATTAATAATTCTTTATGTAAAAAGTCGAATCTAATATTTTCATTATTTAATAATTGCAACCACAAATAATAATCTTCAACAGATATACAGTCTTCTTCTTCATTAAACTTTTGAAATATTTTTTTTACTAATATCACAGAGGATGTATATATAAATTTATACTGCAGTAATGCTTCCAAGTTATATTTTCGAGATTTTTTTAAATAATTTTTTAAATAATTTAATTTGTTAATACTCTTAGAATTTTCATCAATATTAGTCGCGCTTGTGCTACTAATATTTAAATTATTTTTATTCATAAAATCAAGTTGAATATCCAATTTGGTAGGTTTCCAGATATCGTCTGCATCCAAAAAAGCAATATATTTGCCCTTGGATTTTTCCACACCAATATTTCTAGGTCTTGCAGGCCCTCCACTATTATAATCTAGTTTTATTAATTTTATTCGTTTATCATTAATAGCTTCAACTACTTTAACACTATGATCAGTAGAATAATTATCTACTATAATCATTTCCCAGTTTTGGTATGTTTGATTAAGAACACTTTGTATAGCTTCAACAATAAAAACTTCAGCATTATACATAGGTGTAATTATTGAAACAAGTACTTCATTATTCATTGATGTTTTCCAGTAAATCAAATATTTTATTAACTTCTTCACTCATATTATCAATTATAGTAAAGTTTACTATAGATTTTAATTTGTCATTTTTAACAAAAATATCATCATAACTCATATCATCATTTTCATTTGTCTCTATTTTTATATCTATTTCATATCTTTTTTCATACTCATTTTTGACTAAATTAGCCAATGCTAGTATTTCATAGCTTCTATTTGATGATAAGTTATATATATCATTTGTAGCCTCTTTTTTAAGAACTTTATCTACTATATTAGCCACATCACCCATATATATAAAATCTCTTTTTGCTTTACCATTACTTTTTATAACTATTTTACCATTATCATAAGCTGATTTAGTTAAATCATTTAGTACCAAATACCACTTATTAGTATCTATAAAAGTTGGTGCTCCATAACTATTAGTAACCCTTAATATTGAATATTTTAAATTATTCATATACCCAAATTGCTTAACATAATATTCTGCAAACAAATGTGTAGAAGCATAATCGTTTTTTGGGTTTAGTTCACTACTTTCTGTAACAATTCCACTACTTATTCCATAAACATGAAATGTACTGAAATATATAAAATTTTTTATGTTCTTTTGACTTAAAATTTCCAGTAAATTTCTAGTACCAAGCGTATTTATCTCTAATGCATTTTTTGGATAATCTAATAAATAAAATTCATTAAAACTTGCTGTATGTACACAAAAATCTATATCAAAGTCAAGTTTTTCTTTTAATTCATCTAAATTTGTTATATCAGCTTCAATAAGTTGATATTCAATATTTTTTATTTTATTTTTTGCTTTTCTTGAGAGGATATACACTTCATAACCAAAATTGTATAAATATATACTAATCCAACTGCCCAAGTTTCCAAGGCCACCTGTTATTAAAACTTTACCACTCATTAGGAATACTTCCCTTTGGTATATTTTTATAATCACGAAGTGTAGATATCTTAATAAGTTCAATATTTATAGTACTAATTATAGTTTTCATCTATTTTAAGCTCATTAATTAAAAAAGTTTCAACATCTGTAAAGTTATTTATATCAATAATTTCATTTAATAGTGTTATATCTGCTATTGAAACACTTATTTCATCATTTTGTATATTATTAATTTCAAGGACAATTCCAGCACTCTTTAAAATACTTAAAAAATCAATAACCCTTCTCCCATTTCCGTTAGCAATATTTAAAATATTTGGTAAATTATCCACTGTATAAATTAAATTTTTATACACATTTACTACATCATCTATGTAAATGTAATCTCTAATAGCTTTACCACCATTTATAATATTTAATGCTTTATTACTTAAATAACAATTTTTAATCTTGTTGATTATTGAAAACTTATCATCTCCACCATACATATTAAATACTCTCGCGATTGTATAATTTATTTTATACTCTTTACAAATTCTTTTTATCAACTCTTCATTAGAAACTTTTAATGCACCTTGTAAATTCATGGGTTTAACTTGATCATTTTCTGAACAAAATTTATTATTTCCATATACTGAACTACTACTAGTATAAATAAGCTTATTTATTATTATGTTATTGCTGATGAAGAATGATAATATTCGAGAAGTATTTAAAATAGATTTTGTTATATAATTATCAAAATCTTGATTATCATTTAAGAATGTAGAGGCTTGAAAATTATTTAAAATAACATTTACTCTATTGTCTTGGCAATATTTTAAAAGAGAATCCAAATTATTTTCAATTTCTGATGAAGAAATCAACACACAATCATTAAATTGTTCAGATATTTTGTTCGAAAGATTACTTCTTTTTCCTATAATTAATGTCAATTTAATTCCTTTTGAACATGTTGAAATATGGAATTTTATAGCAATTATTATTTCTTTTATAGATTATCATTTCATCTACCATTTATATATAATATCATCCAGCTTAATGCTATCAGCTTCATTAATATTATGTTCAATTGAGGCCAAGTTTAATAACATATTATTCTTTCCGACACCTTCAAATGCCATCCATAAGTTAGGTTTAATTGTAAGTCTTTGATAGTTATTTTGAGAAAGTTTTACACTAAAAAACTCATTTGTGGAATCATCATAGATAACAAACTTAATTTCACCAAAAGGTACTACTAAATTTAAAACCATTTTTTTATGTTTTTTCCAACCTTTGATATCACCTTTATTAATTGTTGAAAAGTAAGCCTCTCCAAACCCATCAAATCCAATATCACTTTTTTTCATGGCATGAAATACATTACCTTTAGGATTATATATTTGTTTCAGAGGTGTTAAAATTACTCCGTCCAATTTAGCTCTTTATCTTTTGCCATATTTTCATATTCGGAAATCTGTTCTAAAGTTTTTTCTAAAATATTTTTATCTAAATTGTAGAAGTCATAATACCACTCACTCGTAAATCTGACAGTATCCTTGTACTCCAAATTTGCTTGCCATTTCATAAAGTAAAGTGCCTTATCACAATTTAATTTTAATAATCCTGCTTCATGAAATGGAATATTATCAGTAACTATAAAGGCATTATTGATATCTTTATGGTGCCAATACTTGCTCAAATCTTCAAGTAACTCTATCACATTATGATTTTGCTCTGCTCTTGGTCCAAAATTAAAAGCTTCTCCATTCAAAGAATCATCTTCATACAATAATTCTCCTAAATTAAGATATCCGCTTAAAGGTTCCAATACATGTTGCCAAGGTCTAGTAGATTTTGGACTTCTAATCTCTACACTACACTTTTTACTCCATGCTTTCATACAATCAACAACTATTCTATCTCTAGCCCAGTCTCCACCACCAATAACATTACCGGCTCTGCCAATAGATAGTTTTATGTTAGAATCTTTATGTTTAAAAAATGAGTGATAATATGATTTTATTATTAATTCTGCAGCGCCTTTCGAACCACTGTAAATATCCTTTCCACCCATTTTATCATCTTCTTTATATCCCCAAACCTGTTCAACATTATCATAAGCTTTATCGCTAGTTATCATAATCGCAGTACATTTATGATTTGAAGCTTTAAGTGCCTCTAAAATATTTGCAGTACCCATTACATTTGATGATATTGTATCTATTGGATCACTATATGAAGTTGACACAATTGGTTGTGCCGCAAGATGAAATAAAAATTCTGGCTGTTCTGATAATATGATTTCAATAATTTTTGATAAATCTCTAATATCTTCTCTATAATCTTTTATTTCATCTTTTAATCCTAGCTCTTCAAACATGGAAGGAGTTGTTGGAATATCTTTAGAAATACCAATAACATTAGCTCCTAATTTTAAAAGCCATGTAGTTAGCCAGGTTCCTTTAAAACCTGTATGCCCTGTAACTAATACTTTCTTGCCATTATAAATATTATTAAACACTATTTACTCCACACTTTCCAAGGAGCCTTGTTTTCATTCCAAAGTTCATTTAAATCGTTTTTATCTTTTAGGCTATCCATTGGTTTCCAAAAACCTTCATGTTTATATGTAAATACTTCCCCATCTCTTGCTAAATTCTGAAGAGGAGTTTGTTCAAATATTACACTAGGATCATCAGTAATATATTCAAATACTTTTGGCTCACATACAAAAAAACCCGCGTTAATCCAACCTCCATCACCTTTTGGCTTTTCTAGAAAATTTGTAACTTGATTATTATCTTCAATATTTAATGCACCAAATCTACCATCAGGCTGAGCTGATGTCATTGTCATTAGTTTACCATGTGATTTATGAAATTTCACTAACTCTTCTATATTAATATCAGACACACCATCTCCATATGTAAGCATGAAAGGTTCATTTCCAATATAATCTTGTGCTTGTTTAATCCTTCCACCAGTCATAGTATTT
Organism: Sulfurimonas sp.; assembly: GCF_041563035.1. GTDB lineage: Bacteria > Campylobacterota > Campylobacteria > Campylobacterales > Sulfurimonadaceae > Sulfurimonas. Next base: position 283,484 of record NZ_JBFFNS010000001.1, on the reverse strand, counting down.
AGACCTGTATCAAGTAAAGTTACCTTCCAAGGTTCACTTGAATTATTTAATACTTCCATCTTATTGTTTTTCATGTCAATCGTCACATCACTCTGATGAAGAAAATAATTTGCAAAATACTCTTTTATATAGTAACCTTTATATCCCAGAAGAACCACAAACTCATCAAATCCATATATTGAATATATTTTCATAATATGCCAAAGAATTGGTTTACCCCCTATTTCAATCATAGGTTTAGGTCTAATCTCTGTTTCTTCACTAAGCCTAGTTCCAAAACCACCCGCTAGTAATAATACTTTCATGTTTTTTAATTCCTTCTACTCTATTTATATAAAGTGAAAATTTTATTATTCATAACTTCAATAGAAAATAAATTTTTCAATTTATTAAATGAATAATCTGTAAAATTTTCTTGCGTAATCTGATTTTCTATTAGATAATTTATTTGTTTTACAATTTCATCAATATTGTCGTTGGAAACCAATAATCCACCTTTACTGTTCTCAATTTGTTCAGGAATTCCACCAATACAGCTTGCAATAACTGGAACTTTATATGACATTGCCTCACTTATAACATATGGCAAACCTTCTTGATCAGAAAGAAATACTAACAAGTCAGAAAATTGATACACCTGTGCAATATCTTCCATCCAGCCAATAAATACTACTCTTTTATCAATATTTAATAATTTTGCCTTTTTTTCTAACATTATCCTACTCGGACCATCTCCAACTAATAACAAATTAATATTACTGTCCAGCTTTGTCATAGCATCAAGTAACAAATCTTGCCTTTTTGTTGATCCCAGTAACCCAACCATCGTAATCCATATATTATTATCTTTTTTAATCAATATATTATGACATTTTAACATATTTATTTTATTTATATTTTTTGGGACATTTACTCCTGTATAAATAACATTGATTTTTTTAGATCTAATCTTTGCATTTTGAACTAGTTCTAACTTTATTTTGTTAGAATTTGGCATATAGAAATCAATATACTTATCAGTAAAAAAATCTATTTTTGATTGAATAAAACTAAATATTTTATTGCTATACAAAGGTGTTGTTGAACTTAAAATTGACATACCAATTTTCTCAAATCCCATTCTTCTTGCTGCTATTGCAATTGAAAATGAGCTTAAAGCTCCAGGATATCCTCCATTTACTATCATTAAATTATTGTACTCACGTAGATTATTCAAAATCTTTTTTAATATAAAATAATTTACTAGTATTGAAAAATAATATGTTATAAAATTAAATATTTTAATTATATTATTAGATTTTAATTTTGTATATTCAAAAGAATAAAGTTTTACAACACTATACGTTAAATTATTTTTTTTTGCAAAATCAATAATACGATTATTTTCGCTATTTATTATTATATGAACATCAAATAAATTAAATTTTAAAAAATCAAATATAAACCTTTCTAACCCTCCAGGAAAATAATTTTCTGTATATAAAATTATTTTAATCATTTTTAACAATAAGAATTAGATAACTTGCTATATATTTATTATTCGTATTATTAAAAATATAAGAAAAAGATTTAACAAAAGCTTTAAAAAAGAACCTTACTAATGAATTTTTAATATTATTTGTATTAAAAAGTGCTGGTTCAAATCCACCAATATAATCAATGAAGATTTCTTGTTTATTCTCATTTTTAATCATGTTCCTCATTATCCCTTTGTCCATCATATTTATGTTATGATTTTCTATAATACAAGATCCAGAAATTTTATCAATAAATAATTGTATATAGTAATTAATTCCGCGAAAATTAGGAAATCCTATAGCGACATATCCATCTTTTTTCGTATATTGTAAATGTTTATTAAAGATATCCTCATAATTATCAAAATGCTCAAGAAAACCAAAGGAAGTCACTACGTCATATTTTGGAACAGGTAATTGAGTTAAAAAATCAGCAGTAATAATATTAAACTTACTTTCTGGTATTTTACATACTAAAAGGTTTTCTCTTGTCTTTTCTGCAGCAATATCCACATATTCAAATCCATCTACTTCATAGTTTAATTTTTCATATAAAAAAATCAACCACTTTCCTGGTGCACATCCTATTTCTAATGCTTTTTGATTTTTATTAGCAACTGGAATGTAATCAATAATAGTCTGTCCAATTACTCTATCATTTTTAAAAGTCCAATCTAATTTATTTGGTAATTTTATTTCACCCCAGTAGTCTTTCCAAAACTTTTTATCAGTAATTTCCACTTTTATCCTTCTATACGTAATTAGTTTTTATTGTCAATTTTAAAAAATTTCAAGAGCTATTAGGTACCGATTAATTCATCTTCTATTATCTTAAATACACTCTCTAAATCATTTTCATATGTCAAATAGTTGTATTTATAATAATTATATTTTCTTTTATTATTTAATTCATCTTTTATATCTTCTATCTTTAAACTATTTAGGTCATCTATTGGAATTATTTTTTTATTTAATGCCTTTGTAAAACTACATGGAAAATCATAAAAAAAGCTAATCTCTTTCATAGTAAAAAATAATATAGGCTTGTTAAAATATATTGCGAACATAATAGCAGAAGAGCCTTCATTAATTACAAACTCACTACTTTTTACAAGAGAAGGTGAAGAATCGAAAACAATTTTGTACCCATGAAAAGTCTCTTTATTTAAAAATATTCTAGATTTTGGATGTGCCGATATTATAATTTCAACACTCATATTTTTTTCAATCCATTTAAAAAAATTAACTAATTTTTTTTGATAATCTATTATATTTTTATCTTCATCCTTCCCAAATATATCTTTAAATATGACTGAATCACTCGCATTTATTACATCAGTATCTAAAAATACACAATAAGGTTTATTACTATAAGAATTCGTAGTCATACACATTTCGTAATCCCTACCATGACCATGAATTTTTTTTGTTTTTGGTCCAGCTAAAAAAGGATACACTAATTCATCTTTTGGTGCACCTGTAATATAGATATCAGATTCAAAAGTACCTATCCCATACCTAAATAAAAATTTTCGAAGAACAGGCGCAATAGCTCTTTTAAGATTGTTTAACACTCCACACGGGGCAGAAGTAAGAGGGATACTTCCACTAACATAGGTAACAAATTTTGCATTCGTGTTAATCCTCATTTTATTTAATAGTTTTACTCCTTCAGGAGTTGTTCCAAAAGAAAAAATATAATCATTTTCAGATAGATTATTTATAAATTTAAATAAGTCATTAAGTGTTTCAGGTTCGTAAATATTATCAAATTTTGCATACTTTATATTTACTGCTTCTTTATATCCTGGCAATAAAAATTGATGTGTTTCTAAAATAGAAACATCAAAACCTCTTTCCTTAAAATAATTTATACCTAAATATTTATAATCTCTTTCTATAAGAGGTAACAATGGTATAAATACTATACGTGTTAACCTAAACATTATCAACCTTGTTATTTTTTTATATCTACCAATTTTTTGATTAATATATTATTTATTTCTTACATACAAGAACAAGTTTGTCACTTTTGCCATCAATATATACATATTGCTTAAAATTAGAAAATATTTTAATATCTACAAAACCTGTATTGTTCAACCAATTAGTTAATTCTTTTAAGTTAAAAATCCTTGAATTTTCTTCTTTCTCTTTTACATTACAATCTTCACTAATGTATTTAGACTTAATATTCATAATAGTTGGGCTCAATAATCTATGTTCCCAAAGAGCTATAAAGTTTTCTCCCTTATTTACTACAAATTCTTGAATTATATCCAAATCAGAAGAATTTATTTGTTTTACAATATTTGCAAAAAGACTAACTTCTAATATGAGATATCCGCTTTCATGTAAAGAATCATATATATTATTTAAAATATCAACAATTTCATTTTCATTATTATATAATCCTATATATGAGAATGTATTATCTATACATGTTATTAAGTTATATTTATCATTCTCAAACAAATATTTCCCTATTTCTACATTATGATTTTTTACTTTGAAAAAATCTTCGTCTTTTTTCCATTTTTGCGCAAAATTATATCTACTTTCAGATAATTCTACACAATCAGAAAATTTCAATACCTCTTTATTATCCAATAGATAAGACAAGGCACTACTTCCTGAGCCAATATCCAAAAGTTTAATATTTTCAGTTATAAAATTATTAATTAACAAATATACATCTATTTGTTGTTTTAATCTATTTTTTCTATATTCTTCTAATGACTCTTTATCATATGATTCCAAACTTTCTACATTTTGATAAGCTTTTTTTATTATATCTTTCATCATATTCTATTCTCCGTCTGTGATTATTTTAAATATATTAACTAATTTTGATTTATTACCTATTCTTTCTATCTTATTTTCCAATGTCAACTCAAAAATATCTTTTTTATAATTTAGTTGCAAACTAAAACATTGTTTATTTAATAGCAACGCCTCATAAAACACTGATGTCATACATCCAAATACAACTTTTGAATAGTACAATATTTCCTGTGTTGATATTTCATCTTTAATTACATAAATTTTACTATTAATTGGGATATATGCGTCGTATTTGTTTGTTTTTTCACTAGGATGTAATTTTATAAAAATAGGGGTGTTTGTATTTTTAAACACATCAATAAAATCACTCATTATCGTAAATTCATCATATCCTAAGGTATCACCAAATTGTTCTTTAATATACTCTGTAAAAAACACTATATAATTTTCTATATTCCCTTTTATTAACTCATTTGTAATTAACGGTGGTGTTTTATAATACTTTTCGTAAATATAATTCCAATAAGGGTTTTCATACTCTTCCAGAAGATTATTTATTTTCTTATCTTTTGATACTTTAAGATTATCAGTTGGTATTAAAATCCTATGTGGTAGGAATTCTTCAATATCCTCTATATTTAGCAAAAATCTATCATCAATACTTCTTGCAACATCTAGTAAAGATATTATTTGAGCAACTTTATCTTTTCTAGCTATTTTAATAATTTCTAACTCATAATTACTTGATACACCTGATAATCCAGTAATAACAATATCAGTCACCTTAAAGTCATAGTTATCATTATCTTTAATTTGCGCTATGTGTATCATCTCTTTTTTAAATATATTTATAGCAGGCCCTGTTGGATAAGCTGTAATATTATAATATTCGCTATTATAATTAAAATAGACATACGCAAGCACAACATTTGCAGATGCGGCATCATGTGCAAATACTTTAATATCTTGTGTACTATTTGAGTTCATCAATATTATCACAAACTTTTTTATATGCTTTAACTATATCTAATACGTCTTCTTCTTTAAGTGAAGATTTTACAAAATCATGAGTCCACAACTTTTTGTTATGCATATCTTCTACAACTGGACAAATACCTCGGTCATAACTTACATTTTCGTTGAATGGAAAATCACCATTTGAATATACTACTCTCTTTTGAAACATGGGAATTAAATATATTGGTTTAACATACCCGCCATATATTGGTACACCTTCATCCTCTCTCGTTCTAACTGGTGACAATTCTGCACGTACTGCATCAAGAAAGACTTCTCGAGTAATCCCTGCTTTTTCTTCATTAAATTGAAAAGCTTGTACATAGTAGGAATGAGTTCTATTTTCTAATTGTGTAATATCAATATATTTATATTTATTCAATGCAGTATTAAACATTTCTGCATATTTTTGTCTTAATACTACCTCGGCTCTTAATCTTTTAATTTGTACTCTGCCAATAGCTGCTTGAATTTCTGTTAGTCTAAAATTAAAACCTAACATATTTACTAGATCTGTTTCACTTTTTGCTTCCACAATCGATTCTGCATGATTTCTGATCATTTGCATTTTTTCATAAAGGACTTGATTATTTGTTACACACATACCACCTTCTCCTGTATGTATATGCTTATGATAATTTAAACTATACACTCCAATATCACCTATAGTTCCTGCCCTCTGATTTTTATACATAGCATATGGTGCTTGTGCAGCATCTTCAATCACAAATAGATTATATGTTTTAGCTATTTCCATTATTTCATCCATATCAGCAGGACATCCCATTATATGTACAACAATAATAGCTTTTGTTTTTTCTGTAATATTTTTTTTGATAGAATCAATATCAATGTTATAATGATTCGAACTAATATCAGCAAATACTGGTGTAGCATTCCAAACTAAAGGAGCAGTTGCAGAGACAGACATACTGTAAGGAGAGACTATAACTTCATCACCATAGCCAATACCGCATGCCCCTAAAGCTACATGTAGTCCTGATGAATTCGAGTTAACTGAAACCGTATGTTTAACACTAAATTCTTCACTCCACTCTCTTTCAAAAGCTTGAATTTCATTACCACCATAAAAATCATCTTCCCAGCAACCCAAAAATTTTGACAAAACCCCACTATCCATGACCTTATTTACTGCATCTTTTTCCGCTTGTCCTATTGAATTGTATGGCTCAAATAACTTAGTTCTTACTTTTTCACCACCATTTATTGCTAATATTGACATTTAATTTCCTTGTAAATTTTATTTAAAAAACCTGTTGTTTTATTTTCATCATTAAAAGATGATATATTTTTTAAGTCATCTTGATACATTTTAGTAATATAGTTATAAAGATTTAATATAGAAAATTTATAATTAGTTTCTATACTACTGCATTTATTGTCCAGCATTTTATATCCATCATAATCAGGGTCATCTACAACATAAGAGATGTTTAGTAATCTTCCAAAATCATCTATTTTAATTCTTGCGTCTTCGAATATCAATTCAATTTCAAATATACTATATTTTGTTTCATCTCCACCTATAAAATAAACACTAAACTCATCTTTTTGATTTTGTACTTTCATAAACAAATCATATGTTTTATCTTCAGAACTATAGTCATCTATATTATCTAAAATCTTCACATCTTTTATTTGTAAATCATTGAAAAAATAATTCATCAAATCTATATTATGTGAACCATTATGTTTCAATCCTTTTGCATATTTATTAATCACTTTTAATGGCTTTCCATAAATACCTTTTGATATATTATTTTTTATATCTATTAATAATGGTTCAAATCTTCTAAAATAATTTACAATAATTTTATCTTCTATCTCTTCTGGTAAATTGATATCTTTAGAATTATCAAATAATGGCTTTTCTATAATAAAATACTTTATATCTTTTTTCTTAAAGTCATTTAAACAGCTATAGTGTAAATAAGTTGGTAAGGCAATGACAAGAACATCAATGTTTTTATCCAATATACATTTCCAATTATTGTAAAAATCAGCTTTAGGAAACATATCAGTGATTTTGTCTTTATATGTATCTTGCACATCTACAATATATTTTAATTCAAAGTCATCATGCAAATATATAGCTTTAGCGTGAGATAATGCTGACTTTTCATTAACAGACATATCATATGTATATCCAATATTTCCAATACCCACTAAAGCGACACTAAATATCAATTCAATCCCTTTCTGCTAACATGTGCATTAATCTCCACTAAGTACATATTATTTTTTAAATATTCTATATAATCTAATGTGCTAAAATCAATATTATCAAAATAATTAAATATATCTTTTATTAGTTCATAATCTTCTTTTTCATCTAACGTCACGGCTAACGTAGGCCAATAGTATTCATCTTTAGCTTCTACTGTATAAATAGAATACTTTTTATTTTCATACAAATACTTTGATACATGTTCTCTATCCAAAGGATCTAAAGTAGCATTGTCTGCTTCTTCCAATACCTTCAATGAAAACACTTGAACATCACTACCATCGGGAAATGTTCTTTTATAGTTATTAGAGACATAATCATATTTATTATCTAAGAATACTTCTACACATTGGTCAATTAGTAATGGATCAATCAATGGACAGTCTCCAGTTAATTCCACAATTATATCTGTACCAACACTTTTATGTGCTTCTACAACTCGACTAAGAACATCATTTTCACTACCTCTAAAGAAGTCAACATCTAACCGTTTTGCTAATTCAACTATAGAATCATCATCTTTATTAGTTGTTGTAGCTAAAACAATCCCATCAATAAGTTTTGAATTTTTAACTCTTTTAATCATAACTTCCAACATACTCATATTATCTAAAGCATTCATAAGTACTTTACCTGGAAGTCTTGTGGAAGTCATTCTACATTCTATACTTGCAATTATTTTCACAACAAATTCCTTAAGTTAATCTTTTAAATCCACCATGACAAACTTCACTTTCCAAAAGTTCTTTGACATTACTATCTTTTATAGCTTTTTCTATAAGCTTAAAAACACGATTAACAGATTTTAAATAATCATTTATATCATCATCTTTATGTGCAAAAGATGCATAATAACCAGTGGTGGATAAAAAACCATTTTTCAACATTTCTTGTATGAAGAGAGTCTTTATCTCTTTGTCATTTTCATAATTGAAAGAAAAATAACTTAATGGTTTAATACCCATGATTGATATATTTAAATTATTTTTACGTGCTAGTTTTTTCCACCCATTTTGTATCATAGTACCATTTTTATCAAGTATTTTTTCTACTTTATTTTCTTTATATTTTTTTATAGTTTCAAGTGCTGCGACCAATCCAATTTTATCTGTCCAGTATGTGCTACTTATAAAAGAATCTTGCGCGGCTTCCATTACTGAACTTCTACCTATTACTGTTGCCATTGGATAGCCATTAGATAATGCTTTTCCAAATAATGCAATATCTGGTTCTACATTAAGCATTAGGTGACTACCACCGAGACAAAGTCTAAATCCAGCGCTTATCTCATCAAATATAAGTACAATGTTTTTTTTCTTAGTTACTTCTCTGATATGTTCTAAAAATCCAGCATCTGGATAAGTATTTCTAAGTGGTTCCATAATAACAGTCGCAATTTTACCATCATGTTTTTCTATCAAATCATCAAATGATTTTTTATCATTATAAGCAAATGGAAAAGATGTACCTTTTAACCCCTTTGGAACTCCCAATGGACTAAGTCCTGGGAGTAGATGCCCTTCAAGATTTTTGTCATCACCCAAATTACTTGCTAGGTACCAATCATGCCAGCCATGATAACCACAAAAAAGCACTATATCTTTTTTTGTACTGGCTCTTGCAATTCTTATAGCAATAGTTGCACTTTCCCCTCCACTTTTAGTATATCGTACCATTTCAGCCCATGGATGAATTTCACAAAGCTTCTCAGCCAACTCGACCTCTTGAGGAGCATTTAAAGTACACATATTAGAAGTATCCACAGCCTTTTTAACTGCTTTATTTACATCTTTATCTGCATAACCAAGTACATTAGCACCAATACCCATATAGCTGAAATCTCTGTACTTTTTATCATCAAGATCCCATACTTTACAACCTTTTGCTTTACTATAATAACTTGGCCAATTATCAACACCATACATTTCTGGTCTTTTAGATAGTAATTGTGTTCCACCGGGAATTATAGTTTTTGCTTTTTTATATAAGTCTTGTGATTTTCCCATTATATTCTCCCTTCTTCTTTTAGTGATTTTTCTAAACCTTCATCTCTTTTTATACTAGAGTTTATAAAAAAAAGATTTGGATTCCTCGTCATATATGATATGACATCAAGATATGTAAAATCATTATTAACTGGATACAAGTTTTCCAAAATATCTTTTATCAAATCAAAATCATTTTGTTCATCTACTGTTAATCTTAAATTAGAAAAATCATTTTTAGCTTCATAATTAAACTTTTTAAACTTCTCACTATTTTTTATATACAGCGTTACATGTTCCCTATCTGATTTTAAAGTTGCATTATTAAAAGCATATTTCAGTGCTTCAAACGTACAAATTTCTATATCCATACCATCAGGATAAGTTGGCACCAATGTATTAGATGCATAATCAATATCATTATCCTCAAAAGACTGAATAACTTCATCAATAACTTCAGTGTCTATAATTGGGCAATCCCCAGTAACTCTTATTATATTTAAATCATCAATATTTTCTTTATCTCTAAACTCTTTTGCACATTCATAATATCTTGATAATACATCATTTAATGAACCTCTAAACACCTCAATGTTATATTCAGTTCCAAAATTCTCTATTACATCATCACTTTTATCATTTGATGTTGCGATAATGAGCTTATCAATCTTTTTAGATTTTAAAAGTCTTTCACATTCATAGGCTAAAAGCTCTTTATCGTTTACTTTTTTTAAGACTTTATTTGGAAGCCTTGTCGAACTCATACGAGCTTGTAGTATTGCTAAATTCACTATTTACTCCATTTTGATGGATTGTAAATATATTCATCTATATTTGATAGGCTATTAGTTAAATATTCTATAGTTTGACTATCTAGTTTTGGTAAATTATTGTAATTATTTATATTTTCAGCAGCTTGTTTTAAACTATCACATCCAAACAATAAAATCGAATTCTTAGCCATTTGATTAACAAAAGATAATGCTAGCTCATTTTTAGTGATATTTAATTTTCTTGCTGTTTCATCTATTATATTTAAAGATTGTTTAGCACTATCTAGATGTGTAGGGATACTATATTTATCCATTAAAATTAAACCTTGTAAATAAACACTTCTTATAAACACTAGCTTGTTCTTTTCTTTAGCTTTCTTAAGCCAATTATTCTTAATTGCTCTTTGGTCAAGTAAGTTAAATGGTATTTGTATGATATCTACATTGTCATTTTTTAATGCAAGATTAAATTCATCATTTGTATATATAGACACACCAAAATATTTTATTTTGTTTTGTTTCTTTAGCTCACATATAAGTTCTGTATCTTTTAAGGACCAATTTTGTATAGCCTCAATATTATGTAATAATAAAGCAAATAATGTATTAGATGATAAATACTTTAAAGACTTTTCTATATTCTGTATAGATAGTTCATGTTCAACTTGAAAAAAATCAGATTTTATTTTAGATATTATCATAGTATCTAAATCATTACCCTTTAAGTAGTTTCCTATCTTCTCTTCACTATTTCCATACATAGAGCCTGTATCAAGGCAATTAATATCTTTAGACAATACATATTTTAATATTGTATTTACTTCTTGTTGAGACACTTCACCATCTTTATTTGCAATACCATAGTTCAAACCAAATTGAACAGTTCCTAAACATAGTTTAGAGATAGTATGATTATTCCAATTAAGTGTTTTCATAATTACTCAAAAGTGAATAAAATAAAGAATTATGCCATTTGCCATCATACCAGTAAGTCTCTCTAAATTCTCCATCTAGTGAAAATCCAAAAGTATCAAAAAAGTTCTTTTTAGGTTCATCAATACTATATATTTCAGCCCATAATCGATGCAAATTCAATATATTAAATCCGTAATCTCTCATTAATTCTGCTGCTTCTATTGCATATTTTTCATCGATGTAAAGATTGTCATAACCTAAATATATTGAAAAGTCTGCACTTCTGTTAACCCAATCTATATAACAAAGTCCACATGCACCCATCAGTTCATTTGTATCCAATTTAATAATTGAAAACATCTTGTGGATAGAGTTTTTTGCAATAACAGATTCAAACCACTTTTCCTGATTTATACTATTAATCTCATTAGTTTCTCTAAAATACTTTCTTAATTCTGGATTATTTCGCCATTGCATTAATTGCGGTAAATCATTTTTTTCAATAGCTCTTAATCCAATATTTGTGCCACTAATCATTTTTAATATCACTCCACTTTAAATCTGCACCTGATACCAGATTATTGTTAAGTTTCTTATCAATAATCTCATCTATCTCATAAGGTAAAATTGAACCTTTTGGCGCTGGTCTTAAAACTTCCAACATACTACTTTTGATAATATCACCTTTTTTCAAGTCTGCTGTCGCTCTTAAACAACGTCTTTGTAATATACACGTTTCCATTTCATTATCTTCAACTTTTTTTATAGATCCTCCAAGCGCATATTCCAACTCCCTTGTTCTAGCAACCATTTCTCTCCAAGTTTTTGGATTCATTGAAAATTTATGGTCAGGTCCTTCTAAATCATTACTATTGGTAAAATGTTTCTCAATAACTTTAGCTCCAAGTGCAACTGCTCCTAAAACTGTAGTATGTCCTAATGTATGATCGGATAAACCTAATATTGCGTTTGGAAATAGCTGTGCATACGATTTTAATACATTAAGTTGAATATATTTAAAGTTTTCATCATTAGCAGTATAGTTTGTGTTGCACTGCATTAAAACAATGTCATTATTAACCTTTTGAACTTTTTGCATTAATTCTATAACTTCATCTAATTTTGACGCGCCCGTAGCAATCAAAATAGGTTTTTTATAATTTGCCATTTTCATTACAATATCATGAAATGTGATATCTCCAGAACCAACTTTATAAGCAGGTATAAATTTATCAATAAAATCAATTTCATTTATATCATAAGGAGATGTAAAAAAATCAATATCAGCTTTTCTACATGTTTCAAAAAGTGTTTCAGTCCAATTTAAAGGTACTTCAGCATCCTCGTAAACCTCATAAATAGACTTTTTCCAAGCTTTTTGATGACTTGCTTTAGAACCAAGATTTTTAAAACCATAATCACTCACAATCGTTTTTGCTTTAAAATGTTGAAATTTTGCAGCATCAGCACCGGCTTCCTTAGCCATATATATCAAGTCTTTTGCTTTTTCTAAATCACCATCATGATTTGCCGCAATATCAGCTATAAAGTATGTTTTTGAATCTGCATTTATTTCACTATTCCCTATCTTAAAATTATTATTATTCATTATTTTCCTTTATATTCACAATATAATCTATCTAAAGTTTCATCAATTGTAGGCATTTTTATATTGAGAACATTTTCTATTTTAGAAACATCCAAACCCAAAGTCAATGCTCTTCTCAAACTACTAGTATCATTCTCATTTATTTCTGACTTACTTATACTATCAGTTGTTAAGCTAAACTTACTTGCTGTTTTGATACCAAAATTGTACTTATCTATTACTTCAGTAGATGATATATTATATATACCTTTTAATTTTTTATCAAAACATTTAAGTAATATATCACCCAACTCTCTAACGCTTATTGGTGATGTATAAAAATTTGAAAATAAATTTATACTCTTTTTGTTTATCATTGATTTAATTAACCATTCAAAGAAAGAATCTACATTATTATTTCTAAAACCAATAATATTTGTTCTAACTACTAGTGTTTTATGATAGTTTTTCAAAACTTCTATTTCAGCTTCATATTTTGTTTTAGAATAATAATTTAAAAATAAAACTTCATCTTTTTCATTATGTTTTGTTTTTAAATCATTATAATAATGATCAGTTGAGATATGTATAAAATATATATCAAGCTTACTAGATATTAAAGCTAATTCTTTTGCTATTCTAACATTTACATCATAAGCTAAAGAAAAATTTTCTTCACACAACTGCAAATTAACTAGTCCTACCGCATTTATTATAATATCTGGTTTCCAAGATCCAAAATGCTTAGTTAGATCTCTCTCTAAAAAACTAAAATTTATAATTATATTTTTTGAATTATCAATATTCATGGCATTCATTCTTGAAAAAGAAATTACATCATGACTCGAGTATAACTTTAACAAATTAGACCCAAGTAATCCTGTACCACCAATAATTGCTATTTTATATTTCACTACTATTTTCCATAAGTACTTGTAAGAAAGATTCTTTAGTAAACCAGTCATTATTGTTTCCAGAATTATACTCAAATCCACTCTTCACTACATTGCCTTTTTCGTTAAGTTTATTGACTAAATAATCTGATTTAAAAAGTATCTGTATGCTAGGTTTAATAACAAAATGATCATCAAATTCTAATGTAATATGACTATCATCAGATGGGCACATGACTTCATGTAATTTTTCCCCAGCTCTAATACCAATTATTTTATGAGGTAACTCAGGAGCTAAAAATAATGCTAAATCTGTTATTTTAATTGAAGCTGTTTTAGGGACAAATATTTCTCCACCATGCATTCTTTCAAAACTTTTAACTACAAACTCTACTCCATCCGAAAGTGTAATTAAAAATCTTGTCATTCCTGTATCAGTTATTGGTAATGATTCGGATCCTTCTTTAATTAATTCTTGAAAAAATGGTATAACAGAACCTCGGCTACCTATAACGTTTCCATATCGAACTACTGCAAATTTAGTTCTATGATTTCCAACCATATTATTTGCTGCAACAAAAAGTTTATCTGAAGTTAATTTTGTAGCGCCATAAAGATTAATTGGGCTTGCTGCTTTAGCAGTAGATAAAGATATCACTTTTTCAACATTATTATGTATTGCAGCTTTTATTACATTTTCACTACCCGTAATATTTGTTTTTACACATTCTACTGGATTATACTCAGTAATAAAAGTATTTTTCAATACAGCTGTATGAATAACAAAATCAACTCCACTCATTGCTTCTTTCAATCTTTCAGCATCTCTAACATCACCGATGAAGTATCTCATACACTCATTATTAAAAGTTTTAGACATCTCATGTTGCTTGATTTCATCCCTACTAAATATAATAATTTTATTGGGTGTATATTTAGATAAAATAATTTCAATATATTTTTTACCAAAACTACCAGTTCCACCAGTTATTAATATATTTTTATCATTAAACATCTTACTCACCTCTCCACAAATATTTATTATTTTACTATATCTTTACTTCTTTAATTATAACCATATATTGCAAAGTTATAATTTACTTTTTTTAGATTTAATTATTTCTTTTTCTATAATGTTACAGATTTTTTCATGTAAATTTTCTTCTTGGTTCATCATTGATTTTTTCTTATTTTTATAATAATTATCTATTTCATCGTTATCATTTTCCAATAAATACAATAACTTTTCTTCAAATAAATCATAATTATCATCAACAAGCATACCTATTTCATTTTTATCTGAAATATTAAATGTTGGTTTAGGATTCAATTTATCAATATTGACATTTAGCACCTTCTTATTTATTCCCAATGATTCTACGCCAATAGTAGTTGCATAATATATAATGACATTTGAATTCAAAACAGCATAGTATGAATTTTCATGTTCTGTATCATCAATAGTAATATTTGACTCTTTAAGCATTTTGTCATAAGTTTGTAAGTTTTTTAATAATATTTTATCAGTAATATTCGATCTAGGTTCTCTAACCCTATATCCAACTTTGAATTTAGGGTGTTCTCTTGTAAACCTACATAAATATTCCATATTTTTCCTATAACTTCTAGGTTCGACTCTTGGATTTTTTTCAAAAATATATTCTTCCATATATAGAACATCATATATATTTTTTTCACTGTTTAACTCATATGTTTTCAACAAAATATCATTATTTAATGTACCATATGTTAATTTATTTGAGCAATTCATTTCAATTTGTGCATCAATATTTTCTTTTCCAAAACCTATGTAGTAATCACAGTAAGTAAAACAATCCCCATCACAATTTGTAAGATACCCTTGTCTATGTCCATTTTGTATCAAAATGGTTTTATCAATATTTTCTTTATAAAAATAATATCTCATTGCATTGTAACCATTATCATTTGCACTTAACAAAACTCTAGCATTTACTTCGTTCATATCAGTTCTAGATGATGCAATATTTTTCAATAATCTTAAAATAATATTTACCATATTGAAATTCATTTTTTTTGATAAATTACTATATATATAAAATTTCAATATTTGTTTTTTAAATATTTTTAAACTAACAGCTTTTGTAAAATATTTACTATATGCAGATGTAGACGTATCTATTATTAAAATATTATTATTAATATCTTTTGATAAAATATTCTTTCCTGTAATAATTAAACCAACGGCATGCTCTCCCAACAATTTATAAAATAATTTATAAAACTTGTCAGCATTAAGAGTCCAATAATCAAATATTACATCAACTTTTTTTATTTTATTCTTATCTTTATCTTTTTTACCAAAAATACTTAAAAGTAAAAAATAAAACATGACGCCATAATAAATTAAAAATGATTTTAAAAAGCTATACTTGTTTAAATTTGTCATCCTTGAATTATCAAATGCTTCAGATAGCATATTTTTAATAGTATCTTTTGTTATTTTGTGTGGTATATCAAAATCTTTATATAAGATATCTTCAATAATTAAAAAGTTAGGTTCATTTTTATTATAAAATTCAGTTAAATTTTCATAAATACTTTTATTTTTACCCAAATTATAATTCTTTTTTATTTAAGGAAAATATTGCAAATAATCTATGTCCCATAAGGTTATGATGAATCCATTCAGGGGTAATATTAGGATATTTTTCTAATGGAGTTTCTCCAGAATAAGGATCTTCATAGTTCAGGTAATTAACTGCTGTTCTAATTTCAGAAATATACGTCTGTGCATGTAGAAGTTCAAATCCAAAATTTTCTAAAAACTTTGTCATTGTCTCTAAAGAAAAAAATGTTACATGCTGATCACCTGCAAAAGTTGAACTTTTTTCCCTCAACAATGAAGTGGCGAATCCATTTATATTAGGTACTTCAATGATTAAAAGCGATTTATCGTTCATATTTGAAATTATATTTTCAATAAAATTTTTTGGATTAACAATATGTTCCAAAACTGTCCAAAGAGTAACAATATCAAATTTTTCTTTAAATTTTATATTTTCTATCAATTCTCCATAAACCGCAATACCTCTTTTAGAAGTTAATTCTTTTGCATAATTATTAAGTTCTACCCCTACTGGTTGTAAACCTCTTAATTTAGCTCTTTCTAAAAATAGTCCTGTACCACATCCAATATCTAAAATATTATTTGGCGTATTAAAGTGTTTTAAAATTTCATTCAAACAATAGTCAAACCTTAAAATATCAAGTTTGTTATCGATTTGTGCATTAATCATTTTATGATGTTCGTCATTTAATTCATTTAATTTATAATATTCTTCAACTACATCATCTTTTAAAACCTCTAAAGTGTAAATCATATTACAATCTATACACTTTACATGAGAAAAACCTAACTTTTTAAAAATTAGAATGTATTTATCTGAATCACAACAAGGACAAGATCTAATATCATATATTCCTTCGAGTAAGTTATTGTTAATATCAATTAAAGATTTTCTAAATTCTAATTGTTTACTTGCTAAAACATCTCTTTTTGTATTTTTAATAAATTCTTTTACACCAAACTTCAATGAACCATCAAAATCATTTTTATTTATCATCTATAGCCCTATTAATATATTCTCGCATTCAAATGCTTCTGCATATTTAACACCTACCCGTGCACCTCTACTTACAGCTAAAGATTTTATTATTTCTTCAGAGAAATAATCACCAGAGGTTATACTTGAATCCTGTTGTGTTTTATATGAATCAATAGCCATTACCTTTGCTTTCAATGCTTCTTCTGTAATCTCAAAAAATATATTTGGGAGGAAACCATCCGTTGCATTTACAATTTCGTAAGACAATCTTGTAGTACGACTAAAAGCTTTTTGAGCACACTTATTTACTGTTCTGTGATCTTGGTGAATGTCATTTTCACTGGTTGTTATTACAATATCTGGATTAATTAAAGACTTTACCCTATACATCTCTTCTAATATTTCTTGTCTATATTCAGGAAAAAGTTGTCCAGGTATATTTTCTGAAATAAATAAGTTACTTTTTGGTACATTTAAAAATTCTAAAGATTTATACTGTTCATCTAAATCTCTAACTTCTTGAATACTGCCTTTGGAATCTTTTCTATCTTTACTAAGAGCTAACACATAAATTACACTATCATTTTCGAGAGTTTTAATTAAGCCTGCACATCCAAACTCTATATCATCCATATGTGCTGAAATACATAAAATAGTTTTATTTTTAAACATTTTTATTGCCCTCATCTATTAAATTAACAATTCTACTTACTCCGCTTGATATATTATATTTTTTCATATTATTATGCAGTTCTTCTCTTATTTCAAAATTTGTAACAATATTCTTTAAATTCTCTATTATATCATTTTTACTTGGATTAAAACCATTATAAAGTGCAAATCCCAACTCTTTAATTATGGTTGCTGTTTCATCCTCAAATGCTTCATTCACGTAAACATACATTGGAATTTTTAATGCTGCGATTTCCCACATTGTTGTTCCACCAGCAGTTACAACTAAATCAGATTTTTTAATTAATTCAAATAAACTAGATGGTTTATAATTAATATTTATATTAGTGTTTTCTGAAGCAATTTTTTCTATCTCATATATATTATTATTAGAGAATGCGGGACCAATAACCACTTCAATATTATATTTACAACCCAAATTTAATAATATACTCAATAAAAAAGGTGTTTTTTCTGATGTATCAGACCCACCTTGAGTTAATAATATATTTTTAACCTCGCTACCAATCTCTTTACTAAAAACACTATATTTACTGTTCATTATTATATATTTATAGCCTTCATGAAGTACTGTAAAATTTTTATATTTTTCTTTCAAATTATTATTATGATAATACATAACATTAAATATCATATCACACATAAATGAACTTTCATCTGTATTATCAAAAGTTATTATTTTCACATTGTTCTGTTTTAAATTATCAATATACTGCATAGAAGTATCTAAAATATCTAGAATAATTAAATCTGGAATAAAAGTACCTATAATTTCATATATATTAAAATATTTGTCACCCTCAAAAGAAATATAATTTACATTATTTATATCTAATATACTTAAAGTACTAACGTTATGTTTAGTAACAAATAACAACTCATGACCAATAGAACTTAATTCTTTATATAAAGTTACCTGCTTAGAGATATGTCCCATACCTCTATAGTTACTTCCATCCGCTCGTATTATTATTTTCATTCTAACATATTACTCAAAAGTGGTGTTTCAGCTTTGATATCAATTTTAATTTTTTTGCCAATTACCGTATCATAATACTTAGGAGCTAAACCATTCCCCGGCCTTCTTATATCAATATCATTTGCAGTAATAACATCACCATTTTTCATGTTATTCATAACAATTATAGAGCACCTATTTGTTTCTCTAGATTTTAGCTCTGAATATGTAGGTACTTTAATTCCTGTTCCAGTTGCTAATTCAATATTTCTTGTATATGTTATTAATTTTTTAAATTCTTCTTTAGTAGAAGATAATTTATGATCAGGACCGGGTAATGTTTTATCGTATGTAAAATGTCGTTCTATTACACAAGCACCCATTACTGATGCAGCAAGTGAAATCTCAATATCTAAAGTATGATCAGAATAACCAACCAAACAACCAAATTCATTTTGCATACTTAACATTGCATTTAAATTTACTTCATCATAAGCACACGGGTAGTTAGATACACACTGTAGTAAAATTAAATCTTTAAAGCCAGTACTGTGTATTGCTTCTACACTATCTCTGATTTCTTGCATAGTAGATAAACCAGTTGATAGTATCATAGGCTTCTTTGTCTTTGCAATTTCTATCAATAATGGGATATGTGTTAGTAAATCAGAACCTATCTTATATATAGGTATATCCAATTCAGACTCCATAAACTCGAAATCTTTTATATGTGATGGAGCAGAAAAAACTGTTAATCCAATTTTTTTTGCATATTTAACTACTTCAATTTGTAGTTCTTTTGATATTTCAGAGCTTTTAAAATTATCATATTGACGAGTAGGATTATCCTTATTAAAACCTATATAGTTATTTTTAGTAGTAATTGTCTCTGCCTCAAGTGTTTGAAACTTAACACTATTAGCACCAGAGACTTTTGCATCATCTATTAACTTCTTTGCTTCTTCAAAAGTAGAAAAATTTCCACCTATTTCTGCTATAAAATATGTTGGTGCTGCCTTTGATACAAGAGTACCATCTAAATTTATTTCCTTATTAAAATCAAACATTTTTTTCCTTATTCATTGTATTTCCATAAATTAATTGTAATCCATTCTCTCCATGATTAAACAACAAATCTATAAATGCCATTCCAGGTAAATATTCATCAGTTAGCTGGCTATACTTAGGCTCTTTAAAATCTTGGAAGGATACTTTAATTGTATTTATTTCCAATAGGTCAACATCTATCCCGCCAAACTTACCTGAAAAATACTTATTTGAATTTAGAGATTTTAATATATTTAAAATCAATTCAGATGATTTTCCATCATTACAAATTTCTGATGCTTTCAAAAACTTAGTATTTAGTCCAAAAGATACTTTCATAAAATTAATAATATCTATATTTAAATCAACCAAATATTTATGTTTCTTATATAAAATATCTTTTAAATCATTAAAATAACAATTAAAATACTTGGATTTATTGTAATTATACTCTATAGACTTCAAGTATTTATCTATCCAGTTACCAGAATAATCAATTTCAACTTCATTGATTTTTTGTTCATATTTTCCTTTTGTAATAACTGGCACTGTTAACCATAGAAATCCATCTTTATTATTAACTCTGATTTTATTCCTATTCTCAAAATGCCTTTTTTTAAATTGTACATTATCTAAAAAAATTAGATAATCTGACTGAGCTATCTTATCTAGATACCCTAACCAAGGTAAATGTTCTGGCTGAGTAATGCAAACAAGTTTGTTAGATAAATCAAGCATTTATTTCATCCCATATCTTTATAATTTCTTCACTCTCTAATTCTAAATAATTATATTTGGAGTAATATTTTTTTATTATCTCAAAATCCTCTTTAGTGTCTAGTGTTACTCTTACATCTTCTCTATTTAGCTCTTTTGGAGCAATAACTTCATTTATATTAAAATCACTTTTATTTTCAAATATATATTCAAGTACATGTTCAAAATGATTTTCTTTAGTAGAGTTCTTATAGCATTTTTTCAATGCATTAAAAGTCACTATTTCTTCTTGAACTCCGATAGGATAACCAGAAGTAAATGTATAGTCACATTCAAGATATAAATGGGTGGTAAACATTTTGTCAAGTAGACTTATATCAGTTAAAGGATCATCAGCTGTTGCTCTAATTATCTGAGTTGCATCATTCTCTTTAGCGCATAAATAATACCTTTCCAAAACATTATCTTCTGAACCTCTAAAATATTTAACACCAATTTTTTCTAAAAGTTCACAAGTTGAATCATCGTTAGAAGTATTTGTTGTTGCTACTATTAAATCATCAGCTTTTGAAAAAGTTTTCAATCTTTCTATTACCCTTTCTAAAACAGTTTTACCATTTAAATTCATGAGAATCTTACCAGGTAATCTAGAAGAATTCATTCTTGCTTGTAGTATAATTACAGTTTTCATCATGAGCCTATTTTTTGGCTTCTATTTTTATAATTATCTATTCTAAATATTTTACCTTTTATAACAATCTCTTCATAATCTCTTTCCCTTGGCACTTGACATTGTTTACATATATCATACTTATCTATAGCGTTATTACCTATATGGTCTTTTCTAAACTCTTGCATTTTTTCACTATGCCATATTTCATGTACACTCATTGTATTTGCATCACCTATGCATATACTTCCCATCTGATCATTTGCACAAGCCATTACTTTGCCATTAGAGTCAATAACTAAACGCTGAAATGGCTGATGACATTTAAAATTAGTTACATATTCAATATCTTTTAGCTCATCTAGAGATAAATAATCTACCAATGGATTAGTGTATATTAAATCTGTTAATGGAGTAAAAACATCTAGATATTTGTTTACATTTTTATTCACTGCAGGCCAAATACCTTGTATTTTAACAGCAGGTTTTATACTAGTATTTTCATTTTTAATTTCAACTATATTCCTCAATGCTTGCTTAATTTCATCAAATTTAATAGGTTTTCTAATTGATTCATAAACTTCATCTACACCATCAACTGAAACTGTAATCCAATCTATACCAGCTTCCACCATTTGCTTTACAAAGTTCTTGTCTATAAGTTTTTTTCCAGCAGTTAATGTAGATACTTCCTTAATCCCCTTTTCTTTTGCATATTTAATGCACTCTATAAAGTTTTTGTGTAAAGAAGATTCTCCTCTTAGACTTAAACGAATAGAATAAACATTATTCTGAGAAATCTCATCAATTACTTTTTTAAATAATTCAAAAGACATCAAACTAGCATTTACTTTATTTTTAAAGTCATCTGTAATTGTATAACACATAGGACAGTTTAAATTACAAACTGAAGCCAATTCTAAATCTACATGCAATGGATAATCAGCAACGATATTATTTGTTGGATTATAGTCCCATTCGTATCTATTCTTTTTGTACTCTTCTTCGTAACCATACGATCTTATCTCATTAAATCTATCTTCTCTTTCTTCTGTATCAATGCTATGTTGCACATTATTAATTTTTTTAGACATTATTTACTTCCCTTAAAAAATGTATTTTTCCAATCTGAATATACCATATCTTTATACTTAGTTCTGTCATATTTATTTCCTTCATTTGGAAACCATAAATTAAAAGGCATTAAGAATCCTCTCTTATCTTTTCTTTCTACTACAGATTCTGGTAAAAACTTTTTTGCTATTTTTTTAATGATATTTTTTGTTATACCATTTTCTATTTTATATTTCTCTGGCATAGAAAATGCATATTGCATTAACCTATGATCTAAAAAAGGTGCCCTATTTTCTACAGTATGAGCCATACTCATTCTATCAGCCATTTGTAAAATAATTTGCAATGTTGAATAAAAGTCAACATTTCCCATTGCATGAATAACATTTTTATCAAAAAAAGAAAAACTTGGTTCTACAATCGATTTCATGTAGTCCATATATTTATCTTGAAATATCTTTTCACTTCTATTTATCAACTTAATATACCTATCAGAAGGTTTACCATAATACTTACCTATCAAATAATCATAATTTTCCAATGCATCTAAATTATATATTTGCATATCATGATGTAATAAATGGTATCTATGATAACCACCAAACATCTCATCCACGCCTTCACCAGTTAATGCAATTTTAGTGTCTTTTGAAACTGCTTCATAAGTCATGTAAAGATTAAATCCAGTCCAAGTAGCCGGCGTATCTAGATGATATGCTACTTCATTCCGATACTTCATAAAATCTTCTTTCGTTGGTTCTATAATTTGTAATTTTTTCCCTATTTTTGTAGCGATAGCTTCTGCGTACTCAATTTCGCTAAATTCTTTGCCAAGTCCTCTATATGTTGTTGAATAAATAAAATCAGGCTTGGCAATAGCAGCTATTAGACCACTATCAATGCCACCACTCACTAAAGCACCAAAAGGATACTGTCTATTTTTTGTTCTTAGTTCAATAGAGTCAACTATCAATTCTGTCAAGTCTTTCTCTATCTGTGCAATATCATCTTTTACATAAATTAAATTATCACAAATGCGCCAATAGTTTACAATCTTCTTTTTATTAAAGTTAAACTTTACATATTGTCCTGGTTCAATTAATTTAATGTTTTTAAATAATGTATCTTGTCCAAAACAAGCTTCAAACATTTCATATGAATTACAATGTTGTTCCTCAGCCCTTAAAATACTAACAATAGCTTTTATTTCACTTGCATATACGACTTTTTCGTGGTCTTCATAATAATATAAAAATTTTTCACCAGCTTTGTCTCTAACTAAATAAAGTTCATCTTTGTTTGAATCAAATAATGAAAATGCATACATGCCATTAAATTCGTTTATGATATTTATACCATAATCTTCATAACCATGTAGGATGTATTCTGTATCAGTGTTAGATTTGAAAGTATGTTTATTTTTTAATGATGATTTTAAATCAAGATAATTATATATTTCTCCATTATATACTAACGAGATAGTATCATCTTCATTCGTATATGGAATAATATCCTTCTTTGTACTAACAATTGATAATCTAGACATTCCTTGCACAGAGTTTTTCAGTCTTCCAAATTCTTCTTGATCATCTCCTCTATGCCTAATCTCTTTAAGCATTTTAGGTAATTTATGTTTATAGTTTTGACTTTTTAAATCTTTATTATTTTTATCAAAGTAGTAAATACCAACAACACCACACATACCTTATAAGTCCTTAAAGCAATTTGCTTGCCCAATAGATTTATAATTATAAATTTTTGTTTCTATGCTTGAAAAACTTCCATTATCTAAAAAATACTTCGTTTGTGCGAAATTACTTATAAATACTTCCATATCTAAAAACTTTATCCAACTATGTTTTGTTCCAACTATAACGCCTTCAATATCATTCTGAATATTATCTATATCACTAACAATATTTACATTTGTTATAGAATTTAATTCATAGCTATCAAAAAATGGATCATAAATAAAAACTTCAAAATTACTTTCATTTAAATATGTTGCTAATCTTAAATATGTACTGAATATGTCTTGTTTTACATCTTTTTCCGACGAGACGCCTAAAATAAGTACTTTTTTAATATTATTTTTTGTTAAATCATCCTTAACTACTGTAATCATTGACATATCAACTAGAATACTTTCTTTTAATAGGGATAAACTATTCTGGTTCTCAATGCTATCAAGCAACACTCTACTTGAAACAGGTATAGCAAATCCATTAGAACCTATTGAACTGCTTAAATCAATCCCTTTATGTTCTTGAAGTAACTTAAAAACTTCATTTATATTAATTTCAGGAAACGACAATAGTATTTGATTTGCAAAAGATTGGTGCAAATGTTCTAAACTATTTTCTACATGTTTTATAATTTCAAGAACTTCATAATCTTTAGTGATTATATAATTTTGCCCAATATAACTATAAAAATTTTCTACCTCAATTAATGACAAATCTGATATGGCAGACAACATATATGTGTTATCTTTTTTTAAATCATCAAGACTTTTAATAACATCTTGTCTTACAACAAAAGACAAGAAAAAATCTTTATCGATTTCCATACCACTACTACTAAGTTTTGGAAGAATGATATTCTTAATAATTTTGGGATACAACGTAGATTCTATAATGATATGTATCTTGTTATTTTTTATTTTCCTGAAACTGGAAATTATTTTCTCCAATAATTCAACATTTGGCACTCCAGCATCCTCTGTTGGAATACATATAAGATGTGTATTAATGTCTTGCATCTGAAACAATTCTGTATCGCTACAAAAATTGACTAATGATTTTTTAGATTTATAGCTATTTTCAGTTAGAAATAAATTATCAAAAAAGTCATTAAACAATTTAACAGAGTCTTTCGAATCACGCCTATCATCTTTATAATCATATACATAACAATCTATATAATTATCCACCAAATTTGATAAAGTTGTGTATCCTAAATACCCTAATCCATATATTGCTACTTTTTTACTATTTATCATTAATTATTCCTTCACATGATCCAATACTATCTGTATAAAATCGATGTATTATACTTAATATATATTAATATTTCACCCTTATATTCATATATATATTTAATGTTCTTTATTTATGCTTTTATTTTTAAAAATTCTTGTGTAAACAATATCTTTTCCATGCATACCATCAAAAAAGTCTTTACTAGTCAACTTATACTTATGTGGATTATAAGAACCAAATAATTTTATATTATATTTCTTTGCAAAATCAAATAAATATTTTTCTACTTTATTAATGATCAAATATTTTTCATTGTCTAATAGTAAGTCGTAAGATATAGGGTTATAAGGTGGTAAAAAGAAAACCACATCTACCCCTCCATCTTTTAAGTATAATACAAATTCTTTAAATAATTCCAGATTATTTAATTTTGTAAACCTATCCAAAGCATAGACCCTACCTTTAGTATATTTTATAGCGGCTTCTTCTACTATTATATTGCTTGGTCTTCTATACTTATACGGGTATTGTATTGAACCATCCAGTTCTGTAATTCTAGCATCTATCTCAATTGAATTAACAATATAATATCCCTTTAATTTATTGTTCACATTATCCATAAAGAATTTAAAATTTTCTATTAAATATTCTATTGAAAATAATTTATTAATATATTGTGGTTTTAAATCAATGTTTTGTTTATTGTTAATATTGCTTATTAATTTATTATAATCATCAACAATAGATAAATACCCATTTTGTCCACTATACTTATTAAAGATCCATGGATCTATCCCTAGTACAATATGCTTTGGAAGTTTTCCTTGATTGTCTATATGTATTGACACTAAAGCTATAAAATCTTCCAATGAAGCACCTGACACTGAATAGTTATGAAACTTTTCATTTTGCTTTAAAAATGTTCTTTTCCTTAACTGCATTGTTCTTGATGAACCAATTGCAATCCAATCAATATCATCTTTTATATTTTCAATGACTTTTTTTTTAAAAAGTCTCTCATCAAAGTTTTTTAATCCTGCAATCATATTACCACTGGCTAGATCTTTTGCAGCCTTATCTAAATAGCCTTTGTCATTTAATATTCCTAATGAATCAGTTAAATAATTAAATCCACCTACCATTGGAATAATAATTAGTATTATTATCCATATTTTTATCCATTTTTTAGCGTTCATATTATTATCCATTAAAAGTTAAAGTATAAAAATTCAGATACTTTATTTAGATATAGTGCACTTATAACAAAAATAAAACTAGAAAATAAAACAGTTTTATAATTGAGTTTAAAGCTATCTGATTTTTCTATAGAGTTTCTAAATCTAAGTACTAAAACTAATACAACAAGTAACCAAACTACACTCCACTTACTACCATGAATATCTTCAAACATTCCACCAAATGAAATGCCATATTCACCTAAAAATGACAGTTTACTTTGAAATACTGGGTGTAATACAATATTATCTAAACTAAACATAGAGCTCAAGACTTTCAACGCATCGCGCCACTCCTTAGCCCTAAAGAAAACCCAAGCAATATTGATAAAGTTAAAAGTAATAAGCCAAGCTAACCAACTCCAAAGTTTAAATTCTAGTTTACCCCAAGCTTTGTGAATAACTAAAGCAAATCCATGTAAAAATCCCCAAAACACAAATGTCCAGCCTGCGCCATGCCAGATTCCACCGAGTATAAAAGTTGCCATTAGATTATTATATGTTCTAAAGTTTCCTTTTCTATTCCCACCTAAAGGAATATATATATAATCTTTTAAAAACCTACTTAGTGTAATATGCCATCTTCTCCAGAAGTCTTGTATGTTAGTTGCTTTATATGGGGAATTAAAGTTAATTGGAAGTCTGATATTAAATAGTAGTGCTAAACCTATTGCCATATCCGTATAGCCACTAAAATCAAAGTAAAGCTGAAATGTATAAGAAAGACTAGTAACCCAAGCTTCTATAAGATTTAACACTTCTGCGTTGTCAAACCCATTTGTAGCCCAAGTGGCAAATGTATCTGCAATAACAACTTTTTTAAATAAACCTATTGAAAATATAAAAAGTCCAGTAGCTATGTTCTTATAGTTTTTGGCTAAGTTCCAGCGGGAAGCAAACTGAGGCATCATCTCAGAGTGGTGAACAATAGGACCTGCTATAAGTTGCGGAAAAAATGTAACAAAGAGTGCATAGTTTAAAAAGTCATATTCACTAGTCTCACCTCTGTAACTATCAACTAGATAAGCTATTTGCTGAAAAGTAAAGAATGAGATAGCTAATGGTAATGCTAAATGCAGTAAAGGTGCTGAGCCGTCAAATGCTAAGTTAAAGTTCTCTAGCAAAAAGTCACTATATTTAAAATATCCAAGTAATGATAAATTAGCAATTATTCCAAAAGTAAGTAGGGCTTTTTTACTTATTTTTATTTTTTTTAAATTCTCATTCAGACTATTTCCAATTACATAGTTAAATAACATAGAGGAAAGAATAAGAGGTAGATAAGTAATATTCCACCAAGAGTAAAAGAATAATGAAGCAAATACTAAAAAACCTTTTGCACTAGTTATAAGTCTTTTATTTAAAAAATAAAAGTATATAAAAAAAGTAAATGGTAAAAAGAAAAATATGAATTCGTAACTATTAAATAGCATTCTCAATATTACCATTTCTTATTTTATATACTTTTTCACATCTTTGTATTGTACTTAACCTATGAGCAATTATTAGTAATGTTTTATCTTTACTAATATCATATATTTCATCCATAATCTGTGATTCAGTTTCATCATCAAGTGCTGAGGTCGCTTCATCAAGCACTAAAATTTCTGGTTCTATATATAATGCTCGTGCTATTGCTATTCGTTGTTTTTGTCCACCGCTGAGCATAATGCCACCCTCACCAACAATAGTATCTAGTCCATCTTTTTTTTCTAAAAAATCATAGATTTTAGCCTGCTTTAAACATTCTATAATTTTTCCTTTGTCATATTCACTATAAAATGAAACATTCTCTCCAACAGTACCATCAAACAGATAAACAGATTGAGGAATGTAACCTATTTTACTCCTCCATGATTTAATATTTCTATCATCTAGTTTAATGTCATCAACACTTATTGTTCCATGGTGTGGCTTATAAAGCCCAATAACTAAATCAACCAATGTGCTCTTTCCGCTACCACTTTCTCCTACAAATGCAATTTTGGAACCTTTATTAATTTTTATATTTATATTTTTTATTATAGGCTTATTTTTTTCATATTCAAAGTTTAAATTTTTAATAATTATTTCTTTGTTAAATGATATGTTATCTTCCCCCAGGATTTCATTATCGTACATCAAATCATTATGTATTATATCGAGTGCTTTATATGTAAACAAAATATTATTGTAACTATTTAATATTCTATTAATTGATGGCATAAGTCTATAAAGTGCTAATACGAACATAGAAAGAAGTGATAAGACTGTGGAAATATCATCTTCATATTTCCAAACCAGATACAAAACTATACCAATTATCAGACTAAAAGCAATTGCTTCCAATAGCAATCTTGGTATCTGTAATAAAGTTTGTGCAATTATATTTGTTTTAGAATAATTATAACTTGCATTAGAAAAATCTTTTAGCACAGTATTATCAGTGGCTTGAAGTTTTATAAACTTAAAATTTCCGAAACTTTTGTTTATTATTTCATAAAAATTCTCTTGAATCTTAGCTCTGTTAGTACCTTGCTTTTTAATTTTGTTAGATATTGTTTTAATCATAAGAATAGCATTTATTAATAAAAATAGTGTTAGCAATAGCGTAACTTTGTAATTTACATATAACATCAATCCATAAATTAATACCACTACAAATATTTCACTAATCATAAATAACACTGATGACAATAAACTTGTTAAATTAGAAGCCTCTGTTACAATTGATTTTGTTAATATTGATGAATTCTTTTTTACAAAATTTTTATATGACATCCCCATATAATTTTCAAACAATCTATATGCTATAAGATAATATCTACCATAAGAAAATTTCGCTAGAAGATATGCATAAAATATGTTAATAGCACTTCTAAATATGTAAAATACAATCAATACAATTCCGAAAAGCATAACAAAATTAACATCTGTTTTTAGTTGAAATAAATTATAAATATACATATAATATTTATTTATATGTATATTATTAAAATCCATTGCAATAGACATAAAAGGCATAATTGCTGAGATACCAATCACTTCAATTATAGAAATGAATATAGAAAAAAATATTAATAATAATAAAAATTTCTTATCTCTCCTTGTTAATATATCTCTTAACTTATTTAACATTTATAAATGACCATCAGAATCATTTAAAATTGACTTTATATCATAAACAACTGTGTTACATAAATTTGAGAAGTCTAATATTTTAAATTCGTTGTGAGCAACTGCCAAAACTATTGCATCATACTTTGACGATTCTATATTTTCTTGAAGTTTAAGATTGTATTCTCTAATAACTTCTGCTTTATCCACCCATGGGTCGTATATATCAACATTACATCCGAACTCTCGAAGTTCTTCAATTACATCTATCACTCTACTGTTTCTAATATCAGGACAATTTTCTTTAAACGTAATACCTAGAACTAATACTTTTGATCCTTCTACTTTATGCTCTTTTTTAATCATTAATTTTATAACTTGATTAGCCACATAAATTCCCATATTATCATTTAATCTTCTACCTGCAAGTATTATTTCAGGGTTATATCCTACACTTTGTGCTTTGTGTGTTAAATAATATGGATCAACACCTATACAATGACCACCGACAAGACCAGGTTTAAATGGTAAAAAGTTCCACTTAGTTCCAGCAGCTTCTAAAACATCATTTGTATTAATCCCAAGTTTATTAAATATAATTGCTAGTTCATTTACAAATGCTATGTTTATATCTCTTTGAGAGTTTTCTATTACCTTCGCTGCTTCTGCTACTTTAATAGTTGGAGCCAAATGAGTACCTGCAGTGATAATACTTGAATACAAATCATTTACTATTTTACCTATCTCAGGGGTACTTCCTGCTGTCACTTTTAATATCTTTGTTACAGTATGTTCTTTATCTCCTGGATTTATTCTCTCAGGAGAGTATCCACAATAGAATTCTTTGTTAAACACAAGAGATGAAAACTTTTCAAGCACAGGAACACACTCTTCTTCTGTTGCTCCAGGGTATACTGTTGATTCATAAATGACAATATCATCTTTTTTAAGGACCTTACCTACTGTTTCGCTAGCTTTTATAAGTGGTGTCAAATCAGGTCGTTTATTTTTGTCTATCGGAGTTGGTACTGTTACTATGTAAACATTACAATCTTTAATATCTTCTATATCACAAGTGAATTTTATATTATTTTGTAGTGCTTCTTGTAATTGCTCTTCATTTAATTCTAATGTTTTATCATAGGCACGATTAAGTTCATCTATTCTAGTTTTATAAATATCTAAACCGATTACTTGATATTTACTACTAAAAGCGTGAGCCAATGGAAGACCCACATACCCCAAACCTATCACACATATCTTATAGTTTTTCATTATATTATTCCGAAATCTGTTTTAAATTTTCTATATACCACTTAATTGACTCATGAAGACCTCTATCAATATCATGTGTTGGTTCATACTGTGTTGCTTTTTTTAATTTATCTATATTAGCATTGGAATGTCTGATATCTCCTGCTCTAAACTCTCTGTAAACAGGCTCTTTAGTCACAAAATTTTCTAAATTTTCTTTAAGTTCTCTACTGATAGAACTGTAAAGTTTATTAAGTGTTAAGCGTCCACCAATTCCACCGTTAAAAACTTCTCCATATGCTTCTTTTGTTGTAGTTGTACCACAAAGTATATTTGATTGTATGACATTTGCAATATATGTAAAGTCTCTGCTAGTCTCTCCATCACCATTAATAAAAACATCTTCATTATTAATGAGAGAACTTAGCCATTTTGGTATTACAGCCGCATATGCACCATTTGGGTTTTGTCTTTTTCCAAAAACATTAAAATATCTTATTCCTATAGTTTCTAAACCATATGTTTTATAAAAAACTCCACCATATAATTCATTTGTCATCTTAGTTACAGCATAGGGGGAGAGTAAATTCCCTGTTCTTTCTTCAACTTTTGGAAGCTCCATGGAATCACCATAAACTGAGCTAGAAGATGCATATACAAATCTTTTTACTCCATTATTTTTAGCAGCTGTTAACATATTTAAAAAACCGGTAACATTTGAAAGATTTGATGTTATAGGATCATTAATTGATCTAGGTACAGATCCTAATGCAGCTTGGTGTAAGATAATATCTACACCTTTTGTTATTTCATAACAAGTTTCATAATCTTTAATATCACCCTCTGTAAATGAAAAACTTCTCCACTGCTCAGATGTTAAATTATTTTTTATATCTTCAATGTTATGCTGATAGCCTGTAGAAAAATTATCCAAACCTATAACTTTTTGGTTTAATTTTAAAAGGGCTTCTGCTAAATTGGAACCTATAAATCCAGCAACTCCAGTTATAAGCCACGTCTTTTTATTTCTTAACAATTCTTCTTTAACTTCATTAAACTTCATAATTATTTATTCAACTTTTCTTTTAATATAATCTTTCCGGCTTCAACGCCAGGTTGGTCATAAGCATTAATATACATAAACTTAGCACATATAGAGGTAAGCAGTTCATACTCATACATAAGAGCCGATATTGCTTTCTCACTAACATCATCTATTGTAATAACATCACACGGAATATCATTTAAGTTATTTATAGATTCAATTGTAGCATCTGCTTGCTGATTTATAAGTGAAGAAAACTTAATATTATCAATATAACCTAATTCTTCTAATCCATCAAGTTTAGTATATGGGATTTTTAAATCACTATCGAAGTCGTCTACTTTTATAACCGTTACTGTCTTATCTCTTCTTCCCTCTACTATAAGCTGTAAAAAAGAGTGCTGATCTATTGGCCCAATTATTCCAATAGGAGTAAGTCCTTGCCTAGTACTATTTATATCAACCTTGCCTAAGCTTTCCCCCCAAAGTTGTATATACCATTTATTAAAACCTTCAAGTCTTGAAGAGTAAGAGAAGACTACATTTATATTAAAGCTATTTTTATATTCCACAAAAAATCTAGCTTTTTTAATAAGTCTGTTATAAACCTCTTTTCTCTCAAAAAAAGAAGCATATATTTCTTTTGTACCTTCTAGAAGTTCATCTATGTCTATTCCAACTATAGAAAGAGGAAGTAGTCCAACAGCACTAAATACAGAAAATCTACCACCTACATCTTTTGGTATCTCAAAAGTTTTTATATTATTAGTTTTTGCATAAGTATTAAGTTTGGAATCATGCTCAGTTATCACTAGAGTATTGTCTTTATCACACTTTACCAGAGAGTTTATATACTTAAATATTGAGACCGTTTCTATAGTTGTACCTGATTTAGAGATAACAATAAAAAGTGTATCATCTAAATCTATAGCTTCAACTTTTGACTTTATATCTATAGGATCTGTTGTTTCTAGGAAATAGAGTTGTTTAGTGAGTGTTTTTGAGTGTTTTAAAAACTTATATATTGCATAAGTTCCGAGAGTACTTCCACCTATACCGATTACGACAATATTTGTCTGTTTAACACTTTTCGCATACTCTTTAAAAAGGGTAGTATCTTGATGAACAAGATTATAATAACCTATACTTTTTTTCTCTTTTTCAATCTCATTAAAGACATCTGCATCTGATATACTTGGATTAAAGTTGTGTTGGTATTTCATATCTCTTCTTTTTAGTATCTTTCATGTAGGAACACTGGGAATCTAGGATTACCTTTTGAAGTCAGTCCATAATATTTAAATGTTATTATAGCACCTATTTTTGGTGGATTTTCTCTTTGATAATTATTTAGACCACTTCCAATTTTAATAACTTGCATATTTTTCATTCTACAAGACAGTGAGCCAACCATACCTTCATATTTGCCTTGACCATCATTGTGTCCTATTACTTTACACTCTTCGTCAATATAACTCTTTACTTTTAAAGCCTTGTCATCTCTACCTGTATAGTAGTTTAGACTTCCATCACGAACAACAACTCCTTCTCCACCTTTTTTCTCTATACTTTTTAAGAAATTATCTAAATGCTTTTTATCTATAATTTTTATCTGTTTTATTGTTTTTATGTATTTGGTAGTTTTAACACTTTTTAGTCTCTCTAAAAGATTCCCTTTTGCATCTGGAACTTCAAAAATATTATAAGTTAGATTTTTCCATCCGCTGTGAAGCTTTTTTTTATTTACAATTGAGGATACATTTGAGAAATCACTTCTCTTAGTCCAAAGTTCTCCGTCTAACTTATGTTTTGGAAAATCTTTTGTAAAGAAAATAGGAGTTGAAAAAGTTTTTCCAGAACGAGAAATTAGTTTTTCTCCATCCCAGAAGGCTCTAACACCATCAAGTTTTTCACTCATATACCAAGAAGTCACATTCATATCTTTACTATACTTATTTAAAAGCAAAAGTTCAGGCTTCTGTGCAAAAAGAGATGAAAAGAGTAGAATAACTAAAAGATATCTCATCTATTTATATCTTTAGTTTATACACTTTTGCGTGTGGATTTGTAATAACTTTTTCAAATAAAGATTCATTATAATCTTCTAAAACCATAAGTTGTATATAAAGTGAATTATAAGTCTGTTCATCTATAATTAGAAAAGTCTTATAATCCGCCATAAAGATCAAACTCAGTTGTGCAGTAAAATCAGATAGTTTACTATTTTTTTGAAGTTTCATATCTTTGTCATAGAAAGTTTGTACTATCCTTCGTAGAGTTGCTTTCTGATTACCAATACTTAAAGTGTTATCTAGCTTATTAAAAGAAACTCCATTTCCAAGCTCTATAATGCCATTTGAATCTCTAAAGTTTCTGCTAATAAAGAAAAAAGGAGCTTTTCCTTTTTCACCGGTCATTAGATCTAAATTTGAAAACACGTTTACTGTTGGAAAAATATTCAACATTCTATATGGAAGATAAAAATAAATATCTCTTGTTTTATTTGGCAGCTTTATATCTGTCTCTAGTGATAGTAGAAAATCATTTGCGTCATTAAAGCCATACGCTTTTGTCATTTCTTCTATATTTGTGAATAGTTTTACTTTTTGTGAGTCTTCTAAACCTTTATTTTTTTCTGCTATCTCAAAAGATTTTTCAGTATATTCCACATCTAATCTAGCCATTTTAGAAGCTATTTCTTGTGGTTTATTTAATATAAAACTAACCGGAAAGTTAACACTTCCGCCATGTTTACTTCCATCTATCAGTGTTTTTATATCCGAATAGTATCGTATTGGATATCCATAATCCCACCAAGAAATAGCATAATCTTCTCTATCGGCAATATCTTTTAATTCATCTAAAACTTTTACTTCATCAGAATTAAATACGGTAGGAACCTTATATGAGTCAATATGCTTATAGTTTGGATATAAAATAGCTAACGTGAAAGCTATCATACTTAGATATTTCAGTTTTTTTGTCGGCATCTTTACTGAAAGTTCAGTTATTAAAAAAGCCGCACCAAACGCTAAAACAGGTACAGCATAAATAGTGAACCTAAGTCCTCCGACAAGAGCTAAAAACCCTAGTCCAATCATTGGAAGTCCAAAAAGCATAATCCGGTGCTTATAGGTTAAGTATATGTATCCAACAATAGATAAGATAAGTGTAATAGTATGTCCACTTATACGATTTGCAAATGTTTCAAATGGAATCTGTCCAGCTTCTCTAATTGTCTGAATTACGGAGTAGAAATGAAGTTTTAGCCCATCTTCACCTACGCTTACTACATCTGTAAATATATAAACTCTCAACTTCCCCCAAATTGGATTAAATCCACCACTAGCAAAAAACAATAAAATAGAAGTACCTAAAATATAATAAATATACTTTTGAAATTTTTCTTGTTTAAAAGCGTAAAATACGCCAATAACAATAGGAAAACGTATAAAGCCTTCTATGTTTAACATAGCAAACATCATAATGGCTAAGAGTTTATAGTTATAAAGATTTTTTCTATCAAAAACTAAAGCATAAAAAAGTATCAAACCAAAAAATGCAAATTCCAAAGCGTAACTTTGAGGATACCACCATCTGTATACTAAAATATCAAGTGCAGTAATAAGCAGATACTTATCTTCATTTGTCTGAATTGCCCAGATTATGGACCAAAGCAAAAACATTGGAAGGACTATATTTAACATATCGGTATCATAATACCCGGCCATAGTCCGGTTATAATAACTCCAGGCAATAGATGCTAGAAGAGCCGCTATAAAACCAAGCTCTAAATTTTTTAGACTCTTCGCAATTAAGATAATTGGAATAACAACTAATGATCCTAAAACAACTGACATATAAAATATAATTGTCTCAAAAGAGAAAGGTAGTATGTAAGCAAAAAAAGCTGTTAACAGAGATGGGGCTGTTGTTGTTGGAGAGTAGTCATTATCCTGAGAAACACCGCTAAGTATATCTCTAGCCCCTTCAGCCCAATAATACCCATCATTAGTATTTATCATAAACTGCCCATTGAACATAAATTGTTCAAACCCACTAAACTGATAAACCCAAATCATGCGCATGGCTACTGAAAATATAAATGCGATTGCTATATAACCAATAGTTAATTTTGTCTCTGTTGATATATTATTCAATTTTTCAAATCCTCAATCTTTTTTTCATAATTATTAATATCTTGCATTTTATCATGTTTTTTAGCACCTTTGAGAAGTAAGCTGTATTTTTCAATCAACATGCTTTTTATTAACTCTTCTTTAGACTCAGATATCTCTAAAAGTTTCTCCAAAGCCTTAACTCTAAACCTGTCCATTCCCCAAAACTTCATACTTAGTTGGTCTTCATCTCCACCATATTTTGTGATTAGTTTTTTATCAACAAGTCCTATTTTATTGTCAATAGCTATCCTCAACCACAAGTCATAATCTTCACAGACTTCTAAACTCTCATCAAAAAGCCCTACTCTCTCAAGTAAGTCTTTATGAATCAGCGTTGCAGATGGAGCAATAATACAGTGCGAAAGGCACTCTTTAAAAATATTTCCGCCAAATTTACGATACCGTTTAGGAACCTTCAGTTCTTTAGCATCTCGTATCCACTTCTCATCTGTATAACTCATCTGTAGTTCTGGTTTATTTAGATGCAGTTCTAGATGCTCTTGAAGTTTCTCTGGATGCCATTCATCATCTGAGTCTAAAAACGCTATCCATTCAAAGTTTGCTTTTTTAATACCTAAATTTCTAGCACTAGAAACTCCCGCATTATTTTGATAAAAATACTTCGCATCTGGAAAAAGTTTTAATATTTGTGAGGTTTCGTCAGTTGAGCCATCATCTATAATGATGACTTCTTTTGGTTTGTGAGTTTGAGCATATACAGATTCAAGAGCACGTTGAAGAACGTTATATCGGTTATAAGTTGGAATTACAACCGATATCTCCATTCTTTACCACTCTTTTATTTCGTTATATACGCTATCTCTCTCAACTGGAGTAAAACCGCTGTTTTTAATAAGTGCTACAAAATCTTCTAAGTTTACACCGTTTGCACTCTTAGCTCCGGCTGCCGAGTTTATAGACTCTTTTTCTATCGTTCCATCAAGATCATTTGCTCCAAACTCTTGGGCAACAAGAGCTAAGCTTACAGTAGAAGTAACCCAGTAAGCTTTTAAGTTTGGAACATTATCTAAAACGATACGACTGATTGCCATAGTCTTTAAAATCTCATTTGCAGTCATAAACTCTGTAACTTTAAGGTAATTATTTTCAGTCTGATAAACAAGAGGAATAAACGCATTAAAACCTTTAGTCTTATCCTGAAGCTCTCTGATTCGCATCATATGATCTATTCTATGCTCTCTCTTCTCAACATGTCCAAAAAGCATAGTAACGTTTGACATTTTTCCACGTTCATGCCATTTTCTATGGATTTCTAACCATTGATCAGACGTCACCTTGCCTTTACAAATATAGTCTCTAACTTTTTCATCAAAG
The DNA here is from genome assembly GCF_041563035.1 of Sulfurimonas sp. Lineage (GTDB taxonomy): Bacteria > Campylobacterota > Campylobacteria > Campylobacterales > Sulfurimonadaceae > Sulfurimonas. Next base: position 245,891 of record NZ_JBFFNS010000001.1, on the reverse strand, counting down.
ATCTCAGCTCCACCGCCAGGCATAGAATCAACACCATTTTCTACCATCAAGTCCAGTATTTCATCATAAGTTTTACCATACTCTCTTGCTAAGAAATCAACCTCAGCAGCAGTAAGAGCTTTTACATGCATATGAGGATAAGCATCTTTAATCTTTTTAAATATCTCCAAGTACCATTCAAGTCCTGTATCAGGATTGTGAGCAGATACAATGTGAACCTCTTTTGCCCCTCGACTATCAACATCTTTTACAATCTGCATAATCTCTTCATGAGTCATAGTGTACTCATTTGGATTTTTTCTATTTGCGGAATATGCACAAAACTTACATATATCTGCACACTTATTTGTAGGATTTATATGACGGTTTATATTGAAGTATGTCTTATTTCCATGAAGTGCTTTTCTTTTAGCATCTGCCAGTTCACCCAACTCGAAAAAGTCCATATCGTAAAGGCTAAGAGCTTCATCAAAGTCGATTCTCTCACCGGCTAAAATTTTATCTTTTAATGTCATCTATATTATCCTGTCACTTCCGCCGTCAATAGCCACTTGTGAACCAGTAGTTTTGGCAAATGGCTTTCCTGCCATTGCACATACCAATTCTGCCACGTTTTCTGACTTTATTTCAGTTTTCAGTACATTGTTTGTTTTGTACTCTTCTACACTCATTCCATATGCTTTTGCTCTATTTTGAAGAACTTCATCTGTCCAAATCGCTGTATCAAATACTGCATGAGGATGCAGAGTATTTACTCTAACTCCATATTCACCAAGCTCCAACGCTGCGATTCGTGCAAGTTGTGTTTGTCCTGCTTTTGCCACAGAGTAAGCTGCCGCACCTTTTCCGGGAGCTGGAAAGTTCTTAGATGCTACCATTACAATTGAAGCATCAATTCCAAGTTTTAAGAACGGTGCTGTCTCTTTTATAAGTTTTTGATGAGATGTAAGATTGATATTCATACTCTTATCCCAGTTATCATCACTAAGTGAGTCAAGATTTTCACTTGGAGTAAAGATACCTGCATTACTTACAACTATGTCAATTCCGCCAAAGTTTTTAACTGCAACTGAGACTGCATTTTGGATATCTGCACTTGATGTTAAATCTGTCTTCACACCTATAGCATCTGACTTTGAAAAGATACTCTCCACTTCAGGGTTAATATCTAGAACAACTACAGCAGCTCCTCTTGCATTTAACATCTGGGCGATTGATTTGCCTATCCCACTTGCTCCACCTGTAACTAGTGCAACTTTACCGCTAAATTCTGGCGAAGAACCACCTTTTTTCAGTTTTGCCTGTTCAAGTTCCCAGTACTCAACTTCAAAGATCTTTGCAGCGCTTAAAGCTTTGTATCCACCGAGTTTCTCAGCTTTTAAAATAGCCTCAAATGTATGGTCATTTATATCTTTGATGATATTTGCTTCTTTAGCATTTTTACCAAAAGATAGAGTTCCGTTGTTTTTTAAAATTGCAAAGTTTGGTGCAGGATTTAGAAGAGTCTCATCCGATTTATTATCTTCAAAATACTGAGTGTACTCTTTTACATAAGATGCTAAATCAGCTTTAAAATCTTCACCGATGATTGCAGGTACTCTTTTTGTTCTAATTACATGGTCTGGAGTCAGAGGACCTTGTGTCGCAATTTTTTCAATATTTTGTTTTGAAAAGTTTATAGCTTCATTTGAGTCATTGAGTATTGAGATTGTCGCACAACCTTTTAGCTCTGACATCTCACGTCTTATTTTTGCAAGTTCTAAAAGCTCTACAGTCGTACTATCTTCGCTTACTTCTAAAACAGCACCATTAGATGCTAGGTACTGCTCAGCTTTATCTACTAACTCTATAGTCTTCTCATAAGATTTTTTAGCGTCATCGTTGAAAGTAAAGAGACCATGATTCATAAGAACCATTCCCTCTAACTCATCCCAGTTTACATCTCTAGTCATATCATAAATCAGTTTTGCAAGAACAAAACCCGGCATAATATAAGGAATAATCAGAACCTTATCACCGTAAAGCTCTTTTATTTTATCTTCTCCACCTTCTGTATTTGTGATAGTTACAACTGCATCCGTGTGAGTATGGTCTACAAATTTATAAGGAATAACTGCATGCAATATAGCTTCAACAGATGGGTTTGGAGCAGAAGGATTTGTCATAGCTAAGCGCTGGTATTTAACCATATTTGTATCGTTTAACTCTTTTAACTCAGCCATCTTAAGCAGCATCTCCATCTTAACAGGAGCAAAGCCTTCAGCTTCAATAGTCGCTAAATCCCAACCACTGCCTTTTACATAAAGGATATCTTCCGTCTCACCAAAAAGGTTTGTAGCAGTAGATTTTACAGATGTATTTCCACCGCCATGCAAAACTAAAGAGCTGTCACGTCCAAGTAATCTTGATGTATAAACTCTTAAATCTAAATCTGTTTTAAACTCGTTTGCTTCTTTGTCGTTGTATAAACTATTCATATAATTTCCTATTTTATTATATTTTAGATATTTAATTAAGTTAAAAACTTAACTTTAAAAATTATTCTAATGCTTTTCCATTAACATGCTCAATTGCCATCATTGGTAATATCAATGGTGATGAAACTACTAGTAAAACAGTGGTACCATAAATAAGTGCACCATCTTCTGCAACTGTAATTGGTGTCAATAATGCCCTTCCCGTATTATAAAATGTTGTTGGTTCTTCTTCTATATAAATATTATATTTATTATTAAACTTATATTTTGAAATAATAGGTTCTTTAGGTAAATACCTTACACCCTTCATACTTCCAGAATATTTATATGTAAATATTTTTTTAGAAGCTCTCTTGGATGTTTCAAATCCAATTTTTTCCAGCCAAATATCATTCTTACTTTCTTTATCATTTGTATTATAAAATAAATTATATTTTCCTTGAATAGAATTATTTATGTCAACTTTAAAATCTTCAAAGACAGGTTTGATATTTTTTCTTTTATTTGATAATAATATCTCTTTTAATTTTTCATTAGTCGAAAATATATAATGATATTTTTCTCCTAAAATAACTAATTTTGATCCATCTTCTGTTATTAAAAACTCTTCAAATGTTTCTTTATATTTTGGATCTTCCCATAGTTGTATTGTTGCACATCCTGAAAAAAGAACACTGAACAGTAAAGCTATACTTATTATTTTCATCATTTATTACGTTCTCCTGTTAAACTTCCATTCTATCTCTTCATAATATGCTTTACAAACACCTTTATCAGTTATCAGTCCTGTAATGAGTCTTGCCGGTGTTACATCAAAACCGTAGTTGATTGCAGGTGAATCTTTTGGAGTTATAAGAACTTCTCTCACCTCTCCATCAGAATCTACTCCACGCATATATTTAACCTCATCTTCACTTCTTAACTCGATTGGGATTTCTTTTACACCGTCTTTGATATCAAAGTCAAAGGTAGATGCAGGAATAGCAACATAAAAAGGAACATCGTTATCAAATGCCGCAAGTGCTTTTAAATATGTACCTATCTTGTTTGCCACGTCACCGTTTGCACTTACACGGTCAGCTCCGGTTATTACCATATCTACCATACCGTGCTGCATCAGATGCCCGCCTGTGTTATCTGCGATGATGGTATGATTAACTCCGCTCTCTGTTAGTTCCCATGCAGTAAGAGAAGCACCTTGGTTTCTAGGTCTTGTCTCGTCAACCCATACATGAACATCAATGCCTCTTTTTTTTGCTTCATAGATAGGTGCCAGTGCTGTTCCTTCGTCTATTACGGCTAACCAACCTGCATTACAGTGAGTTAAGATATTTATACGAGTCTTATTCTTCTTCTTTAAAATATCTTCGATTATATCAGCACCGTATTTAGCAATATTTTGACTCTCTAGTGCTTCTTCATCATTAAGTTCAATTGCATACTTTTTAGCATCTGGAACTAAGTTAGTAGAGTCTTTTAAAAGCTCCATCATCTTATCTACCGCCCACATAAGGTTTACCGCAGTTGGACGTGATCCTCTTATAAGAAGAGCCTTTTCTTTTAAATCATCGTAGCTCTTTACTTCGTTGCAAGCAGTATAGATTCCAAATGCTGCAACACTACCTATCACTCCGGCACCACGAACTGTCATATCTTTGATGGCAAGAACAACTTCGTCCGTAGTCTTTAAAACTTTTGTCTCATAAGAAAATGGGAGTTTTGTCTGGTCTATTACTTCTAAAAAATTATCATCATTGAGCCATAAAGCTCTATATTTACCTTGCACTTTTTATTATCTCCAATATCTCATCTATCGCTTCTATTTTGTCATACTTCATTACAAATTCTCTTGCAATTTTTAAAACCAATGCTTCTGCATCTCGACGCATTTTTTTATCTTCTATGCCTCTTATCTCTGCAACTCCGGCAACACCAAACACACGTCTTGCCATCTTACAGCCTGCAAAACCTACAGACTCCTGAATAATTGATTTTAAAAACTTCTTTCTGTATCTATGAGCTGTTTTATCATCTATATAGCCGTCTATTAGAAGAGCTGACTCTTTTTGGACTTCCCACAGTTGTAAAAACTTACTCTCAAAAAGCTCTAATATCTCTTTAATAGTCTCAAGCAGATACTCTTTAAAATCTTCATCTTTAGTAACTATAGTGTGGTGAACATAGTTATTTGCCAAGTTTGCTACCAATGCACCAATATCAAATCCAAAAGGTCCTACAAAAGCAAATTCTGGGTCTATCACATATGTTTCTTCTTCATTTAGCATTATAGAACCAGTATGCAAGTCTCCATGAATCAAAGCATCTGGAGCAGTCATAAACTTATACTTAAGGTCTAAAACTCTCTCTTTAAACTCCATATCTGCAAATAATTCTTTAGCCAATTGATTATCTTTAACATTGTCGGCATCATTTGTTTCATTCTCCATATAAGCAAATGTAAATACAAAATCTTCTGTTAGTTTGCACAGCTCAGTATTTGAATTAAATTCATCGATAAGTTTACGTTTTGATGTAGAATCCAAATAGAGAGATGAAGTTTTAAAAAGTGTCTGGGCTAAGTAAGTAGAGATATGTTCACTAAGGTTTGGGTATTTCTTTGCATCTGTGAGACCGCCTCTTAAGATGATATGCTTACCAAGATACTGCATAACTACAATGGACATATCTTCACTTACATGGTAAAGCTCTGGAACTAAATTCGGAGCAATACTCTTAAACTTTGAGAGTGCTCTTATCTCATAGGTCATACGTTGGCGGCCTAGAGCGAACTCTTCGCCGACGCATCTCAGATATGGAACAGCCTGTTTGACTATGAGAGCTTTTTTTGAGTCAGTTGTGGAGCTTACAAGATAGACATAATTTAGGTTACCATCACCAATCTCATCTGCTTTTAAATCATCACTACCGAAATAGTTCATGACTTCATCAACACTCTTAAGATAAGAGATAACACTGTTTACATCTAACTCTTTATACTCCATATCAGACTCCGAGATTATTTTAGTTTGTTAAATACTTCCAAAGCGTCTAGTTTTTCCCAAGGGTAATCACTCTGTCCAACTTGACCGCGGGCAGCAACATCAGCATAAAGGAAAGTTTCAGCACTCGGCTTATCTAGTCCAAATTTTGCAGTAATCCAGTTTGGAGTCAATGAGAAGTTTTCACTTACAAATGTAGAGAGCCTATCATCATCAAGACCATCGCAAACTGTTCCGTATGTATCAACAGATACTGAAGTTGGTTTAGCTACACCTATCGCATAAGATAGTTGAACTGAACATTTTTTTGCAAAACCGGCAGCAACGATATGTTTAGCTACCCATCTACCAGCGTATAGACCACTTCTATCAACTTTTGTGTAGTCTTTTGAAGACTGAGCCCCACCGCCAATAGGAGCATAACCACCGAAGCTGTCAACAATTAGTTTTCTACCAGTAAGACCTGAATCATGCAGTGGAGAGTGACTTACATATCTACCAGTTGGGTTTAAGTGAACAATAGTCTTTTTAGGATCATAAAGATCTGTTGGAAGTCCAGCATCATCTATTAGACCTTGAAGCAGTTCTCTTACTTCAGTGATATCCATATCTTCATTTGATGGAGCAGACACAACAATAGTATGAATTGACTGAGGATTACAGTTTTCAAAGTTCTCTTTGCTTCCATAATCAAGTGTAACCTGTGTTTTAATGTCAACACCAAGTTTATGATTATGCTTCAACGCATAGTGATAAACTTTATCGCTTAAAACTCTAGCGTAAGTGATAGCAGCAGGCATATAATCAGCTGTCTCATTTGAAGCATATCCAAACATGATTCCCTGATCACCAGCACCTGTCTCACCATCTTCTTGATCAACGCCCTGATTTATATCAGGTGATTGTTGATTTAAAAGTACTTGAACTTTAACTTCCTCTGGAAATAGACATTGTTCTTTTGTAAAAGCACTTTTTCCGTCATACCCGATACCGATAAGAGCATCTTTAACAATTTGTGTATATTCTTCATCACTCAAATTAGCTTTAGATGTAACTTCCCCACCAATTATTACATGATTACCGGCTACAAAAACTTCACTTGCAACTCTACTTTTAGAATCAGCTATTATCAGTCTGTCAACTATACTATCAGCTATAATATCTGCACACTTATCCGGGTGACCTGGGGCTACTACTTCACTTGTAAATAAATACATTTATTTCCTTGAATTATTATCAGTCTAAAGAGATGTCTCCCTATAAACTAGTTTGAAAAGCAACTTTAATCTAGGCTATAAGCCTGGTGCTTTCCACATTGAAGTTGTGATATTATCATCAACTAACTTTAGTTGTGCTTCATAAGCTTTTTCGAACTTGATTTTAAGCTCATTATATGTCTTATTGTTTTGCATATTTGGTTCATATAGTTTATCCCATACGACTAGTTTTTTTGCTGCATCTGCGATAGAGTCGTAGATACCAGCACCTACACCTGCTGCCATTGCTGCACCTAGTGCTGTTGCTTCTGTAACACGAGGTATCTTTATTTTACAACCCGTTACATCAGCTAAGATTTGAGACCATAAAGCACCTTTACTTGCACCACCGGCAAAAACTATTGTGTCAAATTCTAAGTCTGTAAACTCTTTGATTTTATCGAGGTTTATACTTGAGACTATCGCTGCATTTTCCTGCAGACTTCTAAACATAGATGCTCTGTTACAAACTTGGGGATCGATGCTGAGATTTAAAAAGCTTGGACTCGCGTGATACCACTTTCCATATTTCATTGAGTCTGAGAAAATCGGGATAATTCCGTGTGATCCTACAGGAATATTTTTAGCTTTTTCTTCTAGAATAGCATAAGTGTCTACACCCTGCTCTTTTGCTTGGAGCTTCTCCATTTCACAAAAGGCATCTCTGAACCAACGCATAACCAGACCGCTAAAAAAAGTTATGCCTTCTGCTTGGGATTGTCCAGGAATTACATGAGGATTCACTCTTATACTCATGTCTTTTGGAGGCTCTGTGTTACTAGGAATGTTTACAACCTGCTGCCAGAATGAACCGCCAAGAATTGCAACATCACCTACTTCTACTACACCTAATCCTGCTGATCCAAGTTGAACGTCACCGCCGCCCATAACTACTTTCGTATTTGTTGATAGTCCTGCTATGGCTGAAGCTTCTTTAGTTACATTACCAATAGGAGTTCCAACTTCTACACAAGGTACAAAAATATCATTTTTTAGTCCAATTTTATTAGCCATCTCTGGCATCCAGTCACGAGATTCTAAAGAGAATATCCCCGTCGTTCCACCGTTACTAGGATCAGTTGCAATTTCACCGCAGAGTTTAGCTAGTATCCAATCTCCAATCATAGAGATTTTACTAACTCTCGCATAAATTTCTGGTCTATTATTTTTAAGCCACATGATTCTAGGAAGTGCCCCTAAAGCAAAAGTTTGTCCAGATGCTTTGTAAAATTCTTCTTCAATTCCAGCAAAATTTTCTTTAAGATACTTAACTTCTTTATCAGCCCTTGCATCTACGTTTGCAACTGCCCAAAGCTCTTGTCCGTTCTCATCATAAAGAACGATGCCCTCACGCATACTTGTCGCACTTAAAGCAATAATATCTTCGCCATTTAAGTTTGCATCTGCGAGTGATTTTTTTACGCACCCAATTACGAGTTTCCAGTTACTTTTAAAATCAAAACTCATAGATTTTGGCACATTATCTTCTTCTAGATGCGTCCACTCCTCTTGTGCCACAGATATTTGATTTCCCTCTGTATCAAATATTACTGCTCGAACACTTCCAGTTCCGGCATCTATAGCCATTAAATAGCTCATAGTTTTATCCTAAGATCTCTAGTTCATCACTATATTTTTTATCACAAAACGGCTCATAGCTTGATTTATATACTGCATAGTGTGAAGATGCTTTGTGACCATCAAGTGCCGCTTCATCTCTCCAAGTCTCAACTGCCATAAATTTTCTAGGGTTATTTTCATACTGATATATATCATATAAAATACATCCGTCTTCAGCTTTACTTGGGATTACCATTGCAGTTAAAAGCTCTTTCATTTTTGCTTCATCACCCTCTTTTGCTATAAACGTCACTCTTTTTGTAATTGTCATTATTTGTGTCTCCATTTGCTCATATTTTAATCCAAAAGATTATATCTAATTTGTTATAACTACACTATAATAATAAAATAATTTAAATAAAATCGTACTAGTACGATGGGCTTTCTGCCAAAGAAAACCAAGTGTTAACGTAACTAAAGGAATTACTTCCTTTGGCGTACTAAAAAAGATGGAGGGTTTCCTTCATTTTGTGAAACAAAATTAAGGGATAATAGTTTGGACATACTGCTACAAATAGAAGACATCATAGAGAAAAATGGCTCTGACTTTGAGCTTTCAAAACTTTTTAAAGCTTATATAAACGAATACAAATCATCTCTTCCACAACTTTTTGAAAGTTCCCAAGGTAAAGATTTTTTAGTTAAACATACAAAGAAACTAGACTCAATTATTTCTTTGATGTATAAGACAGTTCTAAGACGCGTATTTGGCAACTATTTGCCTATGAGAAGTTCTATTCCTGTAGCAATAGTTGCACTTGGAAGTTATGGACGCGAGCAGTTATGTGTTCACAGCGACATTGATCTTCTTATCGTTTACGAAGATGTAGACGGTTTCAACACTCAGTTAATCATTGAAAAACTCTTCTATCTAGCTCTGGATGCAGGACTTAAACTCGGTCACAGAGTTCATGAGACAACAGACCTTTTTAGAGCTGCCGGTGAAGATATCACTATACGAACTTCACTGATGGAATCACGTCTGATCACAGGTTCTCCTTTTACTTGGCATGCAACTCAAAAAGAGCTTAATAAAATAAGACTTCACAATCAAAAAGAGTTTATTCTTGCCAAAATTGATGAGGCTCAAATTAGAAGAAAAAAGTATTCAACTTCAATGCAGCCGAATATAAAAGAGAGTGTTGGTGGATTAAGAGACACTCAACTTCTTCTTTGGATAGCACAAACTATTTATGGCGTTGAAAGCTTAAGAGATTTAAGCCAAAAACTTTTCACTGATGATGAGTATAGAGAGTTTAGAATAGCACTAGAACTTCTATTTCGTGTAAGAAGTGCTTTGCATCTTATAACAAATAAACAAGAAGACAGACTAATCCTAGAACATATGCCGCAGGTTTCAAAGATGCTAGGCTTTAAAAATGAACAGAAAATGCTAACTAAAGTTCTTCATGCTCAATGGCGAATCAGTAACTTTACTCAGATCTTTGCTAAAAAAATGGTGAGACCATACATAGCCGATATGAGTTATGTTAAAAAGTTTAGAAAAAATCGTCTAAGCCGCGGCATCTACCTTTTAGATGACAGATTATTTGCATCTTATAAGTTAAAGATTCAACCAATCAATTCTCTTTTGAAACTCTTGATATCACTGCCTGATAAGTTTTACCACTTTGATGCAGGTTTTTTGAACCAACTAACATATACAAAGATATCCCATCCTCTTACAAAAGAAACCTATATGCTCTTAAAAGAATTACTCAGAAAAGATAATATCTACAGCTTTTTAAAACTCTTTTACGATGCAGGAGTATTGCATGAGTTATTCTCTAACTTCAGAAAAGTTCTGCATCTTCCACAGTTTGACGGATATCATCACTACCCTGTTGATTTTCACTCTATCAAATGTGTCGAAGCACTGGAGAATATCGAAGAACCTTTTATCAAAGAACTTCACAATGAGCTTAGTGCAGATGAAAAACTTCTGCTAAAAATTGTTGTACTTTTTCACGATACAGGAAAAGGTAGAAAACAAGACCATAGTGAAGTTGGAGCAAAACTTATAGTTCCTTTTGCTGGTAAGATAGCTCTTGGTGAAGAGCTTCTTGAGAGAGCTGTGACACTCATTAAGCATCACATCCTTATGAGTAATGTAGCTTTTAAAGAGAATATTCACAATGAAAAAACTCTATATAAGTTCATGTCTAATGTAAAAGATACAAAAAATCTAAAACTTCTATATATACTCACTTATGCAGATATTAATGGTGTCGGTGGGAATACATACAATGCATTTAACTCTAAACTTCTTCATGATCTATACACCAGTGCCTTGGAAGTCTCAGAAAATAGTGACAGAATTACGGATGCTTCTAAACGAATAACTATAGAGAAACGTGTTAAAAATTCTGACGCTTTTAAAGAGTTGCCAAAACTTCTCCAAACAAAGTTACTTCGTGTAGAATCAAATCTATTCTTTTTTAAACACTCTCCCATTGACATCGTAAAAATTGCAAAAAAAGCAAAAGAGACAAAAGAATATGACTTTACTATAAATGCAAAAACTTCTTTGAGTATAGAAATATATAGAAAAGTTCCACTAAATGTTGGTTATCTCTTAGCGGCACTTAGTCACTTAGATGTTGCATCTATGGAAATTTTTACACTCTTTGACGGTATCAAATATTTCAAAATAGAATTTATTGAGAATGTAGCTGGGAATGAACTTGTAGAAGTCAAAGAGATAGTAAACAATGCATTTGACATGAACAGACATGTGACTATGAAAGAGGTAAATATTGCTAAAAAAGAGATTGTAATCGATTGTGAACACTCGTTAACACATGCAGAGGTTAGTATAAATACAAAAAATCAGATTGGACTTTTAGCTTACATTATGGAGTGTTTTGAAGAACTTGGTATTAATATTGTAACTGCGAAGATTCACTCTACAAAACATAAGGTGCGAGACAGCTTCTTAATGGAAAAACAAAACGATATATGCAATAATGTCGAAAAAATTTATGAACTATTAACAAAAGGCAACTAGATGTGTGGAATTGTTGGATACCTGGGCGAAAAAAATACTAAAGAAATTTTACTTGATGGGCTTAAAGAGTTAGAATATAGAGGCTATGACTCAGCAGGAATCGCTGTTTTACAAAACGGTCAATTTTCAAACTATAAGGCTATCGGCAAACTTGTAAACCTAGAAGAAAAAACAAAAGATTTTACAACTAGTGGTTTTGCCGTAGGTATAGGTCATACCCGTTGGGCTACACATGGAAAACCTACAGAGCTAAATGCACATCCACATCTAGGTGAGAGCTCTTACGTTGTTCATAACGGTATTATAGAAAACTATGCTACGCTAAAAAAAGAACTCCTTGCTGAGGGAGTCACATTTTTAAGCCAAACAGATACTGAAGTAATCGTTCACCAATTTGAAAAAAATCTAAAGACTGAAGAAAGTGCTTTTGAAGCTTTTTCAAAAACAATAGAAGAGTTAGCTGGAGCTTATGCTGTACTATTAACTACAAAGTCTGAACCAGATACTATTTTCTTTGCAAAACACGGTTCACCTATGCTTGTTGGTATCAATGATGAAGATGAAAAGTTTTTTGCTTCTTCAGATACTCCTCTAATTGGTCACGCTACGCAAGTAAACTATTTTGAAGATGGTGATTACGGTTTTGTAAGTTCTAAAGAGATCGCTATTTTTGATAAAGATGCCAACAAGAAAAAGCCTATTTTTACAAAACTTTCTCAAAATAAACTCTCAGCTCAAAAAGACGGTTACCGCTTCTTTATGGAAAAAGAGATCTATGAGCAGAGTGATGTTATAGCAGATACTCTAATGGGAAGACTAAGCGATACAGAGATAGTGTTTGACGAATTTGACAAAAGTCTATTTGACGGAATAAATGAGATTAAACTTTGTGCATGTGGAACTTCTTATCACTCAGCTTTAAGTGCTTCTTATCTTTTTGAGAGATACTCAAAAATCAGAACTTCTGTAGAGATTGCAAGTGAGTTTAGATATAGAGAACCTATTATGTGTAAAGACACTCTGTTCATAGTTATTTCACAGAGTGGTGAGACCGCTGACACTCTAGAGACACTAAAAATGGCAAAAGAGGCTGGACTAAAAACTTTAGTTATCTGTAATGTAGACAATTCATCCATGGTTAGGCTAGGAGATGCGACAATACTGACACGAGCAGGAATAGAAAAAGGAGTGGCTTCAACTAAAGCTTTTGCAACTCAGGTTACAATTTTTTGGATGCTAAGTCTTTACATCGCGAAGCTTCGTGACTCTTTAAAAGAAGAAGAAATAGTAAGACAGATTTCACTTCTTCGTGAAGTTCCTGCTTCCGTAAAGGTTACAGATGAGATGCATGAGAGACTCAAACGTCTATCTAAGAGATATCTTCACGGTCATGGCTTCTTTTTCATAGGTAGAGATATATTTTATCCATTAGCATTAGAAGGTGCTCTTAAATTAAAAGAGATCTCTTATTTACACGCTGAAGGATATCCGAGTGGAGAGATGAAACACGGTCCTATTGCATTAGCAGACCCAGAACTATTTACTATTGCCCTGCTTCCAGAACATCTTCATTATGAAAAATCTAAAAGCAATGTAGAAGAATTAAGTGCTAGAGATTCTACTATTTGTGCTATTAGTTCACTAGAGTTTGACAAGGCTGATGACTTTATTCAGATTTCTAAATGTAAAGACTATATGTTAGAATTTTTTGAGATGATGGTAGTTGTTCAACTACTTTCTTTAGAAATATCCGTTAGACTTGGGAACGATGTTGACATGCCGAGAAATCTTGCTAAAAGCGTTACTGTTGAATAAAAATACTTAACGAATTAAAACAATATATATAAATTAATCATATATTTGATGCTTTCACTTTAAATTTATTTTTTATTAGATACCATCTACGGTCTAATTTAATTTAACAAAAGTGAATCTGTATGAGAACAAAATTAAAACTCCTTTTTATAGTAGCTATTATGCTGCTTGGTTTAACAACTGCTACAATCATAAACATATCATTAAATTTTAGAGACTATAGTATTAAAAGTGCTATAGATAAATCAAAGATGACTGCAACTATCGTAAAAGATGGTCTGACTGCACACATGGTCAATGGGATCATGGATAAAAGAGAATATTTTTTAAATCAAATATCAGCAAATAATGACGCAGTGAAATCTCTATGGCTTGTAAGAAGCGAAAATGTTATTAAGCAATATGGAGAAGGCTTAAATGACGAAACAGTAAGGGACGCTATAGATAAAAAAGTTCTAAATACAGGAGAAACAGTAAGAGAGATAATAGAAAGTTCAAATGATATAACTCTTAGAGTAACTATCCCTTACAAGGCAACAGTTAATGGAGGAAACACTAACTGTTTAACATGTCATAATGTAAAAAGAGGAGATACTCTTGGTGCAATAAGCATGGAGTTTGATATTAGTGATATGCGAACAAGTGGTATGCTTACTATTTTAAAAATATTTGGAATAAACATGCTATTTTTAGTTATTGTTCTTTTCCTTCTCAACCACTATGTCACTCCATATATGAGACTATTCTCTAACTTACAAAATGGTATTAAAAAAGCATATAGCGGAGACTTTACTCATAAATTTGAAACTACTGTAGGTGGGGACGCTAAAAGTATTGTAGAGCAGATGAATACGCTATTTTCAAAGATGCAAGAAACATTTGGAGATATAAAATATAATCTTGCAACATTTATACCTCAAGGATGTGTCTCTTCAGCTGATCCACTGCATGAAGCAAAAACGATTATTAATGAACTCTCTGATGTATATAAATTTAAAAAGACCATAGAACTTGATGCTTCTAAAGATGAAGTTTATACCAGAATAGTTGATATACTAAAGTTAAAGTACAATCTGAATAACTTTTCACTATATGAAGTTAATAATATAACGCATGAGAGAAAACTATTTTTCTCTACTGGTGATAATGCTCAAATATGTCAAGAAAAAATCAATAAAAATGCTGAAGATTGTAGAGCATACAGGACTAAAAGTGTAACTATCTCCAGTGAGTTTCCAAATCTATGCCAATCATGTTTATCAGAAAAACAAAATTATGTATGTATACCGTTTACAATCAATAATGATGTGTCTTTAACAATATCTATTACGGGGAACAGTGAAAATGAGATAGAAGAGTTTACTTCACATATAACTAGTATTAAGCACTATTTTGAAGCTGCTAAGCCTGTAATAGAAAGTCAAATACTAATGGAAAAACTAAAAGATACCTCACTTAGAGATGGAATGACCGGTCTTTACAATAGAAGATTTCTGGAAGAAGTAATCGATAAAATCATGCATCAGGCGAGTAGATCAAAAGAGACTTATTCTGTTATGATGTTGGATGTTGACTTCTTCAAAATGGTTAATGATACATATGGCCATGATGTTGGGGATAGAGTTATCGTTGAGATTGGTAAGGTTTTAAAAGAGACTATTCGTGATGCAGACCTAGCTATCAGATATGGTGGAGAAGAGTTTGTGGTAATGCTACACAATGCAAGCGATGAAGGAACTCAAGACGTTGCGAGTAAAATTCACTCTGCATTTGCTGCACTATCTTTTGATGTCGGAACTGGTGAGACAATGAAAAAGACTATGAGTATAGGTATCTCTAAATTTCCTAAGGATGGAGATACTATTTGGAAGTGTATTAAGTTCGCTGACACTGCTCTATATGTTGCAAAAACTACTGGTAGAAATAAAATCGTTAACTATGAAAAAGAGATGGGCGAAAGCGAAGATTTACGCTAAACTGTTCTCACCAAAGCTTTGACTCCTTTGGAGTCAGAGAAAACTTCATGCAAACTTTCCATATATTCAATCTTAAATACCATTGTCCTATTTTGAACTTCCGTGAACATTTTGTTTCAAAATATTCCATACGTTCAAGACAATGGCAAAATTTAAAGAGTGATGTAGTTACAAGGCGTGTTTGAGGAAGCGTACTAAAAGTACGTGACGAAAACAACAACGCAGTAAATGCGCTGCTATTTAAATTTTGTGAAGAAAAAAGCTTATTCTATACAGAACAAGCAGATACACCTGGAGGTGTTGTTGGCTGTACTGATTCGTTTGACGCACCACCAGCTGCATTAACAGACTCAATAGTAGCCCAAATAGACTCAGCAGCTGCCATATATCTTTTAGCACTTTCAGAAGTTGGATTAACAAAAGTAATTGGCTTACCTTCATCTCCACCAGTTCTGATACTTGGCTCGATTGGAATCTCAGCAATAATCTCAGTATCAAACTCTTTAGCCATTGGACCAGAAGTTCCTTTACCAAAGATATCATACTCAACACCAGTATCCGGTGCAATAAATCCACTCATATTTTCAACAATACCAGCGATTGGAATATTTAGTTTTCTAAACATATCTAATGAACGACGAGAATCATCGAGAGAAACTGACTGAGGAGTTGTTACAGTAAGACCTGCAGTAACCGGAACACTTTGAGCTAAAGTAAGCTGAGCATCACCTGTTCCCGGAGGCATATCGATAACTAAAACATCTAATTCAGACCATAAGATATCTCTTAAGAACTGCTCGATTGCTTTCATAATCATAGCGCCACGCCACATAAGTGATTGACCTTCTTCCATAAGTGAACCCATAGACATCATCTCAATACCATAAGCTTTAATAGGAAGGACTTTATTTCCGTTAACTTCTGGCTTAACATCTGATACACCCATCATACGAGGGATATTTGGACCATAGATATCAGCATCCAGAAGACCTACTTTCTTACCTTGAGCAGCAAGAGCAATAGCAATATTTACAGATGTAGTTGATTTACCAACCCCACCTTTACCAGAACTTACCATTAAAAAGTTTTTAACTTGTGGAGCAATATTTTTGCTTTTTGGTTGAGGAGCTTCCGGCATTTTTGGAGCGTTGATATTACACTTAACATTTGAAGCACCGACAGCTTTAAGCTCTGTTGTTGCGTCATCAATGATTTGTTGTGCTACTTCAGGAGCGCTTGAAGTAATCTCTACATTAAAACTTACATCATTTCCACTTATTTCTATGCTATTAACAAAACCAAAAGTTACAATATCCTTAGTAAAACCAGGATACATAACTTTTGATAGTGCTGAATTTACAATCTCATTAGTCATTAATTTATTCCTTTTTATTTATTATTTTGACACTCTACCATAAACAAGACAATTTTTGTCTTGTTTATGTCAATTTATATTTTAAGCTGTAGCTTTTGCTGCTTCAGCCGCTTCTCTCTCTTTGTTTTCTCTTGATATTTGTTCTATTGCTTCTGGATTATCCATAATATTTTGAGTTATTTTATAAGAACAAAACTTCGGTCCACACATAGAACAAAATTCTGCTTCTTTAAATACATCTTGAGGAAGAGTCTCATCGTGATACTCACGAGCTCTCTCACCATCAAGTGCTAATTCAAATTGTTTTTCCCAGTCAAAGCTATATCTAGCATCACTCATTGCGTCATCGATATCTCTTGCACCTTTACGCCCACGAGCTATATCAGCGGCATGAGCAGCAATTTTGTATGCAATTATACCTTCACGTACATCATCCGCGTTTGGAAGCCCTAGGTGTTCTTTAGGTGTTACATAACACAGCATACTAGCTCCATGCCATCCACCGACAGCTGCCCCTATAGCTGAAGAGATATGATCATATCCTGCAGCGATATCAGTAACTAATGGACCAAGTATATAAAAAGGTGCTTCATGACAAAGTTCACGTTGAAGTTTCATATTACGCTCAACTTGATTTAAAGGAACATGACCTGGTCCTTCGATCATTACTTGAACATTTTTCTCCCAAGCTCTTAGAGTTAATTCACCAAGAACCTTAAGCTCACCCAACTGTGCATCATCAGAAGCATCTGCTAAACAACCAGGGCGAAGTGAATCACCAAGACTAAGTGAAACATCATATTTTGCACAGATATCTAAGATATCATCAAACGCAGTATAAAATGGATTTTCTCTATGATAATGCATCATCCATGCAGCCATAAGTGAACCACCGCGGCTAACGATACCCATTTTTCTTTTTGCTATTTTAGGCATAGTCTCAAGTAAAAAACCAGCATGAATAGTAAAGTATGAAACACCTTGTTGCGCTTGACGCTCTAATACTTCCAGCATTACTTCTATACTAAGGTCTTCAATTTTATTACCGACATCATGAAGGATTTGATAAATTGGAACAGTTCCTATAGGAATCTTAGAAGCTCCAATAACAGCTCTACGAATCTCATCCAGATCTCCACCAGTTGATAAGTCCATTGCAGTATCAGCTTTGTAGTGCTGAGACACTTGCATCTTTTCTACTTCACCTTGAACATCAGAAGCTATTGCAGATGAACCGATATTAGCATTGATTTTACATTTAGATGCAATTCCAATAGCCATTGGCTCTAATGATGTGTGATTTACATTTGCAGGTATGATTAGTCTACCTCTTGCAATTTCACTTCTTACAAGTTCAGGAGATAAATCTTCTACTTTTGCAACGTACTCCATCTCTTCAGTTATTATGCCTTGTTTTGCATAATACATTTGAGTTCTAACAGTATCATTTTCACGTTTATTTACCCATGAAGTTCTCATATTTTCTCCTCTTATAGTGGAAACTGTTAATTAAGGAGCAAGCTTTCATTAATGAAAATTTAGCCCGATTAACAATAAGTTTCCTCTGCTTACTTATTTTATAGTATGTGGAAATATAATCAAATAAAGTTAAAGTAGCATTAAGTAGTTCAATAAAAAAGAATTTCAAAGATAATAAAGTACTATATTGACATAAACAAGAGAAAAAAAAGCTTTCTGAGTGTATAATTTCGTAACACTTTTCAAACACAGGAGTATATTTGGCTGACATAACACTTATATTACTTGCGGCTGGTAGTTCTAGTCGCTTTCTTTGCGATGTAAAGAAGCAGTGGTTAAGGATTGGACATGAGCCTTTATGGCAATATGTCGCCCGTAAGTGTGTAGAAACTAAACTCTTCAACAAAATCATTATCACTTCTTCAGGTGATGATATTGAGTTTATGAAGAGCTATGATTCTTTTACATTTGTAGAAGGTTCTACCACTAGACAAAGTTCTTTGAATAATGCTTTAAAAGAGGTTGATAGTGAGTATGTTCTTGTTAGTGATATAGCAAGATCTTGCATCAGCGAAGAGTTTTTGAAAAAAATTATCTCTAAAAAAGGTGAAGCTGATTGTATAGTTCCTTACTTAAAAGTTAGTGACACTGTTGTATATGAGAATGAAACTATAGATAGAGATAAAGTAAAGAGGGTTCAGACTCCTCAACTTTCTCGAACCTCCGTATTAAAAGATTCTTTAAATACAGACATAGAGTTTACCGATGAAAGTAGCGCCATTGTAGCAAATGGAGGTTCAAGAGAATTTATACTTGGTGAGAGTGAAGCAAATAAAATCACTTTTATACGAGATTTAAACACTCTTTCATGTTTATCTCAGCCATCAAGTGACATACTTAGTGGTACAGGCTTCGATGTTCATGCTTTTGATGACAATGAAGATATGTATTTAGGCGGCGTAAAAATAGATTCTAGCTTTGGCTTTAAAGCTCATAGCGATGGGGATGTTGCCATTCATGCTCTTATAGATGCTCTTTTAGGAGCTGCCGGCATGGGTGACATAGGGGAAATGTTTCCAGATAGTAGTGATGAGTTTAAAAATATAGACTCAAAAATTCTACTTCAAAGAGTTGTTAAAAAGATATACAACTTTGGTTTTGTTATTGTAAATGTTGATTTAACTATAGCAGCTCAAACGCCAAGGATTGGCAAGTACAAATTGCAAATGAGACAGACTATCGCAGAGGTTCTAAACTGTGAAAGTTCTCGAGTAAATATAAAAGCTACAACAACTGAAAAACTTGGCTTTATAGGTCGTAGTGAAGGTGTTGGAGTTATTGCGAATGCAAATTTAAAATATTTTGATTGGACAAAGATTTGAAAATACTAATTATAGAAAACGAAGTTTATTTAGCACAGAGTATAGCCACAAAGTTAGGTGAATTAGGTCATGTATGCGAAATGTGTACATCTACAAGAGATGCTATAAAAAGTAACAATTATGATGTTGTTTTACTTTCTACAAATATCAATGGTCAAGACTTTAATCCGGTTATAGAAACATTTAAAAGTGCTATCATTATCTTAATGGTTTCATATATCTCAAATGATACTGTTTCAAAACCACTTAGTGCAGGGGCAAAAGACTACATCCTAAAACCATTTATGATTGAAGAGCTTATTAGAAAGATAGACCACTATCAAGACTATGAGAAACTAAAAAAGAGAGATGCAGCTTATAAAAAATACTTGACTCACTCTTTTTCAACAGTAACACATGAGTATGAACATGATACAATAGAACTTCCAATTTTTATTTCATCTTCATTTCAGAAGTATTCAGACGCTTTTGCATTTGAACATGCATATGAAAAAGATCTACCAATACACTTTATAACACTTAGCGATCCTAAGGCTATGAGTGAGATAGAATCACTAAATCAAGACTCAATTCTATATATAATAGATTATCAAACTCTTAAAAAAGGTGATAGAAAAACTTTTTGTTCTCTTATAAGTAACAAAAAAGTAATTGTATCAAGTACAGATAAGATTGAAGATGTTGAGCACAGAGTTTTAGAGATAAAAAGTGAAAACAATATTTTCGATCAAGGTGACATACTACCGATAGAGGATTATGTTAAGTATATTGTACTTAACTATCAATATAAGTTTCCAGATATAGAACTATCTAAGAAACTAGGCATAAGCCGTAAAAGTTTATGGGAAAAACGAAAAAAATATGACATCATCAAGAAAAAATAAAACTCTTTTAATTGACAAAGAAGCAGCTTCTGCCTTAGAGTTACTAAAAGATGGTCTACTAGCACCAGCTACTTCTTTGATGAACTCTAAAGAGAGTCAGAGCGTTTTAAAAACAGGACTTATAAATGGAAAAACTTTTCCATTTCCTTTTATCCTAGCACCTTCTGGTAAAACTAATGCAGAAGTTCTAAAGAACCTAGAAGTTGGTGAAGAACTTACTATACTTTTTGATAAAAAGCCTTTTGCTACTCTCATAGTTGAAGAAATTTTTCATATTGAACCTAGTGATAGAATCAAACATATTTATGGAACGGATGACACAAGTCATCCTGGTGTTTTAGCTACAATGAATAGACTTGGTCCATTAGCAGTTTCTGGCGAATATAGACTTGTAAACAAGTCCAGTAACCAGAACAAAGAGCTAATTGAAGAAGCTAAAAAACGTGTAGATGCCAAACATACTACATCTCTTGTTATGGCTGCTAATCCTCTACACCGCGCTCATGAAAGACTTATCCGTCAAGCACTTGAAAACACTGATTTACTTGTAATATTTTTACTAAAATTCACCAATGAATCAAATCTAAACTATGAAACAAGAAAAGAATCTTTAGACTTTTTCATAAATAACTTTTTAACGAAGAATCATGTAGTTGTTATTCCTTTAGAAAATAGTTATATATTTGCAGGCTACAATGAAATAATTATTGATGCGATTGTTGCTAAAAACTACGGAACTGACAGATTAACAATTGGACGTAACCATGCCGGTCTTGGTATGTTTTATGATTGTAACTCAAATAAGTCTATTATAGATAGAGTTATAGGAATAGATATAGAGATAAAAGTAGCTAGTGAATATGTTTACTGTGATAAATGTACTACTCTTGTAAGTAAAAACACTTGCCCTCACGGTCAACATCATCAGATATCTTATCATGCAGACTCTATCTTGGAACTTTTAGAGCTTGGTCTACTGCCTCCGACTATGCTTATCAGAAAAGAGATCTCTGCACATATACTCTCAAAACTATTTCCAAACAGATTTAAAAACTTGGAAAAACTATACTACGATATCTTACCGGTTGAAGGTCTGCTAGAAGAACACACCGAAAAAGATTTCTATCTAGAGTTAATGAAACTCTATCAAACTACATCACTTACTTAGGAACACAATGAACTGGTTTTTTATAACGTTAGGCTACAGTGGCCTATTTCCTAAAGCTCCTGGTACTGCAGGAAGCTTTGTGGCACTTATACTAGGTATTTTAATACTTAGTTTTTTTCAAGTTGAGACACTTTTCTTAGCGACTATATTAATAACAATAATAGCAATTCGTGAGATTAACAAGTACGAAGAGAGAACAGGCATACATGATGACAAGCGCATAGTTATAGATGAACTTGCTGGAATGTGGTTTGCACTAAGCGTTGCACCTGCTATAAGCATTTCTATGGGTGATATGACAAACTTTGAGAATGGATTTTTAATCCAAGCTATTTTATCTTTTGCACTTTTTAGATACTTTGACATCAAAAAACCTTCGGTTATAGGAAGAATCGACAGAGAGGCTAAAGGTGGTATAGGTGTTATGGGTGATGATATAGTTGCTGGTTTTGCAGCCGGAATATCAAGTTCACTTATTTGGCAGGGCTGGTTACAGCTTCAAGGGATTCTTTAATATATGTTTGTATAAAACTAAAGTTTTATACAAACATTGGATCGCTAGTCGGTTCGATCTCTTCAAAGTCTTCAATAATCGTACTAAACATTCTCATAGTCTTCTCAGCTTTAGCGATATGTCCATCAAAAACACTCTTAGATGCTGGGAAAGCTTCACTTAGTTCTTTATATATTAATATACGTCCGTGGATATGTTTATCTATCTCAGCGAATGCATCTCTTAAATAATCCTTCTTAGTCGTGTGTCTAAATAGTGATTTCACCATTTTTACACGCTCTTTAATAGGGATAGACTCATCAATGGCTTCAGCAATTCTTTTGATGTCTAAACGAGAAAGATATACGCCACTATGTGCAGGCGCTAAAAGTCTAGAAGTCAAAGCATCTACAAACTGTGGTACAGGCTCTTCATCTTCTTTATCACCAACATCTCTATCTTGTTGCATACCCTCTTCTGGGTTTAGTGAACATTTATCACTAACAAATTTATCGAATTCTGCTCTTAAATCACTTAAATCATGTTCATTCATATTATTATCCTTTAGTTATTAATCTATATGCTTGTGCAGTTAGTTTATCGATCATATCATCATAACTGACATACTTCGTATTTAACTCTTGCGCTCTTTTTCTCAAGCATGAGAACTCTTTTGTATTTTTCATATCTATACTGTGAAGAGGTAGCTTTTCTATCATTTCTAAAGAGTCAAAATCTGAAAAATCAAGTACTACATCAAAGTTTGACATATCAAGGCTCATTCCAGTAGCTATACGATTTAGGTCAGCATCTCTTACTTCAACTTCTTGAGTAAAATTCATAAGCTCTTCAAGATTTTCATTAAAATAACTCACATTAAATCCGCAAGCTAAAAAAGAGAAAGCTTTGGCATGTGGGTTTACACCAATTATAGCTACCTTAGAAGCCCTTATATCTTTTAAATACTCAGTAAGCACTCTTGTAGTAAAGATATCGCCTCTAAGCTTCTCACCCTCTTTAAAGACTATGTCACACATCCCAGTTCGCTTAACCATACTACTTGCTTCATCAAGTATCTCTATAATATCATTTACATACTCGTTAGATATTACAGCACCGTTAACGTGTGATTTTTTCATGTTTGCTACTGTAAAGTAAAGATCATCTTCTCTGATGTTCATGGGAATCATCATCACGTCATCACTATTAGCTTTAAACATCTTGTTTATCACAGCACTAAATCTACTTACACCGGCCTCTGCACCTATATAGCCAAAGAGTTTTGTCTGGTGTGAGATTTCATTTGCATTATTCATCATAATTGCATCTTCCTATTTTACATATCATCTGTTATACCCCAAAGTTCACGTGCTTCTTCATCTTCTGCTTTACATCTGTAACACATTCTATCATCTGCATTTGTGCTGAAAATCACATTACACTCATCGCATCTTCTTACATTAAAAGAGATCAGGTTTTGAACTGTAGGCTCAAAAAACTCTTTTACATTGTATGAAGGTGAAAGTGTTATAGCATCTGGTTCACATACATCATGACAGATACTACACTTTATGCAAAGAAATGGATCAAAGTCTATCTTAGAGTTTTTAACATCTGATGTTAGGGCACCTGTAGGACAGATTCTGTAACACATTTGACAAGCTGTACAACTCTCTTCGTTTAGAAGTTTAGCAGATGTAAAAGTAACCTCATTAGCATCTACTACATGATAGGTAGAAGGCTTGGATACTCTTTTAATAGCTGTGAAAAAAAGCTTTCTTTTCTCTGGAACTCTTTTTTTCTTCAAAAGTGCAATATCTTCTTTTTTAAGAGTATGTTCAACCAGCTCATCTGTAGCTTTTTTAACTTCTGCTTCAAAAGCATGTTTACCTTTTGCAACATTTCCCAGAGTTATAGAGTTGAAAAAATCTCTTCTATTACTCTCTTTATTTTCTTGTGATTCTTCACTAACAAAGCAAACATTTTCAACTCTTATCTCAGCCTCATTCTCCATAGCATTTAGAAGGTAAGTTGCCTCTTCATAGTTTTTAAGAATTTGAGGTTTACATGTGTGAGCAATTGAACAACCCTCACAATGTCCCATATCAAGAACCATCTCTTTTTTCAAAATAGCTAAAGAGATAATATGCTCAACACTTAGAGCTGCTATACAAGGAACATTTTTGCGACAAGAGATAAGATTCTCTTTATCTTCTACAAACTCGAAGAAAAACTCTGTAGGTTTGAATGAATCAAGAGAGAGCGCCTCATTAGGGCATATTGCGTCACATGCACCACAACCAACACAAGATGAGAAGTTTATTGCCGGTAGAGGATTCTCTCCTACTACAATAGCATCTGTAGGACAGATAATTTCACACTTATTACATTCGCTCTCACGTGCAAGTGAGCGAACACATCTGCTGGCATTTAGTGATATTAATGACATTTAACTATTTTGATTCTTGTGAAAGATATTCGTTATCACTAAGTAAGAACTCTAAAGCCATTTCTGCTGCATCGTAATAAAGAGGTGTTCTTGCTTCAAACTTCATGTTGATAAGATATAAAGGAGCCCAGTTGATTAAGTGTTTATTTAAAAACTCACGTTGCACTTCTCTTATCTCTTTAACAGACTCTAAATCTTCATCTTCCATTGCTTTTAATTCAGCTTGACACAGGTGATGCATAAACTCAAACTCAACACCGATATGATCTGATGAAACAGTTCTAGATGCTTCATAGTCAACCATAAAGTTGTAAGCGCTGTACATATCAGTTACAGGGTTTGCTCCACCAGTCTCTACCATTTGATCTTCTCTAACATAAAAAGACTCATAAGGGATAAGATGAAGTATAGACAGGTTTACAAAATCAGGGTTGAAATACTCTTCTAAAAGTTTAGTATTATCAATCTCGTTTAACTGCTTCCACTCTTTTAAGGTTGGAAAAAAATCTAGAATGTTTTCATCTTCTTTTATCATCTTAAGTGTCTTAGCATCTAACTCTTGAAGTAAGATTCGAGACATAAGTGCGTAAATATTCACTCTTGCTTGTGTTTGTTGCATAGGTCATATACCTTTTTTTATTTGTTAAAATTATATAATTCTTATTTTTAAAGTGATGATTTTATCACAAAAGACTGAAAATATGATTAGCTTATCTGACTAGGCTCATTTTCCTTATAAATACTCACAGAAGGGAACGCAAACTCTAAAGAGTTTTTCTCTAAAATCTCCATTATCTTATACAAAATATCTTCTTTTGTATCTAACCATTCACTCCAATTTACACTTTTAGAAAAACAGTAGACAAGAATATTAATACTTGAACTCGAAAACTCATCCAAATATACAAGAAGAGTTCTTTTTACACCAAGTTCATCATCTTTTGAGACAAGTTTAGAGCGTTTTGAGTGTGAGTAATCATACTCTGTATTTTGGGTGGCAATTTTTGGATGCTTTTCTAGCATCTTATAAATCTCTTTTACGGCATTTTTAATGTCACTCGGTTTTGAATCGTATTTAACACCAATATTCATCTTTATTCTTCGTCCAAGTGAACGTTTGTTCCAGTTTTTAACACCCTTATTAGCCAAAATAGAGTTTGGAATAGCAATAATCGCATTATCAAAAGTTCTGAGTGTCGTGACTCTTAATCCTATCTCTACTACTGTGCCTTCTTCTCCATCTATAACTATCCAATCACCTTGGGAAAAGACATCACTTATCAAAATAGACAGTGTTCCAAAAAAATTGGCCAAAGAGTCTTTTGCAGCAAGAGCTACAGCAAAACCACCTATTCCTAAACCGGACAATACAGTAGTAAGATTTGCCCCTGCAAAATGTAAAACTACTAATAATCCAATAATCATAATAATAAAGTTAACTATCTTTATACCGACATTTATAACTTCACTTTTAACCTTTTTATCAACCGTATCAATCTCATGAATTTTTATACTTGATATTACATTTACAATTTTATAGATTATATATGTAAGTAATATAACATAACTTATAGTAAAAAACTTATCAAAAGTACCGACTCCTGCAAAATCATTATAAATATAAATAGTCACTTCAATATTGATTAAGATAATCATAAGTTCTATAGGCTTTCGAGCACTATTTAAGATATCTTTTGAATATTTTTTTAGAGATTTTATATCAAAAATATATGCTTCAAGTTCTTTATAAAGGTATTTACGGATTAAATATATAATTACATATACAAGTAATATAAAAATAATTTTTACTACATCAAAGCCATATGGACGAATAACAGAGTTTATCTGTTGTGCTATAGCAGTATTGTTTATGAAGATAACAGGATTTATCAGATTATAATTTGAGTACTTATTTAGCCTGTACATCTTCTTTTCAAACAAAGATAGATATTTAATGGTATCTCCATTTAATTCCAGTAATGCGTAGTAATCTTTAATATTTTCCTTAGCCTGATTTAGAGTTCTTGATGGTTCATCAATCTGTAAAACAGCTTCATAATCAACACTGGTTATCTTAGCGTTATCTTCTTGGTTTTTAACAAACATATCACTCATGTATAACTGAAACTCTTCAAAGCTCATGTTATTTAATGCTATAAGGATATTTTTAATCATTTTGTTTTGTGCATTTAAAAGTTTGTATGATTTTACTAAGACCTCATCTCTAATAGTTGCATATTTATTACCAAGACGTTTGTTTAGTTTTATGATTTTTTCTAGTGCAAAGATCTCAGAATCATAGATTCTGGATTTATCTATAAATCTGTTTTTGTTTTTTAGAATGTCATCTAATGCTTTAGAGTACAGAGCTTCTTGCTTTGTGGCTATCTGCATTATCTTCTCTTGCGTTACATTGTCATCATTCATCTGCTTTATCATTTCAAGCTGTTGAGTGATAAAAGGTGAATAGTCCGGACCAGACTTAGCCAGTAGTGGCAGAACTAATATTAAAATTATAAGTAACTTTTTGATGACAGACTCCTTCTTAATCTCTTAGATGCCTTCAGCAATCATAGCATCTGCAACTTTTTTAAACCCTGCTATGTTTGCTCCATCTACATAATTTCCTTCAACTCCATAATCTTTAGCAGTTAAAGCAACTCTTTTACAAATCTGTTGCATTACATTTTTTAATTTTTCATCTACTTCTTCAAAACTCCACTTGCTCATAGAAGCATTCTGAGCCATCTCAAACTCACTAACAGCAACACCCCCTGCATTTGCAGCTTTTGCAGGTCCAAAACATATTTTGTGAGACAGAAAATCATTTACAGCTTTTGGTGTTGAAGGCATATTCGCACCCTCACTTACACTGACACATCCATTTACAATCAAGTTTTGGGCATCTGTTCCATTTAGCTCATTTTGAGTTGCACATGGAAATGCTGCATAACATGGAATATCCCAAACAGCATGCCCATCCTCTGGATACTCTGAAACTGGAATATATTTAGCTTCAGGGTGGACTAGAATATATGCTTCTAAAGATTCTCTTTTTTCTAACTTCAACTCTTTAAGAAGTGCTAGGTCTACACCCCTTGGATCGTGAATAGTTCCTCTTGAATCACTGCATGTAATAGGGATAGCTCCTATATGGTAAAGCTTTTCTATTGCATGAAGCGCAACATTTCCTGCTCCACTTACAGTACATATCTTACCTTTTAGTGGCTCTTTTCCTTCTATCTCTAACATAGTCTCTGTAAAATAAACAGTACCGTATCCAGTAGCTTCCGGTCGCATGAGCGAACCGCCAAACATAAAAGGCTTACCTGTTAAAACACCCTCATATGATGAAGTTATCTTTTTATATTCACCAAAAAGATAACCTATTTCTCTGGCCCCTACACCGATATCTCCTGCAGGAATATCTATACGAGGTCCGATGTATTTATGAAGTTCAGTCATAAAAGCTGAACAAAACTTCATAACTTCAAAGTCACTTTTACCCTTAGGGTCAAAATCGCTTCCTCCTTTACCTCCACCGATTGGTAGACCGGTAAGTGCATTTTTAAGAATCTGCTCGAAACCTAAAAATTTAAGTATTCCCTCATTTACAGACGGGTGGAAACGAAGTCCGCCCTTGTATGGTCCAAGGGCATTGTTAAACTGAACTCTATAGCCTGTATTTACTTGAATATTCTGATTATCATCCATCCAAGTCACTTTAAATTTAAAAATCCTGTCTGGCACGACAAGTCTCTCTAAAATAG
Organism: Sulfurimonas sp.; assembly: GCF_041563035.1. Lineage (GTDB taxonomy): Bacteria > Campylobacterota > Campylobacteria > Campylobacterales > Sulfurimonadaceae > Sulfurimonas. The sequence continues at coordinate 217,741 of NZ_JBFFNS010000001.1, read as the reverse complement.
CATGTTTTTTATATCTGTCATCTGATTCCAATAGTGGTGCTATTGAATAAATTACCTCTTCCATTGCTTGATAAAAAACTTTATCCTGTTCACAATTCCCACTCTCAAATTTTTTAATTTTACTCTCTGCTGTCGTCATTAAAACTCCTATAGTTTTGTCTGTTTATATTTTATTTTATAACTTATGTTCTTAATTTTTCATTGATGTCTTAATCATCATTCTTCTTAAATATGCTATCTTACTTTGAAGTGGCAAGTCTTTTGGACAAACATCTTCGCAGCCAAGAAGAGTCATACATCCAAAAATACCGTCTTCATCACCTATAAGCTCATAATACTCTTCATCACTACGTTTATCCCTTGGATCTAAATGATAACGAGCTATCTTGTTAAGTCCTACAGCACCAGTAAATGAGGGTCGCATCTGAATAGTTCCACATCCGGCCACACAGCATCCACACTCAACACAACGGTCAAGTTCATAGATCTCATCTGCCAATGCCGGTTCCATTCTCTCTTCTAATTTATCAAATTTTATCTCTTTTTCTTTATCGTGTATCCAAGTCTCAAGATGCTCATTAAGATAACGCATCCATTTCCCTGTGTATATAGATAAGTCTCCTATTAACTCAAAAAGAGGAAGAGGTGCAAGAGTGATATGTTCACCAAGTTTAGAAGTAAGTGTTCTACATGCAAGCTTTGGTCTTCCATTTACAAGCATTGAACAGCTTCCACAGATACCTGCACGACAAACAAAGTCAAACTTCAAGGAATTATCATGGTGCTCTCTTATCTCATTTAAAACTATATATAGAGTCATGCCATCAGATTCTTCAACTTTAAATGTTTCCATATGTGGCACATCCTCTGGATCATGTGGATCAAACCTTAAAATACTTATTTTTAAAAGCCTCGGTTTTTTCTCATCTCTCATACATTTTCTCCTAGTCTTTCATTAATACCCTGATATTTTTTAGGTAGTTTATCCATAAACGGCATAAGAATATTTTGGATTTCAAATCTGTTTAAGCCATCTTCTTCTAGCTTTTTTCTTGTTGCATCTATACTATCTTGTTTCACTTTAGTCATAGGATGGTGATGAGTCATATCTTTTCCATAACCACGAAATCCTGGTGGCATCTCCATGCTTAAAACATTTATCTCTTCATAACTAACACTAGGCATTGTCTGCTCAGGATCTGGCCATGAAGTAATCGTCCTTTTTAACCAGTTTTCATCATCCCTTTGAGGGAAGTCTTCTCTTGAATGAGCACCTCTACTCTCTTGTCGTAGGTATGCTCCAAGTGCACATGTTAATGCTACTTTTATCATTCTTTGAGTTCTATATGCATTTACAAGCGCAGGATTCGCCGCACGAGATTTTGAACGAAAAACTTCTATATTTTTACTTCTTCTTAGTAACTCTTGTAATTCATCAACAGCTTCTTTTAGATCATCACCATTTCTAAAGATACCGACCTTATCCATCATAATCTCTTCCATTCGACGGCGAAGCACATAAGCATCTTCTCCATTTTCTTTTGTAAGAAGCGCTTCAAGTTTATCGTACTCTTGTTTTAAAAAGCACTCCACCTTAGCACTGTGAATCTGCATATCACTCTCTTTAGAATCTAAAAAGTCACTTATGTACTCAGCCACCAGCATCCCTGCCACAACTGTCTCACTTACAGAGTTTCCGCCAAGTCTGTTAAATCCATGCATATCCCAACAAGCCGCTTCACCACAAGAGTAAAGTCCTTTCATAGTCTGAGATTCGCCTGTATACTTAGTACGTATTCCACCCATTGAGTAGTGTTGAGTCGGTCTTACAGGTATCCAGTCAACTGCGGGGTCTATCCCCAAAAAGTTCTCACAGATCTCTTTTACTTCACGAAGATTTTTTTCAATATGCTCACGACCTAGAATAGTAATGTCAAGCCATAGGTGATCTCCATACTTAGACTTAACACCCTTGCCTTTTCTCATATGTTCAGTCATTCTACGGCTCACAACATCTCTAGATGCAAGCTCCTTTTTATCTGGCTCGTAGTCTGGCATAAATCTGTAACCATCTTTATCCAAAAGAAGTCCGCCATCACCGCGACAACCTTCAGTCGTAAGTATCCCAACAGGAACGATTGCAGTAGGATGGAACTGTATGGCTTCCATATTTCCTAATGTTGCTACACCACTTTCTAGCGCAATAGCCTGACCCATTCCTTGACATATAATGGCATTTGTAGAAACACTGTAGATACGTCCATATCCACCGGTTGCTATTGTAGTAGCCTTTGAAACATATGCTACCAACTCTCCACTCATAAGGTTTCTTGCAACTGCTCCGTAGCATCTGCCATCTTCATGGATAAGTGAAATTGCTTCGAGTCTCTCATGAATCTCAACTTTTTCTTCATGAGCCTTGTTGTCCATCGCGTAAAGCATAGAGTGTCCAGTTCCATCAGATGTATAACAAGTCCTCCATTTTTTAGTACCGCCAAAATCTCTGGCAGTTATAAGACCGTGAGCCTCATCTTTTTCAGTAATAGTTACTTTCTGGGCATTTATAATAGCTTCTCTATCACCCTTTTGCACTCTACTCCAAGGAACTCCCCAGTGAGCAAGTTCTCTAATCGCCTTTGGTGCACAGTGGGTAAACATACGGGCTACTTCTTGATCAGCTCCCCAGTCACTACCTTTGATAGTATCAGAGAAGTGTATATCTTCGTTATCTCCATCACCCATAGTTGAATTTGCAAGGCTGGCTTGCATCCCGCCTTGAGCAGCTGATGAGTGAGAACGTTTTGGAGGGACAAGACTAAGTACAACAGCATTGTGTCCTCTCTCTTTTATACCTGTTGCTACTCTTAGACCAGCTAGACCACCACCAATAATTAGAACATCTGTATAAATAACTTTCATTAGTGAGCCTTTAGATTTATAGTTGTTGATTTGTATCTTTCACCTGATTCACAATCAGTTGTGTATCCAATGTAGATATATTTCATAAGGCTTAGTGAACCGACTACGATATAGATTACTATCAAAGATTTCATCAATAATTTAAATCTTTTTCTAGACTCTTTTGTATTTTTTCCCTGCATAAAACCCCACTTCATAGCAAGACGATATAAACCTATAAAAGCGTGTGAAACTACAGATAAAAGCAGCAAAAAATAAAGAGGCCACATATGTTCATGCAGAACTCTGTGTGAAGATGCATATGGTCCGATATTTGACGGTTCAGCCATCATAGTGTATAGATGAACAGAACCGATAAAAAGCATGATAAAGCCTGTCATAATCTGAACAACCCACAAAGTAGTATCTTCATGTTTCATACCAAGAACATGGTTACGCATAACCTTGTGTTGTCTATAGTTATTTGGAAACTTTTTAAGTGCAACGCCGGCATGAAGAATAAATATAAGAGAAATAGCACCTGCTAAAAATGAAATAATTCCAGGATAAGTCTCACCAAAAAAATAATAACCTTCAAACATTATTGTTACTCTGTACATCATTTCATTACTAATTAAAATAGAAGACTCAAAAAGGATATGTCCCATTATGAACACTCCTAAAATAAGTCCTGTACTACTCTGAATAAAGTCTAATCTTGCTGGTGTTTTATCTATTTTTTTATTCTTCATCTACTCTCCGAAAATGTGATTAAATTTATCACGCAATTCTACTATAATTATCAATGGTTTGGCTTCCAACTTTTAAAGCTTATGTATTGAGGGAACGCTTCAGGTTTAAATATAGACTTACCAAGCAAAGTTCTTATACATTCTTGAATCCCTTCTGTCATACTTGGGTGAGGATGTACAGTTTTCATTATATCTCCAAGACGAACATTATGATCCATAAGAGTTGCTATATACATGATAGATGCTGCAGATTGTGGTCCAGCTGCTCTCATACCTAAAACTTTAGGATTCTCTTCATCAGTCACTATCATCTTAAAAAAGCCATCTGTGTCTCTCATTGCAATCGCACGGGAGACTAGTGCATGTTTGTAAAAAACCACCTTGTATGGAATCTCTGCTTTTTGACACTCTTTTTCATTTAGACCTACTGCTGATATCTCAGGATTAAAAAACATAATTGTTGACATATTTCTATAGCGCAGAGGAAATTTTATCTTAGACTCTATAGCTTTTGCAGCAAATCTTCCTTCCATCTCAGCAACATTTACAAGAGCATTATGTCCAGAGATATCACCTGCTGCATAGATATTATTATTAACCATACACTGCTCATTTGTACATATAAGCCCACGGTCAGTTAGTTCAATACCAACATTCTCCAATCCAAGCTTTTTAAAACTGGGAACACGCCCTATTGAGACCAAAATAGTTTCTACACTAATAACCTCAGTATGTCCATCTTTATAATCGAGGGTAACATCTATGTGAGTATCATGCTTTTTAATAGCTCTAAGAGATGCTGTATGGTAGATAGATACACCTATCTTCTCCAGCATCTGTGCAGCATAATCACTTACATCATCATCTTCAAAAGGTATTACTCTCTCTTGAGAATCAAGCAGATGTACCTTGGTTTGAGCAAATTCTGCAAATATAGTTGCAAACTCACATCCTACTACACCGGCACCAACAATTAATATCTCTCTTGGAAACTTTTTTAGTTTTAATATATGATCAGAAGTAATAATTCTTTTCCCATCTACTTCAAGAAGAGGATGCTTTCTTGGATGAGAACCACTTGCAATAATAAAATCATCTGCAATAATCTCTATAATTTCGCCGTCATGTTTAGTAACTATAATGCTTTTATCACTTGAAAAACTTCCCCAGCCTTCAATAAGTGTCAGACTCTTTGAACTATCCTCAGTTTTAGAAAATGTCTCAATTTGCGACCTGATCTGATACTCTTTTTCTCGAACAGCAGCGAAAACATTATCAAGGACTTTTTCATACTCTATACTAATATTTGAAGCGCGATAACCGCGATCTATTTTATTTGCAATAGAAAAATCTTTTGATAGTTCCCACATTGTTTTAGAACTTAAAGCACCATCTGCAATACCTGCTCCACCTATGTTGTTCCCCTCTATGATACAGACATGATTTCCAAAATCATATGATCTCATAGCAGCGGCAAATCCCGCTGGTCCACAACCTATAACACAAACATTATAATTTAATTTTTTCATAAGGTATTTTACAACAATTGATATAAAACAACCATTTCCTATTTATAATTATGTTAAAATCCAGTTATCTAAAGGAGATACTATCACTTATACAATCATTCATACTATTCATATTTTTTCAGTCTTTATTTACGGTGGTTTTTTATTCGTGGACGTGCTGTTTTTATCTAAAATGCCTAAGACTCTAGATGTTGAGGAGCATAAAAAAGCCAGAGAAGCTATTATGATGCATGTAAGAAAAGTAGTTCCAAAAGCTCTTATCGTAGCCGTAATTACAGGTATGTATCTTTTTTATCAAGTCTTTGGAGAGATTACTGAGAGTGGATTTACACATTTTCAGATGCTACTTAGTATAAAAGCTTTTCTAGGACTTTGGCTTGGTCTTAGAGGCATCAATCAAGTCTTCTTTGGTATTCAACCATGGGTTTTCAAAAGTCATTACTTTCCTTTTTCACTAGTTGTAATCATCATATTATTATCACAGCTAATGTATCTATAAAGTGGTAAAATAATCACATTTAATTGATATATCTATAAGTTATACCCTTTTTTTATAATTATTTCTTATTTCATGTGATAGAATGCAAGCACATTATTAAACAAAGGTAATTAAATGTTTGCAAATACCAGTATCCAAAAAAAGATGAACTTATTCATTTTAATGGTTACCATGTCAGTCCTCTCAGCGACTATATTCGTTTTTTGGGCTATGAGCCATATAGAGTCTAAGTACGACCACCTTCATAAAAATTCTATGCTAGGTGCACTTCAAACACTAGAGATAGAAAAAAATCTAAACTATGTAAGTAGAACAACAAGAGACATTATGCTTGGTGGAGACTACAGTAAAGATATGTCGAAGCTAAATGAGTCTATTGAGAGAATTGGAACTCTTTTTTCATCTTTAGAAAAGATGATGGCACATGACACTTCACTTGTTATGGTACAAGAAGCAAAAACATCAACAATGCTCTTTTTGAACAACTCATATAAAATGATGGAATCTTTAAGCAGTGATGATATTCTAAACGATAAAACAAAGGTCTACAAAAAGTATAAGAACGATCTGACACCATTTGCAAACAGTTCTAGGACTGCTTTTAAAAAACTTGTAAAACATAAGGGTGAAGAGCTAACAAACAATTCCCTATCTTTAGCTGATGATTTAAACTTTTACAAAATATTAGTCCTTGTTGCCGGATCTTTTGTTGCTATTGTAGTATTTATTTTAGCAAATGTTATTAGAAAATCTATTACAGGTGGTATAGGTTCATTCATTACACTTATCGGTCATGCGGCAAAAGGTGATTTTACACATAGAGAAGAGTGTCAGCACAATACAAAAACTGAGCTTGGAATACTTGGATGTGAACTATCAACGTTATTAGGGCATATAGAAAATCTTATCAATGAGATAAACACGACAATTACAGATGCTTCCAAGGGTGTATTCAGTCATCAAATCTCATCTGCAGGTATGGATGGTGAGTTTGTTGAAGCAATTAAAAGCGTTGATAAAAGTATCACGTTTATGAAAGAACAGCATCAAAAAGCTGCCAGAGATACTTTCAATTCTCAACTTAGTACAAAAAGTATCAACGTATCTGAATCACTTTCACTTATCATTGATAACCTGAGAGAGAATATCGGGAATCTAAAAGAAGTTACAAAAGCTACAAAATCTGCTTCTGACTTAGCGTCTGACTCTCGTAAAAATGTTAATGAAATCGTTAATGAACTAGGTAACTTAAGTGAGCAAGTAAGTACAAACAACCATAGTATCAGTGAACTTGCAAATCAGACTAATGATATCACTTCTGTTATAGAACTTATTACAGATATAGCAGATCAGACAAACCTACTAGCACTAAATGCAGCTATTGAAGCTGCGCGTGCAGGTGAACATGGTAGAGGTTTTGCTGTTGTTGCAGATGAAGTTAGAAAACTTGCAGAGAGAACTCATAAAGCTACTGGAGAGATCTCTGTATCTATAAAATCTCTACAACAAGATATGAATGAGATTCAAGAGAGTTCAACTACTATGAAAACTACTGTTGAGGGTTCAGCTAGCAAGATCAATGAGTTTGAAGGGACTCTGATTGAACTTAGTGACAACTCAAGTGAAATCGTAAACTATTCTTATGAGATGGAAAATTCTATATTTGTTGTTCTTGCCAAACTAGATCATATTCTTTACAAGTCTCGTGCATATAATTCAGTTATGTCTTTAGAAAAACTTCTAACTAACCAAACACCACATGAGTGTAGTTTAGGTACGTGGTATGATAATGAAGGTAAAAACAGATTTTCTGCTACTTCATCTTTTTCTAAAATCACAACTCCACATGCTATTGTTCACGATAGCGCTAATATTAACTTAACATATATTGACAACACTGCAATTACATCTACCCTTGATAATGCTGATGAGATTGTACGTAATTTTGATAAGATGGAAGATGCTTCAAACGAACTATTTGCACTACTAGATGCTATGCTAGTAGAATCTAAACAAAACTAAGAGAATTTCTTTCTCTTAGTTATTCCCACTCATCATATTTAGCATTTGTGTGTTTATCTTTTTTATATCTTCTTGCATTTTTACTCTTGTCTAACTGATTTGAGCTATACAAAATATCTTCTTTAATATCTTCAATACTTTTATCACTATCTTTAAATGCGATTATCTTCTTTACAAGCTTTTGCAAATCTTGTAATTCACCTTTATAAAGATCTATCTCTTCAATCCTATTTAGAACTTTAAGAGCATTATCAATTTTTTTACTATATCGATCCATTGAAAGTTCAGGAGTATTCATAAGATAAGATATTATACTTTTGTGAAATCGCTCCAGTGCTCTTATGTAACGGAGTCTATTTGAGTTTTCTATAGCTTTATTAGATGCTGACATGCTGTACCTATTGTTTAGTTATCGTTGCTATAATTATACACTTTAATTACTATATGGAGAGAACAACTTGATAAAAATATTACTATCATTTATGATTTTAAGCGCTACACTACTCGCATCTATGACAAATGAATATCCATCACAAAAAATTTTAGACTCTAAAATTCCTATTGTTGACATCAGAACACCCGGAGAATGGGTAGAGACCGGTATTGTTGAAAATTCTATTACCATTATGTTTTGGGATGAAAGAGGAGGCTATGACGTTAATGCTTTTTTAACTGAGCTAAATAAAAAAGTAGATACTAAAAAACCATTTGCCCTGATCTGCAGAACAGGAAGCAGAACAAGCATAGTTGCAGATTTTTTAGCTAAAAAACTACACTATGATGTTATCAATATTTTAGGCGGTATCGTCTATCTAAAAGCTGCGAAACTAAAAACAGTTCCATACGAAAAATAATGGGCTTTTTTAAATTTCTTTTTCATTTTACTATAAGAGTTACAGTTCTTTTTGGACTGATTGCTCTTATAGTTTTTCTGCTATGGGGTGCTCTGTATCTTGCTTTTTTGAAAGAGGCTTAATATCGTTTACCAAAGCATAGAGTGTCGGTAGATAAAGAAGATTTAAAAATGTCCCCCACACTAGACCAAAACTTAAAGATACTGCGATAGGCTGTAAAATAACAGCTTGCCCAGTAGCGTAAAATACAAGTGTAAAAAGTCCTAAAAATGTAGTTAGAGAAGTAATTACAATTGGACGAAGTCTAAGTTTAGCACGTTTGAAAAAATCCTCTGACTTATGAGTTCCATGTAAGAAATCAAGCATAATAATACCATCATTAATTACAACTCCGGCAAGCCCCAATATACCTATTACAGATGGCATACTTAGATTTATGCCCAAAAGTTTATGTCCTACCAACGCTCCTAAAACAGAAAGAGGGATTACACTCATTACCATCAAAACATATTTTATTTTAGAAAAAATAAGCAGTAATGTTAAAAAGATTAAAAAGATTGCCAACACTAAAGCATTTTTCATGTCATCTTTTAGTTGCTGTTTCTTCTCTTTCTCTCCAAGCAGATTTACTTCGATTCCGGAATTTGCGATATCTCCAAGAGTTGTTTGCAAACTATCCAATACTTCAGTAGGTGTGATAATACGCTTGTCAACACTTGCATACACAGTCTTAACGATGCTTCCGTTTAGTTTATCTATCTTCTCATAATCTTGCATCTGAGTAATTACTGCTACATCCGTCAGTTTTACATACCTGCCATCTTCAAGGGCTATGCTGAAGTCTAAAAGAGTAGTTGTATTATCTTTTGCACTGTCTCTTGTCTTGATCTCCATTACGCCGCGCTCATTAAAAGTTGTTGATTGCTTTTTCTCTAAAAAGTACGAGCTAAGAACTCTGGCTACAGATGCTTCACTAAGACCTAAACTCTCACCATAAGAGTTTATCTTTATCTTGTATTCCATCTTTCCATATCTGATATTATCACTAAAATTTTTTATACCTTTTAGTTTTGATATCTCTGATTCTAATCTTTTTACAGCTTCTTGAAGCTGAGCGTCATTACTACCGGAGAGGTTTATTTGAATATCACTTCTTATAAGTCCAGGCTTATCTTCCATAACTCCAAGCTCTACCATCTTGTACTTCTCTTTAAAAGGCATTACAAGTTCTCTTGCTCTAGGAGATAGCTCAAACGTTTGCTTTTGTCTGATCTTTTCAGGATTATTAAAATCAAAACTGAAGTTCAGCACGGGACTTACATATTTGTTTATCCAGCTTGTCTCTTCCCTGTCATAAAGCTCCATTGTTATAAAGAAAACACTGTTATTTCTCTGAGTATCACCGGAGAGGCTTCTCCTGTATCCACTAGTTGCAGAGATAGACTTCAGTGAAAACTCTTCTGAGTACTTCATCATCTCCGTCTGTATCTCGCCTGCTATTTTGAAAGTATCTTCCAAAGGAGTATTTATATCCATTTTTCCGGATATATAAAGATTATTACCATCAAAATTAGGAAAGAATTGAAACCTCATAGACTTAGCAGTCATAACTGTTGCAATAGGAATAATAATAAGAAATAGCATCAGAAACGTCTTTTTATACTCTATGAAGAAGGAGAGTGTCCTTCCGTATAGTTCTTGAAACGGTTTCCAGTCAACCATATTGTTACTTTTTTTAAGAAACTCAGATGCATGTAGCGGTAAAAATACAAAACTCTCCAGGAGCGAACCTAAAAGAATCATAACAACAACAATAGGAATAAGTATTAAAAATAGAGCTATCTCTCCACTTAACATAAACATAGGTAAAAAAGCAGCGACAGTAGACACTGTAGCAAGGGTAACAGGGAGCATCATCTCTTTTACACCAAGCAAAGCGGCTTCCGTATTTTCCATACCATCATCTATATGACGCTGTATATTTTCACTTACAACGATGGCATCATCAACAACTATACCAATAACTATGAGCGCTCCAAGCAAGGAAACAATGTTTATAGAATAGCCCATATAGTATATAAATAATAAGCCTATAATAAATGAGAACGGAATGCCTAAAGCAACTATAAGCGCTATTCTTAGATTAATCAGAACGTACATGGACAAAAACACCAGAATCAATCCAAACATTAGATTTGAGATAACAGTGTTTAATCTGTCTTCAACCGGTTTTGAGGTGTCTTGATAAAAGTCAAAAGTGACTTTCGGATAACTTTTTTGCAGTTTTTTTGCATATTTTTTAAGCTCAGCAGAGAGTGCAATAGAATCACCAAGTTCACCTTTTGATATGACAAGAGTAAGAGTCTGTTTATTGTTAAAAGATGCTAACGTGTCTGTTTGTGGATATTCTATTTTAACCTCGGCGATATCACCTAATTTGATATACTTACCATCTATATTAAGTATGCTTTCTTCCCACTCATGGACATCTTCCTTGCCGTTTGCAGTAGATAGATATATAAAACTACCTCTTTCTTCTATATCTCCAATCGGAAATATATATGAAAGATCTGATATAGCTTTTAAAACACTAGAATGCTTTAGCTCATACGCAAGAACTGCTTGTGAATCTACTCTAATAGACACTTCTTCTTTTGAGTCTCCACGTATTAGTATCTCACTAATATTTTTTATCCTAGAAATTTTTGTTTTAATCTCTTTGGCTATAGCAGTTAGTTCACCCTTTGTCATCTCATCTGAAGAGAGGGATAGTTTAATAAGCGACCTACTCTTATCTAAAATTCTTGCTACTGGTTCATTCATATCAGATGGAAGATATTGTCTAGTTAGTGCTATTGAGTCTTTTACACGAGATAGTAAGTTTACCTTATCTACACTTTCATTTAGCGTCAGAATTATAGCAAAAGCACCTGGGGTAATAGTTGTCTCAGTCTTATCTATACCGTTAATATTACTAAGTTCTTCTTCAATATCACGGACAGCCATCTTATCCATAACTGTTGCACTTGCACCACTGTAGGCACCGAGAACACTTATCTTGTCAAGTTCAACATCTGGGAAGATCTCTTTGGGAATATTTACGTAAGCATTAAAACCCATATATGCTAAAAAGACTAATAGCATATAGTTTAGGCGTTTGTTATTTAAAAAATACTTTATAAACCCTGTCATGTTTTATAGTAGTGACTTAATCACGTTACTTACACCTTGGTGCAGATTGTAGTGTGAGATAGGAAAGTCTAGTAGTTCATCTTCTAAATTTACATTATAATGGCTAAGATAATCGCCTAATATTTTTAAATCGATATCTGTTTTAGACTCATCTTCAAGTCTATTCGATCTTTGGATAGTAAAAGCCAATGATTTCAGACTTACAAAATCACTCCAGTTAAAAAATAGTTCTGGAGTTAGTTCATCTACTCTAACACCTTCTGGCGTAAATAAGCTATTTGAATCTCTTAGTGGAATCAATACACTTAAAATAGCTTCTGTAAAAGGAATAACTTTATCACCCCAAAAAGCCTGCTCATTTCTTAAGTTTAACTCTTTTGCTAAAACCTCAGTTATCTCATCTATGCCCGAACTTTTAAAAAGTTCATAACTCTCTTGTTTCATAGTTATCCTATATTTGCTATATTTGATATTTTAAGTATAATCTCGCTTTTAAACCAGGAGATTATATTGAAATTAAATAAAAGTTTTATTACCCATTTTATTGCCGTTATTTTAACAGCTTTATCATTTGTTATACCTAATGAACAGAGTTCTTTACTTCTTTTTGCAGGTCTATTCGCACTATCAGGTGCCCTTACTAATCATCTTGCAATTCATATGCTTTTTGAAAAGGTTCCTTTTCTTTATGGTTCAGGTGTTATTCCTTTAAGATTTGAAGCTTTTAAAGAGTCTATTAAAAATCTTATGATGAATGAGTTTTTCACAAAAGAACAACTAGATGATTTTTTCAAAAATGAAGAGAAAAAGATTAACTTAGAGCCTATCATCCAAGAAACAGACTTCACTCCTGCATTTGACGCACTAAGTAAAACAGTTATGGAGTCTTCATTTGGCGGGATGCTTGGTATGTTTGGTGGGGAGAGTGCTTTAGATGGACTTCGTGAACCATTTTCACTAAAAATGAAAGCGGCTGTAGTAAAAATAGTATCTTCAGATGCATTCAACCAAACACTTGAAAATCATATGCAAAACTCACCACTTAGTAATGATATGTTAGTTTCGATAGAGAGTGTGATAGATGCAAGACTAAATGAACTGACTCCACAAATCGTAAAAGAGATAGTTCAAAAATTAATTAAAGAGCACCTTGACTGGCTTGTCGTTTGGGGTGGAGTTTTTGGTGGGCTTATAGGCCTCGTTAGCTCTTCTGTGCTCTAACTCAATCTCTACCATTTTTAGTTTATCATCAAGCGGAAACGCACGTCTTGCTTGTTTGATAGCTTCTATTGCTCTGTTTAAATCCAAATCTATAGACTTAATATCTATCTTCAAAAACATATCTTGAAGAATCTTCAGCGGATTACCTAAAACAGCAACATACCATTTATTTTTGTAAAAAAGCTGTAGCATAACTCCATCATCACGAGTAAAATTATGAAAATCTATATAGTATGAGCTACTACTGTCTTTAGCTTTATCACTATACTCAGTCATAGTATAATTCGACTGAACTAAGCCAATAGTTGAAAGTCTGAAGTTTAGATGCCTATGGTTAAAAGCAACTTCTTCACCTTGTGCATGAAGTTCATCATTTCCACGATTTATATGAGCAATAGTCTTAAAAGTAGAAAAATCTATCTTTCCAGTCTCAAGAGAACTCATCTTAACTTTTTTATCTCCACTGACTATAAAAAAGTCACCAAAAAGGGTGCTCAATACTAGTAGTAAAAATAAAAGAACTTTCACTATTTCACTTCTATAGTAACTTCAGCAATTTCAATAATATCACCGGAAACAATTTTAGCTCTTTTGCGAAGCTCAACTTCCCCATTTCTTTTAGCATAACCATCAGCAATCAGTAGCTTAGCATGCGCTCCACTGTCCACTAGATCTAAAACCTTTAACAGTTTAAAAAGCTCTATATAATCATCTTGTAATTCAAATTTCATAATTTACCTATCTTTATTTAGTTATGGAATCATAGCCAAATTTAATTTATACAGATGTATAATTTGTATTATGGATATTGGATTAAGCACTTTATACGACATCGGTTCTAACTATTCTATAAAACTCAATGATAAAGAACGTCTTGTTTACGAAGATGATCCCCTTAGAAAACAGAAGACTCCTCAAGAAAAAAAGCTGGCAAAAGAAGAAGAAAAAAAAGCAGTAGAAAAATCAAAAGATACTAAAGAACTGAGCCAAGATGAAAAACGTTTGGTTTTGGATCTTCAATCCAGAGATGCAGAGGTTCGTGCTCACGAATCAGCACACCAGAGCGGTGGAGCTTCTACAGGTGCAGCAACTTATACATATCAGCAAGGTCCAGATGGTAAGATGTATGCTATAGGCGGGGAAGTTTCAGTCTCATTCCAATCTGGTTCAACACCACAAGAAACTATTGCGAATGCACAAGCAGTTATAGCTTCTGCTCTGGCACCGGCAGACCCTAGCGGACAAGATTTAGCTGTAGCATCAAGCGCTATGGTTATGATGATGAAAGCACAGCAACAAGTTGCTCGTGAAGCACAAGAAGCCGTAATGGGAAAAGAGACTTATAAAAACGAAGCAGACAACAACTCATCCATTTCTTCAACTGATCTGGATATTCCTGCCTAAACTATCAGCTAATATACGGACTTATAAAATACCCACCCACTAAAATAACAACAGATGCGTAAAAAAGTTGTATCTCCACTATTTCTATTAATATTTTTAACATATTTAACTCCTAAGCTTCTTTATTTATGATAGAAAAACCTAAATCGTGCATAGCTTTATCGACCATTTCTATCGCTTTTTTCATAGTGGTTTGAGATATTTCAGGAAGTTCTCCTCCCCAGATTGTTTCGGCTTCTTTAAAACCTTGTAACATACCCTCTCTACCTGCGCGAAGTCTATCTTCATCACCACCGGCACCATTGATAACAAAATTCGCTATACGCTCCGATGTCTGTGCAATTCCAAAAAAACCATCTTCACTTACAAGTTCAGTAGCTTCTTCTTTAGATAGCTCAGCTATTGGTTTACCCTCATATCCAATATCACTCAAGAAATCTTGAAAATCCTGATACTGAAGTGCAAACCTATCCTCACTACTCGTAAAGGTAGTCTGAACAGATGCTGAATTAAAAGCCATCGCATTAGCATTTTTTGACAACTGCTCTCTAATATCTTTCACTTCATCTTTTGAAATCTTTTCAGTATAAAGAGGTTTGATTACAGATGAGTTTTTTATAGAACCCATCACACTCATGTTAGATGATATTTGCATAGTAAATCCTCCATCTCTTGTTATACTATACATATCGACAAAATCACAAAAATGTGAAAGTTTTATATTTTTTGCATAATTTCAAAAAATATAAGATATAATACTTTTGATGAAAAGATGAGGCTCGAGTTCATCTTTAGTGTGTAATTTTGTACTATGCTCAATTGTGACCCTAAAGACTCTCCAATTTTTGACTCCACTTCTCTCACGAAGTGATATTTTAATACAGAGGTATTGCAATGGCAGAATTACTAGACGGTTCAGTTAAATGGTTTAATGAAGAAAAAGGTTATGGATTTATCCAACAAGACAATGGCGGAAAAGATGTATTTGTACACTTTCGTCAAGTAAACCACACAGGTGGTGGACGTGTTTCTCTTGCTGAAGGGCAAAAAGTTACATTTGAAGTAGGCGAAGGTCAAAAAGGCCCTCAAGCTGAAAACGTTACTCCTCTTTAGTAACATTTTTGCGGGCTTTTAGCCTGCAGTTCTACAACATCTTTTCAACTTTCACTTTTACACTTTTTTAACACTTTATTTTTGAATAATCACTTTATCAATTTAAAGGGTTACAAAATGAAAAAAAATCAAAATATTTTATCTTCAGTTTTACTAGCTTCTTCTTTAACACTTGCTCCGGTAATCACAACATCTTTAACTGCTAGCACGCAATTCAAAGTAAACTCTATTTCAAACTCAATTGCTAAAAATCTACACAGAAGAGGAATTGACGAAGATGCTTCTAAAAATATAGCTAATAATATATTTATGATTGATGAAGAACTGTTTGCTTTAATGCTTCAAAATCTTCAACATAGTTGTGATAAACTAAGCAGAAGTGAAATTATGGACTTTTTATCTACTCAAGCACTTATGAATAAAAGTGTAAATCTTGACTCATATTCATACTTAGTAAATATGGTTTATCAGATTAAACATCAAGCATTAACTCAAAAAGATTTAAAAAACTTAAATACTATCTCTACAAAAAATTCATTTTATGCACAAGGCTGGTTTTAAAAACTTAAACACTGCCTTGCAATCTCAAGCTCTTCATCTGTTTTTATTACAAAGACAGGTGTTTCCCCACCCAAGTCATTGTTCATTATTTTCTCTCTTATATATACGGAATTTTCACCTATTCCACCACTAAATACAATAGCATCTACTCTGCCTAGAAGTGCCATATATGAGCCTATATATTTTTTAACGCGTCTAACCATCATATCAATAGCCAACTTTGACTTGTCATCATCACGTTGAAGGATATCTCTTATATCACTACTATTACAGATTCCAAGCAGTCCGGACTTTTTATTTAGTACTTCATCTATTTTTTTAACACTAAAACCTAAATCTCTCTGCATATATAATACAATAGCGGGATCTATATCCCCACATCTTGAACCCATAACTAAACCTTCTAACGGTGTAAAGCCCATAGAAGTATCTATACTTACACCATTTTCTATAGCGCATGCACTTGCTCCATTACCTAGATGCAAAGTTATTATATTTAACTCTTTAGTCTCTTTTTTTAGAAGCAATGCACACTCTTTTAAAAGATATGAGTGCGATGTACCATGAAAGCCATAACGTCTTATCTTATGTTTTTCATACATCTCATATGGAAGAGCATAAAGATATGCAACTTGAGGCATCTTAGAGTGAAATGCTGTATCAAACACTGCAATTTGTGTCGTATTTGGAGCTTTTTGTTTTGAGACCAATATTCCTTCAAGGTTTGCAGGATTGTGTAGTGGCGCAAGATGAGTCAACTCTTCAATTTTGCGAATCACCTCATCATCTACTATCGTTGGTTCATTGAACTCTTCTCCACCATGAACTACTCTATGTCCTATAACATCTATAGAACTAAGATCTACATCTATACTCTCAAGTGCATCGTGATGTGTTTTCATAGGCGAATTTTTCTCACCTATATGTTCAACTAATACAGCATATAAAACTTCTCCGCTAGACATATCAAAGAGTTTAAACTTTAATGATGAACTCCCAGAGTTTATAACAGCGACTTTCATTAATCCTGCCCTGCCTGAATCGCTGTAATGGCAATAGTGTTTACGATATCTGTTACCAAGCATCCACGACTTAAATCATTTATAGGTTTATTGAGCCCTTGAAGCACCGGACCGATTGCTACTGCACCACTAGAACGCTGAACAGCTTTGTATGTGTTATTACCAGTATTTAAGTCTGGGAATATAAGTACATTTGCTTCTCCGGCTACTTTTGAATCAGGTAGTTTTTTACGAGCTACATTTTTATTAACAGCTGCATCGTACTGAATAGGTCCATCTATGAGAAGGTCACCATTTTTACTCTTTACTATTTTAGTAGCTTCTCTAACCTTATCAACATCAATACCACTGCCACTCTCGCCAGTTGAATATGAGAGCATTGCAATCTTTGCATCTATACCAAATGCCTCTGCTGTTTTTGCTGATGAGATAGCAATCTGTGCTAGAGTATCTGCATCCGGGTCTTGATTTACAGCACAATCCCCATATACTAGAACTTCTGACTTTAAACACATAAAAAATACACTAGATACTATAGAAGTATCAGCTTTTGTCTTGATTATTTGAAGTGCTGGTCTTATCGTCTCACCAGTAGAACTTATAGCCCCGCTAACCATTCCATCAACATATCCAAGGTACACCATCATAGTTGCAAAATAGTTTCCATGAGTCATTGCATCTTCAGCAGCTTGAAATGTTAATCCCTTCTCTTTTCTCATCTCATAAAAAGTCTTTGCAAACTCTTTTACAAGATTAGAACTGTGATGATCTATAATAGTCGCTTTGCTTAGATCCAGACCTAGACGCAAGTAATGTTCAGTAATGTCTTCACTATTACCAAGAAGAGTTATCTCAGCAACACCACGGCGTAAAATAATCTCTGCTGCTCTTAAAATTCGCTCATCACTACTCTCCGGTAAAACAATTCTTTTTTTGTTCAATCTTGCTATTTCAAATAATTTATACTCAAACATCATTGGAGTTAAAACTTTACTTTCTACTGTAGATATCTTCTTCTCAATAGCTTCAATATCCACACTTGAATTAAAAAGACCAAGTGCAAGTGCTATCTTTCTCTCACTGGTAACCCTCAACCTTGCTTGTGTAGTAGATAATTTTTTAGCTGTCGTATATGTATCATCATCTACAGATAAGACCGGAATACCAAAACTATCTAATCCATCGATAAGTTTTTTTATATTTGGATGTGCATTCATACCAAATGGAAAAATTATACCACTTATATTTGGATAGTTCTTTGAGTAAAGTGCTCCCATCAAACCTAAAATAATATCAGATCTGTCTGCTGGAACAACCACTAAATCATCTTCTTCAATATGATCCAAAAAATTGTTTAGTGTCAGACCTGCGACTTTTATACCTCTAACTATTCTTGTTGTATCTTTTGGTTCTAAAAGGATTGGTGTTACATCCAAAGAGTCTACTACATCTGCGATACTAAGCATACCAAGTTCTTTGATCTCTTTTAAGAAGTATGACTTTAATGGGTACTCTTTGAGTATTTTCTTCAAATCTTTTTCTTGCTTCTCATCGAGTCTATTTATAAAAGTAGCAAAATGAGTACACCCTTGAAATGTAGAGTTTTCATTTTCTATCAAGATATCGTCATGAATATCTGCAACCGCTTTGTTTTTTGCATTAACAATATTTATGGTTGGAGAACCAAAATTTTGGGCTATTTTTATATTTAAATCAAAATTAATTGTAGATGTTAAAAAGGAGTGTCTAATACCTTCTACAAGCACAAAATCATACTTATCTTCCAGTTTTTTAAACTTTGTTATCAATTCATTCATAAGCTGATTTGTTTTATTATTGGCAATCATATTCTCAACATACTCTATGTCAAAACCATAACAATCCTTATAATCCATCTCTAGATTATATCTATTAAGCATAAAGCTTATATCTCCATCTTCAGCATATCTAGAGTAGATAACTGGTCTAAAAAAAGCAACGTTTGGTATATTTCTTTTTAAAATTTCCATCATCCCCATAGAGATAAACAGGGTTCCGGCATTCTTTTCTTTGGCTGATATATATAATGATTTTATTTTCATATTTTATTATACCAAATAAAAATGCTACAATATTATTAACTAAATATAACAAGCAAGAGGAGCTTTACCATGGAAACTAAACTTTTTTATCCAAATAAAGAACTTTTCAGAGATGCTGCTATTAACAGCATGGATGAGTATAGTAGGTTACAAGACTTTGCAAAAAATAATTATGAAGACTTTTGGGATAGTTATGCAAAAGAAAAAATAGCTTGGCATAAACCATATACAAAAGTACTCGATGATTCCAATATGCCTTTTGTACGTTGGTTTGAAGATGGTGAACTCAATGTATCTCAACAGTGTATAGACCGTCACTTAAAAGATAAAGCTGATAAAACAGCTATTATTTTTCAAGGAGAACAAGGGGATATACAAAATATAACTTATAAGCAACTATCTCTAAATGTAAATAAGACTGCTAATCTTCTAAGGAATCATTTTGGCATTACAAAAGGTGACCGCGTCGTTATGTATATGCCGATGATTCCAGAAGCTGCATATATGATGCTTGCGTGTGTGCGAATAGGAGCTATTCATTCTATCGTATTTGGAGGTTTTTCTGCAGATGCCATTCATAGTCGTGTCTTAGATGCAAAAGCAAAACTCATTATTACAGCAGATGGAGCTTTTCGTCGCGGTAAAGCATACCTTCTAAAACCCACAGTAGATGCTGCACTGGCTAAAGGTGAATGTGATTTTGTCGAAAAAGTTTTAGTAGTTAAGAGAAACTACGAAGATATAAATATTGTAAAAGGTCGTGATGAAATTTATAATGACTTGATTGACACAATGAGTGATGAATGTGAAGCAGAAGTAATGCAGAGCGAAGATCCTCTTTTCTTACTATATACTTCAGGAAGTACAGGCAAACCAAAAGGTGTCCTACACTCTCAAGCAGGTTATATACTTTGGGCTCAGATGACTATGGAGTGGGTATTTGACATAAAAGATAGCGATATTTACTGGTGTACAGCTGACATAGGATGGATAACAGGACATACATATATAGTCTATGGACCATTAGCAGCAGGTGCTACAACGGTAATGTTTGAAGGCGTTCCTACTTATCCAGATGCAGGCCGTTGGTGGAAAACAGTACAAGACCTAAAAATCACTCAGTTTTATACATCTCCTACTGCTATTCGCATGCTTCATAAAGTCGGTGATAATGAACCTGCTAAATATGATTTGAGCTCACTCAGAATACTTGGTACGGTAGGTGAACCTATCAATCCTGAAGCATGGGAATGGTACTACACTAAAGTCGGTAGAGAAAATTGTCCTATTGTAGATACGTGGTGGCAGACGGAAACAGGAGGACATATGATATCCCCTCTCCCTGGAGCTACACCGATTAAAAAAAGCTGTGCAACACTGCCTATTCCTGGGATAATGGCAGAAGTTATAGATAAAGATGGAAATCCTACCCCTATAGGTGAAAAAGGACTTCTGTGCATCACACGTCCTTGGCCTTCAATGATTCGAGGGGTATGGGGAGATGATGACAGATTTAAAAAAGCATATTTTGGTGATTGTAAAAAGGATGGAAAACCTGTTTACTTCTCAGGTGATGGTGCTATGATAGATGAGAATGGCTATATAACGATAACCGGTCGTACAGATGATGTTATAAATGTATCTGGTCATCGTATAGGATCGGCTGAAATTGAAGCCAGTATCGGGAATGCCCCTATGGTAGCAGAGTCTGCTGTAGTTGGAGAGCCACACTCTATTAAAGGAGAGTCACTTTGTGCATTTATTATACTAAACCTCAAAGAGCATGAAAAGTATGAAGATATGGCTCAGGAGATTAACAATATAATCAAAAAAGAGATCGGAGCATTTGCTAAGTGTGATCGTTTTATCTTTGTACCTGGACTGCCAAAAACTCGCTCTGGAAAAATAATGCGTCGTATTCTAAGAAGTATATCAGTAGGCGAAAAGATTACACAAGATATTTCAACATTAGAAGACCCGTCTATAGTTGAAGAGATTATAAAAGCGACTAAGGAGCAAGAAGGAAAATGATGAACTGCGAAGAACTAATGAGAAGCAGATATGAAGCTTTTGTAAAAAAAGACTGGAATTACTTGACAGAGACATCTGTACATCAAACTGTAGAAGAGCTAAGTCATCCGACTTCTATAGAGTGGCTAAAACTAGATGTATTAAATGCCGATGAAGATACGGTTGAGTTTAAGGCTTACTACAGAGAAAACAATCAAGTAAATGTTCTGCACGAAAAAAGTAATTTTGTAATGCTAGATGGAGCATGGAAATATCTTGATGGAGAACTTTTCAACTCTAAGGTTGAGAGGAATGAGAGTTGCCCATGTGGAAGTGGTAAAAAATTTAAAAAATGTTGTGGAAAATAAATTTATACAGTATTAATACTCTTTAGCCTAAAATAAACAAAAAGAGGAGTTTCCTGTGTTATCTAAAAAAATACAAAAGGGTTTATCAGCTCAACTTAACCACGAGTTTTACTCAGCATATCTTTATCTTGCTATGTCAGCTTATTGTAATCATTCAGACTTTAACGGTGCTGCTAACTGGCTTAAGATGCAGTACGAAGAAGAGCATATGCACGCAACTAAAATATATAACTATTTAGTTGAACAAGGTGTACACATATCTCTAAAAGAAATCGCTAAACCACCTAAAAACTTTGGAACTCTTTTAAATGTTTTTCAGATGAGTTTAGAACACGAACAGATGATGACAGCTAGGTTAAATGATTTAAGTGATTTAGCACTCAAAGAGAAAGACCATGCTACATATAACCTCCTTCAGTGGTTCGTAAATGAACAAGTTGAAGAAGAATCTTCTGTAAATGAGATTATCTCTAAGATAAAACTTGTAAAAGGTGATGGGTACGGTCTACTAATGATAGACAACGAGCTCCACCAAAGAGCAACTCCGGCACCTATAAACTAAGAAGAAGCCTTATCGGCTTCTAGGTTTTTATATTAACTATGAAACCTTCTTTATAAAAATATAACTTTTCTTGTCAAAGCCACTCTTTTCATAAAACCTATGTGCATTTTCTCTCTCAAAGTTAGAAGATAAAACTATATTTTCACACATGCATGTCTTTGCATAATCTTCTAGATACTCAAGCATCACAGCTCCATATCCACCGCTTCTATATTTTTCATCACTTACAAGGTCAAAAACATAGAGATGCCTTTTATGGTAAAGGTTAGTCTGAACAGCTACTCCGGCATAGGTAATAAGCTCTTCACCGTCCATGATACCAAACATCTTATACTCCATATGTCTCATATCATATATCAAGTCTTCAAACTCTTTATAACTAAGTGCTGGTCTGAGCTGTTTTAACACATCGTAAGCTGTATATAATTCTTTTAAATCTAATTCTCTTATTTGCATGATGTATTTTACAGTTTATTTGTTACATTAGTACATAACTATGTAATTCGCTTTAGTCCAATGAAGGTACTTTTTCTAAAACTAGAACGTTACCATCATGCCCATTTTTTATATTTTATATAAACTATTGATTTGTCTCCTAAAGTTCTAGAAGTGTTTTATGTTCTAATGCATGATAGTAATATTTTAGATGATGTTATTAAGAATTTCTTATATAAGCTCCTGATATAAGAACTAAACTTTTTGCAAAAAAAGTTACATACTGTTAAAAATATTTCAAAGAAGCTGTGATAACTCTTTATTTACTATAAATAAAGAGTTATCACAGTATTATCACTAATGATGAAAAACAAAGGATACTATAATGAATATGAAAAGTATTAAATTTAAAGTTCTCGCATTAATGGCAGTTTCACTGCTTGTAATGACTGTAAGTATTATGTCAATATCTATTAGTAGAGCTTCAGACTCACTAGTAAAAAGCAATATGGCCCTACTAGATGCAGTAAAGGAATCTAAAAAAGAACATATTATGGACTTTTTTAGCTCAATCGAAAACCTATTGCTTTCTAGAACCGCCGACTCAGTTACAGTTCAAGCTATGTGGTCACTGGATGAGAGTTTTCAAGAGCTTGAAGAGATGGCGGATGTATCACAAGATGATATTAAAGCTGCACTTATCAAACACTACAATAATGAATACATCAATAAAATCAACTTTAATATAAAAGGTGCTAATCCTAAAAAGTCTACAGAGGACTATTTACCAAAAAGCTTCAGCGCTCAAATAGCTCAATACTTATATATTGTAGAAAATGAGAATAAGATTGGTGAAAAAGACAAACTTATAATGAGTAAAAAATTTAAAGAAGAATACTCTGCAAACCATGTTCAGATTCATCCAGTATATAAGCAGATATTAGATAACTACGGTCTATATGATATATTTATAATTAATGCAAGTGGTGATGTTGTTTACTCTGTTTATAAAGAGAAAGATTTTGGTACTAACTTACTTAAAGGTGTTTACTCTGACTCAGGACTTGCAGAAGCATTTAAAAAGGCTTCAAAAACTCCAAAAGGAAAAGTTGCATTTGCTGACTTTAGACCTTATGAACCAAGCTATAATCAGCCCTCTATATTTTTAGCATCTCCTCTTTACTTTGGAAAAGATTTTGAGGGAGCTGTGATTTTTCAACTTCCAAAAGACAAGCTCAACAGTGTAATGAACTTCAAAGGAGACTTTGAAAAAGCAGGTCTTGGAAAAACAGGTAAAGCCAATCTAATCTCTCTTGATGGAAATATGAAAAATGACAGTCGTTTTATAAAAGACATGGAAGACCCTGCAGTTAAAGTAGCAGGGACAACAGTATCTATTGTAAAGATTAACTCGAAGTCTGTTGACGCTATAAAGAAAGGAGAAAATGGTTCTTGGATTATTGAAGATCATAGAGGGATAAAAGTTCTAAGCTCATTTGCTCCTATAAAAATATTTGGAGAATCATGGGGTATTATAGTTGATATTGATGAATCGGAAGTACTTGAAAATGTAGAAGAGACAAGAAATGTAATCGTTGGAATCTCTCTTGCCATACTTGTTGTCTTACTACTTATTAGTATATTTTTAACTCAAAAAGCACTCATATCAAAACTAGACACACTTCAAGTTGCTTCATATAACCTAGCTAAAGGAGAAGGTGATTTAACAAGTCAAATTACTGTTCCAAAAGGTGATGAAGTCTCTGAAATAGCTCAAAATATCAATGCTTTTATAGACAAAGTTCGAGTTACAGTATCTGAAGCAAAAACTTCATCATCACAAAACACAGATATTTCCCAAACACTTTCGGACACTTCATCAAGCATGAAAGCAAAAGCACAAGAAGAAAGTGAACTTGTAAACAAGGTTTCTATTCAAGGAAAAGATCTTCAAAATATTCTTACTGCTTCAATTGAGCAAGCAAAAATAACTAAAGAAGATATCAATTCAGCCGGTAACATTCTAAAAGGTGCAAACCAACAGATAGTTCACTTAGCAACTGAGATTCAACAACGGGCTGAGGATGAGCTTGAACTATCTCATAAACTAGAACAACTAAGCGCAGATGCTACTCAAGTTAAAGATGTACTTGTGGTTATATCAGATATTGCAGATCAGACTAATCTTCTTGCTCTTAATGCCGCTATTGAAGCTGCTCGTGCCGGCGAGCATGGACGTGGTTTTGCTGTTGTTGCTGATGAAGTCCGTAAACTTGCAGAGAGAACTCAAAAATCATTATCTGAGATAAATGCAACTATTAGTGTAATTGTTCAATCAGTTATAGACGCCAGTGATAACATCTCTAGAAATGCTAAAGCGATAGAGAAACTTTCAGGAGATGCAAGTAATACCGAGAATGAGATCAATACAAGTATGGAATCAATTGAGCGTTCTATAGTTCAAGTTGATGAGACTGTAACAGGTTATATAAATAACTCTAAAACAGTTGAATCTATGATTATTAAAGTATCTGAGATTGAAGAAATATCAACTCAAAACAAAAAAAGCATGGATGACATTTCGAATGCTTCTTCAAAACTGACACAAATGACTATCAATCTAAACAATATGCTAAAAGGTTATAAAACTTAAAATAATCAACTTTTAAACAACTCTTAGATATAATCGCGAAAATTTATCTAAGAGAAATAATTATGGTAACAGTACAGAACTTAATAATGCGCTTTGGAAATAGAGTTCTATTTCAAGACATTAACCTCAAACTAGACCGTCACAAGAGATACGGTCTTATCGGTGCAAACGGCGCTGGTAAAACAACCTTCCTAAAAATTCTGAGTGGTCAGATTAATGAATATGAAGGTGAAATAATTATCCCTAAAGCTAACAAAGTTGGTGTTCTTGGGCAAAATCAATTTGCTTATGAAGACTATACAATCATGGATGCAGTTTTATGCGGAAATAAAAGACTCTACGACGCTATTAAAGAAAAAGAAGAGCTTTACATGACTGGAGACTTCGAAGATGACGCAGTAAATAATCGTCTTGCAGATTTAGAAGTTATCTGTGTGGAAGAAGATCCTACTTATGAGTACGATGTAAATATTGCTAAAATACTTGAAAATGTCGGTTTACCTGCAGAGTTGCATCAAAATCTTATGAGTACTCTTGACAGTGCTGATAAATTCAAAGTTCTTTTAGCACAAGTTTTATACCCTAAACCAGATGTATTATTTCTTGATGAGCCTACGAACAACCTTGACATTGAAACTATTAGCTGGTTAGAAAATGAGCTTAAACGTCATGAAGGTACTATGGTTGTTATCTCTCATGATAGACACTTCCTGAATGCTGTTGTTACAAACATACTTGATGTTGACTACCAAAAAATCCGTGAATTCACTGGTAACTTTGATGATTGGTATATCGCTGCAAACGTAATAGCAAAACAAAATGAACTTGATAATGCTAAAAAAGAGAAAGAGAAAGAACAACTAGAAGCTTTCGTTCGCCGTTTCTCTGCAAATGCTTCTAAAGCAAAACAAGCAACTTCCCGTCAAAAGCAACTAGACAAACTTGTTATTGAAGATATAAAACCATCTTCAAGAAGAGACCCAAGTATAGTTTTTAAAGCAAAAAGAGTTATGGGTGATGAAGCACTTAATATTATTGATGTTAACCACACTTATCCTGATGGCAATGAAGTTCTAAAAGATGTAAATCTTAAATTTGAACCAGATGAAAAAGTAGCTTTAATCGGGCCAAATGGTGCAGGTAAGACAACTCTATTAAAAATTATGATGGAAGAGATGAAACCAAGCTCTGGAGAAATCCATTGGGGTGCTACAATCGAAAACTCATACTTTCCACAAGACACTGCCGATACGATTAGTGGAGACGGAACTCTATATGACTGGTTAAGAGCATTTGATCCTAAGCGTGATATCGCTGAGATCAGAAACTGTCTTGGTCGTATGCTATTTAATGGTGAGCAACAAGAAAAATCTGTAGTTAGCATCTCTGGTGGGGAAAAACATAGAATGATGCTTTCTAAAATGATGTTAGAGGGTGGAAACTTTTTAGTTTTAGATGAGCCTTCAAATCACCTTGACCTTGAAGCGATTGTTGCACTTGGAGAAGCTCTTTTACAGTTTAAAGGAAATGTTATCTGTGTATCTCATGACCGTGAGCTTTTAGATGCTTTTGCTAGCCGTATTATAGAAATTCATGCTGATGGAAGTATAACTGACTTCAAAGGTAGCTACGAAGAATACGCTGAGGCTAAAGAAAATGGCAAAGTATAAAAAATTTATTGGTCTAGGAATAGCCGGTAACTTTGCACTTCACTTAGCGCAAGCTGGTGAACTTGAAGAGTTTAAAGATATCATCACTGCAGAAGAAGCCGCTCCCAAAGGGATGTTTCCTTTTTATCTTCCTCGTCCTACTGATTTGGACAGCGGATTAGTTTTACACGCAAAAGATACTTTACGTACTTACCCACTGTCAACTTCACACATCAGACTTCCAAAAGAAGATATGAATGTTCAAGCTGAACCTGAAGTAGGATTAATCTGTGATTTAGAGTACACAGCTGGAAGACTGAGTAAAATCATTCCTACTTACTTTGGTGCTTATAATGACTGTTCTATAAGAGTTGCAGGAGCTAGTAAAATAAGTGATAAGAAGAACTGGGGAGAAGACTCGAAGGGACTTAGTAACACTCTTATAAAGATAGATAAGTTTAAAGAAGGTGGTATTATGGATTCTTACTCTATATGCAGTTTCCTTCGTCGCGGCGGTGAACTACATGCCTATGGCGAAGATGTAGCATTAAATGGGTATAGCTATTTTTATGACAAACTTGTAGATTGGATGACTAACCAGATAAACACCCAAGAAAACTTCGGACCATTAGAACCCTTAAGCGAATATGTTGCTGCATGTTCTAACCCTAAAGAAGCGATCATTAGTATTGGTGCTACAAGATATACTGAATACGGTGAAAATACATTTTTAAAAAATGGCGATGAAGTAGTTATCGCACTATATAACAGAAATGACTTTTCAAAAGAAGAAGTCGTTCAAAATATTAAAAACAGTTCATATGACAATATGAGTGTACTGGCTCAAAAAGTAATATAACTACATGAGTAGAGGCAAAAAACTAGATATTTTCATTGGTGCAGATATTGATGATGGATGGGCAGAAATTCAATCTCCTCGCAAGGCTAAAGTATCAAATGAAATTCTAGAGCCTTCTAAACATTTTCTAATTTTCAAAAAAGAAAAAAGACGTGGTAAAACAGTAACTTTAGTCGGTGAGTTTCAGATGCCAAAAGAAGACACTACACTCACACTAAAACTACTAAAAAAGAAGCTTGGCTGTGGCGGAGCTTTTAAAGATGGTTGGATGGAGTTTCAAGGCGAACTAAAAGATAAACTCAGAGAATTTTTACTCAGTGAAGGCTTTAGATTTAAGCACGGTCACTAAGCACCTATTTTTCTGTACTCTGTGCTGTTGCATCGCTTACATTAGTAGTAATAATATAACCATTTCTACCACTCTCTTTAGCTTTATATAGCATCTCATCAGCACGACTTATGAGTATCTCTTCATTAAGAGCTTCATCAGCTACACAGCATACAACTCCTATAGAGATAGTAAGGAATTTATTGACTTTACTAGCTTCATGTTTAATCTCTCTTTCTCTCACTGCATCACAGATTTCACGTGCTAGTCTTGCACTATTTGACTCATCCGTATCTATAAGGATAACACCAAACTCTTCTCCACCTAATCTAAATACATAGTCGCTAGGTCTCTTAAGAAAGTCTTTTAAGACTTTGGCAACACTTTTTAGGGCAAAGTCACCTTCTATATGCCCATAAGTATCATTGTACTGTTTGAAGAAGTCTATGTCTAACATCATAAATGTAATATATGATTTAGTTCTTTTTGCACGTTTTAGTTCTCGGTCGTATACAAAGTTAAAATATCTTCTGTTGTGTAGGGATGTCAAAGCATCTGTATATGAAACATTTTCAAGCTTTTTGTTTGCACTTTTTAACTTTCTAGTAGTTATTTCTAGTCTTGTATGGTCATTTTGAATGCTTTTAAAAACGTAATATGAAATAATCAATACGCCCAAAATAATTAGTGTCAGAATCAATCCAACATTTTGAATTATGTCATCGTAAAGTTTTAAAAACTTTTTCCTCTCATATTTAGCCATCTCTACTTCATAATTTATCAATTTCTTTACTGTTGTATGAATATGCTCTACTCTTTTTTCAAAAATATCCATTGATATATTTTCTATTGTATGTCCTGATAAAGCACCATTAAGTATTTTTTTAAAGTAGTCATTTGTTGCCTTGATCTCCAAAGCAGTATATTGAACATATTGTAGTTCTTCATACCTTTTAAAGTGAGACTCATAATTTCGCCACTGCATCTCTATCTTTAGAAGAGCATTTTCCATTTCTGATGTAGTTTGTGATGAGCTTATTTCAGAATTTTTTGCTTTGTATATTGTGTTTGCTATTGAGCCGTGATATATCTGCAGTATTTCATTTAGTTCAGTTACCGGGACTAGTGAACCAAAGTAGAGTGAGTCTAGGTTTTTCTTCATAGAGTTAATATTTAAATAACCCATTACTCCAACCAAGATAAGCCCTATTGTAATTAGCATAAAAAGAAAAAATAGTTTGCTTCTTAACTTTAGTGCTTCAATAAACTGCATGTATCTCCTATCACAGACTTGTTATTGGTATAGACAGCAATTCTTATACCATTAATTTTATGATAGAATACAGATAATATTTTAAACTGGGTAATTTTTTAATGGCAAAAAGAGAATTTAAAAACAAACGAATTAAAGAAATAATTAAAAATATTGCTGATGATTTTAGATATTCCCAAGAAATGGACGAGTATGCACTTCTTTTCTATAAAGCAGATGGTGACGGCATGATCAGCGGTGGACAAATTGACAAAATGCTTGAGTATGTAACTACAGGTCTTGAAGAACTCTCCAAGAACATTGAGTGGCGTAAAGAATTTTTAAAAGATAATTCCGCCATTGATGAGATGAAAATGTTAGATAATATGAAAACGATAGAAGAAGAGTATACAGAGTTAAAAGAATTTCTGAAAAAGTAGAATATATATGATAGAAGAGAAACTGGGTTTAATAAAAAAGTTAAATTTCTTTAAATCTTTAGATAATGATCAATTACAAGAGATAAAAGATATTTCAAATATAGTTGAGTACCCAAAAGGTTCTATACTATATTATGAGAATGACACATACAACAAAATATTTTTTCTAGTCTCCGGTGTACTAAAAGTCTACAAAATAGATAAATTTGAAAATGAGATTTTTCTATATCACATTCACAAGAACTCTCTTATCTCAGAACTAACAAGTTTGGACAATGACTCTATTTACTGCTATTCAAATTCAGAATTTATTGAAGACAGTGTAATCCTCGAAGTCAATTTTATTGAATTCAAAAAAAGATTTTTAGCTAAAAATATACTTAACAATGAGTTCATCAATGAAATTCTACTAAAAACACATCAGCTTCACTGTGTTGTAAACAGAGAACTGGTTTTTGATGCTACAGCTAAAGTGGCTTTTATGCTTAGTGATGATTTAGAGATGTTTAATTCTTTAAAAAGACAAGATGTCTCTTTTATGCTACACATTCAACCTGAAACACTCTCTAGAGTTTTAAAGAAACTAAAAAGAAGTCATATAATAGAGGTTGAAAACTCAAATGTATCTATCTTAGACAAAGAAAGATTAAACACTATATTTAGAGGAGAGCAATTATGAAAAAAGCAACAAGCATAAGTACAAAAATTAAAATACTAGGTGCTCTTTTAATCGCTTTAATGCTTAGTGTTATTAGTACAACTATATATTTAAACCAGCAAAATGAAAAAGATGCTCTGGTAATAAATATCTCAGGTAAGCAAAGAATGCTAACTCAAAAGATGTCTAAAAATGTTTTTTACATACACTATAGTTCTAATAAAGATTTTTATGAATTAAATGCTGCCGTTGATGAATTTATAAAGGGACTAAATACACTAAGACATGGTGATTCAGATAAAAATATATCTCCAGTTCCTACATATCAGATATCACTTCAACAGATAGAAGTAAGTAAACTTTGGGAAAGTTTTTATGAAAACATTCAAAACTTCAAACTCTTTACAAACTCTGATATAGATAGAAAGGCAGAACTTGAAGAAATTGTCACTGCAATATATAGAGAGAACACTATACTGCTAGATAATGTGGACAAATTGGTTACAATGTATACTGACTATAGTGAAAACAAGACTGGTTTTATCAAAACATTTCAGTACACTTCCGGAATCATATTACTCATACTGTTTGTATACTCTCTTTTGCAACTGCGTTCTATTGAGTCACATGTAGACTCATTTATGCAATATTCCAGAATGCTTGTAAATAATGAAGATATTACAAATCTAAAACCACTAAAACTAGAAGCTGAAAGTGAGACTGAAATTGTCGAAGTAAGTGATACCATAAACTGTTTTATACAAAAGGTAAATACAGCGATGGAGTATTCTAATGAGGCATTACTACAGTCTGAGAGAGCTTCTTCAAAACTAGGTGAACTTACGGATGAATTTGATTCTATCATCGATGAGCTAAAAGACAAATCACTAGTTCACAAGCATCTAAATAACAGTGAGGACATTGTTATAGAGTCAACAGAAGAATTAATCAATTCTACAAAAAAATTATCTAACCTTAAGCTCGAATTAGAGAAGCTCACGAAAAGCTGCCAAGATACAAGAATATAATAGTTTTTCTAAGTGCTACTTATATTCCCTCTTTTCATTAATAAAACAAAACTTAATATATTTTTCTAACTTTTTGACATAAGTCAAAGATTTTTTTACCATCAAAGTGATAGTATTAAATCGTTAATGGACACCTTAACAAAAATTGGAATAAAGCAATTTTTGAATTTGCTTCGTTTCGGAAATTATCAAACAGGAGAAAATATGTCACTTTCAAGAAGAGAATTTCTTAAAAGTTCAGCGGCAGCATCTGCAGCAGCAGCAATTGGTATGAGTGTACCAGCAGAGCTACAAGCAGCGGCGAACAAAGCTGAAGGCGGCTGGAGATGGGACAAGGCAGCTTGTCGTTTCTGTGGTACTGGTTGTGGTATCATGATGGCTACTAAGAATGGTAAAATTGTTGCTGTTAAAGGGGACCCTGCGGCTCCAGTTAACAGAGGGCTGAACTGTATTAAAGGTTACTTTAATGCTAAAATTATGTATGGTGCGGACAGACTTACTCAACCATTATTAAGAATGGATGCTAACGGTAAATTTGACAAAAAAGGTAAATTTGCTCCAGTATCTTGGAAAGTAGCTTTCGATATAATGGAAGAAAAAGCTAAAGCAGCTTTCAATGAAAAAGGTCCTGAGGGTGTAGCAGTTTTCGCATCTGGTCAGTACACTGTAATGGAAGGTTATGCAGCTCAAAAAATGATGAAAGCTGGATTCCGTTCTAATGCAATTGATCCTAATGCTCGTCACTGTATGGCATCTGCGGTTGTTGGTTTCTACCAAACATTTGGTATTGATGAGCCATCAGGTTGTTATGATGACATCGAGCTTACTGATACAATCGTATCTTGGGGTTCAAACATGGCAGAAATGCACCCGATCTTATGGTCTCGTGTAACTGACAGAAAACTTTCAGACCCTGAAAGAGTAAAAGTTATCTCTATTCAAACTTATACTCACAGAACTTCAGATTTAGCTGATACAGAAATCATTTTCTCACCAAATACAGATACAGCTCTATGGAACTATATCGCTAGAGAAATCGTATTTAACCGTCCTGAATCAATAGACTGGGATTTCGTAAACAAACATATGGTATTTGCAGCAGCAAATCCAAATATTGGTTACGGTATGAGAAAATCTAATGAAAAATCAATCAAAGAGGGCAAATATACTGCGCTTGAGATGGAAACTATTTCTAAAGAGATGAAAACTATCGTTTCTGAAAAAGAAGCTCCAGCATTAGCACCATATGGTTATAAAGCCGGAGATGAGATGGTTCATAACAAACCTGGTCTTCCACATTGGTTGATTGAGTTTGAAGAATATAAAAGATCTTTAGAACCTTATACACTAGACTATACAGCTAAAATCGTAAAAGGTGATCCGGATGAAGATATTGAAGCTTTCAAAGCAAAACTTCAAGAACTAGCAGATCTATATATTGAAAAAGGTAGAAAAGTAGTATCTTTCTGGACTATGGGTATGAATCAACATACACGTGGTACTTGGACAAATACTCTTTCTTACAATGTTCACTTTTTACTAAACAAACAAGCTAAACCAGGTGATGGTGCGTTCAGTTTAACTGGTCAACCTTCTGCTTGTGGTACTGCTCGTGAAGTTGGTACATTTACACACAGACTACCTGCTGATATGATGGTTAAAAATCCTAAGCACCGTGCAATAGCTGAAAAAGCATGGCATGTACCTGCTGGAACTATCAATGGTCAAATGGGACAACATATTATGCGTATCCACCGTGACATCGAAGATGGTCATGTTAAATTTGCATGGGTAAATGTTTGTAATCCTTACCAAGATTCAGCTTCTGCTTCTCACTGGATTAAAGCGGCTCGTGAAATGGATAACTTCATCGTAACTTCTGACGGATACCCTGGTATTTCTGCAAAAGTTTCTGACCTTATCTTACCTTCTGCTATGATTTATGAAAAATGGGGTGCTTACGGTAATGCTGAGCGTCGTACACAACACTGGAGACAACAAGTTCTTCCTGTGGGTGATTCTATGTCTGACACATGGCAATGGGTTGAGTTCTCAAAGCGTTTTACAGTTAAAGATTTATGGATGAAAGACGTAAAAGTTGCTTGGGGCAAAAAAGATATGAAAGCTATTCCTTTAGATAAAATCAAAGCTATGGGATACAACGAAAATACAACTATGTATGAAATTTTATTTGCAAATGATAGAGCTAAATCATATAAAATTGATATGAACGATCCTATCCAAGCTGGATATGACAACTCTGAGTGTAGTGGCGATAGCCGTGGAG
Source organism: Sulfurimonas sp. (assembly GCF_041563035.1). Lineage (GTDB taxonomy): Bacteria > Campylobacterota > Campylobacteria > Campylobacterales > Sulfurimonadaceae > Sulfurimonas. The sequence goes on along the minus strand of NZ_JBFFNS010000001.1, from coordinate 184,064 downwards.
TTATTGGTTCAGATGGTAAAGAGTTCAAAGGTTACGGTTTCTTTATCCATAAATATCTTTTCGAAGAGTATGCATCATTTACTCGTGGTCACGGTCATGACCTTGCACCATTTGATGTTTATCATAAAGTTCGTGGTCTTAAATGGCCTGTTGTTGATGGTAAAGAGACTCAGTGGAGATTTAACGCTAAATACGATCCGTATGCAGCAAAAGAAACAAAAGAAACAGGTAATTCACATGCATTCTATGGCGGATTCTTAAAAACAATCCCTCAAGGTACACTGAATGGAGTTCAAAAAGATTTAAAACTTAGCTATGCTGATAAACCAGGTAAACATCACCTGAAAAACAAAGCTAAAATATTTGCTCGTCCGTACATGGATCCACCAGAAATGCCAGATGCTAACTATGATACATGGTTATGTACAGGTCGTGTACTTGAACACTGGCACTCAGGAACTATGACTATGCGTGTACCTGAACTATATCGTGCAGTTCCAGAAGCGTTATGTTATATGCACCCACAAGATGCCAAAGATAAAGACCTTAAACAAGGTGGTTTATGTTGGGTAGAATCTCGTCGTGGTAGAGTAAAAGCTAGAGTTGAAACTCGTGGTAGAAATAGACCAGCTCGTGGTCTTGTATTCGTGCCATGGTTTGATGAAAAAGTATTTATCAATAAAGTTTGTCTGGATGCGACTTGTCCATTATCAAAACAGACAGATTATAAAAAATGTGCTGTAAAAATTTACAAAGCATAGATAAATAAGATTAGATTTAGAGTAAGGAAAGATTCGTTTTGAGCGAAAACAGACCTAAAATAGAAAGAAAAGAACCATTGAGTGATAGAAGAAGATTTATCCTCACTATGGCACGCGGTGTTGGAGTTACAGCACTGGGTGGATTTGTTTGGAGTGCATTTATTGATGAAGTTACGGCTTCACAATTAATCCTTCGTCCACCGGGAGCTATAAAAGAGGATGATTTTTTGAAAACGTGTATTAAGTGTGGATTGTGTGTTGAAGCATGTCCATACGATACGCTGTTGCTCGCTAAACCAGGTGATAATAAGCCTCTAGGAACTCCATATTTTATTCCTAGGGATATTCCCTGTTATATGTGTCCAGATATTCCTTGTGTACCTGTTTGTCCGACAGGTGCGCTTGATGAGTCTAGCGTTACGACTAATGATAAACTTGATATAAATGTAGCCGACATGGGTCTTGCAGTTATTGATGATCAAAGTTGTATTGCTTTTTGGGGAATACAATGTGATGCATGTTATAGAGCTTGCCCATTATTAGGTGAAGCTATAACGGTAGTGTATGAAAAAAATGATAGGACTGGTAAACATGCCTTTATGAAACCGGTTGTTCACGCTGATGTCTGTACAGGATGTGGTCTGTGTGAAAAAGCTTGTGTTACAGAAAAAGCAGCTATATTTGTACTTCCTAGAGAAGTTGCAACGGGTAAAGCAGGAGACCACTATATCAAAGGTTGGGATAAAGAGGACGAAAAGCGTTTAGAAAATGCTAAAGAAATCCATACTCAAACTGAAATTAGTAAAGAAAGTGCTATAGACTCTTTAAATGATTCGGGGGATTTATACTAATGGCTACGCTATGGAATAATTACCGATATCTTTTTTTGAGAAGATTTGTCCAAATAGGTTTACTATTGTTGTATTTTGGAGCGAATCATTGGGGATGGACTATCCTTATGGGGAACCTTAGTTCATCTAGTTTTTTAGGTCTTGTACCTTTAAGTGATCCATATGCCGCATTACAAATGCTGGCTGCAGGTGCTGTTTTAGCAACTGATTTACTTATTGGTGTTGCAATAATCAGTGTATTTTATCTACTAATAGGCGGTCGCGTCTTTTGTAGTTGGGTTTGTCCCATAAATATGATAACAGATGCAGCAGGGTACTTAAGAGATGTATTAGATATTGATCGGAATCAAAAGAGACAACCAGCAACTCGATATATGAGATACTGGGTTTTAGTTTTAAGTTTAATTATCTCAGCAGTGATGGGCATCACAGCTTTTGAATTTATTAGTCCAATCTCTATGGTTCATAGAGGGATTATATTTGGTTTAGGATTTGGATGGGCAGCAATGCTCATTATTTTTCTTTTTGACCTATTTGTGCTTAAAAATGGCTGGTGTGGGCATCTATGTCCTCTAGGTGGTTTTTACTCACTACTGGGTAAATTTAGTCTGATTAGAGTAAAACATACTGTAGAAAATTGTACTGCATGTATGAAATGTAAAACAGTTTGTCCTGAGCGCCAAGTTTTACATATGATAGATAAAGAAAGCCTACCTGTACTTTCAGGTGAATGTACAAATTGTGCTAGATGTATTGAAGTGTGTGACGATAATGCACTTGGTTTCTCAATCAGGGAACTAGCAAAAAACAAAAAAACGGGAGAGTAACAATGAAAACAATGAGTAAGATAACGATTGGTTTAGTTGCTGCGGCACTTCTAATTGTAGGTTGTGGTGATAGCGGGAAAGCTTCTCCATCTGCAAACGCAAAAGTGGCACCAACTATTACTGAAGCATCTTTAGGTCTTAGAAAAACTGACCTATATAGTGAAGACAGTACTACAGCTTCAAAAACTGAGTACAGAACAGGTTCAGCTGGTTCAAATGTAAAAATCAAAAGAGCATTCCAAGATGCTCCACCGATGATTCCACATGATACAGATGGAATGTTACCAATCAAAATTGGTGATAACCAATGTGCTGGCTGTCATATGCCAGAAGTTGCAAGTTCAATGGGTGCTACACCGATTCCGGTTTCTCACTTTACAAACTTTAGACCAACACATAAATATGATGGCAAAGAATTTACTAAGAGTATTGATAATATGAAAAATGCAGTTGCTATTAAAGAGACAACTCATCTTCAAGGTGCAAGATTTAACTGTTCACAGTGTCACGCTCCACAATCTCAAGGTAACTTAGCTGTTGAAAATACTTTTGAAGCTACTTATACACGTGCTGATGGTGCTGATAAATCAGGTTGGAGCGGTAGTGCTTTAACTGATCAATTAGATACTGTCAAAGGTGATGCAGGCAAAGTAACAGCTGCAGATATTGCAAACGCAAACTCTGTTTCTGGTAGTTTAGGTCACTAATGGAAAGAAGAGAGCTTTTTAGCTCTCTGGCTTCCAAACTAAAAGGTGAAGACCTTAAAAAAGATAGTCCAGAGAGACACATAAGACCACCATACTATAGTGATGAATCTCTTTTTCTCAATGAGTGTAGTAAATGTGAAGCGAAATGCGCCACTGTTTGTGAAGAAGAAATTATAAAAATTGCAGATGACCAAACTCCATATTTGGATTTTTCTCATAGCGGTTGTACATTCTGTGATGAGTGTGCAAAAGCTTGCGAATTTGGAGTTCTTAGCGTTGAAGATAAAAAAAATATAAACGCTAAAGTAACTATTTCAAAAAATGAATGTCTAAGCTGGAATGCTGTTATGTGTTTTTCATGTAAAGATCCTTGTTTAGATAATGCAATTGATTTTCAGGCTATGTTTATGCCTGTGATAAATGACAAATGTACTTCATGTGGCTTTTGTCTAAGTAGATGTCCAGCTGCATCTATACACTACGAGGTAATATAAATGATTAGAATTCTACTTTTAACAGTTTTTATAACTTCTATAATATTTGCAGATATAAAAATGCCACTAAAACAATACACATCAACTGGACCAGTTACAGATATGGTAATAAGAGGCTCTAAACTCTACAGTGCAACTAATGCTAGTTGCGTGGATATTTTCGATCTTAAAAGTCAAAAAATAGTCCAAAAAATTGAAATTAGTAAGATTAAAGATTTTATGGGTGATGAAGTTGATTCAAAGATTTACTCTGTGGATGTTTTAGATAATCAGGTACTCATTCTATCTCAAGCTAAGAATGGATTTAGAAGAGTTCATATTTATAAAGATAATAAGCTTGAACTGATTATTCCATATACTAAAAGTCTAACAATAGCAAAGGCTAAGTTTTTAAACAAAGATACAATTCTACTGGGAATGTTAAGTAATGAACTTATATCTTTTAACTTAAAGACAAAAGCTTATAACTGGAGTATACAAGTTTCAGGAGCAAAATTTTCAGACTTTGCATTAAATGAAAATAAAGACGAAGCAATTGTTGCAGATGAGAGTGGAAGTCTAAAGATTCATAATATGAAAGATGGAAAACTGATTAATATTCTTGAAGGGCAAAACTTAGATAATGTCTTTCAAGTGGCTTATAAAAATGGAATCATAGCGACAGCAGGTCAAGACAGAAGAGTAGTAATCTACGCCTATAAATTTGACTCAGCCTACTATAAGTCATCGAGTTTTTTGATTTATAGTGTTGGTTTATCTCCAAGTGGTAAAAAAGTAGCTTATTCAAGTGATGAGAATAATAACATCACTGTATTTAATACTATTACAAAATCGACTTTGGGTAAATTTGGAGGCAACAAAATGACTCTTACAAATATACTCTTTTTAAATGAAAATGAGTTTTTAGTCGCAAGTGATGATAAAACTATTAATTTTTACAGTGTAAAATAACAAAAAGGATAATAATATGAATGTTTCAAGTATAGTAGTTCAAACAGTACCAAAGTTTTTAGAAGAGGTAGTTCAAAGTCTAAAAGACTGCGAAGTATGTGATTATCACATGCATGATGAAAAAGGCCGTGTAATTATTACTATCGAAGGCGACGGGGTTGAAGAAGAGCTTAAAAAACTAAGAGTTGTTGAAGCCATTCCTCATGTTATTACAGCTGATATGCAAATGGCATATAGTGAAGACGAACTAAATGAGCATATGGAAGTATTAGCGAATGCTGATCTTGTTCCTAAAATGTTAAATGATGAAGATCTAGACCCAAGAGACATAGTTTACAATGGTGACCTAAAGAAAAAAGACCTTGAGGGCTTTGCAAGACGTTTTGATGAAACAGGAAAAGATAAATAATGAGTTTAGTTTTTGAATCAGTAATAAAAGTAGATGAAAATAATGGGTGGTTTATTGAACTTACAGATACTTCTGATGGTAGAGTAGAAATTTGTAAGAACATGGACGAGTACAAAGAGAAGTTCGAAAAAATGGGCGAGGACTATGGTGGGAATGTAGATGAAGTAAGATGGAGCCAAGATGACAATGTTCCACCATATCATTTAGATGAAATTAGACAGGCTATGGCTGACTTGCAGGCTGAAGTTGAAGAAAAAATCGGTAGACCTCTAATAGAAGAGACTAAATAGTGGAAGCAAAAGCGATAGTTACGGATACATACTTAGACTCTACAGAGATAGATAAACATCTTGAAAATGTAGAGTACATAATTATGGCTTCAGATGCTCCAAAACACTTTAAAGACACTCCTATTCATTTTACAATCTTTTTAAATACAAGAGATAATCTTCCCAAAGATATTCAAGAAGCAGTTTTAGATAAATTTTTAGATGATAACGGCATTAGTAAACCTGCTGAACTGATGAGTCAAATAATGCCTGTAGGTTTTGGAATAAGCAAGCAAGACACACCAATGCCCCTGCTTCTTGTAAAACCGGAGGATCAAAGAACAATTGCTCATGCTGTTATGTTCGTTATGGATTTCTTAGCTGATTCTGAGAACTTTAATGAAGCAAAATATGACGCACTAACTGGTTGGTCTTATTCTTATAGTCGCGAATAAGCACCAAGAGTAAAACTATTTAAAAGAGATATTTTCTATCTCTTTAATAGTCTTAGCAATCTCACTTGATAGATTCTTATAAGATTTTTTAGTAACTAAAATATCATCTTCGATTCTTATTCCTATACCTCTAAATCTCTTTGGTACGTTCATATCATCTTTAGATATATAAATTCCGGGTTCTATGGTTAAGACCATACCTTTTTTTAGAACTATCTCTTTTTTATCTGCATCTAGGTAGGGAGCTTCATCATGAACGTCAAGACCCATCCAATGTCCTATGCCATGAGGATAGTACTTTTTGTGTTCTTGCCTCTTTATAAGCTTCTTGTAGGTACCTTTTAAAATACCAAGTCTTATCATACCTTTTGTAAGAAGTATCTCAGCCTCTTTTTGTAAGTCAGTTCTTAAAACTCCAGGCTTTATCATTTTAATGATTTTATATTGAGTATCTATGATCATATTGTATAGATCTTTTTGAGCCTTTGAGAACTTACCGTTTACAGGGATGGTTCTTGTTATATCACTTGCATAGTATTCATACTCGCATCCGGCATCTATTAAAATAAGCTCACCATCTACTAGAGGCTTGTCATTAGATATATAGTGTAGTGTATTAGCACTATCTCCACACGCGACGATGGAAGTATATGCATCGCTATATGCACCATACTTTTTAAAGTTATATTCTATAGATGCAAGGAGTTCATACTCATTCTTATGTTTTTTATTAAGAGAGATAGCTTCATGATGTGCTTCTTTTGTAATATTGATAGCTTTTTTAATTAGCTTTATTTCTGATTTTGATTTTACAAGTCTCATCTCGCCTATCAAAGAAGCAATATTTCTATGAGCTTTAAAACTTTTTTTTAGAAGTTTTTTAGCTTTTGAGAGTTTCTCACCAAAGTCATAATAGAGGTATTTCTTATCTTTACTAAGCTCTTTTATACTCTTTTTAAAATCTTTACTCACAACAACAGAGTCAACTGAAAATATCTTTTTTGCCTCAATCTCACCTAATCTTTTTCCATTCCATAGTTCGTAAACTTCATCTTTGTGTTGAACAAAAAGTATACTCTTTGTATCTTTTTTATTTTTTACAATAACCAAGCAGGAGTTATCTTCTTTAAAGCCTGTAAGATAATAGAAATTGCTATTTTGTCTATATGGATAATTAGTATCATTAGAACGAGTTTTATTATCTGTACTAAAGAGAACTGCTAATGAGTTCTTAGCCAACTTTTTTGCTAATAATTCTCTTCTCTTTTGATATTCGCTCTCTTTTATCACTTACAAACCTTATTTAAAAAATCCAATCCTTGCTCAAGTACATTAGTAAGTGCAGCGTCTAAGCCTTTCACTCCTCCTGATGCGTCTGGAGAACTAGTCTCTTTTTTTGCACTAAAAGTTTTTGTCGCTATCACTTCGCTGCTTATTGAATCAATCAATGTAAAGCTAATCTCTACACTTGCATCTGACTTATCTAGATCTTTACTATAGTACTGCATAAAGTCTTCTATATTTATCTCAAGAATCAAGTCACCCCTACTTCTTGACTTTGAGTTTTGAACGTTTTTAAATAGTTTAGAGTCTCTTAGTGCTTTAACCACTTGAGATGACACCTCTTGATTTGGAGAGTTATTCCATTGTGCTTGAGAAAAAGCATATATTTTATGACCATCTAATACATACTTCATCTGTAAAGACATTAGCGAGCTTGAACTGAATGCTTGTGAAACTTTTAGTGATTTATCTATACACCCTTTTGAATCAGTACTGTGTTTTAGTGTCTTTAGAGATAATTTATATTCTGTAACTGCAGGTTTTGTTGTTGAACAACCTGATAACAAGAACACAAGTACTACTGCAAAATAAACTCTTATCATTATTTCTCTCCTGGACCTTTTTTAATCTCTTCTTGTTTAAATAAAATATCACCAGGACTTCTTTCATACTGGTTTAATGCACCTTCTATTCTTATCATTAAATGTTGTAATTCAATAAGTGTATTATTCATTGTAGGAACGATGTCAGTAGATATCTCTTTTAAATTGAAATCTCCACTATCCACGGCTAATTTAAACCTGTCCATAGAAGCTTTAATCCCAAGATAACTGTTCATTATTGACGAGAATGTTTTTGCTATTTTATTTTCCCAAGCGACACTGTTATCTACAAAGTGTTCAATGCGAGGCATCATTATATCTATCTTTTTTGTAGCATTGTCAAAGTTTTTTATTGACGAGTGGAAGTTAGCTATTGCTTCATCACTCAGTAGCTTATCCATCTGAGTCATAAAAGATGCAGTTGATTTTAATAGTAGTGTTATATTTTCTTGATTATTTTCAGCTAGAAGCTTTTGTGTACCGCTTAGTGTTTTAGATAATTTAGTAGAAACATTTTCAAGTGATTTTTCAAATTGTTCAAAAAAAGAATCTTCCGTTTTTATAACAGGATATTCCTCACCCTCTTTAGCCACTAAGTTAGCAGCACCATTATCTCCCAAACTTAAGTTAATGTAACTAAGTCCTGTAATACCCTGAGCAGTCAGTTTTGCGACTGTAGTCTCTTTTATAGGTGTAGTTTTTAATATTGTAACTTGAACTTCTACCTGTTCTGAATTTTTTGGGTTAATTCTTAGTCTACTTACTTTACCTACGCTAATCCCTCTATACTTAACAGCTGCGTCAAGATTAAGACCAAGAACAGACTCGTCAAAAAGTATATTATACTTTTTAGTCTCTGTTTCTTCTGCTGGTTTCAATAGCCAATAAGTAAATGCCAACATTAAAGTAAGACCTAACAGGACCATAAACCCCACTACTGTATAGTTAACTTTATTATTCAAAATTACCCCTAAAAAATGTTTGTATGAATTCACTTTTAGTATTTTTAATATTACTCAAATCACCCTCATAAACTATTCTTTTATTGTCTATAATTGCAACTTTGTCAAGTGTATCATAAATTGATTGTAAATCGTGTGAAACCATTACTATAGTTAGTCCTAAAAGCTTTCTGAGCTTAAGTATCAATGCATCAAACTCTCTCGCTGAAATGGGGTCTAAGCCACTTGTAGGTTCATCTAAAAACAGAAGCTTTGGATCCATTGCAAGCGCACGAGCAAGAGCTGATTTTTTCTTCATTCCGCCACTTATTTGAGAAGGATAAAGAAGAGCATCTGCGGACTTTAATCCAACCAGATTTATTTTAAATTCAACTATTTCGTTTATCATTTTTTGAGATAGATCTGTATACTCTTTTAGCGGTAATGATATATTTTCTTTAATATTTAAAGAAGAAAAAAGTGCACCTGCCTGAAATAAAACACCCCACTCTCTTCTTAACTTTTGCGCTTCATCATGTTTAATATTACCAAGATCATGTCCTAAAACTTCTATAGACCCGCTAGAATAGTTTTGCAACATTACCATCTCTCGAAGAAGGGTTGTTTTTCCACATCCTGATGGGCCTATCAGTCCGTAGATTTCACCTTCATTTATACTAAGGTTAAGTCCATCATGGACTATTCTATCTTCAAAAATGGTCTTAACATTTTTAACTTCAATCATACTAGCCATTATATCCCCAGGTTTGTAAAAAGAATTGAAAATATTGCGTCACATATGATAACTGCAAATATAGATTCAACAACACTTTTTGTCGTGTTGAATCCTATACTTTGAGTATCATCCTTGACTTCTAAACCACGATATACCCCGATAGAAGCAATAATAAATGCAAAGAATGGACCTTTTCCAATCCCTATAAAGAAATGCTTAGCAGCTACAACATCATTAAACCTATCTATAAAAAGCTGAGGACTGATATCTAAATCTATAACTGCTACTAGTAATCCTCCAAAAACACTCATTATATCTGCAACAAAAATAAGAATTGGCATAGCGATCATTAGTGCTATGATTCTTGGAAGAACCAAGAATATATATGGATCAAAACCCATAGTCCGCATAGCGTCCAACTCTTCTGTTATCTTCATAGCACCTATTTGCGCTGTAAATGCGGAACCACTTCGTCCAGCTATTACAATAGCAGTCATCAATGGTGCCAGTTCTCTAAGCATAGAGATTCCCAGCATATCCACTATAAATATATTTGCTCCATATATCTTTAGTTGATATGCTGATTGATAAGCTACCACAAGACCTATTAAAAAACTAGTTAGTGAGATAATTCCCAAGGCTTTAATTGCACTCTCGTTTATCTCAAATGCTATCTCTTTAAATCTTATATTTTTAATGTTTCTTAGAGTGTTGATTTTTGTAGCGAAAAGCTTACCGATAAACGATATAAACGCTATAAAACCACTGTAATATAGATAGGTATTTTCACCTATTATATTTAGAAGATTCGGTGTAGTTTCTTCCGGTATCGCTTGTGAAGTTTTTTTTGATTTTGAAACTAATTCCAAAGTATCTAATATGTCTTTATTAGTAGTAACTATATTTGATGTTATATTTTTTTGAGCAAGCTTATGTATTAATGAGTTTATAAAGATAGATGCTGAAGTATCAAAATATACTACATCTTCTAAATCAAAATCAACTTTTCCAACTTTTAAAAAATCAATTTGGTCTATCTTCTTTTGGTAAGAGGTCACGGTATAAAGTGTAAACTCTCCTGAAAATTTCAAGGAGAGTTTATCATCTGATAATGAATAGTTAATTAAAAATCTCTCTCTAATAGCTTATTGACTTTTAGTATAGTTATAATTCTATCTTCTTGTTTACCAACACCGTCTATCATAGTGTCATCACCATTGATAGTATCTGGAGCAGGCCCAATATCAGTCTTTTTAATTCTAATTGCCATTGTTAATCTATCAATAACAAATCCGGCAACATCATCACCATCTTTCATAACAATAAATCGAGTCTCATCACTATGTTTTTTCTCAGAGATTCCAAACTTCAAACGAAGATCAATAAGAGGAATAACCGCACCACGAAGATTAAAAACACCCATCACATATTTTGGAACTTGAGGAACTCTAGTCCATGTAAACGGCTTTATAATCTCCTGAATAGATAATATAGGAATTGCATACTCTTCTTCACCAATAATAAATCCAACTAATTGAACTATATCATCTGTTTTATCCAGAGACTCACCTTGTTGCTCACCCTGTTTATTAATTATTTGTTTTAATTTATCACTCATGATAAGAACTCCGATTTAAAGTTGACATTTCTTTGAACTACACTAGATAGATAATCAGCAGAGTATGGTTTAGTAATATATTCAACCATTCCAGACTCTACACCTCTCATACGATCAGACTTACCTGTACGCGATGTAACAGCAATTAGAGGCATATTTTTATATCTGTTGTATTTCTTAATCTCAGTTGCTAATGTGTAACCATCCATTCTTGGCATCTCTATATCAATAAGCATAGCGTCAAAATTATGATCGCCCTGCTTTAAAATATTCAAGGCTTCTTGACCATCACCAGCTTCTACTAAAGTCATTCCAGTTGCCTCAAGTGACTTTCTCATAATCATTCTATCTGTTTTTGAATCATCTACAATCATAATAGTATAGTCACTAGCTTTTGCTTTCTCATGACTTACTGCGCCAGCCCCGCCTTGATCTGCGATCATTGCTGTTGCCTTTACACTTTTCGCCATATCCATGATTGCTACTACATCAACAATAAGTGTTACTCCACCATCTCCACGGATAGTCGCACCAGCAATACCTTCAATACCTTTTAAATACTCTCCAAGAGACTTAATAACGATTTCTTCTTGACCTACAAGTGTGTCAACTATCAGTCCAAGTTTTTGAGCACCTAATCCTAGAACAACAACATATGCATGTTCACTTGAGTCGAGGATTCTCTCAACTTCAAAGATGTCTCCAATATGAACTAAAGATAAAACTTCATCTCTTAGTCTCATAACTGAACGACCTTCAACCGTATATATCTCATCTTTTGATATTCTAACGGTCTCCAGTACTGACGATAATGGAATTGCATAATGTTCTTCTTGCACACCAACTAAAAGAGCTTGGATAATTGCAAGAGTTAAAGGAATCTTCAATCTTATAGAACTACCTTGACCCTTCTCACTTTCAATATCAATAATACCATTGACTTTCTCTATATTAGTCTTTACAACATCCATACCAACACCACGACCTGAAACATTTGTTACAGCTGCAGCAGTTGAGAAGCCTGGTTTCATAATAAGACCAAATGCTTCTTTATCACCCATATTATCAGCTTCTTTTTCACTGATAAGACCTTTTTCCAATGCTTTGTTTTTCAACATATCTGCATCTAGACCTTTACCGTCATCATCGATTTGAATAACGATTTGGTTACCTTCATTATATGCTGTTAAAGAGATAGTACCTGTTTCGTCTTTACCAGCTGCCAAACGAATATCCGGAGTCTCAATACCATGGTCACAAGAATTTCTAATAATGTGAACTAACGGATCACCAATCTCTTCAACGATTGATTTATCAAGCTCAGTCTCTTCACCATCTATTTCAAGTTCAATTTTCTTGTTTAGCTCTCTAGTTAAATCACGAATCATCCGAGGGAACTTATTAAACACTTTTCCAATAGGAAGCATTCTTGTCTTCATTACGGCAATTTGAAGGTCAGTAGTTACCAGAGAAACAATAGATACAACTTGATTTAACTCTTCTAAGAACTCTTCACCCTCATAACGCTCTTCAACATCATCATTGATCTTGATCAGTCTATTTTTAGCAAGTACAAGCTCACCAATAAGGTTCATAAGATGATCTAGTCTTTTTACATCAACACGAATAGTCTGCTCTACTGTAGCAGCTGCTCTTTTAGCAGGTGCTGCTGCTTTTGCTTCATCTTCCCTTGAAGCTTTTGCTTCTGGTGCAGCTGGTGCAGGTGCTGGAGTAACAGGCACTGGAGTGGCAGCAGGAGCTTCTGGTTCGCTAGCTTCTTCCTTAGCAACATCTTCAGGTGAAGGAGGAGGAGCTGGAACATCTTCCCCTGCTGCTATTTTTGCTTCTCTTTTAGCTTTATCCTCAGCTTGTCTTTCATTAAGAAGTCTCTGAATCTCAGCTTCAACATCATCATCAGACATATTTTCATAATCCGGTTCATCTGCCGCTGCTTCAACAGGTGCAACTTCCTCAAACTGGGCAGCTTCTTCAATAATCGGAGCAGACGCTTGAGGTGCTGGAACATCACCGTCCCCACCACTAACCTTATCAAGTCTTGCTACACATTCAGAAACATCGATACCAGCATCTGAGCTTGTATCTCGGATTATATATAAAAGTTGTTTCATTAAATCTATAGATTCAAGGACAACATCCATAATATTGGGAGTAATAATAAGCTCACCATGTCTTGCTTTATTTAAAACATCTTCCATATGGTGTGTCAAGTGAGTCAAAACATCAAAGTTAAGGAATGACGATGCACCTTTAACGGTATGTGCAACACGAAAAATTCCGTTTAAGAGCTCTAGATCTTCCGGTGTAGCTTCTAACTCAACTAAATCTTCATCTAATTTTTCAACAAGTTCAAAAGACTCAACTAAAAAATCCTGTAATATTTCCTGAAATTCATCCATTCTTATACTCCTACTTCATATGTGCACGAACAACTCGTGCGACTTCATCATAAAATGAGCTTGCTTCAAACTTAACTAAATAAGCTTCAGCACCTGCTTCTTTACCTCTAATTTCACTAAAATGATCACTAATCGATGAGTTAAATACAATAGGAATATTATTAAATCTCCCATCCTCTTTAACATTTGCAGCAAAATGAAAACCATCCATCTTTGGCATCTCAACATCAGAAATGATTATTTTTAGATGTTTAGCAATATCATCACCATACATTTTATGTAAATCATCTAGCTTATCTAATCCTTCTTGACCATCACCTGCCTCGATAACGTTAAATCCCATTTTCTGAACAGCTTCTTTAACTATTTTTCTGGCAGTTGAACTATCGTCTAAAACAAGAGCTAAACCTGTGAATGATTCCATATCATCTGGAACATGATCAATATCTGGCTCATAGAGACCCAGTTCTTGTATAACACTCTCTAAGTCAAGTATAAGAAGTACATTGTCACCTTCTATCTTAGTTACACCTGTGATTTTACTTCCATCAAGACTACCTGAACCACTTGCAAAGGAAGCCGGTTCTATATCGCCCCAGTTTATTCTTCTTATTCTTTTTGCTTCATGAACAACAAATCCTATAAGAACATTATTGAATTCGGTAATAATAACTCTTGAACTTGCTTCTACTGATTCAGGGGCTGTAATACCCATCCATTTAGCTAAGTTAACGACTGGGATTACGACACTCCTAAGATCAAAAATACCTTCTATATATCCAGGTGTTCCAGGTAATTCTGTAAGTTTTGGCATCTTAATGATTTCACGAACTTTTGAAACATTTATACCGTATATCCCCTCATAAACTTCGCCATCTTCTTCTTTTAAAATACGAAAGTCAACAAGCTCCATTTCATTAGAACCTACTTTCAGCGAATTCTCTACATGCATATTTTATATCTCCTGACTTTATAGTCTCATTTAGAAAAAATATTTTCTTCTAAGAATTCAACATCTTGTGAAGATTTTACAATAAAATATCTTTGATTGCAAGCAAAAGCCGCCAAATTAATATATGTATAATCTTCAAACTTTAGTGTTTTATTTTGATGAAAATGTCCTTCTACAAAATAGTTACATTCGTATTTATTTCCAAGCCTTTTCTCTATAAACCCTCTAAATCCAGTGAACTCTTTACAATCATCTTTTTTGCTCAAATACTCATCCAGTCTGTTTATAATAAAATGGTCTGAGATTGAATCTAAAATATTTAAAACACTAATTACAAATGGATTTCTAACAATTGAAGTATAGATGTTATAAAGTAGAGGACTCTCGATGTCACCATGGGCAAGCAATATATCTATATCACCATATGTAATTTTTACAGGCTGTTGTTTTATGCCAAACACTTTTGCATCAGGAAATACTTTTTTGAGATTGAAGTCATGATTACCTTCTAGATATACCACTTCTATCTCTTTAGATATTTCGTTTAGTATTTCTACAGCTAAAGAGTTTACTTCTTGAGTATAAGGAACATTTCCAAAAAGAGTATCAAAGATATCACCCATAAGTATGAGTTGCGTTGGTTGAAGTTGTTTTGTATTGATAGATTTTAGAAAGTCTAAAAGCTCTGGACGAATGTGTGAGTAGTGTGCATCTGATATAACAAATGCACCCTCTTTTAGCACAATGTTGCTATGGTACATAAGCTATAGTCGGTATTCCGGTTTTTTGACACAAGCCCATCATAATGTTTGCATTTACAACAGCTTGAGATGAAGCCCCTCTCATGAGGTTGTCTATTGCACTGGATATAAAAAGCATATTGCCTTTTTGTTTTACATAAATATCACAGAAGTTAGTCCCTGCTACATTTTTCATATCTACAGGGTTCTCGCTAATACGAACAAACGGTTCATCTTTATAAAACTCTTTTAACATGATAAAAGCGTCCATATCTTTTTGGACTTGAATATATATAGAAGATATCATTCCACGAGTTAAAGGGATGAGATGAGGAACAAAGTTCACTTCATCAAACGAAATACCAAGTTTCTGTGCAATCTCTGGAGCATGTCTGTGCATTAAAGGGTTGTAAGCAAACAAGTTGTCATTTACATTTACAAAGTGTGTTACATCACTAAGCTTTTTTCCTGCTCCGCTTACACCAGTTTTGGCATCTACGATAATAGGCGTATTTGGAACTCTTTTATCCATAAATGGAAGCAGACCTAAAATAGCAGATGTCGGAAAACAGCCAGGATTTGCCACAAGTTTGGCAGACTCCAACTCTTTTCTATACATCTCAGGTAGACCATAAACTACATGTTCTAGATTATCAGGATCAGTATGAGGTGTATAAAACTCTTCATAAATATCTATAGGCAGTCTGTAATCAGCTGAAAGATCAACTACTTTTACACCCTTGGCTATAAGCGGTTTCACGTAAGCCATAGCTGTTTTATGAGGAAGTGCTAAAAAAACAAGCTCACAACTAGAAGCTACTGCTTCTATGTCAGCTTTTTGAACTTCTAGTTCACATACACCTGCTAGTGACGGATGCAGCTTATCTATAGTCGTAGCACCCTCAGAATTTGCAACATATGCTAGAGTAAACTCAGGGTGATTTATAAGGATTTTTACAAGTTCTAAGCCCGTGTAGCCACTAGCTCCAATAACTCCTACATTAATGACACTCAAAAACAATCTCCTGATATCTTACTTCTTCTATCTCGTACTCTTTTACACCGTTTGGAAGATTGACTTTCACCTCATCACCCTCTTCACGTCCTAGAAGCTGTTTTGCTAGAGGTGAGCCAAAAGAGATAAGACCCATGTCAGGGTTACTTTCACAACCACCGACTATGGTATAAGTAAGCTCTTCGTCAGTTTCCATATCTGTCATAACAACTGTTGAACCAAAACTCACCTTTGCATGTTCAAGTTCAGACGGGTCTACTATGCGAGAATTACCTAAAATTTCTGCCAATTCTGCTAAACGATTATCTATGTTTTTTTGACCCTCTTTTGCTGCATGGTACTCAGCATTTTCTTTTAAATCACCATGCTCTAACGCATCTTCGATTGCTTTTACGATTTCAGGTCTTTTAACTTCTTTTAAATCTTTTACTTCAGCTTGTAGTTTTTCATAACCGAAAAGTGTCATTGGTTCAATTTTTTCCATAGTTGTTCTCTTTATATAATTTTTTATTTTAATAATTATAGCAAAGTTTAGTAGATTCTTGGCTTTGTAACCACTTTGATTGTAGCATATTCTTCAGTATCTATAAACTCTATAAGCTCATCAAAGTTTTTATACTTCTCTTCTTCTATCAACTCTTCATCAGCCTGAGCAAAACTGTCTAAGTGAATTTTTTTACTACTAAGAAGCAGTACATAAAGATCATAAGTCTCTATCCCTCTTTGCATAAGTCCAGCTTCTGGAATAGTCTCAAAATCTTTGTCTGGAATATTTTCTAACTTACCTTTTCTTAGAGGCACGTTTCTTACAAGTATAGATACAGTACCATTTTCATACACAGTAAGGATAGATGCATAAGCCTCTTTAGCAGACTTGACTTTGAAGAAAAATTTATCCTCGTTATACAAAATATTTTTGCGCTTGTTTGTGTTTATACTCATAAGTTTATTATCAACTGTACTAAAGAACTTAGCAAAGTCTTTCTTATCAAGGATTTGAAGTATATTTTTGTACTTAACAAACCAGTTTGCGTCTTTTCTGACTAAGCTAAAAGCTATATCTTTACTCAAAGCTTTTCTGAGTTTTTTTGCCATCGGAGTATTCTTTAAGTAACTATTTTGTTTTTCGTTTTTTAACTTGATGTTACTCTTTTTTATTTTGTTTATAAACTTATCTACTGATGGGATATTTTCATATTGCAGAGCTACAAAGTACTTGCCATCATAAAATTCAGACTTTAAAAGCTTGTAGTCATAAAGTGTTGCATTTGACTTTTGAGAAGAGCTGAACTCTTCAATACTTTTAAACTTACCATCTTTCATCTTCTGTTTTTGAGAAAATGATGTATTTACATTTACAGATATTTGAGATGTTATATCATTGAAAGCTTCTTGTTTAGCTTTTGCTTCGTCTGCTCCACTTCCATAACCGACATAAGAGTTTGCTTTTGTTTTTTGTACATTGTGGTACCACATAGGGTTTGCATATCCAGATGCAACAAATAAAAAAAGTAAAAGCAAATATCTCATTTATACTTTCCTCATCTCAGATAGATCAAATTCGACTCTTTCACTTTCACAGATTATAGTCACTATACAAGCCTTTTTAGAGATGCTAATAGGCTTCTCTATATCTTCTAGCAATACTCTACTGTTTTTTGTCATAGGATCATATGCTTTTAAAGTATTCTCTTTAACCATAAAGAGTCTTCCTCCTCCGCATCCGTCACCAATGATACCTTCACATATCAACGGGTCATTCAAATCAAAACCATGACTCATCTTGGCATCCTTCTTTAGTCTCTTTTAAAAACTCTTTGTACTCACTAGAGTTTTTATCTAGAGCTTTATAGTCATCATAGACATACTCTTTAAATATTGCTTCATCCACACACTTGCAAAGCTCACTATTGTTAGCATCTACACATGTAGATATCATCTCTTGCTTTTGTGCTTCATCCCAACCATAGTAACTTTTGTAGTATGGGTATAGTACCCAGATTGCAAAACCTATTGTTAGTACTATATTTACTATGTACTCTCTTTTTTTTGTCTCAAAATATTTCTTAATATCGTAAGATATAAGAATCAAAAAAACTATCTCTAAACCTATATTGAACCAGTCACTATCTAAAAAATCGAACAAATAAAACCTTTATATTTACCATTTAAAATTTGGACGCAAGATGAGTTGATGGTTATCTATACCCTCATCTTTCAGTGCTCCACTATATTTCTCTCCACTGTTATAGAGATAACCTATGCCAAGACCAAAACTAACCTTTTTACTCCAGCTTAGCGGCCACTTTTTTTCTAAGACTATTTCCGCTTCTGAGAGTTCAAAAGTTTTCGCACTCACCGCAAGCATTGTTGAAAATGCACTGTTATTTACAATAGACCAAACACTCTTTTTATAGTCTATACTGCTTCGTCTTGCACCTATATATATGTTGTTAACAAAGTCCGTGTTTTGATGTATTCTTGTCCCTACCCTAAAACTCCAGTCTAAGTCTCTATCCTCTTTATCTCGTGTACCTTTTAGCTTAAACTCCAGGTTGTACCACTTGTCATAATGAGCCAAGTTATCTTTGATAGAGTAATCACCGATTGTAAAAAGATAACCAATATAAGCTCTGTTATTTCCTATATGATCATCTTTTTGATTTTTAAAGACCATCATTCTTCCCACAAAAAATGATAAAGAGTACGGTTCTTCAAAACCTGCTGTTAAAGCTTTTACAAGATTGAAGTTTTGTATCTTAGACCTTTCATACATATCTTCATGATTTTGTCTAAAATAAAGCCCAGCTATACCCATAGGATGTACAGAAGCCTCTAGCAAAAATATATTTGGATTGAAAGTATTTCGGATAAGATTAGTATATATTTGTGTTTCTGTGTAGTGCGTGGCATCTGTTATGTTATTATCTTTATCTAAATCTATAAAAGCAGATACATTTGAGTAATAGGCATCAAGTTCGTAGTCATATTCTATAGGGTTATCAGCAAGGAGATTACTCCAGATGCCAACAAATAAAAATAGAGCTATAAAACTTTTCATACTACTTCTTTATAATTGTTCTTACTGCTTCTGAGCACATTGCAAGTCCAAAAGATGCAGTAACACCCATAAAGCTTCCCTTTGCTTTTACCCTCGCCTCTTCAGATGAAAAAACAACTCTATATTTTTTCTTAAAACCTCGTTTTTTAAGTTCATAACGAATTTTAGAACCGAACTTATCTCCATAAGTTTTCCAGATATCAGCTACTTCTATTTTTGTAGGATCAAGGCGTTTTGCACTTCCAAATGAAGAGATAAGTTTTTTGTAACACTTCTGTGCAAGTGCAAGTTTTGCTTTTGTGTCATCTATGGCATCTAAAACCAAGTCATACTCATCGAAGTCAAAATCCCAAACCCACTGCTCATCTATACGAACATTTATGATTTTTATATCCGGATAATGTTTCTTTAGAGCCTCTACTTTTGCTTCGCCTTCATGCATCTCTGACCACATTTGACGGTTTTGGTTTGTCTCATCATAAGTGTCAAAATCAACTATCGTTATATCTTCTATACCACTTCTTATCATACAATCAAGACAAAAACTACCGACTCCGCCAACACCTAAAAGTAATATTTTAGCGTTTTGTAGTTTTACAAAATCATCTTCAAGTAAAAGTTTTATGCGATTATGTTTCACCCTAATCTATCCACTCTTGAAGTTTACTCATACTTTTGTATGCACTAAGATCAAGTTGTATAGGTGTTATAGATATATTACCGGCTTGGATAGCTTCATAATCACTAATTCCACTAGCTCCCTCTCTTGGAGAGAAGTTTAACGGATGAAGACCTAACCAATAGTGTTCTTCTCCACGTGGGTTTCTATGAACATGTGAGTCATTTGCGTAAAATCTATAACCTGCATATGTTACTTGCATCTTAGCCTCAGTAACATCAGCTGGGATATTTACATTTAAAAACTCTCTGTGAGGTAGAGGAAAAGTTCCGTTTATTATCTTTAGAACAAGCTCTTTTATAGTCTTTTGTGCAAGAGTAAAGTCACCCTCAGGATTTGTAAAGTCCATCACCTGACTTATAGCAATAGAAGGAACATCATGTAAAACTCCCTCCATTGCACCAGCAGCTGTTCCACTATATGTTATATCTTCACCCATGTTTGAACCACGGTTTATCCCGCTTATAAGAAGATCCGGTTTTCTCTCTTCAAAGATAGTGCTTAAAGAGAGGTATACACAATCACTTGGAGTACCATCATCTAATTTGTAAAAATCATCATCAACACTTACAAAACGCAATGGTCTTACAAGTGTAAGAGAATGTCCACAAGCAGACTTCTCGTTTGCCGGCGCAACAACCGTCACTTTTACATCATCTAACTCTCTTAAAGCTTCTATTAAACAGAGTAAACCCTTTGCCTCGTAACCATCATCGTTTGTAACTAAAATTCTATATTTATTTTTCATAAAGACATTTTATACAAATGCAAATTAAACCTTTATGATTTACTTTTTTTTCCGATATATCTAGATACGGATACAAAGGAAAAATTATGACTTCTTACGGGCTTGACGCATACCGCGCACATGACTTAAACATACAGATGAAAACTTCTAGCGGAGATGTTATAAAGATGGATTTTGCAAATCATCAGTCGGCGTCTTTTAGCCACGAACAAAATGCAAACGGTTCTAAGACTTCAATGAGTTTCGCTTCGATGCAGTCGTTTCAGTTTTCAGTTCAAAGCAACGGAATAGATGCACAAGATCAAAAAGAGATAGATGCATTTATGAAAATAGCTCAACCATTTATTGACTCATTTTTAAAAGAACTTCAAGATGCAGCTCCAAAATCTCCAGTGACTCAACTTGCACACAAAATAGCAAGTATTTTTGAGCCAAGCAAAGAAAGAGATGAGAATGCCAAAAACAATGTTAAAACTAATATAGTAAAAATGTTTGATGATTCTATTAGTAAACTACAAGCTCCTGATAAAACAGAAAAACTAGATGCAGTAGACTCACTTGAAAAAATATTTGAAGATGCTAAGAAACTACTAGAGAAAACTCTTAAAGAGTTTGATGAGTTTAACAAAAATTTATATGCATAAAGAGTGCTAAACTCTTTGGCATGGAACATGCTTAAAACGAGCATGAAAAAACTTCTTTTAATACTTACTTTCACACTATCAGTTTTTGCTTCTTCCATAGAGCTAAACTACCAAGAACTAAACAACGAGATAGACAAAATCTCACTAGACCTTACTCCTGAAGAAAAAGTATCTCTTTACTTTCTTGTTCTCTCAACTCATGAAAATATCACAACTGCACTCTCACTGGATAAGACAAAAGTATCTTCACTTGAAACTTTGGAGAGTCGTACACTAAAAACTTTATCAGCTCTACATGAGAACAACTCAAACATAGATGCCAGCCGAATAAAAAAAATTAAAGAGTTATATACAAAGATTACTAAAGAGGGTCAAGAGCTTATAAAAAAGCATGCTGAAGAATCTAGCGAAAAAGTTATATATAAGGATAAAATAGTCTATCAAGACAAATTAGTTTACAAAGATAAAATTGTATATCAAGATAAAATAGTTGAAAAGTCATCTGCTGTGCTAAGTCTTGTACTAGGACTAGTTGGAACTATTTTAGGTCTTGCAATCGGCTTTTTTACTTTTAGAAAAACTGTTGTTAAAGAAATAGCACATACTCAAATCGTACGAGAAGAAAAGAGTGAAGATAGAGAACTTATAGAAAATCTGAAAGATATAAACAGTTCACTTGAAGCTGAAATAAAATCACTCAAATCTGACTCAACTGTAGTTACAAAAATACAAAGCGAAAATACTGCTCTTATAGAGAGACAAGCAGAACTGCAAAGATCACACGATACTCTACTTCAAGAGCTCAATATAAAAATTGAAATAATGAGTAAAGAAAAAGAAGTTCTACTAGAAAAAGCCATGATTCTAGAAGAGTGTCAAGATGCAAAAAATGAAAAAGAGCATGAGTTTAACGACAGATTAGACTCGCTACAACATCAATCACAAGATATCTTCAATGTACTAAATACTATCGCTGACATTGCAGACCAAACAAACTTACTAGCACTAAATGCAGCCATAGAAGCAGCTCGTGCTGGAGAGCATGGTCGAGGTTTCGCCGTTGTAGCAGATGAAGTAAGAAAACTAGCAGAGAGAACACAAAAAGCACTTAACGAAGCTAAGGTCAATATTTCCTCTGTCGTGGATGCTGTTTCAAGCTTAAAAAGCTAAGTAGATGAAACCAGTTTAAGACCTACTCCCAAACTATTCTTTGTAGAGTTTTATACGCTACAAAAAGATCATAATATGCATCGTTATTTGCATTTACAGCTTGTGTCAGATTTGACTGAGAAACTAACAGAGTAAGTGTATCTACATCACCTTGGCTATATCTATCAGCTGTTATACGGTAGTTCTCTTTTGCACTCTCTTTAGCACGAGATGCAACATATTTTGCACTCTTTGCAACTTTAAAACCTTCGTATGCTTGTCTTAGTTGATTTTTTAAATCCAGCTTTAGTTGATTTAGTTGAAAATTTTGTTGATTATTTTTCTCCAATAAAGCTTTTTTCATAGCTAAGTTTCTCATCCCTGAGTATAAACTCCAAGTAACATTTACTCCATAAGTTGTCTGGTCTTTTGGTTGGAATATAGATGTACCTGAGAGTCTCTCTTGATCATTTATCTGATGTGAAGCTTCCAGATTTACCTTTGGAAGGTAGTTTCCTGTTACTGCGTCTCTTTGGCTCTCAAGTGACTTGCTTTTAAAGATCATAGCTTTTATCTCACTACGGTTTTGCATCATCTGAAGCTCTAAAGAGAATACCTCTTCTATTTTGCTTACACTGGCGTCAAAGTCATCTATAGGTTCACTCTGCTCTAGAGTAACGGCTATAATATTTTCCAGATTGCTCTTAGCAACTATAAGGTCACTCTTGGCTTTTATAAGTGCCTGTTCAGCTTTTAGTTTTTCAACATCGATTAAAAGCAAATCATTTTTAGCAACTATCCCCTGCTCATATCTTACATTTGTATCATCATACTGTTTTGTAAGAGATGCCAACTGCTCCTCTTGAGATTTAATCAGCTTTCTTGCTTTTAAATAGTTAGTATATGCTACTACAACTGCCAACTTCAAGTCTGATACTACAGCCTTACGCTCAAGCTTTGCAGATTCAATTTCAGACTCTTTGGAGCTTACAGTAGAGTAATCAGAAAAACCGTTAAACAGGTTGTACTTTAAACTCAGATTATAGTTATGACTTGGACTAAATGCAAAGGCTGTAGGATTTTCCAGCTCTTGCCAAGCGAATCCAGCTTGTATTGTTGGATGGTAAGCGCCAGTAGCTTCATCTTTTATATGTTGAGTATACTTTACATTGCTATTTGATATTAAAACTTTAGGAGAATTACTTAGAGCTAAGTCAATTGATTCTGATAGTGTTAATCCAAATAGTGCCATATATGATGACACAAAAACTAAAATTATTCTCATTATATCTCCTTGTCTTTTTTACCGCTAAGACTTAGCATTAAGTACATAAGTGCCGGTGTTACTAAAATTGTGAACAACATTGAGAGAGCAAGTCCACCTGTAATAACAGAACCTAAACCTCTGTAAAACTCAGATCCTGGACCTGGAACTAATACCAAAGGCAGCATCCCAAACACAGAAGTCAAAGAACTCATAAAGATAGGTCTAAGACGTGAACGAGTAGCTTCAATAATCGCTTCTTTTGACTTCATAGCGTTATGGCGTATGTTATTTAAAGATTGATGAACTATCAAAATAGCATTGTTTACAACGATACCGATAAGGATTATGAATCCTAACATTGTAAGTACATCCAATGGTTGTGGTGCTACAAACATGTTTGTTAGTTTGAGACCGACAAAACCACCTGCTGTTGCCATCGGAACTGTAAATAAAATTACTAACGGATAGATAAAGTTTCCAAACAGAGCACTCATAAGTAGATATATAATTGCCAGTGCAAAAACTAAGTTCCACTTCATAGACTCAATAGTCTGAGCAAGCTTATCCGCTTTACCTGCCAGTTTTACCTCAGTTGAATCTTGTAACATAGCTGGAGGCACACTGTTTTTCACAATTACTTCTAATTTCTCAACACTCTCTTGGAGAGTCATTGTACTTGGCGGTGTAACTTGAAGTGTAATAGTTCTTTTGCCATCTACGTGACGGATTTTTGTGATGCTTGTAGTATGTTTCATTTGTGCAAGTTCAGACATAGGAACAAGACCAGCTTTTGGCGTTGTAACCTGAGTCAAATAAAGAGCTTCAGGCGAGTTAATCATACTGTCATGTGATTTTAATATCATATCTATAGATTTCTCCCCACCTTGAGTATACTCACTTATCTTACGACCATCCAGAAGTACATCTGCTGCAAATCCAAAACTTCTACTGCTCATACCGACATTTGCTAAAGAGTTACGATCAGGTATGATGAGAGCTTCAGGAAATAGAAGCTCAATAGAAGGAACAGGACGAACCTGAGCACCCTGTATTCCTCCAGAGATTGCGCCAAACAGCATCCCACCTATTTGAGTAAGTTTAGACATATCTTGACCACTGATATCAATGTCAATATTACGTCCTTCACCTATTCCCTGCTCAAATACACCACTCTGAAGTGAAATACCAAATACACCAGGAAAGCTGTTTACAACAGGCATCATAAATGGAATATACTCAGCTGCTCGACTCTCTTCTTTTGAAATCATCCCTTGAATAATTAGATCACCATATGAGACATAAAAACTATTTACGATAGGTGGTATACCATCAACTTCATCTTTGTAGTGAGGTTTCATGTGTTCATATATCTTGTGTCCAATATCTTTTTTCTCATTTTCAGATAGTCCAGGAGGTGGAATCAAGATGTTCATAATAAGGTTTTGATTTCCCTGAGGAAGGTACTCCATCTTCGGAAAGAGCATAACTATAGTAGCAACAGAGATGCTAGCCATAAGAACAATTGTTATAAACTGATTTAGTCTTCTTTTTAGACTCCACACAACTCCAGACATAAACAGTGCACCAATTTTTTTAGCCATACTAAATAAAAATGAGTCTGGTTTCTCTGCAACCTCATGCTCTTTATCATGATCTGTAGAGCTCATCTTTATAAGCTGTGTCCAAAACATCGGGATAACTGACACAGATACAAATAGAGAAAATGTAATAGCCGCTGTTACCGCAATAGCAATATCTTTAAAGAGCTGTCCTGCTTCTGATTCTAAGAATATTACAGGCAAGAAAACTGCTATTGTTGTCAGTGCAGATGCAACAAGTGCACCCCAAACCTCAACTGTACCATCATGTGCTGCGTCAAAGGGTTTTTTACCCATCTTTAGGTGTCTGTCGATATTTTCCAAAACGACAATGGCACTATCAAGTAGCATACCAACTGCAAATGAGATACCTGCAAGTGAGATAGTATTAAGACTTCTATCCATTATATTTAAAACAATAAATGTTGCGACAATACTAATAGGAATAGCCGCTGATACAACCGCAGTCGGTAAGAATGAGCGTAAGAAAAGCAAAAGAATAATAATCGCTAAAACTGCACCAACAGCAATATTTTGCTGAACTAAGTCAATCGCACCCTGAATATATCCTCTTTGATCATAGAACCACTCTAAGTGAATATTATGAGCTGGAAGTACATTTGCATTTAGATGCTCCATTACTTTTTCAACTCTGTTTGTAGTATCTACTACATTAGCTGATGGTTCCATTCTAACGCCATATATAAGTGCTTTATTTAGCTTGTCACCACTAGATTGTAAAATATTTGCTACAACTTTTTCATAACCTTTTGATATCTCAGCTACATCACCAAGACGGATGCTTTGTTGTCCGTCATTAAAGAGTACCATCTGCTCGAGATCTTCTATAGATGTAAATCTCGCAGATGTTCTTACACGGTAAGTACGTCTATCAATATCAACAGTCCCTGCTGCAGTATCTACATTTTCATTTTGGATTGCTGTTGCCACGTAGTCAATTGTAAGTCCGTGAGCCGCAAGTCTTTGTGGAAATAGTTTTATATGAAGCTGATCTTTTGTACCACCTGGGACAAAGATGCTTGCCACTCCTGATACACGTTCAAACTGCTCTTTTACTTCATTGTCCAAGTATGACAGATATGTATCAACATCTCTGTCATTACCCTCATTTACAACAAAACCCATCCAAATAGTAGGAGATGCATTTGATCCTGCAGATTGAATAATAGGTTTTTCAACATTCTCAGGATAACTATCAACCTGATTTAGTTTATTTGATACTTCAAGAAGCGCTTTGTTCATGTCAGTGCCGACTTCAAAAGTCAGAGTAATTTCTGAAAGATTATCAGATGCAGTCGCTTCATAGTTTACAAGTCCAGGAGTAGACTTTAACTGCTCCTCTTGTTTTTCAACTATGTCACGTTCTACTTCACTGGGAGTAGCCCCTGGCCATAGAGTCACTACCCCTATTTCAGGCTCGATTACATTTGGAGTTAGTTTATATGGTAACTGAGTCAGAGCTACCATACCAAACATCAGAATTAAGACTATACCAACAAAAACACTAACCGGTTTTTTTATAGATATATCAATGAGGTTCATTAATCTGCCTTCTCAACTACTGGCATATTTGGAAAGATTCTCTCATTCCCTTTTGTAACTACACTCATTCCTACTTTTAGTCCCTGCGCTAAAATAGCTGCTTGGCTTTGAGTATAGTTAATAACACTTACAGGAATCATCATAGCTTTGCCATCAGCAACGCTAAATACTACAAAACTTCCAAAGCGCTTGATAACAGCATCACGAGGAACAAGAAGAACTTTTTCTTTTTTAAGTGTAGGCACTTTCACATCTATTCTCATTCCTTGGATAAGGTTTTTATCAGACTTAAATGAAAGTTTTACAGGGAAGGTACGACTTGCTTTGTCAGCTAAAGGAACGATAGTCTTAACGATTACTTCCATATCTTTTTTCTCTATCATAGCTTGTAGTTTTTGCCCATTGTAAAGCGTATCTAAAAGCTTACTGGGAACATTTACTCTTGCCTCTATACTCTTTGGGTCTACTAAGTTAAAGACACTGCTGCCTACTGCAACCCACTCACCTATATCTACATCTCTTTTTACAACTACACCGTCAAAAGGTGCTCTAATACTCTTTTTTTGAAGTTCTATCTTCATAGAAAGAAGTTCAGCTTTATGTGAATCTATCTCTGAATTTAATGCTTCTAATGTGTAGTAAGTATTATCATAACTGCTCTGTGCAATACTTTTTTTGTTTATAAGAGCTTCTGCACGTTTAAGATCTTTTTGTTGTTTAGTCTGCTGTGCTAGAAAAGAGTCTAAAG
The DNA here is from genome assembly GCF_041563035.1 of Sulfurimonas sp. Lineage (GTDB taxonomy): Bacteria > Campylobacterota > Campylobacteria > Campylobacterales > Sulfurimonadaceae > Sulfurimonas. The sequence goes on along the minus strand of NZ_JBFFNS010000001.1, from coordinate 156,578 downwards.
TTGCTTGTTTTGCTTTTAATTTAGCTTCTAAGATAGAACTTTCTAACTTTAAAAGAATATCTCCTTGTTTTACTATTTGTCCCTCTTTTACATACAATTTACTCACAACACCTGAGCTATCAGAAGCAAGCTTTGAATTTCTATCGTAGTAAAGAGTACCTACATAATTTTGAAGAGAGTTTGCATAACCCTCTTTAACTTTTAGCGTTTTGACTAAAGATGGTGGTGGCTGAGCACCCTTAGTTTCATTTGCTTGTATATTTAAAAACAGTGCTATGCACAATAGTATAAATTTCATAATTTTTACACTTCCTTATTTATCTTGCTGGAAAGATAACATACTTTCTCTTAAATATATCTTTCCAGTAAGACATATTTACTTATGCAGATTATTTGACTATAATTCGTTTTATGAATGCTAACGAATTAAAATTACACCTTGACAACAAGGGTGAAGACCATATATGTAGTAATAGCGATATTGGTTATGTAACTCTACCTCTGCTAATGCTATCTCAAAAGCTTTTGACCAGGATAGGTGATCTTTTAGACAGAAAGTATAATATGTCAAACAGTGAGCTAGATGTACTTGCATCTCTTCACTCAGCTCATGATGAAAACCATACTCTAACACCTACAAAACTATATGAAAGACTATTTTTCTCCTCTGGTGGAATGACTAAAGTTTTAAAAAGATTAGAGCAAAAAGAGTTTATAAAAAGACTCAATAATGAAGAAGACAAAAGAAGTAAGCTTGTTCAGTTAACTCCAAGCGGTAAAGATATTTTAGAGAGATCTTTAGCTGATGTAATAGAAGTTGAAGAAGCAATCTTCGCTCACGTAAAGAGCGATGAGAGAAAAAGCTTGTCCGATTTACTCTTTAAAGCTCTTGATGGCGTTGAATAATAAGCATAAACTTGACTTTACATACCCTATTATTGTAAAATTACATCATTAAAACTTACAACCCTTCTTAATAAAAAAAATCCCAATGAAACTAAGGTACTAACTATATGAGTGAAAACACTTCACAAACACCTCGCAAAACCAATACAAGAAACAACTCAAAATCAAGAACACACAAGCCTGTAAAAGGCGCTAGCGTTGAAGATCTTCGTACAAAAACGACAGAAGAGTTAGTAATAATTGCCAACGAGTTAAATGTTGAACATCCAAATGAATTAAAAAGACAAGATATTATCTTTGAAATTCTAAAGGCTCAAACTGAGCAAGGTGGTTTCATACTATTTAGTGGTATTTTAGAGATTATGCAAGACGGTTATGGGTTTATCCGTTCTATAGATAAAAGTTTTAATGAAAGTATCAACGATGCTTACGTGTCAAATACACAAATAAAAAGATTTGCACTCAGAAACGGTGATGTTGTAACAGGTCAAGTTAGACCTCCAAAAGACCAAGAACGTTACTATGCACTTATCAAGATAGAAGCAGTAAACAGCTTGCCTCCTGAAGAGAGTAAAAAAAGACCACTGTTTGAAAATCTTACTCCACTATATCCACTAGATCAAATCAATCTAGAATATAGAGAGAAAGGTCTGACTGGTCGTATGATGGACCTTTTTTGTCCTATAGGTAAAGGTCAGCGTGGTCTAATCGTTGCACCTCCAAGAAGTGGTAAAACTGAACTTTTAAAAGAGATTGCTCATGGTATATCTACTAATCATGCAGAAATTGACCTAATTGTTTTACTTGTTGATGAGAGACCTGAGGAAGTAACAGATATGGAGAGAAGCGTTAAGGGTGAAGTTTATAGCTCTACTTTTGATATGCCTGCAAAAAACCATGTTAAAGTTGCTGAGATGGTAATTGAGAAAGCTAAACGTCGTGTTGAGTTAGGCAAAGATGTTGTAATCCTTCTTGACTCTATCACTCGTCTTGCTCGTGCTTACAATACCGTAACACCTTCAAGCGGTAAAGTACTATCCGGTGGTGTAGACGCAAATGCTCTACATAAACCAAAACGTTTCTTCGGTGCTGCTCGTAACATTGAAAACGGGGGAAGTCTTACTATCATCGCTACTGCACTGGTAGATACTGGTAGTAGAATGGATGAAGTTATCTTTGAAGAGTTTAAAGGTACTGGTAATATGGAAGTTGTTCTTGATAGAAAAATTGCTGATAGAAGAATATACCCTGCTATGGATATTCTTAAGTCTGGTACTCGTAAAGATGAACTTCTTATCGGTCCTGAAACTCTTCAAAAAGTATTTATTCTTCGCCAGATGCTACACAAACAAGATAATGAAGTTGAAGCTCTTAAATTTATCTACACAACTATGGGTAAAAAAGAGACTAATGCTGAATTCTTAGAAAGTATGAATACAGACAAATAATGAAAATAGGTGTATTTGATAGCGGAATTGGTGGGCTGACTGTAGTTAAATCTATGTTAGAACACGCTCTGTTTGAAGAGATCATCTACTTTGGCGATACTGCTCGCGTTCCTTACGGAGTCAAAGACAAAAACACAATCATCCGCTACGCAATAGAAGCCGTAGAATTTTTCAAAAACTTCGAAATAGACCTTATCATCGTGGCTTGTAATACAGTTAGTGCTTATGCACTTGATGAAATGCGTGAGAGTTCAACTTGCCCTGTAATCGGAGTTGTTGAAGCCGGTGTATTAGCCACTGCAAATGCACTTACAAACAAAAACTCAAACATTCTTATCCTTGGTACAAAAGCTACTGTAAACTCAAAAGCTTATGAAATTGGACTCAAAGAGAGAGGATATAACAACCTTCAAGCAAAAGCTACAGGCTTGTTTGTTCCACTGGTTGAAGAAGAAATATTTAGTGGTAAAATCTTAGATGCAACTCTCGAACACTACTTCAAAGATGTACAAAAGCCGGATGCAATTATTTTAGGCTGTACACACTTTCCACTTATCTCAGAGAGAATAGAAAATTACTTTTCAAAAGAGAGTATTATTATTCACTCTGGGGATGCTATTGTAGAGTATCTTGAAAATAAGTTTGAGTTTACTCATAAATATGATAAACCGACTCTGAAGTTTTTTGCATCTGAGAACCCGGATGCACTTAAGGCTGTTGCAGCAAAGTGGTTATCTCTTTAAACCTACTTTGTTATAAACATGTAAAACGGCTTACCCGCTAACTGCATATCTATCCAAACTCCATTATTCTCGCCAATGTAGCTTTGAGTCGCTTTTAAAGAGTTGTATGTCTTGGGCAAGTCAAATATTATCTTTATACCTTTATTGGCAAAGGATGTTTTCGTACTTCCGGTAATAATATTGCAAAACTCACCGACACCATCTTTTAAAGTCTCAACATCGCTCAATAATACTGTCTCGCCAAGAAGTGATTCAAGAGCTATTATTGCTATGTCCTCTGGGAAAACCAGAGTAAAAAACCCCTCTAAATCACCCTTAAAATGCATAACTGCACAGATATTATCTACATCCAGACTTGTATCAAAACCTTTGATGCTGTGTGCAGATTTCTCTGCTTTGAGTCCGGTGAAAGAGACTAAGGTCTCCACCGCCGTATCCATAAAAACTGGAAGATTACTTATAAGCATTTTTGATAGTCTAAGAGCATTTTTGGATGATTTTGAACTATTTAGTTTTTCATTAAGAGCACTCTGCGTGATAATAATATCATGAGCTTCTTCATGCATACGCTCTTGAAACTCTTTTGAATCTTTCGCCCTTATTACGGTATAGCCATACTTAGAGAGTTCAGAAGATAAATTTTTACTGTTTTGTTCATCATCGTCATATACCAAAACACACATACCTTCTTTGAATGCTTTAGGATCAAGAAAGAGGTTTGCAACATTAATATTTTTGAACAACCTTATTTTGGTGTTTTTAATCTCTTTTTTGAAAAGTCGATATAACTCCATACTATAGTCAATAAGGCTTATTGAAATCCCCATATTTTGGCTTAGGATATTTAACCGTTTGACCAGCATTTTTAGGATAACAGAATCACCTTCATATACTACGCCCTTTAAAGACACTAAGATACCTTTTATCTTCTTATCTTTAATCATATCTTTTTTTGAGATAATCGAGCTTTCTAATAATCTATTGCTGCGGTCTTGAATTACACCATTGTAACTAACCATTATCAAATCACTGTTTTTAGTATGCATCTGCTCTTTCTTTGATTTTCTTGTTAATAAAATATTAACATCGTATCAATTAAATTCTCCTATAACTATACTAATTGTTCACGTAAAATACCTTAGTAACCATTTCGAAATATTCAAAGACTAGAATTGTGACATGGAAAATCAATTACCCAAAGAGTGGTATGAAAACTTAAGCGTTTTAGATATTGCTTTTCAGCCAATACTCAACATTCATACAGGAAAAATATTTGCAGTAGAAGCGCTTCTTAGAAATCATAAAGAAGCAGGTTTTGAATCAATATTTGATATTTTTGATGAAGTATATAAAAAAAATATACTCTACTCATTTGACCTAGAACTTAGAAAAAAAACTATTAAAAAATTTACAGAAATAGCTATATATCAAGACCTAAAGCTATTTTACAATCTTGATAACCGTCTCTTTGAGATGCCAAACTTTGCTCAGGGAAATACCAAGAAAATTCTACTAGAACATAAGATAAAAAAAGACACTATCTGTTTTGAGATATCTGAGAGACATCAGATAGACGGCATACACGATATGCAAACAATCATGCAGCACTACAAAGACGACAACTACTGTATAGCAATTGATGACTTTGGTGTTGGTTACTCAGGATATAAACTTCTTCATGATGTGAAACCTGATATATTAAAGATAGACAGATTCTTCTTGCAAGACGTTCACAAGCATCCAAAGAAAAAAGTAATGCTCAAAAGTATTACTCATTTAGCTGTTCAACTTGGCATCCAAGTTGTCGCAGAAGGAGTAGAGACAATAGAAGAACTTCTAGTATGTAGAGATGTCGGATGCCACTTAGTTCAAGGATATTTTATTCAAAGACCAACTACTGATGTAACTCAAATAAAATCAAACTACACAGAAATATCTGATATTATAAATAAAGATCAGCGTTTTATGGATAAGGGATATGAAATACGCACTTATATCAAGAAGATTCCGACTCTATATATAAAAACAAAAATGGCTACAGTTATTGAGTACTTCAAAAAGCATCAAGAATCTACTATCATACCAATTGTAAATTCTCACTATGAACCGGTTGGTATTCTACAAGACGACCAGATCAAAGACTTCCTATACTCTCCCTATGGAAGGTCTCTACTGCTAAATGATGACTCAAAGAAATCAAAACTGAAAAATCTGATAAACCCTTGTGCCATAGCAGATATAAACAGTGAAATATCAACCATTATTGAGCTATTTTCTAATAACCCTGAGTCTATAGGAATTATTATCACCAAAGATTCTGAATACTATGGCTTTTTATCCGCAAGAGCCATTATAACTATCATGAACGAGCAAAACTTACTTTTTGCAAGAGAACAGAATCCACTCACAAAACTACCTGGAAACACTATGATAGAAAAGTATGTTTGGGATGCTTCAAAATCGAAAGAGACATATCTTCTTTGCTACTTTGATCTGGATAATTTTAAAGCTTTTAACGATGTTTACGGCTTTAGAAATGGTGATAGAGTAATACAACTCTTTGCTGACATACTTAGAAAAAACCTGCCTCAGGAGTTTTTCAAAGCTCACATAGGAGGAGATGATTTTTTTGTCGGAATAAAAAGTACACATGATGATAATGAAATATATATTACTGATGTAAAAAATATAGTTAAAAAGTTTACAGATGATGTTATAGAATTCTATTCTCAAGATGATAAAGCAAGAGGATATATACTTTCAAAAGATAGAGAAGGAAACAAAAAAGAATTCCCACTTTTAACGGTCAGTGCCTCAGTTTTACTTATTCATAAACGATCTGAAAAAAGATGCGTTACTAAGATAAACAACATCTTATCTGTGCAGAAAAAAGTTGCTAAACATGAACTCTCACACGTCTCACTAAGTTGTATGATATAAGTACAAACATATAAATAATATTTTAATTTTTAAATCATAGTTTAACTCTATAGATGCTAAAATCTTTACAATTTAATTTGGAGTTGCATGTGAAAGAGTCTTCTGAAGTATTAGCAAGAAAATATCGTCCCTCAAACTTTGATGAGCTTATCGGTCAAGAGACTATTGCTCAGACTTTATCACTTGCACTTGACTCAAACAGACTCTCTCACGCATACCTTTTTTCAGGTCTTAGAGGAAGTGGAAAAACTTCAACAGCTCGTATATTTGCTAAAGCTCTTATCTGTGAACAAGGTATGTCACACCAACCTTGCGGGATTTGTCAAAACTGTACTCTAGCAGTAGAAAACCGTCACATGGACATAGTAGAGATGGATGCTGCTTCTTCAAGAAAGATAGATGATATCAGAGATCTTATAGAGCAGACGAAGTATAAACCTGCATCTGCAAGATATAAGATATTTATAATCGATGAAGTTCACATGCTTACAAAAGAGGCTTTTAACGCTTTGCTTAAGACTCTTGAAGAGCCACCTTCGTATGTAAAGTTTATCTTGGCTACTACTGACCCTCTAAAACTTCCTGCAACGATTTTAAGCCGTACGCAGCACTTTAGATTTAAGTCTATTGCAACTAAAAAAGTCATAGACCATCTAGCTCATATCCTAAACCTTGAAGAGATACAGTATGAGGCAGATGCTTTAGAAATATTAGCAAGAAGTGGAAACGGAAGTTTAAGAGACACTCTTACTCTGCTTGATCAAGCCATTATTTACTCTAAAAATCATGTAGATGTCAATACGGTTACAGATATGTTGGGGCTTGTTGATCCTAAGTTCATCATGGATCTCTTTAGTGCAGTATTTGCAAAAGACTATGCCCGTCTTGTACAGTACACACAAATACTAGAAGACTATGAAGCTGAGATGGTTGTAGACGAACTTATAGCCTATCTTAAAGAGCGTATGTACAACCAAGATGCACTTTTCTCAACTCTTGTTTTAGATAGATTTTTTAGAATTTTAAGTGATTCTAAGTCACTCTTTAGCATCAATGCAGACGGCTCTTTTGTACTATCTCTTATCTTTTTCAAAATGGTTGAAGCTCTTCGTATAAAAGAAGTTGATCAAATGATCGAGTCTCTTCAAAAAGAGATAAAGAGACCTCAGATATCTAGTATAAACATAGAACCTGTACAATCTACTCCGGTTGAAGTTCAAGACCGTGTTCAAGAAAAGATTCCTCAGCAAGATTTTTTTCAAGATGAGATGCCACCTCTTGAAACACATATTCCAGAACCGGATACCGTACAACAAGTAGAAGCACCAGTAGAGATGCCAAATCTATCTCTAAAGATGTTCAATGAACTAGTTCATAGCATCAAAGACAGAAATACTGAACTAGGCAGATGTTTTGAGGAGTCTATCTCTTATATATCTTATGAAGATGAAATTCTCACTTGGGAAAGTTGTGCTAATGAAGAGTGTAAAAAGACTCTGACTCACGGTTACTCCGCTATAAAACAACTTGTACGAGAGACTTTTGGTTTTGAGACAAAAATCAAACATCAAGCATGCACAAAAGAAGTAGAAGAAAAAAAAAATGACATCCCTCTAGCTACTCCCTCGTCTCCAAAAATAGAACAACCTCAGATGCAACATGAACAGAGTATGTCTATGATTGAAGATGCTGAAATGGGTGGAAGTGCTAGTTGTGTAACTAACTGCTCCCCTGCCCAAAACGAAATAAAAGAAGTAAGTGGAACAAACATCAAGGATGAGCCTATGGTTCAAAAAGCCATAGAACTATTTGAAGCTACGAAGATAACGATACAGTCTAAGATTTAAATTCTACAAACTATTCGAAAAAGACATCACTACAGCAAAGATCTTCTTCTTTACAAAACTCTAAAACATTTTTATATGGAGTTGAGTTTCTTCGCTTAATGGTTGCAAAATTTGCCTGAGACATATTAAGCGCAACAGCTACATCTTTATCTAAAACTTTTTTATTTTTACCTACTGCCAGATAGAGTTTCAACTCTTCAATAACACCATGAAAATCTCTCATATATATTCCTACTAAATCAATAGTAGAAATATAGCGCAAGAAAAATGAAACCTACAGATATATGGCAATTTGCTATTTTTTTAGCATCTCTTTAATAGAAAAGCTAAAAACTGAACCCTCTGCGAACTTCGATTTTATCTCTAAGTTTGAATTATGCATTTTTAATATGTAACTAACCATAGCCAGCCCTATGCCCATAGAGTTGTCCCAAGTGTTTTTCTTTACTCTATAAAACTTAGCAGTGACCTTATCCAAATGCTCTTCTTGAATACCGATACCTTTATCAATAACTGAAAGTACATCATCTTTTAAAATTACTTTTACATCCATTTCAGAGTATTTAAGCGCATTATCTACTAGATTGATAAGAACTAGCTCTATCATAGTTTTATCAGCTTCTAGCATAGTATTTGACGCTTCTAAGATTATCTCTCTGTTTCTGTACTTTAAAGATAAGTTTGAAACTACTTCTTCACAAAGTGTTTTCATATTAAAACGTTTTGTTTCAAGTTTCAAGTCTTCATTTTCCAGTTTTACAGAAAGAGCTAAACGATCTAGCATCTGGGATATTTTATCTCCGTTTGAGCTTATTTTACTTAAGAACTTTTCACGTATCTTCGGACTTATATCAGGATCTTCTTGAAGTGTTTGTGCGTAACCGATTATAGATGCTACAGGATTTTTAAACTCATGAGAGATAGCGGATAATATATCATTTCTCTGTTTATTCATAAGCCTAAGTTTTGCAGTATATTTTCTCTTTTGCTTATCTCTAGAGCTCAGTTTTTTTACAAGATTTTTTAGCATCAAAGATATCTGCAGGAACTCGTAAAAATATTTTGTCTTTATTATCGCATTGTAATTTTTGTTTGATATTTCATCAAGAAAGACAGTTATCTGCTCAATATCATAGACTATTCTCGCACTCATCCTTTTAGAAATATAAAATGCTAAAACAACAACTATCAAGAAAACAAGAAATAGTTTTGACCATAAAGAGTAGAAGTCACTCATTACCTGAGCAAGACTCATAGAGAGTCTGATATAGATCTTTTTATCTTTATAAGAAAACTTCTTTGCTACATATAAAAAGTCTACTTTTAATGTTTTAGAGTATCTTGTTATATGAGAAAATTTATCTTTATTTGCCTGCATGATCTCATATCTTGAACCATGATTGTCCATTGTAGACTTTTCTGCACTTGACTCAGCGATGACAACACCATCATCATCTATAATAGTAACACGAAGCTCAGTACTTTTATTTACATTAGAAGCATAAGCGTCTAGGTCATCTACTTTTTCAAGATCAAGTTCCATCAGGATTATTGCATTTTCCAAGTGATTTTCATTGTGGTCTATGATGATTGATTTTAGTGCTATATAGCTAATAAGTGAAGTAACAAAAAGAGTTCCTACAAAAAGAACTAGAAACTTTATAATAAATATTTGATGTATTTTTAACACAGTTTGTATCCAACTCCCCGTACTGTTTGAATATAGTCTTTACTCTTATGAGGATCTATCTTCTCTTTTAGACGATTAATAGCAACATTTACAGTTTTATACTGATAAGCTTCACCGTCGCCCCATACATTTGTAAGAAGATAGTCACGATCTAAGACGCTGTTTTTGTTGATGATAAACTCATATAGAAGATCAAACTCTAACTTAGTTATTTCTACACCTTCTCCATCAACCGTTAACTCTCTTGTACTTTTATCTAGAAGCAGATCTCTATGAGATATTTGACCTTCATTGTACTTTTTGGTAGTTCGTCTTAGAATAGCTTTGACACGAAGTATAAGCTCTTTCATATTAAAAGGCTTTGTGATGTAATCATCTCCACCCCTTAAAAAACCCTCTTCTATATCTGAGTCTCTATTTTTAGCACTTAGATAAATAACCGGAGTTAAAACACCTTCATCACGAAGACTAGCTACAAACTCACTGCCCTCAACACCAGGAAGATTTCTATCCATGATAAGAAGATCTATATCTTCTTCTTCAAGTATTTGAGAGACTGTTTTTGTGTTTAAAAATCCTATGACTTCAAAACCCTCTTTCTCTAGACTATACTCAAGAAGTTCCAGTAAATCTTCTTCATCTTCAACTATAACAATTTTAGCGCTCATAAATTACCTTAGAGATTATCTTTTTATTATTGTAGCCAAATGTTGTTTTAGTTTGATTACAGTTTGATTACACTAAGTGTTATTATCAAATTTCTATTTTGTAGCCTGTTCCAAATACGTTTTTAATAGTGTCTTTTGGCAGTTTTTTTCTTAGATTTTTGATGATTGTCTTTAGAGCATCGAGTTTATCTCTATCGTAATCATCCTCATACCAAACATTAATGATAATATCATCATAAGAGAATGTTCTATTTACAGAAGAAAACAAAAATGCTAAAATAGATCTTTCTTTATTTGTAAGAACGGCGGACGAATTATTGTTTAAAAGTTCTTCTCTTTGTATATCCCAGTAAAAGCCTTCTTTTAAAACAATTGTTTTTTTAGATGTTGTTTCAAAATTAGAAAGCTCATCTATTACAAGGGTTAAAGCGTCTTTTAGCTCACTTCTACTAACAGGTTTTACAAGATACTTTGTAAGTTTAAGTTCTGTAGCTTCAAGCAGATACTTCGTCTCGGAATGAGCCGTTAGCATAATAACTTTTGTAGAGTGATTATTTTCTCTTATTCTTCTAACTAAATCAAGTCCATTTAGTTTTGGAAGGTTGATATCTACAATCATAATATCAGGTCTGTTTTTCTTATACTTCTCATAACCTTCTTCACCATCAGCAGCTTCATAAACTTTTTCAAAATGCCTAGTTAAATAGTTTACATAATTAGTTCTGATATCTTTTTCATCCTCTATATACAAAACAGTGTATGATTCTTGTATATTACTCATCAACTACCTTTAATTTGATCTCAAAACAGACACCCTTATTCTGGTTATTAACATTTAGTTCTCCATCCATACTCTCTTCAATGATTTTTTTAGACATATATAGTCCTAATCCGGTTCCTTTAGATTTATGTTTTGTTGTAAAATATGGCTCAAAAATTTTCTCTCTTATATTCTTTGTGATTCCCCCGGCATTATCACAGATTTTTATTATATAAAACTCATCTTCAAGCTCAATATAAATATTTATTATTGGGGTTTTTATACTTCTATTTACAAGTGCTTCTTTGGCATTGTTTAGTAATACCAATACAACTTGCTGTAGTTCACTCTCATACCCATAATATCTATAATCTTGTTCTATCTCAACGCTCACTTCTATGTTGTTTTCTTTAAGACTACCCTTTACTATATAAATAGATTTTTCTATCATCTCTCTTAGTAGAAAGTTATTTCTTTTCTTATTATGAGCAAAAAAATCCTTAAAATCATTGATAGTATTTGAAAGGTATTTAGTTAAAGACTCTATCTCTAAAAGTCTCTCTTCTACATCTATATTTCTAAAATTCTTTTCATGAAGTATGTCATCTATAAGAAGTACAGACGAGTTTATTTGAGAAAGTGGTTGTCTCCACTGATGAGCGATATTTTCGAGCATTTCACCCATAGCAGAAAGTTTATTTTGATGAAAGAGCATCTTATCTTTATCACTAGATTTTTTCAGTTCTGCTTCCATTTTTTCTTGAAGCGCTTCATTTAATTTTTTAATTTTTCTACTTCTGTAAAAGAATATTATGGCGATTATAAACATAGTTGCAAAGAGCTGATAAAAAAGAAAATAGTCAAACTTTTGTTCGTACTTGATTGTAAAATATTTTTTTAGAATATCGTGTTTGTCTTCTTCTGAAAGTTTTTGAACTAGTTTTTGTAAAATGTTATATAGATAAATATCATCTTCCCTGACACCAAAACCAAAAGAGAGCTTCTCATCAAAGTGAGCACTAATTTTAAAACTTGAATATTCTCCATGCTGAAAATTATATTCAATCGCCACAGAACTACCTGCAAAGCCAAAAACCTCTCCATCTTCAACTTTTCTCAATCCATCTTGTGTATTTTTAACCTCTACTACCTCTAAGTTTTTATACTTTTTCTTAATAATATCAACAAGTGCATAATCTTTAACTACTGCTATTTTTTCTTTTCCGATAGTGTGTATATCAATGACGCTAGCTTTATCAGTTTTTGTAACAATAACTGGTGGTACATCTAAATATGGGGTTGGAAAATTAAAATATTTTTCTCTTTCCTTAGTCTGCATAAATAAAGAAAGAACATCACATTTTTTCTCTTTTGCCAGTTTTATAGACTCACTCCAGCTATCTGTTTTTATAACTTTAATTGGGATTGGAAGTTCTTTTTGAAAGAGTTTTAAAAACTCTGAGTTTAATCCTTTATACTCTCCATTTACAAGTGCTTCAAATGGCATCCAATTCGGATCTACACACATTGTAATTTCTTTTTTCTTTTCTAAATACTCTTTTTCTTTTTGAGAAAAGCTTATGCTAAAAGCTGAACTGTCAAATATAAATGCTTCTATATCTCTATTTTTTATTTTCTTAACAAAGCCGGCTTGCATAAAGCTATCAGCTATAATCTTAACTCTATCCTTATCTATACTACCTACTTTATAGATATTTGAAAGCATCAACTGCTCTATCTGTTTTGCTTCAAATAATAGCGCTTCTTTTGATTTATTTTGCGTATTGTATTTTTGTAAAATAATCTCAACGATTTCTTCTTTATGCTTTAGTGCATACTCCCAACCTCTAATAGATGCTTCTTTAAACCTTTGTACTCTTTGTGGGTTTTGCAATATCTCTATTTTTGACGTAAATAAGTTTACATCATAGTATTTTGCACCATATACTACTGGATCAAAAATTGTATATTTAATACCTTTTTTGTTTAAATAATAAAGTTCATTTGTTGTGAATGCGCTCATAGCATCTATCTTTTTATTGATAAACTCATCAATCTTAAAACTTGCAGGAATATTTATAATATCTTTAGTTTTAAGACCAAACTTATCAAGCATAAGTAAAAGAGTAATATTATCTATAGAGTCAGAGACTCCCATGATTTTTTTGCCCTTTAGCTCCTTTGGCGATTCAATATTATCCTGTGCTATTAAGACTAATGGCGACTGCTTAAAGAAGTTTGCGACTAAGACAAGTGGCTTACCTTCTAAATACTCGGCTACAATCGATGAATAAGATAGACCGTATTCGGCTCTCCCTTCTAAGACTTCTTGTGAAATACTTTTTGCACTGTCGTATTCTAAAAACTCTACATCAAGTCCGACATTTTTGAAAAAACCCTTCTCTTTTGCCGCATAAAAACCTGCAAATTCAAATTGATGTTTCCATTGAAGTTGTAGAGACACTTTGTCTAATTTGTGTGCATATAGATTAGTTATAGATAATAGAAGTAGTATTTTTATAAAGTTATTGAAAAATTTCATCGCAGTATTTTAACTAAATTAATATTTAGTATGATATAAAGTTAATATAAAAGAAAGTAATAAGCTAAATTGCCTTATAATATTGGCAGATAGATATATAGGAGAATGTTATGTTTGTATCATCATATAATACTTACGTCAGTACAAACAACTCCGATAGAACTGCTAACCAACGTGTAGACAAATCAAAATCTTCGAACGGTTCATTTGAATCTAAGCTAGAACAGAGCAGTGTTTTAGAATCCAAGAACACTCAAAACTTACCAATTACTTACATCTCTAACTATAAAGCCTTTAGTAATAAACAAAAGTTAGAAGAACAATCTCAAAATAAAGATGAGATAAAGTACAATAAAATCAACGCTATGAAAAATGCACAAACAGCATACGAAGACAACTCAATAATGTTTTCACTATTTTTAGAACCACAAGCAACTCAAAGTCAAACACCTCAGATTGATCAAAAACTACCTTCTGAGCTTCAAAAAGCACAAGAACAAAATATGCGTCATACAATGGTAAATACTTATCTAGCAAATGATAAATACTACCAAATCACAGCCTAATCTTTTTCTATCCAAGCCTCAGTTTTTAATATACGTCCATCGCAAAAATATTTTAGTTTAAAAGCATTCGAGCATTTACCCTCACTAAAATCCATAATAGCTAGTTGAAGAATCTTTTTACACTTTTTTGGTATGTCAAAGTGTCCTTTCATTCCTGTCAAGAACTGCTTTAGAGGAATTTTTGAGTCCATCCCTATAACATTATCCCTACATCCAGTTAGACCTATGTCAGTTAGATATGCTGTACCGTTTGCTATTTGAAAGTCATCGGTAGAAACATGAGTATGTGTTCCGATGATTCCACAAACTTGACCTTGAAGTAGCATCATCATACCGCGCTTTTCACTTGTAGCTTCTGCATGAAAATCTATAAAAATATTTTCCACACCCTGCTCTTTTAACTCGGTCACTGTTTGTTTTGCTTTTCTAAAACCATTATCGGACATTGGCATTGAATAGTGCCCCATCAGATTTAAAACTCCAAGTTTCTCACCTGCGACTTCATAAACCTTGCATCCTGTTCCTTTGACTTCATCGGGATAGTTATGCGGACGAAGTATCTCATGAGTATCAAAGAGGGCTTCAACATCTTTTTTGTCCCAAGTATGGTTTCCACCTGTCATACAGTCAATTCCGTAAGAAACCAGCTCATTGGCATTTTTAATTGTCACACCAAAGCCATGAGAAGCATTTTCATAGTTTGCTATTACAAAATCTACTTTATGTTCTTCTCTTATTTTTTGAAGATGAGCTTTTAACATCTCTCTTCCCGGACGTCCTACTATATCACCTATAAACGCTACACGCATTACAATACCTTTGGTTTATTATTTCTAAGATAAAAAAGTACTGCTTTGATAATGTCATCATCATCTTTTGAAGCAGACTTAATAGTCTCTTTAGAGTCGTTAAAATATGAAACAGTAATATTTTGTCCATAGTTCATAATACTTCTTATTTTTTTCTCTAAGCTTAGAAGTTTGATTACCATCAGTTCAAAGAACTGTTTTGTAGGATTGTCCAACTCTCCAAACCTATCGATAATCTCTTCTTCTATCTCATATATCTCTATAGGCTCCTCGCATTGAGAAAGTCTTCTGTAGATATCTAAACGGAGTCTGTCTTCTTTTACAACCTCATCAGATATAAAGGCTGATATAGTTAGTTTTATATCAACTTTGGCTCTCTCGCTCTCCATAGTATTACTTAGCAGTTTTATGGCGTCCTCGAGCATTCTAAGGTACAGTGAATAACCTATATTTTTTATATGCCCACTCTGAGCATCTCCAACAAGATTTCCACCACCGCGTATCTCTAAGTCATGGTAAGCCAAAACTGAACCGCTTCCTAAGAATGAGTTAGACTCTAGAGCTAAAAGACGTTTCTTTGCCTCATCTGTAAGATTCTCTTTGTTTTGTACTATAAAGTAAGCGAAACCTTCAGTATGACCACGTCCAACACGACCTCGAAGCTGATGCAAGTCTGCTATACCAAACCTGTCTGCACCATCAACTATCATAGTATTTACATTTGGCATATGTATACCTGACTCGATAATAGAAGTAGCAATCATAAGATCATACTCTCCTGCCTCAAACTTCAATAACTCTTTTTCAGTCTGAACCGCTGATATCTTTGAGTGAAGCATTACAACACGAAGGTCTGGAAGTATTGCTTTTAACTCACCTAATTTTATAGGCATATGGTCTATAGAGTTATGTACGTAAAAGACTTGTCCACCACGACGAAGCTCACGTAAGATTACTTCTTTTATTAACTTCTCACTATACTCTTTTACAAATGTTCTCACACCTTGTCTCTCACTAGGTGGAGTTAAAAGTTGCGACATAGTTTTTATAGAACTAAGTGCTTGATTTAGTGAACGAGGAATCGGAGTAGCACTCATAGATAACAGATGCACGTTATGATAAAGCTCTTTTATCTTCTCTTTTTGCTTCACTCCAAACTTATGCTCTTCATCTATAATAACAACACCCAAGTTTTTAAATAATAATCCAAAGAGAGCATGAGTACCAACTACAACATCTATCTCTCCAGAAGCAAGTCCCTTAATGATATTGGTTTTGTCTTTTGTACTTACAAATCTATCTAGTTTTGCATACTTTATACCTAACTCTTCAAACCTCTCATCTAAAGAGCGAAAATGTTGAGCGGATAAAAGAGTAGTTGGAACAATAAGAGCAGACTGAAAACCTGACTTGTATGCTGCAAAAATAGTATTCATTGCAACTTCCGTTTTTCCAAAACCAACATCACCGCTAAGAAGTCTATCCATAATATGACCAGAACTCATCTGAGTAATTATCTCATCAACTGATTGGCTTTGATCATCAGTATAGTCAAACCCTGAAAGCTTTTGAAAATCCTGAAGTTCTTTTTTTGCAACACTCATTTTTGGAGCTTTTATTAGTTCGCGAGCAGCTGCAGTATTTACAATCTGACCTGCTATCTCCATAAGACGCTTTTTAACTTTCTCTTTTAACTTACCAAAGCTTCCCTTACCAAGTCTGTCAAGAACAGGCATAGAACCGCCAGATGCTATGTAACGGTCTATAAAATCAAGGTTTTCAACAGGTAGAAGAATTTTATCATCGCCAACGTACTTAATAACGATAAAGTCTTTAATCCCGCCAAGAATCTCAGTCTGCTCGATCTTCTCAAATATACCAACACCATAGTCCTCATGAACAACATAATCACCAGCTTTTAAGTCATCAAGCAAAATAGAGCTCTTTCTTCTACGTCTAATCTTATCCGGCTTATTTAGCGAGATAACAAGTTCATCTTTTGATACTACATTTAATATGTATGGAGCATAAACTTCTTTTATATTTGTAAGATTAAAAAGACCCGCTTGTTTCATCAGAGCTTCATTCGCAGCAATGATAGTTATTTTTTTATCTTTATGAACCTTTAGCAAGACATGTAAATCAGTAACTACTACTTCTTTGAAATCATCACTGTTTGGTAAAATCTCTAAGTTGAAATCTTCTCTGGATACTACGGGGTTATTAAGTGCATAAGCATCTACTAAAAGCGTATCTAAAGAAGTTGACAGTATTGTTTTTTTTTCATTTAAAAAGTTGGAAGCTTTATCTTCTAGGTACCAAAAACCAAGAGACGCTACATCTTTTACTAAAGAGTCAAATTCACTACTTTGCACTCTTTCATTAAGAATATCAAAACTATCTTCATCAAGAGAGTAAAATGCCGGCGTTACTTCTATGCTGTCAAGCTCTTCACCCTGCGTTCTTTGAGACTCTAATTCAAAGTATTTTATCTGCTCTATTGTCTCATCAAAAAGAGATATACGTACCGGCATCTTAGAAGCAGGTGCATATATATCTATGATATCTCCTCGAAAAGATATCTCACCCTCTACTTGAACCATATCTACAAAGTTATATCCCCAAAAGAGCATCTGTTCTTTAAATGCACTTAGATTAATACTTGAGCCGAACTCTATTGTATTAGATTCTAATAGTGAAGCTTGTGGCAAGTGAAATAAAAGAGTTTTTAGGGGAGATATAACTAAAGGCTTCTTTTTCTGAGAGTAGTATGTTTTTAACGCCCAAAAAAGTTGATGAAGCTCTTCTTTATAAACACGCAGATCATCTCCAAAACTAGCTCTAAAGTCTGGAAAAACCACTACTTCACGATTGAAAAACTTTGCAACACTCTCTAGAGATTTTGCTTCTTTAGAGTCTTCACATATCAACACTTCCAGGTCTTGATTTGGCTCGGTTTTAAAATATTGATATAGTGAACTTTGTGACATATTTTTCCTAATGAAGTTATATTATTGGAATTTTATCTAAGAGAGGCTAAAAAGGATTATAAAGTAAAAGAGAGACTCTTTTACTTTATGCTGTTTTTATCTGGAGTTTTTCAAGTGTTTCAGGAATTGGAACAGGTGATACATCTTTTACAACGCTATTACCTTCAAAGATACCTTTAGCTTCAATAATAAGTTCACTTGATTCTATTGTCCCATTAACTCGGCCTGCAGCTTTTATCTCGACCCTTTGAGCACTTACTGTACCTTCAATATAGCCTTGTACTACAAGTCTTTGAGTTGTAACATCACCTTTGATATGACCATTCTTACCAATGTTCACCTCTTTTTTAGAGTGGATTACGCCTTCAAATTCACCATCTACATATAAATTACATGAGAGATTCATCTCACCTTTGATCGTAGAGCCAGTTGTGATGATGGTAGTGTTTGTGTCGGGTTTGGTACCTTGATGTGTGCTGTCGCTGTTATTAAAGATTGCCATGGTATTTTTTTCTCCTTTTCAAATATGTCTTTATAGTTTTGTACATTCCATTTCACAAAATAAAAAGGATTAACTGCACGTTGAATAAATCTAAGTTCGTAGTGTAAATGCGGACCGCTACTCATTCCAGAGTTCCCTGTATAAGCGATTAAATCACCCTTCTTTACAAACCGGCCAGATTTTATCACAATCTTGTTTAAATGACCAAAATATGTTCTAAAACCATAGTTATGTTGCAAAATAACAAGTCTTCCGAATCCGCTTCTTTTATGAAACCCTGCATACTCAACAATACCGTCTGCTGTAGCATAAACAGGTGTTTTCATCGGAGCTTTCATATCAAGACCGCGATGAAACTCTTTTCTGTCAAGAGTCGGATGAATTCTATATCCAAATTTACTAGTAACACCCATATACTCAATAGGAGAGCCACTTGGGATAAACTGAAGAAGTGTAGCCATATGTTCGGAGTTTAATTTAGTTGCACTAACTCTCTCCTGCAAAGACATATCTTCAACAGGAGCCATACCAATCAGTGTTTCTATTTCTGAAAGAGAGTCTGAGACTTCATTTAGCTCTTTTTTCTTAGCCAATAGAGCCATCTGAGTGTCTCTCATGCTTTGGTCAAGTTCTGCATTCTTTTTTTTGATTGAATCGTAAGCTAGTTGCGTATTACCACGTTTTATCTCTATCTGATCAACTGAGTAGTTAAGGTAAAGAATTGTACCAACTGCAATCAAAGCTACAAAGCCTATAAACAGTACTATATACCAAATACCTTTTTTAACGATTTGGTGAAGATTAAATTGCTTTACGCCATGATCATCATTAATAGTAATAGTAAAATGATCATTCATATTCTAAAATTCCACTCTTATTATGCCTTTTTATAAAAGCTTCTACAACACTAAAAGATCCAAAGACAAGATACTTAATGTTTGGAGTAATACTTTTAAACGTGCTGTATTTTATCTCTAAATCATTTAAAGTTCTTTTAAGCCGATCCTCTGTCTCTGCTCTTTTATCGTTTATTGCTATTATTTCAACACTGTTTACTATAGGTTTTAGGATTTCAAGAATCTTTTTATAGTCTTTATCTTTATAACTGTTATATACAAGAACATATTTTTCATGCCTTAATGCTTCTCTTATAGCTTCGGCAGCAAGGGGGTTATGACCAACATCAACTATAATATTATCATTGATTGAAGTTAGCCTTCCAAAAAGTCTAGCATCTGTGAAATTATTATCACTATACTCTATATTTAAAAACTTCAAAGCTGAGATACTAAGTGAAAGATT
Source organism: Sulfurimonas sp. (assembly GCF_041563035.1). Lineage (GTDB taxonomy): Bacteria > Campylobacterota > Campylobacteria > Campylobacterales > Sulfurimonadaceae > Sulfurimonas. The sequence goes on along the minus strand of NZ_JBFFNS010000001.1, from coordinate 136,865 downwards.
TTGCACTAAATAACTCTCAAGTTTTAACTTTTTTGCTATTTTTATCATCTTTTGTTCATCATCTCTATCTAAAAAGTGAGATACTCTTTGTATATTTATAGAGTTTTTTTGAGCCATCGCTTTTGCAATATCATAAACTTCTGTCTCTTTTTGAGTTCCTAATATAGCAAACTTTTGAATTGCATTTAGTTTTGTAGTAGCTATACTTTCTATAGTATTTCCTAAAAAAGCCTCATGATCATATGCGATTGGAGTTACAAGAGTCAAAACTTTCTCAAAGACTGCAGTAGCATCATATTCTCCACCCAAACCAGCTTCCATAACTACATAGTCACACCCTTTATATATCAGTAAAGATAGCAGTGTTGTATATTCAAAGTAACTAAGTGCATCTGAGTCATCTTGGGATAAAATAGTCTGTAACTCAATATGAGCAACTTCTAGAGTCTCATTGTCTGCATCTTTGCCATTTATCCATACTCTTTCATTAAACTCAACAATGTGAGGGGATGTGTAGTGTCCTGTATTAAAGCCTAAAGAGTGTAGAGCAGTTGCTAAGAAACGGCCTGTTGTACCTTTTCCATTTGTGCCGACAAGATGAATAATCTTTGGAGTAGGGAGATAAGATTTTATACTCTCATAAATACGAGGCATACGAGTGTAGTCTATTTCGTCATAGTAGAGTGGTTTTGCGTTTAAAAAGTCTTGTAACACTATTTTTTCTTATACGCTACTTGATTACGACCATCTTTTTTAGCTTTATACAAGTACTCATCTGCAGAGTTTACAACACTTGACAAAGATGAGTGTAATTTTCTCTCACTAACACCACAACTCACCGTTACTTCGATTCTCTCGCCTTTGTACATAAAACGAGCCTTCTCAACATGTTTTCTTACTTTTTCTGCAAATATAGCTCCACCTTTTGAGTCTGTCTCACTTAAAAGTGCCATAAATTCTTCACCACCAAATCTACCAACTACATCAACACTTCTTGCTTCTTTTTTAAGTATTTTTGCAAAAGCACCAAGAACAGCATCTCCGGCTTCATGCCCATAATTATCATTCACTTCTTTAAAGTGGTCAAGGTCAAACATCACAACACTAAAATTATGACCATATCTTTCATACTCAGCCTCTTTTACACCCATGAAATCATCTAATGCACGTCTATTATAAAGTTTAGTTAAAAAGTCTTCTTTTGAAGCATTTTTAGCGTCTTCCAACTCTTTTTCAAGTTTGCGAACTTTTTTACTAAGAGCTGTAACTTCTGTACTATGATTTTTCAAGTCTCTACTTAAAAGTTGAGTATTTTCCTCTAGTGCTGTTGCTATTATAAATAATTTTTTATGTGCTATTTTAAAGTTAGTGCTTGTGTGTTCATTATAAGACTCTAGCTCAGACTTTATTTGTTGGATTTCTACAGTAGAGTCATCAGAACGTTCAATCATCTCTATTAGTCTTAAAGATAATTTATCCAGAACTCCATCAAGAGACTCAACCATCTCTTTTACACTCTCTTTATCAAGAGCAATTCTTAGTAAAATAATAGATCTGATTTCACTCTCAATACTAACACTATCTAAAAGTGAAGGGTTGTTTTTTATTTTTTCACTAAGACTAGCTATTTTATCATTTACACTAGATGCTATTGAAGGAACAAAAGATGAAACTAATAATGAAGCTATTCTAGATAATTCTGCAGTTGCACTTTTTGAATCCGTAGATGCTAGTGAAGTGTTTAATCCGTCAATTGTTTTTCTTAGATTGTTGCTGTCTACTGTTCCAAAAGGTCTTAATTTATTTAAAAACGTGTCATCATATGTTGTTATGAAATTTATCCAGTACTGTCTGAACTGTTCTAACTCACTTGTATTTGGGTTTGAACTTAAAAGTTTTATACTCTGCTTTGCAAGTTCGCTAGCTTCAGCATTATGAAGAACTTCTATAACTTGTAATATTCTTTTTGTTAAAGTACTTTGTGATTCAAGCAGTTCTGAGCATATAGTTGAGTTTGTTCTATTTAGTTTTGAGATTAAGAAGCGGGCTAATTCACCCATAGTTTTTATTCTATATTGAGATAATTCTTTTTGAATATCTTTGTTAAGTGTTTTTGAAAATTTATCTACTTGAGTACAATCTTCTGATTGCATCCCTGCTTTTTGAGCCTCTTTACAAAAGGCCTCTGCATAAAAATCAGGTGTTAAAAGTTTTCCTTCTAACTCAAGTCTTTTGACAGCTTTTTTAATAATACTTTGTATAGTCATAATTATTCCTTCTTCTTAGCTCTTGCACCCTCTGCTGAAACTTTCGCTACAAAGGAACGAATAGCCTTTGACGCACTAAATCTAATAGCTTCAAATCTCTCTTGATCAGTTACAACAGCATTTGGAGCTACTGTAAAGTCATGTGTTCCCGTAACTGAGTAACTTTTAGAAACTCCACTGTGAAGTCTAATTATACTCAAACTAACACTCATTCTATAACCGACAACAAAACCGTCACTGTCATATACAATAGGTGAATAAGAGGGGTTTGCAATACTCAGAGTAAGATGTGTATCAGAACTGGCTCTATCACGTAGAGATGCATGAAAGACTTCTATTATAGCTTCATCAACCGCATCTTTTATGATAACTGTATTTTCAGGATCTTGTGCAGATATAATAATACTTGTGCTAATCTTATCACCCATAACTTCACGAGAGAATTTTGAACTTGGTTTATACCCACAAGATGCAAAACCTAAAAGTATAAGAAGTGATAAAATAACTTTCACAATTAGCCTTTAATTACTATATTAACTAGTTTTTTAGGAACAACGATCTCTTTAACTATTGTCTTTCCTTCTAACCACTTAGCAGCAGCCTCTTTTGCCATATCTATAATATCTTCTTTTTTAGTCTCAACTGCTACTTCTATCTCAGTTCTTCTCTTACCGTTGATAGATACACCTAGTGTAACTGAGTCTTCTACAAAGACTTCATCTAAAACTACTTGCGGATTTAAGTTATTAAGTGAAAAATACTCACTGCTTATATCCCAGCAAACATGAGGAATTACAGGCTCCATAATAGAGCTTAATATCCAATAACCTTCACTCCATACATCAGAGTTGCTTTGTGCATTTAAAGCATTCATAGCTTCCATTGTACCAGCGATTAGAGTGTTAAATGTGTACTTTTCATTGTATACATCATTTGCACGAACTAAGGCTTCATAAACTTTCTTTCTTGCATACTTTTCATCTTTAGATAAGCTTGCATGATTAATAGTAGGCTTAGTGTCAGTTTTTACAATATTTGAACTTCTCTCATAAAATCTTTTTATAAACTTGTAAGCGCCCTCAACTGCATTATCGTTCCACTCTAACTCTTGAGTCGGAGGAGCAGCAAAAAGGATAAATAGTCTAGCTGTATCTGCCCCATACTTTTCAATAATAGCATCTGGGTCAACAGTATTGCCTTTAGACTTTGACATCTTAGCACCATCTTTAAGAACCATTCCCTGCGTTAGCAGATTGTCAAACGGCTCATCAAAGTCTAAGTAACCTAAATCACGGAAAACTTTTGTAAAAAATCTTGCATATAGAAGGTGTAAAATAGCGTGCTCAATCCCACCTATATATTGGTCAACACCCATCCAGTAACCAAGCTGCTCTTTTGAGAAAGCTTCATTTTCCCAGTTAGCGCCAGATGCACAAAAACGTAAAAAGTACCAAGAAGACTCTACAAAAGTATCCATAGTATCTGTTTCACGAACTGCATCTTTACCACAACTTGGACAAGAACAGTGCTTCCAAGTAGGATGATTATCAAGTGGGTTACCCTCACCTGTTATCTCTACATCTGCTGGAAGTGCGATAGGAAGATTCTCTTTTTTCTCCATAACAATACCACACGAGTCACAATGAACAAAAGGAATAGGAGCACCCCAATATCTTTGACGTGAAACACCCCAGTCTTTTAGTTTATAGTTTGTGGTCTTTTTACCAATCTTATTTTCTTCAAAGTGCTTGATGATGTTATACTGAGATTTTTTAGAGTTTAGTCCGTCAAATTCCCCAGAGTTAAACAGTTCACCAACTTCAGTAAAAGCACAATCTGAACTAAGTTCACCCTCGTAAGGTTTTATAACTGCATTTATAGGAAGATCATACTTTTGTGCAAAATCAAAGTCTCTGTCATCATGAGCAGGTACAGCCATAACTGCACCACTACCATAATCCATAAGAACGAAGTTAGCTATCCATACAGGTACTGTTTTACCAGTTAGTGGATGTATAACATCAAGACCAAGAGAGATACCAGCTTTTTCTTTTTGTCTATCAATAGATGAAGTGTTTTTCATATCTTTTATTTGATCAATAACTTCATCACTTAAAAGATTGTTATCAATCATGTAAGTAACTATTTTGTGCTCAGGGGCAAGTGCTGTATAACTTACACCGTAAATAGTATCAGGACGAGTTGTAAATACATCGAAAGACTCAAATGTATTGTTTAGTTTCTCTTTAGATGCTGAGTCAAAGAAAAGATCAAACTCTAAACCGTTTGACTTACCTATCCAGTTTTCCTGCATAGTAAGAACTTGCTTTGGCCAGCCACCCTCAAGTTTTTTTAATGAGTCTAAAAGTTCGTCAGCATACTGAGTGATTTTAAAATAGTACTGATTCATATCTTTTTTAACAATAGGAGTATCACATCTCCAACAACATCCATCAACAACCTGTTCATTTGCTAAAACAGTCTGATCATGTGGACACCAGTTAAGCAATCCTTTTTCACGGTAAAGAAGACCTTTTTCAAACATATCTATGATGAAGCCCTGCTCAAACTTTGTGTAAAGCTCATCCGATGTTGCAAGCTCTCTCTCTTTTGAGAAAGAAAAACCTAAAGACGCAAACTCACCTTTCATGTAGTCTATATTTTCATAAGTCCATTTTTTAGGGTCTGCTCCATTTTTTATAGCAGCATTCTCTGCAGGCATACCAAAACTGTCAAAACCTATAGGATGAAGTACATTAAAGTTTTGTTGTCTGTAATAACGTGCGAAAGCGTCACTAATAGAGTAGTTTCTAACATGACCCATATGGAGTCTTCCACTTGGGAATGGAAACATACTTAAAATATATTTTTTTTCTTTGTTAAAGTCTTCAGTAGGCTCAAAACTTCCATTTTCAGCCCAATATTCTTGCCATTTTCTTTCTATAATATTCGAGATGTATTCCAATGATATTCCTAATAGTCGTCGTGTGTTTTTGAACTTTCAATGTAGACAAGTCCTACAGAGAAAAGATTAGCGATAAGTGCACCAATAGTTAATGCAATTGCCCACTCTAAATTTCCAACAACTTCCAAATAGATAAATGCTGGAATTAGATGCAAGTCAGCAACTAAAGAAGATGCTAAAAGCTCAGCAGAAAGCAGGTTTCTAACACCAATTTTTAAAACTGTAGAAACTAAGTTTAAACTTGCCGCAACAAAAAGTGCAACTGCACTATGCTCGTACAAAAATCCCGCTATTGATGTTAGACTCATCAACGAGAAAAATACATATATTACCTTACCCCAATCCATAGCACTACCTTATTAATTAATTGTAGAGATTATACAAAAAATATCTTAATGAGCGACTGAATAGTAGTTTATACAGACATATTATGAAATAAAGCTAATTCTCTTCTAACTTTTTATAAGTAGATTTTTTCTCATAAAAATGTAAAATATAGCCAATACAGGTACAAATATAACACCTATAGTCCAAAAAACTTTCGCTTTTTTATCATTAAACTCATTACTTAGTATAGAACCGATAGCGTAAATCCAGATTCCCAAAAGTAGGAAAAGGACCGCAATTGTAATGTTGCTCATAACATCCTCCTTATATTCCATATTATAAGATTAGTTATGTTAAAAAGATAAAAAGAAATAAGATTAATATAAGTAGCATTTATCCATGCATAAGCATGGATAAAATTATAAGTAGTAAAGAGTTTTACATAACTCCAGATTCGTACTGGTCGCGCATTCTCTGTTTTTCAGCCTCTCTTTTTGCCTTGGCAGCAAGTTTAACATGGTAGCCTTTAACATCAAAGCCGAACCATAGAAGAATCGGTGAAGCAACAAAGATAGATGAGTATGTACCTACTACAACACCAACAAGAAGTGTAAATGCAAAGGCATGGATAATCTCACCACCGAACATAAACAGCGTAAATACAACAAAGAAAGTCGTAAGAGACGTCAGTGTTGTTCTCGCTAATGTTCTTGTAACAGACTCATTGATGATATCAGTCAAGTCAGTGTTTTTAGAATCAGTAACACCTTCACGAATACGGTCAAATACAATTATAGTATCATTGAGTGAGTAACCAAGTATCGTAAGAAGTGCGGCTAAAACATCTAAGTTTACATCTAGTCCTATAAGTGTTATAGCCCCAAGAGCGATAGAAACATCATGGATAAGTGCAACAATAGATGCTACAGCAAAACGCCACTCAAATCTAAATGCTACATATATTAAAATACCTATAATTGCTAAAACAAGGGACATAATCCCTTTCTCTTTTAGCTCGCTACCAACTTTAGGTCCTACGATATCAACACGACGAATCTCAAAATTACCTGTGCTTTTTAATGCCTCGCGGGTAATATCACCGATATCTACAGTAACACTGCCTGTAGTACTCTTCATACGAATAACTACTTCATCCACCGCACCAAACTCTGTAATAGAAGCACCGTCAAAAAGTTTATTACTTTTTAACTTCTCTCTCATATCATCAATCGGAGCTGGAGTATCATACTTAACTTGGACTATAGTACCACCGGCAAAATCAACACCGTAGTTTAGACCTTTTGTCATTAGCAGTGCATAAGATGCTAAAACAATTATGATTGAGAAAATCATAGCAGCCTTAGACTTGCCCATAAAATTAAAGGTTCTTGTATATCTGAAAAATTCCATAATTAACCCTTAATCCCAAACCAGAAACGGTTGTTTTTACTTTTTTGTATTCTACTCTCTAGCATCTCATATATTCCATGAGTACCAAGTATTGCTGTAAGCATAGATGCTAAAATACCAATACTGATAGTAATAGCAAAACCTTTAATGGCACCTGTTCCGTAAGCATAAAGGACAACTGCTGCAATAAGAGTCGTAATATTTGCATCTAAGATGGCACGCATTGCATTTGCGTAACCCTCTTCAATCGCCTTATGGATTGATTTACCTTGGTAGATAAGCTCTCTGATTCTCTCAGAGATAATTACATTGGCATCTACTGCCATACCGACTGTCAGGACTATACCTGCCATACCTGGAAGGGTCAAAGTAGCACCAAAGAGAGACATAACTGCCAGTATTATAAACAGGTTAGCTACAAGAGCGATATTAGCGATAACGCCGGCCGCTCTGTAATAAACCATCATAAAGATGATTACCAGTACAAAACCACCAATGAGTGCGATCATGCTTGCTTTAATACTGTCAGCACCAAGACTTGGTCCAACTGAACGTTTCTCCATCAAATAAATAGGAGCTAAAAGTGCACCTGAACGAAGAGCAATAGCTAAATCTTTTGCTTCTTCAACAGTGTAGTTACCAGAGATCTGTCCGGCACCGCCACCGATACGCTCGTTAATGTTTGGAGCAGAATAAACCTTTCCATCTAAAACAACTGCAAGTCTTTTACCAACACTTTTACCGGTGAAGTCACCAAATATTTCAGCACCCTCTGCATTTAACTTAAAGTTAATAAGAGGTCTGTTGTTTTGGTCAAATCCCATAGAAGCGTCTGTCAGCATTCCGCCATCAAGGATAGGAATCTCGCGAACAAGATATTTCATCTGAGGGTTTTTAACATCAGCTAAGATTACATCACCATAAGCTGCTGCATCTGATTCACTCATGCTGTTAACACGGGCATTTCTCTCTTCATCAACTGCCATAAGCTCAAGTTTAGCAGCACGAGAGATAAGCTCTCTTGCTCTTTGCTCATCTTCTTGAGTTTTGATTCCTGCTAATTGAACAAGAATTTTTTCCTCACCCTGACGAGCAACTACAGGTTCAGCTAAACCGAACTGATCAAGTCTATTTCTAATAGTCTCAATCGCTTGGTCAATAGCTTGCTTCTCTGTTTTTACAATCTCTTCAGGTGTTAGGCCAAGAGAAAAACTCTCACCATTAACAGATATATTTGCACCATCTATCTCGTCTAAAAACTCTTTTACTGCTTTAACATCATCTGTATCAAGTAGTGAAAAAGATATAGAAGATTCATCAAACTTTAACTCGTCAACTAAGATATCTCTTTTATCACTAAAGTGTTTAATACTAGCAGCAATTGATTTTATACGAGACTTTGTAGCTTCTTCAGTTTTTACACCAAGAAGCATATGCAAACCACCCTGAAGGTCAAGTCCTAGAGTAACCTTTTTACCGTCTTGCATCTGCAGTAGTGATGGTGCTGAGAAAAACAGACCAAAAACTATTGCAATAGCAAAAACGACTATGCGATAATTAAGCTTCATCCTCATACTTTCTTGCAATAGCGTCTTTTGCAATTTTAACAATTACATCATCATTCATTTTTACACTTAAAAACTTCTCTTCAACTTTGTGAATAACTACGATAAAGCCACCGTTTGTAACAACTTTGTCACCTTTTGCAAGAGCTTCTATCATCTCTTTTCTCGCTTTTGCCTCTTTTTGTTGAGGACGAATAATCACGAAATACATGATTGCTATTAAAAATATAAACGGTAGTAATTGACTGATAATTTCCATAGGTATGGGTTTCCTTTAATTAAATTGTGGCGATTATACAAAAAGAATATTAATAAGTGACTGAATATGTGTATAATTCTACATGCTAAAAAATATTGAAACGTTTAAAAACAATAAACCATTATTATTTGATTTACTCATTGGTCTCGTAACAGCACTTCTATTTAGTGCTTTTATATATTTGGAGCACTGGGGAATTACCATAAAACTTCTAAATACAATCTTTGGTGTTGCAGCTTTAGGACTCTTTCTATATATCCCTAAAAGAGCCATTTTAGTTGCTGGGTTTATCATCGGACTTTTATGGTTTTATTGGATAGGTTATAGTTTTAAATACAATGGTGTTGGATATTTAGCTCCTATTGTCACTCTCTCTTTTGCTGTTATCTATATGCTGTTTTTTGGTGTTTTAGCACTAACTGACAAAGTATATGTCAGAGCTGTTTTGCTCTTTGGTCTCAGTTTTTTTGAACCCTTTGACTGGAACTGGATGCAGATAGAGTTACTTTTTGTTGATAGTTACATTGGTGTATTTAAGTATCAACTATTTTTTGTTTTAGCTGCCCTTTCACTTCCAAACTATCTCAAGATTAGATACAAAGATGCTTCTATATTTTTACTTGTTCTTGCACTAAACTTTAACCCTAGTGTAGAAAAAGAGTCTCCACTAAAGATAAAACTTGTATCCACTAATATCCCTCAAGATAAAAAATGGTTAAAAGCTAGTTTAAACCCAACCGTTTATATGACTTATAAAGAGATTGAGAGTGCCATAAAAAAAGAGTATGAAGTAATAGTATTTCCAGAATCTGTCTTTCCGCTATTTATGAATAAAAACCAAAAGCTCATAGATGAGTTACTAGAGTATTCCCAAGATATAACTATTGTTGCGGGTTCTCTCTACAGAGATAAAGGTAATAATTACAACGTTACATATATATTTCAAGATGGCAAATATGAGATGGCAAAAAAATTGGTTTTAGTTCCATTTGGAGAGTATATCCCTCTTCCAAAATTTGCACAGAAAATTATAAATGATATGTTCTTTGCAGGGCAAGCAGATTTTGTAACAGCAGACAGACCAACTGACTTTATGATTAAAGGTGTAAAGTTTAGAAATGCTATCTGCTATGAGGCAACGTGCCAAGAGATTTATGAGGGTGATGTCAGCTTTGTAATTGCTATAAGTAACAACGCTTGGTTCGCTCCTTCAATAGAGCCTACTATTCAAAAACTACTTATGAGATATTATGCGCGTAAAAACGCTACAACTATATATCATTCAGCCAATTACAAGGGGACTGGCATAATAAAATAATAACATTTAGCTATAATAGGAAAAAATATTTTTCAGGCTACTATATGTTAAATCTTAAAAATCCAGACCTTTATAATAACCGTGAGATTTCATGGTTACAATTCAATACAAGAGTTTTAAAGCAGGCGCAAGATGAATCACTTCCACTACTAGAACGTCTTAAATTTTTAGCAATTTATGGAACAAACCTAGATGAATTTTATATGATCAGGGTTGCAGGGCTTAAAAAGCTTTTTGCAGCTGGGATCATTGTCTCTGGTGCAGACAAGCTAACACCAATGCAACAACTTCGTGAGATTAGAAAATATCTTCACCAAGAGCAACAAGTTATAGAACACTGTATGGGCGGTATCTTTAAAAAACTTGAGCCAGAAGGAATCTTTGTAAAGTCATACGATGAAGTAAACCAGCATGAGAAGCACACTCTAAACAGGTTTTTTAAAGAAAATATATATCCTGTTATCATTCCTATTGCCGTAGATGCGACTCACCCGTTTCCACACTTGAACAACCTTAGTTTTGGGCTGATTGTAAAACTGTCTGATTCAGATGATGAAACTATTGAGAGATTTGGAATCATTAGAGTTCCAAGAGTTTTAAGTAGATTTATTGAACTGAACAATGGAATATATGTTCCTATAGAATCATTAGTTGCTCAGCATATCGAAGATTTATTCCCTGGTTATACGCTTATAAAATATGCATCATTCAGAGTTACAAGAAATGCCGATATGGAAATCGAAGAAGAAGAAGCTGATGACTTTATGGAAATTCTTGAAGAAGGTTTAAAACTTCGCCGTAAAGGTGAGATGGTTAGACTCGAAGTTGGTAGTGATTCTGATGAGGAAATTATTAATTTCTTCAACCGTCATACAAATGTTTACAAAGATGATATCTATAAGTTTCATACGTTTTTAAATCAATCAAGTTTATGGCAGATTGTAGGAAATAAAAACTTTGCTCATCTTTTAGCAGAACCATTTAAGCCAAGGACTCTACCCCCATTTGACAGCAGTGAAAATATTTTTGCAACTTTAGAAAAAGAAGATATAATTATGTATCATCCTTATGCCAGCTTTGAACCTGTAATAAAACTAATTCAAAATGCTTCAAAAGATCCTGATACTGTATCAATAAAAATGACACTATATCGCTCCGGTACAAATTCCCCTATCGTTCAAGCACTTATGGCTGCTGCAGAGAGTGGTAAACAAGTAACAGTTATGGTTGAGTTAAAAGCAAGATTTGATGAAGAAAACAACCTTATCTGGGCAAAAGCACTTGAAAAGGCCGGAGCACATGTTATCTATGGTATTAGGGGTTTCAAGGTACATGCTAAAGCAGCTCTTGTTACTAGAAGAAAAAATGGAAAGCTAAAACAGTACGCACATATAGGTACAGGAAACTATAACCCTGCAACTGCAAAAATATATACTGATATAAGTTATATGACTTCTAAAGATGAAGTTACAAATGACCTTACAAGATTTTTCCACTTCCTGACAGGCTTTAGTAAAAAAGGTAAACTGGATGAGCTATATATGTCACCTGCCCAAATCAAACCAAAAATTCTTTCTCTAATTCACAATGAGACAAGAAAAGGTAAAGATGGACAGATCATTGCAAAAGTAAACTCGCTAGTTGATGAAGATGTAATCCGTGCACTATATAAAGCCAGCCAAGCCGGTGTAAAAGTAGACCTAATTGTTCGTGGAATCTGCTGTCTTAAAACTGGTATAGAAGGTGTTAGTGAGAACATTAGAGTTATCTCAATTTTAGGCAAGTATTTAGAACATCCAAGGGTATTTTACTTCAAAAACGATGCTGCCCAGGTTTATATATCTTCTGCTGACTGGATGCCAAGAAATCTTGTTAGAAGAATCGAGCTCTTAACGGCTATAAAAGATGAAGAAGCACAAACTCAGATTATCCAAATTTTAAAACTTCAATGTTCTGATAATGTTCTTGCACATGAACTTCAAAGTGATGGTTCATATATAAAAGTCAAAGCAGTTGAAGATGAGAAAAGTATAAATAACCATAAACTCCTAGAGGAATATGTAAATAAAATCTCAAAAGCAAGTAAAAAAGAGACTCAAAGAAGCGTAGCCCAAATAACTTCTCGTCTTTTTATGGAAAGTTAATATGACTTATCCTTTTAAAGGTGTAGAGCCTACGCTTGGAGAAAACACTTGGATTGCACCATCAGCAGATGTAGTTGGTGATGTAACTTGTGGAAGCGACTGTTCTATCTGGTTTGGTAGTGTAGTAAGAGGCGATGTACACTACATCAAAATTGGAGACAGAGTTAGCATCCAGGACCTTAGTATGGTTCATGTTACTCACTACAAAAAAGCTGATAAGAGCGATGGTAATCCAACTATAATCGGTGATGATGTAACAATCGGACATAGGGTTATGCTTCATGGATGCACGATAGAAGATGCTTGTCTAATCGGGATGAGTGCTACTATACTTGACGGTGCAGTAATCGGTAAAGAGAGTATCGTTGGAGCTAGTGCATTAGTTACAAAAAACAAAGTATTTCCTCCACGCTCACTAATCATGGGGAGTCCTGCTAAAGTCGTTAGAGAGTTAAACGATGCAGAGGTCAAAGAACTTTATGCATCTGCTTCAAGATATGTAGAGTTTAAAAACGAGTATCAAGAATAGGTCAAACAGATGCCAGAATTTTTTATAGTTGCGGACATCATAGGAATAATCGCTTTTAGCATCAGTGGTTTTCTTATTGCCATAAAAAATGACTTAGACATACTTGGTATTCTTATAGCTTCTGCACTTACTGCTCTTGGTGGTGGAATTATTAGAGATGCGATTCTTAGTTCAGCTCCTTTTGCGTTTACTTCACTCTACCCGGCAATGACGCTCATAACAACAATTTTAATTGCCTACATTTTTAAACTATATAAAAAAACATCAATTGAGAGAAAGTGGGTGTTTGTTGTAAGCGATACAATCGGTCTTGTTGCTTTTAGCATTACAGGTGCTCTTCTTGCCATAAATTCAGAGTTTAATTTTTTTGGTATTGTGATACTTAGCTTCATTACAGCAGTTGGTGGAGGTGTTACAAGAGATGTCATGATAAATCAAGTACCAACTGTTCTTATAAGTGATTTTTACGGTTCCATTGCGGTTATAGTTGCCCTACTTCTAGCAGGTTTAGAACTCATTGATAGTTTAAATGAAGTAACAATTGTGTCAGTAGCTGTTTTATCTATAATACTTAGACTTATTGCGTTTAAAAGAGAGTGGCATCTACCGAAGTTAAGTTAGTAACTAAATGAGAATAACTCATTTAGTCTTTTAAGTTCTATAATCCGCATTAATATTTACATACTCATGACCTAAATCACAGCCGTATGCTTTGAAGCTTCCTTCACCGACACCTAGGTCACAAGAGATAGTAAACTTTTTATGTCCCATAACAATGGCACATTTTTTCTCCATCTCTGCATCGAAGTTTAATGCTCCTCTGTCATAAACACATAGATTATCAAATGAAATTCTCAGCTTTTCTTCATAAGCTTCGACTCCGCTTGCTCCAACTGTAGAAGCTATTCTTCCCCAATTTGGATCTTCACCAAATAGTGCAGTTTTAACAAGAAGTGAGTCTGATAATGTTTTAGCAACAATTTCAGCTTCTCTATCACTTTTTGCACCAGTGATTTTATATGTTACAAGTTTAGTAGCACCTTCACCGTCTCTTACCATCTCAAGAGCTAAAAAGTGCATAACTTTAAATAGTGCTTCTTTAAATGCTTGAGCTTCATAAGCTCCACTTTTAGCATTGCTAAGAAGTAAAACAGTATCGTTTGTAGAAGTGTCACCGTCAACACTTATTGCATTAAATGTTGTTTTGGTTACTTCGTTTAAAATACCCTGCATCTCTTGCTTTGAAACGTCAGCATCTGTAGTTATAAAACATAGCATTGTTGCCATAGCCGGATTTATCATTCCGGCACCTTTAGCCATTGCTCCAATATTAAAGCTGCTGCCATCATCAAGTGTAACATTCAGGGCTATCTCTTTTGAGAATGCATCTGTTGTCATGATTGCTTTTGAAGCGTTAGCAGCTTCTCTTTTTGAAGTATCAAACTGCTTAAGACCATTAATCAGTTTTTCTTTTGGAAGTCTAACACCAATAACACCGGTTGAACTCATGATAGGATTTGTTACATTTTCTAAATTGCTTAAAATCTCATCTATATCATCCATTCCAGCTTGACCAGTCATAGCATTTGCATTTTTTGAGTTTATTAAAACAAAGTTTGTCTTAAACTCACCCTTTGCCCTAAAGTGTTTAATAGGAGCAGCAAACATCTTGTTAGTAGTAAAGACCGAAGCTATCTCGCACTCATTTTCACTGTAAATAAATGCCATGTCTAAAGCACCGTCTTTTTTAAGTCCTGCACTTATTCCATCAGCATAAAAACCCTCAGGTGCACATACTCCACCTGTAGTTTGAACTATTTTATACAAATCTTAGCTCCTTAGGCTTAGTTCTTTTTCTCAAAAGTTCTTTTGTAGTTTTAATATCTGTCTGTAAACCGATAATAAGAAGTTTACACTCACTTGTGATAAGTACATCACCCTTGGGCATAGATATAAATTTACCATCTTTTTTTGTTATACCAATAACTGAAGTATTAGTTATTTGACGCATATGTGTCTCTTTTAACTTTTTCAACACAGCCCAGCTATACTTTGGAACTTCTACTTCTTCCATATCTAGAGGATTATCACTTTTATAAAGAAACTCTTCTAAAAGATTTTCCATATCCGGTCTTGCAGCCATAGCACTAACTCTTTGAGCTGTTAGTTTTGTTGGAGATACAACTGTATCAGCACCAAGTTTTTTCAGCTTTTCAACATCACTCATAGATTCAGCTGCTGAGATTACATAGTACGGTCTTGGTAAAAAATGTTCCTTCTCAAACAATCTAACAGAAGCAATAAGAGCAATATTATCTGCAATAGAATCAGATAGTGTTATAAGACCCTTTGCAGATGCAAGATGGGCTTTTAACATAGAGAGTTCAGCGTGTGGTTCTGCTTTTAAATATGTTTGGTAGTTGTGTTCTATTGCCCATTCATGAATCTCTTCTCTTGGATCAACTACAACAAAAGGAATATGATTTTTTCTCAGCTGTTTTGTTACTTCAAGAGTATAGTCATTATGGTAACAGACCACAAAATGTTTTTTTAACCTTGCTATCTTATACAACATTCTTCGCTCCTTTAAAATCGTGATAATAGTACCTCTATTTAACTCTGCGATTAAAATACCGATTGCACTTGTAAAAGTTGCAAATCCGGCAATAATAAGAGTAATGGTAAATATTCTTCCTCCATCAGAAACTGGAGCTATTTCTCCAAATCCAACTGTAGTAAAGGTAATACCAGTTTGGTATACAGCGTCCATTAGCGTAAAATTGTCGATAAGTACATATCCGACAGTTCCTACTAACATAGTCATAACTGTTAAAATTAGGGGTAAACGAAATGCTTTGAGGTGAGGGTAAACTTCAGGAAGAAGTTTTACGTCAGGTTTGGGAGCAGACTCCCAGTGCAGGAATTTGCGAATCCTTTGTAAAAGATTCAACATATTTTCCTGTTCTCTTTACGAGTTTTTCTTAAGTGTGCGTAATTCTCTTGCAGAGATTTTTATCTTCTTCGTAGTACCATCTTCTAATGTGATACGCACTGTTCTTAGGTTTAATAAAAAACGACGCTTAGTTCTGTTTTTAGCATGAGAAACATTGTTCCCGCTCATAGGGCCTTTGCCACTAATAGCACATCTTCTTGCCATATTAGCTTCCTTGTTTAGGTTTTTAAAGTTGCGAATTGTACCAAGACGAAGCAAAACTTCAGCTTAAAGGTATATTTGCCTAGCTATAAATGCTTGATACAACAATTTTAATATTTGTTTTATTATTATACAGCTAAAATATAGACAAATCAACAACAAATGAAGCGCGGATGATAACAAAAGATAAAATTGATGAATATATTAACAAAATCCCACCTGCGCCTCAAGCGCTAAAAGAAACATTGACACTTCTTAATGCAGGTGAACTTATAAAGGCGTCCAAAGCTGCACAGACTGACTTGGCACTTTCAGCATATCTAAAAGAGTTGGTTAATAAACCTATATATGGCTTTGCAAATGAAGTCACTGATGTATCTCAAATCTTTGGGATATTGGGTGTATCTGGTTCACAGCAGACAGTTTACAACTACATGACAACTCTACTCAGTCCTGGTAAATGGGTTCTATTTAAATTAAACTCAAGATCATTCCATGAACTTCAGGCAAAACTATCAAAAAGATGGGAACAAATTTTACAACATCTGTCTATAGATGATAAAAATATTTCCAGTTCAATTGCTCTTCTTCCTGCTAGCATCATTGTATCTGAAGCACTATTTAACGAAAAAATAGATGATGTAAATCTTTTGAGAAGTGCTAAAAACCTTGATTACAATACTATACTAACTCGTCTTTGCGGAGTCGGTATTTTCGATATTTGTGAACAAATATCAGTTAAATGGGAAATGCCATCAGAAATTGCTCAAATCATTCAAGCTTCTTCTGGATTGAAACCATCTGAAGATGAAAAAATCAACACTCTTGGAAAATGGATGCACCTACTTCTTTTTTATGAGCTATCTCAGCCCATGTTCATAGAAGCCGGTTTAAATGATTTCATAGACTTTCAAGTAGACTATGTTGGTGATATTTATGAAGATTTTGCAACACTAATGGATATAGCATGAGACCGGTAGTTAAAAATGGAATAGGCATTTTTTCTCCTCAAGGCTTTTTAGACGGCAACAGTTGTAACTCATTTTTAAGCATGGATGATTTGGCTGCAACTTCTGCATTGAAAGTAGATATGATTTTAGTATCTCTAAAAAGAGTAGTGTTTTTCAACAAAAACGGTCTGGACGCTTTTATAAAACTTTTCGTAAAAGTTCGTCAAAGCAATCAAGCAACAGTCGGTTTTTGTGATTATGATACTAAAAAATATAATGCTATAAAAATATTTTACAAAGACGATATTCATTTTTCACTTTTTAAGACAATAGATATTGCATATCTTTTTTCATCAAGCTTTAAAAACCAAAATAAAAATGTTCTGCTCTACAGCGATGATAAATCTCAGCGTACTGCTATGGCGATTGAGTTACATGATAACGGTCATAATCCTGTTATAGCACAAACAGAAGAGGATTTTAAAGAAAAGGCTTCAAAGAAAGAGGCTTATGACTATGTAATTGATTCTACATTTTTGGGACAGATGGGACAGTCCATCGCTACTCGTGTAGCAGGGAATGCAATCATCTATTCTATTACATCTTTCTTAGATGCTGAGATAGGAAACAAGTTTAATATACAGTATCATAATAACTCTCTAAATGTTGGGTTTAGACTATTTATCTTTGATGCATATAAAGTTATAAGTATGAATATTCACGCTCTAAACTTTTTTTCAAAACTTGCAAGTTCAGCAGCAGAGTACAATGCGACTATCTGTTTTGTTGGAATGACTTTTGAGAAGACTCCGGAAGTTTTCAAAGAAAATCTTGAAGATTCTGGTATTATGTTTTTCGAACAAATGGATGACATACTTCAAAACAAAGATCTTTTAAAAGAGTTAGGTGCTAGTAGTGCGGCTAATGTTAAAAGTAAAAGAATGCTTAACAAACAAACTGTTACCGAGCTTCCAAGATTTATAGACGCAACTGTAGCGACTATAGAGATGATGACAAATTCTGAAGCTGTAAAACAGTCTGCCCAAGTTCAAAAAATTGCTATTACCGACAAAACAGACAGAATTGCAAGTTCGATTGGTTATTATGGAGATATAGATGGAATGGTAATTTTAGTTTTTCCAAAAGAGATTGCTAAAAAAGCTTGTGAACTTCTTATAGGTGAAGAAACTGACGACATGGAAATGATACTTGATACTCTGGCAGAGCTTGTAAATATTGTAGGAGGTAAAATCAAAACTCTTCTTTCAGATGAAAGAATTAGTGTAGATATTACTCTTCCAAGAACTTACCATGATGTAGACAGTCTTCTTGAAGTGATAGAAAATAGAAAAGGTGTTCAAGTAGACTTATCTTTTAATAATGATAAGTTTCTATTTTTCTTAACTAGATAAAAGTAACTTCATAGTAGAATTTCATAATTAAAAAAAAGAGGTGATATTGTGCAAGTAGCTCCGAGTGTACTTTCGGCAGATTTTGGTAATCTACAAAGAGATGTTGAGGCAATCTGTAATGCAGGTTGTGATTTAGTTCACGTAGATGTTATGGATGGGCACTTCGTGCCAAACCTCACAATCGGACCCGTTGTTATTTCGGCAATTGCTGCGTGTGCTACTAAACCTCTTGATATTCATCTAATGGTACAAAATAATACTTTTTTTGTTGAGCTTTTTGCACCTTTAAAGCCTGAATATATATCTTTTCATATTGAAGAAGAGAAACATCCACATAAACTTATTCAGAAGATTCGTTCTTTAGGTATAAAACCTGCAATTGTATTAAATCCTCATACACCACCGGAGTCAGTAGAGTATCTTCTTCAAGACCTGGACATGGTTCTGCTAATGAGTGTAAATCCTGGTTTTGGCGGACAGAGTTTTATAGATAGCGTAATTCCAAAAGCCTCAAAGCTTAATGAGATGAGAAAGAAAATAAACCCTAAATGTCTTATCCAAGTTGATGGTGGAGTTAGTGATAAAAACATTCAGAGCCTTAAAGAGGTAGGTGTTGATGTTGTGGTTGCCGGAAGTTATGTGTTTAAACATGCTTCAAAAGAAGAAGCTATTAAAAGCCTACAGATATAATGCGAACTAAAATATGTGGGATTACATCTTACTCAGATGCTATGGATGCAATAGATGCCGGTGTGGATGCACTTGGCTTTGTATTTTATGAAAAATCACCTAGATATATTACTCCATCAGATGCTAAAAAAATAATATCCAAGCTTCCTCCATTTGTAGAAAAAGTCGGTCTATTTGTGAATGTAGATGCACAAGTCATCAATTCTTATATTCAAGAGTCAGGATGTACTCTTGCCCAAATCCATTTTGAAGCTTCAGATGAACTTTATGAACAGCTTTTTATACCATATATCAAAGTCATAAGAGCAAAAGAAGCTAAGGATATTTTACAATACTCAGATGAGTATAGATTGGTAGACGCATACTGTGAAGCTTACGGCGGAGCTGGAAAAAGATTAAATATAGAGTGGTTTAAAGATATAGACTGCTCTAAAATAATACTAGCAGGCGGTCTAAATGCAAGCAATGTTGCATCACTAAAAGAGTATGGCTTTTATGGTGTTGATGTTAGCAGCGGTGTTGAGATCTCACATGGTGTTAAAGAAGTCTCCAAAGTTAAGGCTTTTATTGAAAATGCAAAGTAATAAACTCAGAAATTCAAAAGTTAAAGATTTTATAATAAATGCTAGCTAAAGATTTTATACTTGACTCTAAAAGCATCCATAAGCTGGCCTCCAAAGGTCTCTGCATTGACAATCTCAAACCACAGTTGAACGACGACTTAGACTTCTCTCTTGAACTTTGGCATTCACAAGGTTTAGAAATAGTTAAACAGCATGGTTATTTCTACTTTGCAACAAGATTTATGTCAATAGCTGATGCTGAGTTTTGTATTGTTGATATAGAAACAAATGGCTCTAAAATAGATAAACATCAAATAATAGAGTTAGCTGCCGTAAAAGTAAGAGATGGTGTTATTGTTGATGAATTCGAATCTCTTGTTTACTGTAGAGAGATAAATAAACATATTACAGAGATTACCGGTATATCTGTTGAAGATACAAAAAATGCGCCAAACCTAAAAAAAGTCCTTTACGATTTTAAAACATTTTTAGGAAATGCTATTTTTGTCGCTCATGATGTAAAATTTGACTATAGATTTATATCTCTTAGTATGCAAAAGATTGGGCTAGCCCCTCTTCTTAATCGTTCATTATGTTCACTTGCACTTGCAGAGAGAACAATAGTTTCTTACCGTTATGCACTCTCTTATCTAAATGAATCCCTACATCTTCATCCAGATGCAACTCATCATAGAGCAATGAGTGATGTCCTAACAACATATGAATTATTTAAAATATCTCTGGAAAATTTAAAAAATATAGATAAAAATGTTAAGACTGCTGAAGATCTTATAAAGTTTTCAAAAGAAGCAAAAAGGTTTAAGAGACCGAAGTTTGACCCGCTACTAGAGGGTCAAGAAGAAGAGAAAGAAAACGAATAACTCTAAATAGCAGCACTTACTCTGCGTAAGCACCAATACCTGTTAATTTATTATATCTAGCTTCCATACGTTCTTCTTTGCCCATCTCTCTAAGAGATTTCAAATTTTCTAAGAAGTAATCAGCTATTGCAGCAGCGGCTGTATCTTTATCTCTGTGTGCACCGATAAGAGGCTCATCAATAATATCATCGATAAGATTTAACTCTTTTAGGTCTCCACTTGTAATTTTCATAGCATTTGTCGCAGCTTCAGCTTTTTTAGGATCATTCCATAAAATCGCAGAACAACCTTCAGGTGATATAACACTAAATACTGAGTAACGCATCATTGCAAATTTATCAGCAACACCTATTGCAAGTGCTCCACCACTTCCACCCTCTCCAATAACTATAGAGATAGTTTGAGTATCTAGTTCTGCAAGTTCTAGAAGATTCCTAGCGATTGCTTCACTCTGGTTTCTCTCTTCTGCGCCAAGACCTGGATATGCACCCGGTGTGTCTATAAGCATCAAAAGAGGAATATTAAATTTTTCTGCCATTTTAGCAGCACGAAGAGCTTTTCTATAACCTTCTGGATGAGGCATTCCAAAGTTTCTTCTTATTTTATTTTTAGTACCGCGACCTTTTTGCTCACCGATAACCATAACTTTTTCTTCACCAATGTAACCTAAATAACATACGATAGCAGCATCATCACGGAAGTGTCTATCTCCATGGATTTCATACTTATCGCGCATGATTAAGTTGATATAGTCTAGAGCGTATGGTCTATCAATATGACGAGCAAGCTGAAGTTGCTGAAATGGAGATAGATTACTAAATATTTTTGATACTTCTTTATCTAAGTTTTCTTGAAGAGATTCTAAAGCACCTTCATCGTGACGAACGCGTGCAGAAATAATATCTTCTTGAATAAATTTAATTTTGTATTCAAAGTCTAAGTATGTTGCCAAATTAAATCCTTGTTAGATTTTTTTGAAAATTAGAACACCGTTAGTTCCACCAAAACCAAATGAGTTACTCATAACTACATTTAGTTCAGCTTTTCTAGAAGTATTAGGAACGATATCTAAATCACAGTTTTCATCAGGTGTAGTGTAGTTTATTGTTGGAGGGATGATTCCATCTCTCATTGCCATTAGACACGTAACAGCTTCAATACCACCAGCAGCACCAAGACAGTGACCGATTTGACCCTTGATTGAACTCATTGGAGGACAATTTTCTTTTCCACCAAGCAGGTCTTTAACAGCAGCAGTCTCATTTTTATCATTGATAGGTGTACTTGTTCCATGCGCATTTACATAGTCAAGTTTAGGCTCACCTGCCATTTTATATGCAGCTTTCATAGCACGAGCAGGACCGTCAAGGCTTGGAGTAGTAATATGGCTAGCGTCTCCACTTTCACCGAAACCAACGATTTCTCCATATATATTTGCACCACGAGCTATTGCAGTTTCATATTCTTCAAGAACTAGAGCTGCTGCTCCCTCACCCATAACAAAACCATCACGGTCTGCATCAAATGGACGAGAAGCACCTTTAGGATTTTCGTTGTTAGTTGATAATGCTTTCATCGCAGCAAATCCACCAACACCGGCACCAGTTACGGCACATTCAGCAGAAACTACTAACATTTTTTCAGCGCCGTTACACATAATTGTCTTTACAGCTTCACTGATTGCGTGAGTACCTGCAGCACATGCAGTTACACTTGAAAGATTTGGACCTTTTGTTCCGTGTTCTATTGAAACGAAACCACCAAGCATATTTACAAGTGCAGATGGGATGAAGAATGGAGATATACGACGTGGTCCACGAGTTTCTATGATTATTGAATTTTTTTCTATTGCAGGAAGACCACCGATTCCAGATCCAGCACTAATACCGAATCTTTCCATATCTGTATCTTCAGGAAGATTAGCATCTGCCATTGCTTCTTGAGCAGCTTTTAGTCCTAGGTGAATAAATCTGTCAGCTTTTTTAACTTCTTTTGGTGCCATAACAGTTGCCGGGTCAAAGTCTTTTACTTCACCAGCTATTTTAACAGCGTAGTCTGAAGGATCAAAAAGTGTAATTTCATCAATTCCACACTCTCCGTCACAAATCGCTTTGAATGCACTTTCTTTGTCATTACCAACTGCATTTATCATGCCCATACCAGTTACTACTACTCTTCTCATTTAAAAATCTCCATGATAAAATTATAAAATATTTTACAAAACCCAGCAAAGTCTATTAGAGACTATTCGCTGGGTTCAAAAAACACTTTAGTGTGAATTATTTGCTTTCGATATATGCAACTACATCTGCAACAGTTTGAATTTTCTCTGCTTCATCATCAGGGATTTCAATATCAAATTTCTCTTCAAGAGCCATTACTAATTCAACTACATCAAGGCTATCAGCACCTAAATCTTCAACAAATTTTGCGTCCTCTTTAACTTCATCCGGGTTAACGCTTAATTGCTCAACTACTACTTCTTTAATATCTTCTAAAAGTGCCATCATAGCTCCTATGTTTTTAGTATAAAATCGCGAAATTATAACATATATAGCTTAAATAAACTATTATGCCATATTCATCCCGCCATTAACTTTCAATGTCTCACCTGTAATATAACTTGAGTGGTCTGAAAGTAAGAATGCCGTAGCTTCTGCTACTTCTGTAGCATTTCCAAAACGTTTCATTGGGATTTTAGATGTGAAACTCTCTTTAATCTCATCACTCAGAGCATCTGTCATCTCAGTTGCAATAAAACCCGGTGTAATTGTGTTGAAACGAATACCGCTTGTAGCAGCTTCAATTGCAAAACTTTTGCTCATTGCGATTACTCCACCCTTAGATGCAGAGTAGTTTGTCTGACCAGCATTTCCAGTCTCACCAACAATAGAAGCTATATTAACAACTGAACCGAACTTTTTCTTTCTCATAACCTTCATAGACTCACGGCATCCAATAAAACATGAAGTTAAATTTGCATTGATTACACTCATGAAGTCTTCAGTCTTCATTCTAAGTGCTAGTTTATCATTTGTTATCCCTGCATTGTTTACAAGATACGAAAGTTCACCATCACTATCAACTATAGTTTTAATAGCATCTACAAATGCTGCTTCATCACTAACATCAAACCCGATAACAGCAGCATTTCCACCGGCAGCTTCGATTGTCTCTTTGATAGCATCAGCTTCTACAGCACCACTTCTATAGTTAATCCAAACTTTTAGACCAAAACCAGCTAAAGTTTTTGCAATCTCTGCACCAATACCACGACTTGAACCTGTAACTAAAACATTTTTTCCACTAAATTTCATATTGTATATTTCTCCATTTTTAAATTTATAAAGGAACTACTTCCTTTGCCGTACTATATTAAAGAGTGATCCATCTCAGATGGAATTTCTATATCCATAAGTTTTAAAACAGTCGGAGCTATATTGTTTAGTCCGCCTGATTCTACTTTTGTAACACCATCAGCCATAACAAAACACCACACTTTTCCAGTTGTGTGGTTTGTTAGAGTATTTCCATCTTCATCTTTCATCTCTTCACAGTTTCCATGATCAGATGTAATAACGACAGCATAATCATTCTCTTTTGCTTTTTTTATGATTTTTCCAAGTTGCTCATCTACAGTAGTAACTGCAACCATCGCCGCTTCTTCATCTCCTGTATGTCCTACCATGTCACCGTTTGCAAAGTTTACAACTACAAAGTCATAATTTTCATCCATAGCTTTTAATACTGTCTCACCAACTTCAGGTGCACTCATCTCCGGTTTCATATCATACGTCTTTACATCCGGAGAAGGTATTAGAACTCTTGTCTCATTCTCATACGGCTCATCTATACCACCATTTAAAAAGAATGTTACGTGAGCATATTTTTCAGTCTCAGCCGTATGCAATTGTCTTAATCCTTTAGATGAAATAAGTTCTGCAAGAGTATTTTTAGGTGCTGCTTTTGAAAACATAACTGGGTAAGAAAAAGATTTATCATACTCTGTCATCGTTGCAAGACTTACCATCTTATAGTTTCTTGAAAACTCATGAAAATCAGTAGATGCAAGAGCAGTAACCAATTCTCTCATTCTATCACTTCTAAAGTTTATAGTTAAAATACTGTCACCGTCTTTTACACCGTCGTAGCCCTCAAAAGCAGTTGGTTCAACAAACTCATCTGTCTCGCCAAGTGCATAGGATGATCCGATGTAACCTGCCGGTTCAAAGTCTGTTTTTGGTTTTGCGTCTACAATTGCTTCATAGGCTCTTTGGATTCTTCCCCAACGGTTATCTCTATCCATCGCGTAAAAACGTCCGGCCATAGTTGCTATTTGGATATTTTCATTCAAATGGCTTTCTACTATTTTAAGATACTTCTGTGCAGAAGTAGGAGAAACATCTCTACCATCAGTAATCAGATGCAGAAATACTTTTTTTCCATTTTTTGCCGCAATTTTTGCTACACCCATAAAGTGATCTATATGAGAGTGAACACCGCCATCACTCATAAGACCTATTAGATGCAGTCTGTCTGAAGTTTTAAAAAGGTTTTGCAATATGCTATTTTCTTCTAACGTGTTTTCAGAAAGTGCAAGCGAGATCTTTACAAGATCTTGATATAAAATTCTACCGCTTCCAATACTCATATGACCAACTTCAGAATTTCCCATCTGACCTTCTGGCAGTCCAACACTTAGACCTGAAGTGTCGATGAGAGAGTGCGGAGTCTCTTCAAATAACTTATCATAGTTTGGCTTAGTCGCATTGTGAAATGCATTATGCTCAGTCTTTGGACTAAAACCTATACCATCTGTAATAACCAGAACAGCTTTTTTTGACAAATTTGCTCCCTTATATAAAGTTTTATGCAATTATACTATAATGTCGTTTTTAAACTATTAAGGGATCAATTAATTTGCTATACGCACTTCATGAACTACTAAATATTAACATACTTGGATACATTACTATTAGGGCTGGTGTATCTTTTTTCTTGGCTCTATCTTTTACACTTTATTTAATGCCAAAATTTATAAGATGGGCACAAAGGACTTCAAGTGTTCAGCCTATTAATGAATGGGCACCTGAGAATCATCAACAAAAAGCAAAGACACCGACAATGGGTGGTATTGTTTTTATAGGTGCGACTATTTTAGCTTCAATGATGACTATAAAATTTTCAAACATGTATGCTGTAGGAGCAATTTTAACACTTGTACTTTTTGCACTTATCGGTTTTCAAGATGACTTTGCAAAAATCAAGAAAAGCGAAAACTTAGCCGGACTAAAACCTAAAGCAAAACTTGCACTTCAGATCATGGCTTCTTTAGTCGTTACATGTTTTTTATGTTTAATGGCAGATTTCAATACTGATCTTTATGTTCCATTTATCAAAACACCGGTTGTAGATATGGGAATCTACTCAATCATCTTTTGGTGTTTAGTAATTATCTCAACTTCAAATGCTGTAAACTTAACAGACGGTCTTGACGGTCTTGCGACTGTTCCATCTTTAGCTGCTCTTACTTCTTTTAGTATTATCATATATATCACAGGTAATGCAACTATCAGTTCTTACCTTTTGATGCCAAACTTTTACGTTGGGGAAGTTGCCATAGTTGCTGCTGCTCTTATGGGTGCTTTAACTGGTTTCTTATGGTTTAACTGCCACCCTGCAGAAGTTTTTATGGGTGATAGCGGTTCTTTAACTGTAGGTGCATTTCTAGGCTATTTGGCAATTATTTCTAAGAGTGAAATTTTACTTCTTCTTATCGGATCTATTTTTGTTATAGAAACTATATCTGTTATCCTTCAAGTAGGCAGTTATAGATTTCGCAAAAAAAGAGTATTCTTAATGGCTCCTATCCATCATCACTTTGAGATGAAAAAATGGGCTGAGAACAAGATTATCGTTAGGTTTTGGATAGTTGCTATTCTTTCAAACCTTGTCGCTCTAATAACTTTAAAGATTCGTTAGATGCAAAAATTATCTCTATTTGGTTATGGAAAGACTACAAAGGCTATCGCGAAGGTAGCTGGAAATGCTATTTTTTATGATGATAAATGTACAAAACCTTTTCGTGATGAAAATGGTTTTATGATTAAACCATCAAGTGAGTTTAATGCAAAGTACTCGCAAGTTGAGATTCCTTCGCCTGGAATCCCGCCATCAAATCCACTTATAGTAAAAGCGAACAATCTCATAAGCGAATATGATTATTTTGCAGATAGCTTACCCCTTAAGATCTGGATAAGCGGAACAAACGGTAAGACTACTACTACTCAAATGATGCAGCATCTACTTGAGCCAAAAGGTAGCGAGGCAGGTGGAAACATCGGCACTCCACTTGCAGAACTTAGTCAAGATGCAAAGATGTGGATTTTAGAGACTAGCTCTTTTACTATCCACTATACAAATATGGCCGCTCCAAACATATATGTTCTTCTTCCATTAAGTCCTGATCACCTTAGCTGGCACGGAAGTATGCAAGAGTATATAGATGCAAAACTAAAGCCTCTATCATCCATGCAAGAGGGAGAAGTAGCAATCATCCCGGATGCTTATAAAGATGTAGAGACAGACGCTCATCTTATCACTTATAAAGACGAAAGTTCTTTAGCTGAGCACTTCGGTATAGATGTAAACAAAGTAAACTTTAAAGGTGCATTCCTCGCAGATGCTCTTTTGGCTATCGCAGTTGATAAAATACTTTTTGACAAAATAGATTATGACAAAATCAACACTTTTGTTCTTGATCCACATAGACAAGAAGAACTCAGAGATGCAAAAGGTCGTCTATGGGTAAATGACACCAAAGCGACTAACATAGATGCAAGCATAGCAGCACTGAAAAGGTATAAAGACTCCTACATCCATCTTATACTTGGCGGTGATGATAAAGGTGTTGATTTAAATGAGCTGTTTGAGTATCTTCAAAACATAGATGTTATCATCTATAACATAGGATCTAACAAAGAGAAACTATCAAAACTGGCAAAAGAGTACAAGGTAAGCTTTGAACTATGTTTAAACTTAGCAGATGCTATCTCTAAAATAGATGAAAATCTAAAAGAAAATGAAGTTGCCCTGCTCTCTCCAGCAGCAGCCAGCCTTGACGAATTTAGCTCATATGCGCAAAGAGGCGATGAATTTAAAGAAGCCGTACGAAACATAAGCTAGCTTTCAGCGCACAGGGGCTATAATGTCGCTCTTTAAAAGATGGCCAATTAGCTCAGTCGGTAGAGCAACTGACTGAAAATCAGTGTGTCCTTGGTTCGATTCCGAGATTGGCCACCACCTTTTAAAGACTTTATAACCATTACCGTGGCCAATTAGCTCAGTCGGTAGAGCAACTGACTGAAAATCAGTGTGTCCTTGGTTCGATTCCGAGATTGGCCACCACCTTCAAAACATAACTTTTTTTGCCTATTCAACAACCAAGTGCAACACCTGATTAAACTGATACATAAAGTAAATAAGTATCAGATGATAGCTTTATTGCATGACAATCCAACTATAACCGATCTAAACAACTGTCAATATATAACTGATGAGCAAGAACATATACTAAGGTTTATACACTGGGTATATCATGATTGGTTAGTAGATAGCGAGTATGAGACAACAACAAAGCCTTCATTTATTATTTATTACAAGAACAATTATCTTAATAATGAAAATTTATTTGATATTAGCTATTACCTATCGATTAAATTTTAAATAATATTTATTCTTAGTGGTAATAACCTTTAACAAGCTTATTGTTCTTTATCATATTTAAAAATAGTACAGGTAATATAACAAGATCAACTACTAACGAAATAGTAACTAGTATAGAGCTGTAAACACCTATGTTTGACACAGTAGAATCCGGAACAAATATAAGTGCGGTAAATGTCAAAATCAATATAATATTTCCCATCCCCAACGGCGTTCCAACATACAAGAATGATGTTTCGATAGTTTTCTCAGAAGTTCTTGGTTTTAGACGGTTTCTGTAGTAGTAATCTATGAAGTGCATAGTAGCATCACTGGAGAGTGAAGCTGTTATAATCATGGAGACTAAAATTTCTGTCGATAACGGTATCTCTAAGAACATAACCGCAGCATAAAAGAGAGAGAGCGGAATCACATTTACAATCAAAGAGATAAACATAAACTGTGTTGTTTTAGTCATATAGTAGATTATACTCATTATCAAAAACAGCACGAAGAATACGACTCCAAAAAGAGTATTTATACTGTCGATCTTTGCCATATGGAGCAAACTTGAATGATCTTGAATCAGAATATTTTCATTTCGTATGAACTGTAAAACCTGAGTTTTCAAGTCTGCAGAGTCCAAATATATATTTATTATCGGATGCTCGTTTGTCATAATACTGTCTGTAACTCCATATAGTTCAAACATAAATATATATGACGCTATGTCAATATTGTCAACGTCAAATCTTGTTCCGGGATACTCTTGTGTATATAGTTTCTTTATCTCCGTATAAGCAGACTCGTATCTAAGATGTTCTTTAAAATTCTCTTTGAGAAGAGACTGAATATTTTGAATCTCTAGCAGAGAATCAGGAGTTATCCCTTTTTCACTTAAAGCTATTTGTATATGCGTATCTGACTTATCACTTGCAACATTCATAGGCTTGTTAATATATGCAAACAGCCCGTAAAGCAATATGAAAACATTCATAATCAAAAATACGTTTAGTACCCTTTTTTTATAATGACTCTCTTTGTTTGCAATATATTTTGAAGTATCTTTGGTAATTAATTGCGGATTTGCTTGTTCAAAAAAGTCCAACATAACAGGTAAGAGTGTAAAACTCAAAATAAATCCTACCAGTGATGATAAAACAACATTCAGCCCTATCGCGTTTAGGATTTGAGAGTCAACAAATACCAGAGAACCAATACCGATAATTGAGACTAATGTAGTCCATAGTATAGGTAAAAATATTCTAGCTATAACTCTATAAAGGACAAGTTCTTTACTCTTGTCTCTTTGAAGTACATGCCATTTATAATATATGTACACAAAGTCCATGACAGAGACTGTCACTGCGAGAAGAACTATAGAAATATGAATAACACTCGAGGGAGAGATGATCTGATAAAGGACTACGGTAAAAAGAGTAGATGTAAAGATGAAGACAACTCCAAGCAGAGTCGGTAAAAAACTTTTAAAGGCTATAGTAAATGATACCGCAATGATGACAAACAAAATAGAGAAGAGCAGGAAGTCTTTAAAATGGGAATTTTCATTTACTTGAAAATATTCAAACGGATATTTAATATCAAACTCGCTAAATGACAGTTCTGCATCTGAGACAAGATAAAATATGATTTTTTTCCCATCCATAAAGTTTGCATATGTTCTGGTATTTTCAAGCAGCTCATCAACTACATACTCATTTGTACTATCTAGCAGTGAAACTATCTCTGTCATAGACTGGGTTTCACTAACTTTGTTGTTAAAGATATGAGTCTGTTCAAACAGTGAGTTTACAGCATATACCCCTTTTTTATCGCTCAAATCTCTATGAATATCTTTTAAAATTTTTATAGATTCTCTCGTTATACCATCATCAGATATATCAACTTCAAATTTTTGTATATTGTGGGATGGATGTTTTAGTGTCAATAATTTACTATACTCTTTACTTCCATTTATCCAAAGTGATTTATCCGCGTAAGAGAATCCTTGTTTGTTGATACTGGCAAGGGATAGAATGAAGAGTACAATAAAAAATATCAGTACTTTAGCTCTGTGTATTTTTAAAAAAAGAATATATTTATAATAAGGTAGCATGATGCTAAAAAGATTTCGTTTAATCTTCATCTATTTGACCTTTCCATTTATGATTATATAGGGTCTTTTAAATACCCCTATCTTTTTAGCAGCATCTGAGATTACATCTATTATCTCACTAGCATCTGCTTCACCGTCTTCCTCAACACCATCGTGGTTTACCATCACAGACTTCAGTAAGTCTTCTTTATTATCTGATAATAGTATTGTAGAAATCATTTGTGATGAATCTTTGCCTTTTAGCTCTAAGAGATAAAAATATAGTTTGTACTTTTTAAACATTCTATCTTTCTTTTTAAACATGAAAGATATGTATCTTTGAGAGAGTTCGCAGTATGGATCTATAAAAGTGTGTATTTCATCTTTACCACTACCAAAGACAATAGCGTGTTCTTTTAATACTTCTAAGACTTCAAGTGTAGCTTCTGGAGATAAAAGTTGTTTTTTTTGTATAGCACTATCTGCCATTAGTAGATGCTGAAATAAAAAAAATATTAAAATAAATTTTTTCATGGTTATTATTTTACACTAATTTATTACATTATAGTGACGTATTTGTATAATCTTTTTTAATAAAAAATCAAATAGTTACATATGTGCAATTAAACTTTGCTATAATTACAACCATATGGGGCTGACCTGGTTTCGACGGGATCAAGTAGCTTCTGACTGCATGTCGGACTGAGCATTTCCGTTACACGGCTCAAAATTGCTTAAACGCAAACAATACAAATTATCGCCCAGCTTTAGCAGTAGCTTAAGTTTTTAACCCCTCCTCAGGAGGCGGGCTGCTCCACCTATGGACTCTAGATAGATAGGATTCGGAGTATAACCCTTATGTAGATATATTTTAAGTCTGTCTCAGCTTAAAACGAATCCCGAGGCTCGTCTTGTGTAGCTTTGCAAGTTGTGTGAAGCAAGATTAAACTTTAACAGCTTTTCTAAGCATGTAGACGTTAGGAGTAGCGTGGTTTCGGACTGGAGTTCGATTCTCCACAGCTCCACCATTAATTACTTTCTCACCCCCTAATAAACCCATAAAATAGGAAACTTTTAAAAAATATTTGTCCGTACAAGTCCATAGTTGTACATATAAATCTATACTTTTAAGTACAACTTTAAGTACTATTTTGTATACTTTTGCTAAATCAACAGGAGTTGTACAATGGCAAGAACCGTGAAACCATTAACAGAAACTCAAATTAAAAATGCAAAAGCTAAAGATAAAACATACACTTTGTCTGATGGTGGCGGCATGTACCTTGAAATAAATAAAAATGGTGGCAAGTGGTGGAGGTTTAGATACAACTACAATGACAAAATAAAAAAAGTCTCTCTTGGAATATACCCTGACACTACACTTGCAAATGCTCGTGCTAAAAGAAACGAAGCTAGAAATGTACTTGCAACTGAAAGCAGAGATCCTTTTATTAAAATAGTTGTACAACATAAAGAAGAAGTTGTACAAAAAACTTTTAAGGAATGGTCTGAGTGGTACATTATAGAAATCAGTTCAGAACTAAGTGATACTCATATAACAAGAACTATCAAAGGCTTTAAAAAAGATGTCTATCCAAT
The DNA here is from genome assembly GCF_041563035.1 of Sulfurimonas sp. Classification (GTDB taxonomy): domain Bacteria; phylum Campylobacterota; class Campylobacteria; order Campylobacterales; family Sulfurimonadaceae; genus Sulfurimonas. The sequence continues at coordinate 105,033 of NZ_JBFFNS010000001.1, read as the reverse complement.
AATAGGCAAAATGTATATGAATGATATTAAAGCAAAACATATCATCAAGATAATGCATGTAATTAAAAACAGGGGAGCGGTGGAAAGTGCACGTAAAGTTTTTAGCTCAATAAAAAGAGTGTTTGAGAAAGCAATTAGTAATTATCCTGATGAAATTGAAAGAAACCCAGCTTCTGATATAAAACTATCAGATGTAATAGGTGCAAAGAAAACAACAAACTATCCTATTATTACGGATCCAAAGGAATTAGGAACACTGCTTGTAGCGATACAAGAATATACAGGAAATACTTCAACTAAACTAGCATTAATAATGATTGCACATACTTTTGTAAGACCTGCTAATATTAGATTGGCTCAGTGGGATGAAATAGATTTCAAATCTAAACAATGGATTATTCCAGCGTCAAAAATGAAAACTAAAAAAGAATTGATAGTACCATTATCTGAACAAGTACTGGAACTACTTCAGGATGCAAAAAATGATAGCGCCCTACTCTTTCCATCAATAAGAAGTAAAACGTCACCTATGAGCGATAATGCACTTGTTGGAGCACTAAGAAGAATGGATTACACTAGAGATGAAATTGTAGCTCACTCTTTTAGAGGCATCTTCAGTACAATTGCACATGAGAAAGGTGTTTATGCACATGATGTTATAGAGACTCAACTTGCACACACTATAGGTTCAAGTGTATCTCAAGCATATAATCGAGCTAAATACCTTGAAGACAGAACATCGATGATGCAGTGGTGGAGTGATTACTTAACAAAAATTATAATTAATGCAAAGAAATAAACACTTTATTATTTTAGAAAGTGGCTTGACCAATAAATACTTTGACCTGCACTTTAACGAAGTAATGAATATTGAAGCTATTGGAATAAAATCTTTTACCCTACTTCGTTTAGTACAAAAGTAAGTAGACAGTAATTATTTAATATTTAGTTTGTCATTATGCTTTTGTGTAAACTCTTCAAAAGCTTCGGTAATTACTTCGTCAACCGTTTTATCTAGTTTTTTTGCCAAATCAACAGCTACTTGATAGTTTTCTCGAGATATTTCAAATTCTTCATCATTTTTATTGTTTAGACTTTTCAAAACTAACAGATCCATAGAGTTATATATAAACTTCATGCTCCAACCAACTAGTATTATGTAGACTACTGCGTTTTATTCATCATTGAAATTGTCTATTGTATACCCAGAGTATAAAAATAAAAGTAAAGCAATTATATGCACATATCCGATATTTTTTATATGCCTATTCTTATCTTCCTGTTTATATTTTTTATCTTCTGAAACTATCTTAACTTGTACATTCATTTTTTATCCTTTTCGTTTGCTTGTTTATTTAGCCTTTAATAAATCCACATTGTTTTATATTCTCGCAAAAAAGAAAAAAACTGTCAAGCGGTTATCATTTGATTTTTTAATTTTTGTAAGTTATACTTGGGAAAGGTTTTGTTTTTATGGAACAGCAAGAGCTGGTACTCTTACTATCCAAAGAAAGACTTCCTTTATCATGATTCTGCTCCTCCCTTAAAGCTATTAGCAAAAGTTTAACCGCTCGCCTCGTCAAAGGGAGGAGTAGGACATCCCCCTACAAAGTAGTGCCTTTAATTTTATGAACAATATAATAAAAAAATACAATCAAGTCTAATTTTTCTTCATAATACAAGTGAATAATGTAGAACATTTAAGTGGGAGAGATGTAAAAGTAATGTGCGAGTGCTGCAACAGCAATGTGAGCGTGGAGCAAAAGTCATGTGCGAGCACTTTAGTATTTTTGTGAACCCTATATATATACGCATTGGAAGAAGTTGTGTGTGTTTCCTTTGATTATTCACTCACTTTTTCTAAGTCTACTTTGTTTTTTATTCATTATTTCCAAGCTTGGCTTTAAAATTGTATATATTTTTGTGGTCTGCATTGCAAAAATCACTATTTTAATTGAAAGTACCATTCATAATTGCTGTAAATTAGTAATAATAGCTGTGCTTAATTTTAAACATACAGCTATAAAGGGCCTAAAACTAGGGCTTCAGCGAGTTATATTAGTTATTTTTTAGAATTTCAATAAAGATGATTACAAAGTGAAAAAGTGAAACAAAATGTTCGTCTCTTTACTAAAGTAAACACCGAGTAGTATTTTTTATATTATCAGCATATTAAAATTATGAATGATTAAACTTGCCTTGATTTTCAGGTCATTATAGTATTACTGATTTTAAGGGCTATGGAGACAGCAATTAGAATATACAAGGATTTACTCAAGAATATATTTGAAATTGCTAATAAGTAGTTTATATTTACTATTATAGCTATATCTACTATCTACTAATGAATGTATTTACGTTACCTTGAATCTTAGAGATTCTCTTGTTCCTCTCTATCTCCCATTTATCGGCTGGATACTGTTTATTCCAAGCCTTATACTTTTTCACCTCTTGCTTTGAGAGTTTCATTTTATACTGCTTGTTGAAATAAAGATAATCTCTAGCTATTACACCTCTTATCTCTTCTCTAACTTTAGCTCTCTTTTGTTTAAACAGTACGTTGAATTGACACTCACCATATTATTTTGGTTGTGCTAACTCAAAGTCAAATCTAAAGTTTTTTCTATCAGCATTAAGTTCACCTACTGCCGGAAATAGATTATGCATATCCGCTTGCATGATTTTATACTTCTTATTAACCTTCTCGCAGCACTTACGCCCTTTATATGCTTTACCCTTACTACTTACACACTTACTATTACCTTCTCTCCAACAAGAGAATTGACGACCAAAATTTTCAGCAGGTATTAGATGTTCCCACTCTATACGTCTAGCTCTTTGATTAACTTTACCTTTTTTAGTTCTTTCATTACGAGGTTTATATCCACATGACTCTCTGTCAATCATGTTTTTCTTATCTTTGTAGTTGTATTTACAATCACAGTAAATTGTTGTTTGATGATCTCTGTAGATTTTACGAAGTTGTTTTTTTGATTTGGAGAATGATGTGTTTGCTGAGAAAAGAAGTGTAGCTAATAGTAATAGAAGTAAAAGTTTTTTCATATAAGATTACTTGCCTTTGTAGGTATCTTTAAAGTACAAAAGAGCTTCATAAGTACTTTGGTGCTGCTTGTGTACTGAAGTGCTTGTATATCTCTTTAATATCTATCTGAGTAGCATCTTCTAAAACCTTTCCGTTAAAACAATTTCCATATTCACCGAAATCTCCGAATCCAATATATTTGTTGTCTTGTGCTTGTGGGTAAGGTGTCCATATCTTGTCATACTTGATACTAGATGCAGAACCATCCAATAATGGAATTGGTTTATCTTTTAAGTGTGCTAATGACATTAATGCAAATTTCTCATAAATATTTCTAAAATCATCCGCTTTATCTATGATCTTAACATCTGTTATAAAATCTATATCGTTATCTATATATGTCATCATATATGTTTCATAAACATCTTCCTTACCTGGACCATGAAAGATGGGTATTACATGAGATGGGGTACTCATATCTTGGATATGATGAATAATGCGACCTAATGTTTTGAATCGCTTTTTGTTACCTATTTTACTCTTTAATTTAGATATTAGCTTTTCAACTCTTTTCTCTGATGTCGTATAAGATTTTCCAAGCATATAAAACTCTTGTTCTTGGATGAAGTCATTAGCTTTATAAAAGTGCCAATTTCTAATTCTTTGTCTTGGTGACCACCAATCTTATAATGAACTTCCTCTTTGTATCCACTTAATTTCTCTAGGAGAAAAACCTAAATTTAATTTAGAAGATTTGAGTGTCTTTTCGGCTATGAGCTTATGGGCTTTTGGTTTCATTTGTTTACCCTAATGGAGCTGTAGGTACATAACAGGTACAACTAGGACTATAGGTACCATCATTACAAGTAACACGACCACTTGAACATCCACTGACTCCACCATGTCAGGAACAACAACCTCTTTTCTTGATTTCAAGACTTTTACTGTCTTTACAAATTTGTTTTGGAATTTGTATTTCATTATTCTTACTGCTATCATTTACGTTAGTTTGTGCTAGTAATGATGTAATAATAAATACTAGACTTATAAATAATTTTTTCATGGATTTCCTTTTTTAAATATTAAAATACTACTTATTTGCTTTCATTTACATCATCTCAAACATCTTTCTTGTGCTATACTCACGTTATACATGGTACTTTAAATGGTTCTCCAACTCTTGATTTTCGCATATTTATAACTCTGTTCTTTTTAACTAAAAAGAGCACTATAAGAGCTATTAAAATAAATTCTAAAAAAATAAAATAACCTTTAGGTATAAAAATATTACTAAAGAATTGAATCAAAATAATAACTACGAATGCAATTACAAATCTTCTTGCTAACATCCTAAATAATTTATATTTTTTTCTATTACGTCGTTTTTTGTTCAAGCAATCTACTCTATCTTTTACTGTTCGTTCATCTTGGCTTATATTTACTTTTTCTGCTATTATCATTTCTCTTCGATGATGTGTATATAAATTTAACATAATAACTAATGCAAATAAAGTAACCAACGCTGACATTGATATTGATACTATACTCTCGTTTGCATTTATATTTAGCGAATCCAAAACTTCATAAGCGACTAATAAGTCTTTTGAAAACTTATAGAATAATATTGGGATAGCTGTTCCCATGAATATTGCGATTGTTGGTAAACTATTAAACTTAGAAAAACTCATTTTTGAATTCTCCAATTGACATACTATATTGTGACAGTAAGCATTATCCATCATATCATTTGCTATTTTTCTTAAACTAACGATTTCTCGTCTGTATAATATACGTCTTTTTAAATTCTTTGAAATAGTATGAGCAGTATAGTATGTGGTAGCACTTGTAAATATAATAAAACATATACCCATATAAGCATAAATAAATTTATATTCTAAATCCTTCCCTTCATAAAAAACAATAAATGCGAAAAAAGCAGCCAGGGTTAAACCATAAAATTTCACTATTTGCGATATATTACTTTCTAAATGTTGTTTTAATACTATTAGATTAGAAATCTCATTACTGATAAACTCTAATTTTTCCATATTTTATTTTTCCTTAGATTATGATATTATTTTTACCATTATATAATTATTTATCATATACTATACTCGTATAAAGCTTTATAAAAAATTAATAGTAAGGGTATAAATGAAACGATTTTTGACATTTTTACTACTATTTTCAAGCATATATGCAAATGAACTAGCACATACAAAGCTTAACAAGAACAAAGTACTACAAGTAAAAATAACCACTATTGCTGATTCAAACAGCTATGGTAGTGCTGTAATAGTCTCTAACAATGGAGACTTAGTCACTGCTTATCATGTGATATATGATGCTAAAAATGTAACAGTTATTGATTCATCTGGTAAAAGTCACTCCGCGATAATTGGTAAAGTGTCAGTAGAAGATGATTTAGCATACTTACATGTAAAAGACTTCACTCAAGCTCCTGCACAACTATACAATAACACTTCTTGGTCTGAAGAGATTTATAGCTTATCTGGAGAGGGCTTGATATTAAAAGGAATCATCTCTAAGAAAAATAAAAACTCTATTGTTTTAAATTATAAAGTACCACATGGTAACTCAGGTGGTGGGGTGTTTAATAAAGATGGCAAGCTCATAGCCATAATATCTAGATCTAGTATAAATGAAGATATTACCTATGCGACTACAGTTGATAGGTTTAGCAAAATAACAGAAGATTTTAATTACCAGAAGGTAATAAACTTGAAATCAAATAATTACGATTATTCTTATTGTACAACTAAAGAAACTATAAATACTTGGACTAATCTAGCAAAATCTGATGATATCAAAATGCATACACTGCATGCTATCTTTTTAGGGCTATGTGAAAAAGTTAAAAGAAAAGATATGACTATGGAAGAGGCAGACTATGTCTTTCTTGAGAATAGAAAAAGATTATTTGATTTTTAAATTCTGATTTTAGTATTCTAAATAAACATTAATAATATAAAATCGAATTTTTACTTCAGCTTTTAACTTTATCTTTTATCGGAAGAAAATCAACAACTTCCATATCAAATGCTTCAGCTATTTTACAAAGATGTTGGATATTGTATGATACATCATGTTTTCTTGTCTCTATTTTAGCAATATAGTTTGGAGAGCTAAAGTCTAATAATTGTGCTAATTTTAGTTGACTTATTTTTCTTTTTTTTCGTTCAATTTTTACATTTTCAACAATTTTATCAAGAAAAATACTTGGTTCAGATTCAAACAACTATAAACACCTATGAGTTTTTGATATATTAACTTGATACAATTTCAATAACAAACACTTATAAGTTTCTATTAATCCACTTTACAATAAACTATCAAGACAATATTTTATTGTAAATGTTAAAAATTGTTTTAAATAAAAGTAAGAGGGTTGATTTATGAAGAAACTTATATTGTTGTCTTTGTTAGCTGCAGTAAGTATGGCTCAAGATTGGGAATATATGCTTTATGCCACAGGAGCAAAGTTTAAAGATAAAAAAATGATGTACTATTCTGTACTAAATGATGGTAAAAAAGGAAGCATTGCTTATGGAGAAAAACTATTAATTGCTAATGGTGGTGTATTGAAAAAATATCTCGCTAAATGGAAGCATAAAGAAGCTTATGAAATGGATGTACTTAGAATACTGGGCGATAACGGATGGGAGTTAATAACCATTAAAGGCGAAGTCAATAACTCTAATCAAAACTATTATTTTAAAAGGAAGAAATAAAAATGGATAAGTTACTACTTACACTATTTAGTCTTTTCATACTGTCTGGTTGTGGAACAATGTCTCTTGAGACAAGCGCTAAAAGCACAAGAACAATCATTCTAGATCACTCTCAAATAAAAGAGAAAACTATATATATACAGGTAACAAATACTGCTAATAGTGGTGGAGAGCTTATGGATTTATCAGGCAGCATTAAAAGAGGTTTGACAGAAAAAGGCTATAAAATTGTTGATAGTTCTAGTGATGCCTCATATGGGTTATTTGTAAATGTTTTATTTGCAAACAATTTGAAAGAAGCTAATGCAGTTAAAGCTGCATCTGGACTAGGACTTTCATCAGGAATCATTGCGATGGGTTCTGGTTCTGGAACTGCCGATTCTTTACTTATTGGAGCGACTGCTGCTTTGGCTGGTGCAGTTGGTGCAAAAGTTCTTGAAGACGATACTTTTAAAGCTGTTATTGATATAAATCTAAAAGGATTTATTGATAATACTGATGATAAAACAAGAGTGTTCGCAAGAGCTGTAAAGATGAATCTTGATCTAAAAGAAGCTATGCCAATTTTAGAAAAAGAATCAACTAGAACTATTGTTAATATATTTTAAATAAGAGGTATTATCATGGTAAAAAATATTTATATTTTATTCAGTCTTCTAGGTGTTGTTATATTTTCTGGATGTGCGAAAACAGTTGTTGTTACATCTCCATATCCAGAAAAACAAGAGCATGGTTATCAAACAATTGTTGGTGTTGATAACCATAGTGATTCCAACGTGCTTGGCGGAGTTCATACAAGAAGAAATAATGGTTCAAAGTTTTTGATTCAATCAAACGCAGAAACAACTATAAGAAAAGGATTTAAATATTTTAGAATTTTAGATCCTATTGATTCTTCTGCTGAAATGCTATCTTCTGCTGAAGAGATTAAAAGCAGATGTTATGATAATAATGTTGGAAGTACTTTTATTGGCGCTAACTGGTGCTACAAAGTAGTTGGAGGAATGTTTTCAAATAAGATAGCCTACTATAGAGAAAGACCAGCAAATTACTTGGTTTTTGATGCTCATGAGGTGCTAGACTTTATGAGGGCCGATGATACCATAGTGGATATGAAAGATGTAACTACCTATGAGTATAATGGATTAGATAAGGGTTTTAAGTTTGGAGACCCTAACGCCAAGTCAACAAGCAAGAAGATTTAATACTTTTTTCTTTTATGAATACTAAGAGTAGATGAAGAATCTGCTTTTGGTGCTAATAGTGGAGTAATGGAGAAAATTCTTTAACTTGCGGAAGTAAATTAATCTTATAATGTATGTTTGAAAAGTATTCAAATATTTCAATCGTTAATGTTTTTATAACTAAAACCATCTACCAAACTTATCTATTATGTAGTCAGTTAAATATTTATATTTTTCACTTCTTAAAACAATAAATAAAAATCCAAAGAATATAATTGCAAGCAATAGTACATTTATACATCCATCAGCTTTTGGTACTAAATCAAATTGACAGTAATAATCAAGAGATAAACTTATTGTTGTGTTTGTTTGCACTTTCATGAGTATTCTTTTTAATTTGTTTGTTATATTGATACTTGCCTATTGATAAAGCTATTCCAAAAAACAAGAAAAAAAAAGTTATTACTTCAATTGTATTGATACTTGAGTTCATTTTGATTCTCCACTGTCTATTTGTTTAATTCTTTCTAGACTTAATATTCCAGTAGATAGTCCGAATATAATTAACGATAAAATTAATACACCTATGTAGAATCCCATTTTCACTTGATCTGAATATATTCCATAAATTGAATATATAATTGACAATATAGACAGTACCGATAGTAATCTATGATAATTTAGCATATACAATCCTTTATTTTAAAAACTGAGATATTACAAACCATCTAAAGATGAATTGTGATTTTGATTTAGACTCAAAAAGCCAACTAAATATCGCTTTATATACTGGTATCAGTATAAAGTATACAATGACAATAAATATTACTAATTCTAAAATATCTTTTATCATCATAATCCTTTATACCAAGGCAGTAAAGTGATTAAAAAGATCAAAACTATAAGCAGTAATCTCTAAACTTGTTGCTAACATAAAAAATAACCTTTGCATTTTAAAATACTTCATCTTTGTTTCCTTATTTTGAAAGATACCCCTATCTTATTCAAAAATAAAAAAACAATCAAATGGATTTCATTAAGAAAATTTATGAAAAATTTGATTTATGAAAAAACATGGTATACTTCTTCATATTATTCTGTATTTTATATTACAATATGACTAGCATGTCAATTGTAAAGTCCACCTGTTGTTTTATACAACTACCTGAAGAATTTCTATTCAATAATTTAGAAGCAAAAGTTATGCTACATAATTGGCATCTGGATGCTTACGCTAACTTTTTCACTCCTCAATACCTCATGTTTGATTATAAATTTAAATTTTATTACTTCTGTATTCCTAATTTTATTTTTTATTATTTCTTCTATATAACCACCCACGGGACGTTCCTCACCACCATCGTCTTAATTATTTAAGGTATCTCCAACAGACCCAATATATGGGTTTACTTGCAGGAGTATAGAATGGAACATAAGAATACATCCAAACTTAAAAAAAACAAATGTCAAAATATAGATAAAGCAATGAGAATTCAAGAAGTCATTGAGCGTGTAGCAATTTCTAGGTCTAAGATTTATGATCTTTCTAACAAAAACCTGTTTCCTAAACCTTTTAAGGTTAAAGGCACCAAAATGGTCAGATGGCGTGAATCAGAAATACAGAACTGGTTGGAAGCACAGTATGATGAATAAAACTAATGAAATAACTAGGAATAGAAGTAATCTTCTGTTCCTACATAAATAAAATAAATATACATAAAAGGAACAACAATGATAGAAAAATCATTAAATATAAAAGAAATTTTTGCGAGTTTAGAACTGAATGAACTTCAGGTAAATTCATCTACACATACAGTCATAGGAAATGCCCCTGTGCTTCATAATGGGCTTAATTTATTATTTGCCCCACAGTGCTATAAAAAAAACTATACGGCTGTTTCAATCGCAATGGAAACAGAACTTTCATCGATTTATTTTGCTTTGGAATCAAATGGTAAAGTTTTTTTAGATCATTGCAAAAAACATAATGTAATATACAAATATATTGCTTTTGCAGATAGTCCTTTTGAATATATAAAAATGGTCTTAAAGGAAATAAAAAATGCTGGAGAAACTGTATTTGTTATTATTGATAATTATTTAGATTTATTTCTGCATGATAACATTACAGAAAGATCCGTTCAACTTGATATATTAAAGAAGTACTTTATTGAAGAGATAAAAATGCCAATACTACTTCTAGACCATGCAATAGAAATAGCAGATACAAAGAATGGAGGTTATAAAATTGAGTATGATAACCTTCAAAAGTATAAAAAATCTGTTACTGCTTTAAGTCTTCACAAAATTGACAACAATATCCAAAGTGGCACACTAGTAAAAGTAGAACATTCTCTTAACCCAGATCTATTACCAACAGGTCATACCAAGTTTTATAATAAAAGTCACTTTCTCGCATATACAATCAAATCCAATATTGACAAAGGTAATTTACCACAAGAGTTTACTCTAAAACGAGTTCAAAATATTTTGAGTTCTAACGACATGGAATTATGGAAAAAAATGAAAAATGATATAGCTATAAGTTTTGAGAGAGGCAAAACAACTTTTTGGCGATTAAGGTAGAGAAAACGACTCTAATTCGATATAGTCCGTTATAGTTAAACCTTATAACGGACTAGTTTAGACCGCTATTTAAAATATGTTTGGTAATATTTTTTATGTTTAAAGTTAAAGGAAAACGAACATTCCACACTTCACTTAATTTCATACTCAAATAAATAATTGATAAGATCAGCCTCATAAATTTTTTCTACATTTTCAAGCCAACTTATATAAGGAATGATAACAGCGTCATGTGAAATAAATATAGTATGCTTTTCATGTCTATCCATAAAATATTTTAAGCGCTGAGAAGCACTATTTAAGTCGTGGAATCCATTTAAGTTTTTCATAGATAATTGCATATTTATGATTTCTATTAAATTAAATTTTTCAAATATATTCATTGCTTCTATGTCATCACTGATATATACTCCAGGATCACCTAGTTCTTCAGCTTTGACTATAGTGACATCTTTATTAAGACCTTCAATAATTTTTTCAGCTGTTTGAACACACCTATCTATAGGGCTAGTTACAATCATTTCAATATTGACATTATTTTTTTGTAACTGTTTTCCATAGTTTAAAGAGTCAATCTTTCCCTGTTCACTTAATTTTGCATGAACACTTGAATCAGTTTTTTCAGCATGTCTTATAAGATATTTCATTTTTTTACTTTTAAAATAGATATTAAATTATCTTCTGCATATACGTTAATAATTTTAAGATTTGATTTCTCTAAAATACGTTCAAAATCAGCAAACGTCCTCTCATAACCACCCAAAAAACTTAATAAATGAAAAGAAAGTGTATGTCCTTTATCATTTAGTATTTGTTCTGGAATAATAGTATCAAAAATATACAATATGCTATCATTTGACATGTTATTTGCTACATTTTTTAAAATTATAATCGCATTTTCATCATTCCAATCATGTAATATTCTGCTTAAAAGAAATATATCACTATGCACACTAAATGGCTTAAAAAAATCTATTTTGTAAAATTTATGTTCAGTATTTTGATTAAATTTATCTAATAAAATTGTTGTTGTGTTTTTATTATATTTTTTAATTGCTGTAAGTAAAGCTCCATTACCACCACCAATATCACAAATTGTATCTTCACCAAACTCAAGTAAATTAACAAGTTCTTTATAATCTGTTGTATAGTATTCATGTACAGCACTAGTAATATTTTGTATGAATGTGTTATCTTGTAAATACTCAAAAAAAGGTTTTCCATACATATCGCTAAATACCTCATCACCTTTATGAAGAGATTCAACTAATCTAGAACTTACCTTAAAAGGTAAATCTTGCCAATAGAGGATTAAAGGCTTTAATTCACTTTCTATCAATTTTCCTTTTTTTGTCAAACAAGACTCTATATCTATTATCCCTTCCACCTTGAGCCATCTTATAATTAATTTCACTGAAATTTCAGGCAAGTCTATTGATTTATCATCTTGTATGCATTTCAAAACATCTAATTTGAGGATACTAAACAGTATTTGATATTTAAAATAACCAAATGATTCATTTAATATTTTTTCTTTATCTACCCGTTCTTGTGTAATAGCAAGCGGATTGACTTCAGTTTCTTCAATAATTACTTTCTGTCCACTAAAGTTTGTTGCTAAAGCTACTCCATTATAAAATGGTTCAAGTTTTTGATATCGGTCTTTATAAAGTTCATCTCCATTTTTATTTATATGAAAATAGCCTTTTGCGTCTTTTGCAACAGCATAACCCTTATGAAACAGATCTAATTCATCAAAATATTTTAAATGTAGCAGAGAACCATTATTACCAATATGAGTTGCTTTTCCTTCTTCATTAATAACTACAGCAATTCCATATTTAAAATCTCCTGTGTAACTGTAATTATCATTATAAAGCCTAGAACCATTTTTATTAATATGAAAATAGTTATTTTCACTATCTCTTACTACGCAAAGAGCTTCTTGAAAGTTACCTACCCACTGATATCTTTGAGCATATATATCCATACCATTAGAATCAATATGGAACCACCCTTGAGCATCATAAACTGCGGATACACCTTCATAAAAACCGTATGCTTTTTTAAATGTTCTATTAAAAAGTTTTTGATTGTCTCTATTTATAAAAAAAGATTCATTCTCAGTTTCTACAGGAGCTATATTATCATGAAAACTCATAACCCTTTTATATCTCGTTTCATATAATGGTTGTCCATTTTCAATATGGTGTGTTTCATTAAAAGATATATTCAACATTTACTACCTTAAAGAACATTCTTTGCATATACTATACTCTTTATAATTTTTTACTACATGTTCATATTCAAGTGAATTAAACATATTTTCTATAGATCTGTTTTTTATATTTCCCCACTCACCCAATGAAGTTCTTTTATTTGAGGGTGCACAACAAATATTGAAAGTTCCTTCATGATCTATCCACAGCTCTTCACCTAAAAATGGGCAATTATTTTTTAAATCTAAACCATCTTTCTCAATTAAAATCTTTTCAAAATTCACCAATTTGATTTTATCTTTATAATGTTCTATCTTATCAATAAATTGATTCCATACAATTATATTTGCTTCATTATTTTGTAAAGACTCTTTTTCAATTTCACTAAAGGTCACCCACAGTTGATGACCTTTCACTCTATCAATATTATGTTCAATTGCAAACTTTATAATATTTTCCAACTCATCTAGATTTGATTTTAAGAACGTCACTTGCATCGTTATCGACACATTGGGATATGAGTTATCTCTCAATAATACAAATTTTTTTATATTCTCTATTTTTTTTAAAGTGTCATCATTTGGCATAATTTTTTCATTGATATTGGGATTTAAAGAATTAATAGAAATTTTAATATCACTTAATATTGGAAGTAATTTTTCTGCCCATTTCTCAACCCCATAAATTGGAAATGTTCCATTTGTAGTAAGATTTAGCTTTATCTTAGAGTTTGCAATTTTCTCTATGAAAAGATCAAAATCATGATACATTAATGGTTCCCCCATAGTAGATGGGATAATCTCCTGCACTCCAATACTTAAAGCTTGATCAATAGACTTCGAAAGAAGATCTCTGTTCATTGCTCTTCTAGGTTGAGCATTACTACTACTATTATAAATACTATGAGTATCACACATAATGCAGTTTAGATTACACTGGTCAGGATTAGTATCAATTGTTATTCGCCAAGGTTTTCTCATACTAAACTTTTATAAACTTTAACAATACTTTTGACATCATCTTTTATATCTACTACGCTGTCTCTACACTGTTTAAGAGAATTCAATAGAGTAGGATTCTCTGATATCTTTCTTATTAAATTTCCAAGGCTCTGAGCGTTGCCTGCTTCGAATGTATATCCATTCACACCATCATCAACTAACTCTTTCATTCCGCCAATATTTGATGTTATTACAGGGATACCTGCTAAAAATGCTTCTTGAATCACTAAAGGTGCATTTTCATACCAAGTTGACGGTACAATCAGGACATCAATGTCATTTAAAACTTCATTTATTGTGTTATTGTTATAAGAACCTTTAAACACAATATTACTCGCTTCTAAAAATCGTTTTTGGACACCAATATTTCCATATATGCTTAGAGATTCATTAGGAAGTTCTTTAAAGGTATCTGTTAACACTTTTACACCCTTGGTAGGAATAACTCTTCCCATAAATCCAAAATTCAACTTGTCATTTTTTAAAAATATTTTTTTATTAAATTTTATTTTTTCATTATTAAAACCATATTTCATATACTTAATTCTATCACTGTCAACGCCCTGAGAAACAAAAAAATCTTTTAGGGTAATGGATGGTGAAACAAATACATCCACTGCGTTTACAACTTTATTCATATGATTAAGAACTTTTTTTACATCGTTTTCTTTGCAAACATATGGCGAACATTTTGTACAATTTTCAATAGAAGGCATTTGACAAATCGAACCGCTTTCATTCACCATCTGCCCTTTTACACAAAAAAGCCAAAAATCATGTATTGTATATACAATTGGTATTTTTAATTCTTTTGCAATTGCTATTAAATTTGTTGAAAGATGACTCAAATGACCAAAGTGCACAATATCTGGATTAACTTTTAAAAGATATTGTTTAAATAATTCATCCATTTTATCATCATAGAACTTGTCCGTATAAAGATAATCCCTTTGTGGTTTGTTTACTCGTTGAATATTAATGTTTTCAAAAGTTTCATTATAAACTCTATATGGCTCGTGAAACTCATTTTCAACTCGCGTAAACACATACGTTTCTATATTTTGATTAATAAGTTCTTTCACTAAATGATATGAATACACTTCACTTCCAGCCATATAATCTGGTGGAAAACCATGTATAACTTTTAGTACTCTCATTTTAATACCTCTAAATATTTTGGGATAGCTAGTTTTAGGCCCTCACTAAGACTCAAGAAACTTCTACTTCCTAGAACATTTTTTATTTTTGTTGGATTACCAATAAATTTTTCAACATCATAGTTTCTTTTTTTATTTACTTTTATTACTGCTTTTTTACCCAGATGACTCTCAATATACGTAATTGCATCATATAGACTCCATCCAATACCTGGTAGAATATGAAAATCATCTACTATTTGACTAGATGATTCTACATATTTTATTGTTTTTATGATTGTATCAACAGTATCATCTATATGAGTAAAATCTATTATTTGTTCTCCGCCTTCAATTGTTAATTCCTCTTCTTGAAAAATTGCTTTAATGAACCTAGGAATTACTCTATCGAGTAAATCAAATTGATTTCCATATACATTAGCAAATCGCAAAATTACGGCTGAAGAATTATGTATTTTTGCGAACTCATAAAACATGTTTTCACCTTGAATTTTCGAGTCGCCATAAATATTGACATACTTTTTTTCAAATGTTTCTGATACCGGTAATTGCTTTGGCTCTCCGTACACTTCTCTACTACTTCCAAAAATTAACCAAGGTATTTTTATTCCAGAAGCTTCATTTAAAGCTTCCAGGACTACTCTTGTTCCATTTACATTAGTTCGTATACATTCTTCATGGTTATTCTGAGCAACAACAACACGAGACACTGCTGCTAAATGTATAATTCCATCAAATTTATATTCTTCATATAAACTTATTAACTTCTTTTTATCATTTGTATCACCTTGAACAAATGATATATTTTTATAGTCTTCATAAAATTTATTATTATTTTTTATATCATAAAGAACAACATAACAATTCTGTTTTAAAAGTTTTATTGCTAATGTTGAACCTATAAAACCTGTCCCACCCGTAATTAATACTATTTTTTCTATTTTTTGCCCTTTGCATAATAATCATTTTTAAAAAAAATACTATATCACAAATAAACTAAATAGATATTAGATAAAAGAAAAAAATATTATTAAAATTCAGTAACTTCTAAACAGCTTAAGCTAAAAGTTTTTAGAGTACAAAATAGTCTATTTATGAAATCTGAAAAATCTAATAATGGTGGAACAAGGGGGGGGGATAGATCCAGCCATCAATTCCGTAATTTGTACGAATTATTTACAAAGTTGTACCTAAAAGAGCACTTATATAATAATATCGCACACTGTAATCAAGGAGTTATTTAATGAGCTTAGACAGACGATTTGAAGGAATCTGGATACCTAAAGAAATATGGCTTGCTAAAGATTTAACTACACAAGAAAAAATATTTTTTGTAGAGATTAAAAGTTTAGACAATGAGAGTGGGTGTTTTGCAAGTAATGGTTATTTTGCTGATTTTTTTAAAATCTCCAAAACAAGGGTGTCGTTAGTGATAAAAAGTTTAATTAAAAAACAGTATATACGATCTACGATTGTTTACAAAGAGGGTACTAAACAAATATTAAAGAGGATACTTAATGTTTGTTATATATCCTCTTCTATAAAACTTAAAGACCCTCTAAAACAAAAGTTAAAAGTTAACAATACACTTAATAATACATTTAACAATAAAACTACTCTTAATAAAGATGATTTTAAATCTTTTAAAATGAGATTTGTTAAAGAGAATTCAAAAAATAAATTTTATACTAAAGGGTTAGGCTGGAAAGAAGATACAGCATTTACTATAAATGAGCAACAATTAATATTTAATACAGTTAGCAAGAGTATTTTAAATAAAGATGAAGCTTATATTGTATGGAAGTATTTACATGAAATGACAATTAATGGTTAAGCTAATTTAAGCTAAAAGGTTACCCTATATTTGGAATACAACAAAAATTAATATAGAGTATACAAATTTAGTTATAATAATGCATTATTTGGATACATTAAATATACAAAACATAACATATGAAAGAATAAATGAAAAACTATGAAGATGTAACACCAAATCCCGAATACTTAATAAAGTCAATTGCTGAACAAGGCTATAGTTTAGAGTCAGCGTTAGCTGACTTAATTGACAACTCTATATCTGCAAATGCAAATCAAGTAGAAGTGCTTATAAAAACAGACAAAGAACCATTTATACTGTATTTAACAGATAATGGTGATGGCATGGATGAAGAAGCTTTAAAAGCAAGTATGCATTTTCCTAGTACGTCTCCAGACACTACTCGTAAATCAGATGATTTAGGTCGTTTTGGTTTAGGTATGAAAACAGCATCTTTTTCTCAAACAAGAAAATTCACAGTATTGGCAAAAAAAAAGGGTTCTAAAAAATATCATGCTAGAACTTGGGATCTAAATGCTTTAAAAGATAACAAATGGCAAATAATAGTCAATACTCAAGCTGAAATTGAACAAATTATAAATGAATATAAAGTACAAAGTGACGATAACTTCAGTCAATTTGATAACTATGAGCCTAATGTAATTATTGTATGGCACGGTCTCTACAAGTATGAAGAATACCTAGAAGAAGAAAATAGAAGAAAAGCCTTAAAAGATGAGATTAATGAGGTCACAACAGATCATTTGTCTTTAGTATTTCATCGTTTTATGGAGTCAAAAGAGCAACATCTACAGCTAAGAGTAAATAATATCCGGCTTCAAGCATTTAACCCTTTTCCTGAAAAAGATCTCCGTTCTGTAGAGTTCAAACAAAAAGGCTTTGGTAATGATTCCATAAAATTAGAAGGTTTTGTTTTACCATCTACTAGCATAGAAGAGACCAAGGAAAGTAATAATACTAAATGGACAACGAAGTACAGAAGTCTTCTAGATATGGAGGGCATTTATATCTATAGAGCAGATAGAATTATTTTATTCGGTGGCTGGAACGGTTTAATAAAAAAAGCTCCACGTTTACAACTAGCCCGCTTACGTGTTGAAATAGGAAATAAGGTTGACCATCTTTTACATTTAAATGTTGCAAAGTCACAAGTAATTATTCCACATGATTTAAAAGATGCATTCGAAGATTACATTAATGATCTAAAAGAAGAAGCAAAAAAAGAATTTTTCAACAGAGGTATAAAAAAGTTTCCTAAAAAATCAGAAAACAGTGAAAGCCTATTTGTTCGTAATCCATCAAACAAAGGTGTTTTATTAGAACTTAATCCAGAGTTTTCAATATTGAAACAGTTTAATGAAGAATTATCATCTTCGAACCAAGCAAAACTAAAAGTACTATTAAAAATGGTCAATACGCAAATAAGCAATATTAAGCAAACCCATGAAGATAAAGTATTTTTAGGCATTGAACAAGAGAACAACATCTCTACGGAAGAACTTTTACAAACAATAAAAGGCCTTATTCAAGCGGGAATAAATCCAAGTGTCATAAAAAAAGAAATCCTACCAAACCTTGGTTATAAAGTGGATACCTATCCAACAAAAATTTTAGAGGTACTAAATGGAAAATAGAGTTTATATTGATCTGATGAATACGTTTATCGATGCTAGTTTTAATAAAGAAAAAGAGGAAAAAGGCTTTGTAAACAGAGAGTTTTTTGAGTCTATATCTTTAAAACAACAAATCAAAGATGATTTAGACAAACTACCAAGTTATATTCCTTCATTAACTAAAGAGAAATTTGAAAAACTATATTCAATATCTATTAAAGAGTCAAGACATAGTAATCAGTCAGGTATGACACCTAGTATTTCCCTTTCTGGATCTGAATCAAGAAAAAAAATATGGTTGACTGATTCTAAGATAAATGAGCTTGGATGGGAACGTGATGAGACTAATACATATAGATCACGTTATATTCATTATCTAAGAAGTATTGGAAGACCCAAAGATTATATTGAAGAAACTAAACGGTCAAGTTTAGAAATTGTAAAAAAATTTGGAAATCCACAATCTGAAGAAGATTTTTTCACAAGAGGCCTTGTAGTTGGTAGTGTCCAATCAGGTAAAACAGCAAACTTCAATGCAGTTATCAATAGTTCGATAGATGTTGGATATAGTTTAATTATTGTTCTTTCAGGAATAATGGAAGATTTAAGAAAACAGACTCAAAAACGGATAGAAAAAGAAGTTGTAGGTGAAAGTAATGGTTTTATCGGTGTTGGAGAAATTGCTTCATTTGGAGAAATGGGAGAATATAAAGATGTAACTCAAATAATACTCCCAACTTCAGAAAAAACAGATTTTAAAAAGAGTATGAAAGAAGCGGACTTTTCATTAAACAATAAAAATATTTTAGTTTGTAAAAAGAATACAGGTGTTCTCAAAAATCTTATCCTATGGTTGGATAATTATCTTAATGAAAATAAAGACAAAATAGAAATTCCTTTTTTGATTATTGATGATGAAGCGGATAACGCTTCATTAAATAACATGGGCCATAAAGGAAAAGACTATGCTTCAACAATCAATGGTCACATAAGAGCTTTATTAGCCTTATTTAACAAGAAGACCTATTTAGGGTATACAGCGACCCCATTTGGTAATGTACTGCAAGATAGACATAAAAAGCCATCTGAGAAGTGGCCTATTAAAGATGCTGGTGAAACTAAAGAATTTGATTTAGAGGGCAGCTTATTCCCTCAAGACTTTATAGAACTTCTTTTTCCTCCTGTTAACTATATTGGTGCAAAACATTTTTTTGAAACTAGATTAGATGAAATAAAAAAGATTGATCCATTAGTCCCTCAAGCTATTGATGATTATCTTAATTCTTTTCCACATCAGTTAAACAAAGATGACTTGTCACCCGCAGAATTTAAGAATGCTGATACAAGAGCTGCAAGGAAAGAAGATCCTTTCCCTCCGACAAAAGGTGAAGATGGAATTATTCCAAAAGATGCTCTTCCCCCATCTCTAAAAGATGCAATTAAGTGTTTTGTTATTTCTACTGCTATACGCACAAGTAGAGAAAAAGAGATGTATCAATCTAAAATGTTTCAACCACACAATACAATGCTTGTCCATATTTCGAGATTTACTACTTGGCAAACTCGGACTAAAAATAATATACAAGATTATGTGAAGGAGCTAACTAGCTCTTTAAATAATGACTCTCCATCAGATAAAAAAGGAATTTATCCAGAATTTCAAATTATTTGGAATAAATATTATGCTTATATAATGGAAAGCATCGGGAACTATCTTCCTGATGATTATGAAGATGAATTTTTAATTTCAAAAACATATAGAGAAGTAGAAGAATTACTTTATAAAGCTATTAGTGATATAGAAGTAAAAGCTATAAATAGTGAAACAAAAGATTCTCTAGCTTATCCAGATGATAGTGCAAAAAAATACATTGCCGTTGGCGGGAATAGACTTTCAAGGGGATTTACTCTTGAAGGACTAACTATTAATTACTTCATTAGAAATACAAACTTTTCAGATACCTTACTACAAATGGGGCGTTGGTTTGGATATAGACCGGGGTATATAGATTGCTGCAAAGTATTTACTACTCAAGATGGCTTGGATAAGTTTGACCAAACTACAGCAACTATTGAAGATTTAGAAGAAAAATTTATTGAAATGAATAGAGACCCATCGAATACACCTGATAATTTTTCATTACGTGTTTTAAAACACCCTGGTGTACTAAAAATAACAAGAGCTTCTATATTAAAAAATACAAAAGAAGTAAATTGGTCTTATTCTGATCATTTAATTCAGACTACAAAATTTAAAATTGATAACAAGAAACTAAAGCAAGCTTGGTCCGCTCTAACTACGCATATGAAATCAAAAGATGTAAACTTTGAGATTAAAAATGATAAAAATGGCAAGCCAGACTATTTAGAGTATCAACCAGAAAATATCAATAGACTGTTCGACTTTTTCCACTTGCCTAATAGTTTTTATGATCCTCTTGATAAAGATGAGACAAACCATTTTGCTGGATTGGAAGAATATATCAAGCTATGTACACAGGAGAGTAAGCTTACAAAATGGTCTGTTATTATAAAAATTTCTGGAAATGGTTCGCCTATATCGATAGAAGAATCTAATCTGCCTATTCCAGTCAATAAGGCTATTAGAAGAAGTGCTACTTCTAAAAGATGGCAAGAACAACTACGTCACAATCATATTTTCGCAGCTGGTGGAGGTTCTTCAAATATATTAGGTGGTGGTAAAGACATGCAAGCACGCTTGGAACAGTCTCAAGTCGATACTATTACAAAAGATTTTAAAGAACAACTATATAAAAATTTAGAAATAAAATATCCTGATTCATCTAAAGAAGAGATTGAAAAAAGAGTTCATAAAACTGGTGCCCCTGAAAAAATATTCCGAAGAAATATGACGGATGAAGAAGGTGTGTTGGTTATATACCTAATGGATGTAAATACTATATTTACAGATAAAAAAGGGGATATATCGGGACTAGATGATTTGAAAAGCTCAATTGATACAAATGTCCCTTTAATTGGATATGCTATTGGTATTCCCGAAGTGGACAATGCTATCGGTGGAAACTATTTAGAAAGTACTTTTCATATTAATGAAGATAATACAGAAGAAGAGAATTTTGAAGATTACGCAGAGGTACTGGAAGAATGATTCAAACAGATAGATTACAAGAACTATGGAAAAATTTATCCTATTCAGGCAAGAGTGAGTTTGAGTTTACTAGAATTGATAGTGGAGAGGCAAAGCCGGAGATGAATATAGGCTTTAATTCAACCCTTAACAGATGTTTACTTTTGGAGCTACCCAAGGGACATGATATTGACTTTCAAAAATCTATTAAACAGAACCTATCATTAAGTTTCTTTGATGACACTGGGTATATTGTTCTAGAATTAACTGACCAAAGCTTTACAGATTTATTTAATGATTTGATTATTTCAATCTATCAACATATTTACCAAATGTCAGATGTAAAGGAATACTCACAAGTTTTCATTCAGATGTTCTATAAGTGGAGTGAATTTTTTGATGATAAAAAGTCAGAAAAATTATCTCAAGATATTATAAAAGGACTCTTTGGAGAATTGTTTGTTTTAAAAGAATTAATCAAAGATTCTCACTCTACTCATATAAATGATTTACTTAATTCATGGAAGGGACCATACGATAAAGGTCATGATTTTGAATTAGATCAAAAACATATAGAAGTCAAAACCAAAGAGATGACTAAAACATCTGTAAAAATATCTAGCGAACATCAACTCGAATCAGAAATGGACATCCCTTTAGAATTACTGGTATTATCTGTAGACACTCATTCAGCTAAAGGCCAGTCATTAAGTACTCTTGTTAGTGATATTAAAAATATTGTCATAAGTAAATTAGGAGATTTCTCAATAGTTTTAACTGCTTTAGCTCAAAAAAATATTACTGCTCGAAGTATCTATCAATATGACAACTTTAGATTTGAAGCTATTGAAGAGATTGTATATAATTGCACTCATACAGATTTTCCTAAACTTACAAAAACAAATACACCAAAGGCTATAGGAAGTGTTCAATATACTTTGCATCTAAACTACCTAACTGAGTATATTTCATCTAAAAAGACTTTTGATGACTGATATAGAAGAAAGAATAAGTTTCCGATCAGATTTATTAGATGACTCTAGGGATGAAGGTGGATTTCCAAATCAAACAAACTTATTATTGGAAGTCATGCCATCTTTATTGGACGCCAAGCTAATAGATTCAGAAGATTATGAAGAAGCATATATAGATAATAAGCACGATAACTTAAAACTTAATGCTTTTACCGTTAATGGCTCGGGAGAGCGTTTACAGCTCTTTATAGTTGATGAGAGCAGTATAGATGAGACAGCAAAGCAAGAGGACCTTTTAGTCTCGCAAAAAGCTGATTATGAAAGCCAATTTAAAAGAGTAGATAAAATAATAAAAAAAGCATTCAACGGACAGCTTTTTAATTCATTACAGGATTCAGATAAAGCAAAAGTATTGGCTTCTAAGTTAGAATCAAAAGAAAGCTTCCATGAGTATGATGTAATAGAGATTTTTTTAATTTCTTTAACAGCAACTTATTCAAATCAAGGAAACACTCCGCAATTAAGAAGTATCTATTTTAAGGAAAAAGAAGAAGTTAGAACTTATAGAGATAAAGAAGAAAATATAAACAAACCGATAACTATTCAGAAGAAGCTTATTGATCTGAATTTTTTATTTAACGTTATGGTATCCAAGGGACATCGAGAAGTACTGACTATAGATTTTGAAAAGACATTTAATTATAGTATTGAAGCTATTAAAGCAGCAGAAAATGAAAGCTTTGCTTCTTATCTATGTGTTCTTAAAGCTGATGTTTTGGCAGATTTATATAAACAGTATAGTAGCAGACTTCTTGAGAAAAATATTCGCTCATTTTTAGATTTTAGAGGTGTTAATAAAGGTATTAAAGACACCATACGCAAAGAACCAGAGAAATTTATTGCCTATAATAATGGTCTAACTATTACAGCAACAGAAGTAAAGACTTATGACAAAAAGAAAAAATTATATATTGAGTCATTGACTGATTTCCAAATTGTAAATGGTGGACAAACAACAGCAACAATTTATTTTTCAAAAAAAGATGGTTTAGATGTCAGTAAAGTTCAAGTTATGGCAAAAATTAATGTTGCTAAACAAACTAGTGAAAAAGATCTAGAAGAGCTTATTAATAATATCAGTGAATTTTCAAATGCTCAGTCAAGAGTATCAAAAGTTGATCTTCGTTCTCGTAATCCTCAACTTATTAAAATTAAAATATTAAGTGAAAGTGTACTTACTCCAAGCGGTTTTAATTGGTTCTTTGAGCGTTCCAAGGGTGAATTTAGTACTATGTTGAGAAAAGCAGGTAATAAAAAAGCAAAAATGAAAAAAGAATTTCCACCTGAACGAAAGTTTACCAAAGAACAGATGGCAAAATTCTACTCAGCATGGGGTGATGAACCATATATGGTTAAAAAAGGTGGAGAACGTATTTTTAGACATTTTATTGAACAACTTAGTCCAGATGAAGAAAGTGGTATTACTCCACCAACAGTAGATAGACTTTACTATGAAGATATAATTTCTAAAATAATTTTATTTAGAAGAATGGAAAAACTTCATGGTGCAGGTAAAAATGCTATTGGTCAAATAAGATCTGCCGTTATTCCATATTCTTTATCTGTTTTACACCAATACACAGATAAAGTAGATAAACCTTTTGATATGTCTAGAGTTTGGCGACAAGAGGGCTTAGAAGATGATTTAGGACAGTTTTTATATGATTTAATGTATCTGATGAATGACTTAATTAAACAATACTCTTTAAGTGATGATTATGGTGAGTATTCTAAAAAACCTGAACTTTGGAAAAGTATTAAAGACTGCAAAGAAATTGTAGCTTTTATGAGTAATACCAATAGCATGAAAATATTAAAAAAATATACTTATTAATAGGAAAACATATTGGATATAACAAAATTATCAGATTCAGACATTATTGAGCTATATAGCCAATCGATTAAAGAGTTAAAACGACGTGAAATAATTCGTACGAAGAATATTACTGGAGAACTTGGGGAATATATAGCAGTTCAGTATTATAAAAACAATCCTACACTGCCAAATTTACAATTTGCTCCACCAAGCACAGAGAATATAGATGCAATTAGTGCGAAAGGTGAAAGATACTCTATAAAGACCATAACAAATACTGGCTCAACAGGTGTATTCTATGGCATGCCTGCTCAAGGTTCAAGCGAGATTCCTATTCAAAAATTTGAATATGCTGTAATTGTTAAGTTAACTGATAATTTTGAATTGGAACAAATATTAGAATTATCATGGGATGAATTTTTAGAAAATAAAAAATGGCATAGCAGAATGCAGGCTTGGAACTTATCATATTCAAATAAGTTGATTAAATGTGTCAAAAATATATATTAAAGTGGAGATAAGATGTTAGAAGAGATCATAAAAACATTGATAAAAGATGCTGAGTCTGAATGGCTTGAATTTAAATCTTTTTGGTATTGGAATAATTCTGAAATAGCACTATCAAAGGGATGGGGAGAATTTTTAAAAGATTTTGTAGCATTATTTAATACAAATACAGAAAATGAAAAATATTTAATTCTAGGATTTGATGAGAAAACAAAAATATGTCAAAATTACTTTACAGACAAGAATGAAGAAAAATTGGAGTTATTTAATAATCTTAATGACTTTAAAGTAAAAATTGTAAGTAAGCTTAGAAAATCTTTTAAAAACATTCCTCAATATCGTGATTCACATGATTTGATCAGTATAGAAACATTTTTTGAAATTAAACAGATTACCATAGACGATAAACAATTACTTATATTTAAAATCATACATGCACCATATTTTTTGGAATTAAAAGCTGTATTAGATGGAAATGAGTCATTTAGAGAAGGGAATACGCTAATACGTAGATTGAAAAATGATGCTAGTCCGGAAAATTGTAATGCTTGCCATAAAGAAGTTCAAGACCTTTTAAATACTGCAATACAAAGACAAGAAAGTAGTTTTCCTCACAAAGATGCGAGTATAAATAAAATAGTTACATTATTTCAGAAAAAGCATGCTCCAAGTGCATCAATAAATAAGCTTACTGAAGAACATGTCCACACTATTGGTATTGATTATGAAATATTCAGCATTACAGGAGAATACTTCCCAACCATATTCTTTGTATATTTCACAAAGTACACATCACAGAATAAGACATATACTAAAATAATTGAAACTAATATATTAGATAATTCATCAAAGATAATTGTTTTAACAGATGAATTGAATAAGAAAAAGGGAAGAATAGATAAAAAACGTATTCATGACTTGTTTAGTAGTGATTTTAATAATCTATCAGTATCTTTTTTAGAGGAATTTGCCTTAAATGAATTATATGTAGACTTATTTGATCCGGATATATTTCATCAAGGGTCATTTAATATTAAAAATTTCATATCGCCATATTGTGTAGAGTCAGAAAATAAAACTGCGGATATTATATTAAGTGAATGGTATGAAGCTCAAAACAAACCATTAATAGTACTTAAGGGTGCTGGTGGAATTGGGAAAACAACGATAGTAAAATATTTTTTAGATAATTTATATAAAAAGAATAATAATAACAATACTATAAATATCCTTTTTATAAACTCACATGACATTATAAACGAAATTATGAGAAATTCAAAAGTAGAAGATATATTCGATTTTTATCGTATTGTTGCTGAAAAGCATAATATATCTAAACAATTTGATAAAAAACTGCTTGAAGTATCAATTGATAGTGGAAATTTAATTATTGCATTGGATGGTTTAGATGAAGTAATATCTAAAATGGGAAGCAAATTCAACTTACAATCATTTATAAAAGCAATATTTGAAGATTATTCTGAAAATCTAGAAAAGACAAAGATAATAATAACATGTCGTGATTATTTTTGGGATGAACAGACTATAAATTATCCTATAGAAACAATTGCATTAAAACCATTCAATAAAGTACTTGCTGAGAATTATTTCAAACAAAATTTTAAAGACGATACAGGAAGAATAAGGAAAGCTATGTCTCTAGCTAATGAATTTGCATTGGAGAGTAGAACATATATACCATACATACTAGATATGATAGTTGATAATTTATTAGAAACAACACACTCTTCGGTTTTAGATAGTGCTATGTTAATACCAAATATACTTTCACATGATTATTTAGTAGGCAAAGTTTGCGAAAGAGAAATTTTCAAACTTGATAATATGACAATTGACAAGCAATTAGAAGTATTAATATATATAGCTTTAAAATATAATGGAACAATACATGAAGACCAACTCAGTGATTTAAACCATATTTTTGGTGAAGTAAGCTCTTATTCATTTATTGAAAAATTCAAGGCACATCCTCTTCTAAGTTATTCTGCATTACAAAAAACAATTAAATTTAGATATGACTTCTTTAATGATTATTTTAAGAATATACACCTATCTGCATTTTTACAGAAAAAAGATATGAATGAATTGGATACTGAAATTATAAAGATTATTATTGAATACACGAGTTATGATAATAGTTTTACTAAATATTTAAAGAAGAGAATTTTCGATATTGACAAGGAATCTCTAAAAGAATCTATTTGGTTATTTTTAGAAGAAAACATAAATATTTTAAACATAAGTGATGAAAAGAAAGTAAGATTAAATTCTTCTCTTTTTATTTTATTATTGTCAATTTATGAATTTAATACTATTGAAGACAGAACAAATATGCTTAGAGAAATATATGAGAGAGGAGATAAAATTATAAAGAACTTATGTATTGTAAACTTACATGCAATTCATATGGATAAACTTATATTCGACTTTAGGGAATTAAAATTTGAAGATTGCCATTTTGAAAATTATGAATATTTTTCAGAATGTAAATTTAATTCAAACACATATATAAGTAAGTCTGTGTTTATAGCCCCTTTATCAAGAGAAAATGTCACTCCAAATATTTCTATTAAGAATATAGATAGTTCTAGCTGTGATGTTTCTGGAATTATTGAGCTGCTTGAAACAAAAGAAAAGAAAAGAAAAAGTAAGGAAACGAACATTAGAGACTCTGTAAAAAGAGTAATTAAGCATTTCTGGAGTGGTAGCTCATTTAGAGAAAAAACTGCAGATGATACACATAAAAAGCTGAGAGATGTGTCACAAATTTTAGAAAAACTTTTAAAGCAAAAAGTCTTAATTAAAACCAAAAAAACAACTAAGCAAAAACGGCTAAATGATATATATTATATAAATCCGGAATATAGTAATTTGAGAAAAATCATGGAAGAGAATGAAACGTGCAAAGAACTTGAAACAGTTGTAAATTTAGTTGATAACTCTAAATAATACTTGTTATCTTTTTAGCAATTTGTTCTGCCATTTTAGGTGGAACAGCATTTCCTATTTGCCTAAACTGGGCACTTCTTGAACCTTCAAAATAAAAATCATCTGGGAATGACTGTAATCTTGCAGCTTCTCTTACTGACAAAGATCTAAGCTGTTTAACATCTGGGTGAATATAATAGTGTCCATCCATTGCCATATGAGCAAGAACAGTATGAGATGCTGGAGTATCTGCTTTTATAACATTGAATCTATTTGTAAAAGAAGTTGTATTTTTATGATTTATCAATTCCGGTCTTCTGCTGGCTAGCTCTTTATAGCATAGGCGTTTTTTATTTTTGTTCCAAGTAGTTATAGCTTCTTTATAAATTTTAAGATCTGTTTCATTATGCATTCTGGTTTCATGCTGAGTAAGAATGTCGAAACCCTCTTCTCTGATATTTGAGTCAATAAGATATTGATTCGTATCAGTTCTGTATTTACCTTTCCCCTCAATCATTCTATCAGGCTTAGTTTTTGGCAGATCTTCTAATACGTCTTTAACTAAGTACTTTTTTTCAATTGTTTCAAACTCAGGATATTGATAATACTTTCGTCTCTTATTCTTCTTCCAGCCAACAATAATAATTCTTTTTCTATCCTGCAATACACCGTAGTCAGAAGCGATAAGCTCTTTAATTTCTATATGATAACCGGCGTCTTCAATAGCTATTTTAATATCATTAAAGTGTTTTCCGTTTGCTGCACTTAACATACCAGGTACATTTTCAAATATAAACATTTTTGGTTTAAATGTTTCCAAAAATCTTACATAGTATTTGTAAAGAAAGTTTCTGGGATCACATGTAACAGAATCTTGCATTCTTGCTCTACCAACTAATGAATAGGCCTGACAAGGTGGACCACCAATAATAAGGTCAACATTTTTTATATTTTTATCTTTCAGAGTTTGTCTTACTGTTTTTGTAATATCTTCAAAAGTATCATCACCAATGAATGAATTTATAACATCATTGGAGTTTTTAACATTAGCTTGATCCCAAAGTTCTTCTCTGGAAATCTTTTTTAAAAGGTAATTATAGTAAATATCAAGTTTATTCTCATTTTTTAAAGTCCAATAAGCTGTTCTGGTACGTAAAGTATTGCATGCATGTGAATCTGCTTCAACATGTCCAACAAACGTACTTCCAGTTCTAAAAAAGCCTTCCGATAGACCACCGGCGCCAGAGAATAAATCCAATACAACCAAATACAATCCAATTAACTATAATTTTAATGTGATTATACCAGGGTCGCTCTTAAAACGACCTGTAAGGAATGGTGTTTTTTAATAAAGTATTGACGCTTTTAATTATAGTATGAATATTACTATTTTCATTAGAGAGTGTTTAAAGTTTTTTCAATTATATTGGCACAATTAGATACATTTTTTTTGATATCTATTCCCCAAAAACGGAGTATTGTCCATCCCTCACTTTTCAATTTGTTGTTTACCTCTCTATCACGCTCAATATTCCGTGTAATTTTTTTTGTCCAAAATTCAGTATTAGTTTTAGGTATATATTTTCCCTCAAGAAGTTGCTTGCCATGCCAAAACTCAGAATCAGCAAAAACAGCAAGTTTCTTGCTCTTAAAAACTATATCAGGCTTTCCGAATATATCTTTTACATTTTTTCTGTAACGAAGACCTCTTTTCCATAGTTCTTTTCTTAGTATTATTTCAATACTTGTATCTTTAGATTTAATCCTTCGCATATTTTCTGAACGCGATATTGTTTTTTTAAGTTTTTTACCCATATTAAATCCAATATATATCTTATAAGATAGTATCAAAAAAAGTATTTAAAACTTTTGAGAATCAAACGCTAGCACATTTTTTTCATATGTACAGTTTTTAGTACAACTGTAATTTCCACTTTCACTAAAGCACTATATTAAGGTTTCTTTATGTTCTCCACAGCTCCACCATACCTTACAATCGAAAAAACAATTACTATTATTCAATTCATACTAAAAACCTCAAAACACAATACCTTTCGATACAATACACAAACGAAAAAACAATCTAGGATTAACAATGATTAAAATATTTATGAGCATAGGCTTACTATTTAGCATCAACTTATTTGCCAGTGCAGTTCATGAACACTCGCATAATGGACATTCACATCAAGGTACAAAAGAAGGCACACAAGAGAAGATAAAAGCTTATACTAAAGCATGTGATGATGGAGATATGAAGAGTTGTAACAATATGGCAGTTTTATATGATCTCGGTGAAGTTGTAAAACAAGATAAAAGTAAAGCATTCAACCTATACACTAAAGCTTGTAACGGCGGAAATAAATATAGTTGTAACACTCTGGGAAAGTTATACTCTAACGGTGACGGAGTCAAACTGAACAAAAGCAAAGCCATTGAGTTTTATACTAAAGCCTGTAATAATGATCATCATAATAGCTGTAATACTTTAGGCATAATGTACATCAAAGGTGATGGAGTAAAGCAAGATAAAAGTAAAGCAAAAGAGTTGTTTTTTAAGGCCTGTGATGGCGGAAGTATGAGTGCTTGTCAAAACTATGAAAGAGTAAAAAAAACAGGTATAAAGTAGCCAAATCATGAAAATATATATAGCTGGGCCTGATGTGTTTGAGATAGACTCTATAGAGATAGGACAGAGGTACTCTAAACTATGTGAGCTCTATGGTCATGAAGGATTATATCCTCTTGATAATGTTGTAGATTTTAAACAAGCAAAACAAAAAATAGCTCAAGATATATTTCATGCAAATGTAAAACTTATCAAAGATGCTGACATTGTTATTGCAAACCTAAATGCCTTTAGAGGCAAGGAAGCAGACAGCGGAACAGTTTGGGAGTGTGGTTTTGCCAGTGCTTTAGGCAAGAAAGTATATGGCTATATGCAAAACACCTCAGCTTACATAGACAGCTTTGATAAAGTGACTACATTAGCTGATGGACTTTACGCAGACAGTGAAGGTAAAATCATAGAAGATTTTGACTACCCAATAAACCTGATGATAGCATGTTCAGCCGAGATAGTTGACGGTGGGTTTGAAGATGTATTGAAACTGATCTCAAAAAAGTAAATCAGCTTTAAAAAACTTTCACAAAGTCTTCTATGATTTTACCATCTCCTGAAATGCCCGCTGTCTTTTTAGCATCTATCTTACTCATCGTAGCTGCATCGTCGAGTAAAGTTGCTATGTCATCAAATAGACTTAAATACAAAAATATAAAATTATGTGTATAATATTTGTATGAAAAATTATAAATTTAAAATCACCGGAAAAGTACAAGGTGTTTATTACAGAGCAAGTGTACAAAAAAAGGCACTAAATGCCGGATATAGCGGATATGTAAGGAACATGCCTGATGGCAGTGTAGAAGCCGGAGTCACATGCCACAGCTCAAAACTGGAATACTTCATAAACTTACTAAAGCAAGGTTCAGAGTATAGTGAAGTAGATGCTGTTGAGATGCAAGAAAGTGAAGAACTTTTTAGCGAAAAATTTGAAGTAAGATAGAAACAAATATTATTTGCTATAATAATTCTAGCTCTAAAGTTTCGATGGAAACCTTTAGCTTCTCTTTATTAGGAAGTAGTTTATGAAAAAAAGCCATCAAATTAAAAAAGAGATAAGTCTTCTTTTATTTGCTTTTATCGTTATCGCCATTTTGGCGATAGCTTCAAAGACTGTAGGTTTCTACCAGATAGAGACTATACACAAGACAGCTTCAGACCTTTACGAACATCCACTAAAAGTCTCAAACTCTGCACTCAAAGTAAAACTAGGTGTATACGAAATTCATAGAGACATGAAAGATGTTGTTTTATCCGCTTCTGATCAAGAACTCCTAAAGTTTATAAAAAAAGTAGACGAGAACGAAAAGCATGTATATGAAAACCTTAGTATTATTGAAAAAAAAATATTAGGAGCAGAAGGCTTAAAACTTCAACAAAATACAAAAAAACTTTTTACTGCTTGGAAACCAATACGCGACGAAGTTATAACTCTTACAAAAGATGGACACAGAAATGAAGCAATTGCGATTACCAAGGGAAAAGGTCATCAACATACTCTAAAACTAGAAGAAGCTTCACTGAAGCTATACACTTATGCACAGAATAAAGCTACTGAATTTAAAAATGAGTCTCACTCTAGTTTTGAAAAACTAAGATTTATAAATGTCGAAGTCAGCATCTTACTTTTATTACTCTTTATTTTAGTGGTCTACTTTACTATCAAAAGAACATCAAACTACTTTCACAAAAATGAGAATCTAACCGATATTCTTTCTCTAGTTAGAAATGTAAATCAACTAATAACCAGAGAAAAAGAGATTGAAACACTCCTGAAAAAGAGTTGTGACATCTTGGCTTCTAGCCATATATACGGACATGCCTGGATCATTACTTTTGATGATGCAAACAATATCAGCCAACTCGTAGGCTCAGATGATTCTGAAAACTTCATCTCATTTAAAAAAAAGGTAGAATCAAACTGGACTCCTCACTGCGTCAAAAAGACAGAAGAAACAGATGAGTTCTACTCCTCGATAGAAGATATACTAAACAACTGTCCAAACTGTCCACTAATGAACTTGTACAATGGAAAGAGCGCTTTTAATATCGAACTTAAATATGAAAAAAAACTTTATGGATACTTGAATATATCTATACATAAAGAGCACCTCAACAACATAGATGAAATCTCTCTTTTAAATGAACTTGCGAGTGATATAGCATATGCTATTAATAATATAAAAACTGAAGAGATTCTATCTCAAAGTAATGAGAGATACAGAACACTTTTTAAAGGTAACAAAGCTACTGAACTTATTATAGATGCCAATAGTGGAAAGATAGTAGACTGTAATGAAAAAGCTCTCCAGTTCTACGGATATAGCTACGAGCAGATAACTTCTATGCACATAAGTGAGATAAATATTTTAACTGCAGAAGAAGTGGCTTTTGAGATAAAACAAGCTAGAGAAGAACATCACGATAAGTTTAACTTTAGACATAGACTTGCAAACGGCGAGATTAGAGATGTAGAAGTCTACTCAGGTCCAATTGAGTTTAACAATGAGACTCTACTCTACTCGATAATATTTGATGTAACTGAACATCGTCAACTAGAGGAATACAAAAAAAAGACTCAGGAACAACTAAAACTTGTACTTGAAGGAAGTAGAGATGGCATCTGGGATTGGGATTTAGCAACTGATGAAGTTTACTTTTCTCCTAGATTCAAGGAGATGCTCGGCTATAGCGACGAAGAGATGGAGAATTCATTTGAAGCATGGGCTAGTATTTTGCATCCAGATGATAAAGAACAGGCATTTTCAAATATTCACATGTCTCATGATGGGAAAACAGACAATTATAGAAATATTCACAGACTAAAACATAAAGATGGTCACTGGGTATGGGTAGATTCTCGCGGTCAAACAATATTTGATGAGAACAACAAAGCAATACGTATGATAGGTTCCCATACAGATATTACAAAAGAAAAAGAGTATGAGAGTACCATAGTACAGATCAAGGAACTATACGGAAATATCATTAATAGTGTGGATAACCTGATCTTTGTAAAAGATACTAATCTCACTTACATAGCTTGTAACAGCGCTTTTGAAAAGTTTATGGGAAAATCAAAAGATGAACTTATAGGAAAAAATGATTATGATTTTTTTGAAAAAGAGGTTGCTGACCTCTTCCGTGGATATGATAAAAAAATGCTCGATGCTAATAAAGCAAAGTCTAACTTTGAATGGGTTACTTACCCAGATGGAAGTCAAGTATATCTCTTAACTACAAAATCTCCTTTAGTGGACTCTAATGGAAATATATCAGGTTTAGTTGGAAACTCTGTGGATATAACACAGCAAAAAAGAGTGGAGGAAGAACTTCTAAAAAGTGAAACAAAATTTCGTAGTATATTTAGTCAAACGTTTCAGTTTGCAGGCATCGTATCGCTAGACGGTATTTTATTGTCAGCTAATAATGTTTCACTTGAATTCATAGGTGCAAAAGAATCTGATGTAGTTGGAAAACCTTTTATAGACACTCCTTGGTGGAAATACAATAAAGATTTAAAAGAGTGGCTCACGAAGAGTATAGTAAAAGCTTCTCAAGGTGAGACTATTCAAGGAGAAGTTACACACTATTCAAAAGATGGGGAACTTCACTATTTTGACTTTTCCTTAAAACCTGTTGTTAATGAAGATGGGGTAGTTCAGTATCTTGTAGCAGAAAGTAGAGATATTACAGATAAAATAATAGTAGAAAAGACTTTAGCAGAGAGTAACAGACAACTTACGGCATTTATGGACAATCTACCTGGAATGGCATACAGATGCAAGAACAATCACTTATGGACTATGGAGTTTGTTAGTGAAAGGTGCCTGGAGCTTACCGGATATAGACCTATTGACATTATAGATAATAAAAAAATAAGTTTTATGGACATTATCTACCCTGATGATAGAGAAAAGGTTTGGGATGATGTACAAAATGGACTTAGAGCCAAAGGAAGTTTTGAATCTGAGTATCGTTTGCTTACAGAAAATGGTGAGATTAAGTGGGTATGGGAACATGGTTTAGGAATCTATGATGAAGATAACAATGTTATAGCGATAGAGGGTGTAATCATAGATAATGAAGCTCGAAAACAAGCCGAACAAGAGCTAATAGTTTCTAATGACAAATTTGAAAAAGCATTTAATAAAACACCGAATCTGATTATTATAAGCAGTCTTGAGACAGGTATTATTTATGATGTCAATGAAACATACGAAAAGATATTAGGTTACAAAAGAGAAGATATAATTGGTAAAAGCAGCGTTGATTTGAATATGTGGCATAAAAAGGAAGACAGAGATAAGTTTGTAGAGAACTTCAAAAGAAATGGTTCGGTAAATGGAGAGACATATGACTTCAACACTAAAGATGGAGATATAAAGACTATAAAAATGTACTCTAATATAGTTACAATAGATACTAAAACATATATCTTAAGTGTCGCAGAAGATATTACAGAAAAACTATCTTTAGAAACTGAAAATAAAAAACTCATCCATGTTCTTGATCAAAATGTCAATGAAGTTCATGTTTTTAATCTCGATGATTACCACTATAGTTATGTAAACCATGCCGGCTTATCTGCACTTGGGTACACAATGAAAGAGATGCAAGAATTAACCCCGGTTAACATAGCAGATGCTGTTGATTCTATAGAAAAACTTAAAGTTGTTCTAGATCCTCTTTTAAATAAACATGAAAAGCAATTATATATTGAAACCACTCATAGCAGAAAAGATGGCTCAAAATATCATGTTCAAACTATCTTCCAAGTAATAACCTTTAATAATGTAAAACAAGTCGTAGCTACTGTTCTTGATGTAAGCGAACGCATTAAAATGCAGGCTGCCCTAAATGAAAGTGAAGAAAAATTCAGACTTATGATGCAGCAGTCACCTTCTGCAATAGAGTTATACGATTTAAATGGTATGCAAATTGATGTTAATCATTCATACGAAATACTTTGGGGGTTCTCTGCCAGTCATACTCTTAATAAATTTAATATTTTTACAAGTGAAGAAGTTAAAAGAACAGGCTTAATTGACTACATAAACCAAGCTTATACGGGCGAACATGTCAATGTTCCTGCATATGAGTTTGATTCTACTGGGGAGACTGAAGGAAATGGTAAAGGAAGAAAACGTTGGCTTAGCACAACAATATACCCTCTAAAAGACAGTAATAATGTAGTAAAAAATATTGTTATAACACATCAAGACATTACAGATAGACAAGATAACTTAAAAGAGTTAGAAGAAAAAACAAAGGAACTTGAAACTATTTTTAACGATGCACCAGACCCGATGGCTATACATGATGAAAATGGAAATATCTTAATGATAAACAAAGCTTGGGAAGAAAAAACTGGTTATAAACATAAAGAGATAAACACCATTGATAAGTGGACTGAAAAGGTTGCTCCAACTACTTCTGGAGATAGAAAAGAACACATTAAAAACCTCTACGCAATTACAGAGAAAATAGATGAAGGTGAGTTTGAGATAACTACCAAAAGTGGTGAAAAACTTATCTGGTCATTTAGTTCAGGTCCTTTAAAAACTACTAATGAGGGTACTCGTATATTAATATCTTCAGCAAAAGATGTCACAGAATTAAAACATAAAGATGATCTCATAATGATGCAGTCTCGTCATGCGGCTATGGGTGAGATGATAGGGATGATAGCTCACCAATGGCGCCAACCTATAAGTATAATTGCTATGGCTGCGAATAATGTACTATTGGATATTGCTTTAGATAGTTTTGATGCTACAGAAGCTGAAAAGTTTTCTCAAAGTATTCTCAATCAGACTTCACATCTATCAAAAACCATAGATGACTTTAGAAACTTTTTTAAACCTGATAAAGAAGTCACTAAGGTTAAACTTCAATATATTATAGAAGAGACTATTAGCATAGTTAACAATAGCCTTGTAAATAATTCTATAGAGCTTCAAACCTCTTTCAAATCAGACTCTGAAGTAGATGCATATCAAAGAGAGCTTATGCAGGTTTTTGTAAATATTATAAATAATGCAAAAGATTCCATGTTATCAAGCGGCATAGAAAAGCCTACAATAGTAATTAAAGTTTATGACGATGACAAATATGTCAATACAGAGATTTGTGACAATGGAAATGGTATAGACCTAGCTGTACTGCCAAAGATTTTTGACCCTTACTTCACAACAAAAGATGAAAAAACAGGAACAGGGTTAGGACTATATATGAGTAAGATGATTATTGAAGATCATCTAAAAGGCGTAATTGAAGCTAAAAACAAGGAACATGGCACCTGCTTTAGAGTCAGACTGCTTAAATAATAATTTCTGCGTTATTTATTATATTCGATGAATATAAGTTATGATAATATAATCATAATTAACTAAATATAAGAGGAGATTAGTCTTATGCAAGATAAGCTAAAAACAAAAATAGCTTCCCTTAAAGAAAAAGCAGGACATTTTTCTATATTATATGTTGAAGATGAACAAGTATTGCGTGATGGTATCACCACTTTTCTAAATAAAATCTTCACAAATATTGACACAGCTGTAGATGGGGAAGAGGGTCTTAAAAAATATACTCAAAACCAATATGACATAGTGATTACAGATATTCAGATGCCAAAAATGGATGGTCTGGAGATGATAAGTAAAATCAAAGAGATTAATGAAAAACAAGAGATTATTGTTGTTTCTGCATACACTGATTCAGAATTTTTAACAAACTCCATTCAACTTGGAGTTACTGGGTACATAGTTAAACCTATAGACTTTTCTCAAATACTAAAAATGCTAAATCAATCAGTTGATAAACTATCGGCATTTCACGAAAATGAAATGTATAAATCTGATCTAGAAGCGATGGTTGAAGAGAGAACACAGACTATTTTAAACCTTCAACATGAACAAGTACAAAACTATCAGCACGCCATTCATTCTCTTGTAAAAATGATAGAAGCAAGAGATACTTATACAGGCGGTCATAGTGAACGCGTTGCTGCGTACTCAAAAGATATTGCCGAAGAGATGGGGCTATCACCAGAAGAGTGTATCATGATTTATGAATCAGGAATCCTGCATGACATTGGTAAAATCATAACACCGGATGCAATCTTACTAAAGCCAAATCAGTTGACAGATAATGAATACTCGTTGATAAAAGACCATGTAACAGCAGGATATAATATACTTCATGAAATCCCAATGTACCATGAGCTTGCAGGAATCGTACATGCCCATCATGAGCACTGTGATGGAAGTGGTTATCCTAAAGGATTAAAAGGTGATGAGATTCCATTAGCTTCAAGAATTATGGCTGTAGCAGATGCATTTGATGCAATGACTACCAGAAGAGTATATAAAGCGAAGAAGAGCGTTGCTCAAGCTATAGAAGAGCTGGAAAAATATAGTGATATTTGGTACGATCCAAAAGTAATTGAAAGTGCTAAAAAGATTTTCAAATCTGTTGACCTTAAAAATAATGCAGAACAACTTCCCAATACTTTTATAGATGATGAGCGTTTTGCATACTTTTATAAAGATCCATTGACGCATCTTTATAACAACTACTACCTTGATTTTATTTTACAATCCAACAGAGATTCAAAAAAAGATCTTTACCTAAACATACTTTATATGAAAGACTTTTCTAAATATAACAAAGAGTATGGTTGGAATGAGGGTGATGCAGTTCTCCGCAGCTTTAGTGAGTATCTTAGAGTAGAATATCCACACCATCAACTCTTTCGTATCTTTGGAGACGACTTTGTTCTTTTAAGCGAAAAAGATTTTAAAGTTGATTTAGATAAAATTAATTCTATCCCTCTATTTAACACAAACGGTCTCTCTTGTAATAGCAAATATTACAACCTTCAAAATATGAGTGTTCACAGTTTTAAAGATTTACAAGACTAATTTTGTGAACACTTTTTGCTTGATACTAATTGGATTTACACAATTTGTCTTTGTTGCTTTGCCTAAGCGTTAAAACGCTTTACAACTAAGGATATGTAATGTTAAATGGTTTAATTAGTGTCGATATCAATAGCACCCATTCACCCAAGGTTGATCAAAATAAACGTTTTTCTAAAATGGTGAGAATAATCATAATGTTTAACGATGGAGGAGGCTGATCCTCCCGTCTATTTTATTAAGTTTGTATCAATATTATGTTACCATTTGTTGATACAAAGGACCAAAATGTCAATGAAAAAACTACTTATATTCTCTCTTTTACTCTCTAATCTTGTCGCATTTTCTACTACCAATATCCAATTACTTCGTGGAACTTTTGATGGTAATAGTTACGTTTATGATACCAAGAATGGTGGGAAGACAACTGTTACTCTTGAGCACTACAGCTCATTTGAGTATGGTGATATCTATGGTTTTATTGATCATAGTGTTGCAGATGACAACTTTAAGTACCATGATGATAAAACAGATACTTATGGAGAGTTTGCTCCCAGACTTAACCTTAGTAAACTAACTTCGCATGATCTACGTTTTTCATTTGTCAAACAAGTCTATCTTGCATATCAGTACAACGCTAGCAATACTTATAATGCAAATTTAATAGGTCTTGGAAGTGATCTATCTGTTTACGGATTTGATGTGTTTGGTATTAATTTTTATAAGAAATATCAAAATATTGGTAAAGACACTTATCAGCTATCTCCATATTATAAAACTAAAACTTTGGGAAACATTTTTCATATAGCTGGATTTATTGACTGGACAGAGTATGATTTCTTGTCTCAAAATCAATTTTTATTTGATATGAAAAGACTGCTAAAGGTAGATAATCTTTTCATAGGGGCTGAGTGGCACTACTATAAGCAAAAGCCACTAAACCTAAACTTCAATTCAAAAGTAGAATCAAACACTCTTCAAGCAATGATTAAATACTATTGGTAACTACTTCTTAGAGTTTAATCTTGACTGATACTCTTGAGGGTGTTTACAAACAGGACATGTTTTTGGAGCTTTTTTACCTCTATGAATATGTCCACACACTTCACAGATCCACTCTTCTTCCTCATCTTCACTAACGTGCTCAGCTTCCGCTTCAAGTCTGTCTAATAACATCTTAAACATATTCTCATGTTCAATTTCAACACTGCCGATATCGCTAAATAATTTTGCAGCTTCTTTATATCCCTCTTCTTTTGCAATATCTGCAAAGTCAGGATACATAGTTACGTTTTCATAGTGCTCACCATCAATAGCCATTTGAAGATTTGCTTTTGTATCTCCAAAACTATCTTCAGTTCCGCTTGTCATTCTATTTGCTAATGCAAGTTCCATCTTAGCGTGTTGCTTTTCATTGTTTGCAGCTCTTTGAAAATGTTCTGCTATATCTCTATAACCCTCTTTTTGTGCTACTTTAGCAAAATATTCATACTTGTTTCTTGCTTGTGATTCACCTGCAAATGCTTTTAGTAAATTTACTAGAGTCAGATTCTCAGTAATCATTTCCATAGCTTGTCCACAACAGTGAAGCTCACCGCCACCAACATGTCCTACTTCTACAATATTTCCACATTTATCACATCTATACGATTCATACTGTCTCATCTTCTAATCTCCTAAATTTATCTAAAGGATAATTTTTATCCTTTGTAACATTATATTACTATTAAACTTAAAATATAATTTTTCTCCTTTAAACTACTATATTGTATAATATCATTATGATTAACTATACAGATGAACTCAGACGTCATAATTTAAAAGCTACACCGCAAAGACTTGCAATCAGTAATACATTGCATTCTTATGGACACATAAACGTAGATACTCTTTATGAATTAATGCTTAAAAAATTCAAATCTATTTCTCTGGCAACTATATACAAAAATATTAACTTAATGCTTGAAAACTCCTATATACAAGAGGTCAAGATTCCTCAAAGTAAGTCGGTTTATGAGCTTACAAAGAATTATCATTCTCATCTGGTGTGTACTAAATGTGGAAAAGTTGAAGATATTAAACTCAATATGAATCCTATTTTAAGTGAAGTTAATTCTAACTGCAATTTTGAAATATCTAAAACAGATATAGTTTTATCTGGAATATGTAAAGAGTGTCAATAAAATTTTCTTCTAATTTGTATTACTTTTAACAACTCCTCAGCACTACTATTATATAATCGCGTTATCAATTTTTCCAAGAAGGAATCCCATGCGTGGTTATAAAATTTTTGCCGGTTCTGCAAGTATTGAATTTGCAAAAGAAATTTGTCAAGTTCTAGATGTTCCATTAGCTAATGCTGATACAAAAAGATTTAGTGACGGTGAAATCTCTGTTCAAATTGCTGAGAGTGTTCGTGGTCGTGATGTATTTATAGTTCAAAGTACAGGTGCTCCATCAAACGATAACCTTATGGAACTACTCATTATGACAGATGCTCTTCGCCGTTCATCTGCTCAAAGTATTACTGCTGTCGTTCCTTACTACGGATATGCAAGACAAGATAGAAAAGCTGCTCCTCGTGTTCCAATCACAGCAAGACTTGTTGCAGATATGTATGAAACTGCAGGAATCGACAGGGTTGTAACAATTGATCTTCATGCTGGTCAGATTCAAGGGTTTTTCAATATCCCAGTTGATAATCTTTACGGGTCTATTACATTTGAGACATATATCAAAAGCAAAAACCTTAAAAACCCAATCATTGCTTCTCCGGATATAGGTGGCGTTGCTCGTGCTAGATACTTTGCAAAAAGAATGGGTCTAGAGATGGTTATCGTTGATAAACGTCGTGAAAAAGCTAACGAGAGTGAAGTTATGAATATCATAGGTGATGTTAAAGGTCACGATGTAATTATGATTGATGATATGGTAGATACTGCCGGAACTATGGTTAAAGCTGCTACTGCACTTAAAAATAATGGTGCTACTTCAGTTATGGCATGTGCTACACACGCTGTTCTTAGCGGAAAAGCTTATGAGAACCTGGATCACGGTGAGCTTGATGAACTAATAGTTACAAATACTTTAGAATCAGCACCGCATAAAAAAATAAAGGTATTAACAGTTGCTCCTCTTTTTGCAGAAGTAATTCGTCGTGTTTACCACAACGAAAGCGTTAATGGCCTTTTTGAATAATTAGGAAGTATTAATTGAAGAATATTAGAAACTTTTCTATCATCGCTCATATCGACCACGGTAAAAGTACTTTAGCAGACCGTATCATTCAAGAGTGTGGCTCAGTTACTGAACGTGAAATGAGCACTCAGATGATGGATACTATGGATATTGAGCAAGAGCGTGGTATTACAATCAAAGCTCAGAGTGTTAGACTTGACTACGTAAAAGACGGAGCACACTATATCCTAAACCTTATCGACACTCCGGGCCATGTTGATTTTTCTTATGAAGTTAGTAAATCGCTTGCTTCTAGTGACGGTGCTTTACTTATCGTAGATGCTGCTCAAGGTGTTGAAGCTCAAACTATTGCAAATGTATACTTGGCACTTGATAATAACCTTGAACTTATTCCTGTAATTAATAAGATAGATCTTCCTGCCGCAGATCCAATGAAAGTAGCCGAAGAGATAGAGACAAGTATAGGTATAGATGCTACAGATGCTTGTTTGGTTTCTGCAAAAACCGGTGTTGGTATTCGTGAACTTATAGATGCTATTGTCGATCGCGTACCAGCTCCGGTCGGTGACCCTGAAGCTACTACCAAAGCTATTATTTATGATTCATGGTTTGATCAGTATTTGGGTGCGCTTGCTCTTGTGCGTGTTTTTGACGGTCAAGTAAAAAAAGGACAAAACATTAAGCTTATGAGTAATGGTGAAGAGCATCAGATACTAGACTTAATGTACCCTCACCCCATGAAAAAAATAAAAACCAATACTATAGAGTGTGGTGAAATCGGTGTTGTTGTTTTAGGTCTTAAAGAAGTTAGTGTTGTAAATGTTGGTGATACTATTACTGATGCTAAAGATCCGACTGCAGAGCCTGTTGGAACATATGAACCTGCAAAACCATTTGTGTTTGCCGGAATATATCCAATAGACACTGACAAATTTGAAGACCTTAGAGATGCTCTTGACAAACTAAAACTAAATGACAGCTCACTGAGTTATGAGCCTGAGACATCCGTAGCTCTTGGTTTTGGTTTCCGTGTTGGTTTTCTTGGTATGCTGCACATGGAAGTTATTAAAGAGAGGCTTGAACGTGAGTTTAATCTTGATCTTATTGCTTCTGCACCATCTGTTGTATACAAAGTTCATCTTACAAATGGAACTATGATTGATGTTCAAAACCCATCACAACTGCCAGATGTTCAAAAGATAGACCATATAGAAGAACCTTATGTAAGAGCAACTGTAATCACTCCTAGTGAATATCTTGGAAATATTATAACTCTACTTATCAACAAACGTGGTACTCAGACAAAGATGACCTACTTGAATGAAGATAGAGTAATGTTAGAGTATGAGATACCTATGAATGAAATAGTTATGGACTTTTATGACACACTAAAGTCTATCTCAAAAGGTTATGCTTCATTTGATTATGACCCAATAGAGTTCAAAACTGGTGACCTTGTAAAACTTGATATAAAAGTAGCCGGAGAGGCTGTAGATGCACTAAGTGTTGTTGTCCCTCGTACTCAAGCACTTGCTCGTGGTCGCGTTTTGGTTAAAAATATGAAAGAGCAGATTCCCAGACAGCTTTTTGAAGTAGCTGTTCAAGCTTCTTTAGGTTCTCAGATCATTGCTCGTGAAACTGTAAAATCTATGGGTAAAAATGTTACTGCTAAATGTTATGGTGGTGATATTACTCGTAAAAGAAAACTACTGGAAAAACAAAAAGCCGGTAAGAAAAGAATGAAGTCTATCGGGAAGGTTCAACTTCCTCAAGAGGCATTCATGTCTGTTCTAAAGATGGACTAAGTAGTTTCAATATGAAATGCATGTTGTGTGAGAGTCTTTCACTCACACACATCTGCTCCACTTGTCAAGAAACATTTTTAACTCCTAGCATCTATAAGCGAAAAATCCTAAATAATATAGAAGTTATCTCTTTTTATAAATACAACGATATAAAAGACCTTCTTCATACAAAACACACCGACATAGGCTATTACGTATACTCTATTCTCGCAAACAACTCCTTGAAACTATTTGCTGAAAACTTTGAATATTCAAGCCTTCTCAGTTCAATAGCGATTGATGACAATGTAAATAGCGGATACTCTCATACTGCAATATTGAACAAAGCTCTTAAAAGCAGATACATAAAACCTGAGTTTAATAGACTAAGAGCAAAAAATCCTGTCTCCTACTCTGGCAAAAGTAGAGAGTTTAGACTAATGAACCCAAGAGATTTCACATTTAAGCACAGCTCAACTAAGGAAATAATACTTGTAGATGACATTATTACAACAGGCTTAACGCTCACACAAGCCATAAATACTGTGCATAAAAATAATTTAAACGCCTTATTTTGCCTAACTCTAGCAGATGCAAGTATCAAATAGCTAAGCACAGTGTAAGGACACTTAAACTAGAATGTAAAATTATTATTTTAGGTCAACTTATGAAAACCATTTTTTTATTACTTTTTTTATCAACTTTTTTATTCTCAAAAGATGTACTTCTTGATGACCTTCTTGCCCAATATGAAAAATCAGAATCTCTTTATCATAAAACAAAAAAAGAGAGTGCCGGACATCTAATACTTTTCTCACGTGAAGATCTTGATCAGATGCAGGCATATACGCTTAATGATGTACTTAAAACTATTCGTATGTATAATATTGAAGCCACAAGAACAGGTATGACTACCCTTGTAAAAAGCGGTAGTAGCCAAGTTTCACCAAATCCGGTAAAGATATTTATAAATTCTCATGAGTTAAATTCAGCAACTCTTGGAAATGCACTGACTCAGTATGGAAAAATGGGTCTATACTTTATAGACCATATAGAAGTTTATCAAGCCGGTAACTCAGTAACATTTGGTAATGAACCTGGAAGTATGATAATAAAACTATATACAAAAGAGCCATCTCGTGAAAATTCCACATCTGCTCAAATCTCTATTGATACAAGAGGAAGTTTGAATTTAAGAGCTGTAGATGCAAAAGAGATTGGGGAGTATTCGTACTTAGCAAATATTGATGTAAGTAAAAACAACTATGAGACATACAATGCAAATGGATACGAACTCTCTCGTGATGGACAAAGAGGTCAAATATATGCGAAATTTTCAAAAAAAGAGAGTTACGAT
Source organism: Sulfurimonas sp. (assembly GCF_041563035.1). GTDB lineage: Bacteria > Campylobacterota > Campylobacteria > Campylobacterales > Sulfurimonadaceae > Sulfurimonas. Next base: position 60,342 of record NZ_JBFFNS010000001.1, on the reverse strand, counting down.
ATAGAGATCGGTGCTTCAAAAGAGAAGTATGACTCATTTAGCGGTTTAGCCAATGCTCCGGTTGATGGTTATATTAATGCAAAGAACTTTTATCTTCAAGCTACAAAACACTTTGATAAAGAACTAAATATAATACTAAGTCTATCTCATGAAGAGTTGGATGTTTTAAATCAAGATGCAGTAGCTATACCTATAGCAGATGGTGCTATGCCTAAGCAGCTTGATGTAAATATTGGCAGTAATGTCTATAGTGCCATTATAGAGAAAAGATTTCTTCATGGAGCAAATGACCTCTTTTTAGGCGCACATATCAAACATCAAAAATTCGACATTAATGAGTACAAGAGAGATGGTGTACCTACATCTAAAGTTTGGGGACCCCAAAAGAGAAATATCTATATGGCGTACCTGGAAAATCTTTATAATATTAATGAAAACAATCTTATCGCTTTTAGTGCAAAACTGGATCGTTATGAAAATGAACTATCAAAATCATCTACAGAACATATACTAAGACTAGGTTATGTAGCCCTGCTTGATGAAAGTTGGACATTTAAGTTTTTTGCGATGAAGAGTTATGTCTACCCTACTTTCAGACAGACAACTTTCTCACCAAATCTAAATATTAATCCAGATCTTGAGAGTATTAAAAATAGAATTATCAGTGCTGAGATTATTTATAAAAAATATAAAACAACTCTTACCCTTAGTGGTGGGAACGGTGAGGCAAAAAACTCTATTATCTTTAGTCCAACGCTTAAAAAATATGTTAATAAGGATGGAGTAAGCAGTTTTCAAAGAGGGTTTGTAAGAGTTGACCATATATTTGATGTTAATAACAAAATTACTCTAGAGGGCTTTAAAATGTTTAATGACACTTATGTAAGCCCAGGTGATGGCGGACTTATTCAGCTCTTCAACAAGATCGGTAAGTTTGATATTTACAATGAACTCGTATACAGATCGGACTACAGATCTTCGGATGGTATAAGTATGCCTGCTGGATATGACTACTCACTTGGAGTAATATATCCCGTGTCCAAAAAGCTAGAAGTAAAACTAAAAGGTGAGAACCTCTTAGACCAAGCTCATGAAACTCCTATAAATGGAGTCAATGTTCCTGTTATGGAACGCCGAGGCTTATTAACAATGGAGTACACTTTTTAAATGAAACTCTTAGCGACACTTATTATTTTTGCAACTGTTATATTTGCTCATGATAATTCAGATAATCTAAAAGTTAAGATTTTAGAAAAAATCATTACTGAGATATCAGTAGATAAAAAAGTAGTTGTCTGGAGTGATAATAAAGAAATTCTAACACATATACAAGAACACCATAAACTCAACACTACATACAGCTGTGAAGAATCTACAATTATAATACTTCAAGATGCAGACAGTCTTACTAAAAAGTGTGAGAAAAAGCATATCTTTGTACTAAACTACGAACTATTATCTGAATTCCCTCAAAGTTTTGGAGCACTTTTTTGGAAAAAAGGCAGACCTAACATCGTTATAATAAAGTCAAGAATAAAAGCTCAATCTATTCAAGTATCCAATGATTTAAAGCCTTATTTAGAGGAAAAAGTATGGTAAAGAAAAAGGAGCTGTTCTTATTTTTACTTCTTCTTCTTTTGGGTCTATTTTTTATCTACATTTATATCTATATAAAACAGGCTGAAGATGATATATTTAAAAGAATAGAGAGCAACAGGATAAACAATGTTTCAAGTGTTCTAAGAAATATTGAATATGATCTCATAAATAACAACTCTATAAAAAATGAGAATGACCTTGTTTCTTTACTCTCTAACAATAAGACAAGGGAACTCTTTGAAGATAAAATATCTCTTTTTTTGACACCAAGTGTAAAATATATCTACCTGCTTTACAAAGATGAAGAAGGTAGGTTTAGATTTCTACTAGATGCCTCTAAAGAGGACAAAGCGAACTTCTACCAAAAGTTTGATGTCTTTGATGAAGCCTATATGAAAGTTTATAAAGAGTCAAAACCACAAATCATAAAACAACATGACATGGAAAACCTATATCTGACTTATCTCTACCCAGTGAGAACATCCGGTAAAGCAGTCGGCATACTAAGTGTAGATATTACGACCAAGATTCAAAAAACGATTTTACAACTTATAAAACCTCTTGAGACATTTTTTATAGTTTTAATCATCTTTATATTCCTACTTATGCTTATGACAGTTGTCCAAGTTTTTCACTACTTTATAACCAGAAAAAAAATATTTACAGATCCCCTTACTCAAATATACAACAGAAACTATCTTCTAGAGATATCACCAAAACTTAACTTAAATCATTACAGTGTAGCTATGCTTGATCTTGACAGGTTTAAAGTCATAAATGATATATATGGGCACAAAGCCGGTGACATGATACTCTCACAGAGCAGTATGATTATTAAAAGTTCTATTCGTGATAATGATATATTGATTCGTTATGGTGGAGAAGAATTTTTGCTACTAATGTACAATAGAGATCTAGCAGACAACTCTTCATATATTTGTGAAAGAATCAGAGAAAATATACATACACATATTTTTACATATGAGACGCATAAAATAGAGATGCAAGTATCAATCGGTGTTCATGAGAATCCGGCTTCAGAAAAGAGTCTAAATGAAGCAATAAAAGTAGCTGACAAAATGCTATATATTGCAAAAAAAGAGGGTAGAAATAGAGTTGTCTACTACAATGACAAATCAGAAAGCATGATTCTCTCAAAGGCCAAAGATATAGACTTTGTAAAGCAAGCTATAGAAGAAAATCGCGTTATCTGTTATTACCAACCTATATATAACCAACTCACCAATGAGATACTAAAGTATGAAGCACTTGTTAGAATCATAGATAAGAAAGGGGAAATAATTGCTCCTATATTTTTCCTTCCAGGACTTAAACATACAAATATTCACTATAAGCTTACGCAGAGAATTCTCTCTATTGTGTTTGAAGAGTTTAAGAACCTAAAAGAGTCCGTAAGTATAAACATAAACTTTTATGACCTTATGAACGCAGATATAGAAAAAACTATTACTGATACATTTATAGCAAACCCAGACTTAGCTTCAAGAGTTACCTTTGAGATACTAGAGAGTGATGAAATAGAAAATATAACTCTGTTTAAAGAGAAAATCGATTTACTCCATAAATATAATGCTAAAGTCTCTATAGATGATTTTGGAAGCGGTTACTCTAACTTTAAAACTATTTTAGACATCGAAGCAAACTTCTTAAAAATAGACGGCTCTTTAGTAAAAAATATAGATATCAGTGAAAAAGATTTTAAAGTAGTAAAAAGCATCATACACTTTGCCAAAGAAGCGAACATGAAAACTATTGCTGAGTTTGTTCACTCTAAAGAAGTTTATGATAAACTCGAAGAATTAGGTGTTGACTATATGCAAGGTTATTTTATTGCCCAGCCTTCAAAGGTACTACTCAACAAAAACGAACTATTTAAAGGATAATCTTGAAGATTATATTTTTAATACTTTCTTTAGCCTTGTTTCTAAATGCTCAGATGCTCCAAGTTGGAGACAGCATAATTCCAATAAAACTGAAATCTCAACATGATAAAGAGTACACCTTAGTAAAGGATGGAATCTGGATCATAACTTGGGATAAAGCTACAACAAGAGTTGCTAACCAGTATTTTGATGAGCATAAGATACCAAATAATCTAAACCTCATAGTAGACACTTCTCAAATTCCATCCGGAATCTTTTCTCTTTTTGTAAAACCAAGAATGGAGAGTTACAAACACCCTATTCTACTAAGCTTTGATGAGAAGTATAATCTCACTCTGCCTTTTAAAGAAGATATGCTTACTCTTCTTTATATAAAAGATTCAAAAGTTAAAAGAATAATCTACATCAAAGATATAGATGAGTTAGAAAAAACCTTTAAGTAGTTTTCCTACTTCTTTTTCTATTGCCTTTCCAGCCTCTTTTTTAATTAGATCTTCCACATCTAAACTAACTTTAGGAGAGGATGTCTTTCCTTTTAGTATAACTGAGACCGGATTGTTGTTTGCAACTACATCTATCCTAGAATCAATCATTTTTGTTTTTGTATTTAACTTTGTATTTTTAGTCTTGATAGATGAAGTGTTAGATACAAGATCCATAGATGCTACTATTTTCTCTTTATTTATATCAGCGTTAACATCACCTTTAAATGTCTCCACATACATATCAACTTTTGCATACTGCTTTATAAGAGAGAACATCTGGTTTTTAGTAAACTTACCATCTATTAGATGACCTTTGAATTTACCCTTTTTAGATGCAAGGTTGTAGTCAAGCTTAGCATCTAGCGACGCTTTGAAAATCTCAGGGTATATCAACATATGAAGTGTGTCTAGTGTTTGAACACCTAGTATATCTGCATGGAAATCATCATTGTGGAGTTTAGCATCTATCTTACCGCCTGCTACATTAGATAGTATTGTTAAATCAAGATCATTGCCTTTATTTAACTCCCCATGAACAGTAATACCACCTTTCATATGCTGCTCGGTAGCAAAGTACAACTTATCAAGGTTTGGAACTGTTGCTCTATAGTCACTATTGATTACATTACTTTTTAAATTCACTCTAGCTCTTTTTATATCAAAGTTTGCAAGTGTAGAGTCCAAGTTTACTTTAGAGTCGACAATATCTCCATTTAAAGTTGTTGTTGTAGTCATTTGAAATGCAGTTTGTGGCATTGGTGTTTTAAACTTGTATACTTTTGTCATATACTTTACGTCAAATAGACCTTTTTTCACACTTGATACTACCTTGCCATTTAACTTACCACTTCTGGCATCTGGGATATCTACATCTAAAGAAAAGATTCCATCTGCATAATGAGGCTGCTTAAGCATATATAAGACTCTATCTAGTTTTAGGTTTTTCATACTTGCTTTTATACTGGCTGGAGCAAACTCTTTGAGTACAGCTTCAAAGCTTGTATTTGATGCTGCCACATCACTTCTACCATCTACTACAAGTTTAGCCTTAGTACCTTTAACTGTACCATTAAGTCTAAAAGAGCCTCTTACATCTGCTCCCGTAACCGGCTTTAGCAGTGCTAACTCTTTTATATCAAGAGCATACTTTATATCTGTTTTTAATGGGGTCGGTATTACTTTACCAGAAGAAGTGATTTTAAAGAGATTTGACATTAGCTTATAAGTATAATCAACATCATCACCTTTTAACTTGGCATCTAGATTCATTGCAAAGTCTGTACTTGGTATAGTGATGTTAAAATCTTTCTTCATAACTTTTGTATTTATCTTCCCATCTTCTGTACGAAGTACAATATCTCCATCTAAGGCATGTGCTTTAATATTTTTGAAATCAACATCTAAGTTTACATCTGCACTTGCGTAAGGTTTTTGAGCACCTATTTCTAAAAGTTCTACCAGCTTTAGATTTTTAACTTTAGCTATTATAGAAGTTGGATTAAACTCTGTTAGTTCTACATGGTAAGTCGTATCACTAGATGCTATATCACTAATACCGTCTACAGTTATAAAAGCCATATCGCCTTTTACTTTACCGTTTGTATGAAATACTTTATGAAGTTCTACTCCACTGAGTGATTTGAGTGAATTTAAATCATCAAACTTCACTTTATAGTTAATGTCAAATGATTGTGAGAAAAGAGAATACTCTCCTTTTATAGTTATTACATTATCGCAATTTATCTCTAATGCTATATCGAGTTCACTCATACTCAAAGAAAAAACGCTAAGCTTACTGTCTAATAAAGTCTGCTCTTTTATCTTTTCTTCTATAACAGGCTGTAATATTGAATTTCCAAAAGGTGTAAATGCAATAACATATATACCTATTATGACCGTTGCAAGTAATCCACCAAACCATGCTAAATATTTCATATAAACTCCCAGATGCTAGAATTTTCGTATAATCTAAATACATATAATAATACTCAATTTAACTTTAAACTCCCATTTTTACAACTTGATACTACAAGACTAAACTTATCTTACAAATAAAACTAAAGTATTACTTGACATTGTTACACTCAATATGTATAATAGTGCTATCTTTTTAAAATTAAGGAGTGATTTAACAGCTATGTCAAAACAAACAGATGAAGAATTACAAACTGAACCTCTAGAAAACGAAGAGGAAAATTCAGAACTAAACAATGATGAAGCTGAAGCTGAAGCTGAAGCGGTAGAGAACGAGTTTGATCTTCTTCAAGAAGAGTTATTAGCTCTAAAAGACAAGTATGCAAGAGTTCATGCTGATTTTGATAATATCAAAAAAAGATTAGAAAGAGAAAAATATACTGCGGTTGAATACTCAAACGAGAAATTTGCCAAAGATATGATTCCAGTAATGGATGCTCTTCAAATGGCATTGGCTTCTACAGAAAATACAGTAGATGCTCAAGAACATTTTGAAAAATTAAAAGAGGGAATTGAGTTAACAATTAAGCAATTCACTACTTCTTTAGAAAAACACGGTGTAACAATGGTCTCTCACGATGAGCCGTTTGATCCAAATATTCACAATGCTGTACAAAGCGTTGACAGTGAAGATGTTGAGTCTGGACAGATTGTTCAAACTTTTCAAACTGGATATAAGTATAAAAACAGACCACTGCGTGAAGCAATGGTTATAGTAGCGAATTAATTCGCAAATAATATATTTTAAATTAAAGACAAAGGAAATAATATGTCAAAAGTAATAGGTATAGATTTAGGAACAACAAATTCATGTGTAGCAGTTTACGAGGGTGGTGAAGCAAAAATTATCCCAAATGCAGAGGGTAAAAATACAACTCCATCAGTAGTTGCTTTCACAGATAAAGGTGATGTACTAGTTGGTGATCCGGCTAAACGTCAAGCTATTACAAACCCAGAGAAAACAATCTCTTCAATCAAGAGAATTATGGGTCTTATGATGAATGAGGAAAATGCTAAAGAAGCACACGATAAAGTAACTTACAACATCGTTGATAAAGACGGTTCAGCTGCTGTTGATGTTGCAGGTAAGATTTATACTCCTCAAGAAATTTCAGCTAAGATTCTTACAAAACTAAAAGAAGATGCTGAAGCTTATTTAGGTTCAAAAGTAACTGACGCTGTTATTACAGTTCCAGCATATTTCAATGATGCACAAAGAAAAGCAACTAAAGATGCTGGTACAATCGCCGGTCTTAACGTTCTTCGTATTATCAATGAGCCAACTGCTTCTGCACTTGCTTATGGTTTAGAGAGCAAAGCCGAAGAGAATGTACTTGTTTATGACCTTGGTGGTGGAACATTTGATGTTACTGTTTTGGAAATCTCTGACGGTACTTTTGAAGTTCTTTCAACTGATGGTAATGCATTTTTAGGTGGTGATGACTTTGATAATAAAATCGTTGATTTCTTAAATGCAGAGTTCAAAAACTCTCACGGTATTGAGCTTAAAAATGACAAAATGGCTCTTCAACGTCTAAAAGATGCTGCTGAAAATGCTAAAAAAGAGCTTTCAAGTTCAACTGAGACTGAAATCAACTTACCGTTTATCACTATGACAGAAGCTGGACCACAACACTTAGTTGTAAAATTAACTCGTGCTAAATTTGAAGGTATGATTACTGATTTAATAGCTGAGACTATTGACCATATTAAAGTAGCTATGAAAGAAGCTGATTTAGACAACAATGAGATCAAAGAGATTATTATGGTTGGTGGTTCTACTCGTGTACCAGCTGCACAAGAAGCAGTTTCTAAATTCTTCGGTGGTAAAGCTTTAAATAAAGGTGTTAACCCTGACGAAGTTGTTGCTGCAGGTGCTGCTATTCAAGGTGGTGTTTTAAGAGGAGATGTTAAAGATGTTCTTCTTCTAGACGTTACTCCATTATCACTAGGTATTGAGACTTTAGGTGGTGTTGCTACTAAGATTATTGAAAAAGGTACAACAATCCCAGTTAAAAAATCTCAAGTATTCTCAACTGCAGAAGACAACCAACCGGCTGTTAGCATCTCAGTTGTACAAGGTGAGAGAGAGTTCGCTAAGGATAACAAATCTTTAGGTCTGTTTGAACTAGGTGATATTCCAGCAGCACCTCGTGGTGTACCTCAAATCGAAGTTACATTTGACATCGATGCAAATGGTATCTTAACTGTTAGTTCAACTGACAAAGGTACTGGTAAGTCTCAGTCAATCACAATCTCTGGTTCATCTGGATTAAGTGAAGAAGAGATCAATAAAATGGTTCAAGATGCAGAAGCTCATAAAGCTGAAGATGAGACAAGAAAAGCAATGGTTGATTTAAGAAACCAAGCTGATGCACTTATCGCTCAAACTGAAAAATCAGTTACAGAGATGGGAGATAAACTAGAAGCAGAAGAAAAAGCTAAAATCGAAGCTGCAATAACTGACCTTAAAGAGATTCTAAAAGATGAGTCTGCTACTAAAGAGCAAATCGAAGAGAAAGTAAAAGTACTTACTGAAGCTTCTCACAAAATGGCTGAGCAGATGTACAAACAAGAACAAGATCCAGCTGCTGCCCAAGCTGATCAGAAGAAAAAGAAAGATGACGAAGATGTTATCGACGCTGAGATAGAGTAAACTCTATCTCATTGCAAGCTATCATTTTGATAGCTTGTATATACTATTTAAAATCTTCTTTAGCTTTTGCTAATGCTCCACTAAAATCCACTATTTCTCCACCATATTTTGCTTGAAACTTTTTAGCCATAGCTTCATCTAAAAAAGCATACTTACTTACTCTAGTCATTGTACCTCTTTTTTCACTTCCTACAACGTAGTGAGCACTCCCTACAGGGATAAGCTTAAGTGATTCAACATCTACTACTTTTGGATTTTTTAGAGTTACACCTTCACCAAGATGGTCTTCTAAACAGTGAATAGAACAGTATTGGTAATGCTTTCCTTCATGTTCTGCCGCATGACTTGTTTTGTAAAACATAACTAAGTTCATTCCACATCTTACACATGAACCTTTATCTTTTCCACTCTGAACCAGTATAGCTTCCTGTGGACTTACTGATTGGTACATACTAGATTTAACGTGTGGTTCTCTGTCAGGTCCACAACCAACCAGTAGTAAAGTTGCTATTATTGCTATATATGTTTTCATCATTTCTTTTCCCTTAATTCTTTATTATGTGGTAATATTACCACTTAACTATTACATAAGTGTTAAGAGTGACAAAATCATGACAAAAAGTTCATTAATGAAAGACAAAATCAAAAAATACCTCAAAGAGATAGTTACATTTTTTATATTCATAACAATCTTAGCTAATATAATCAGCATCTATAAAAGTAGAGATTTAAATAAAGAATCACTTCAAAATATAAACATTACTCTAATAGATGCTAAGAGATATACATATCCAAAAGATACACCTGTTCTTATACATTTTTGGGCTACTTGGTGTCCAACATGTAAACTTGAAGCTTCAAATATTCAAACTATTTCGGAGAACTTTGAAGTACTAACTATAGCTGTAAGTTCCGGTGACGACAATGATCTTAAAAAGTATATGTATGAAAATGGGCTTAACTACAAAGTTTACAACGATGCTAATGGTTTTTTTGCAAAAGAGTTTAAAATAGCAGCATATCCAACTACTTTTATTTATGACAAGAATAAAGAGTTAGTCTTTAGTGAAGTAGGATTTACAAGTACTTGGGGATTATGGCTTAGAATGTGGTGGGCAGGTTTATAATCAAAGGGTTTAAACCCTTTGATTTAAAAGCTTATATTTTTAGCTTTTAATCTCAACAGCATAAGCTTTATCCGAAAGTGGAACCCACGGACGTTTGATGTGTTGAGGACGACGAAGTTTATCGTCAGAATTTAACTCACGAGTTAAATCATCTCTCCATCCTTGATAAATTTTGAAATTGTTATCATAATTTACATAGATGTCACCTATCTTATCACCAGCCTGAGCAGGCTCTAAGATAACTTTCTGGTGCCAACAATGCATACCAGAAATTGGATCCGGATGAGCTGCAGCTACAGCATTTTGCCATGAACCACTTAGACCATCCCACCAGATGTTACCGCTATCACGGTTGTATTCAGCAAATCTATCAGCATGAAAAGGTTTAATACCCTCAACATACTTCATTTTACCTTCTTTACCATCCATCTGAAGTTCAGCAGTTGGAACACCATAGCTATTCATACCGCTTGTACCGTCATAATCTTCGATTTTAATTTGTGCACCCTCTTTACCTGCATTTTCAGGTGAATGAGCCATAAATTTAGGATCGTTCATATTTCTAGCAACCGGCTGAGAATCAACTTTACCATCACTAACACCATTTGGTATAGTAACAGAGTTTACAAGTTTCCATCTACCACCATGGTGAGAACATGCTAATGTACCTGGAAGCACACCCTCAGTAGGTACAGCCATAGCTACAAAGTAACCAGACTCTAAACCAGTAACACTATCAGTAATTCTTACACGAATAGCATCACCACGTTTGAAACCTTGACGCTTAGCATCTGGAGTTGAAATCCAGATAGGGTCATGATTTTGTGAGATTTCCATAAGGTGCTTAGAGTTTGCAGAACGCGTATGAATATTATACGGCAGACGGAAAACTGTGTTAAGCGCATATGAGTTTTTCTCAGTCATATAAGAGTGATCAACATGAGATACGATATGAAGCATTTCTTTCTTCTCTTTTGGAGTTCTAGGGTAGAAAGGAATAGCATATTCTGGCCATTTCCAATCATCAGCTAACCACTCACAGAAGAAGTCAAGTTTCTTATCTAAAGTAGCGAAACCTTCCATCATTTTACCATCAATCTCAATAGCAACTGGTTTTTTACCATCTTTGTACTTAGTACTTCCATGATGATCTTTTGCATAGATAACACCAGTTTTTCTATCAATAGTAAGATCTCTTTTATCATACTTGTGACCGTGTGAAGTAAGTGTCTGACCATCATACTTAACTGGTTTTTCTTGCGCAGAATAGATTTTATTTTCTTCCATCCATGCACCATGATCTCTCATATACTCATATACTGGGAATTCAGCATTTTTGTATCTAGAGTCTGCAGTTGCAGTAGCTTTAAGATTTGGTAAGTTGTCACCAAATGCAGCATCATACCACTCAGCAATAGTTACTGGAGTACCAGGAGTCTTTTTAGATTCCCACATAGATCTGATTGATTTAGTTTTAGCATCATCAATGAAGATTTTACCGTCTGGATCAATATAGTTAACACACATGTCAAACCAGAACTCATTCTCTTCCCAAACTTCACCAAGACCAGCTTTAATGTGAGCTTCAAGTGTAGCACGAGCCGGATTTTTAGGCTTCCAACCAGATTTTTCAAGAGCAACTCTCATAACAGGCTGACGGAAAGAAGTCCATCTTGCAGGCATTGTAGCTTCTGAATGTTGATCGTGTCTCTCACCAGCTAAACCAACAGGTAAAATATAATCAACATACCAGTTAGTCTCAGACCATACAGGAGATAGATTAAACGTAAGTTCCATTTTCTTTTCATCTTTAATCGTCTCAATCCATCTGAAGCCATCCGGATTAATCCAAACTGGGTTGTACATACGAGGAATCCAAACAGAAAGTTTCTGAGGAACATTAAGACCTTTGTCTATCCATTTTTGTTGCCATTTAGTATCTGCAAGTAGGTGAGGCAATAGGAATGACATCTCATAAGTCGATAATGGCCACTCTGGTGGGAAACTAAGTTCATTATATACATCAACTTTAGGAATGTTTGAACCACGCTTACCTTGACCAACAGTTGAACTACCACCTTTACCAGCTACAGAAATAACATGAAAGTGGTGGAAGAATGTACCACCCTCAGGACCGATAGCACCACGAAGAGCAATTGGTAAGAAACCTGTACGACCACTCATCCAACCACCACGGTTACCGGCAGCAGTTGCTCTCCAGAAGTATGAAGAAACTGAAGTACCAGCCCAGATGAACATATCATATAGCTTTTCAAGTCTATCTGCAGGAACATGTGTCTCTTTAGCTACATGATCTAAAGTATATGGTGTATAAAGCTCTTGTAAAGTGTCTAAGAATGTATCAAAGTCAACTTTTGTAGGTGCTTTAGAGATATACCCTTTTTCTACCATAAAGTCTAAGTACTTTCTATTACTTAAGAATACTTCCCAGTTCATCCATTTCTTTACGAAATCTCTATCAACTTTACCTTCATTCAGAATTCTCTGAGTTAAGTAAAGATAAATTAGAGGTTCAGTACCAGGCCATGCAGCTATCCATAAATCAGCCATACCAGCCGAATTAGACATACGAGGATCCATAACTACAAGTTTAGCACCCTTCGCTCTAGCATCTGCTATAAACGAAGCTGATTGTTGGAAATAGTGACCAGCATCTGCAGCGTGAGATGAGTTAAGGAAGATTAACTTCGCATTAGCCCAATCCGGAGAACTTCTATCATCATTTGCCCATTGGATAGTCGGAGTACGACCACCTGAAGAACAGATGTTTGTGTGTGAGTTAAATGCGTCACAACCAAGTGTGTGCCATACTTTACCAGTAAATCCATTCTCATTTGGACGACCAACATGGAACATTACTGTTTTCTTAGATAACTCATCACCTTTAGCTAATGTATCTCCCATCTTTTTACCGATAGCAGTCATAGCCTCATCCCAAGTTGTACGAATCCATTTACCTTCACCACGAGCAGAACCTGGAGCTCTTTTTAGTGGGAATGCAATACGATCCGGATCATACATCTGTGATTGTGTAGCATAACCTTTTGCACAGTTACGACCACGAGAAGCCGGGTGTAATGGATTACCCATATACTTTTTAACTGTAAAAGTTTTTTTATCGATCCACGCAGTCAGACCACAAGAAGCCTCACAGTTTGAACATGCAGTTGGAACGATCATATAATCATTAACTTCGATACCTTTTGGATTAGCTTCACTTCTAACACCGTGACGATCAATACCGCCTCTTTTCCAGTCATCTCCATCTAACTCTTTAAAGTCAGCCCACTCCTCCATCGGAGGGTAGAATGATAATGAGTCTGGAGTGTTTGTAAATTTGCTCTCAGCAACAGATTCTGCCATAGCATCTGTTGTAAATACACCTTTAGCAATTGCAGCACCGGCAACCGTGAATGCAGCACCTTTTAAAAATGTTCTTCTACTTTGTAAATACATTTATTTTTCTCCCTAACTCATTGGTAATAATTGTGGTATGTTTAGCCAAACATGTTTAACTAAAAATAGACCCACTAGTGCTAAAATTGCAGCAAGTTTTAAAATGCTTTCACTTTTGCTTGAACGACTTAATACAATTAACAGCATTGGTAATAAATAAGTCATCCATTGACCTAACCAGAACATAACTGTATATGGTCCGTCACCTTTGATATACTCTAAAGTAAATGCAATTTCTTCAGCTTTCATTGGTCCAAATATATACTCTGACATATAGATAATAAATGACATTAATGCACTAAGCCCTAAAACCACACCTAACGTCTTTTTGGCTTCATAAGATAGTTTAGAACCACCTAGAAGAATCATTGCAGCTGAACCAGCGAGAAGTGCAGCTAAAATCATTTGAGCTGATTCTGCCGGCATTTGCCATAATTCACGAGCTGTACACTGAGACATAAGAGCTGCAGTATAAAGTGTTACTGGAATTGCTAATATAGTTGTCCATAAAAGTATCTTGTCATAATTAGTATTACACTCATCTTTAGTTCTTGCTCTCCATGCTACTAACACTAAAAGAGTCAGTAAACCTAAGAAAGCTGATGCCATAAATGTACCCCATGCAATTGCAGATGAAAAACTAGGGTGAACAAGGATATGCCAAAATCTAAACGGCTGGTGTAAGTCTGCTAATGTAAACAATAGGAATATATTAATAAATATAAACGCAACTATTGAAGTTTGCAGTCTTAATTTATTACCAGATTCTGGATGCATTCTAAGAAGTAAGAAAAGCATAAAAATTACACCAGTACCAATGCTTTTTGCCCACATATTTACTGTAACCAGCCAAGGCCAAACTATACCTGGAATAGCTACATCTAAAGTTACTACAGCGTTTGTTGCTGCTAAAATTTCATGTGCTGCCATTAGTGGTGTCCTCCTACTGGAAGTGTTGTAATATTGTTAAATAATGAGTGACCGTCTACTCTATGAGATGCAAGAGGGTTAAGGTTAACGTTACCTGCATTTGTATAGAAATGGTGAGGGTTTGTACCCTTCTCTGGCTTACGCACTTGAACATTCCCTTGATTTACTTGAATATATTTGGAAATATTTGAAGTTGGATCATCTAAATCACCAAAAATATTCGCTTGAACCGGACAAGCAACAACACAAGCTGGCATCATTGAAGACGCTACACGGTGTGCACAGTAAGTACACTTATCTGCTGTTTGTGTTTGTGGGTCAATATAAATTGCTCCATATGGACAAGCCATAACACAACCAGCACAACCAATACAGCGTTCTTTATCGATATTAACAATTCCATTATCTAAATAATGTAATGCGCTAACCGGACAGATTCTCTCACATGGAGCATTCTGACAGTGATTACATCTAAGAGGTGTAAATGTTCTTTTTGTATCTGGGAAAGTCCCCACATCCACATACTTAACACGGAGTCTCCATGTACTAAGTGGAACTTCATTCTCCACTTTACATGCGATCTCACATCCTTTACATCCCATACACAAATGTAAATCAACTAGGAAACCTAATTGCATATATTCTCCTTCAGCCTTTTATTAACGGCAAATTTAAGATTTATAACTTTATCTAATACATTTAAAAAGAAGCCATTATAGTGGTAAACTAGGCTCTTTTACTAACAAAAATAGTATCTAACTAATCTTAAATTAGTTATAAACACGTGATAATTTTTTGATAACTTTTTATAGTTGTGTAGTTTTGTTAATAAGTAAAGTCTATTCATCAATTAAAGATTTTGTTAGAATTATTTGAGTACAATTTATATCGACATAACTATATATAATGGATAATAATGACGAAAAAGCACAATATACTTATAGTCGATGACAATGCAAAGAATATACAGCTGGCTGCGAATGTTCTAAAGTCAACAGACTTATATAATATATTTTTTTCAACAAGTGGCGAAAAAGCCATAGAACAACTTAAACTACGAAGATACTCTCTTATATTATTAGATATAAATATGCCCGGATTAAATGGCTATGAAACTGCTTCTATAATTAAAAAAGATGCGAATACAACAAATATACCAATAATCTTTCTTAGCGCTAATGCAAACAAAGACAGCATTAGAAAAGGTTTTGAGCATGGCGCTGAAGACTACATAACAAAGCCTTTTGATGAACTTGAACTTATTCATCGTGTTAAAACACATGTTGACCTCTTCAATGCACAAGAGCAACTGCTTCAAGAGGTTAACGAGACAAGGACTCTGCTTGAGCAGTATAAGATTGCCGTTGATGCAGCTGCTTCAGTCTCTAAAGCAGACTTAGATGGAAATATAACATATGTCAATGATAAATTTTGTGCACTGACTAAGTACCCAAGAGAAGAGCTTATTGGTAAAAATCACAGAATTTTTAGAAGTCCTGATATCAGTAATGAGATTTATAAAGATATGTGGGAGACTATTACCAATAAAAAAACATGGAATGGTCTAGTTAAAAATATTGCTAAAGATGGAAGTAACTACTATTTTGAGTCTACTATTATTCCAATAGTAAACTATAACAATGAAATTGTTGAGTACATAAGTATAAGAACCGACATTACAAAAGAGATGGAACTTCAAAATGACATTATTGCCACTCAAGAAGAGGTTCTGCATACACTCGGAGAACTTGGTGAGTGGAGATCAAAAGAGACTGGTGACCACGTAAACAGGGTATCTTTGATATCTGAACTTTTAGCAAGAGCCTATGGGTGCACAGACGAGAATATAGTACTTTTAAAAATGGCATCTCCCATGCATGATATAGGAAAAGTTGTTATACCGGATGCCATTCTCTTAAAACCAGCGAAGCTGACAGATGAAGAGTTTGAGATTATGAAAAACCATACTACTTTTGGATGGGAAATTTTCAATAAATCAAAACACCAACTACTACAAGCTGCAGCTCTTATTTCATACGAGCATCATGAAAAATGGGATGGAACGGGCTATCCTAGAGGTCTTAGCGGAGAGGAGATTCATGTGTTTGGCAGAATCACAGCCATCGCAGACGTATTTGATGCTCTTACTAACGATAGAGTATATAAAAAGGCTTGGAGCGTTGAAGACACTACTAAATATATCATATCTCAAAAAGGTATAGCCTTTGAACCCAAACTGGTTGACTTACTAATAAAAAATTTAGATAAAGTACTAAAAATAAAACAAAAATATAACAAATAATGCAAAAAAAAACATCTGCTGCAATTATGATTCTACTTGTCATAGTTGTATCTGTCCTTATAATGATAATACCTACTTTCCTTACAAAAGGTATATCAAGAACCTCTATTCATAAAGAGTTTGAACTTCCACTTGTTTTAAACGATGACAAAGATATAAAACTTCTATTTTTTGGCTACTCAGGATGCGCAGACATTTGTACACCAAGGATGCAAGATATTAGTACTCTTTACAAATCACTAAGTTATGAAACCGCTAAAAGAGTAGGTATAGAGTTTTTAGATATATCTACTCCTGATGATAAAACTCTTCCAAATAGATTTGCTCACTTTTTCAATGAAGACTTCAAAGGAATATATCTAGATAAAAATATTTTAAGAGAATATACAAAAGTCTTTAGTGTATATTTTTCAAAATCTCTTATGGATAAAACAGAGTATGATCATACAGCAAACTTATACCTTACAAAGAGAAGCAAAAACAAAAAAGAGATAAGATATATATACAATTCTTATCCTTATGATTTCAATCAAATAAAGTTAGATATAGAGGAGTTACTCCATGAATAGTTTATTGAAGGTCTTTTTTTTAGACACCACTTTTTCTTCTGATATGAACAAAGAGTATGCACGTGCTGATGGGTTTATGCTAAAACTAGTATTTGTACACTGGATTATTGTATCTACAATTACTGCATATCTGTTTGATGCTTACTTTCTTGGGTTTATCGGTGGAGGAATTCTTTTTGGAATTACTTACTTTTCATACAAATCATTTGCAGGAACTCAAACATATAGATATGTACTAGCTTTAGTTCTTCTTACTTTCTCTATTATAATGATACAACAGAGTCTAGGTAGAATTGAGATGCACTTTCATATCTTTGGAGCTCTCTCATTTTTAGTAATATACAGAGACCATAAGATCATTACACTGGCATCTGTATTTACGATACTCCACCACCTGATATTTAACTATCTACAGCAATACAATATTACAGTCTTTGATACACCGATTGTAGTTTTCAACTATGGCTGTGGGTTTGACATTGTTTTACTTCATGGAGCATTTGTTATATTTGAGTGGTTTGTCGTAGCAAATATTGTTTTTTATATGGATAAAACACATCAAGAACTTCACAGGACAAAAGAAGCATTAGAGTCAGTGAATAAAAACCTTGAGAGTATGGTTGAGATTAGAACTCTGGAGTTAAAACAGGCAAAAGAAGAAGCGGACTCTGCAAATAATATGAAGTCAGAGTTTCTAGCTAATATGTCCCATGAGATTAGAACACCGATGAATGCAATCATCGGTTTTACAGACCTTCTTGAAAAAAGTGTAAAAGACACTACAAATCAAAACTATGTAAAATCAGTACAAGACAGTTCTAGAATACTGCTTGCTATTATTAATGATATATTAGATCTTTCAAAAGTTGAAGCAGGAAGACTGGAAATACAAAATATAGCTACAGATATAAGGGCTATTGGAGATGAGATTAAAAATGTGTTTTATCACAAGGCAAAATCCAAAGCACTGGAGCTAAACGTAAAAGTAGATGATGGTGTCCCAACAAATTTAATGCTTGATGAAGTGAGAGTAAGACAAATACTACTTAATTTAATAAGTAATGCTATTAAATTTACACATGAGGGCTATGTTAATCTTAATATATTTGCTTCAACAAATAAAGACAACAATCAAGTCAATCTAGTTTTTGAAGTCCAGGATAGTGGAATTGGTATGGACGCAACTGAGCAAGAAAAAATGTTTGAAGCATTTGCACAACACACAAATCAGAGTAATAAAGAGTATGGTGGCACAGGTCTTGGATTGGCAATAACAAAACAATTAGTGAATTTAATGGGCGGAGATATAGTTGTTAAGAGCACAAAGGATAGTGGTTCTACTTTTAGAATCACCCTGTTCAATATTGACATTGCTACAACTAACCCAGCTGCCAAGTTAAGACTAAATCAAAAAGTTATATTTGAGAAAGCTACAGTACTTGTTGCAGATGATATTAAACTAAATAGAAAACTTATCATCGAATATTTAAAAGACACTCCACTTACAATCATAGAGGCGGTTAATGGTCAAGAGGCAATAGACCTGGTAAAAGAGCGTCATATAGACCTAATACTCATGGATATAAAGATGCCAAAGAAAAATGGGGTTGAAGCTACAAATGAGATTAAAAAGTTTAAAAACATTCCAATCATAGCAATTACTGCATCTGTAATCTTCAATAAACATAATAAAGAGCATGATATATTTGATAACTTTTTGCATAAACCATTGAAAAAAGATAGTCTACTGATTGCTATGTCAGATTACTTAAAATCTGAAATTCAGGTCATACAAAATGATATCATAACAACTTATACACATACAACTGATATCTCTCTAGATAACTATCCAGCTTTAAAAGAGCTCCTGTTAGAAGCAAAGATAGCTGGAGATATAGAGCTAATACAAAAATTTGCAGATCAACTATACGTATTTGCTAAAAAAGACAATCTGGAGAGTTTTATAAATATTTCAAATAAACTATCTGCTGCTGTGGAGAGTTTTGATATTGGAGAGTGTGAAGTTTTGCTAAATATGTTTAAGAATTAAAATTATTTTCTAAATGTATCAATGTTACATCATCACTAAATTCATAATTATTTAGTGCACTAGATGTGTAATCAATTAATGATGGATCATCAATAAGTCGACTTGGTAAAAAATGTTCTTCATCTTTTTTTGCATGTTCTACAAGTCCATCACTATAGAGCATTACGGATTTCCATCCTGATATATCTATCTTTGTAACTTCCGGAATATCAGAAAAATCCATAAATGGCAAGTTGTTCGCTTTTATTCTAAAGATATCTTTTTTATTTTTTAATTTAAAAGGGTACATTCCACCAGAAGCATATGATAGTTTATTTCCTTTTGGATTTATCATGACCATAGTATAAGAAAGTTGTTCCAGTTCTCCTAAAAATGTTCTAATTGTAGGAAATAGTTTTTTACATATTTTTTTTAGACCGCCCTTACCTTTGATTAGTTCTTTTATAGTTGCAGATGCAGCAAAAACCGTTAAAGCAGGAGAAACACCATGTCCTTGACCATCTAATATATATATAAATATTGAACCGTCATCACGTTGAAATAGTGAGTAAAAATCACCACAAAGTATATCTGAGGGATGATATATCACCTTACAATTTTTTTTGTCCAACTCGTTAACAATACCTGCTTCAAGCTTTTCTCTTGCAATATTTTGTTGTGAAACATCATACTCTCGCAACATCTCATTTTTAAAATTCAACTCTTTGAGCTCTGTAATATCATGACGTATAGATATATATTCCAGAATATTACCATCACAATTTATAATAGGATAGATTGAAGCTTCAACTGTATACTTTGAACCATCTTTTTTTATATTTTCTACTATACCTCTCCAAACTTTTTTAGCTTGAATGGTATCCCATAGTTCTTTAAAGACTTCGCTTGGAGTATCTGGATTTCTTAAGATAGAGTGAGGCTGACCTAGAAGTTCCTCAGCAGAGTAGCCGGTGATTTCTAGGAATTTGTTATTTATATAAGTTATTGTTCCCAACAAGTCTGATTTAGAAACCATACTTGTCTCATCAACAATATATCTATACTGTTCTAATATATTCGATTCACAATCTCTCATTAGTTAATCTTCTTATTTATATAAGTATAATTTTATTATTAAAGATTATAACTAATAAAAATTCCAAAGTCAAATTATATTATTTATTCTTATTCTGTTCTAACTCTTAATCGTCTGCTTCATCCTCTGCTGCTTCTGCCAAGCAGTCCATACCGTCTGAGTGGTCTTTTACATGTGCACCATAAGTATATGTTAGATCTCCACCCATTTTACCTTGGTATAAAGTACCACCTGCAATAATAGCAACTAAGACTATTGCAAAAATTTCTGCTTTAAAAACTTGCTTATAACATCCGTAAAACTTAATAACTGCTGCTATACCCATTGCTATTGCTAAGTAGAGTCCTAATTGCTTATGTTGCAATAACAGTTGTTTACCCTCTCCAGATAGTAGTATATAAACTTCTCCACCATCATGTTTTCCTGTAAAGAAGGCAGCTATGATAAAGATGGCTGCAAAAACCATAAAACGGGAAGAAACTTTTGACATAAGTTCACTTGGCTTATATAGATAAGCTAGACCTAATACTAGAGAGATAATTGGAAGTGCTACTGCGAAATGAGCGGCTGCTGGATGTAACATGTGATACCCTTACTTTAAATTTATAAGGGTATTGTACAGTTTATTTTATAGTTTTTTCTTATGAAATAGAATTACTTAGTGAGTCTTACTCGTACAGATTGTTCATGAGCTGTTAGACCTTCAGTATTTGCGATAAGAGCACATTCCTCGCCTATCTCATTAATAGCTTTATGAGAAAAAGAGATGATAGAAGTCTTTTTCATAAAGTTTTCAACTCCAAGAGGAGAATAAAACTTTGCTGTTCCACCAGTAGGTAGAGTATGGTTTGGACCAGCTACATAATCACCGATTGCTTCAGGAGTATTATGACCTAAAAATACTGCCCCTGCATGTTTTATAAATGGTAAAAGTTCAAAAGAGTTATCAGTCGCTACTTCTAAGTGTTCAGGAGCTATATCATTCATAAGCTTTATTGCCTCATCCATATCACGAGTTACAATAATTGCACCACGCTCTTCTATAGACTTTCTAGCTATCTCTTCACGTGGAAGTTTTTTAAGCCAGATTTCTATCTCAACTTTTACTTCATCAGCAAGTTTTTGTGATGGAGTAATCAGGATAGAACTTGCCATTTCGTCGTGCTCAGCCTGAGATAACATATCAACTGCTAAGTGATTAGCATTAGCACTATCATCAGCAAGGATTCCAATCTCACTAGGTCCTGCTATCATATCAATATTTACATCACCAAAAACCATTTTTTTAGCAGTTGCAACAAAAATATTTCCAGGTCCTGTAATAACATCAACTTTAGGAATATTCTCAGTTCCATAAGCCATAGCAGCGATTGCACTCGCACCTCCGACTTTGTAAACTTCACTTACACCACAAAGATGACAAGCAGCGAGAAGAAGTTCATTTGGCTCATTATCAGGTGTCGGTGTACATACAACTATCTTTTGGACCCCTGCAACCTGTGCCGGAATAACATTCATAAGAAGTGAAGATGGATAAGCTGCTTTACCGCCTGGGATATAAAGACCTGCACTATCTACTGCAGTTACTTTTTGACCTAAAATAGTTCCATTATCTTCTGTGTCAAACCAAGATTTAGGTTTTTGCTTTTCATGGTAAACTTTGATTCTGTCATATGCCAGATGTAAAGCATTTTTTAGTTTTGCATCTAAGTTATCGTAAGCCTTACTCATAGATTCTGTTGATATTTTTAGATCTTCATCACTAACTGGAGTCCAGTTGTCAAACTTAGATATATGCTGTTTTAGAGCACTGTTTTTGTCTTCTCTTATTTCATTTATAATATTTCCAACAATAGCACTCACATGTGCTATATCCATTTTTCCTCTTTCTAATAGTTCATTAAAACTATCAGCGAAATCTGGACTGTTTGTATCTGTAAAAATCATTCTTATTTTCCTGTCTTCTTGAAGTTGTCAAACTCCGTTTTAACTATTGCTAATGCGTTTAAAAAGTTTTCTGCATCTACTGCACCCATTATAGGTTGAAACATAGGCTCTCCGCTTGGAAGTAAAAACCAAATAGCCGGTGTACCGGGCTGCCAAAGTTCTTTTGGCATATAGTCATTCTCATCACTATATGATATGATAGAAACATAATCTCTGTTTAGAGCCTCCACAACTCTTTTATCTTTTAAAGTACCATTGTCTAAAATCACACAAAACTTACAGGTATGTCTTGATGAGATAAAAAGAACAGGCTTAACAAATCTAGTTGCTTCTTTTATACCAGCATGATAATCTTTAGCCCATTTAATCTCAGATGCCATTATTGTAGTAGCAAAGAGAAGTGTTAAGTATATTAATATTTTACGCATATTTTTTCACCTTTTTAAGAAGTTCATTTGAGCACTCTAGTGCACTTTTTTTTGTAACATCGATAACTATATCAGCCAGTGCCAAATACTCTGGACGACGCTCATCATAAAGTTGTTGTGCTTTTTTCAAATCAGCTAACAGTGGTCTTTTTTTTAATTTTTTCGATGCATTTGGATGATTTTTTATTCGCTTTATTATCTTATCAAATGGAGAGTCCAAAAGAACTATTGTACCTATTTTTTTGAGGTTTTTTTGCTTATAAAAACCTCCCCCTGTTGAAATAAGAGTATTTTTAACACTTGACTCAAGCCATAAAGCTACATCTAGCTCTAACTTTCTAAAGTAGTCCTCACCATCTTCTTCAAAAATATTTTTAATTCTTCTATTTTCCATACTCTCAATCAAGTCGTCA
Organism: Sulfurimonas sp.; assembly: GCF_041563035.1. Classification (GTDB taxonomy): domain Bacteria; phylum Campylobacterota; class Campylobacteria; order Campylobacterales; family Sulfurimonadaceae; genus Sulfurimonas. Next base: position 37,406 of record NZ_JBFFNS010000001.1, on the reverse strand, counting down.
GTATCTATAGCAATATAATCAGAATGTTTAATGACTTCACGAGCTACACTGCCCTTTCCAACTCCCATAAATCCTATTAATATGATATTTTTCATTTCAATCCTAGTTTATTGTAAAAGCACTCATGTCAAAATCTGGTTTAGTTTTTCTAACTTTTTTATATATCAAAACAGGTGCTATAACATTATATTGTAAAATTACCATACTTACTATAAAACTAAGTGCAGAAATTTTTAGTAATATTGGAATATAAAATGCAAATACAAAACCAATTAGAGAAGCAATAAAAAGAGCAAACTGTATTCTTGCTAGGTTTTTATTTATCATCTCATTCATCGTTGGTATAGTCATATAACCCATAGCATTAAGATGGAACCAAACAAGAAATGGAATTATTTTATAAAGCATCCCAATCATGATAGATAGTATAAACCCACCGCCAAGCAGAATCCCAACCATTACTACATACTCATTTTTAAAGTATTCATCAAAGATCCAAAGAAAAGCACCAAGCGTTAAAGATATACTTGCAACTCTCCAATACCACACAGTAACATCACTGATAGGACGACGACGAGCACTCAGTTTTCTCCATACAGTAGTAGCAAACGCCCAGAAAAAAAGTGCAATCCATGACTTTCCAATAATCGAATATGACTCTGCGAATATACTTGTAAACAACCATATAATCAAACCTATACTAAGAAGTAAAACTACTCTTTGTTTACAAAATTGCTTAAATCTAGGTGCAACGTAAAACATAGGTAAAACTTGAAAGGTAACACCTATAATCAAAATTCCCCCAAAACCAAAGACACCCCATACACTATGAACATTTGCAATAATATTTCTATATATTGCATAATCACTATTCACATAAGTAAAAAGTAAAAAGAGTCCCATTATAACTGTAAAAGCTGCAAAGACAAGGCTTACGCTCATCGCTTTTACGGTAGGGTTAAAGTTTTTCACCTTTGTAATTGCCATTGCTATAACTACTATCATCATTGTAAAACCAAGACATAGTAAAATTAAAGCAGCTGTGTCAAAGAATACAGATTCAGACATAATACCAAGTAACATTGACAGAGTACCTAGTACTAAAAATATATGAGAAGTTTTAGAGACTAAATTTACTCTTGGAATCTGGACCCCAGCTAATACTGGCAACATTTGAGTCAATGAACCAAGCATGATAAAACCCAAAAAACCTATTGTTAAAGCATGTGTTATTACAATAGAGTCGGTCGAATATCTACTCATCAAGACAGAGGCATCACTAAAAAGGATTAAAAAGCCCGCCAGTATTGCAAATAGTGGTGCGGTTAGATAAAACCTAAGCGGCGCAAATATTGGAGGAGCTTGATCTATTGATAAACCATTAAGCTCCATAGTTAACTCCGATAAAACTATTCAACAATCATAGACTCCATCATGTCAACTATTCTTGGTGATTCTGCACTTAGGTGTTGCTGAGCCATAGTATATAGCATCTGTTCTTCTTTCATATTGTGCTGTTGCATTAAAATCATTAGAGTCTCTGATAGACCAAAGAACTTATCTTTGTTTCCGTCATCTAAAGCTTCACCCATCTGCTTTACAAGACTTCTCATCTGAGCATGCTCGTGTCTCATCATTGCAGTTGGGCCTTCTGTCATACCAGTCTTTGTCTCAAACTCTAAAAACATAACTCTTTCTTCCATTTGGAAGTGTCTCTCAGTTGCGTTAGCAAACTCTTCAAAATCACCTTTAGCGTCTGCTAAAGAGCCACTAGCCTTTGCTTCCATAGATGCAAAAAACTCATCGCATCTACTATGATCTGCTGTTAAATATTCTTTGATTGTGCTCATTAATGTATACCTTGATTAAATAATTTTTGTATTATATTCAAAAATTATAAAATTGGGATTATCACAAATCAAGCAAATGCTAATGAAAGTAAAATAGCTATTTGTCACCATGATTTATATCATGGTAACTAACACAGAAATTTATATTATGAAAATAAAAATCTTGTTAAAAACGCAAGTCCTGAAGCTCCAATATGTGGCACTCCATAAAGAAAAGTTGCGAAAACTGTAATCAATAAACTTTTTTTAAACTTCAATACAAAAATAATTGAAGATCCAATAAATGTTGTTAAGAAGATATATAACAATGCTTCTACAAGACCATATTGTGGACTATATCCAGCAATTGCTATTGCAAGAGATATAACATAACTAGAAACAAAAAAGTAAGCTACATTTCTTGATGTATCATATCTGATAAAACTTTCACCAAGGTCACAATCCTTTACAACAATTTCCCCACTCAAAACACTCTGTTTCTTCGCTTTAATTGCCAGACTTTCAAAAAACAAAAAAGCACTTAGCGATAAAACTACACCTACTATGATTAATAATGGTAATGATTCCATTTTGTCCTCCAAATAACTTTAAACTAACTAAATTGTAACGTCATATTCACACTTGTATATTAATTATATCTATTAAGTTGTTTTATGAATATAGGTTTAATAATATTTTCTTATCTTTAACTTGATTAAAATTCCTTGTCTATCTTTCATTTGTTATTTAAACAGCTTTTTACTATAATATCTCTCTTTAAAAATAATAGGAATAAATATGAAAAACAAAAAATATATAACTCTAGGTTTTGTCTCTGTAACTATTGCAATCTCTATACTTTTTTCTGCAAATCTTTTTGCAAAAACTACAGATAACACAAAAAAGGAAGCTTCCAGACTTCAAGCTCTAGCTAAATTTACAAAAGTCATTAGTATTGTTGAACAATATAATGTGGATGATGTAACAATTGAAGAGCTAATGGACAAAGCACTTCAAGGTATGATGAATAACCTTGATGCTCATTCAAACTTTCTGACTCAAAAAGACTATAAAAAACTGAAAGTTCAGACAGATGGTGAGTTTGGCGGACTAGGGATTACTGTTGGAATTAGAGACGGGGCACTAACAGTTATAGCTCCTATTGAAGGAACTCCTGCAGATAAAGCTGGTTTAAAAGCCGGTGATATCATCTTAAAAATCAATGAAGAATCAACTCTAAACATGACGATAGACGAAGCCGTTGCTATTATGAGAGGAAAAGTCGGTGATCCTATTGAAATCACAATCGTTCGTAAGGGAGAGGCTAAACCAATCCCTATAAATATTGTCAGAGGTGTTATAACTATCGAATCTGTCTACACAAAAACTATAGGCAAAGATATTCTTTATGTTCGTGTAACAAGCTTTGATAAAAAAGTTGTTGAAGATGTTATGAAAGCTATCAATAAGAAAAAAGCTATGACAAAAGGTATTATTCTTGATTTAAGAAATAACCCTGGAGGTTTATTAGATCAAGCGGTTGGGCTTGTTGATTTGTTTGTAGATGAGGGTGATATTGTTTCTCAAAAAGGTCGTAAAACATCAGATGACCAAGTATATAGCGCTAAGAAAACTAATACAGTTACAAATGTACCTCTAGTTGTTTTAGTTAACGGAGGGAGTGCTTCTGCATCTGAAATTGTTAGTGGAGCGCTTCAAGATCATAAACGTGGTGTAATCCTTGGTGAAAATACTTTTGGAAAAGGTAGCGTGCAAGTTGTACTTCCAATCACAGAGAAAGAGGCTATCAAGCTTACAATCGCTAGATATTACCTTCCAAGCGGAAGAACCATTCAAGCTGTCGGTGTTAAACCAGACATCGAAGTTCAACCGGGTGAAGTTGCAAAAAAAGAGAATGGTTTCTCAATAAAAGAAGCTGATCTTAAGAAACATCTTGAAGAAGAGTTAGACAAAGCTAACGGTCATGACAAAAATAAAGAAAAAATCTCTAAAAAAGCTGAAGAAGATAAGGCTAAAAAAGATATAATCACGCAAGAACAATTATACAAAGATATTCAACTAAAAGAATCAGTTGATATCATGAAAGCATTAATAATCGTAAAAGGATAAAAACTAGAATGGAAAAAAGAGAACTACTGTACGAAGGCAAAGCGAAAAGACTATTTTTAACTGATGATGAGAACTTAGTAATCTCAGAGTTTAAAGATGATTTAACGGCGTTTAATGGCGAAAAAAAATCTAGTGAAGCTGGAAAAGGTGCACTTAACAACAAGATTTCTACTGAGCTGTTTAAGCTTTTAGAAAACAATGGTATTAAGACTCACTTTGTAAAGATGCTAGATGACAATCACATGCTTCATACTAAAGTTGATGTAATTTTAATAGAAGTTATTGTTAGAAATATTGCAACTGGTAGTCTTACTCGTAATCTTGGTATAGAAGATGGAAAAGTACTTCCATTCACTTTAGTTGAATTTGATTATAAAGATGACGCATTAGGTGATCCCAAACTAAATGATCAACATGCGCTGATTCTTGGATTGGTTGATTATCAAGATGAACTAGACAAACTTCGTCGTATGGCTAGACAGATCAATGATATACTTAAGCCGTATTTTGCAGAAAAAGGTCTTAATCTTGTAGATTTCAAATTAGAGTTTGGAAAAGATAAAGATGGAAATATAATCTTAGTAGATGAAATATCACCTGATAACTGTCGTTTCTGGGATATGGAAAGTGGTGAAAAAATGGATAAAGATAGATTTCGTCAAGGTCTTGGCGGTTTAACAGTAGCATACGAACAAGTATTAAATAGAATATTAGGAAAATAATAAATGAAAGCAATAATAAATGTATCTTTAAAAGCAGGTGTTTTAGATTCTCAAGGTAAGGCTGTTCACCACGCTTTAGACTCTCTACACTTCAATGGGGTAAGTGATGTTCGTGTTGGCAAACAGATTGTTCTTGAACTAGATGAGAGTGATAAAACAAAAGCTATGGCTGATGTAACAAAGATGTGCGAAGAGCTTCTTGCAAACACAGTAATTGAAGATTACGAGATAGAGCTAGTTTAATGAAAGTATCTATCCTTCAATTTCCGGGAACGAACTGTGAATATGACACGCAACATGCATTTGAAGCATTGGGTGCTAAAACAGAAATTATTTGGCATAAATCTGAGTCAATTCCAAGTGATACCAACCTTTTGGTAGTTGCCGGTGGATTCTCATATGGTGATTACTTAAGAAGCGGTGCAATTGCAAAATTTTCTCCTGTTATGAAAGCAGTAGAGACCTATGCTAATAATGGTGGTAAAGTTCTTGGAATCTGCAACGGTTTTCAAGTATTGACTGAAGCTGGACTACTTCCAGGTGCTCTAAAAAGAAATGAAAGTCTTCACTTTCTATCTAAGCATCATCATCTAAAAGTTATTAACAATGATAATGTCTTCTTAGAAAAATTAAACAACAATGATGTTGTAAATATTCCTATCGCTCATCACGATGGAAACTATTTCATAGATGCTGATGGCCTAAAAGAGTTAGAAGCTAACAATCAAATACTTTTAAAATATACAGATGCTAATGGCGAGATCAAAAACCCAAATGGGAGTGTTGAGTCTATTGCAGGTATATGTAATAAAGAGAAGAATGTATTTGGTCTTATGCCTCACCCGGAGCGTGCAATGGAGACAATTCTTGGAAGTGATGATGGTGTTAAAATGCTTCAAGGATTTTTAGAAGCGTGATTCGTCTACTTCTTTTAGGGTTGTTATACATAACAACTCTAAACTCAAACGAAACTACTATTATTGATGATAACAATGTATCCTATAATACACTTGAGACAAATCAAACTATTTCTACTACTGCTTCTTTACAAAAAGTCTTATATCTTAATTTTGAGAAAACTCCAGATAGAGTTATAAAAGGGGAAATATTTCCCATAACTATTAAAACACTCTCAACCGTACCAAGTTTTATAGACATCACTTATGAACTTACAAACTATCAAGGTTTAAAAGTTTTAAATGAGATTCCTTATAGAGAAGAAGATTCTAAATACTACCATGATACTTTTTACTTTTTAACAACTTCAAGCAATGCAATATTACCGGACTTTACAGCAACTCTACATGACTATAATAATACTATCCATAAAGAGACTACACTTGTAGGTAAAGAACTAAATGTAGTAACACTAAATCCTAAAAAGAACTTTGCAAATATAGTTGCAGACTCTTTTGAACTACTGGAATATAAAACTTCTTCTTACGATGACCAGCACAATATTGTAGTCTTTGTAGCAACTGCAACTAACTGTGATATTAGTGCATTTAAACTTCAGAATGTTTATAAACAAGGTGCTGAGTCAATAATTGAGTCTCACTTTGATTCAAAAATTGTTTACTATGCAGTTATTAACAAAGAGATTGAGAACTTCTCTTTCTCCTACTTTAACTTAGAAAAAAATGGATTTATACGTCTAAACATACCTATCATTGTAATTGATGACAGTGTGACAACACAGACTGATCTTAAACCAAAAGATCAGTCTCGTGAGAGGCTAAAGATGATGATAGCAGGTGTTGTCGCACTTGTAGCTTTCATCTTTATCCTATGGAGAAGAAAGTACATATATTTAGTGTTTATCATCATTCCACTAGCATATATTGCTTATTTAGCTATTCCTTCAAAAGAAGTTTGTATAAAAATTGGATCTGAGATATATCTTCTTCCAGTTCATAATGGAACTATATTTGAAAGGGCCAGTAGTGTATACCACTTACAAAAAGAGGGAAGTGTGAAAGATTTTGTAAAAGTAAAACTAAAAAATGAAAAAATAGGTTGGGTAAAAAATGAAGATATTTGCACGAATTAGTTGGCTCTTTGCAACTATAATTATTTTTTCTTCTTTAGCACTAATGATAGTTCTTTACTATCTTGTTCCAAGACCATATTCTAGAAAAATATCAGCTTGGCTAATCAGACTCTCAACTTTTTACAGTGTAGATATAGAAGGCAAAGAAGACCCTGAAGCCCAAATGTTTTTGCTAAATCATCAAAGTGATTTAGACATAGGAATAATGGAGACTATCACAAGTAGAGATCTAGCATGGGTTGCGAAAAAAGAACTATTTGACATTCCTTTCTTCGGACTTGCTCTAAAACTCCCCCAAGATATTGCTGTGACTAGAGAGAGCAAGACTTCTCTTCTTAAACTTCTAAAAGATGCTAAAAACAGACTTGATAAAGGCAGAGTCATTACTATGTTTCCTGAAGGAACTCGCTCTTCAAAAGGAAAGATGCTACCCTTTAAGTCCGGTGCAAAGATAGTTGCGGACAAACATAAACTAAAAGTTCAGCCGATAGTAATGCTGCAAACTGCAAAGTACTACAATGTTAAAGAGTTTTACTACAAACCTGGTCGCATAAAAGTGATATATATGGATTCGTTTGTGGCTGACAGAGCTAATCCGAATTGGTTAAATGACTTAAGAGTTAAAATGCAAAAGGTGTATGACGATGAGTTGGCAAACAATCCTAGCCATAGGTAGCGGCGGTTTTATTGGTGCAGTTCTTAGAGCTTACTTTAACGGTCTAATATCTCATAGGCTACCTCACGACCTTCCTTTTGGGACTCTTGGAGTAAATTTAGTAGGAAGCTTCATAATGGGCTTATTAGTAGCTTACTTTATGTATACAACTTTATTTTCTCTTCATGCCAAATCATTTCTTTCTACGGGTATTTTAGGAGCACTTACTACTTACTCAACATTTGCTATTGAGAGCTTCTTACTCTTAGAGGGTGGGCATATATTTTTAGCACTGGCAAATGTATCACTAAATGCTTTTGGTACTATTTTTATGGCTGGCGGTGGATTTTATATCGCTAAGTATTTTTTGAAATAGGTTCAACAACTTCTAAATCATAATAATCTCATCAGCACACCACTTTGCAAGTTCCAAGTCGTGTGTGATAAGAAGCATTCCCATCTCACCAAGAGAGTTCACAAGCATATTCATAACTTCAAGCTGTATAACATTATCAAGTGCGGATGTTGGCTCATCAAGCAGTAAAATATCCGGTTTCATCAGCATAGCTCTAAGGATGGAAGCACGCTGAAGTTGTCCACCTGAGAGTTCATGAGGAAGCTTTAAAAGCAAATCATAGTCAAGGTCTAAACTATTTAAGTAACTCTCAATATCGTCTGTAGATGCTACATCTTCTATCTGGTTTAGTAGTGAGTAACTTGGATGAAAGGAACTGTAAGGGTCTTGATATACTTCAGAGGCAGAGGCACATTCTATAGTTCCGCTTAGTGGCTTAAGGTTTTTTAGTATCAATTCAAAAAGTGTACTTTTACCGGCTCCACTAGCTCCTACTATAGCTTTTATCTCACCTTTTTTTAGAGTAACAGAGAGATCATTAAAAAGTAAAAAATCTTTTTTGTATCCAAAAGATAAATTTTTAACTTCTAATATATTATTCAATAATTAACTCTTAGTAAGTGCTAAATATAATTTAGTTAATTCTTTATATAGGACATCTGGTTTAATGTCACTGTTTTTTTCCCATATATTCTTCATAATAATGTTGTCTTCTACACCGTCCCACTCTTTGATATATGAACCATCTTTATAACCGTTATCTTGACGGAACTGGTTTAGGATGTTTTTACCTACATATAGACGATAGAGAGTCTCTAGGTCAAGACCGCTCATAAGAGTTAGATCAAAGAAGTCTGTTATTAAAGTTTCAAGGTCTAAATCACCTCTGCCAAGAGATGCAAGCATAATACTCTCGACTTTTTCTATTACTTCAGCCTGAGATCCAAAACTCTCATTCTTGGTGTCTACTCTAGAGAAGCTTTCAAGGTTTGAGATATTAATGGCTAAATCTTCTATCCCGCCTCTTAGAGTTTGTGAATAGTTCTCAATAGCTAAACTCATAATAAAGTGCCATACATCAACAACTTCTATCTGTAAGTTTTCCCAATCAGGATCTTGATTTATATTTTTCCAGTGTTTCCATGAAAAACTGTCAATCATCTCCGCACATTCCATATATATGCATCTCTTCCAGTTTATCTCTTTTCCATTCTTTGTAACACCCTTAGTCCATTTATCTCCATTTGTTGCATCATTTAATTGTGCTTGAAGTTGTAACATAAGTAAAATTTTATCCATCAGCTCTTCTCTTTATGTAAATTAATTCACTTATTTTATCTAATATGCTAGAATTCCCTACTTAAAGAGAGAAAGATTTATGAAAAGAATTAACTGTAGAAAATGCCAATTTTATTTTGTGACATGGCAAAAGAATCAACCCCATGGTTGCAAGGCCTATGGCTTTAAATCACCACAAATTCCATCTCTGGTTGTTTTTCAAAGTAGTGGTATGGATTGTTCAATGTTTAAAGAAAAGGAGCCTGCAAAATAATCTTTTTTCCAAATCCAAGATTATTGTCTGTCATTTTGAAATAATCTATTTTTATCTGCCAGAGTTTTGGACTCATAGCGATTGCGTATGGGAATGTCTTAAGGTATAACTTTTTAAGAGACTCATCATTTGCTTCTAAAAATTTACCTTTAAACTGCAAACCTTGAATCTTACCGATAGTTTTTGTCTCTAAAACAATACTGCCAGCAATATTTGGATTTTTTAAAATATTTTGTATATGTGTGGTATCATCACTACTCGCAACGACAAAGGAGATCTCTTTTCCATCAAATGCATAAAAAAGGTTACAAACACTAAGCTCTGAGTCTGCGGAAGTTGCAAGACTCATAACATGATGTTTACTTATAAAGTTTACGATTTTTTCTAAATCACTACTCATACTGTTACTGAAACATAAAGTTTTCTAGACCTTCTGCATCTGTAATCTCTCTTTTGTCTAACATCATTTGACCAATGTCATCTTCTCTTAGCATCTCATATAACTCTCTTGGACTGCTCATATTATAGTAACTTCTCATAAAATCTATAGCCACCTGAAGCTTATCCTCTTTACCGCTAAATTTTTTGAACTCTTTGTATTCATCCCAATCAAATGCTGCCAATGTATTTCCTAGTATTATAATTATTTGCGATATTTTAGCGAAAGTGCTTTGTCTAATCGCTTAATCACTTCTAACATTTTTGTAGTAGAGACTGCAAAATTAAGTCTCATAAAGCCATCACCCTCTCTACCAAAACTAAGACCGGCATTGAGCCCAAGCTTGGCTTCTTCTATGAAAAACTTCCTAAGTGCCTTATTGCTGAGCCCCATCCCTTTACAATCCAACCAAGCTAAATATGTCGCTTCTATTGGTATGACTTTTATTTTATCGCTATATTTCTCACACACTTCTAACAACATTTGATAGTTATTCCATAGATGTGACTTTAAATCTTCAAGCCACTCTTTCCCATCTCTATATGCAGCTTCAAAAGCTACATGACTCAAAACCGAGCCTTGTGCAAAATGAACTTTCTTATAAGACTTTAGGAACTTCTCTCTTAACCCTCTATTTGGTATAGCCACACTGCTCATAGCAAAACCTGCCATGTTAAATGTTTTACCGACTCCAATGGCTGTCACTGTTATATCTCTGGCTTGAGGAGTTAAAGAAGCAAAAGGTATGTGCTTGTTAGGCGCATAGACTAAATCTGAGTGAATCTCATCGCTAAATACGACTATATTGTGTTCTAAACATATCTCTAAAATCTCTTCAAGCTCTTCTCTTTTCCATACTCTCCCAACAGGGTTATGAGGTGAACATAGTAGCAGAAGTCTAGTCTTATCATCAATCTTCGACTTTAAATCTTCTATATCAAAAATATACTTTCCCTCTTCATTTTGCTTAAGAGGATTTTTTAATAGTTCTCTATCATGTTCCATTACACTGTGAAAAAATGGAGGATAAACCGGTGTTTGCACTATAACCTTATCACCAACATCACTAAAAGCTTCTATAGCCAAACTCATAGATGCTACTACAGAGTGCGAGTAAAGCATATCTTCGAGCTCAAACTTTACACCATGTTCATTTTTCATCCACTCAAGCTGAGCTTCAAAGGCACTAATGGGAAACTCTTCATAACCAACTATTGAGTGTTCCAACCTTTTTTTCACAGCCTCTAGAACAAAATCAGGTGTATCTATATCCATATCTGCCACCCAGACAGGCATTACATCTTCCGTACCAAACAACTCTTCCCTTAAAGTATATTTTTCTGCATTTGTATCTTTTCTGCAAGCAGACTCTGAAAAACTATACTTCAACGCTTCTTCCAAACACTAACTTGTGAGATTGTATGCTGATACTTTCTAGCAGTTTCTTTAATAACAAAATCCAAATCTTGAACATGAAGAAGTTCAAACTTCTCTCCTAAAACAACTTTTAGAGAGTCAATAGTTTTAACCTCCTTACCATCAGCATCTACAAAACCACCAAGCCATAACTCTTTAGCAGTTGAGCTCTCTTGCCATGTGTATGGTGAAGTAAGTATGAGAACTCCATTATCATTTAGTCTCTCATCTATCGTGTCTAAAAATAGTCTGGGATTGTAAAGTCTGTCTATTAGATTAGTCGCAATAATTAGGTCATAAGAGTTAAAATTCGGTTTTAGGTTACAAGCATCTCCTTGCCAAAAAGAGACTTTATCTTTTAAGTTCTCATAGCCCAACTCTTCTATCGTGACTTTTTTATTAATTACTAGTTCACCCTCTTCTCTTGAATGAAATGCTACAAAACCCTCATCTTTTAATTTCGCTCCTACTTGAACAAATCTTACAGAGAAGTCTATTCCTTCAACCTCATCAAACTCTTTTGCAAGCTCATAAGTTGCACGTCCTGTTGCACAGCCTAAATCAAGTGCTTTGCCTTTTTTAATTGCAAACTTAGAAGCTATTTTTGCACACTCTATTGCAAAGTTATTAACTCCAAAGTGCGTATCTCCATACTGAAACTCGCAGTACTGAGAAACTAATTCATCACTCTCATAAATATCTATTTCTTCATCGTTTGAATTTTCTGAAATCACATATCTAAATCCTGCATTCTGCGGGAAATGTTTTCTAAAAGCATAACGGGAATGTTTCATAATCAAGTTTCCACTACTAGCCCAAGATGAACCAAGTATAAGAGCGTGCTTATCATCAAAAGTCGGAACTGAGAAATCATCATAAGCTGGATGCACTTCAAAGCCTTCAAAGGCTCGTATCGGAGTCCTGCTCCACTGCCAGACATTTCCAACCACATCAAAAATGCCATTAAAACTAAACTCATTTACAGGGCACGCACTTGCAAAGTGATAAAAGTTTAGATTTGCCCTACTCTCATGAAAGTTCGGTAGATCTTCTAATCTAGATTGATTATAAATAGCTCTGTACTCAGCTTCACTTGGAAGAGAGTATGTCACACCATCTTTTTGACTTTTGTATCTACAAAATGCCTCAGCTTCGAGTGCATTTACATCAACGGGCCAGTCAAGAGGCATCTCTATGATCTTGCTCAGAGTTCTATATTTATATGTTGAATCTTGTAAAACCCAAAAAGCAGGATATGAAGCTCCGGAGTTTTCTAAAAACTCTTTTCCTTCATCATCCCAAAATTCTTTAGTTGTATAACCACCATTTTCAACAAACTCCATAAACTCGCTATTACTAACAAGGTACTTTGATGTTTTAAACTCCTTTACATCTTCTTCATAAGTACCGTACTCATTATCCCAGCCATAAAGATGATGTTGCTTATCTTTACCCAGTTCAATATGTTGTGACTTTATACTTATCATTTCATTTGTAGGAGCATCTGAGCTGTGAGAACACGGTCTCAACTCACTAACTTCTTTTACAAACTCTATTGGCATCTGACGATGAAGTACAAGTGAAGTCTCTACATGAATTCTCTCATGCTCAATCCCCATAATTATTACCCACATATCAGAGTCTTGAGATATTGGAAGAGTTAGAGGCAGAGTCATTATCAACTCATCAACCATCTCTCTAACCTTTACTCTATACTCCCTAACCTCATTAACTGCTGGCCAAGCGTAGTTTTTAGAATCTACATCATCCCAAGACATCTCATCTACACCTACAGCAAAGATAGACTCAAAGTTTGCATCTACTCTTTCGCTTATGATTTTCATATTTATTAATTTATTTACAAAAAAAGTTGCCGTATGTCCAAAATAAAATATCATAGGATGACGAGTCAATTCCGACTTTTTATAAAATACATCATCATTTTTCAGTAATTCGAATACTTTTTCATAGAGAGTAAACGTATTGTGAAAATAGTCTCTTATCTCTTGTCTCTTATTTTGTATGTCGTTTCCATCAAGTGTTACTGGATACATGCTAATGTTACTCAAATGAAGCCTTTAAATTTTGTTATAATCATTATATGAAAATTTATCAAAGTCCTATATTAAATAATTTCTCAAACTTAACTCATGCGTTCACCACTAAGGATGGAGGAGTAAGTAATTCTCCATATACTTCTTTAAACCTTGCCTTTCATGTCCAAGATAATACTTTGGATGTTACAAAGAATCATGAGAAACTGGCATCTGAACTAAACTACGATACAAGAACGCTTGTTCACATGAAGCAAGTTCACTCAAATTTAGTCCATGTTGTTGGGAATAAAGACAACTTTGAGAATCCACCTACGTGTGATGCACTTATAACGGATAGGAAAAATATTCCACTTATGGTAATGGTTGCTGACTGTAGCCCAATCCTCTTTTACGATGCTAAAAAAGAAGTCATAGCAGTTGCACATGCAGGACGACAAGGTGCTTTTAAAAATATTGTTCAAAATGTTATTTACACTTTTACCAACATTTATGACTCTCATGCACAAAATATATCTGTAACTATTGGTGCTGATATTGGTGTATGCTGTTATGAAGTTGGAGTGGAGATTTATGAAGAAGCTAAAAAACTAAATCTTGATTATGCTATAGAAAAAAGAGATAATTCTTTTTATCTAGATGTAAATAAAATCTTAATGACTCAACTACTAACCTCTGATATAAAAAAAGAAAATATTGAAATCTTAAATGAATGTACTTGTTGCAGAAGTGACAAATATTTCTCATATAGAGCCGATAGAACAACCGGAAGGTTTGCCGGTATACTGATGATTAAAGAGTAAAAAATGGATATATTTTTAGAAGAAGCAATCAAAGAAGCAAAAAAAGGTTTGGCTGAGGGTGGAATTCCTATCGGTTCAGTGCTAGTGATTGACGATAAAATAGTTGGACGAGGTCATAATAGACGTGTTCAAAACTCCAGCGCAATTTTACATGCTGAGATGGATTGTTTAGAAAATGCAGGACGACTTAAAGCAAATGATTATAAAAAAGCAACTATATATTCAACTCTATCCCCGTGTGACATGTGTAGCGGTGCCATACTTTTGTATGGAATAAAAAGAGTCATCATCGGAGAAAACACAACATTTAAAGGTCCAGAAGAGTATGTTAAGTCAAGAGGCATAGAAGTAGTAGTTGTTGATAATAAAGAGTGCTGTAATCTAATGGAATCTTTTATTAAAGAATTACCAGAGTTATGGAATGAAGATATTGGGGAATAAAAATATATTTTCCAGCTAAGAGAGTGCTTCTACTTTCTTAGCTAACTGCGCAGGAAGAAGTCCTAGTGACTCTTCTACTAGTTTTGTATTTCCATGAGTTATAAACTCATCTTCGTACTCAAAACTCTCTACTGCGACATCTAAAATCTTATCAGATGCCAAGAACTCTAAGATAGCAGAACCAACACCACCCATTTTAGAACTATCACTAAATACAAACCACTTTTTATGTTTAGTAGCCATATCACGAAGCATATCTTCATCCAATGGTTTTACAAATCTAAGGTCTAATATACTTACATCTGCATCTAATATCTCAGCCGTCTCATATGCACGACCAACACCATTCCCATAACCTATGAAAAGTATGTCGCTGTCACTTGAGCGAAGTAGCTGTGACTTAGCAAGTTCAAACGGAGTTGACTCAGGAAGGTCTGTCTCTGTGAAAGAACCTCTAGGATATCTCACTGAACATGGATGCTGATACTCTGCTGCAAACCCAAGTGCTTGATGAAATGATTTTTCATCTCTTGGAGCAAAAAGTGTCATATTAGGTACAGCTCTTAAAAAACTTATATCAAAAACACCTTGATGAGTCTCACCATCTTCTCCAACTATCCCCGCACGATCAAGTGCAAATACAACAGGAAGATCCATAAGACAAGTGTCATGTATTACCTGATCATATCCACGTTGCAAGAATGTCGAGTAGATTGTGCAAAATGGCTTAAAACCCTCTTTTGCTAAAGCTGCCATTGAAGTTACAGCGTGTTGCTCTGCAATTGCTACATCCCAAAATCTATCAGGATAAGTCTCCATAAGCTCACTTAGTCCTGTTCCGCTTGGCATAGCTGCTGTAGCACCAACAATCTTCTCATCGTTTTTTGCCAGATGCATAAGAACTTCTGTGTATATCTGAGTAGCACTTTTAGCAGAAGATTTCTTTGAACTGTGTCCATTGCTTAGATCAAAAGGACCAACACCGTGCCATTTCTCTTCTTTACCTTCTGCAATATCATAACCCTTACCCTTAACAGTTTGAGCATGAATAATTACAGGTTGATTAAGTTTTTTAGCTGTCTGCATAATCTCTATAAGCTGAGAAAGATTATGTCCATCAACAGGCCCAATATAGTTAATACCCATCTCTTCAAAAAGCATACCCGGAGTAATAAGTTTTAAACTTTCTTCCATTCTCTTAGCAATATAATGGGCACCTTCGCCAAAATTATCTACAAAGTTTTCTGTATGTTTTTTAAACTTTTGGTAAAACGGAGATGCCATTGCAGAACTTAACATTCTACTCACAGCACCTATTGGTTTTGCAATACTCATCTCATTATCATTGAGTATGATAACCAGCGGATATTTTCTATCACCGAGTTCATTTAGTGCTTCATAAACCATACCAGCAGTCATAGACCCATCACCTATCATAACAACAGGTATTCTGCTATCCTGCTCATTTTTAAGAGCAATTGCTTTAGCAGCACCAACTCCTAAAGATATAGATGTTGAGCTGTGTCCTGCTACAAAATAATCATGTTTAGATTCACTTGGCTTTGTGTAACCACATGTTCCGCCAAACTGACGTAGTGT
The DNA here is from genome assembly GCF_041563035.1 of Sulfurimonas sp. Lineage (GTDB taxonomy): Bacteria > Campylobacterota > Campylobacteria > Campylobacterales > Sulfurimonadaceae > Sulfurimonas. The sequence goes on along the minus strand of NZ_JBFFNS010000001.1, from coordinate 21,361 downwards.
ATCGAACTCTTCCCATCTGTCTGTAAGAAGTTTATGTGCATATGATTGATGCGAAACATCAAAAATAAAAGGATCTTTATTTGAGTCAAATACTTTATGCATTGCTACTATTAGCTCTGTTGCACCAAGTGTTGAACTTAAATGCCCGCCATTCTTACTGACAACTCTTAAAATTTCTTCTCTTATATCTTGGCAAAGAACCTCGAGTTCTTTTATACTTTTTTGTTTAATATTCATATTATTTTATTCACTTAAGGCTGCTCTTTTTACTCTCTCAAATCTTTTTGAGATCTGCGCATCTATATTTCCTGCATCACTGATGGCAATAACGCCACCTTCACTTACAGCACTATCTGAGATAATATTTACATGATCCAGTAAACCAATGCTTTGAGATATCTCACCATGGTTTTTAGGGTTTACTTTTAGTGTTATTTTTGAAGCGCTCTGCAACTCTTTTATAAGTTCATTTGATAGAACTTCAGCTATAGCAGTTGAACTCTCATTTAATTCAATATTTATAACCTCTTTCGAAATATCAAGAGCCGCACTGATTAACTCACTTTTGATACCTTCTAAAGCTCTTTCGTAATCGTGTGCACTTTTTTCCAATGTTGCTACAGAAGCAGAAAACTGAGCTAAACCTTTTGACATGTTAGTTTCTTCATCTTTAGCAGCTTGTTCTTTTCCTGCTAATATACCTTCATTAAAAGATTCCGTCTTTACTTTTTCAAGTTCTGCCGTATGTTCTTCACTCATAGATTCTAACTTCATCTGAAGTTTTATAAAATTTGATGACATCTCATCAGTCTTTTTCATCAACGATTCAATAAGTGAATCTTTTGAGCTTTGACTCATAGAGCTAGAGTCTATATCACTCTCTCTAATACCTGGATTATTATCTTTTGTAAGAGTAGGTTTCTCTGTTTCTTCTTCATGTCCTGTACCACCCATAGGTAAAACTTTGAAGGTATACTTATCTACGGTATGTTTTGTTAGTCTATCGTTTGAGATTACAGTTGCCATAACAATTACCTACTCTACCATCTCGTCAGTTGAACCCATTTGTATTGTTCCTGCTTCAGCAAGTCCGTTAACAATTTCAACAATTTTTCTCTGAGAATTCTCAACATCTTTCATTTTAACAGCACCAAGGAATTGCATCTCTTCATCAAATGCTTCTCTAGCTCTCTCAGACATTGCAGAGAAGAACTTCTCTTTAAGTTCTTCAGGTGCACTTTTAAGACCAAGCATTAACTCTTTTTTATCTACAGTTTTTAAAATCTCTGTAATAGCATTCTTATCTAAAGTTACAATATCCTCAAATGTAAACATCATCTCTTTAATCAGAGTTGCAAGCTCTTCATCGACCTGCTCAACTTGAGAAAGCGTAGCTTTTGCCGACTTAGCACCAAGACGGTTAAAGATATCTGCAACTGCTCTCGGTCCACCAACTTCAACTTTGTATGAAGCAAGTGATTCAAGTTTAGACTCTAAGACTGCAGAGACTCTTTTAATAACTGAAGGAGAAATATCTCCAAGTTTTGCCATTCTCATAGCAACTTCAGAACGCAGATCATCCGGGAAGTATTGCAGAGTGTCTGCCGCTTCTGTAGCATCCATGTGAGCTAATATAAGAGCAATCGTTTGAGGATGCTCGTTAACAATAAAGTCTGATAACTGCTGAGGCTTGATTTTTGAAAGGTATGAGAAATTTTGAGTATTTTGCATACTTTTTGATAACTTTTCTAAAACTTTTTTTGCCTCTTCAGGTCCAAGAGTTCTATAAAGAAGTTCCCTTGCATACTCCATACCACCAGTAGTAAGAAACTGTCCTGATTGAAAGATTGCATGAAACTCTTCAAGTATAGCAGTAGCAACAGCTTTTTCAACTGACCTGTTACCTGCAATAAATTTTGATACTTCAGTAATTGCATCTACGGTCATGTTGGAGAAGATTGCTGCTGTTGACTCTTCCCCAAGTTGCATTAGTAAAATAGCGATTTTTTCCGCCATACTCATTTCATCAAAAGCTGCTTGTTGCGTTGGGCTTAAATTCATTATCTAACTATCCTCTCTCTAGAACTGTCTTCTTCTTCTGTTAAGAGTGATTGAAGTAAAGACGCTATCTCTTCTGGTGCATCTTCTGCCATATTTCTAACTTTTTCAAGAAGCACTTCATGCTTAAGTTCATCTTCGTTAAAGCCTTCACCTACACCAAGCTGACTTTCAACTTTCTTACGCATCTGTTGAACTTTTTCTACTAAGTCTTCCTCTTCATCATCATCTATATCAAGCATTGGACGGTCAAACTCCTCATCCTCTTTAGACACCTCAAGCATTCTAAGAGCAAATGGAGAGATAACTTTTTTGTACAGAATAAGAAGTAAAATAAGAACAAATAGATATTTAAACACTCCAGAGAATGGTGCTAAATAAGTTTGACTAAATGTTACAGCCTGAGATACACCATCAACTTCAATATGAGAATCACTTCTTTTAAACTGCAAGTTTTTAACGCTTATTTCATCCCCTCGAGCTTCATTAATACCTATTGAACGTCCAACCAATGATGATAATGCGTCTAAGTCACTCTCTTGAAGCGGCTCATACTCAAGAACATCAGTTGCTTTACCCTCTTCATCTGTTTTAAACTTATACTTTCCATCTACAATAACTGCTGCGCTGATTCTTTTTATACGAGCAAACTGAGACTTCGTAGTTGATACAGTCTTACCAACTTCATAGTTAGTTGTACCACTGTTTTTTTCGTATTTCTCACTAGTCTGATTACTTTTAAGTCCTTGAACAGGTCCAATGTTACTGACAGTACCTGGTACACCGCCTATTTCAGCAGGAGCACCGCCTTCTCTCTTCTCTTCACTAACCTGCTCGCTTCTCACAACATTTTCAGGATCAAATGTTTCAGACGTAGAGTTTTGAATAGAAAAATCGAACTCTATAGTTACCTGAGCAACTACTTTTTCATTTCCACCGACAAACGGAGAAACTACCTGCATGATCTTTCTTTGTCGCTTCTTTTCTTCTTTTGTTTTAAACTTTTGCTGAACAGCTGATAACTCACCCATTTGAGCCATTTCATCTTCATCACCTAAAGTTTCACCTTCAGAATTAATTAGCATTACATTTTCTGACTTCATCTTTGGCACTGCAGAAGCAACAAGGTTTTTAATACCGCGTATCTGCTTAGGAGAAAGTCTTTGACCTTCTACAAGTTGAACCATGACTGAAGCACTCGGATCAACTTGTTTTGCAATAAAAAGAGTATCTTTGGGAATAGCTAGACTTACACTTGCAGATTCAATAGGGATAAGAGCATTGATAGTACGTGAGAGTTCACCCTCTAATGCACGAAGGTATTTAACATTTTGATCAAAACTTGTAGCACCAAACTCTTGTGTGTCAAAAAGTTCAAATCCAACACCACTGTTTTTAGGAATACCCATAGAAGCAATTGTAATACGCTCTTTGTAAACAATATCTTTGGGAACTTTGATAATGTTGTTATCTTCTAGTTTATATTTTATTCCATCTTTTTCTAATTGATCAACAATCTTAGCTGCATCTTCAGAACTTAGGGAATTAAAAAGGATTTCATATGAATCATCTGTAGTTTTCTTAGCCGTATAAACAACCATGAAAATAAGAAATGAGACTATACCGATAATGGCAGCAGCAATGATAATTCTTTGCTGTTTAGTTAGCTTTGAATAGAGAACAACTAACTGAGAAAAAAGTATCTTAAAATCCATTAACTTCCCATTTTATAATTACAAAATTTCTGATGTTAGTTCAAAAAAGCGAGTGTTCTGCTCTTGTGTTCCAACCGTTACTCTAATAGCGTTCATACCATATCCGCTAAGATCTCTAACTATCATCCCACGTTTTAAAAGAAGGTCTGCAACTAAAGAAGATTTTTGGTTCGGATTTAGACATAAAGTAACAAAATTTGTATAGCTGTTTATTATATCTATTTTTTGCTCTTTTGCAAACTCTTCATAGCGTTTCATCTCATTAAAGTTATCAACTACACTTTTGTTTACAAATTCTTCATCTTCTAGGGCAACAGTTGCAGCCTCTAAAGATAGTGTAGTGATGTTAAAAGGAGGTCTGAGCTTATAAAGCTCTTTTATGATCTTAGCATCTGCTATACCGTAACCAACACGCATACCGCCAAGTCCATAAGCTTTTGAGAAAGTTCCAAGATAAATCACATTATCAAACTGCTCAGCTAAATCTTTAGGCTTCACCTCTTTAGAACTGTCTTTAACTAAAGCATACTCCATATAAGCCCCATCTACAACTACAAGAGTGTCACTGTCTATCTTTTTTACAAAATCAAATAGTTTACCTGCGTCTATAGCATCTCCAGTCGGATTGTTTGGAGTACACAGAAAAATTATAGAAGGTTTTTCTTGCTTATATATCTCATAAAACTCATCTAAATCATGCTCTTGCGTAGCAGTTCTTAATATCTCTGCTCCTACGTGCTTTGCATAGATTTCGTACATTGCAAATGTAACAGAGTTCATAAGTATTTTAGACTCTGAGTTAGCTTTTGCATGAATTAAAAACTCAATCACCTGATCACTTCCCGAGCCAATGATTACATTCTCATTCTCTACATCAAATCTCTTGCTAAGTGCACTCTTTAGAGCTATCATGGAGTCATCAGGATATAGAGCCATTTTTGCAACTATCTTTGATACAGCTTCTTGAACCTTTGTCGAACAACCGTTAGGATTTTCATTAGAAGCCAATTTAATAATATCTTTCGGTTCAATACCAAACTCTCTTACAACTAACTCTATAGGCTTTCCAGCTTCATAGTTTTTAATATCTTTCATCTTAGAATTAAAGTTCATCTTCACCCTTTACATAACTTCCAAGCCAAGTCACTTCTGCATCGTGCTTAGATAGTACCTTTTGAATATGGGGTTCATCTATATGCCCATAAAAATCTATATAAAACCAATAACCAAAACCTGACTGATCTTTTGATGGACGGGATTCTATTTTTGATAGGTTTATCTTTTCATCATCAAAATCTTTTAAGAAATGAACAAGAGAACCGGCTTCTTTTGCATCTTCAAGTTTTACAAGTATTGATGTCTTATCATGCTCACTTATAGCATTTTTAAAGTCACTCAGGATAACAAAACGAGTAGAGCTGTCATGCTCATCTTCTATGTTTTCATACATCGTAGGAACCTTATAAAGCTTAGCTGCGATATGAGAACAGATTGCAGCAGAATTTGAATCTTCAGATGCAAGAATTGCTGCTTTTGCTGTTGATTCTACTGGTATATGCTCTATATTTATAAGACCATGCTCAGATAAAAACTCTCTACACTGACCAAATCCCTTATCTTTTGAGTAGATTCTTTTTATATCTGATATCTTCGTTGCATGAGTTACAAACGACATATGAATCGGCATATATAGTTCTGCTACAATTTTCACAGAACTCTTAGCAAGTAGATCTAGTGTCTCTCCAACAATACCGTCTTTAGAGTTTTCAATTGGCACAACACCGAACTTTGCTCTTTTTGACTCCAAGGTCTTAAACACAGAGTGAATTGAACTAACAGAGATATAATCACTCATAGCCCCAAAACGGCTCTCTGCAGCTTGATGAGTAAATGTGCCTTCAGGTCCTAAGTAAGCTATTTTTTCCGGACGTTCCAAGTTTCTTGAGACTGCAAATATTTCTAAAAATATCGCTTCAATAGCGCTTTTGTTTAGAGCTCCACCACTGGCTTTACTCTGTGCTTCAAGTCTTTCAATAATAGCTTTTTCTCTTTCTGGTCTGTATATCGCACCGCCAGATTCGTTCTTTATTTCACCAACTCTCTCAACAACTTTCATTCTTTTATTAAGAAGTTCCAGCATCTCATTATCAATAGCATCTATCGCATTTCTACAATCATCTAAAGTTTTCATATCGCCTCCAAAATATTCTGCATATCACCATAAACTGAATCAGGTCTAAGTTCAGGCTTTAGGAATGGAACTATTTCATCTTCTGTTTTATACTTACCGCTAGTTACAAAAACTGTCTTCATTCCCATCTCTTTTGCTCCGCCTAAATCGCCTTTAACATCATCACTGATCATAGTCACATTACTAAACTCAGCGCTGCTGTCTTGTTCTCTTAACTTAGCTAGAGATTCGTTGTAAAAAGCCTCACTTGGTTTTCCAACAACTTCATAAGTAACTGACGTTGCAAATTCAAGCATCTTTAAAACAGCTCCAACTCCAGGATATCTCTTAGAGTTTTTAGCGTATATCGATGTCTCATGCATTCCGACGAGTTTTGCACCAGAGAGTAAAAAGTCTATCATCTGAGCATATTCGTTCGCATCAAAATCTTCTTTTATTGCTACTAAAACTGTCTGCGGGTTTTCATAATTAAGAGTGTAGCCCATAGAGACAAGAGTCTTTAAAAACTCATCTGCACCATAAGCTGCAACTGACTCTTTAGAAACACGAGACTCCAGAAGCATTAGAGGATCAAGATACTTAGAAAAATCAAATTCAAAACCAATAGAACGAAGATAATCATAAAAATCTCTTGATGCTTTTTTGGTGTTATTTGTAATAATCATGTATGGAATGTTTTTCTCATTACACATCTGAATAAACTCTAAGCTTCCACGAATCGGAGATTTATCACTGTCGCTGATTAGAGTGCCCTGCACATCGATGAAGTACATATTTAGTTTTCCAAAAACTCTTTCTCTAAAGCGATTAAATCTTCAAAGTTTTCTCTTCTTCTAATAAGTCTTGCTTTACCGTTTTGCACTGCTACTTCAGCACTTCTACCACGCGTATTATAATTGCTTCCCATACCAAAACCATAAGCTCCTGCACTGTGAACTACAAGAAGGTCATTATGATTTAACTCAGGTAGTGGATAGTTTTTTGCAAAGAAGTCACCACTTTCACAAACAGGACCTACTATATCAACGTTTCTTACTTCAGATGCAGAGTCCGTAATAGCTTCTATCTTATGATAAGCACTGTAAAGGCTTGGACGAAGAAGATCATTCATCGCTCCATCAACAACTACAAACTTTTTAGCTCCATTTTGTTTCTCATAAAGAACTTTAGTCAAGAAGTAACCTGCATTAGCAGTTAAAAATCTTCCAGGTTCACAGATAACTGTCAGATCAAGACCCTTTAGAGTTCCTAATATTGCCTGTGCATAATCATATGGTTTGATTGTAACTTCATCATCGTAAGTAATTCCAAGTCCACCACCGATATCAAAAAACTTCAACTCAATATCAATAGCTTCAAGTGAACGAACCATGTCAGCTACTATCACAGCTGATTCATAGATTGGTTCTAGGTGTGTTAGCTGTGAACCAATATGAAAGTGAACACCGACAGGGTCAAGAGCCTCTGAGTTCTTTGCAAATATGTACATTCTTTTAGCTGTATTGATATCTACACCAAACTTGTTGTCATGTAGTCCCGTAGAGATGTATGGGTGAGTTTTCGGGTCGATATTTGGATTAACGCGAATACTGATGCGAGAAGTTTTATTTAACTCTTTTGCGATTGACTCAACACGAAATAGTTCTGCTTCACTTTCAACATTGATATAAAGGATATCTTTGTCTATTGCTTCACGTATTTCATCATCACTCTTACCAACACCTGAAAAAATAATTTTGTATGCCGGAATTCCAGCTAAAAATGCACGGCGTACTTCACCGATAGATACACAATCCGCTCCACTTCCTAAATCAGCAAAATGCTTAACTACACTAAGATTTGAGTTTGCTTTTACAGCATAAGCTAAGATAGATTTTCTACCTCTAAAAGCCTCTTTTAACTCTTGATATTGTTCACTCATATAGTCTAAGTTATAAACGTACAGAGGTGTTTTATACTCAGATGCCAGTTCTTTAAAGTTCATTGTAAAATTTCCAAATATTTTTTAAGTGATTTTATCCAAAAAGTGCTTATATTTTTGTTATAAAAGAGGGGATGACTATCTTCTCTCGGCAAAGACGAAGTCTTTGCATGTAATGGTTAAGCGGCTAAGCGGTATTTTCGCCACTGTCTAAGAGCTATAAAGAAGAGAATAATTACCGGAGCAACTACACCTGCTTCACTTGAAATAGTCTTATTATTTGAAAGTTCTATGAGCATAAACAAGATTCCCCAGATTAAAAGTGTTGCAAGAATGGCTCCAAAACTAAAGAGAGAAACATTTAAAAATCTTGCACTAATCGGGACAAAAAAGAAGATAATCACTACCAGACAAGGTACAAAAAACGGGTAAATAAATATCTTGTAAAGTGCACCTTTTATGCTGCTGGTATTTATATTTTGATCTTTGAGTAAGAATAATGCATCTATCGCATCTTTGATAGTAAAATTCACCTTACCTTCATATACCTGATCAAGCATTTTTGGACGAAAACCGTGTAGAATACTCAGACCTTTTTCATGGTCAACTTTTATACCTTTTGATTCAAAGCTCATATTGTCAGGTTTTGTGATTATATCTGCTTCTGCAATATGCCAAGACTCATCTCTGTATGTAGCCTCTTTTGCTACAACTACTTCTTTAAGTGAGTTTTCTTTAATACTAAAGACTCTAATACCCTCTGCTTTTTCCTGAAGAGGAAGCATCTGAGAGAAGTAAATATACTTATCTTTATATGTAAAGAAGAGGTCTTTTGTAGGACTTAGATAAGCTGCATTTTTACGAATATTGTTTGAAAACTCATCCGCACGGGAAAAACTCGGAAGTGCATGAAGAGATATGAAAATCACTACTATTGTGCTTGAGACAACTACAAAGGGCTTTAATACATCTACTTTTGAATAACCCAGTGAATAAAAAGAAACCAGAGCATTCGAGCGAATAAGAAATATTTTTGTCGATATCATAGCAAATATTAAAGATAACGGAAGAAGCATATCAATCGCGAAAAATGCTTTATATACAAGATAAATCAAAACCAAGTTTGCGGATGAAGATAGTGAGTCAGCATTTTCCATATAGTCAAATCCAACAAGGAACATAACTAAAGCAATTAGGATGACTGAGAAATATTTTAAATAATGAAAAGCGATATATCTAAATGCTAGCAAATTATTCCTTCTCATAAAATCTGAATAAGTCCAGTTTATATTCAATCACTTCGTCCTCGCCTCTAGGCAAGAAAACTTCTTCGAATAGTAAATGTTATTTTAGCTGAAATTTTTTAATCGTATATTTTGAACTCACATCTTCTAATGAATTTTCAAGCAGACTCTCTACGGCCTCACATGTATGTGTGATCCAACCCTCAAGATGCTCAGTCTCCGCTGAGGAAAAATCACTTAAAACATAAGAAGAAACTTCGCCTTTATGTTCAGGCTTTCCAATTCCAAGTCTCACTCTTGCATAATCACGTCCTATCATCTGATCCGCAGATTTAAGTCCATTATGCCCACCATGACCGCCACCATATTTAAAACGCAGAGTTCCAAAAGGAAGGTCTAAATCATCATGTATTACAACAACTTCATCTATTTTATAAAACTTTTTAACAGCTAGAATCGAGTTACCTGATAAGTTCATATAAGTAAGTGGTTTTAATAAAAAATGATTTGAAAATTTGAAAAGGTCACCGTTAAATGATGAAGATGAAAGTTTTTGAGCAGAGTTTCTGCGAACTAGCTCATCTATGACCATAAAACCTATATTATGGCGATTTTTTGCATATGCCGGGCCAGGATTACCCAGTCCGACTATTAGCATGATTATTTAGCTTTAATAATACTTACAACAGCTACACGATCTGCATCTAGCATAGTAACATTAGGGATAGCAACTAGATCACGAACTAGTTTAGAATCACCAGTATCCATTTCAGTAACATCAATTTCAAAAGTATTTGGTACATTCTCAATAGCACCTTTTACAGTTAAACGAGGTTTAGCTTTATGAACAAGACCTTTATTTTTAAGACCTTTTGCTTCACCAACTGGTACAACCGGTACATTATAAGTAGTTACAACACCTGGTTGTGCTACCATTAAATCAACGTGTAAAAGATTACCAGTTACTGCGTGAGCTTCATATGATTGAACAACAAGATTCATCTCTTTTCCCTCTATACTTACTGGGAATGCTAAAGTTTCTTTCTTGCGAACAGTACGGATATATTCATTCATTTTGAATGCAGCATTGATATTCTCAAAGCCTTTTCCATAGATGTTAGCAATTAGATAACCATCGCGACGTAGTGTTTTTGTGCTTTGTTTGTCAGTACTCTTTCTAATTATGCCTTCTAACATATTAAATCCTTAATAAAAAATGTTCGGAATTATACACATACAAGCTTTAAAATCTACTTTAAGTCAAAGATATCATCACTTTTATCGATTTTAATCTCTTTTTCTCCACTTGCAGATGGATTTTTAGCAGTTTTAGATGAGCTTAACCCACTCATTCTTAACTCTAGATCAGATGCACTCGTAGCATAATCTTTCGCTTTTTCTTTTGTAATGATTCCTTCATTATAGAGTTCTAAAATATGTTGATCAAAGCTTTGAGACTTATAATGGTCTCTACCTTTCTCGACAGCATCTCTAATCTCATAATCACGATTTTCCATAATCAGTTTCTCAATAGTCGGTGTACGGACAAGGACTTCCATAGCTGCACGTCTTCCACCATCTATTGTAGGGATAAGCCTTTGTGAGACAATACCTTGAATAACTCCGGCTAGAGACATTCTTACACGATTTTGCTCATCAGTAGGAAAAGTTGCAATAATACGATTAATGGTCTCTTTTGCATCTATAGTGTGAAGAGTAGAAAAAACCAAATGTCCTGTATCTGCAGCATGAAGGGCAAGATTTATCGTCTCTCTATCTCTCATCTCTCCAACCAAGATAATATCCGGATCCTCACGAAGAGAAGCACGAAGAGCTGTACCAAAAGAGAGTGTATCTTGACCAACTGAACGCTGGTTAATAATACATCCCTTATCTTTATGAACAAATTCAATAGGATCTTCAATAGTAATAATATGCTTTCTCTTTCTAATATTTATCTCATTAATAAGAGCTGCAAGAGTTGTTGACTTACCACTACCGGTAACACCTGTTACTAGGACAAGACCTCTCTCTTTTTCAGTGAAATCCTTTAAAATATCAGGAAAATGAAGTTCTTCTATTGATGGGATTTTTACAGGAATAACACGGAAGACTGCTGATACACCATCCATCTGAAAGAAAATATTTACACGAAAACGATTTCTTTCATCAAAAGGATAAACTAAATCTATCTCTTTCTTTTCAATGAATTCTCCGAACCTTCCTTTTAGTAACTCTTTTGCAAAAGTAAGTGCATCTTCTTTAGCAAAAATATCACCGGCAAACTGAACGATGTTCCCATTGATCCTAGCTCTGATAACTGAGTTTGCTTTTACGTGAAGGTCACTGCCTCCAAGTTCAATCATCTTTTTAAGATATATTCTAATCTTGTTTAATTGGGCAAAGGTTAACTTACTTACATCTACTTCATTACTCATAAGGACTCCAATATATCGTTAAATGCGTCTTTAAATGATTCTAATCCATCAGCTATCTGCTTATCAAGAACAGCATCAAAATCAACACCTGCATTTTTTACTTTAAAAAAATGCTCTTTTATAACTTCCTCAGAAATAGGAAGGGCCTTTCTCTTTTTTCCGCCTTTATGAAAAGCGTCTATAGTCTCAATAGGTGCAGTATTTACACTATTATATGCTAAAAGATTATCAACATAATAGTACGCAGGCAGTGAGTCATCTTTTACACCAGTACTTGCAAAGAGTGCTCTGCATCCGCTAATATTCATCTCTTGTATAGCATTATAGATATCGGCTGTATTATAGATGCCGCTAAGAGCTACCTCAACACCGTTTGCACTGAGTGTTGCATCTAGAGCACGGTCAACTCTACTTACAAAGATACTGATTACAGTATCAACACTTTTACCACTTCTCTCGCATCCACGTTCAAAAGCTTTAGCACAAGATATAGCCTGATCTTTTTTAAAGATAAGTGTCGCATTTACAGGGATTCCAGATGCGCTTAACTCTTCCATCGCCTTATATCCGGCTGTTGTTGCAGGAACTTTAATCATTACATTTTCACGACCGATTTCAGCAAAAAGTCTTTTACCCTCATCGATAGTAGCATCTGCCTCATCACAAAGAAAAGGGTCGACTTCAATACTTACATATCCATCATCACCTGCGTCATAAAGTGGTTTTAAAATATCTGCCGCTTTTTTAATATCATATATAGCAACAGCTTCGTACTTTTCTTTAGCACTTAGACCATTAAGAGAAGCAAGTTGCTCTTTGTATGCAGGTGAATTTAAAATTGCATTTTTAAAAATAGCTGGATTTGAAGTAGCTCCATTAATGATTCCATTAGTAATCAACTCTTTAAACTCTTTATCTAAATAATCTCTCTCAATAAAATCTGCCCATAGTGAAAACTTCAAATCTTCTATATACATATAATTAAATCCTAAATAATTTTTTATCTATTATAGCCCAAAAATTCTCAAACCTTTTTAAATTAATTAAAACTATCAGATGAAGTGTAATTAATACATACTTTACTTCACTATTTACAAATATGCTATATTTTACAGCATCAAAATAGAGATATAGTTCAAATACATATTCATCGTAAAGATTCAAATTTACCAAAATCAATACTAAGATTAAAAGAAGTAAAAAAACTCTATACGAGAAGTAACTGTAAAAGCTATGCAGTAGATATGAGATGCCGATTAAAGCTATGAAATAAAAAGTGTAAAAACCTGAAGCAAAGAGATAAACTAACATAATATGAAAAGAAAGTGCACTAAGAAAAAATATAGTTCTTTGTGCAAATCTCATTTATGAAACTGATCTTGGAATCTCAACAGTAAATGTTGATCCACTGCTTGAAGTATCAACTTCTATCTTAGTCCCAAACTGTTTTTGCATAATCATCTGACTCATGTAAAGACCAAGTCCGGTACCATTTTTTCCTTTTGTGCTAAAGTATGGCTCAAAAAGATGTAGTAGATTTTCATCTTTTATACCATTGGCATTATCTTTAATCCTAACAAAAATACTTTTTTTACCATTTACCAAAGAGACAATTATCTTCGGTTTTTCTCTTTTAGCCTCATTTAAAGCGTCTATTGAATTGTTTAAGATATTTAATAAAACTTGAATTATCTCATTTATGTATATACTGATAATAGCCTTATCTGTTTTTTCCAATAAAATTTCAATACCATTTTCTTTGACTCTTGGTAGCGTAAAGTTTATTGCTCTTTGTACTAACTCGTGTACTTCTACTCTTGATATCTCTTTATTAGGATGAAAATATGTTTGAAAATCATCAACAGTATCTGAGAGATAAAGAATGGTATCACTAATGCCGCTTAGTGTTTTATCAAGCTCCTCTTCATCAACCTTTTTTCCAAGTGCTTTTTTTATATGTAGGTTTGATATTTGAAGAGTTATTGTAGAGAGAGGCTGTCGCCATTGATGCGCTATCATGCTTATCATCTCCCCCATAACTGCTTGTTTTGACTGCGCAGTTAAAAGCTGATCTTGAAGTTTTAACTCTTTTACCTGTTCTTCAAGTTCTAGATTGAAATTTCTAAGCATTTTTTGTTGTTCTAAAATCAAATTTCTAGCTTCATCCATTTTAACCTGATAAAAATAGATGATTATACTTACTATCATTAAGACAAATGAAATATATGTCACTTGAAAAAGGGAATATTGAACTTCAATAAAATTTTGCAATGGGGCTATAACAAGCATACTAATAGTAAAAATCAGCCAATATATCCCATTATTAGTTTTTTGAAAATATAAAAGGATGATTGGATATGTAAATAACCATACATGCTTTAAAGCACCGGGCTCACTTATATAAATAAGGAAAAGGAACAAAATTGTAAACTGAGCCGTCATTATCATAGCGACAATTTCAAAGGATTTTTTATAAGACCTAAGAACAAAGAAAAGTATTATATTCATACAAATTAAAAAGATTTCTATTGGAACAAGTTCCCATGCATCTCTTATAATGTTACCAAGTACGCCATATAAAAGTGATACTGATGATAGCAATAAACCGATATTAACCATCTGATATCTACTTTTTACATCACTATTGTATTCATCACAGATCCAGCCACTTGTGAAAAAATTATCTAATATTGACTTTTTCATCTCTTGTCAATCCAAATCATGGTAAATATACCTTATCTAGTAATTCATTATATTCTAACTTGACGTCACTATCTAAAGTTATTCCTCCACCACTTTTGTATATATATCCATCTTCTGTTTTTTCAACATAGCGAATCATTACACCGCTGTCAAAGCACTCACCATCATAGATGCCAAAGACACCGCTAAAGAAACCTCTCTCATATCCTTCAACATTTTTGATAATCTCCAAAGTGCTCTTTTTTGGTGTCCCACTTATACTTCCTGCAGGAAGTAGTGCACTCAGTATATCCCCGATTCTCTCTTGCCAGTCATCACCTACACTACCGCTTATATGTGAACTTACTTGCAGTAATTCTTTCTCACCTGAGTCTATTTTTTGTACATATCTAAACTCTTCTACTTTTACATCAGATGCAACTATAGAGAGATCATTCCGAAGCAGATCAACAACCATAGTATGTTCTGCCATCTCTTTTTCATCATGAAGTATTTTATTTTTAGCATCTGCTATAGAAGCGTCTATTGTACCTTTCATGGGAAAAGTATGTATCTTTGATTCTTTTATACGAATAAATTTCTCAGGAGAAAAACAGACAAACTCATCTTTGTATCTTAGTTTATAGTGTGCATTCGCATAGTTATATATCTCTTTTAAAGTTAAATCAGAATGGATCTTTGTAGGTGCAGTAAGATTTAAAAGATAGGTGTCACCAGATTTTATATGCTCTATTATCTTATCAAACTTTTTTTTATAACTTTCATATCCAATAACATCTTTTTTAAAAAAATTCTTATGTTTTTTATGAGCATAATCTTCATTGATGCAAAATTCTATATCGTGTGAGCTTAACTCATCTAAGGGTATTACTTCTATTTTTTGTGCTAAAAAATCGCTTATAAATAAAAAAGGAACTCTCTCTATGCCAAGAGAGTTTATCTGTTTAAATGTCATGTATAAGTTTTTTTAGTACCGCCATTCTTATAGATACACCATTTGTTACTTGCTCTAGAACCTTGCATCTATCATCTGCTAAAAGTGCGTCACAAATATCAATATTTCTATGAACAGGACCAGGGTGTAAAAGTATAATATCTCTATCACCAACTAACTCTGTTGTTATACAAAAATCACTCGCATAATCTTTAAGTGAAGCATAGCTTTGTGAAGAGTGTCTCTCAGTCTGAGTTCTAAGGCTCATGATTACATCAACTTCATCGATGATCTCATTTAAAAAGTGTGTAGTTCTAAGAGTAGTCTTTGGTAAAAAGTGTGGAGGGGCTACGAGTATTACTTCCATGCCAAACCTTGTTAGTAGTTCTATGTTTGAGTTGGCTACCCTAGAATTTTTAATATCTCCGACTATAGCTATTTTTTTACCCTTTACATCACCAAAATGCTCTTTTAGCGTAAATAGGTCAAGCAGTGCTTGAGTAGGATGTGCATGAGCACCGTCACCTGCATTGATTATTGCAGATTTTGTATGGTTGGAGAGGATTTGCGGAACACCTGAGTTTTGGTGACGTACTATTATTGCATGTGGGTTCATAGCATCTAAGTTCATTGCAGTATCTACTAAAGTCTCACCTTTTTTTGTAGAACTCTTTGCAGCATCCAGGTGTACAATCTCGGCGCCAAGTCTTTTTGCAGCTATTTCAAATGAGCTTTTAGTTCTTGTGGAGTTTTCAAAAAACAGTGTGATTACTATTTTATCTTGCAAGATTCTATCGAATGCTCCATCGCCAAACTTTCTTGCATCTGCAAAAATACCTTCTATCTCTTCTACTGTAAAATCATCTGTGCGAATTAAGTGTTGCATGCTCATCTTTTTAAATTAATTTATAGATTATACAAGACATCGCAAATAGTGTCAATATTTTGGCTAACTTTCAGTACCTCAAATCCTGTTTTTAAAAAATAAGGCTCTGAGACAGTTGCAAAATTATCATCATCACGACAATTAAAAGCTACAAGATGCTCTATATTTTTATCTTCGAGTGCTTTTTTACTAAGAAGGGTATCATTTATACATCCTAGTGAGCAGTGTGTAACCAGCAGTGCATGAGCATTAAAGTGCTTTATTAAATCAAGCATCATAGTATTTTCATCAACTGGGACATAAAGTCCGCCAGCGCCCTCTATGATTAGCAAATCACAAAGCTTTTCCAGTTTTTCTACCGCTTTATCTAACAACTCTAAATCTAGTTTCAAATTATTTGATGAGACAAATGGAGCAGCAGGAAGCTCATAAGTAATCGGTACTATATCTGATAAAAAGACATCTTCAAACTCACTATTTAGCTCTTTTACAGTTATCAGAAGTTCATTTCCATCTGGGGCATGACCATCTACTACACCTGTCTCTATAGGTTTTATAACACCTACTCTTAAACCACGAGATGCAAACTCGCGTAAAAGAAGTTTTGTTGTGTAAGTCTTACCAATATCTGTGTTTGTCGCTGTAATAAAAATTCTTTTTTTCATATTTATCTCTACTTTGGTATAATCACTTATAATTTAAAGGCATATATTAATGAATAATTTTGAAGAGTATTGTACCAAATTTGTCCAGTCAGTTGGAAACAAAGAAGGAGCGGTTAGTCCGGCTGTGATTAATTCTGCTTCTTTTGCTTATGGCACACCAGAAATTGCAGAAGGAATTTTTGAAGGAAGTGTCAAAAAACCGCTCTACTCTCGTATGGGAAACCCAACAACAGCAAAACTAGAATCTATTATGGCAGAGATGGATGGAGGAGTTGCGGCTGTAGCTACTAGCTCTGGTATGGGAGCGACAACTCTCGCATGTATGTCACTTCTTGCATCCGGAGATGAGATTATATCTATCGGCGGTCTTTTTGGTGGGACTTATGCACTTTTTTCTGAAACTCTAACTCGCTTTGGAGTAAAGACTAACTTCTTTGATGTAGATGATTTTAATGAGATAGAAGATTCAATAAATGAAAACACAAAAATCATCTTTTTAGAGAGTGTTGGAAATCCAAATATGAAACTTCCTGATATTAAACGTATTGCTCAAATTGCGAATGAAGCAGGAATCATTTTAATATTGGATAACACTATAACGCCACTTTGTATTTCTCCTTTGTCTCTGGGTGCAGATATAAGTGTTTACTCAACTACTAAAATCATCTCTGGAAACTCTTCAGCTCTCGGTGGTTGTGCAGTTTTTAGAGCTGTTAATGACGGAGATGATAAATTGAAGTCTCCGAGATATAGCTTCATGTCAAAGTTTATAAAAGGTGCCGGTAAAATGGCACTCTTTGCAAATGCTAAAAAAAGAGCTCTTAGAGACTTTGGTATGAGCGCAAATGCAAATGCCAGCTACCAGACTATGTTAGGGTTGGAGACACTTCCGCTAAGACTATCTAGGATAACGGACAGTGTAGAAACAATAGCTTTAGCACTTGATGAAGCAGGTTTAAACATCAACCACCCATGTTTAAAATCACATCCGCATAATGAGAGATATTTAAATGATTTTAAGAATGGATGTGGAACACTCTTTACTATAGATATGGAAAGTAAAGAGAAAGCATTTGAATTTTTAAACAATACAAAACTTGCTACACTTACAGCAAATATTGGAGATAATAGAACATTGGCTCTTCACATGGCGTCTACAATTTACAGAGATTTTGATGAAGATATAAGAAAATTTCTCGGTATTAGTGATGGATTGATACGCGTTTCTATAGGGCTTGAAAACCCAAAAGATATTATTAACGATTTTATTCAAGCTTCAAAGTAGGAAATAATGGCTATTAATACAGATTTACAACTTTATGATGAAGTTAAAATAAAACATCCAAAGAAATACAAAGTTTTTCTTTTAAATGATGACTATACCTCAATGGATTTTGTAATCGATATACTGATTACTATTTTTCATAAAAGTTATACCCAAGCAGAACAAATCATGCTTGATATTCATAAGAAAGAGCGTGGATTGTGTGGTGTTTATACTCATGAGATTGCAGAGACGAAAGTAATGCAAGTACGAAAAAAAGCTAAAGATAATGGTTTTCCACTAAGAGCTATAATGGAGGAAGAGTAAGAATGATAAGCACAAATTTAAATGATATATTTCAAAAATCTATTCTCTATGCAAAAGAGTTAAGACATGAATACCTAACAATCGAACATGTTTTTTACCTACTACTAAACTCCAAAGATGGAGCAGAAATTATCCAAACTTGCGGTGGTGATGTAGAAAAAATGAAAGAGTCTCTTAATGACTATATTTTAAAAAATATTGACACACTTCCTGATAACATAAAACAAGATCCATATGAGAGTGTAGCACTCTCTAGGCTAATTGATAATATGATAAAACATATACAGAGCGCTCAACAATCAAGTGCTGACGTAGGTGACTTGCTAGCTGCCCTATATGATGAAGAGCATAGCTTTAGTTACGTTCTTTTAAATGAGTATCAAATATCAAGACTTGATATTTTAGAACTAATCTCTCACCGTGAACCAAGCTCTGCATCTAATGAAAGAGAATCTTTTTTAGATAAATATTGTATTAATCTTTTAGATAAAGCTAAAGATGGAAAAATCGATCCTGTTATTGGAAGAGATAGTGAAATAAAAAGAGTTGTTCAGATTTTATGTAGACGCAAAAAGAACAACCCTATTTTAGTGGGTGAGGCCGGTGTTGGGAAGACTGCCATTGCTGAAGGTTTAGCACTAAACATTTCAAGTGGTAATGTTCCAGATATTATAAAAAAAGCAGAACTATTTGGACTTGATCTAAGTGCTCTTCTTGCTGGCACTAAATATAGAGGAGACTTTGAAAAGCGCCTAAAAGGTGTAATGGATGAGTTGAAATCACATCCAAATGCTATTCTTTTCATAGATGAAATACACACTTTAATAGGTGCTGGGGCTACAAGCGGTACTATGGATGCGGCAAATCAGCTCAAGCCTGCATTGGCATCCGGTGAGTTAAAGTGTATGGGTGCGACAACATTTGCAGAGTATAGAAATGGCTTTGAAAAAGACAAAGCACTTAGTAGAAGATTTTCTAAAGTCGATGTGGATGAACCATCAGTAAAAACAAGCTATAAAATTTTAAAAGGTTTAAAAAGTAGATACGAAAAGCACCATAATGTTACATACACGAATGAAGCATTAAAAAGTGCTGTTGAACTATCAAAAAGATATATTACTGACAGATTCCTACCGGATAAAGCTATTGATATTATAGATGAGACAGCTGCATCATTTCATCTGAAAAATCCTAAAAAAAGAAAAGTTACTGCTTATGATATAGAAAAGACCATTTCTGGAATTATTGGCATCTCTGGTTCAAAAGTCACAAAAGATGAGACAAGTGCACTAATGAATCTAGAGAGTGATTTAAAACAAAAAGTGATAGGTCAAGATGCTGCTGTTATGGAAGTATCAAAAGCTATTAAGATTTCTAAGGCAGGACTAACCCCGCAAAATAAACCTATCGCTTCATTTCTGTTTTCAGGTCCTACCGGTGTAGGAAAGACAGAACTTGCTATATCTCTCAGCCAAATCCTAGGTGTTAATTTTGAGAGATTTGATATGAGTGAATATATGGAGAAACACGCACTATCTCGCTTAGTTGGAGCACCTCCAGGGTATGTTGGCTATGAACAGGGTGGACTACTGACTGAAGCTATAAAAAAACATCCTTATACAGTTTTACTTCTTGATGAAATAGAAAAAGCTCATCCTGATTTAGTAAATATTCTTCTGCAGATTATGGATAGTGCTACTTTAACTGATAATAATGGATATAAAGCAAACTTCCAAAACGTTATACTTATTATGACTTCAAATATTGGAGCAAGTGCCAGAAGTGTTATGGGATTCAACAAAGATGATTCTATTTCGCAAAATGAAGAGTTAAAATCATTCTTTACTCCTGAATTTAGAAATAGGCTAGATGCAATTGTAGAATTTGGACAACTAAGTCTTGAAACTGTTAAAGATATTGCAATTAAATTTATTAATGAGTTAAATATTGAACTTAAAAAGAAAAAAATCACTGTAACTATGTCTCCAAAAGCTAAAGAGTATATTGCTGAGAGTGGATATTCAAAAGAGATGGGCGCTAGACCACTTAAAAGATTTATTCAAGACAATATCACTAATAAACTTAGTGATGAGATATTATTTGGAAAGTTAAAAAATGGTGGTAAAGTAGAAGTTGGATTTAACAAAAAACTAATTCTAAAATTTAAACAATTAGATGATTCCGCAGTTAAATAAATATGAACTAAAGTTTCCGGATGCGTCCCAAGCAAATGAAGATGGAATACTAGCTTGGGGAGGGGACTTAACTCCTTCTAGACTTATTCGTGCATATCAAAACGGTATATTCCCATGGTATAGTAGTGGAGACCCTATTATATGGTGGTCACCAAATCCTAGACTTATAATGGAACTAGATGATTTTAAAATAAGTAAATCACTGAAAAAAAATATAAAAAAATTTGAATATAAATTTGACAGTAACTTTGAAGAAGTGATGTATAGATGCTCTACAGTGCCAAGAAATGATCAAGCAGGTACTTGGATTAGTGAAGAGATTATAGAAGCATATACAACATTACACGGCATGGGAATAGCACACTCTATAGAAAGTTATCTAAATGGTCAACTTGTAGGTGGGTTATATGGCATTGTAGTTGGAAAAGTATTTTGTGGTGAATCAATGTTTGCTCATGTAAGTAACGCTTCAAAATCAGCATATGCAGTTTTAATAAAACATTTAAAAGAGTGGGGATATGACTTTATAGATTGTCAAGTACCAACAAATCATTTAAAGAGCTTAGGTGCTAAAGAAGTAGCAAGAGAGTATTTTTTAGATAGATTATTAAAAGTCAATATGGATAAAGTAGATAATCTATGGATAATCAATAAAGATTTAATAGAGACATAATAAATAATATAGTTAAGTAAAATAAGTAATTAATAAAAAGGAGTTTGATAAAATAAGTTGAGAGATAAGTAAATTGATCAACTAGGCAGCGACCTACGTTTCCAACCCTGCAAGGGCAAGTATTATCAGCGATGAGAGGCTTAGCTT